>CAWBON010000020.1:0-200492 GCA_963790445.1 uncultured Alphaproteobacteria bacterium | reverse complement strand
TGCTCGGCGCTGCGCTCCTGACAGCCGCCGTAAGCTGTCGTCCAGGCGGGCGGCAAGGCCTTCGATGCCGAGCGCCTCGACACGCGGTGCGGCGAACTCGATCGCCAACGGCAAACCGTCGAGACGCCGGCAAATTGCGACGACCAGCGCGGCGTTGGCATCGGTCAGTGCGAAGTCTTCGACGATCGCGGACACTCGCTCGATGAAGAGCTGCACGGCGGGGAAAGCCGCCGCTTCCGTGGCCGTCAGCCCAGGCGACGGCTCCGGGCTATTGAGCGGTGCGAGGCGGTGCACGCGTTCGCCCGGTACCCCGAGCGGCTCCCGACTGGTCGTCAGAATGTTGACGCCAGACGTTCCGCTGAGAAGCGCCTCCGCCAGACCAGCCGCTGCATCAATGACGTGCTCGCAATTGTCGAACATGAGCAGCGTCCGATTGTCCCTGAGAGCGGCGACCAGGGCGGGCAAAGGATCTGCTGTGCGGATTTCCAGGCCGAGCACGGTCGCAACCGCACTCGGCACCAGGCGTGGATCGCCGAGCGGCGCCAGATCGACCAGCCAGACGCCGCGCTCATAAACGCCGATCATTCTTTCGGCGACTGCGAGGCCAACTGTGGTTTTGCCAATGCCGCCAGGCCCGGCAACCGTGACCAGGCGCTGGCGCGCGAGTTGTGTGACAAGCGTTGTCACGATTTCCCCGCGGCCGATCATCCGAGTTGTCGCGAACGGCAGATTGTGCAGCGCCGCCGGCGCGACTGGCGGGGATGGCGAAGCCCGCGACGGCTCCTCTTTGCGTACCGGCGCGACGAAATTGTAGCCCCGTCCGACAACGGTGGCGACGTAGCGATTGTCGCCTTGTCCGTCACCCAGGGCGCGACGCAACGCGCTGACCTGGATCTTCAGATTCGCTTCTTCCACGTACGTTGCTGGCCAGGCTCGGGCGATCAGCTCCTCCTTGCTGACCACCTCACCGGCGCGTTCGACCAGAGCAGTCAGGATATCGAATGCGCGACCGCCCAGCCGCACTGGCTTGTCGCCCTCGAGCAGGAGCCGCTGTGCTGCAAGGAGCCGGTACGGGCCAAACGAGATGTCCACGGCGCAGCCCCCGGATTCACTCTCTTTTTTACCTGAATTTTACCTGAAGAGGCCAGAGACGCCCGCGTCCGTCCCGGGACGGATACTGTTCAGCGAGGCGTCGGTTGCTGCACTGTGCGTGGGCGGCCGCGCACGCGGCAAACCTCGACGGGTCAGCTCGCGCGATCGACCAGCAAACGTCTGGCCGCAACCAGGTCCGCGGTGCCGAATCCTTCGCTGAAGCGCGCCAGCACCGACGCGAGGATGGCGCGCGACCCGGCCGCGCCCGCCCGGCCGCGCCGCAGGCGAACAAGGCTCATTGTCGTCCGCAGCTCCCATGACAGCACATCCTGGCTGCGTGCCAACCGGAGCGATTCGGCAAACATGTCGCGCACGTCGGCGGTGTCACCCGCTTCGGCGTCCTGCAGCGCGAGTTCGCCACGCAGGCGCAAGAGTTCGGGAATGAACCAGCGCTCTTCTGTGCGCTCCGCGCGCTCCAGCGCCTCATCGATGGCGGCCAACGCCTCGGTTACCTGGCCGGCGGCGCCCACCACCTCTGCGAGCCATACCAGATACAGTTGGAAGCGCATGTCGAGTGGCGTCTTGCGCAAATCGGCCAGCGCCGATCGCAGCAATGCCGCGCCGTCGGCGCCGTGGCCGCGCCACGCGAGCAGTCGCCCCCGCACGGCGCGCCCGTAGATGCGCCAGACGCCGAGATCGTGCCCCTCGGCGTGCTCCGTCAGCATCCCCGCGAAATGCTCGGCGTCATTGGGCTTGCCGGATAGCATCGCAACGATGCAGGCGCCGTCGGCCAGCGCCAGGCATATCGAGTTGCCGTGGCCCACATCGACGGCCTCATCGACACTGGCCCGGGCGGCTTGCATCGCCTGCTCCGGGAATCCCTGCAGCCAAAGCGTCCGCGCCAACTGCACCAGCGCGCCCACGCGCTGATCGATACCGTAGCGGGTGCTGTAGACATGCCGGTTCGGCGGAATTGGACCAGCAAGGCTGCGTTCCGCGCAGGCGCGCGCTGCCGTCTGGTCGCCGAGATAATGCAACACCAGCGCCATGATGCGATCTGACGTTGCGACATCCGTCGCGGTGGCCACGCGCTCGGCGACGCGCCGGAACTGCCACGCCAGGGTCAATGCCGCGCGATGATCGCAGACGAGAGTCTTGTACATGCATCGCCCGTACAGCGCGCGCATTTGATACTCGGTATCGTCCAATCGCTTCGCGAGTTCGAACACGCGTTGCCAGTTGGCATCGGCCTCGTCGACCGGTCCACGCGTATAGGCCAGCGATGTGCCAAGCGCGGCCCGCAGGATCATCTCGGTCCTGGCTGCATGGCCGGAACCGCGATCCAGCATGGCGAGAGCCGCCTCGATCCTGGTGCGGCATTCGCCGAACAGCGATAGCTGCGTCCATTGCGGGACATGGGCTGCCGTCAGATCGATGCCGATCGATGTGCCTCCCGCCGCGGAGAACGCCCAATCGAGCGCCGCGCGCACATTGTCGATCTCCTGGCCATGGCGAACCGTTCGCCGCGCGCAGGGACTGGCAGCTGCGTTCAGAGGCGGCTTGCATGAAGAGATCGCGATAGTACGCGGCGTGGTTCCGCGCGATCTGTTCGGCTTCGCCACTTTCCGTCGAGCTTCTCGATGCGTAGGCGCGGGTCGTGTCGAGCAGCCGGAACCGCGGTTTGGTGCCGCTGACATCCGCGACGACCAGAGATTTCGCCACCAGGTCAGCCAGACGGTCCATAGCATCGATGCTTGTGGTTTCCGCATCCATGGCGACCGTCGTAGCGGCATCGGCAGTGAAGCCGCCGGCAAAGATGCCGAGAGCCCGGAAGTTCCGCTGCACGTTATCGCTCAGCAGACCGTAACTCCAATCGATGACCGCCCGCATCGTCTGATGCCGCGCAGTTGAGGTACGTCGCTGCGCGGTCAACAGCGGCAGGTTGTCATTCAGGTGGGCAGCCAATCCCTCGACACCAAGTGCCTCGACACAGGGTGCGGCAAACTCGATCGCCAGCGGCAAGCCGTCGAGCCTGCGGCAAATCTCGATGACCAGCGGCGCGTTCGCATCGGTCAGCGCGAAGTCCTCTACAATCGCAGATACACGTTCGACGAACAGCTGCACCGCGGGAAAAGTTGCCGTCTCGGCGATTGTCCGTTTCGAAGACGGCTCCGGGCTGCCGAGCGGGCCGAGGCGGTACTCGCGCTCGCCCATGATCCCAATACGCTCCCTGCTGGTCGCCAGGATGCTGACGCCCGGCGCTCGGCTGAGAATCGCCGCCGTCAGGCAGCCGCCGCGTCAATGACGTGTTCGCAGTTGTCGAGCAGCAGCAGCATTCGTTTGTCTTTGAGGCCGCGAACGAGGCCGGGAAGTTGATCGTCCGCACGGATTTCCAGACCGAGCACGGTCGCGACCGTGCTGGGTACCAGGCGTGGGTCGCCCAGAGGCGCCAGATCGACCAGCCAAACCCCGTGTTCATAGCCCGCGATCAACTGCTCGGCGACTGCGAGCGCAACCGTGGTCTTGCCGGTCCCTCCGGGTCCGACGATCGTCACCAGGCGTTGGCGCGACACTGCGCGACAAGAGTTTTCACAGTTTCCTCGCGGCCAATCATCCGAGTTGTCGCGAACGGCAGATTGTGCGGCGCCGCCGGCGCAATCGATCGGCAACGGCGAGGCCCGCGGCGGCTCCTCTTTGCGTACCGGCGCGACGAAATTGTAGCCCCGTCCTACAACAGTGGCGACGTAGCGATTGTCGCCCTGTCCGTCGCCAAGGGCACGACGCAAAGCGCTGACCTGGATCTTCAGATTCGCTTCTTCCACGAGCGTTGCTGGCCAGGCTCGGGCGATCAGCTCCTCCTTGCCGACTACCTCGCCGGCGCGTTCGACCAGAGCAGTCAGGATATCGAACGCGCGGCTGCCGAGCCGCACTGGCTTGTCGCCCTCGAGCAGGAGCCGCTGTGCTGCAAGGAGCCGGTACGGGCCAAACGAGATCGCAGGTCCGCCGCTCGCTTGACACCTGCGGCTCAGTCATGATCGGGAGCGCCCAGCTCGTCCAGAAGCTGTTTCGCCGCGATCAGATCGGCGGTGCCGAAACCCTCGGTGAACCGGTCGTAAAGCAGGGCGAGTTCCCGTCGTCCCTCGTCGCCCCGTCCCTGTGTCATGCGCAAGCGGCACAGGCTGAGCCCGATGCGCAGCTCCCAGGACAAGGCGCCCTGTTCGCGCGCCATCGCTGCGGCCTGATCGAAGCAGTTCGCCGCCGCCGAGGCTCGTTCAGAGCCGTGCTGGAGCAGGATTTCGCCCTTGATGCGCAGGAGTTCGGGCACATACCATTGTTGTCCGTCCGCGCGTCCGCCGGCGCTCTCGATCGCGCGGCCAACGGCATCATAGGCCTCGTCGAGTCGCCCCAACCCGGCAAGCGCCAGAGCGAGAGAGCCGGTGAACTCGGGATAGGACAAACGCCACCCGGTCTGGCGGCAGATTTCGAACGCCTCGCGCAGGACCGCCAGGCCCTCGGCGTACGCGTGGCGCTGGACGAACAGCTTGCCGCGCAGAAACTGTCCGGCGGTCATCCAAAACCGCGCAGTTCACGCGGGTCGCCAACTCGATGAGGGTGGCGACCGCATTTTCCGCCGCACTGAACTCACCCGTCATGGGCGCGATCCGGCCAATGCCCGAAATAGAGCACCCGGCACATCGTCAGCTGGCGATCGGGGCCTCGCACCTCGTCGATGCTCGTCTGCGCCTCACGGCGGGCTCTGTCGGGGAAGCCCCGCAGCCAGAGAGCCCGCGCGAGCATGGCCCGGGCCATCGCGCGGTCACCCGAGTGCCGCGAGAGCGGCAGCTGTTCCTCTTCAAGATAAAGCGGCGCCGGATCGCCCGCTCAAGCCATCGCTGTGCTTCGCCAAGTCTGCCAAGTCGTCAGCAGAGTAGTGCCCATGCGCCGCTCGGCGACCACGACGCTCGGCACGTCGCCGATCCGCTGGGCGATCTCTGCGGCGCGCTCGACTTCCGCCGCTCCCCGAGCGTATTCGCCGCGATAAACATTGACGCTCGAGAGGACCAACAAAACCCGCAGCTGTGCAGGCAGGTCGCCCAAGGTATCGGCGATAGCAAGTGCCTCAGTCAGGATGCTCTGCGCCTGCTCCGCGGGGCCGAGCGTGTGAAGCAAGCCGCTGCCGAGACCGATCTGCAGCCGCATCTCGGAGCCGAGCATCCGATATTTGTTCGGTCTTGAGCTTGAGTAGCGCATGCTCGCATCGCTCGCGGCATTCGGCCGCGAGCGACAAATTCAGCCACACCGGCACATAGGCGGCAGTGAGTTCCGTGCCGATGGCCGCGTGACCGGCCGGCGAAAAGGACCAGTCGAGCGCCGCGCGAACGTTGTCGATTTCCTGGCAGCTAATCGGCCAACCATCCACCCGGCGGTCGCGCCGACGCTTCCCGCTTCCGCGCGCTCGAAAAGATCGCGATAGTATTCGGCATGGCGGCGCGCGATCCGCTTCGCGCTCGCCGCTCTCGTCAAGCTTCTCGAGCGCGTAGGCGCGGGTCGTGTCGAGCAGCCGGAACCGCGGCTTGGTGCCGCTGACATCCGCGACGACCAGCGATTTCGCCACCAGATCGGCCAAGCGGTCGATCGCATCAGCGCCTGATGTTGCCGCATCCATGGCAACGGCCGCGGCCGCCTCGCCGGTAAAGCCGCCGGCGAATATGCCGAGAGCACGGAAGAACCGTTGCTCGTCCTGGCTGAGCAGACCGTAACTCCAGTCGACGACGGCCCGCATGGTCCGGTGCCGCGGCATGGCGGCTCGGCGCTGCGTTCCCAACAGCCGCAAGCTGTCGTCCAGGCCGGCGGCAAGGCCTTCAACGCCGAGCACCTCGACGCGCGGTGCGGCGAACTCGATCGCCAGCGGCAAGCCGTCGAGCCTCCGGCAAATCGCGACCGACCAGCGGGGCGTTGGCATCGGTCAGCGCGAAGTCTTCGACGATCGCGGTTACGCGCTCGACGAAGAGCTGCACGGCGGGGAAAGCCGCCGCCTCGGCGGCCGTCAGCCCAGACGACGGCTCCGGGCTGTTGAGCGGTGCGAGGCGGTGCACGCGTTCACCCTGCAACCCGAGCGGCTCCCTGCTGGTCGCCAGAATGTTGACGCCTGACGCGCCGCCGAGAACCGCCGCCGCCAGACCAGCCGCCGCGTCGATGACGTGCTCGCAATTGTCGAGCAGCAGCAGCATCCGGCTGTCTTTGAGGGCGGCGACCAGGCCGGGAAGTGGATCTTCGGTGCGCATTTCCAGGCCGAGCGCCGTCGCAACCGCGCTCGGCACCAAGCGCGGATCGCTAAGCGGCGCCAGATCGACCAGCCAGACGCCGTGTTCATAATCGGCGATCATGTGCTCCGCGACGGCGAGGCGCGACAGTCGTCTTGCCGATGCCTCCGGGCCCGACGATCGTCACCAGACGCTGGCGCGAAAGTCGTGCGACGACCGTCGCCACGATTTCGTCGCGGCCGATGACCCGAATTACCGCAAGCGGTAGATTGTTTCTGTTTGCCGGCGACGATTTCCAGCGGGCGGGTGGGCGCGAGGGCGTTCCTCAAGCGTACCGGCGCCACGAAATTGTAGCCCCGCCCTGGAACGGTCACGATGTAGCGATTGTCGCCTTGGCCGTCGCCGAGAGCTCGGCGCAAAGCGCTGACCTGGATCTTCAGATTTGCTTCTTCCACGAATGTCTGTGGCCAGACGCGCGCTATCAGTGCCTCCTTGGTGACCACCTCGCCGGCACGTTCAACCAAAGCGGCGAGGATGTCGAAAGCACGACCGCCGAGCCGCACGGGCTTGTCCCCCTCGAGCAGGAGCCGCCGCGCCGCGACGAGCCGGAACGGGCCGAACGAGATGGCAGGCTCGTCCATGGCGTATCCCCCGAATTCACTCTTCCTTTTACCTGGTTTTACAGCGAGCGACAGGTCGCACCGGTCCCAAAGCCAATGCCGTTTGGCACCGCTGTTTGGCGCCGGGTGGGCCTTCGCATACGCGTAAGCTTTCGACGGCATGAAGCTCGAGCCATGCGAGAAGCCGGCAACATCAATTTCTGCGAAGCACCCCGCGGTGCCTCCGGGTCCATCGAAGCCAGCCTACCTGTGACAGATGTCCGTCCGTCGTCGTCGGGAATAGCCCGGCTGCGAGCCACTGGGCATTTCCTGCCAGCAGCGACTCCACGCCCTCTACGCCGATTTACCGCATCATACGGACATTGACGGGACAGGCGAACGCCGAGCGGCCACTCAATGGCATCAGGCAGCGTGTTGCGTCTGCGAACGGAAGCAAACAGCCGAATGCGCAAAGGAGGATGGCATGACATGCCCAGCCGCGATCATCCGCCGCTACGAGACTCGCGCGCAGGTTCGGGAATACCTGGCCTTGCGCGGCTTCCAACGCACGCTGGAGGGGTGGCGGAACGGCCGATGGATCGGACACGTCAGCCGCGACGATGGCGGCTTCTGGGTCGAGGTCTGGCTGCCGGCCGCGTAGGCCTCCTCACTCGAGCGAGAGCGTGTCATGACGGAACAAAGCATTCGAGACTTGCATGACGAAGAAGCGGCCCCGCTCCGGGGCCCACGAACGCCTGTCGTGCGTTTCGAGAAGTTGGTGCCGTTCACAGCACCAATCGGTCTGCTCGACCGAGGCATGAATTCGGACTCGCCACGGTGGCGGGAGAGTTCGCCTGACGAAGCCGTGCTCGACACGCTTGGCCGATGCAAGCCACGGCAGAACCCGACGAGCACCTCGATACCAAAAATCAGGCGTGACCTGGCGCGAGCCTGGCGTTTGATGCTGGCATTGCAGATCGATGAAGCTCTTCGCATGATTGAGCGACTTGAACTGCAGCTCGACGACGTGCCGCCCGCGAACGCACGACGGTTGCGTGGGGCGATGCAGCTACTTCGTGCGGCCGGACTTGCCGTTCAGGACGACAGCCTGGCCGTCCTCCCGATCGCCGTATCGCTGCTAAAGAACGGCGGAACGACTCAGGACCACCACGCTGCACTAACTCTCTGTCGCCTTGGGTTTTGGCGCCTCGGTGAGTTTGATTCCTTCTGTTCGCTACCAAGGCTCGAACCACGCGCGCGGTGGTCGAAGTCGTTGGCAATATCCGCGATGCTTGACCTATCGATAGAGGCTGCGGTCGCACTTGATCATCTACGCATGTCCACTGCCAAACGGTTGGCGTTGGACGCATTGAACATCGCAAAGTCCACACCGAAGGAAGCCGCTGGGCTCGCGACAGTTCCGGCGTGTGTTGCGGCCCAGGTGCTTTACGAGGAGGGTTGTCTTGATCAAGCCGACACGCTCCTGCGCGATCGGCTTCCAGTGATCAACGCCAGAGGGCCGATCGAATCCGCCTTGCGCGCATACCTGGTCCTTACGCGAATCGCCAAACAAAGGAAGCAATGCGACTTCGCAGCCCTGTTGCTCCGCGAGGCCGAGGCGTTGGGGGAACGCAGGGGTTGGCCGCGGCTTGTTGCGGCATGCCTCGCCGAGCGCGCCTCGTTGCTGCTGCAGGGAGGCCAGACGCGGGAAGCTCGTCTCGTCCTGGAATACCTCGATCGCTATGCGGAGTTGCACCGTGCGGGATCAGGACACCCGACCTCCGAGATCACTCGATATCGCACCCTTACGCGTTGGCGCGTGTCTTGGGCCGAGACTCCCTCGAGGGAGGCGGTGGCGGGATTGCGGCAGCTTTATCATCAGGCGCTTGAAAAGCGGGATCTGTATGTTGGCTGCGGACTGGCGGTCGAGCTGGCCGAAATGCTCGCGGCCATGGAGGAATCCGAAGAAGCGGACGCGCTGTTTTTCCACACCATCAAGGCAGCCGCTGTAGCGGGCCTCTACCAGGTCTTCCTGGAGGGAGGGCCGGGATCTGGCATGCTCTTGAAACGAGCCTATGCCCGAGCAGCAGCGCCGGCGTCGATGGATCGCGAGGTTCTACCGTTTGTGGGAAGCCTGCTTTCGCGATGGGACGCCCGCGACGCAGACAGCCCTCCTGAGCAGCCCAGCAGACGCGTCAGCGATACGCTGACCGCACGGGAACGCGATGTCCTTGCAATGATTAGCCAAGGCTTCGCCAACAAGCGCATCGCTCGGACCCTGGAGATCTCACCGGAGACGGTGAAATCGCATGTCAAGCGTATCTTTTCGAAGCTCGCCGTCAGCACGCGCACCGAGGCGGTGTTTCGAGCCGGATCCCTTGGGTTGCTGTGACGCTCGGCCGCATCGCTGGTGTACGCGCCGCCGCACCGCCGGGTGACATCGCGGACCGCTTCCCGAACTGACCGACGTGCGCGCGGCCCGTCATCCCCCGGGTCAGACCGTCTGCCCCCCATCGGGGGGATAGGGAAGCACGGTTCTGACACAATTTCCCAGGGGAGCTTGACCGGGGATCGAGTCGGATCGCTCCCAGGAACAGGCGACAAGAGGTTCCGCAATGTCGAAACGAGTGGCAGATGTCGTAGTCGAGACGCTCGAGGCAGCCGGCGTGAAGAGGTGCTACGGGATCGTCGGCGACACGCTGAACCGGATCGCCCACGCCATCGACCGCAGCGAGATCGACTGGGTCCATATGCGGCACGAGGAGGCCGGCGCCTTCGCGGCCGGCGCCGAGGCGCAGTTCACCGGCCATCTGACCGCCTGCGCCGGCAGCTGCGGCCCCGGCAGCCTCCACTTCATCAACGGGCTTTACGAGGCCAACCGCAATCGCGCGCCGGTCATCCTGATCGCGACCCAGATCGTGCGGCAGGACATCGGGTTCCAGTCGATCCAGGAGGTCGACTTCAATGACGTGTACAAGGGCTGCAGCGTCTATTGCGAGATGATCGTGACGCCCGAGCAGGCCCGGCGCAAGACGGTCGCCGCCTGCCAGGCGGCGTTGACGAAACGCGGCGTCGCCGTGCTGATCGTGCCGGCGGACATCGCCAACGCTCCCGCGCACGATGAAGCGCCGTACGCCGTTCATGCGCGGCGCCCGCTCGTTCGCCCGACCGACGCCGATCTCGACGAGATCGCCGCCATCCTCAACGAGAGCGACGCGATCACGATCTATGCCGGCGCCGGCTGTGCGGGGGCGCATGACGAGGTGGTCGCTACGGCGGCGCGGCTCAAAGCCCCGATGGCGCACACGTCGCGCGGCAAGGATTTCGTCGAATACGACAATCCCTACAACGTGGGCATGACCGGCATGATCGGCCAGCCCGCGGGCTATCACGCCATCCTCGACTGCGACGTGCTGCTGCTTCTGGGGTGCGATTTCGCCTGGAGCCAGTTCTATCCCGACAAGGCCAAGATCATCCAGATCGATGCCGACCCGACCCATATCGGCCGACGGCACCCGGTCACGATCGGCGCGGTCGGCGATATCAAGGCGACCTTGGAAGCACTGCTTCCCCGCCTCGCGCAGCATGACGACAACAGCTTCCTCTCCCATTATTTGGAGCGCCACCGGAAGGACCGGGCCGCGGCAGACGCCGAAACCGTGTCCGGTCCGGATGCCTCGATTCCCGGGACGTACCTCGCCAAGATCATCAACAAGCATGCGGCCGAGGATGCGTTGTTCACGATCGACGACGGCACCGTGTTGGTCTGGACGCTTCGCCATGTCGATACGGGCGGCAAGCGGCGGACCTTTGGCAGCCTTCTGCACGGCACGATGGCGAGCGGGATGCCGTCGGCCATCGGATTGCAGAAGTGTCAGCCCGGCCGGCAAGTGGTCTGCATGGCAGGCGACGGCGGCTTTACCATGCTACTCGGCGATCTGCTGACGGTGGTGCAGGAGAACCTGCCGATCAAGATCGTGATCTTTGACAACGGCAAGCTCGGCTTCATCGATATCGAGCAGAAGTCCGCCGGCATGGAGCCGGTCTACACCGACCTGAAAAACCCGGATTTTGGCAAAGTCGCCGAGGCGATGGGGCTCTGGGGACGTTGCGTCTCGAAAGCGGGCGAACTCGAGGAGGCGGTCGGCGCCTGGCTCGCGCAGCCCGGTCCGGCTCTGCTGGACGTGAAGGTCAATCCGATGCAGCTGGTGATGCCGCCGTCGCCGTTCGTGAGGCCGGAGGCCGTGGTCGGAATGGCGGTCTACACCGCCAAGGCCATGCTGCACGGCAAGGGCCACGACGTCTGGGAGATGATCGTGGAGAACATACCCTGACCGCGAGAGCGAGGCGGGCGTTCCCGAATTGCGACCGACGAGACGGATTGGATGGGATTCGAGCCTAACATCGGCGATGCAGCAGATCGCGACGAGTGACCCCAGACCGCCCGATCAGCCGATGGCGGCGTTTCTGCCGCCAACTCCAAATATTCATCCTCAACAAGGATGAGGCGATCACGATCTATGCCGGCGCCGGCTGTGACCGACACGCAGTTGGTGGCCGGCTCACGTGATTGACGGCTCTGGCGTACCGCTCCTTTGATGCGCGGAGGCCGACGTGGTGTTGGTTGACGCTGACTTAATGCGAGGAACCCACAGCGGCCGCGGTGGGCTCTCCCAGGTGTGCAAGGAGGCGGGCATGCTCGATCTGGTCATCGAAGGCAGACGGCGGGACCTGGGTGGCGGATTGGAGGTCGGCCGGGTGCTGCCCTTCGCGCAACGTCGTATGGTGGGTCCCTTCATCTTCCTCGACCACATGGGCCCGGCTGATTTCCGCGCCGGCGAGGGGATCAATGTCCGGCCGCATCCGCACATCGGCCTGTCGACGGTCACCTATCTGTTCGATGGCGAAATTCATCACCGCGACAGTCTGGGTGTCAGCGAGAAGATCCGCCCTGGCGAAGTCAATTGGATGACTGCCGGTTCCGGTATCGTGCATTCCGAGCGGACCGACCCGTCCTGGCGGTCGAGCGGCGGATTGATGCACGGCATGCAGGCCTGGGTGGCGCTGCCGCGCGGAAGATGAGGAGGTCGATGCCGCGTTTGCCCATCACGCAGTCGATGCACTACCGGAAATGTCGGATGGCGGCGTCTGGGCGCGCCTGATCGCCGGCTCCGCCTATGGCCTCAGCAACGCGGTGCGGACATTTTCGCCGCTGTTCTATCTGCACGCTGAACTTGCCGCCGGTGCCAGCATCGCCATGCCCATCGACCACGCTGAACGTGCGGCGTATGTGGTGTCCGGTACGGTGGTGCATGACGGTGTGCGGCACGACGCCGGGCGCATGCTGGTGTTTGCCGCCGGCGGCGAACCCGTGATCGCGGCCGAGGACGCGCCGGCGCGCGTGATGCTGCTTGGTGGCGCCAACATCGGACCGCGCTTCATTTGGTGGAACCTGGTCTCCTCGCGCAGCGAACGGATCGAGCAGGCAAAGGCCGACTGGCAAGCTGGTCGAATGGCATTGCCGCCCGACGATAATCGCGAATTCATCCCATTGCCGGACGATCCGCCACTGTCGCCTGACGCCGCGCATCCGGTCTGACGACAATGTCCAGCGATCGGCCCTGGCGGTGAAAATTTTCGCCGCTTCCTGCACGTTTGCGCAAAACACTTATGCGCGTGCCCGCCCGACAAGAAGCCGGCTGACCGCCCATATCGAGGCCGCTGGACAGTCGACCGACTTGCCCGGTCAGGAGCATTGTAATGGACGGATCGCAATTCGCCGGCCCCGCCGTGGCGCGGGTGGGAATTTCCGCAGCCCCGCGGCATCGGCTAGTGTCACCGCGCCGGATTATCGCGATGATCGCGGCGCTGCTCGTGATTATCGGACTCAGCGTCTACGGCCGTTACTACTGGACCACAGGTCGCTACCTGGTCTCCACCGATGACGCCACTGTCGCAGCCGATTCCGTTACCATAAGCCCCAAAGTGTCCGGCTATCTATCTGCCGTGTTGGTGGACGATAACCAGGTGGTGCATGCCGGCGAGACGCTGGCACGCATCGACGACCGCGATTACCTCACCGCACTGGCCGCCGCCCGCGCCCAAGTCGATTCCGCCCAGGCCGCCATCGATGACCTGGGGCACAAGATCGCCCAGCAGAAACTCGCGATTGTGGAAGCGCAAGCTGCTGTCACAACCGATCAGGCGGCATTGGCATTCTCGCAGCAGCAATACGGGCGCTATGCCGGTCTCGCGCGTACCGGTGCTGCTACCGTGCAGGACTCGCAGCAATGGCAGACGGATCAACGCGAAAAAGCGGCGGCGCTGGCACGTGATACCGCAGCCGTGGGTGTCGCGCAGCAGCAGGTCGACGTATTGGGCTCCGAGCTCGCACAGGCAAAGGCCGCGCTCGCGCAGCAACAGGCGATGCTGCACCAGGCTGAGCTGAATGTCAGCTACACGACCATTTCGGCACCGGAGGACGGCACAGTGGGGGACCGCACTCTTCGGGTTGGGCAGTATGTGCAGGCCGGCACTCAGTTGATGGCGGTGGTCCCGCTGTCCGCTGTCTACATCACCGCCAATTACGAGGAGACACAGCTCACTGACGTGCAGCCTGGCCAGCCGGTTGCCATCAGCGTGGACACATTCCCCGATGCGACCGTGCGTGGCGTCGTCAACAGCATTTCCCCGGCCAGCGGTGAGGAATTCGCACTGCTGCCGCCCGATAATGCCACAGGCAATTTCACCAAGATCGTCCAGCGAATTCCGGTGAAGATCACGATCGATCCGCACGACCCGCTGGCAGGTCGGCTGCGTCCAGGCATGTCGGTCGAACCTACGATTGACACCCGTCCAGAGGGATGAGGCGACATGGCCGATGCGATAACCGAACCGGAGGCCACCGTCTCGCTGAAGACCTGGATCACTGTTGGCGGCGCACTCCTCGGGGCGTTCATGGCCGTACTCAACATCCAGATCACCAATGCCTCGCTGCCCTACATCGAGGGTGGCATCGGCACCGGCGGCATCAATGGCGCATGGGTGATCACTGCGTACCTGATCGGCGAGATCATCGTCATCCCCATGACGGACTTCCTGAGTCGGGTCTTTTCACTGCGCCGCTACATGATCGCGAACACGGCCCTGTTCCTATGCTTCTCTGTCGCGTGCGGCCAGGCGAGCAGTCTTCCCGAAATGATCACGTTGCGCGCCCTGCAAGGTTTCTCTGGCGGCGTACTGATCCCGCTCGCATTCACCATCATCGTAGCCATGCTGCCACCGTCGAAGCGGCCACTGGGCCTTGCCGGTTTCGCGGTCACCGCGACCTTCGCACCGGCAATCGGTCCGACGATCGGCGGGTGGCTCACCGATAACTACGGCTGGCAGGCGATATTCTACATCAACCTTGTCCCAGGCGCGGTGATGCTCGGTGCATTGATCTACGGCCTGCCCCGGACGGCGATGCGGCTCGACCTGCTGCGGCACGGCGATTGGCTCGGGATCGCACTCATGGCAGTCGGTCTGGCTGCCTTGCAGACTGTGCTTGACGACGGTGACGTCTATGACTGGTTCGACTCCCCCTTCATCGTCAAACTGAGCCTTCTCGCCAGTGTCATGCTGTCGGCGTTCATAGTCGTCGAACTCATCACCAAGGATCCATTGGTCCAACTTCGTCTGCTCGCACGCCGCAATTTCGGCTTCGGCACATTGGGCAACTTCCTGGTCGGCTTCGCGCTCTACGCATCGGCCTATCTGCTGCCACAGTACCTTTCGGTCTCGCAGGGGTTCAACGCGCAGCAGACCGGCGAGGTGATGGCCTGGACCGGCCTGCCTCAGCTGGTGGTTATCCCGTTCGTGCCGCTTCTGATGCGCCACATAGACCCGCGGCTGCTGGTCGGTGTAGGGCTCGCGGTATTTGCCGCAAGCTGCTTCATGAACCTGCATCTCGACACGAATTACGCGGCACCGCAGCTCTTTGTGCCCGACGTTACGCGGGCTCTCGGCCAGGCAATCGTGATGACGCCGCTCTCCGCGATCGCCGTGGTCGGCATCCTGCCGGCCGAGGCGGGCGCCGCATCCGGCCTCTTCAACATGCTGCGCAACCTTGGCGGTGCGATCGGCACTGCGGCGGTGGAGACCTTTTTCACCAAGCGCGAACAGTTCCATTCGTTCATCATCAACGCCGATGTCTCGTCGCTGCAACCCGCCACTCAGCAGCGGCTAGCCCAAATGCAGCAGTTCTTCATGACGCATGGCACGCCGGATCCGGCCGAGCGCCTTGCATCGCGCGATGATTGCAATCGGCAACAGCATCCACGCCGAAGCCACCTATATGGGCTACGCTGACTGTTTCGCGCTGCTGGGTGTCGTACTCCTGTGCGCCATTCCTGCCGTCGCCATGTTGAAGAAAGGCATCGCCACTACAGGCGGCGCGCATTGACGTCGGACATAGCCGCGCAGCGCGGGTAGCTTGACGCGAGGCACCTGCCGCCAAGACTTATCACTGCCGTGCGATCTCGAAACGCCGAGCGAATAGGAGCAGGCATGCCCGAATCGAGGAAGGTTGAGTTCCCTGGGGCGACGGGGGCGATGCTGGCGGCTCGCCTTGACCTGCCGGCAGAGCCTCGCGCTTTCGCCTTGTTCGCTCATTGCTTCACCTGCGGCAAGGACATCTTCGCAGCTTCGCGGATCGCCGGGGGCCTTGCAGCCCGCGACATCGCTGTGCTGCGCTTCGATTTCACCGGCATTGGCAGCAGCGAGGGCGAGTTCGCCAATACCAACTTCTCATCCAACGTCGGCGATCTTGTGGCAGCCGCGGATTATTTGCGCCAGAACCATGGTCCACCGTCCATGCTGATCGGCCACAGCCTGGGCGGGGCCGCGGTGCTTGCGGCGGCACCTCGCGTGCCGGATGCAACGGCGGTGGTGACGATTGGCGCGCCAGCTTCCGCCGCTCATGTCACCCATAATTTCTCGGCCAACCTGGCGGACATCGTCGCGAAAGGAACCGCGGAAGTCACCTTGTCGGGGCGCACCTTCACCATCACCAAACAGTTCCTCGACGACATCACTGGGCAGAACTTCCTGGACGACCTGGCGAACATGCGGAAGGCGCTCCTGGTGTGTCATGCGCCGCGGGACGAATATGTTGGCATCGAGAATGCCAGCGCAATTTTCATCGCTGCGCGACATCCGAAGAGTTTCCTTTCACTCGATACCGCGGATCATCTGCTACGCAAGCGTTCAGATGGCATCTACGTTGCCGATGCCATCGCAACCTGGGCGTCGCGGTATTTGGCCGTCGGCGAACCGAGGCCTGCGTTACCGGATGGCGTGGTTGAGGTAAGCAAGACGCGCGAAGGGCATCTGGTGCAGCGTATGCGGGCTGGACGCCATCTGCTCGTGGCGGATGAGCCGGTTTCGGTCGGCGGCGAGGATGCGGGACCCGATCCCTATGAGTATCTTCTCGCCGCCCTCGGTGCCTGTACCTCGATGACAATGCGTCTCTATGCCGAGAGGAAGGGAATCAGAAGCCGTCCGCTTCTCCATACGTCTGTCGCACCGCAAGATCCACGCAGAGGACTGCGCGGATTGCGAGACCAAGGACGGCACCATCGGCGAGATTACCCGCGACATCAGTATCGAGGGCGATGTGCCCGAAGACGCGCGGGCGAGGCTGATGGAGATTGCCGATCGATGCCCCGTCCATCAAACGCTCACGCGCGAGATCAAGATACGCTCTCGTCTCGTATCGTGATGGATGGAACAGGACTACTGGAGCGCGCGAAGATCAATCGCCCCGGAGCGGCCGCATCTCTTTGCTGAAAATCGATGGATGACCTGTCGATGATCGCCGATCTCCATGGCCGTGAGCCCCCGCCAGAGCTGCGAGCAGCGCCGGGACGAAAACCAAGGTCGCCACCAAAGTGCAGCCGAGGCTGATCAGTAGCAGCGCACCCATCGATGCCGTGCCGGGATGTCCCGACAGTGCGAGTGAGCCGAAGGCCGTTCCCGTGGTCAGCGCCGAGAATGTCACCGCCCGCGCCGTCGCCGAGGCCAACATGTCTCGCCGACCAGCGCGCCAGTTCATCACGAAATAGATGTTGAACGAGACGCCCACGCCAAGCAGCAGCGGCAGCGCGATGATATTGGCGTAGTTCAGAGGCAGCGGCAGCAGCACCATCACGACGACCGTGAGTGCGGCCGAAAGCAACAGCGGCGCAAGGACCAATCGCCGCGTCGCGCAGGCGGCCAAGCGCCACGACGAGGATCACCGAGATCGCAAGCAGCGCCGCCACCGCGGCGGAGCGGAACGCACTGACGATGGTGTCGCTGGTTGCAACCACCGTCACTGCCGTGCCGCCGGCGTCGGGCGCCACGTCCGTCACCTCTGCGACGAAACGGTGCAGCCCCTGGCTATTGCGCGCCGACGCCACAGGCAGCACCTCCACGCGCGCCTGTCCGTTCGGCAGGACCCAGTCCCGCGTGATGTCCGCGGGCACAGATGAGACGCTGGCCGGCGTGGCGCCGAGTGCGGTGCGCAGCCGGTCGAGCTCGAGCGGCAGGAAGCGTGTCAGCGCACCATCGACCGCGCGCACCGTGCTGTCCGGCGCATGCGCGATCGCGCCCAGATCGCTCGCGATGGCGTCCAGCGGGTCGCCGTGCGGCAGCAGGTGAAGGGCCGGGTTGATCTGCGCCAGCGCAGCCTGTGCCGCGGTGCGGATCTCGGCAGGTGTCGCCGCCTGCGTCCCGCTTGGCGGCAGCAGGCTCGGCGACAGGATCCCTGCCGCGTCCGCAATCAGCGCGAGCTTCGCGCTTTGATCGTCTGGCACGAAGCTTTCGATTGTCAGCACCTTCGAGACCGTCGGCAGTTGCCGCAGCTTCGTCGCCAACGCGCGCGCCTCGGCCACGTTCTGCGCGAGAATATCGATGCTATAGGGATTACTCAGGGGTTGATTCATCAGATCGCGCAGTGTGCGCATCGCTTCGGTGTTCGGACTCTGCGTGTCCAGCGGATCGGAATCGAACGCAAGCAGCGGGGCAAGCGCAAGCGCCAGCACGACGAGTGCCGCGAACCCCATCAGAATCGGCCTGTGCCAGCGTATCAGCAGCGTATCGGCCTTGCGTCCCCAGGCGAAACCGATTTCGGCATTCTCGTCGCGTGCGCGACAGATCGTGATCGCGGCGGGCAGGAAGGTCATCGTGCACAGAAACGCGATGAGCATTCCGCAGCCGGCGATCAGACCAAGCTCGGCGACACCGCTGAATGCAGTCGGTACGAATGCGAGAAATCCCGCCGCTGTGGCAAGTGCCGCTACAAGAATAGCGCCGCCGGCGCGCCGTGCGGTCAGACGCAACGCGTCGGCTGCGTCGCCGGAATCGTAGCGGGCCTCGCGGAAGCGGACCGCGAACTGCAGCGAGAAGTCCACGGCGATGCCCACAAACAACACAGCGAATCCCACCGAAACCAGGTTCAGCGTGCCGATCGCCGTCGCAGCGAACAGCAGCGTCAACATCAGCCCGACACCGAGGGTCGCGAGGATCGGCACGATCAGTCGCCAGCTCCTCACTGCAAGCAACAGCCATAGTGTGATCAGGGCCAAGCTGCCGAGCAGCCCGACGACTGTCCCCTTGGCGACCGTTGCGAACTGCGTATCGGCAAGTGCGACCGGCCCGGTGATGCGCACATGGGCCGCGCCGCTCTGCACGAACGACAGCTTCGCCGCCGCGGCGCGGATCGCTGCGGTCGCTGCACCGCCCGGCTCGAGGGAGTGAAAATCAAGCCGCGGCTTGGCGAGCACAAATTGGTACTTGCCTCCGAGATCACCAAGCCCACTGCTCAGCATATCCTGCCACGACAGGGGTTGCGCATGGCCCGCGATCGCCGCCGCCATCGCTGCATGAAACGCCCGCAACTCCTCCGCATAAGGCGCAAGATTTGCATCGCCATGCATCACTCCCTGCCCGAGCAGTCCAAGCGCGGAGAACAGGCCTCGCGATGTCGGATCGGCGGAGAGCGTGCCGAGAAAAGGCTGCGCGTCGATAGTCCGGTTCAGCAGGTTTGTAAGGTCGGGCACGGAGAGGAACAGCAGTCCTTCCTTTGTGAGGTAAGGCGATGAACCTGGCTGGCTCACCATGCTGAAGTCCGTATGGTCGGCAGCAAGCGCATGTGTGAGCTCGCGCGCTGTCTCTTGCGCCTCTTCCGGCACTTTCGCGTCGATCACCGCGACCAGCAGCCCCTGGAATTGCGGGAAGGCGCGATCCAGCTCCATCGCACGCTGTCGCCAGGGAAGTGACGCGGAAAACATCTGGTCGGTGTCAGTGTTCACACCGAGATGGTGGCTCGCATAGAAACCCGAACCCGCGGCGAGCAGAAAGCCGGCGAGCACCACCGTCCAGGCGTGCCTGCGGCTTGCATCGACGAGACGGACGAGCGCGCGCTGAATGAAGGACGCGCCGGAGTCCTTGCCACTCATCCCGGCGTTCCACCCGAGAGATTGGCGACCTTGTGCTGGAGGCCGGCCACCAGCGCCGGTGCACCACCGGAGCGCATCAGCCCACGAAAATCCGAGCGCTGCACGGCGACGCGGCTGATCGAGCCATCCGTCAGCACGTCCACCGCCTGCCAACCTGCCGGACCGCGGCGCATGACGTAATCGAGTGCGATCGAGGAACCATCGGCGCGTAGCAACCGGCTGTTCACCACCACCTCGTCATTGCCGAGAGCGCGCACCGCCGGCGAGACCTGGAAACTCTGGCCGTTGTAGCTGTTGAAGCTCGTGGCGTAGCTGGAAACCGTGTAGCGGCGGAATGCTGCCGCAAGCATCGCTTTCTGATCCGCCGGCAGCGTCGCCCAGGAAAGCCCGATCGAGGCGGCAAGCACCGCATCGAGGTTGAAGACCTGCTCGACCACCGGGGCGAGCGCGCGATAGCGGTCGTCGAACGGTGTGCTGCTGCCCGCCTTCATCGCCGCGAGCAATGCGCTGTCGAGCTGCTGGATCGGAACGGTCGCCGATGCGTCGTCCGAGGTTTGAGCGGCGGCCGGCCACCACGGGATAGCGGCGATAGAAGCGATCATTGCGAGACCTATCAAGCCTCGGCGTCCGATCGGGGGCATGTTGTGCGACATCATTGATCTCCTCCGTACAAATTCCGAAAGCTCACGCCAGACCGCATTCAGCGGTCAGATGTCCGGTGAATTGGTGCCATATTTGGGTGGAACCGAGCAGCGGGATGCCGATGAAGCCCCGCAGATGCAGGTTGCCGCTGCCATCCAACCAGAGCTTCGCCTGGTATGTGCTGCCGTCGCGCGGATCGGTGATCTGACCCAGCCATGTGCCGTCAGCCGCGGGCTTTTCGTCCGTGATGATGGTCAGTCCGCACTGCGAATGTCCGTGCACATCTGTCGGCATCGGCTCTGTCGGCGCGCGATCGATGCCGACGATCCGGCCGCAAAGCACGTCACCGCATTGCGCGATCGCGACGACGCCGTGGCCGTTTGCCGTGGACCACGTGCCAACAGGGCTGGCTGCCGGTGCCGCCGATGCCGACAGGGCAGTCAGTCCGAACGCAAGTATGGCCGCGCAATCAACGAAAGCACGCGATCTGGCATTACGGAACATTTAACCTATCTCCGGTGGTCAATCCGACCGGAATATGGTGGCCGATTGCGTCGCTGCAACGCCGGTTTTGTCATAAGACTTATGTTCTCGGCGTATGGAATGACCAAGCGGAGCAGGGCTGTTGCCGAGATCGTTTCAACACATTCAGCACGCGAATGAGCACATGATAATCACGCAGTGCAACTGTCGCTGTGTCGCCGATGCCTTCCAGTCCGCTTTGTACCGCTGAACTGTTGCCGGCAATCTACCGCAGCCCCCTTTTCGGCAATTCTGCTGCGAGGTGGTCGATGAAGACGCGTACCGAGGGCCGAGCTTCGGAAACACCGGTCGCTGTCATGGCATCCGCGGCATACGCCGGCGGAAACATCAGCTCGAGCAGCGCCCGCCTTGTCCCGCAAGTTGCATGCATCCTGCAGAACCGTGCGGCCCGTTCTGCCCTCGGTGCTTACACTGCATCGGCGAGAATGACGTCGCAGGCCTTTTCGCTGATCATGTAAATTGGGGTGACGATGAAGAAGCCGGGGATGCGCGGGAATACCGATGCATCTACGACGCGCAGGCTACGAACTCCATGGACGCGGAATTGACTGTCGACCACCGCGAGCGGATCGGTCGCCGGTCCCATTCGATTGGTGCAGGAGGCGTGATGGCCCCAGGCTTCGTCGCTGACAAACCGGGCAATGTCGCCGGGCGCAGTCACGGCCGATCCGGGCACGACTTCGTCGGCGGCTGGCCCGCCCTGGCCAAAGAGGCCTTTCGTCAGGCTGCGCGCGTATTCGACGCCGGCGACGACCGAGGCGAGGTCCTCGCCCTGCGCATCGTTGCCCTCAGCGAAGTAATGGAAGTTGATGTCGGGTGGATCGCGTGGATCGGCGGAGCGCAGCGTGACGGTGCCCGCCGTGTTGCGGGTGTGGGCTTTCAGGATCGCCCAGGTGAAGAAGTCCTTGTCCTTGCCACGGAGTACCTGAGAATAGCCAGGGTAATAACCTTTGAAATAACCCGGTACGCCGAACAGGAAGAGATCGGAGGTCTGGCGGGCAGGAAGCGAGCGGCGGATAATCCCTAGCACCGCTCCGTTGGTGGCATAGGGGCCGCCGCCATTCAGCCACTCCGCGTAACATGGATCGGGTTGGCTGATCGGGCCAGGAGGCTCGAAGCCGCAGGACTGCAGCAGCGGGAAGTCGCGCCGCATCTTGAGAATTACCGCGACTTCATAACGATCTTGCAGGTTTTGCCCGACGCCTGGCCGGTCAGCGACGACCGGAATGCCGAAGCGGGCAAGCTCGTTGCCGGGGCCGATGCCGGAGAGCTTGAGGATTTGCGGACTGTTGAAGGCACCGCCCGAGACGATGATCTCGCGGCTAACGCGAAGCTGCTTGCGGGGGGACGGTTCGGCACCGGCCTGTGGCGCGCGGGGGTCGGCGCGGTAAAGGCTTTGTCCTTCGAGGTATTCGACGCCCACGGCGCGGTCGCCCTCAAGCAGCACCCGGGTGACGAGCGTATGTGTCTTGATCAACAGATTGTTGGGCAGCGCCTGCGCGGTCGCGAGAATGTATTCGCGCGTACCGTTGCGGCTGGCGCCGCGGACCGATACCGGGATGTTGTAGATGCCGGAGCGTCCGCCGGTTTCCGCGCGCCAATCATTGGGATCCAGGCCGGATTTGATCAGCGGATCGATCGCCGCAGCCTGGCCGGCTGCTTCCAGCGCGCCTAGCACGACCTCCCTCAGTTGCGCGTCGCGCGCAAGCAGCAGGGGGTCGTTGACCTGGGTGGTGAGCCAGCCGTCGTAGCCATGGCGGCTTGGGTCGAATGGAAGCTGCTGCAAGAGGCCGCGATAACGGCACCGCTCGAGGCGCTCGAAATAGCTGCGCATCTTGTCGGCGGCCCATGACGGATCGCCGGTCAGCTCGGCAATGCTGTCCCAGTCGGCGGTATCGGCGGTGACAGTGATCATGGCGTGGTGGGCGGTACAGCCGCCCAGCGTGCCCGCGCGAGGATAAAAAATGCCGTTCCTGGCGGGGACAAACTTGGTGTCGCGTTCCTGCTGCTGCTGGTTGGCGTAGTGCCGGACAAAGAAGGCCCAGGACAGCAAAGGGTCCTCGGAGGCGAAGGGGTGGAAGGCGGGAACCTGATAATTGGGACCGGCATCGGCCCCACCGGCGTCGATCAGCACAACTTTATGCCCGGCGCGGGCGAGATTGGCGGCCAGCGGACCACCTCCGGCGCCGGAGCCGATGACGACGTATTCCACCGGCGCGGTGGCGGAGACCGGAATGCCGGTCGGCAGTTCTTGCAACGCCGCCGGGTTGGAGCAACCGCCGAGGGTGGCGGCCAGCCCGGCCGCCACCGAGCCCAGGGCACGACGAGTGATGGCCGGCCTGGGATCGGTGGTCATACGGCTCGCCCTCGGCCTAGAAGGTCTTCAGGAAGGCGATCAGGGCGTTCTTGTCGCTGTCGCTGAGTTGCGTCCCGAAGTAGTGGCCGCGATTGACGATGTAGTCCGGGCATTTGCTCAACTGGTACAGTGGCTCCGCCAGGTTCGCGAAGACGGCCCTGCCCTGTTCGTCGGTAGCGTTGGCCGGCAGCGCCTTCAGGTCGTGGACGACTTTGATCAGCAACGCGACAAGTTTGGCATCGTGTCTGACGCGGGCGTTCGGATCGGTGGTCTCGGCCGCGAGTTGCAGGTTCGTGAGCAGATCGATCGGGGTGCCTTTCGGGATCGGCCCAATTTCCAGCCCGCCCTGCCCGTCGAACAGCGCGGGCACCAGCAGCTTCGCAATATCCTCCGACCCGCGCACGAAGTCCGGCAGATAGCCGGCGGGAATGCGGAGATAGCTGGTGGCGGTGGTGCGGTCGATCACGCCCGGGATCTTGTCGCCGAGTACCTGGTCCTTGTCGCGCTTTTCCGGCCAGAGCATCTCGGTGATGGAGGCCTGGAACGATCCGATGCGGGCGGCAACGGACGGGCTGGGATCGAATGTGCCGACGCTGTTGTTCAGCAGGAAGGGGGCGGTCGACCAGATGCTGATCAGCGACGGCACCCGCGTGTAACCGACGCCGCCGGCCGGCATCTGGTGTTGCCGCGGCTGCCCGGTGAACGGGTCGTAAACAGTGATGGCGCCGACCGACGGAAGCTGCTTGTAGCTTTCGGAGGAGAAGTTGTCCCACACGTGATCGCGCACCGAATTGGTGGCCAATGGGCTGCAGGCATTGGTCTGCAGCAGCGTGACCGGGATGCGCATGTCGTTGGAGAGGAAATTGTCGTCAAGGAAGTCGGGCGCGAGCACGATCGACCGCACCTTGCTTTTGAAATCCTGGCTTTCTGTCCAGGTCCAGTACTTATTGAAGCAGGTAAGGTAATCGGGACCGATACAGGCGCCCGGGTCGGCACCGGCCGGCGGTACTGGCGCCTTGCTGGAATGGCAGCGTGCGCAGTTGTCGGCGAAGGCGATCTTGCCGCGCTGCACTGTGGATGGGGTGTCGCGTAGCCAGGCGGCTCCGCCGGGGGCATCGCGCAGCTTATGCGGATCGGACGCCTTGATCAGGAACAATGCCATGTTCGCTGTCTGCGCCTCGGTCGCACCCCAATACGCGGAGTTTTCCTGAAGATCGGTAATCCGGATCGGACTCTGCGGTGTGCCACCAACCAGCGGCGTGAAGTGGCGCTCCCACTCTTCGCTAAACAGGCCGATGTTGATGTAGAACTCGATTAAGGGCGCCGAGCGCACCAACGGAATCGGAGCCGTCCTTCAGCACGTGCGGTGTCCAGACGGTCGCCGGCGGCTGAAACATCGTTGTCAGCCAGCCGGAACTTACGTAATCGTTAAACTGACGATTGTTCAGCGCGCCGCCCGCGAGTTGTTCCTTGCCCCGGCGCAGCGCGTTCTCCAGGCGCGGGCCCACATTGTAGACTGCATTCATCGTGCGGGGGTTGTTCAGGTAATCGGTTGCCACCAGGGAGGTGTCGAGAGATCCGGGGCGCGAGGTGTGCAGCACCTGGAAGATGAAGTTCAACTCGTCAGCGGCCCAGGAAAAGATGCGGTCGGGCCAGAAGTATTGCGCGCCGACTATCGAGCTCAGGTTTTGCCATTGCGGATGTTCGGGGTCGACCGGCGGATTGACCGGGTTCGGACCGACATGACAGAAACCGCAGGACATGCCGACACGGTAGGGCCGGATGAGGTTCTTATCGTTGTAGTAGGCCGGATCGGTATAGTAGCGGACCGGATCCCATCGGCGCTGCGCCGCCGCGTCGAATGCGGGGTTGGGGACCAGGCGCAGCCCGACCACGCCGGTGGCGTAGCCGTAGTATGATCCGACCGGCACGTTTGTGCCGCGCGCGCCGATCGCGACACCTGGGTATTTCTGCGCGTTCTCGAACGGATCGGCTGGACAGTCCGGGCTTCGGACGTCCAGCCAGAGACCATAGCGCTGCGCGTTCGGGCCGGTCGCCTTTTGGAAACATGGCTCGTTCACCAAACCCAGGTAGCTCCAGCGGTTGTCGCGGCTCATTTTCTGGCCCGGGTAGGACGACAGCGTCTTGAGGAGATCGAAGTTTCCGAAAGTGTAAATAGTCACCTTGTCCCAGAACCGGTCGTTGCCGCCGGTCCAGACGAGCCAGGTGTTGCGTCCTTTGATTTCGTCGGAAGTGAGTGCGCCGCCGCCGTCCATAGCCTGAAAGTAGTTCTCGTCGGCCGCTGGAAACGACACCGGAAGCCGCCCGGCCAACAAGGCCTCATCGCGGACCGGCGTAGGACCGGTGACGACGGCGCAGGATCCGCCCAGCAGCAGCAGGCCGAAGAGAAGCCGGCGGAAACCAATTAGTCCGAAAAGACTTTTCATCGTGCTTCACCCCTTGACGGATGGTGATTCATTGGCAGGGGAGTCGTTCACCCCGCTTGCACGGCCCAGGAACCCGATACGATAGTGAAATCCTCAACCCGGCGCAATGGGCATTGTAACGAAGCGCACAGTGCGTGCGCATATTCGGCTGCGCCGGAGGAGGCGTGCTGTCAAACCACCGCAGCACCAGGAGACTGCGGGCGGGCGTCTGTGGGCAAGTCGGTGACCAACGGAGGGTCCCACTTCACCAGATCGCAAGGTAAGGAACGATCCGGCGGCAGCACCTGCCGTTCGATGTAGAGGCGGATCAGCGTAGTCGTGTACGGCTGAAAGAAAGCAAATTGTCGAAGTGTCTCTCCGGTGAAGGTCACAGTTGCATCCCACGCTGTGGAGTCGGTCTTGTCCTGCGCGTCGATCTGTTGCTCGGCGCCATAGCCGATGTACCCGATGTAAGGCGTGCCGGCGTCGGCGATGATGCGAAACGACAATCCGGCTGCTGGCTGACCGTCCTGGGGGAGCAGATCCGTCACGTCCACGTGGAAGCACCGGAAGCTCCGGTCGGCGTCATAGACGTCCACCTCCGCAGTGAACTGACTGAGGCGCTGCCCGTTTGGACTACCGTCGACGCGGAATAGCTGGAAGTTGTAATCGTTGACCGGATCGCCCCGCTCATCGACCGCATGCACGATGAACTGCTGATACTTCTTTTGCATTTGCGCAATTCGGGCATCGGCGCGGGCTTCACCGAGCCAAGCCGCGTAGCCCGCTTCGGCCGTCGCGGGGTCGGCCGTGCGCTGAAGCGCGGAGACGACGAGATCCTGCAAATCCTGCGGTGGGTCGCTGAGGATTGTCGCGTGATTGGGTGTCTCGTGATCGTCATCGGGAGCTCCGATGAGATGTACCGGTATATTGCCTTGCAGCCAGTCACTGACCAGGATTCGATCTGCCTCGGTAATCTGCTCCTTAGCGGCGAGCGCGGGACTCCGCCTGCGTGCGACGAGGGCTTGGTCGGTCAGGTCGAGCTCGATTTTCCGCACCCTCATGCCGCAGCCGGCGCGCCGGACGGTACCGTCGGTACCTGGCTTGTCCGCCAGTTCCCTTATGCCGGTGTATTTGCCAGTCCCGCAGAATACGAAGACGTATGGTGTATCAGGGCCGGCATCATATCGCCTGGTTCCGGCGACAATGTCGCACTCCGCGAGTTCCCAGCCGAAGACACTCGCGGGCTCTAGGTTTTGCAGGACGATGTCACCTGCATTCAGGAAGTCCGGTCCCAAACTCTTGTTTCCCTTGAACAGCGCTCCCAGCCAGCTTCGTCCCTGCGTGGCAATGGGCGACCCGAATGTCGCCGGCGCAAATGCGATCAGGCGCTTCAGGCGCGCGATTCGACGCGGATCGGTGCGAAGCCATGAACGCACCACCTGCATACCCGTCGAGTGTACGATTGCATCGAACTCTTGCAACACTCCCTGCGTCGTCAGGGCGCGGTCGAATCCTTCCGCGATATCCTTGATCGTGATCTCATTGTTCAGCGATACGTAAGTGACGGTTCGCAGATCGCCGGCCGGCCGTTCCAGGCGCTGCGCAAGGATGTTTACCCATGGCAGCCAGCTTTTTCCGCTGTCGGAATAACCATGGACGAAGACAATGGGCCAATTATTCGGCATCGGACTTTCCCCTGCTTGTTCTTGCTACGCTGGAGTATGCGCCCGGGGTCCGGACTGGAGGCCGAACCACCGCCTGACCCGATCGATAGTACTGACTCTACGAGAGACGCCAATAACTGCATCGGCTTAGTCGAACGCTTCGAGCGGCACCACACTCCCAAACATGAAAGCCGCTACCTCTGACGGGAACGGACGGGCCACCCGCCGAGAGTAGGTGAGATTTCCACCCGCGGTCCGCTACCTCCGTCAAGAAGACAATCCCCATCGCATTTGGCTGACGCGTGGCCTGGCGTCGTCGGACAGCAATCAAGCTCAAGAGCCCACGCCCTGCCGCAGCCCGCGCTGCGGCGGCAGGCGTTCAATCGCCGCGAGGTTGATGCACCGCGGCGTCGCGCATCATCAGGCGTTCGGTGGCTGGTGCGCCCACGGCAAGCGTGATCAGACCGCTGGCAAGCAGTGCGCCGGCCATCGTCAGGTAGGACAGATCAGGGCTGCCGGTTGCGGCGTTGAGCCATCCAACCACGTAGGCGCCGACGAAACCGCCAAGCGCCCCGCAACTGTTGATCAACGCAATCGCGCCGCCGGCAACATTGCGCGGCAACGTCTCCGGGAACCACGCGAAGAACGGACCGTACGGCGCATACATCGCGCCGCCCGCGATCAGCAACAGGATGAAGCCCGGCCAGAAACTCGATTTACCCAGCGCGTAGGACGCGGCGAATGCGATGGCGCCGACAATCAGGAACGGCCAGACGAATGCCTTGCGGCGGCCCGACCGGTCGGAGAGATGCGACACGACGACCATGAGTATTGTCGCGACCAGATAGGGCGCGGCCGATAGCCAGCCTACCTGAACGATGCCCAGTGAGCTGCCCGCCTTGAGCATCGACGGCAGCCAGATCACGAAGCCGTAGACGCCGATGCTCCAGCAGAAATATTGCGCCGACAAGGCCACGACGGTCGGTGAGCGGAACGCCTCGCGGTAGTTGCGCACGGGCGTCAGGATGCGCTGCTCTTCGGCAAGCCGGCGTTCGAGCGTTTCCCGTTCGTGCGGGTCGAGCCACGGGCGCCTGCGCGGGTTCGTCCTGCACCAGCCATAACCAAAGGAACGCCCAAATGATCGCGGGCATTCCCTCGATGATGAACATGCCGCGCCATCCGATGGCGTTCACCAGGTATCCCGAGACGATCGACATCCACAGCACGGTCACCGGATTGCCGAGGATCAGGAAGGCGTTGGTGCGCGAGCGCTCGGCGCTGGTGAACCAGTGGCTGAGGAAGATCAGCATGCCGGGCAGCACGACGCTCTCCGCGACGCCGAGTAGAAAGCGGTCCGCGTACAGCAGCTCGATGTTGCTGATCATCCCGGTCAGCGTCGCCAGCACGCCCCAGAGCAGCAGGCTCCAGAACATCAGCCGCTTGGCGCTGCGGGTTTCGGCATACCAGGCCGCCGGAATCTGGAACAGAAAATAGCCGAGAAAGAACAGCGCGCCGAGCAACGCGTTGGCCTGGCCGGTGATGCCGAGATCCTTCGCCAGGCCGCCAGCCGAGCCGATGCTGTAATTCGCCCGGTCGACATAGGCGAGGCTGTAGGTGATGAAGGCGATCGGCACGAGCCGACCCCAGCGGCCGCTGTAGCTACGCTGCGCAGGCATCTTGACACCCTCCGCCATGGCGGGAGCTGACTCCTCGAAGGATATTTGCCGCTTCCGCCGCTCGTTATGCAAACCCGTCGGATGATCGTCGGTTTCCGCGCGTGACGGTGCGTCAGCCGCGCGGCGGCTCGACGGTGACGAGCCAGCCGCCATACAGCACCGGTCCGGTCGGCTGACCGGTCGGCGAACCGCCCTTCGGTTCCAGGCTGACCAGCAGCTGCGTGTCCGGCGCGAGTTGGGCAACAAGCCGCGTGCCCGATGCCGGCAGCACGCCGAGAGAACGCGGCCGCGTCTCGCCCTGCGCCAGCGCCCACAGTTCGAGGTCCTTGCCCGATGGCACGCTGATCGCCGCGGTCGGCCGCACGATCAGTGCGCCGTTGCGTTCCGCAGTTGCCATCAGCACCGGTGCGCCGCCCGCCATCGGCGACATCACCGCGACCCGCAGCAATTCGGGCTGATGCAGCACGATGAAGGCGGCGAGCGACGCAGCGATCGCCAATGCCACGCCGGCGCCCGCCTGCCAGAAGCGGATGCGTCGGCGCAACGGCAGCACGCTGGCACTGGTTGATCCGATATCCGCCTCGATGCGGCTCCACAGGTCGGCCGGCGGCACCGCCGGCGCGACATGGGCCGCGAGCGGTGTCAGCCGTTGCTGCCAATCGGCGACCGAGCGAGCAAATCCCTGATCAGTGGCCAACAGTCTCTCGGCCTCGGCGCGGTCGTCGCCTTCCAGCGAACCGAGCACGTATTCGGCTGCAAGCAGGTCGCGATCCGGTTGGTCGCTCATGACGCGAGGCACCCGCGCAGCGTCAGCAGGCTGCGCCTGATCCACGATTTCACCGTGCCCAGCGGCACATGCAGACGCTCCGCCAGTTCGCTGTGCGACAGACCATCGACGAAGGCCATCACCACCAGCCGGCGACGGTCCGCTTCCAGCTCCTTCAGGCAGCGGTGTAGCGCGGCACCCTCTGTCGAGCTGACCAGGCGGGCGAGCGCGTCCGGGCTTTCGTCCTCGCGGCCGTCCGCTTCATAGCCGGGGATTTCACGCGCCTGCCGCCGGACGATGTCCAGCGCGCGATAACGCACCATGCCGACCACCCAGGCTTCCGGACTGCCGCGCTCCGGGTCGAAGCGATGCGCCTGCTGCCAGATCTGCAGGAACGCATCGTGCAGCGCATCCGCCGCCAGTGACGGCTGCCGGGTGATCCGCAGCGCGATGCCGTACAGGCGGGGGCTCCAGCGATCGTACAGGGCGCGGCAGGCCGCACGATCACCGCCGGCGCAGCGCTGCAGCAACGCGGCGGTATCGTCGCTGGTGGCGGCGTGCGTGGTTGCGGACATGGTCAGGCGCCGTTTCGGTTGGACACTAGCCTATACGGCGGGGGCGGTGAAACGGATGCAGGCCGGCAAGAACCGCCGGAGCTACGACGTTACACCTCATCATCCTGCATTTGTGGTGGTGATTGCGCGGACAGGTGTTTGCGCCGGTGGTTGCGATGATTGGCCTGACCCGATGCGATGCGAACCCAGGTCGAAGACGCGACGGCTCGGCTGCTTGGTGCTGCACATTGGCAACCGCTGCAAGGTTTAGCGGCGAAAATGGTGCTGGAGTCGGTTCACGCCTGCTCCAGCCCAACCTCATGCCGCAGCGCCGCGATCGCCGCTGCGATGTCCGCCTCGCTCCGGCCCATCGCCGCGAGCAAAGCGGCGTAGTTGCCGGTCACCACGTCGCGGTGCGGGTGGGCATGTGCCGGTGTCGCGCTGGAACGCGAGGAAGATCGCCAGTGCGCGGCGCATCAGCGGTTCCGCCTCGGCGAGCCGGTTGGTGTCTTGCAGCAACCGGGCGAGGTTGTTGAGGCGGATCGCGACGTTCGGATGGTCGTTGCCGAGGCTTGCCTCGTCGATCGCCAGCGCGCGGCGCATCAGCGGTTCCGCCTCGCCGAGCCGGTTGGTGTCTTGCAGCAACCGGGCGAGGTTGTTGAGCGCGGTCGCGACGTTCGGATGGTCCTTGCCGAGGCTTGCCTCGAAGATTTCGATCACGCGGCGCATCAGCGGTTCCGCCTCGCCGAGCCGGTTGGTGTCTTGCAGCAACTGGGCGAGGTTGTTGAGGTCGGTCGCGACGTTCGGATGGTCCTTGCCGAAGCTTGCCTCGTCGATGGCGAGCGCGCGGCGCATCAGCGGTTCCGCCTCGCCGAGCCGGTTGGTGTCTTGCAGCAACAGGGCGAGGTTGTTGAGGTCGGTCGCGACGTTCGGATGGTCCTTGCCGAAGCTTGCCTCGTCGATGGCCAGCGCGCGGCGCATCAGCGGTTCCGCCTCGCCGAGCCGGTTGGTGGCTTGCAGCAACATGGCGAGGTTGTTGAGGTCGGATCGCGACGTTCGGATGGTCCTTGCCGAAGCTTGCCTCGTCGATGGCGAGCGCGCGGCGCATCAGCGGTTCCGCCTCGCCGAGCCGGTTGGTGGCTTCGCAGCAACGCGGCGAGGTTGTTGAGGCGGGTGGCGACGCGTCGGATCGTTCGGTGGCCAATTGGCCTCGGCGATAGCAAGCGCTCGGCGGGAGAAGAACTCGGCCCGGCTGTACAGAGCCTTCGCATCGAACAGCACGTCGAGACGGCCCATTAGATACAGCGTCGGCTCGGCGATGCCCTGGCGCGTCCGCGTGCCCCGCCACCGCCTCCGCATGCGGCGCCAGTGGTTCCAGCACGGCCAGGTCCGCACGTCCTGCGGATCGCCGGCGAACGCCGCGTCCACCCAGCCCAGCGCCTCCGTCAGCCGCTGCCGCTCCGATCCCGCCTCCGCCAAGCCGCGGCGCGTCACGTCCTGCACCAGCCGGTGCACCAGGAATGTCCCGTCGTCGGGATCGCGCGTCACCAGCGAATAGGCGGCCAGGTCGTCCAGCGCGACACGCGGCGTCCTCCGCCAGCAACACCGGCAACCGGCACGTCCAGCAGGAACTCCGGCACCGGGTCAGGGGCAAGGAAGGCGAGCCGCTCCAGCAGATGCCGGCCCGGCTCGGTCAACTGGTCCACCGAGGTCCGCCAGGTCTCCGCCACCGCGTGGTGGTAGCCGGTGACCTCCGGCCTGGCCCAGCCGATCACGCGCGCCCGGTTGTCACGCCACACCGCGCGATATTGCGCGAAGGAGAAGCGGCGCACACGGATCGTCGCCGCCGCCATGGTCCAGCGCCAGGGCGAGCTGGCCCAGCTCCTCCGCCAAAGCGCGCGCCTGCGCCGCATCGTCCGCGGCATCCCGCCGGCCGGCGGCGGTCGCCTCCAGCAGCAAGCGAGGCGGCGTCCGGGAGCGCCAGCACGTCCAGGTCCAGTGGCTCGATCCCCTCCGGGAAGCCGCCCAGCCGGCTGGTCAGCACCACGTGCCCGCCGCCGATGCCGGCCCATCAGCCGATGCGCCGCCGCCAGCGCCGTGCTCGGTGTCGACGTTGTCCAGGATCAGGAACCAGCCGCGGGTTGGCGTTCAGCCAGGCCGAGCGCGGCCTCCATCCGCACCGCTTCGTCGGCCGCGGCGTGCTCGGCCAGGCGCAGCGGGCCGACCAGCGCGGCGAGGCTGGATTGCAGCTTTTCCGGCGTCTCGGCTTCCAGCAGGAGCAGCGCGGTGTAGTCATCGCGATGCGCCCAGGCGTATTCCACGGCGGCGCGGGTCTTGCCGACACCGCCCATGCCGTGCACCGCGCGGCCGGCGATCGCCGCCGCGCCACCGTCGGCGCGCGTCAGGCTGGCGCGCAGGCGGGGCAGGAAGGCGTCGCGGCCTTTGAACAGCGTGCCGAGGCTCGGGTAGGGCAGCACGATCGGCTTGGGCGGCAGTTCCCGCGGCCAGTCCTCCTTCAGCACCAGATGGCACAGACGATCGACGTTGTCGAAGTAGTCGCGGTCCAGGCCCTGCTCGTCGACGATGTAGCGGATCAGCGCCTGCTGCAGGTCGGGCCTGTCGTCTAGCGGGCGCGGATTTGTCAGGCTGCCAGGCATCGCGTGGCGATGTAGAGCGACAGCCGCCGTCTGAAGTGGCGGGCGAAGAAGAACTCCCACTGGGTGTAGGACGCTTCGGTGATCCCCGGCGGCAGCATGTGCGCGAACGGCGCGGCGGAAGCGGCCGGCGGCATCGCACCGCTGCGCTGGCCGATGAGCGCACACCACGGCGCCGCAGTCGCGGATGTAGTCGTGCAGCTTGCGCAGCGTCGTATCGGCCATCGCCTGCTGGCGGAAATCGCTCTGCACTCGCAGCAGCAAATCGCGCGAGCGCAGGCTGGCCGCGAGCGTGTCACGCGCCGAACCGAACTCGCTGCTCACCGCCGACAGGAAGACGCGGAACTCCACCATCGCAATCGCTCGCCGTCACGACGACGATGCCACGGTGCGTCAGCGGAAGGAAAGCTCTATGACGATGCCACGGTGCGTTGGCGGAAAGAAAGCTCTATTCGGACCTTACCAATTCCCGCGCTACCTCCTCAGCACGGGCGCGCCGGCGCCGCTTGTATCCAACGGCGCGCCGGACAAACCATGCGAACTCTCCTCACCGGAGCAGCCTACATTGCCCGGCAGGCTCGGGAAACAAGCGAAGTCTACTCGCGCCTTACCCAGATCCCGCGCCACCTCCGGCGCATGCATCAGCCGGTCGATCTTCGTCGCATATTCCAGCGCCTGTCCGGCTGAAACGTCAACTCCGGCGCGAACCGCAGCGGCAGCGCATGCGCCACCTGCCCGCGCAAACACGGCGCCGCGCGCTTCAGCGCCGGCAGCAACGCTCCACATCCGACCGCCCAAGCCGCGAAACAAAAGCGGTCGCATGTTTCAGGTCCGGACTGAGCCGCACCTCGGTGACGGTGATGTCCGCCTCGGCCAGTTCCGGATCGCGGAATTCCCGCCGCGTGAACATGCCGCCAGCACGTGGCGGATTTCCTCCGCCACGCGCAACTGCCGCTTGGCGTCGGAGCTCCGGCCAGCCGGCGCTTCTCTCAACCCGGCACCATCTCCGTCTCGAAGCACTCGACCACGTCGCCTTCCTGCAGATCGTGGAAGTTGGCGAACGACAGCCCGCACTCATAGCCGCGCGCCACCTCGCGCACATCGTCCTTGAAGCGCTTGAGCTGCGACAGCTCGCCGTTGTGGATCACCACGTTGTCGCGCAGCACGCGCACGCCGGCGCCGCGCTTGACCAGGCCTTCGGTGACCATGCAGCCGGCGACCTTGCCGACCTTGGTGATGTTGAACACCTTGCCGCACCTCGGCGTAGCCCAGGAATTTCTCGCGCGCCTTCGGCGCGACCTTGCCGCTGACCAGCTTCTCGATGTCGTCCGACGACCTCGTAGATGATCGAGTAGTAGCGGATATCGACGCCGTCGCGCTGCGCCAGTTCGCGCGCCTGCGACGTGGCGCGCACGTTGAACGCGATGATCACGGCGCTCGAGGCCTTCGCCAGCTGGATGTCGCTTTCGGTGATCTGGCCGACGGCCGGCGTGCAGCACGCGGACCTTCACTTCCTCGTGCGCCAGCTTCAGCACGGTGGCCTGGATCGCCTCGGCGCTGCCCTGCACGTCGGCCTTGATCAGGACCGCGACTTCCTTCTGCTCGCCGGCCTGGATGCGGGCCAGCATCTGATCCAGCGTGCCGCGCGCGCCGGCCGTGCACGCCGGCGGTCTTGTCGCGCTGCCTGCGGCGTGCGGAACTCGGTGATTTCGCGCGCGCGGCCTTCGTTCTCGACCACGACGAACGGCTCGCCGGCCGATCGGCACGCCGGCCAGGCCGAGGATCTCGACCGGCGTGGACGGGCCGGCGTCGGTGATCGGCTGGCCCTTGTCGTCCAGCATCGCGCGCACCCGGCCCCATTCGGCGCCGGCCACCACGATGTCGCCCTGCTGCAGCGTGCCGCGTCTGCACCAGCATCGTCGCCGACCGGACCGCGGCCGCGATCCAGCCGGCTTTCGATCACCGAGCCTTCGGCCGGCGCGCTCCGGATTGGCCCGCAGGTCGAGGATTTCGGCCTGCAGCAGGATCGCCTCTTCCAGCTTGTCGAGGCCGGTCTTCTTCATCGCCGAGACTTCGACGTCCTGCGTCTCGCCGCCCATTTCCTCGACCACGATCTCGTAGCTCAGCAGTTCCTGGCGCACCCGCGCCGGGATTGGCGTCCGGCTTGTCCATCTTGTTGATGGCGACGATGATCGGCGCGTTGGCCGCCTTGGCGTGGCGGATCGCCTCGATGGTCTGCGGCATCACGCCGTCATCGGCGGCGACCACCAGCACGACGATGTCGGTGACCGAGGCGCCGCGGGCGCGCATGGCGGTGAACGCCTCGTGGCCCGGCGTGTCGATGAAGGTGATCCGTCGCGCCGGCCGGCATCTCGACCTGATAGGCGCCGATATGCTGGGTGATGCCGCCCGCCTCGCCGGCCGCGACATCGGTCGCGCGCAGCGCGTCGAGCAGCGACGTCTTGCCGTGATCGACGTGGCCCATGATGGTCACCACCGGCGGCCGCGACTGACCAGTTCGGCGTCGGTGTCGGCGTGCGCCCTCCAGGCCCATCTCGACGTCGGCTTCGGAGACGCGGCGGGCGCGATGGCCGAACTCCTGCACCACCAGTTCGGCGGTATCGGCATCCAGCGTCTGGGTGATGGTCGCCATCACGCCGAGTTTCATCAGCGCCTTGACCACGTCGGCGGCGCGCGCGGCCATGCGGTTGGCCAGTTCCTGCACCGTGATCTGTGTCGGGCAGAATCACGTCGCGCACGACGTTCACCTGATCCGAGCGCAGCCGTTCCAGTTCGGCCTGGCGGCGTTCGCGTTCGCGCTGGCGGCGAACCGAGGCGAGCGAGCGGACGCGTTCGTCCTCGCCCTCGATCGCGGCCTGCACGTCGATGCGGCCGGCGCGGCGGCCGCGTCGGTGCCCTTCTTGGCGACCGCGACCTGCGGCTTGCGCGGCGACCACGCACGCCGCCGGGCCGGCGGACCGGCCGCGCATCGTCGTCGTCCTCGGCGGCCGCGCGTGCCGGGCCGCAGCCGCAAGGTCTCGGTCGGCGCGGCCGGCGTCGGCGCCGGCGCGGGCGTCGGCCGGCCGGCGCCGCGGCTGGCTTCGGCGCCGTCGCGCCGCCGGCGTCGGCGAGCCTGGGCGGCGCAGCGCCGTCGCGCGCTTCGGCGGCCTGGCGGGCAGCGGCCTCCTCGGCTTCCGCGCCTGCGCGCGCCTCCTCGGCTGCCTGCGGCGGGCTGTCCTCCTTCGGCGGCCTTGCGTCGCCTCGTCCTCGCGCCGGCGCGCTTCCTCGGCGGCGGACAGGATCGAGATCTTCTCCTGCTCGCGCCGCTCGGCGTCGCGCTTGGCGGCTTCGCGCTGCTGCTCGACCAGCGCGCGCTGCCGGGCCGCCAGTTCGGTCGCGGTCAGCGCGCGGCCGGCGCCGGGCGCGCGGCCGCGCCGCCGGGGGCGCGGCGCCGCGCGCGGTGAGCGCGACACTGCCGGGCGTGGCCGACTGGCGCGGCGCCGCCGGCCGGTGCGCCGGGCGCGCCGGCGCGGCGCGCGCTTCTTGCGCACCTCGACCTGCACGACCTTCGACCGGCCGTGGCTGAAGCTTTGCCGCACGGACCCGCGTCGACGGTCCGGCCCAGTTCCAGGCGTCCCGCTGGCCGCAGTGAGAGCCGTCCCTTGCCGGCGTCCTGATCGTTGCTTTCGCTCATGCTCTACCCGTTGGCCCCGTCCGTCATCGTCGCGATCCGGCCGAATGCTCGCCGGTCATCGTTCCGCTCGTGCGCTCAGTCCGCCGTCGACGCCGGTCGTCAGTCCGGCCAGCCGCGCCGCCTCGATCGCGATGGCGCTCGGCCAACCGGCCGGGCGCCATCGCCACATGCACCACATGGTCACGGCCGAACACCCGGCCCAAGCGCCGCAGCCGGCAGAGGGTCCAGACACCGGAACCGCATCCGCGGCACCGGACAGAAACCGCGCCCGTTCCGCCGCACTGCCATCCGCCGCCTGCAGGATCAGCCCGCCCCGACCGGTCCGCAGCCACTCACGCGCCTTGTCGAACCCGGCGACCGCCTGCCCGGCGCGGCGGGCGAGACCAAGCAACTCGCCGATCCGCCGGATCAGCGCCGCCTCGAGCACGGCAGGAAGATCGGGGGGCACCATGACCGGACCACGCGCGGCCCTGGCGAAGGCACGCCCCAGGCCCGTCCCTGGGCGCGGGCGGTTTCTATCACATCCCGCACGCGCGCTCAACCAGATTCCCCGGCCGGGCAGCGTTGCGGCCAGGTCAGGCACCAGCGCGCGGTCCGGGCCGACGACGAAGCGGATCATCCGCTCCTTCGGCAGCCGCTCGCGCGTGACCACGCAGCGGCGCAGCGGGCCGGTTTCCGGCTCGTCCTCGTCCGCGTCAGCATCGGCGTCGTCGGGCAGTCGGTTGCGTGCCTCAGTCGTGGCTGCGCCTCCTCGCCGGGCGGCTCGCGTCGCCCTCGGCGCTCGGTCTCATCGTCGAACCAATGCGCGCGCGCGGCCATGATCACGTCGTTGGCGGTGTCCTCGTCCATGTTGCTCGGCGCCGACGATCTCGATCAGTTCGTCGGACGCGAGATCGGCCAGATCGTCCAGCGTCTTCACGCCCTTCTCGCCGAGCGCCACCAGCATCGCCGGGGTCAACGCCTCGATCGCGGCGATCTCGTCGGTGACGCCCAGTTCGATGCGCTTGTCGTTCAGTTCGGTGTCGCGGCGGGTGAGGAAGGCTTCGGCGCGGCGGATCAGTTCCTCGGCGACGCTGTCGTCGAAGCCCTCGATCGCGGCGACTTCCTCGGCCGGCGTGAACGCCAGTTCCTCGACCGTGTTGAAGCCCTCGGTCACCAGCAGGCCGGCGATCACGTCGTCGACGTCCAGCGCCTCGACGAACAGGCCGGAGCGGCGGCGGAATTCTTCCTGGCGGCGCTCGCTTTCCTCGGCCTCGGTCAGGATGTCGATGTCCCAGCGCGTCAGCTGGACTGGCCAGCCGCACGTTCTGGCCGCGCCGGCCGATGGCGAGGCTGAGCTGCTCGTCCGGCACCACCACCTCGACGCGGCCGGCTTCCTCGTCCATCACCACCTTGGTGACCTCGGCCGGCGCCAGCGCGTTGACGACGAAGGTCGCGGCCTGCGGGCGACCACGGGAATGATGTCGATCTTCTCGCCCTGCAGTTCCTGCACCACCGCCTGCACGCGCGAGCCGCGCATGCCGACGCAGGCGCCGACCGGATCGATCGAGCTGTCGCGGCTGATCACCGCCATCTTGGCGCGGCTGCCGGGATCGCGCGCCACCGCCTTGATCTCGATGATGCCGTCGTAGATTTCCGGCACCTCCTGCGCGAACAGCTTGGCCAGGAAGCCGGGATGCGTGCGCGACTGAGGAAAATCTGCGGCCCGCGCGGCTCCTCGCGCACGTCGTAGATGTAGGCGCGCACGCGGTCGCCGTTGCGGAAGCTCTCGCGCGGGATCAGTTCGTCGCGGCGCAGCAGCGCCTCGGCGCGGCCGAGCTCGACCATCAGGTTGCCGTACTCGGTGCGCTTGACCACGCCGTTGATGATCTCGCCGACGCGGTCCTTGAATTCGTCGTATTGCCGCTTGCGCTCGTATTCGCGCACGCGCTGCACGATCACCTGCTTGGCGGTCTGCGCGGCGATGCGGCCGAAATCGATCGGCGGCAGCGGATCGACCAGATGCTCGCCGATCTCGATGTCCGGCTTGAACTTCCTGGCGATGTGGACGGGGATCTGGGTTTCCTCGTTCTCCACCGTTTCGACCGCCTCGGTCCAGCGCGACAGGCGCACGTCGCCGGTCTTGCGGTCGATGGTGGCGCGGATGTCCTTCTCGTGGCCGTACTTGGCGCGGCCGGCCTTCTGGATGGCCTGCTCCATCGCCTCCAGCACTTCCTCGCGGTCGATGGATTTCTCCCGCGCGACGGCGTCGGCGACCAGCAGCAGTTCGGGGCGGGCAATGGCGGTATCCATGGTCGGCCTCTGTTTCGGTTAGTTGGTGACGGTGGTGGGGTTGCGGTGGCGGCGATCAGCGCGTCGGTCAGCACCAGTTTCGCGCGGCGGATGTCGCGCAGCGGCAGCGCGACCTCGGTGCCGTCGTCCAGCCGCAGTCCGGGCTTCGGTGTCATCGGCGCCCAGCACGATGCCGGAAAACCGCTTGCGGCCGTCGACCGGCACGGCGGTTTCGGCCCGGGCGAGGTGGCCGGCGAAGCGGTTCCAGTCCTTCGGCCGGGTCAGCGGGCGGTCGATGCCGGCCGAGCTGACCTCCAGCTTCCAGGCGCCCGGGATCGGGTCTTCGACGTCCAGCACGGCGCCGAGGCAGTGGCTGATCGCTCGCAATCCTCGACGGTGATCAGGCTGCCGTCGGCGCGGTCGGCCATGACCTGCACGGTCGGCCGCTCGCGGCCGAGCACGGCGACGCGCACCAGCTCGATAGCCCATGCGTTCCAGCGTGGGCGCGACGATGGCGGCCAGTCTGGCCTCCAGGCGTCATGGCGGGGTCGTCGGAGTCGTGCAGGTGCGTCTTGTCCAAAACAAAAAAGGCGGCCGGTTAAGGCCACCCCCCGTAACTCAGCGGAGAATGATTTGTGGCGACAGATAGACGGGAGTGCGGCGCGGTTTGCAAGGTGGGGCATGGCGTGCATTCCGGGCAATCGAGCGAACGGGCCGTGGCTGCCACGGGCGCATATACGCTTTTGCAAACGGCTGATTGACCGCCTCGTTCACCAGCCGCCACAACGTTTCGTGCCAGTCCGCTCGGATACCACTTCGCCGCCCGGATGCGAGAGGCCACCGGCTCTCTCTCAGCCCACCAGTGTGTAAGCGGCCAGAATGACGACACCACTGATGGCGATCGTGGCGTGGATGCCGATGGCCAGGCCCGGAACCCGCCCATAGCGCAGGCGCACGGCGTAGGATCGCAAGCCCGGCCAGCAGTGCCATCGCCAACAGCACGGCGGCGATGCGACCGAACGGCCCCACGCCCATGGCCTCGCCGCGCGGCGGTCCGCGCAGCGCGAGCAGCAGCATGACCAGGCCGGCCGCCCCAAGAAGCCCGTGCAGCAGCCCAAGCGGCCAGCCGGGCAACATCGCCTTGCCGGTCGGCAGATGCAGCGCGGCCAGACAACTTCCGAGCAGGGCGGCGGCGACCAGCACGCTGAACGACAGCAACAGCATCCGTCCGGGCATAGCACACCCGCCGAATTTGGCCAGCGCGAGCACGCCATCGGTACGGCGGCCGATCGGCGGCATCGCGTCGGGCGGTCCAGTCCGGTTCGCATAATGGCGAAGCTCGGCGGCTGTTGGCTCATATTGCCGGCAGCCGGCGTCGGATTTTAAATCGCACACCAAAACACCGTCCGCCGGTGAACCATCTTGAACGCCGTCCATGCCGCCTTTGCCGCCTTGCGGGGTTTCGCGGGCATCGCCTGTGGCCTGACGCTGCTGGCGTTTGCCCGCATGGCGTTCGCTCTCGCGGAATAGTGGCGAATGCGACAGGAGCGCCGTCTGATCGAAGCCGCCGAGAGGTTCCAGGCGGTCGATTGACCGACGTGGTCGGAAGATATGTCCCGGGCGAACTCCAATCGCACAGGCTTTCAACGGAATTGCCAATCACCAGGGCGGCCATCGGCGCCAGACGGCCTCGATGGAAATGGACAGCCGTGGTGGCTGCGTTGGTCATGCTCGGTTCCGCTGCCGCCGCATCCAATCTGTGGCATCGCAACCTGATGGCCAGGACGGTGGCGCAGGTTGTGGTTAAACTGCCGCCCGATCGCGATGTGCTGTAGATCATCCAGGGCGTTTGGGGGCTGAAGTTCGATGTCCTGCAGTCGTGCTCGAAGAATTCCCGGATGTTCACGGCGGCACCCGACCGCAAGACCGTGCTGGTGCATTTAGCCAAGCCGGCCGCGAACGGGACGGCTGTGAACATCGACGACAAGATCGTCTCCACGGCTCCCGGTACGCTGTCCTGGCGCTCGACTATACGAATACACCGGCCGATATGAACCGTCGCTGCTGTCGATAAAGTTCGCAGACGCGAACAACTTCGAAATGCGGCATGGCGATGGCCCGCTTGCGCCAACCGATGTGGTTGTCCGCTGCCCGTGACAGTCGATGCCTGGACCGAGTGTCTGCCACCGCTTGGTGGATCAAAGAGAGCAAAAACGACGTTTCTTGAACCTGGGTGTCCTGCCGAAGCTACAAGGCGAGCGTCGTGTGGCTGCAATTGCATGTATCGGCCTTCAACCTCACCACCTTGTTGCGATTGCGCACACGGGTCGTCGGCCAATTGGCAGATTTTCCAGCTGTCGTTCCGACGACTGCACTATTGCAGAACACGTGGATTAGTGGCTAGCCTGCCTTCGTGACGGCCGAATTGGTCGCTCATCAGGGGAGTGTCGGCCGGCAGAGATCACATAGAGTGTGACGGGGAAGCGATGGCAAACGGAACGCTGGGCGAGACGGGCGAGCACGACTGGCTGGCGGTGACGCTGGCCGCCGGACAGGCCTACGAGTTCACCGTCACCGGCTTGTCCAATTTTGCCTCGATACGCGTTGGTACGGCCGCAGCACTCGACGAAGGCATCGTCGCCGTCCAGAACCTGCAGCTCGACCCGAGCATCGTGGCGCCGGCAACGCAGACCGTCTGGTTCACGCCGGACACCGGCGGCACCTACTATGTCGACGTCAGCGACCCCGCCACCATCGGCGGCTACAGCGCCAGCGCCGTCACCGTCGCCAACGACTTCCCCGACAATACCACCACCACGGGTGTCGTGGCGGTCGGCGGTGCAGCAACCGATGGAACGCTGGGCGAGACGGGTGAGCACGACTGGCTGGCGGTGACGCTGGCCGCCGGACAGGCCTATGAGTTCACCGTCACCGGCTTGTCCAATTTTGCCTCGATCCGCGTCGGTACCGCCGCAGCACTCGACGAAGGCATCGTCGCCGTCCAGAACCTGCAGCTCGACCCGGGCATCGTGGCGCCGGCAACGCAGACCGTCTGGTTCACGCCGGACACTGGCGGCACCTACTATGTCGACATCAGCGACCCCGCCACCATCGGCGGCTACAGCGCCAGCGCCGTCACCGTCGCCAACGACTTCCCCGACAATACCACCACCACGGGTGTCGTGGCGGTCGGCGGTGCAGCAACCGATGGAACGCTGGGCGAGACGGGCGAGCACGACTGGCTGGCGGTGACGCTGGCCGCCGGACAGGCCTACGAGTTCACCGTCACCGGCCTGTCCAATTTTGCCTCGATCCGCGTCGGTACCGCCGCAGCACTCGACGAAGGCATCGTCGCCGTCCAGAACCTGCAGCTCGACCCGAGCATCGTGGCGCCGGCAACGCAGACCGTCTGGTTCACGCCGGACACTGGCGGCACCTACTATGTCGACATCAGCGACCCCGCCACCATCGGCGGCTACAGCGCCAGCGCCGTCACCGTCGCCAACGACTTCCCCGACAATACCGCCACCACGGGTGTCGTGGCGGTCGGCGGTGCAGCAACCGATGGAACGCTGGGCGAGACTGGTGAGCACGACTGGCTGGCGGTGACGCTGGCCGCCGGACAGGCCTACGAGTTCACCGTCACCGGCTTGTCCAATTTTGCCTCGATCCGCGTTGGTACGGCCGCGGCACTCGACGAAGGCATCGTCGCCGTCCAGAACGTGCAGCTCGATCCGAGCATCGTGGCGCCGGCAACGCAGACCGTCTGGTTCACGCCGGACACCGGCGGCACCTACTATGTCGACATCAGCGACCCCGCCACCATCGGCGGCTACAGCGCCAGCGCCGTCACCGTCGCCAATGACTTCCCCGACGATACCGCCACCACGGGTGTCGTGGCGGTCGGCGGTGCAGCGACCGATGGAACACTGGGCGAGACGGGCGAGCACGACTGGCTGGCGGTGACGCTGGCCGCCGGACAGGCCTACGAGTTCACCGTCACCGGCCTGTCCAATTTTGCCGCGATCCGCGTCGGTACCGCCGCAGCACTCGACGAAGGCATCGTCGCCGTCCAGAACGTGCAGCTCGATCCCAGCATCGTGGCGCCGGCAACGCAGACCGTCTGGTTCACGCCGGACACCGCCGGCACCTACTATGTCGACATCAGCGACCCCGCCACCATCGGCGGCTACAGCGCCAGCGTCGTCACCGTTGCCAATGACTTCCCCGACGATACCGCCACCACGGGTGTGATAGCCGTGCTCTGCTTTCTCCAGGGCACACGCATTGCGACCTCGAGTGGCGACCTGCCGGTGGAACGCCTAGCCGTTGGCGACTTGGTGCGGACCCAGAGCGGCCAGATGCGGCCGATCACCTGGATCGGTGTGGGGCGGGTACTGGCAACACGCGGTCGACGCAGTGCCGCGACCCCTGTGATCGTGCGCAAGGGGGCTCTTGGCGACAACATACCGCAACGCGACCTGCACCTCACCAAGGGTCATGCGCTGCATGTTGATGGCGTGCTGATCCCGGTTGAATTCCTGGTCAATCATCGGTCCATCCTGTGGGATGACCGAGCGCAGGAAGTAGCAGTCTATCACGTCGAACTCGATACGCACGACGTGCTGATCGCCAACGGTGCGCCGGCCGAAAGCTACCGCGATGACGGCAATCGATGGCTGTTCCAGAACGCGAACAGCGGCTGGGGACTTCTGCCGAAGGCTCCGTGTGCGCCGATATTGACCGGCGGGCCGGTCGTTGATGCGATTTGGCGGAGGCTGCTGGAGCGCGCGGGCGCTCGCCCCAGCATCCCGCTGACCTCCGAACCCGACCTGCATCTGCTGGTCGACGGCAAGCGGATCGACGCCATCGAGCGGCATGACGATCGGCATGTGTTCCGTCTGGCCGCACGACCTCATGCGGTGCGCATGTGTTCGCGAGCCAGTATCCCGCAGGAGATTGGCATCGCGCCAGATGCGCGGACACTGGGCGTGGCGGTGAAACGCATCGTGCTGGCACAGCACAAGCGAGAAGCGTCGATCGACGCGAGCGCGGCGTCACTGGTCGATGGATTCCATGCCTTCGAGACAAACGATGGAGTCCGCTGGACCAACGGCAATGCGGCAGTGCCGGCCGAATTGTTCGCGAACATGACCGGCCCTTGCATGCTCATTCTCCATCTTGGTTGCACAACTCGGTATGCTGATGATGGAATGACAGTAGCGGCCGCCTGAAGGCGGCTACAGGGAATGGCGCCGAAATAAAATTTACATGCGAGATTATAAGTGTCTGGGCCCGAACAATCGCTTCAAATCAGAGGTGGTTTGAGCTGTCTGCCAACAGTCCGACGAAACTCATGGTTATTGTCTCGCCCTGGCCAGCCGACGCCCGTACCGCGCCTCAGTGCGCCGCGCCGCCGCTCGCCTGCCCCTTGCGTAACAGCGTGATCATTGCCGCCGCCAGCAACAGCACCACGCCGAGTAAACCGAACGTGTCGCTGTAGCCCATGATGACCGCCTGCGCCCGCACCGCATTGCCGACTGCGATCATCGCCTGATGCATGCTCGCGGCCGGATCGGTCACGCCGCTGGTGACGAAATAATGCTGCAGACCGGCCAGGCGCGAACGGGTGGCAGGATCCAGCAGCGAAACATGCTGACCGATGATGAATGAATGGTACTGCTCGCGCTTGGTATAGAACGTCTCCAGCATCGCCGTGCCGATTGCACCGCCCAGGTTGCGCATCATGTTGAAGATGCCCGATGCATTGCCGGCGTCCTGCGGCGCAATCCCCAGCAGGGCGATCGATGACAGCGGCGCCAGCACGACTGCTTGCCCCACGGCGCGCACGATGTTCGGCAAGAGCAACTGCGGACCGGCGTAAGCCGCGTCCATGTTCAGGTTCATGAAGCAGGATACGGCGAAGATCACCATGCCGGTGCCAACCAACAGGCGGCCATCGATCCAGCGCATCAGCAGCGGCACGAGCGGGATGATCACCAGCTGCGGCAGCCCGGTCCAGGCCATCACCGCGCCGATCTGCTGCGAACTGTAGCCTTGTGCGTTGGCAAGATACTGCGGCAGCAGATACGCCGCGCCATACAATGCAAAGCCAAGCAGGAAATTGCCCATGGTGCCGAAGCCGAAATTGCGCCGCCCCAGCAGTCGGAAATTGACTAGCGGATCAGACCGCGTGAACTCGACGATCATGAAGCCGCCCAGCGCCAGCGCCGCTATCAGGCTCAGCTTCACGATGAAGGGCGAGCCGAACCAGTCGTAGATGTTGCCTTCTTCGAGCACGGTCTGCAGCGCGCTCAAGCCGACAGCCATCAACGCGATACCCAGCCAGTCGCCGTTGCGCAGCAGGCCAAGCTGCATCGGCGAGCGTGGCAGCGCGTAGACCAGCATCGCCAGCATCGCCGCCCCGGGCACCAAATTGATGTAGAAGATCGTGGGCCAGCCATACGTGTCGGTGAGGTAGCCGCCGATCGTCGGTCCGATCGCCGGCGCGAACGTCGCGGTCAACGCGAACGCGGCCATGCCGATGGCGCGCCGCGACGGCGGCAGCATCCGCACCACAATGGTGAAGGCAAGCGGGATCAGTACGCCGCCGGCAAAGCCTTGCAATGCACGCAGCACGATCATCTCCGGCAGGCTGGTCGCCTGGCCGCACAACGCCGAGAACACCAGGAACAGGGCGGTGTTGGTAATCAGGTAGCGGCGCAGCGAGAACACGCGGCTGAGATAGTCGGACAGCGGGATCACGATGATCTCGCCGACCAGATAGGCGGTGGTGATCCACGCGCCGTTGATCCCGCCGGTACCGATGCCGCCTTCGATGTCACGCAGCGAGGCGTTGGTGATCTGGATGTTCAGCACCGCCATGAAGGCGCCGATCATCGCGCCGGCGACAGCAATCCAGGTCTTGACCGAGACCGGCGGGTCGCCGGCGGTTATGGTCTGTGACATCGCCGCCCCTCTCAGCCGTTCTTGGTGTCGATCGTCGGCTCGACCGACATTCCCGGGCGCAGCATCCCGGCCAGCGGGTCGTGGCTGTCCACCACGATCTTCACCGGAATTCGCTGCACGATCTTGGTGAAGTTGCCGGTCGCGTTATCCGGCGGCAGCAACGCGAACTCGGCGCCGCTCGCCGGGGCAATGCTATCCACGCGGCCATGCACGACGGTGCCAGGGAACATGTCGACGCTGATCGTCGCCGGCTGGCCGGCCCGCACGCCGGTAAGCTGCGTCTCCTTGTAATTCGCCGTGACATACACCGCCTGCAGCGGCACCACCGCCATAAGCTGCGTGCCGGCCTGCACATACTGGCCAACGCGCAACGTGCGCACGCCGACCGTCCCGTCGATCGGCGCCACGATGGTGGTGTAGCTCATGTTCAGCTCGGCCTGGCGCTGCGCCGCCTCGCGCTGCGCCAGCGTCGCCTGGGCACGCTGCAACTGCGCGCGCAGCACGCCCACCTGCTTCTGCGCCACGGCAATGCCGGCCTGGTCCTGCTCCAGCTTGGCTTGGTGCTCCTGGATTTCTGCCTGGTACTGCTGCGCCGCCTGCACCGTGCCGGCGCCCGTGCGTGCCAGATCCGCATAGCGGCGTAGCTGTTGGTCCGAAAACGTCACTGCGGCCTGGTCCGAAACGACCTGTGCGCGGGCCTGGCTCACGCTGAGAATCTGCTGCTCGATGGATTGGTGCAGGTTGTCGATGTCGGCCTGCGCGCCGTTAACATCCGCGCGCGCCTGATCCAGTGCGGTGCGATAGTCGCGGTCGTCGATGCGAGCCAGCACGTCGCCGGCCCGAACCTTCTGGTTGTCATTGACCAGCACCTGGGACAGGTAGCCGGTGACCTTGGGGCTTACGATCACCGAGTCGGCCGCGACATAGGCGTCGTCGGTGGCGATCTGGAATTGCCCGGTGGTCCACCAGTAGTCCCCGTAATACGTCGCGCCCGCCAGCAACGCCGCCACGCTGGCTGCCAGCAGCACTTGCTTCGCCGAGAAGCGCCCGCGACGGCCGCGCACTGCTTGCGGGGGCAGCGTGAAGCCTTCCGCGCTACGCGTTGTTGCACTCATTGGCTCGGACTCCAGAAAAGGGTTTTGCGGCAGGACCGGCGCTAGCAGCCGGGGCCAAAAGAGCCGGCTTGCGGGATCGCCCGGCCGGACCACTCCGTCCGGCACACCGCCCGCGCGGCCGTCTCCTGGGTGGGCGCCACCAGGGCGCCCGTGATCAGACTTGCAATCAGCGCGCCCAACCCCGTGAAGAATCGTCATGGCCCTGCCCTCCGCTTTCGGGCCGCCATATGATCTCTTACAAAGGTCCTGATAATCCGGTCAGCGAGCACAGCATTTGTGCATGGAAACGGCAAATCATGGATCTCCTCCAGGCACTCGGCACGTTTATCCGCGTAACCGAGACCGGCTCCTTTTCCGCCGTCGCGCGCGAGAGCAACACCAACCCCTCCTCGGTAACCCGCCATGTCGGCGACCTGGAGGAGCATTTCGGCGTGCGTCTGTTCCAGCGGACCACCCGCCGCCTGAGCCTAACGGAAGACGGCCAGGATCTGCTGCAATACGCACTGCGCATGATCGAGCTGGAGCAGGAGCTGGACGGCGCGCTGGGCCGCCAGCGCGTCTCACCCACCGGCCTGGTCCGCATAGGGGTCACTACCGCGGGCGCCACCCTGATGACCCCGCGGTTGCGCGGCCTGCTGGACGACTATCCCACGCTGTCGATCGAGCTCGTCGTGCGGGACCAGTTGGGCGACATGATCGAGGAGCGGCTGGACATCGCGTTGCATGTCGGTCAGCCGCCGGATTCCTCGCTGCTGGCGCGCCGGATCGGCGCGTTTGGCCGCGCCTTGGTCGCCGGCCCCGCCTATCTGGAGAGGCGCGGCGCGCTGGCGCGACCAGCCGATCTGGCAAACCATGACTGCGTCATCCACGAATACGGGCCCGAGAGCGCCCAGTGGCACTTCCACGGCCCCGATGGCCCGGAGACGATCCGGGTTCAGGGCCGCTTCCACGCCAACAATGCCGCGATCGTGCGGCGCGCCGTGCTGGACGGGTATGGCGTCGCCATGGTCCCGGAAGCGCTGATCGTGGACGACGTGCGGTCGGCGCGATTGTATCGGCTCCTGCCCGACTACCAGACGGAGCGCCTTCCGGCCTTTCTGCTGTACCCCTCACGGCGGCATCTGCCGCCGCGCACCCGGGTCGTCATCGAGGCGATCGCCCGAGAAATCGCCAAGATCGCCGCCCGGCTGGCCGAGGACGACGTTTGGGGCAGCAGCAGCGACACGGTATGGCTGACCTGATGGGTCGAGCTCACTGTCGGCAACCTGAGCCGCATCGTGCGCTAACCAGCCGGCGTGAACCAAGCACGTCAAAGCTAAAACGATCGCAAGCGGAGCGTTGAGCCCACAGCGCGCGACGCGATGATATGCGATGCGCTTTGTCCATGGTGAAGGATGCAAAAGCCTACCGCCAGACAAGCGGAATCCACATCGGGCTAAGCCTGAATCTCAACGCTCGCCGCTTGACCGAGGGAATCTGCCGCCACGTTGTGTTGTCGCGAACCGTAGGGCCGCTCCGGCTCCCGTGGCCCTCCGTGGCCCTCCCTTCCACCCTCCGTGTTAAAACTGCTCACCTGCCCACGACCGCGGCGCCGCGAGCAGAGAGCATCGTGCCACCACAGCGCCCTCCGCCCGAGTGCGGATGATATCGCCATCACCAAACTCTGTGCGTGGCGCGAGAAGGATCAAGCTTGGCTGCGCGAGGCGCTCCACTCCGGTATCGTCACAGCGAACGGCATCGCTGCGCCGCGGCAAACTGATCTGCCCGCGGAAGCCCGTCGCTGCACACCTCCCAACGACAACGCGATGACAGGCGAGCCCAGCATTGTCGCGTTGGCGGACGTCAGGCTAGCGGGTTGCCACCGGCCGCCCGCAGGCACCCGACTGTCCGCCATCGCCCGGCTCCTCGCCCGCGCGAACCAGCCGCGGGTAGCGGCCGGCGGCCAGAGCGTCCAGGCTTGCGGTTGGCAGATGCATCATGGCGGCGTAATGCCAGGAGTAGACCAGCGAATCCTCGATGAATTGCCGGGTATTGGCATTGGGGATCGCTTCCAGGAACAGCAGCGGATCGCCGTCATCGCGCACGCTGTCGACCCATTTCCGCAGGCCGCCTTGTCCTTGGCCGTAAGCCGCCAGCATTCGGATCAGGTTCCCGTCGATAACGTCATCGTCCGCGAGCACCAGCAGATAGCGCTGCCCGATCGCCAGGTTCACCGCCGGATCATGCAGCTGCGCGCTAGCCTTGCCGGCGACCGCGCGGGCGGTATTCGGCATAAGCTGCATAAGGCCGCTGGCGCCGGATCGCGATTCCGCCACCGGATGGAAATTCGATTCGTGGCGGACCAACGCATACACCAGCGGCGGGTCGACCACGAAGCCTCCCGCCGGCCGCAGTCGAGGCAGCGCGGCCTCTGCCGACCTCCGCTCCATCGACTCGTCGATCTGCTCGATCTCGGATGCCAACTGGCTGAAGCCGAGGGTTCGCGCGACCAGGACGAGTGCGTGGTCGAAGGTGCCATCCTGTGAGGTGTTGGCCCATAGGGTGCGCAGTTCCGCCTCGGCGTAGCGCTTCTCGCCGACCTGGAGCAGGGCAAACGCCCTGCGGCCCTGCGCCGTGGCCAGCAACGCGTCGACATCGGCATTGCCGATGGTTTCTGTCGGCAAACAGACGACCGAGGGCCCCAGCGCCCGGCGCGCGATATGTCCATAGAACGTATCGCCTTGCGTCGCCGCGCGCTGCATCCAGATAGCAAAGCCGCCGCGATCCTGCCGGCGCTGTTCAACATGCCCGGCCCAGAACGCGCTCGCCGCACGAAGGGCGGGAAGCGATGCCGTGTGATAGGCGGCCTCGAAGAACGCATAGGCGGTGTCGCTCTGGTCAAGCCGCACCGCGGCGAGCCCCGCAACGAACAGCGCTTCGGCAGCGGCGGGCTCGGCCGGCGCGCTCGTCAGCAGCGATGTGGCGGCCGAAATCGCGTCCGTATCGCGGTTCTCCACGAACAGTGATCGCACCTGCGACGGGCGCATCCTGATCCGGGCGGACCGTGTCGAACGATCGACGCCGGCGCTGACCGCCGTGCCCGGGGCAACCGTTTCCGGCGCAAGACGCTCCAGCAGGTTGCGGACCGACGGTGCTTCCGGCTGGTCGCCGAAGCGTGCCAGCCACGCGGTCAGCTCGGAGGGGGCTGGCCGGTAGGTGCCATGGAGGTAGCGGTCCGCCAGAATGGTGCCGAGCAGCAGATTGTTGTCCAGCCGACCGGTTTCGCGCGCCGCATCCGCCACCGAGCCGCTGTCCTGGAGACTGAATATCCGGCGTATCAGCGCGGCATCGCTGGGAGAAAGGGGTTGCGGAAGCCCCACGCCCGCCGTGCCACGCAGCGCGATGCGCGGCACCGCCAGTGCTGTCTGGTCGTCCGTCTCGCCCGGTCTCTGCGCCCAAGCAACAGAATAGTTCCCCAGCGCTGCAAGAACAGCGCAGAGCATCCCCGCCCAGATCGACAGAGCACGGGTCTGTAGAGACCCTCGCCCTCGCATTCAGTTCCAATACACAGATATATCCCGTATGGCAACATTGCCCCGGAAATCAGTTCGGATTCATGACGCTGGACAGGTGATTCCACACGCTTGACGCGCCAGTCACGATATTACCGGCTTTCCCCGACCGCATTACTGTTCATTATTTGTAATTTCGATAAACTACTGTCCTGCCGTGCAAAATCGCTGTAATCCCGCCGTTCAACGATTGACGTTGTGCGTGACACGACCGCAGATCAGGGCATGCGCCTGCTACGCCTGACGCTGACCGACTTTCCGCAACTATGCGGCGCTCACGTGGCACCCGAGAGCGCGGATCAGCGCGCTGTCCGGTCCGAACGGCAGCGGCAAGACCAATCTGCTGGAGGCGGTGTCTTTGCTGGTCCCCGGCCGGGGTCTGCGCGGTGCCCGCAACGCCGATTTGCCGCGGCATGGCAGCAGCGGCGGATGGGCCGTCGCCGGCCGGTTCGCCACGGCGGACGGCGAGGTCGATATCGGCACCGGCACGCCTACCCGCCGACTGGTTCCCATTGGCACGCCCGGCGCAGGCCCGGGATTGCCATCCGGCGACTCGCCCGCCGGGTGTTTCGCCTCGACGGCGCCACACCACGCAGCCAGGGGAGATCGCCGCCCACGCCGCCGCGGTATGGCTCACGCCGCAGATGGACCGGCTGTTCCTGGAAGGCCTTTCCGGCCGCCGCCGCTTCCTCGATCGCCTGGTCTGGGCGCTGGAACCCGGCCATGCGCGGGAGGTTGCCGCGCATGATGCCGCCATGGCGCAGCGCAATCGCCTGCTCGCCGAGGGCCGCCAGGACGAGGGCTGGCTGGCCGGGCTGGAGGATGCGATGGCCCGGCACGCCGTGGCAGCCACGGCTGCCCGCATTGCCCTGGTCGCCAGAATGAACGCGGTGCCGGCGTTTACCGGCTTCCCGCAGGCGCGGATGACGCTGGTATGCCCGATCGCCGAGCGCCTGGCGGGAGCACCGGCGCTGGCCGTGGAGGATTGGCTGCGGCAAAGCCTGGCCGCCGGCCGCGCCACGCGACGCCGCGGCGGGCTCGGCGGCGGTTGGAGCGCATCGGGCCGACATGGGTCTGGCCGATGCGCGGACCGGCGTTGCGGCCGCGCTTGCCAGCACCGGCGAGCAGAAGGCCCTGCTGATCGGGGTGATCCTGCGCCACGCCGCGCTGATCGCCGATGCACGGGGCTTCGCGCCAATGCTGCTGCTGGATGAACCGGCCGTGCATCTCGATCCTGACCGGCGCGCGGCGCTGTTCGCCGCGTTAACCAGTTTGCCGGCGCAGACGCTGATCACCGGCACCGACATGGAAACGTTCCTGCCGCTGGCCGGCATGGCGGAAGGCCTGATTGTTCGTGGCGGAGAATTGCTGGCGGATGCGCGATTTCCGCTGCCGGAATCGGCCGACACCCCTGTCCGCGGAACGCCGTAGCAGCTATATAGCTATAGCATCCGCACAGCATTCTGGAGTCGCCCGTCGGCATGTCCGAAGACACCGCGCCGCAGCCTGATTCTGACGCATATGACGCCGCATCCATTTCGGTCCTGCGGGGCCTGGATGCGGTGCGTCGCCGACCCGGCATGTATATCGGCGACACCGACGATGGGTCCGGCCTGCACCACATGGCGTTCGAGATCATCGACAACGCGGTGGACGAGGCGCAGGCGGGTTTTGCCACCAGGGTCGAGCTGGTGCTGAACGGCGACGGCAGCGTAACCGTGAGCGACGACGGGCGGGGCATCCCGGTCGATATCCACGCCGAGGAGGGTATTTCCGCGGCAGAAGTGGTGCTGACCCGACTGCACGCGGGCGGCAAGTTCAACCAGAACTCCTACAAAGTCTCCGGCGGCCTGCATGGTGTCGGCGCCGCGGTGGTTAATGCTCTGTCGGAATGGATGGAGGTGCGCATCTGGCGCCACGGCGTCGAGCACATGATCCGCTTCCGTCATGGCGACGCAGAGGCGCCGCTCAAGGTGGTCGGCCCCGGCGAGCATCGCAACGGCACTGAAGTCACGTTCAAGCCGAGTACCGGGACCTTCACCCGCACCGAATTCGACTATGCGCTGCTGGAGCGGCGGCTGCGCGAGCTGGCATTCCTGAATTCCGGCGTGACCATCGTGCTGCGCGACGAACGCCATGCGCCGGCGGTGGAAACCGTGTTGCGCTACGACGGTGGCCTGGTGGCCTTCGTCGAATGGCTGGATCGCGGCAAGACCGCCGTGTTCACCCCGCCGATCAATCTGCACACGTCGGACGATGCGTTGGGCATTCGGGTGGATTTTGCGTTGTCGTGGAACGACAGCTTCCACGAGACGATGCTGTGCTTCACCAACAATATTCCGCAGCGCGACGGCGGCACGCATCTGGCCGGCTTTCGCCAGGCGCTGACCCGCGTGGTGACGAAATACGCCGAAGGGATGGGCAAGAAGGAGCAGCTTCAACTCGTCGGCGAGGACATGCGCGAGGGCATGACCGCGGTGCTGTCGGTGAAGGTGCCGGACCCGAAATTCTCCTCGCAGACCAAGGACAAGCTGGTTTCCTCCGAAGTGCAGCCGGTGGTGCAGGCAGCCACGGCCGATGCCATCGCGCATTGGTTCGAGACGCATCCGAAGGAAGCGAAGTCCATCATCCAGAAGGTGATGGATGCGGCGGCAGCGCGCGAAGCCGCCCGCAAGGCGCGCGAACTGACGCGGCGCAAGGGCGTGCTGGATATCTCGACGCTGCCGGGCAAGCTGGCCGACTGCCAGGAGCGCGATCCGGCGAAGTGCGAGATCTTCATCGTCGAGGGTGACAGCGCCGGTGGCTCCGCCAAGCAGGGGCGCGATCGGAAGTTCCAGGCGATCCTGCCGCTGAAGGGCAAGATCCTGAATGTGGAGCGCGCGCGCTTCGACCGCATGCTGGGCAGCCAGGAAATCGGCACGCTGATCACCGCACTCGGCACCGGGATCGGTCGGGGCGAGCCCGAGCAGGGCGGCTTCGACGTCGCCAAGCTGCGCTACCACCGCATCGTCATCATGACCGACGCCGATGTGGACGGCTCGCACATCCGCACGCTGCTGCTGACGTTCTTCTTCCGCCAGATGCCGGACCTGATCGACCGCGGCCATCTGTTCATCGCCCAGCCGCCGCTGTATCGCGCCAAGCGCGGCAACGACGAGAGATACCTGAAGGACGACGATTCGCTCGAGACGTTCCTGCTGGACAAGGCGCTGGCCGATGCACGGCTGGCGTATGCCAGCGGACTGGCGTTCGAAGGCCCGGAGTTGCGCGGCGAAGTACGCTGGCTGCGTGAAGCGACGCTGCAGTTGCGCCGGCTTGCCACCGCCGCGCCGATCGCATTGCTGGAGCAGGCGGCGATTGCCGGTGCACTGACCTCGGATGTGCCGCGCGCAACCGCCGCCGCGCCTGATCTGGTGGCGCGGTTGAATGCGGTGTCATTGCCGACCGAACGCGGCTGGGTAGTCAGCGCCGATGGCGGTCTGACGATGTCGCGGATGGTGCGCGGCGTCGCCGAACGCTACACGCTGGATGCCGCATCGTTGCGCAGCGCGGAGGCGCGCTGGCTGGCGGAGCGGGCGGAGGTACTGTCGCAGAAGTTCCGCGAGCCGGCGACGCTGAAGCTGGATGCGCAGGAGGTGGCGGCGGTAGGTCCCGCCAACGCGTACGACCGGATCATCGCGCATGGTCGTCGCGGGCTGTCGGTGCAGCGCTTCAAAGGATTGGGCGAGATGAACCCCGATCAGTTGTGGAAGACCACGTTGGATCCGTCGATCAGGACTTTGCTCCAGGTGAAGGTAGGCGACATCGAGGACGCCGGACAGGTGTTCAGCACGCTGATGGGCGACGTGGTCGAACCGCGCCGCGACTTCATCGTGGGCAATGCACTGAAGGTGGCGAACCTGGACGTGTGAATGGGGCGGCGCCTGCATCCGTATTCCGCGAGCGCAGGCTTAATCGGAAGCCAGAGGCTTTATCGAGAATCGGATCGACGCACGCGCCGCGGGTGGAACAATCACGACGATCGATGGCTCCGCGACCGTGCCATTCTCAGAAGCCGACATCGCCGACCTTATTGTGACGCGTGATCGTGGCACAGCGTCGGGCTGAATTTCAAAACGCACCACTCGACCCACGCCGCTCTCAGCTTGCCGCGCGACCTATGGCGCGCCTACGGTTGGCCCAATCAGCCGCAACCGAGAAGGGCCATGGCGGAACGCGCGACGCGGCAGCTCCACCTCAACCTGTTCATCCACGGTCGCGGGCACCATGAAGCGGCGTGGCGCCATCCCACATCCTCAACGCTGCCGCTGACCGATATTCGCTACTACACGGATCTCGCGTGCAAGGCAGAAGCCGGGCTGTTCGATTCCGTCTTCCTGGCCGACACGTTGGCAGTGGGTGACGATGTCGCGCGTGCGCCGCGCACCTGGCTGGAACCAGTCACCACCCTCGCGGCGCTGGCCGGTGCGACCAGCCGGATCGGCCTGATCGCCACCTGCTCCACAACCTATACCGAGCCGTTCAACCTGGCGCGGCAATTCGCCTCGCTGGACCACATCACCGGCGGGCGGGTCGGCTGGAACATCGTGACCACGTGGCTGGCAACGGCGTCCGGCAACTTCGGTGGCCAGGGTCCGCCCAGCCACGCCGACCGCTACGACCGTGCCGAGGAATACCTGCGCGTCGTGACCGGACTGTGGGACAGTTGGTCGGACGATGCGGTGCTGGATGATCGCACCAGCGGGCAGTATGCGCGCGACGGCAGCATTCGCGCCGTACGGCACACTGGCGCGCATTACCAGGTCGCCGGGCCGCTGAACATGCCGCGTGGTCCGCAAGGCCGCCCGGTGTTTGTGCAGGCGGGATCGTCGGAGACCGGGCGCCGCTTCGCCGCGCGACATGCCGAGGCGGTGTTCACCGCGCAGATGGAGAAGGCGACGGCGAAGGATTTCTATGGCGACCTGAAGCGGTTGGTAGCCGGGCAGGCCGTGCGCCGGAGCAGGTGCTGATCCTGCCGGGCCTCAGTCCGGTGATCGGCGCCACCGAAGCCGACGCGCAACGCCTGGCGCGTGAGCTGAATGACCTGAGCGATCCGGAGGTGGGGCGCAAGCGGCTGTCCGGCCGGTTCGGTGGACATGATTTCTCCCACTTGCCGCTGGACAGGATGCTGTCGCCGGAGGACTTCCCCGATCCAGCCACGGTTGATGCGGCGCGCAGCCGGACCGAGGTGATCATCGGCCTGGTGCGCCGGGAAAGGCCGACCTTGCGGCAATTGCTGGGCTACATGGCCGGCGCGCGTGGGCATTTCGTGACGGCTGGTACGCCGGAGCAGATCGCCGATCTGATCGAGGACTGGTTCCGCGATGGCGCCGCGGATGGCTTCAACCTGATGCCGCCGATATTGCCGGCGATGCTGGAAGTGTTCGTCGCCGAGGTCGTGCCGATATTACAACGTCGCGGGCTGTTCCGTACCGCCTATGCCGGCGAAACGCTCCGGGCACATTACGGATTGGCGCGGCCGGAGGTCCGCTTCTAGGTTAGGCTCCGTCGCCAAATACAATCGCCGTCCAAATACAATCGCTGTCCAGACGTACGCGACAATTGCCAAAGAGATCCTGATTCGTGGAGTCCGCACCGCCCACCCTTTCGGTTGACGCACGGGCCATTCTGGAAAGCATGGGCGATGCGTTCTATGCGCTCGATGAAGCGTGGCGCATCATCTATGCCAACCAGCGCGCGCTGACGTTCTGGAGCACCACTGCCGGCGAGGTCATCGGCCGCGTCATCTGGGAACGCTTTCCCGAGATGATCGGCACGCTGAACGAACAGGTGCTGCGGCGCGTGCGCGAAGAACAGCGCGTGATCACCTTCGAAGCACCGTCGCCAACCACCGGTGTCTGGGTGTCGGTCAACGTAGGACCGTCCGGCGATGGCGTCACGGTCTACTGGCGTGACATCAGCGCGCGCATCGAAGCCGAGCGCACACTCCGGGACTTCGCCGAGCAGTTGGAACGCGAAGTCGCCGAACGCACGCGCGCGCTGAGCGAGGCGGTCGACGAACTGCGCCGTTCGCGCGAGCGATACGGTGCCGTGTTTGAAAACTCACCGGTGGATCTTGTCTTCATGTCCGTGCAGCCCGATGGCCGCATCGTCTGTGAGGATTCCAATCCTGCCTGGACGCGCCATTCCGGCTACAGCCGCGAGTCCGTTGTGGGCAAATCGCTGGATGAAATCCTGCCGCCCGAACAGGCGGAATTCGCCACCATGCAGTACCGCCGGGCGATCGAGACCGGAATGCCCGTCGAGTACGAATACACCGCGCAGTTTCCCATCGGCGAGGTCGCGCGCCGCTCCTTTCTGGTACCGCTGCCCGGCAACAGCGGGCGGATCGAGCATGTGCTGCTCAACTCGATCGATCTTACCGAAATGCGGCGCGTGGAGGCGCAGTTGCGCCAAGCGCAGAAGATGGAGGCGATCGGCCAACTGACCGGCGGCATCGCGCACGACTTCAACAATCTGCTGACCGCGGTGGTTGGCAATCTCGATCTGCTGCAGAGCAGGCTGACCGACCCGCGATCGCTGTCGCACGTCGAAGCTGCCATGCGGTCCGCCCTGCGCGGTGGCCAGCTCACCCAGCAATTGCTGGCTTATGCGCGTCGTCAGAACCTGTCGCCTCGTCCGGTGAACGTCAACGCCGTCATCATCGGCATGGATGAACTGTTGCAGCGCAGTCTGGGCGGACTCGTGCAGGTGGAAACCGATCTGGCTGCCGATCTTTGGGCGGCGACGAGTGACCCGACACAGCTCGAGCTTGTCATTCTGAACCTCGCCATCAATGCCAGGGACGCGATGCCGACAGGCGGTCGGTTGCGCATCGCCACGGGCAATGTGCACGACGCCGACGGCCACCAGACGGATGCACTCGATCCGGGTGACTATGTCCGCATCGAGGTAACCGATACCGGCATCGGCATGCCGCCGAACGTTGTGGCGCGCGCGTTCGAGCCGTTCTTCACCACCAAGGAGATCGGCAAGGGCAGTGGTCTCGGCTTGGCGCAGGTCTTCGGCGTCGCGACGCAATTCGGCGGCACGGCGCGCCTTGCCAGCAAACCCGGTGTCGGCACGACGGTGGAGGTATTCCTGCCGCGTGCCCCATCCGTGCCCGACAGTGACACCACACCGGAGCAGCGCTCGGCGGACGCGTCGGGCGACGGCGGCATCGTCCTGGTGGTCGACGACGATCCGGATGTGCGCGAGATCGCCGCCATTTTCCTGCGGGAGGCCGGCTATGCGGTCAGGGAGGCCGGCAGCGGTCCCGAGGCGCTCGCCACGCTTGCGTCCGGCCACATCTGCCTCGCGCTGGTCGATTACGCGATGCCGATGATGTCCGGTCTCGAGTTCGTTCGTCTGGCCCGTCAGCACCAACCGCACCTGCCGGTGCTCTACGTGACCGGAGCCGCGGAGATACTGACGGCAGGTTCGGGCCCGCCTGATCCGGTCGTCATGAAGCCTTACGCGCGCGCGACGCTGCTGAAGATGGTGCGCGCGCTGGCGCTGCGAATGCCAACAGGTCGATCGGAACACGGGTCGACATGATGGTGCCCGCCCGCTTTACCGGACCTTAAGCTGCCTGGCGTCCTGATGGCGCCATGTCAGCAACGGCAGAGCCACCGAGCCACCTTGATGAACTCGTGCCTGCCGGCGTTCACGCCGAACTTGACGTCCTGCTCGACGACCTCCGCCGCTTCGTAGACCGGCGCATCGGCGAACACAGTATGGCAAGCCACACCTTGGCGCAGCTTACGGGAATCCATGAGCGGGTTGCCGGTGTTGTCGCTGCGCCGGTGGCGGCGACACAAAGCAGCGGCCTGGAACTCGAAGCGCCAGTGCGGGCGACCGAGAGTGACGCCGATCGGATCATGGCAGCAGCCAAGGGGATCGGCAGCCGACTGCAGACGGTCGGTGATCCGGCGACGCTTCAGGTAGTGACGCAGCATGTCAACGCCATCTTCGAAGCGTGCACGTTCCAGGATCTCACCGGACAACGAGTCTGTCGCGCTATCGAACACCTGCGGAATGTTGAAGCCGTGCTTGCTTCCGGCCGACAGTCTTTGGGATGACAAATTGGCCCACCTCGCACCCAACGGGTCGTGGCAGCTGCCCCTGCGCGGGACGTGCTGGCATTCTGCGACGCGGCTTCGGAACTTGGCATTGCCGAGCTTCGCGCAGTGATCGCCCGTGCCGACGGTGCCGCGATCGATCACGCCCTTAGCCGTTTGACGGCCCGTGGAGTTACCGCGAAATGCAGCACGGCGGTGTGCGCTGGCGGACCTGGCGAATGCCGTGCTCCCCTTTCATTTAGGTGGTGCCCAGTCGTCTAAGCCGTACTTGCTGAAGATCGATTTCAACGTCCCATCGGCTTCCAGCGTGGCGAGCGCGGCGTTTATCTTTCCGAGCAATTCGCCGTTTCCCTTCCTGACCGCGAATGCAGCCCGGGGTTTTGGTGACGCAGACTGGTATGTGTCGACTAGCCGTGCCCCATGAGGTAAGTCGCCCGTTTTGGCCGCATACCGCGTCTCGACCCCCGGTGTGATGGTCGCCCTTATTTGACCCGATGCTACAGCCTCCCAGGCGTCCTTCTGGGTGTCGCAGATTTTGACTTCCGAGAAACCCCCAATTCTTTGGAGCAAGGCTAGTTGGATGCTTCCTTTCTGCGCGCCCACGGGCAGACCCTTCAGGTCTGCAAGCGTGCGGTAAGGTGTTGCGTCACTCGATTGAACGACCAGGGCTTCAGGCAGTGCATTGTAGTACGGCCTGCTAAAGTCAACCTTTTGTTCCCGCTCCGGAGTGATCGCCATATTCGTGGCGATTATGTCAATCTTACCACTGTCGACCGCCGGTATGAGGTCTGCGAAGATCATCGGCTGGTAGTCGATGGGAACGCCGATTTGCTTGCTTATTGCGCGTGTCAAATCGACAGCCACGCCCGACAACTCGTTCTGGTCGTGGAGAACCCACGGCTTCGCGTCTTGCCCCGCTGCCTTCAACGGTTGCTGTCCCCACGCAGTCGGACCAATCAACGCGCCGACCACCACAACCAACATGCTGAGTTGTGTCATCTTTCCCCCTCGAAATCGGCTTTTTGGCGCATCATCGACCTGCCTACGCGGCCTGCACGCTGGTTTAGGCTAACGAGCCGGTCGGTGCACGTCTAGACGACGGCCGTCCCGCGCAGGGCTATCGCATTTGCCCCAGCACGTATCGAGCAAACTCGTGGGGCCATCCGGAGCGCTTGCGTTTTCGCCGAATCGATAAGCACCCCGCCATCCAGTAGAGCCGCTTCCGCGTGATTGCCTTAGCATGCAGTTTTGAACAATCCGGCAGGTGACCCCACCATCGCTGCACGCCCGATTTCGGACAGAACGAAGTCGACCAACTATTTGGCTGAAGATCGGTGTCGACCGGCATCCACCACGCCACCCACCCGCGTGTGGCGGCAACTTAAATTGCGAGCTTGCCCTGCCGATCCGCCGCGCGCCCGCCATCGGCCGCTGCGCCCACCTCGCCATCGGCGAAGCGCAGCCGCAGCCGCGCGCCCGGCTTCACGGCGGCGGCGCTGGTCAGCGGATGGCCGGCGGGATCGGACACCAGAGCATAACCCCGTTGCAGCACCGCGAGCGGCGAGACCGATTCCAACCGCGCGGCCGTACCCTCCAGGCGGGTGCGGGCCTCGCGGAGCATCGAGCGCAGCGGCGCATCGCTAAGTCGCCCCAGCGTGCGGCCAGCGCGATTGTGGATGCCGGCCACCGCGTGGCGCAGGCCGGCCAGCAGCTTCTGTCCGCACAGGTCCAGCCCACCTCGTCGGTGAGCCACAAAATTCGGCAGCACGATGATCAGCCGGAAGCCGCGCTCCTGCACCCGCTCACGCCAGCCGCGCAGCATGGCGGGCAGATCGGGCAGCCGCCGCTCGATGTCGGTGAGCGCCGCGTGCCGCTTGTGCAGCAGGTTCGGCAGGGCGAGCAGCAGCCGTTCCGCGCGGTCGTCCAGCCGCTGGCGCGCGCCGCCGACCAGCGTGGGCAGGTCGGGCAATCCGCGTTCCGCGCGCGACAGGCGAAGCCGCCGCTCCTGGGTCAGCCGGTTCAGCCCGCCGATCAGGCGTGCGGCCTTATGTTCCAGGTCGGCGAGCAGATCGACCCGCGCCGGCACCGCCAGTTCGGCCGCCGCGGTCGGCGTTGGCGCGCGGCGGTCGGAGACGAAATCGATCAGCGTGGTGTCGGTCTCGTGGCCGACGGCGGAGATCAGCGGAATGCGGCAGGCGGCGGCGGCGCGCAGGACGATCTCCTCGTTGAACGCCATCAGGTCTTCCAGGCTGCCGCCGCCGCGCGCGATGATCAGAACGTCGGGGCGCGGGATGCCGTGGGCGGGCAGCGTGTCGAAGCCGGCGATGGCGGCGGCGATGCGGTCGGCCGCGCCCTCGCCCTGCACCGGCACCGGCCACAGCAGGATCGCGCGGGGGAAGCGGCGCGAGATCGTGGTTCGGATGTCCTGGATGACCGCGCCGCGCTCGCTGGTGACGACGCCTATCAGGGTTGGGAGCATTGGCAGGCTGCGCTTGCGGTCGGCGTCGAACAGGCCTTCCTCGGCCAGGCGCAGGCGCAGCATTTCGATGCGGGCGAGCAGTGCGCCGGCACCGGCGTAATCCATGCGCTCGGTGATCAGTTGGTAGGACGAGCGTTCGGCGTAGGCGGAGATGCGGCCGGTGGCGATGATCTCGACGCCGTTCTCCGGCACCATGCCGAGGCGGGAGACAGCGGATTTCCACACCACGCCGGCGATCTTGGCGCCCTCGTCCTTGAGGGAGAAGTAGATGTGGCCGGAGGGGTAGCGCTTGAGTTCGGTGATCTCGCCGCGCACGCGGACGCGGCCGAAATTGCCTTCCAGCGTGCGCTTCACCGCGCCGGAGATTTCCGAGACGGTGTATTCGGGGAGGTTGGAGACGGTTGCGGCGGGTAGGTCGTTCATTGAGCGAAGAGTAGGCAATTCGGCAGTGGGCGGCGAGCGTGCGTTGCGGGCTGAGTCTCGCGGTTACCGCATGGCGCGAGATCGCGGCGGACGCGGACGATGGAGACGGGCCCGAGTACGCAAGCCCACGTGCGTATACTTTATATCGCCTGTCGCGATAAGCAAAAAAGGAATATTCAACCACAGATGCACACAATTCACGCGGATAAGATCAGATCCTCGAATGCGAGCACGGTCCCTGATCTAATCTGTGTGCATCTGTGGTCGAAATTACTTGCTTCTCGGTCCGAACGGAAAGCGCCATTTTCATCACATGTAGGTCGCTATGCCAGCGCATATGGGATCGCGTCCGGGGCAGGCGCTTCCAGTCCGTGGAATCGCCTCGGTGATTTGACATGCAATCCATGCTGGGTAAGCAGTCCATCCGCCTGGATGCTTGAATGGAGGACAGGATGCCGCTGTCTCGACACGACGAAGCCGGGGCCGATGACCCCCTGGCCTCCTGGAACGATGGCGCAACGAAACAATCGATCCTCGACTTCGTCGCGCGTGTCACGCTGGCCGGCGGTCCGGACTATGTCGCGCCGCAAGAGCGCATCGCCACCTTTGACAACGATGGCACCCTGTGGGCGGAGCGACCGTTTCCTTTTCAATTGTTCTTCGCCCTCGATCGGATCAAGGCCATGGCACCGCGATACCCGGAATGGCGGGACAAAGAGCCGTTCAAGTCGGTGCTGGCGGGCGATCTCAAGGGAATTCTTTCGGGCGGTTACCCCGCGCTGATCGAGATCGTCACGGCGACGCATTCCGGCATGACGACGGACGAATTCGGCCCGGCGGTGGTCGAGTGGCTGGCGGCGACGCGTCATCCCGAAACCAACAAGCTGTTCACCGAGATGGTGTTTCAGCCGATGCTGGAGCTGCTTGGCTATCTACGGGCCAACGGCTTCAAGACCTTCATCGTCTCCGGCGGCGGCGTCGAATTCTTGCGCGCCTTTGCCGAGATTACCTACGGGGTGCCCCCCGAGCAGGTGATCGGCAGCAGCGGTAAACTGAAGTTCGAGATGCGAGACAGCGGGCCGGTCCTGATCAAGCTTCTCCAGATCGATGTCGTTGACGACAACGTCGAAAAACCCGCTGCCATCCAGAAGCATATCGGACGGCGCCCGATCGCGTCGTTCGGCAATTCCGACGGAGACCTGGAGATGCTGCAATGGACGACCGCCGGTGCGGGCGCGCGCTTCGCGTTGCTCGTCCATCACAACGACGCAACGCGCGAATGGGCGTATGATCGCAGTCCGTCCATCGGGACGCTCGACAAGGCACTCGATGAGGCCAATGCGAAAGGCTGGACGGTTGTCGATATGAAGAACGACTGGCGACGCGTCTTCCCCTTCGAATAGCAGGCGTCCGCCGGGAACTCGAGCTATGACGCAGAACCTCTTTCCGGTCAGCACGAACAGCCTGTGCTACAGCGGCCGGTGCACCGGACATTGCCGTATCCCCATTGGCAGGAGTCCCGCATGCGTGTTCTGGTGATCGGATCGGGTGGCCGCGAGCATGCGCTGTGCTGGGCGATCGCCGCCAGCCCGCTGCTGACGCAAGCTGTGGTGCGCGCCAGGCAATCCCGGTATCGCGCAGGTCGCCGAATGCGTGTCGATCGATGCGCTCGACTTCCCCGCACTCATCGCCTTCGCGCAGGACAACGAGATCGACCTGGTGGTCCCCGGTCCCGAGGCGCCTCTCGTCGTCGGCATCGCCGATGCGATGGAAGCCGCCGGCATCGCCTGCATCGGCCCATCGCGATCGGCGGCGCAACTCGAAGGCAGCAAGACGTTCACCAAGGAACTGTGCGATGCCGCCGGCATTCCGACCGCGCAGTGGGAAAGCTTCGATGACGCGGACGCGGCGCGCGAATTCGTCCGCCGCCGCGGTGCGCCGATCGTGGTGAAGGCGGACGGCCTGGCCGCCGGCAAGGGCGTCGTGGTGGCGACCACCGAGGCGGATGCGCTGGCCGCCATCGACGCGATGATGCAGGCGCGCAGGTTCGGCGATGCCGGCTCGTCCGTGGTCATCGAGGAATGCCTGACCGGCGAGGAAGTCTCGCTGTTCGCGCTGTGCGACGGCGAGACCGCGCTGGCTCTCGGATCGGCGCAGGACCACAAGCGCGTCGGCGACGGCGACACCGGACCGAACACCGGCGGCATGGGATCCTACTCGCCGACGCCGGCATTTTCCGCGGCACTGCAGGACGCGGCGATGGACGGCATTATCCGCCCCGCTCTCGCCGAGATGACGCGGCGCGGTACGCCGTTCCGCGGCATCCTGTACGCCGGTCTGATGCTGACCGCCGATGGCGTGAAGCTGATCGAATTCAACGTGCGGTTCGGCGACCCGGAATGTCAGGCGCTGGTGCTGCGCCTGAAGTCCGACCTGCTGTCGGCGCTGCAGGCCGCGTACGATGGCGAATTGAAGAACTTCGATCTGCGCTGGAACGATGACTCCGCGATCGCGGTGGTGATGGCGGCGCGCGGCTACCCCGATGCACCGGAACACGGCAGCGAAATTCGCGGCCTCGATCGCGCAACCGTGGTGCCGGGCGTGCAGGTGTTCCACGCCGGCACCACCGCCGATGCGCAGGGCCATCTTCGCGCCGCCGGCGGACGCGTGCTGACGGTGTGCGCCGCCGGCGCCGATCTGCTGGCCGCGCATCACGCAGCCTATGCCGCGATCGGCGTCATCGATTGGCCCGAAGGTTTCTGTCGCAGCGACATCGGCTGGCGGGCACTGGGCCGCCGATGACCATCGCGACCGTCGGGCGGAAATTCGCTGCGCTGTTCCGTCCTACCGACGCGCCGCGAAGAAACCCTGCAACAGCGCGGCCGCTTCGCTTTCCCGAACGCCGCCCACAACCTCCGGTCGATGATGGCACGACACCGCATCGAACACGCGCGCGCCATGCTCGACGCCGCCGCCTTTCGGATCATACGCGCCGAACGTCAGCCGCCGGATGCGGAACAGGCTGATCGCCTGCGCGCACATCGGGCACGGCTCGAGCGTCACCACCAACTCGCAATCCGGCAGCCGTGCATCGCCACGCACAGCGGCCGCCGCGCGCAACGCCAGCAGTTCAGCGTGTGCCGAGGCATCGCGCCGCGCTTCGACTTCGTTGCCGGCACGCGCGAGCACGACGCCGGCCGCATCCAGCACGACCGCACCCACCGGCACTTCGCCGCGCGCCGCCGCCGCCCGAGCCTCGGCCAGTGCCATGTCCATCGGCCTCATGCGACACTATTCCCCGAACCACATCGCCGAAGGAGCAAGCAAATGCCCCGCATTCCGCTGGTATCGCCAGCCAACATGAACGACGCAGCAGCGCCGGGTCCACGATGCGATGATGTCGGGCCAGCGCCGCTCGCCTCCGGTGGGGCCGTTGGCTGCCGCCATGCACCGGCCGGAACTGGCGGAGAAATGGTCCGAGCTCGGCTTGGTCCTGCGCTTCAACTCCAGCTTCGAACCGCGACTGCGCGAGTTCGTGATCCTGCTGACGGGCCGCCATTGGGATTGCCAGTTCGAATGGTTCTCGCACGAAGCAGAGGCGCGCAAGGCCGGATTGTCGGAACAGTCGATCGAGACCCTGCGGCACGGCGGCCACAACTTCCAGGCCGCGGACGAGCAGGCGATCCACGACTACGCCATTGAACTGCTGCGACACCACCATGTCGGCGACGCGACCTATCAGCGCATCCTCGCATCGTACGGTGCCGCCGGCATCGTCGAGCTCACCGCGCTGATCGGCTACTACGCGATGGTCGCGCTCACGCTGAACGCGCACGAGATCGGCGTGCCCGAAGGCGCCACGCCGCCGCTGCCGACCTTGCCCGGCCACGGGGCCGCGGTTTAGAGCGTTATGGGCCTGACTGGGAAGACCGCAAATCGACCTGTACCGTCATTGCGAGTTCCGGTACCGGCCGGCCGGCCGGCACGGAACTCACAATGACAGGCGAATCGTCATGACAAAGCGACCCACCATCGGCGTAACCCTGGATTCTGAGCAGCCAGGCGGCTACTCGAAATACCCGTGGTATGCGATCCGGCAGAACTATGCCGATGCCATCGTCGCGGCCGGAGGACTGCCGATCGCATTGCCGCACGATGCATCGCTCGCCGCCGACTACCTCGACCGCGTCGATGCGCTGGTTGTCACCGGCGGCGCGTTCGACGTCGATCCCGCGCTGTACGGCGACGGCGACCGGCATGCGACGGTGACGCTGAAGGAAGGTCGCACCGCCGCCGAACTTGCGCTCACCAACGGAGCATTGGCGCGCGGCATGCCGGTACTCGGCATCTGCGGCGGCGAACAGCTTCTGGCCGTGGCGTTGGGCGGCACGCTGATCCAGCACATCCCCGACGCAATCGCCGACGCACTGGAACACGAGCAGCCCAACCCGCGGCATGAACCCGGCCATGCCGTCGCCATCCGCGGCGGCACCCTGCTGCATCGCATCGTCGGCGCCGGCGAGATGCGGGTGAATTCCGCACATCATCAGGCGGTGCGCGATCCCGGCCCGCACGCGGTGGTGAATGCCATCGCGCCGGACCACGTGATCGAGGGCCTGGAGGACGCGCGCTACCGCTTCTGTCTCGGCGTGCAATGGCATCCGGAATTCTTCATCGATCCCGGCGATCGTCGCATCTTCGACGCGCTGATCGCCGCCTGCCGCGCATGACCGCCTCGACGCGCGGGCACGTCGAGCCGGAGGCGCGCGGCGATAAGGGCGAACGCATCGCCAAGTGGCTGGCGCGCGCGGGCGTGGCCAGCCGCCGCGACGCGGAGAAGCTGCTGGCTGGAAGGCCAGGTGATGCTGAACAACACGCGGGTGACGCATCCAGCCACGTTCGTGTCGCCGGGCGACATCGTGGTGGTGAACGGCGCGGTGGTGGATGCGCCGGAACGCACGCGGCTGTGGCGCTATCACAAGCCGGTCGGCGTGGTGACGACGCATCGCGATCCGCAGGGCCGGCCGACGGTGTTCGAGAAGCTGCCGCCAGGTCTGCCGCGCGTGGTCAGCATCGGCCGGCTCGACCTGACCAGCGAAGGCTTGCTGCTGCTCACCAACGATGGCGCGCTGGCTCGTAAGCTGGAACTGCCGGCAACCGGCTGGATCCGACGCTATCGCGTGCGCGTGCACGGCCTGCCGGATCAGCGTCGGCTGGCAGCGCTCGCCAACGGAATCACGATCGACGGCGAGCGCTATGGCGCGATCGATGCGGGGCTCGATTCGCGCAAGGGCGACAATGCGTGGCTCACCGTCAGCCTGCACGAGGGCCGCAATCGCGAGATCCGCCGCGTGATGGCGCATCTCGGGCTTGCGGTGACGCGGCTGATACGGATTGCCTATGGGCCATTCCAGTTGGGAACACTGCCGCGCGGCGCGGCGGACGAGGTGCCGGCACGCGTGCTGCGCGATCAGCTGCCGCGTGAGGGTTAGCGGGCGGTCGCAGATTCGCACGAGAACGAGAGCCAAGGGCCACTGTTCAAAGGCGCTTCGCGCGTGGCGCATCTTCCCTTCCCGTGGCCTTCCTCGGCTTGCGCTTTCTCCGTGTTAAATCTCTTGCCTTCTGACGACGATGCGCATCGTCGCCGGCATATGGCGCGGCCGAACGCTGTCGCACCACCGGGCAGCCACACGCGCCCGACCGCGGATCGCGTGCGGCAGGCGCTGTTCGATATGCTGCTGCATGCGCCGTGGGGCGGACGCGATGCCCTGGAAGGTGCGCGCGCGCTGGACGTGTTCGCCGGCACCGGCGCACTCGGCCTTGAAGCGCTGTCGCGCGGCGCCGCGCACGCCACGTTCATCGAGCACGACCGCACCGCACTGGCCGCGCTGCGCGCCAACATCGCCGCCTCCGCGCGGACGCATGCTGCACTGTGCTGCCGATCGATGCGCTCGCCGCACCGCAAGGGCAGCCATGCAGCCTCATCTTCCTCGATCCGCCCTATGGCCAGGATCTCGTGCCGCGCGCACTGACCCGGCTGCGCGCCAACGGCTGGATCGCGCCCGCTGCCCTGATCGTCGCGGAAACGGCGCGCGACGAACCGTCGCCCGCATCGGTGCCGCTGCTCGCCGAACGCGAACATGGCGCTGCGCGGATCAGCATCTGGCGGGAGCAATAAACCCCATCAAGGCAAAGCAAGGCAAGCAAGGCTTTGGCACAGATTACACGGATTAAGCAGGGATTTTTACAACAAGCCAGAAAGCCACTTCGCGCGAAGCGCAAGAATATCTTTCTGTGAAAATCCCTGCTTGATCCGTGTAATCTGTGCCAAAGACTTGCTTACTTTTACTTTGCCTTACCTTGCCTTGCCTTACCTCCCTTAGCTCTACCGCCGGCCGAACAGCTTCTCGATCTCGGCCTTGGTCAGCTTGAGGAACGTCGGCCGCCCATGGCTGCACGTGGCGGCGCGCGGCGTCGCCTCCATCTGGCGCAGCAGCGCATCCATCTCGGCCCCATTCAAGCCGGCGGCCGGCGCGGATCGAGCCGTGGCAGGCCAGCCGCGCGATCACCGCATCGAGCCGCGCGGCCAACGCCGTGGCCTCGTCGAGTTCCGCCAGTTCGTCGGCGAGATCGCGCAGCAGCGGCCCGGGCTCGGGCGAGCCGAGTGCCGCGGGCAGCGCGCGCACCAGCACCGCACCGGGACCGAATGCCTCGATCTCCAGGCCGAGGCGGGCCAGTTCGTCGCCGCGGGCCAGCAGGCGGGAGGCGTCGGCCGGCGGCATGTCCACCACCGCCGGCAGCAGCAGCGGCTGCGAGCGGACGCCGCCATCCAGCATCTGCTCGCGCAGCGCCTCGTGGGTCAGCCGCTCGTGCGCGGCGTGCTGATCGACCAGCACCAGCGAGCCATCGCTGGCGACCGCGATCACGTAGGTGTCGAGCACCTGCGCCACCGGCGCACCCAGCGGATGTTCGGCGCGCGGTTCGGCGGCCGGCAGCATGCGCGCGGCCGGGCGACGCACCGAACGCCAGCGGCGCCTCGGCCATGCCGGGCAGCGGCACCGACCGGTACGGCACCGGGTACGGCGCACGCGAATGCACCAGATGCAGCGACGGTCGCGGCGCCGGCAGCGACGTGCCGGCGCCGCCGGCCAGCGCGCGCTGCAGGCTGCCGATCACCAGCGAGCGCACGGCGCCCACGTCGCGGAAGCGCAGCTCGGTCTTGGCCGGGATGCACGTTCACGTCGAGCTCGTCGGGCGGCAGGTCGAGCCAGAGCGCCACCACGGGATGCCGGCCGGACGGCGATCACGTCGCGATAGGCGACACGCACGGCGCCCTTCAGCACCGGATCGGCGACCGGCCTGCCGTTCACCGTCAGCGCCTGCGCCGCGCCGGTGGCGCGCGTCACCGCCGGCGAGCAGGCGTAGCCGGCGATGCGCAAGGTCGCCGCGTTCGCCGGCGACCTCGACCATCGCATCGGCGGCCTCGGCGCCGAACAGCGCGGCCACGCGGTCGGCGCGGTCCTGCGCCGGCAGGTCGAACGCGACGCGGCCGTCGCTTTCCAGCCGGAACGCCACCGACGGCGCGGCCAGCGCGAGGCGGCGGACCGCGGCTTCGGCGTGGTCGGCCTCGGTGCGCGGATGCTTGAGGAACTTGCGCCGCGCCGGGGTGGCGAAGAACAGGTCGCGCACCACGACGCGGGTGCCCGGCGCGCCGGCGGCCGGGGCGACGTCGGAGACCTCGCCGCCTTCGACGCGGATTTCCGAGGCGTGCGCGGCGTCGCGCGGGCGCGAGGTGATGGCGAGGCGGGCGGCGGCGCCGATCGAGGGCAGCGCCTCGCCGCGGAAGCCCAGGGTGGCGATGCGCACCAGGTCGTCGTCGGGCAGCTTCGAGGTGGCGTGGCGCAGGACCGACAGCGCGAGGCGATGCGGCGTCCATGCCGGTGCCGTCGTCGGTCACCTCGATGCGGTCGATGCCGCCGCCGTCGAGCGCGACGGCGATGCGGGTGGCGCCGGCGTCGAGCGCGTTCTCGACCAGTTCCTTCACCGCGGCGGCGGGGCGTTCGATCACCTCGCCGGCGGCGATGCGGTTGACGGTGTGGGCGGGGAGGATGCGGATTGCGGGCATGCGGTCAGCGCGTGGTTGTCACACGAAAAGAAAGCAAGTCCAACACGGATTACACGGATTAAGGGCACGGATTACGCGGACAGCAAGTTTGGTGCGCTTCGCGCCAAGTAGGCGGCAAGTCTCGCGTGAAGCACACGCGGATCTTGTCAGTGTAATCCGTGCCCTTAATCCGTGTTGGTCTAGCTTGCTTGCACCGCATTGTCACGGCTCCCCGCGCAGCGACCGGAAGCGCGCGATCAGCCCGGTGGTGGACGAATCATGCGCGCCCGGCACCACGCCCGGCGCCAGCTCCGGCAGGATCCCGCCGGCCAGTTCCTTGCCCAGCTCGACCCCCCACTGGTCGAAGCTGTCGATGTCCCAGATGCAGCCCTGCACCGCCACCTTGTGCTCGTACAGCGCAATCAGCCGCCCGAGACTGAACGCGATCCAACCGCCCGAACATGATGGTGTTGGATGGCCGCTCGCCGACGCACACCCGATGCGGCGCCACGGCATCGATCTCCGTCTGCCGACGCGCCCTTCGCCGCCATCTCGGCGCGGATCTCCGCCTCGGACCGGCCGCGCAGCAACGCCTCGGCCTGGGCGAACGCATTGGCGGCCAGCGCGCGGTGCGCCTCCGGCCGATCGTGGTCGGGATTGGCGGCCAGGATGAAATCCACCGGCACCGGCCGCGTGCCCTGGTGCACCAGCTGCATGAAGCTGTGCTGCGCGTTGGTGCCCGGCTCGCCGAACAGGATCGGACAGGTGTCCACAGCCGACCGGCGCGCCGGCCAGCGTCACGTGCTTGCCGTTGCTCTCCATCTCGACCTGCTGGAGATGCGCCGGCAGACGCCGCAGCCGGTCGTCGTAGGCCAGCATGCATTGCGTCGCGCAGCCCGAGCACGTTGACGTGCCACACGCCGACCAGTCCCGAGCAGCACCGGCAGGTTCTGCCGCAGCGGCGCGTCGCGGAAATGGCAGTCCATCGCCCAGGCGCCATCCAGCATCGCCTGGAACTTCTCCCAGCCGGCGGCCAGCGCGATCACCAGCCCGACCGGCGACCACAGCGAATAGCGTCCGCCCACCCAGTCGCGGAAGCCGAAGGTGTGCTCGGGCGCGATGCCGAACTCGGCCACCGCCTTCAGGTTGGTGGACAGCGCGGCGAAGTGCTTGCCGACCGCCGCCTCGCCCAGCGCGCCGGCGATCCAGGCGCGCGCCGCCGCGGGCGTTGGTCTGGGTCTCCAGCGTGGTGAAGGTCTTCGACGCGACCAGGAACAGGGTGCGCGCCGGATCGAGGCCCTGGATCGCCGCCAGGAACGCGTGGCCGTCCACGTTGGACAGGAACCGCGCGCTCCATGCGCGCGTCGGTGCGGCCGGTGGTCAGCGCCTCGGTGGCGACGCGCGGGCCGAGATCGGAGCCGCCGATGCCGATGTTCACCACGTGCGGTGAAGCGCTCGCCGGTGGCGCCGCGCTTGCTGCCGTCGTGCACCGCGGTGACGAAGCCGCGCATGCGGTCGCGTTCGGCGGCGGCGATTTTCGAGGCGTCCTCGATGCCGGTGGCAAGCGCGGCCTTCAGCCCGGCATCCGGCGGCGAGCGCAGCGCCATGTGCATCGCGGCGCGATGTTCGGTGACGTTGACCATCTCGCCGGCGAACAGGCGGCGGCGGAAGCCCTCCAGGTCGGCCGCCTCGGCGAGCGCGAACAGCGCGTCGAGCACCTCGGTGTCGATCGCCGACTTGGAGTAGTCGAGGGTGAGGTCGTCGAGGCTGGCGCTGAATTTATGGGCGCGTTCGGGGTCGGCGGCGAACAGCGGCGTGATGCGCCGGCCGTCCGGGCGTGCTGCCAGCGCGGTCAGCCGGGCGAAGGCGGCCTGGCGAGTTGCATGGCGGCTGGGTCATGGCGGCAGTATACGCCGCTTCCGGCTGGTTTCGAATGCTGTGTTCTGCGCGCGGCTGCAGTGCGGCCATTGCGGTGCGGTTGGTTCGTCCGGCAAGATTTTTCACGAAGTCAGGGCAGGAGGGCCACGGAGAAGGTCCACGGAAGGACAGGAAGCTTGCAGCGCTGCGCGCGAAGCGCATAATCGCTTCCTCCGTGGCTCTCCGTGGCCCTCCGCTGCTTCTCTGTGTAGAAACCTGACCGCAGAGACCAACCGCGCAGCCGCCGCGTCAGATTGCGATCGCGTAGGCCGGCCGCCGCGGATCGGCGCCTGCCCCGATCAGCCCGGTCGCCGGATCGGTCAGGATCGCCTCCACCGACCCGGCGAGCCAGGTCCACTCCGGCCAGTCCCGCACCTCATGCCCGCGCGCCGCCAGATCGGCCCGCACAGCCGCATCGATGCGCCCCTCCACCGCCAGCCGCCCCGGGAAATACTCGAACGGCGCGAACGACGATGGGAACGAGTAGCTGGCGATGCGCGGCGCCTCGATGGCGTCCTGCACCTCCATGCCGTGCTGGAAGATGTTCAGCATGACCTGCAGCATCGCCTGGGTCTGCACGTCGCCGCCCGGCGTGCCGAACGGCATCACGCCGCCCGCCTTGGTCACCACCATCGCCGGGTTCGGCGTCAGCCGCGGCCGCTTGCCCGGCGCCACGCCGGCGGGATGCCGCGGATCGGGCCGGCTCTGCGAACCGCGGCCCGACGGCGTGATGCCCAGCCCCGGCACCACCGGCACGTTGCCGGACCCATCGGACGGCGTGGCGCTGAACGCGTTGCCCCAGCGATCGACGACGCAGCAGTACGACGTGTCGGCCTCCACCTTCGGCAGATCGGCGGCGCTCGCCATGTGCGGCAGGTTGGTGCGATCCAGCGGCGCCGGCATCTCGCCGAACGCGCGATCGTCGCGCACCGCCGACGCGCGGCGCGCGATGGTCGCCGGATCGAGCAGATGATCCACCGGCACATCGACGAACGCCGGATCGCCGAAGAAATACTCGCGATCCGCCATCGCCAGGTTCACGCATTCGGCGATGCGGTGCAGGTAGGTGGCCGAGTTGTGCGGCAGGTCGGCGATGCCGACGCGTTCCAGCAATGCCAGCGCCTCCTGCAGCGCCGGTCCCTGGCACCACGGGCCGCAGGTGATCACCTCGTGGCCGCGCCAGTTCGCGCCGCACCACCGGCTCGATGCGCGAGCGGTACTCGGCGAGGTCCTGCATCGTCAGGTAGCCGCCCTCGCTGCTTCTGGAACGCGGCGATCTCGCGCGCGATGTCGCCGCGGTAGAACGCATCGTGCGCGGCCTGCAGCCCGGCTTTGCGATCGGGGCCGGCGGCGCGGTCCTGGTCGGCCATGTATTGCAGGGTGCGCGACAGGTCGGACTGCACGAACTTGTCGCCCGCCTTCGGCACGCGGTTGTTCGGCAGGTAGATCGCGGTGTTGGACTGCCAGCGGCGGTATTCGTGCTCGTGCGACGGCGATCGAGGTGGCGAGCAGCGGATACACCGCGAAGCCCTCGCCGGCGTAGCGGATCGCGTAGGACGCGACATCGGCGAAGCGCATCGTGCCGTGGCGTTGCAGCGCGGTGATCCAGGCGTCGGGCGCGGCGGGGATGACGGTGCGCAGCACGCCGTCGGGGATCTTGCCGCCGTGCTCGCGCATGAAGATGTCGGCGGGGATGGACTTCGGCCACCAGCCGAGGCCGGCGATGCTTTCGACGTGGCCGTTGGCCAGGCGGATCATGATCGGCGCCACGCCGGCGACGTTCACCAGGTCGGGCTGCAGCACGCCCAGCGCGATGCCGGCGGCGCAGCCCGCGTCGATCGCATTGCCGCCGGCTTCCAGGATGGAGAAGGCGGCGGCGGCGGCCAGGTAGTGGCCGGCGGAGACGGCGTGGCGCGTGCCGTAGACTGTCGGGCGATGGCTCATGGGGGTGCTCCTTCGAAGGTGGCGGGAGCGTGCGGCAAAGCGGACGCGCGGTCCAGGGTGGGATTTGGACATTCGAATGGCTGCGTTGGCAGAAAGTAATCAAGAAGTAAGCAAGTCTTGGCACAGATTACGAAGATTAAGCCAGGGAGTTTCACGGAAAACAAAATTCGAAAACAAAATCGCACGCATTACGGACCATCTAGTATATTCTGTCATGAAAAAATATTCTACACTTGCTTTCCGTGAAAATCCCTGGCTAAATCACCTAAATCCGTGCCAAAAACTTGATATCTTTTCTTACTTTCTTACTCGCTTACTTGCTTCGCTTTACCCCAAGCCCCAACCTCACACCCTCAACCCACCTCGACTTGGATCGAAATCCTCCGCCGAACCCAACCTGATCGGGTTCTCTCCCAGCGAAATGCGGATTGCGGATCGGATAGAACGCATACCCGAAACCCACCCGATCGCGCCGTTGCACGATGAAAACCTTCGGCATGACCACCGCGATCGCCGCCACACCGCGATGCCTGCGGCCCATCGCACGAAACACCGCATGAATGCTCTCAACCAACGCATCATCGAAATCCGGGCAGCAGGATCGACGCCGACAGCACCACGATACCCGGATTGCGGGTGTTGACCTGGCCATGCGACGACGCCAGCGCTTCCGCCACCGCGGCGCGCAGCACCAGTGGCTGGCGCCGATCACGGTCCCGCCATTGCAATGCGTCCGGCGCGCGCCACGCAAGCGAAAGCGGTTCGCCGGCGCCGGTGCTGAAATGCACCTGCATATCGGTCGCGGGCAGCGTGAAGCCGACGCGGTTGCCGGCGTCGAACAGCAGCTTGGCCAGGCCAAAGCCGGTGGCGATGCGCAGGAATTGTCCTGGCGTGGCCAGCGATGATGCAAGCCGGTCCAGCAGCGGATGCCGACCCCAGCAATCCAGCAGGTGCCGCATGGCCGCGACATGCATTGCCGCCATCGCATCGTCGTTGTCGGTGAGCCAACTCCAGCCCGGCTGGCCGATCTGCGCGCGCAGCCGCAGCAGCGACCAGGCGAACGGATAGTCGCCCTGCCTCGGCTCCATCGGCGGTGGCGAGGCCGCGCACTGCTCTGCCAGGCGGCCGCCGGTCAGCCGATCGTAGTCCGCCGCGGTGCCTTCCACCGCCTCGGCGGTCAGGGTCATCGCTTCGCCGGGCGGATCGCGCGGCCGGGTCAGCGCATACTCACGCTCAACCGCTGCCTGGTCGGCGAGCACGTCACCGCCGCGAAACGGTACTCGGCGTGATCGACGGCAGCGCACGTGGCTCGACGACAACGGCATCGAGCGGCAGGATTTCTCCGGCAGGCAGTCCCGGTGTCGTCGTGACCGCCCCGCAGCGGAAGCATTTGATACGGATTGCCAGGAAATTCCGCGGCGTATAGCCCTTGATCAGGAACGCGTGGCCGCAACGGCAGAGCAGGTCGCCGTTGCCGGTGCCGCTGAATACCGGTGCTTCGCCAACCTGAATGAAATGCGGGGCATCCAAGCCCGGTCCGGCCCCCTAGAAAATGCCTTGCAGCCAGCCTTGCGTCTTGGGCTGAACGATCGGCGTATCGCCAGTCTCCTGGCTCTGGCCGAGCGCGGAGTTTTCACGCAGGCGCTGCGCTTCCCTCTGCGGATCCACCACGATCCCCGGCTGCGGTGGTGTGCGCCAGAACATCAGCTTGTCGACGAAACCCTGGGCTGGGCCTTTCACGCAGGGCTTCCTGATCGACCTCGGAGCGGATGTTGGCCGGCGCCGGCGGGCCTGCATCCTGGACCAACGCCTGCTGGCCCGGGCTGCCGGCGGCGTCCGGGGCGCCCAACGCCATCTGTGGCACCAGCGCCTGTTCGGCCTGTGCGCGCTCGGACTGTTCCTGCGGCCGTATCGCGCCCGGCATCGGCAGCGGCAGCGTGTAGCTTGGCGGCATGGCCAGCGGGGCCCTGGTGGTCACGGTGAACTCGTCTGGCGCGTCGTGGATGAAGCCCAAGGTGCGGCCGAATTGCTCACCGCTGCAGCCGGCGAGCGCCACGGCGCAAGCGGCCAGGGCAACAGTGGCCGTCCGGGGTTTGATTGATGCCAGCTTCACGCCGTTGTCTTAACCGCAGACCGAGGCGGGTCGCAAGAACGTCATCCGGCGGAGGCATCTTCCGGTGAACCGGACCTGCGCCCGCGTGGCAGCAGGCCGTCCAGGACGAGTGCCGCCACACCGCAGACGATGGCGGCGTCGGCTACGTTGAACACGTACCATGACCAGTCGCCGAGATGCGCGTGGATGAAGTCCACCACCCAGCCGAACCGCAGCCGGTCGATCACGTTGCTGATCGCACCGCCGATGATGGCGCCCAGCGCGATGGCGACCAGTCGCGATTCGGCGCGCCGCAGCCAGCCGCCGAGAGCCGCGACCACCGCGAGCGCCACCGCGGCCAGGACCAGTGATCCCCATTGGCCGAAGCTGGTCAGCAGGCCGAAGGTGACGCCGGGGTTGCGGACGAAGGTCAGGTTCAGCACCGGCAGCACGACGATCTGCTGGTTGGGCAATTCGGGCAGGTGGATCACGTCGAGCACCCACCATTTGCTGGCCTGGTCGGCGGCCAGGACCACAAGGGCCATGAGCAGGCCGAGGGTGGTCAGGTGGTTGCGGGTCATGCGCGGGCGGGCGGCGTGGAACCAGATGCCGGCACGGAAGCCTCCGCCCCGCGCAAGGCGAGGGGGAGGACTTTGGCGGCGCTGGCACATCATGGCTTCAGTACCTGCGCGTCATGCGCGGCAGACCAGCCCGGATTCCACGGCATCGGCGCAGCGTGCGCAAAGCGACGGATGATGGGGTTGCTGGCCGACCTCGGTCAGCACGCGCCAGCAGCGCGCGCATTTGGTGCCGGGGGCTTTGTCCGCTTCAACTTTACGCCCGGCAGCGCATCCAACATTGGAGCCGCCGGGTGATCGGGTGAGTGTTCCTGTTTCGTCTCCGATGTAACAAGAAAATCCTCGCTACGTAGAAGATCGAGGGCGGATACGATGAGCAACTCGGCCCACTCGTCGGCAGTCAAGTACGACAACTGTGGCTCAGGAAGACCTATGCCGACCCTCGCCTGAAGTGATGATCCGATTCGTTGGCAGGCGCGCATTGATCTCGAGGCGGGCAGTGCCCAGTCGGCGGATCGCACGGATGCGCTCCCACCTCTGCGCCAGCGCATCATCGCGCCACTGCGCGGGGATTTCCGGAAACAGTTGCAGATGCACGCTGTCGGAGTCGCCGAAGCGGGCGCACCAGGCTTCCTCCGCGGTGAAGCACAGCACCGGCGCAAGCCACGTGGTCAGGCAGCGGTGCAGATGGTCCAGCACGGTGCGCGCGGCGCGACGACGCAGGCTGTCGGGGCGATCGCAGTAGATCGCGTCCTTGCGCACGTCGAAGTAGAATGCCGACAGGTCGGTGTTGCAGAAATTGTGCAGCTCCGGATAGACGCCGGTCCAGTCGTAGCTTTGCACTGCGGCGCGGATCCGCGTGTCGAGTTCGGTCAGCCGGTGGAGCACCCATTTCTCCAGCTCCGGCATGTCGGCGTACGGCACGCGTTCCGCTTCGGTGAAGTCGGCCAGGCTACCCAGTACCCAGCGCAGCGTGTTGCGCAGGCGGCGATAAAGTTCCGCCTGCTGCTTGAGGATTTCCGGACCGATGCGGAGATCTTCGCTGGTGTCCGACATCATGACCCAAAGTCGAAGAATGTCGGCGCCGTATTTGTCGTTGACCTCCTGCGGTGCGGTGACATTGCCGAGCGACTTCGACATTTTGCGACCTTGCTCGTCCATCACGAAGCCGTCGGTGACGATCGCCTTGAACGGCGCGCGGCCTCGCGTGCCGACCGATTCCAGCAGCGAGGTCTGGAACCAGCCGCGATGCTGGTCGGAGCCTTCGAGGTACAGGTCGGCGGGCCAGGGCAGGTTGCGATCTTCCAAGGTGAAGGCATGCGTCGAGCCGGATTCAAACCAGACATCGACGATGTCCATCACCTGCTCGAAGTCGTCCGGATCGCGTTGGTTGCCGAGGAAGCGCGACGGTGGCGAGGAGTACCAGCTATCGGCGCCTTCGGTCTTGAATGCTTCGACGATGCGCGCGGCCACCGCGGGGTCGCGCAGCGGTTCGCCGGTGCGCTTGTCGACGAATACGGCGATGGGCACACCCCAGGCGCGCTGGCGGCTGATGCACCAGTCGGGTCGCGCGGCAACCATGGAAGCCAGGCGATTGCGGCCCTGTTCCGGCACGAAATGCGTCTTGGTGATTTCGTCCAGCGCCTTCTGTCGGATGCGTTCGGGGCCGTCGAGGCGGATGAACCATTGCGCCGTCGCGCGGAAGATCAGCGGCGCCTTGGAACGCCAGGAATGCGGATACGAATGCACCAGCTTGCCGCGTCCCAGCAGGCCGCCCGCTGCATCCAGCGCGGCGGCCACGGGGTCATCCGCCTTGTAGACATGGATGCCGGCGAACAGCGGCACCCAGGCATTGAAGGTGCCGTCGTCGCCGACGGTGTCGGCCACTTCCAGCGCGTGCTGGCGACCGAGAACGAAATCGTCCTCGCCGGCGTTGGGTGCGATGTGCACCAGGCCGGTGCCGGCCTCGATCGTGACGAAATCGCCGAGCAGCAGCGGCACATCGAAGTCGTAGCCGCGGCCATTCAGCGGATGGTGGCAGACGGTGCCGACGAGTGACGCGCCTTTGAAGACGTGCATGACGTGATGCGTGGCGATGCCGACGTCCTTGCAGAACTGCGGCAGCAGTTCCAGCGCGACGACCAGCTTTTCGCCGACGATCGCGCGGGAGTCTCGGCGCCACGCCATCGACGTGGATCAGTGCATAATCGAAGTCGGGGCCCGCGGCGATCGCGCGGTTGCCGGGCATGGTCCAAGGCGTCGTCGTCCAGATCACCAGCGATGCACCCACCAGCGGTTCGGCCGGCGCGCGCACGACGGGAAACCGCACCCAGATCGTGTGCGACGTGTGGTCGTGGTACTCCACTTCCGCCTCGGCCAGCGCGGTCTTCTCGACCGGCGACCACAGCACGGGGCGCAGGCCGCGATACAGCGCGCCGTTCAGCAGGAACTTGCAGATCTCGTTGGCGATCGCGGCTTCGGACGGATGGTCCATCGTGGCGTAGCGTTCGCGCCAGGCGCCTTCGACGCCGAGGCGGCGGAATTCGGCCATCTGCACCGACAGCCAGTGTTGGGCGTAGGCGCGGCATTCGGCGCGGAATTGCAGCACCGGTACCGCGTCCTTGTCTTGCTTTTTGGCGCGGTACTGTTCCTCGATCTTCCATTCGATCGGCAGGCCGTGACAGTCCCAGCCGGGGATGTAGTCGGCGTCGTAGCCGGCCATCTGGCGGGTGCGGTTGACGACGTCCTTGTGGATCTTGTTCAGCGCGGTGCCGATGTGGATGTTGCCGTTCGCGTACGGCGGGCCGTCGTGCAGGATGAATTTCGGCCGGCCTTGCGAGGTGGCGCGCAGCTTCGACCACAGGTCCATCGCGTCCCAGCGGGCGAGGATCTGCGGCTCCTTCTTCGGCAGGTCGCCGCGCATGGGAAAGCTGGTCTGCGGCAGGAACACCGTGTCGCGATAGTCGCGTTGCGGTTCGGCTGGGGCATCGTTCATGGGTCGGTCCAGGGTTATCCGATGCGGCACGCAGGCCGCGATTGGGTAGGCGCGTACAGATCTCCCGGGGCTCAGCGAGCCGCCGGGTGAGTAATTCGCGCCTGCCTGTACACCTGGGACATGGGGTGGATTATGGGGAGGCGGATGGGGAGGGTCAAGCGCCCAGGGGCGGCTTCCCAGGGACAGGCGCCCAGGGACAAGCGCCCAGGGACGGCAGCCGGGCAGCGGGATCAGGCCAATCGGGTGAACATGCCGATGCCGCCGCGATCGGCTTGCATGCCACAGAGCCTCGCGGTATGGCAAATCGCGTTGTGGGAGAGTGGATCATCGATCAAATTCTGGACGGAAAGCGAGTCTTGATCACCGGCGGCACCGGCTCCCTGGGCAAGGTGCTGCTGCGGCGGCTGCTCGGCGGCGACGACGGCAGCCCGGCAAAGTCATCGTGATGTCGCGCGACGAGGCGAAGCAGCATGAGATCCGCGTCGCGTACCTGCACCGGCGGCGACCGACCGACGAAGTCATCTACCAGAACTTCGCCGACCGGCTGGAGTTTCGCATCGGCGACGTGCGCGACTTTCATTCGGTCGCCGCGGCGCTGCGCGATGTCGACGTGGTGTTCAACGCGGCAGCGCTGAAGCAAGTGCCGACGTGCGAATATTTCCCGCACGAGGCGGTGCAGACCAATGTCGAGCGGCGCCGAGAATATCGTTCGCGCGATTCGCGATCTGAGGCTCGCCGGTCGAAACCGTGGTCGGCATTTCGACCGACAAGGCAGTCAAGCCGATCAATGTCATGGGCATGACCAAATCGCTGCAGGAACGGATCTTCGCACGCGCCAATCTCGACGCTGCCGCAGTACCCGCTTCGTCCTCGTCCGCTACGGCAACGTGCTGGCCTCGCGCGGCTCGGTCATCCCGCTGTTCCACGAGCAGATCAAGGCGGGCGGGCCGGTCACGATCACCGACCCGAGAATGACCCGCTTCCTGCTCAGCCTCGAGGACGCCGTGGATATCATCTATGCGCGCGGTGCGCACAGGCCGCCGCGGCGAAACCTATATTCCGCGCGTTCCTACCGCGCGATGATCGATGTCGCCACGGCACTGATCGACGGGCGGCCGATCAAGACCGTCGTGACCGGCATTCGCCCGGGCGAGAAGCTGCACGAACTGCTCATTTCCGAAGAGGAATGTTTCCGCGCGTTCGCCCGCGGCGACTATTATGTCGTCGCGCCGATTCTGCCCGAACTGCGCGATCGAGCGCGGAAGCGGCATTCATCGAGCGCGAATACAGCAGCGACGCCGACGTGATGTCGGCCATCCAGGTGCGCGCGTTGCTGGAGCAGCGGAATCTGATGGTCGGGCAACAGGATCTCGCGCTCGATGGCGAGCTGTTGCGGTGAAGATCGCGACGGTCCTGGGCACCCGGCCGGAAATCATCCGGCTGTCGCGCATCATCGCCAAGCTGGATAATCGCGGCGGCCACGTGCTGATCCACACGGGACAGAATTTCGATCGCGCCCTGTCGGATGTGTTCTTCGACGAGATGGGTATCCGGGCGCCGGATCATTTCCTGGCCGTGCGCGGCGAGACGCCTGCGGCGCAGATTGGCCAGATCCTGGAACGCTGCGAACGCATCTTCCTGGACCAGCGGCCGGACCGCCTGCTGATCCTGGGCGATACCAACAGTGCGCTCTGCGCGATCGTCGCCAAGCGAATGGGCATTCCGGTATTCCACATGGAGGCCGGCAATCGCTGCTACGACGATCGAGTGCCCGGAGGAGGTCAATCGCCGGTTCATCGACCACTGCTGCGACATCCTGATGCCATACACGGAACGGTCGCGCGCCAACCTGTTGCGCGAAGGCATTGCGGGCGAGCGCATCTACGTCATCGGCAATCCCATCCTGGAGGTGATCGAATATCACCGGGATCGCATCGACAGTTCTGACATCCTCGACCGCATGGAACTCAAGCCGGACGGTTACTTTCTCGTCACCCTGCATCGCGCCGAGAATGTCGATGTGGCGTCGCGCCTGAATGCGTTCATCAGATGCGCTGTCGCGCCTGAGCCAGCGTCATCGGCTTCCGGTCATCGTGTCCACCCATCCGCGGACGGCACACCGCATGAAGCAGTTTGGCGTCGGCGGTTCGACCGGCGATGTGCGCTTTCCCAACCCGTTCGGCTTCTTCGATTTCATCAAGCTGGAAAAGTCGGCCCGCTGCGTGCTGTCGGACAGCGGCACGGTGCAGGAAGAGTGCGCGATCTTCGGCGTTCCCAATGCAACGCTGCGCGACGTGACCGAGCGGCCCGAAACGCTGGAGCGCGGCAGCAATATCCTCACCGGCGCCGATCAGGACCAGATCATCGACTGCGTCGAGACAGTGCTCGCGCTGCCGCCCGCGTGGGATCCACCGCCCGAATACATGGTGCGCAACGTCAGCGACACGGTCGTTCGGCTGGTCGCCGGCTTCCACCTGAACCTTGGGCGTGGGCCCATGGCGTGAGTGATTGCCGATGTCCGGCGAGCCGAGACTGCCGCCGATCACCGTAGTCACACCGGTCTTCAACGGATCGGCGTGGATCGCCGAGACGTTGGAAAGCGTGCTGAACCAAAACTACCCAGGCGAACTGGAGTACATCGTGCTCGATGACGGTTCGACCGACAGCACAATGGATGTGCTTGCACCCTATGCCGACCGCGGCGTGCGGATCGTTTCCCATGCCAATATGGGCGAGGCACGTACCGTGAATTGCGGCGCGGCACTGGCCAGCCATGACCTGTTCGCGGTGGTGAATGCCGATGACCCGGTGTTGCCTGGCTGGGCACACGGCATGGCGAACGCCTTCGCTGCCGACCCGCATCTGTCGGGCGCCTATCCCGACTGGCGCATGATCGACGGGAGCGGTCAGGTGGTCGGTGAAATTCGCACCCAGGAATTCGACTACGCTGTGTTGTTCGGCCAGCATTTCTGCCTGCCTGGCCCCGGCGCCGTGTTGCGTCGTTCATGCCTGCGCGACGAACCAGTGCGCGATCCGGCGCGTGGCACTTCATCGGACTACGATCTTTGGCTGCGGCTCGGCTTGCGCGGCCCGATGCGACGGGTTCCCCAGGTGCTGGCAACATGGCGTCGTCATGCGGCAGGCACCTCGTCCGCCGCGCGCGGCCGTGCGATGGCCGCGGACAAGATCGGCACCATCCGAGCTTTGCTTGCACGTACCGACCTGCCGCCGGATGTGCGCGCGCTTGGCCCCCTGGCGCTGAGCGCGGCGTACCTGAATGCCGCACTGCTGGGATTGCGCGCGGCAGGAATTCCGGCACTGCGCTACGCCGTGTTGTCCTACTGGCACAAACCGATGTGGCCCGCGCGCGTCGGTACGGCAGCAACGCCGCTCCATTCCGCATCTGGCCTATGCCGCCGCGCAGCCGATGTCGGGTTGGCTGCATGCGGCGGCTTCGCCATTGTTGCCGCGACGACTGCGACGTTCGGCGATACGCGCCGAACGCTTCGGACGAGCCGATGCCTGAAGTTACGGTCATCATCCCCACGCATGACCGCGCCGCGACAATCATGCGTGCGGTCGACAGCGTACTGTCACAGACCCACGCCGATTTCGAACTGCTGGTGATCGACGATGGCGGCAGCGATGCGACACCCGGGATACTGGCGCGGATCGTCGATCCTCGGCTTCGGTTGCTGCGTCACGCGCACAACCGCGGCGCCGCCGCGGCGCGCAACACCGGCATCGAGGCGGCGCGCGGCGTTTTCGTGGCGTTCCTCGACTTGGACGACCAATGGCTGCCACGCAAGCTGGAGCTGCAATTGGCCGCGCTGAAAGCCGCGCCAGCCGAGACGGCCGTGAGCTGTCACGGTGTGTATATGCATCTGCTCGATCATGGCATCGAGCGCGAGCAGCCGCTGGCAGCCTCGGTCGACTGGTCGCTGCGCCTGGCACTCGGCTGCGATCTCAGCCCGGGCGCCACGCTGTTGGCCCGGCGCGAGGCGTTTGCCCGCATCGGGCCAATGGATGAAGCACTGCCCCGCTTCGAGGATTGGGACTGGCTGTTGCGATATGCCTGCGCGGGCGGACGTATACGCGCGTTGCGCGAACCTTTGGCTCACGTGTGGAATTGGCGAGGACGACTGGGGCGGCAACACGAGCTGTCGGCACGACGCTTCACGTTGAAGCACGCTGCGCTGTACGCCGGATTGCCGGCGGCGCTGCGAAGGCAGGCGCTGTGCGACATCTGGCTGCAGGTTTGCGGCACCTATGCGTTCGAAAGGCGCTACGGTGGCGCAGGACGAGCCGCGCTGCGCGCTGCAAGGTATCGGCCGCTGCACTGCGCGCTGCGCGTGGTGCGGCATTTCTCATCGCGTCTGGAACTTGCAACCGGCGGAACACCGGGGATGCCGGCAGGTGAGAAAGGATTGGCGCGGAAGTGACAGTGAACGACTCTCGCAAGGCGCATCGTGTTGACGTCACCGATATTGCGCCGATTGACCGGCGCCGTTCGGAACCGCGCCGCTGTGCTGGCCGTCCGGCTTGCCGGCGATGCCCGGATGGCCCAGCGGCAGCGGGATGAAATGAATGCCCAGGAGCTCGAGCTTTATGGTCTTCGCAGCGATCTGCAACGCGCGGTCGCGCGGGCAGAGCTGGAGCGCGAGCGACGAATTGCGTTGGAGGCAAGGCTCGCGGCGCTGCTGATGAAGGATGACTGATCATGCAGCAGCTGAACGCCGGCCCGCGCATTTCCATTTGCATGCCGGTATACAACGGCGGGCACTACTTCGCGCTGGCGCTGGAAAGCGCCCTGGCGCAGACATGGCCGAGCTGCGAGATCGTTGTTGTCGACGACGGGTCCACCGACGGAGGCGAATCAGAACGAAATGCCGCTCGCGGCGGATCGCGCGTTCGCTACATCCGTCAGCAGAACCGCGGCGTTGCCGGAGCGCTGAACACGGCGGTCGAGGCCATGACCGGCGACATTTTCTGCTGGCTGAGCCACGACGATCTGTACGAGCCACATAAGACCGAAGCCCAGGTAGACTATCACCGCCGGCTCGGCCGTCGCGACGCGGTGTTGTTCTCCGACTACCACGTCATCGATGCGAAGGGAAAATTGGTGAACCGCATCTCCGCCGACCGCCAGCGCCTGCTTCGCGTGCCGATGTTGGCGCTGCTGACCGGAAGCATCAACGGCTGCACCATCTATGTGCCGGCCCATGTCATCCGGGATGCCGGCCCGTTCGATGAACAGTATCGCTACACCCAGGACTATCGACTGTGGAACCGCATGCTGCAGGATTACGAATTCTTCCACATGCCGGAAAGTCTCGTCCGGTACCGTGTCCATGACAGTCAAGGATCGAACAATCCATCCGCGATCCAGGAGGGCGATGCGCTGTGGATCGACATGATGGACGACCGCACGGAAGTCGAGCGGATGCAGATGATGGGAAGCTCGCGCCGTTTCTTCGAGGCGATGGCTCGCCATCTGGAAGGGTCGCCCTATCAGCGGGCACAGGCACACGCGTCGCATCGGGCACGACGTTGTGTAGCGGAAACCAGGGTCAGTCTGATCGTGCCGGTGCTGGTGGAATGTCCGGCGCTGCACGCAACGCTGAGCGCGGCACTTGCCCAGGACCATGCGGAGATCGAATTGGTCGTGGTGGCTTCGGACGAATGCGCGGCACGTCTGCATCATCCCGTGGATGCGCGGCTGCGCGTGCTGTGCTTGCCTGCGGTGGAGACGGCGTCCGAGGCTGCCTTGCTGAACGCCGGCATGTTGGCTGCCACCGGGTCGTATGTGGGCTTCCTGCGGCCGGGCACTGTGCTGCCTCGCGGCGCCATAGCGACTCGGCTTGACGCCATGCAGGACTGCGGCGTGGTGGCCGGCGTGGCCACGTTGCCGCGTGGACGCGCCCTGTCCGCACGTGATTTGTTGCTCGGGCAGGCCGATGTCGCCGCGCTGTCGCTCGACCACATCCTGCTGCACCGGACAGCGATCGGCCGGGGCTTCGATTTCTCCGACGAGACGCTGGGATTCGGCGATGCTACCGCACTGGCTGCACTGGCAAGACGCGAGCCACTGGCCGGTCTGGGACCGATCGTCTGAGGGGCCGGCACACATTGCCCCGCATAACCGTGGTGCTGCCGACCTATAACCGGGCGCACAGCCTCGATCGGGCGGTGCGCAGCGTTGTCGCGCAGGACTACCCGGATTGGGAGCTGATCCTGGTGGACGACGGCTCCACCGATGACACGGTCTTGCTGCGTCAGCGCTTTGCAACGCTGCTGGGTCCACGCTACCGCGATGCGACCATCGCACAGTCGGGCGTCTCTGCCGCGCGCAACCACGGTATCGCGATGGCAAGCGGCGAACTGATCGCGTTCCTGGACAGCGATGATTTCTGGCTGCCACAGAAGTTGGGAATGCAGGTCGCGGCGCTGGAGCAGAATCCGGGCGCAGGTCTCTGCTTCACCGACTACGCCGTGTTCCACGACGACGGCAATTTCAGCATAGAGCGCCACGCGATAGACCCCGCGCTGGAGGGCCATATCTACCCGGCTGTGTTGGAGATCCGCCACAACGTCATCATGTGCCCGTCCGTGCTGGTGCGGCGCGACATCCTGGCGCAGACAGGCGGTTTCGACGAGGGGATGCAGGTTTGCGAGGACATCGACCTGTGGAGACGCGTGTCGCGTCGCACTTGTTGCGTGCCGGTGCGAGTGCCCCTGGTCGCCGTCCATAGTCGGCAAGCCGAGACTTATCCCTATCGCATGAACCTTGCGGCGCGGTTATCGCTGTATCGCAAGGCAAGTCGTGAGGATCCCGACCTGCCGCCCGCGTTCGTCGCAACGCTGTACAGGGAAATGCTGAGCGTTTACAGAGACGTGGCGCTATTGCGGCGGGACGCAAAAATTGGCGCGACCATGCGCAGAGCGCTGGCTGCCGCGCGCCAGGCAGGGACTTGCCTGCAGGAATTGGAGCAGGTGGTGGCTCGGGCGATCGAGTGACTGCGCGTGTGGAATTGCCATCAGGACACGATGATCCGGATTGCAGACCATTGCCGAATGACCGATACGACCAGGCCCGATACTGCCAGCGTGGCAATCGTGGTCAGGGGAATGCCGATCAGCGGACCACCCGTAGTCCACGCGACATGCAATCGGGGGATGGCGATTTGCAGCAAAAGAGGATGGACCAGGAAGATGCCGAAGGTGAGACCCGCGAATTGCCGCATGAATTGCGTTATCGCCGGGTGTCGTTCGGCGAAACGCAGGACCGGTGCGGAGACCAGCACAAGGTAGCTGGCGACCGACATCGCGGCTACGTTGGGACGGACATATTCGAACAGCAGCTCGTTCAGGTGGCCTGCGGCCGCAGTCAGCCGAAAGGTGGCGAGCAGCGTGACGAGCCAGCCGACGGCGATGACGCACAGGCAAATGGAAATCGCCCGACCGCCTATGGCGCTATCGCGTAGCATGCGCCCAAGCACGAAATAGCCGGCAAAGCCCGCAATCACCGGGATCGCAACGCCGGAGGCCACGCCCGTCAGGTCGGAGGCGAGTTGCACGCAGGCGGCCGCCGCCCAGAGGACGATGAAATACAGCACGGTCCCACCGCGGGCGCGTTCCGCGAAAGGCGCCAGCACGGGCGCGGACAAATACAGGCTGAACAGATAATAGAAGAACGGCAGATGATAAAAGGTTGCGCCGGTTACAAGGTATCGGAATATGCTGCCCGCGGTGAGTGATTCGCCCATCAACCACGCGCGGTCCGCGAGATACACACACGACCAGACCATCAGGGGGACGATGATCCGTTGTACCCTTCGCGCGAGGAACCGACTGACCGGCTCGGTCTTTTCAGTGTCAAGCAGTGTCGCGCCACTGGCCATCAGGAACAGGGGCACACAGGTTCGCGAAAAAGAATTGAACCCCGTGCTTATCCACCAATCGGTGGCTGGTCCGGTATGCCATAGATAGGAGCCGGTCGCGGAAACATGCACGACCACGACAAGGGCGATGGCATAACACTTCAAGAAATCAAGTTGTGTGAAGTATGGTGATCCCTGGCTCGGGACGCTTCGGGTCGTTACAGCCGCTGCGCCAGCGAGGTTCACGTCTCAGCCTTCCTTCTGCCAATATACGGCGGCCCCATCGACTTCCTGCAACGCCGCGACGATGCCGTGCCGACTTCGATACTCGTCTACTGCCGCACGGCACGCTGGCAGGATGTAGTCATCAACGATGACGAACCCGCCAGGCGATACCTTGGGATAGAGCGCTTCCAGTGCCTCCCAGGTCGATTCGTACATGTCGCCATCGAGTTGCAGTAACGCGATCTTTTCGATTGGCGCATTCGGCAGGGTGTCCTTGAACCAGCCTTCCAGGAACTGAACCTGTCCATCGAGCAGTCCGAACCGCTGAAATGCCGCACGCACGTCGCCGGCCGATGTTGCTGCTGGCAGTTTGCGTCGAGCTGACTGCCTGCCAACTGAAAATAACCCACGTTAACGTCTATCCTGCCTTCGGCCCTCACTATGGGGACGGTGGCGGCGGTTGAGTGCCTCTCCCAGAGAATACGTGGATGCCCGCGGCCACGCCACGGTGTACTGCCAGGTACCATCGGCGCCGTGCCTATCGATAATGATCGGCTTCGCTGATGCCAATCGTCACTTCCTGGCCGAATTTGAAGAGCGATACACCCATCAAGGCAACTGCGCCGAAGAACAATCCGGCTAGGCCATAGACATGCTGCAGCCGGAGAAATGCGGATCCAAAAGCCCAGGTTGGGGCTTTCTCTCATCCTATATCGTTTGATCGTTCTGCACAGGCACAGCGACCCGCTTTTTAAAAATGATACAGGCTTCAATCGGAAGGTTTTCCAACATCTTTGGCGAAAATACCTCTTTGTCGAAATGATCGAAGTGCGCCCAGAACCAGTCGGGTACGGTTTCCCTAGGAATCCCGGCGTTTGCTTCCAAGATATATGCGATCTGCGAGCGAAACGGCGTTTCAATGTTGTTGATGGGATAGACCACGAGTTCCGCCCCGGCCGCCGACGCTATCCTCTCGAGCACGGAGGGGGGAAAGGCCCATTTGTCGTCCTGATCGCGCCAATTCGGCTGTCTATCACGTAAGATCTGTCCGGCTAGCTGGGTTGCGGTAATTCGTGCGGCTTCTGTGAGAGGGCCAGATTCACCCCTGCGCTCGCCTTCCTCCGCAGCACGCATACACGCCTCGCGCACAATCGCAAAGCCGGCTTCCATGGGCTCAAAGAAAACTGCGGCACCCCCGGGGCGCAGGATGCGCATTGCTTCTGCCACGAAGACACCCGGATCAGCCAAATGATGCATGATGGCGGAGCCGAATACGAGACTGGCGATTTCCGACGCGATGTACGGCTTCTGGGCGTCCATCGCCACGGGAAGGCAGCGGTCGGAGGATATGTCTCGCGCATAGAGCAGGCGGCGCAATATCGATAGAAGGTTTGGGCTTATGTCGGTAGCGATAATTCTACTATCCGGAAAAAGCTCAAGAAGAGGAAAAGTGCTGTTTCCAAATCCGCAGCCGAATTCAACAATAATGTCTGGCTGATCGGGAAGCCCGCTTCGACGAATCGATTCGGATAGCAAGCTGTGCCAGTATTGGAACGACTGAAATTTAGCATAGTACGATTCGGCGTCAGCTAGGAATGCTTCGTTTACGCCGAACTTCGGTTGGCCAACCTCCGGGCTCGGCGTAAAGATGCCAAAAAATGCAGGATCTTCTGCGGCCCCGAGGTCGACCAGAGGGTCCAGAAAAGCAGCTTTCAGATCCGATAGCGATTTTTCACCTCGTAGCTGCCGAGCGACCGTCGGTAGCTGCCGAGTGACCGTCGCTAGTTTTACCCGTAGGTCGGAATTTTCCTGCGAAAGCTTGTCCCTTTCCGAAGCGGTCGCTTGCAGTGCCACCGCAGCCCGGTCCCTTTCGGCCATCGCTTGGTCGCGTTGATAGAACGGGCGGCGCACGAACGGAATGCGGCGGTGAAGCTGGAACGGGATCATGTGCACGCCCTCCGCACAAACGCGATCGGGATCAAACGCTTGAACGCCGGATGCAGCTTAGGCGATACGGGATCAGCCATGTCGAGGGTCCTATCTCGCGTTCTGTCAGGGCTCGCGCCCAAGGCACCGGAATGAGCAATTCCGTCGATACATCCGAGCCGTCGTGCAATCGGAATCTGCCATGCTGAGGGGGGCGCACGCAATGAAGTTTCAATATTCGTTACGATGGCGCCAAACCTGACAGAACCACGCGCGATCCGCGAGGTACACACACGACCAGACCATCAAGGGGACGATGATCCGTCGTAGCCTTCGCGCAAGGAACCGACTGACCGGCTCGGTCTTTGCAGTGTCAAGCAGTGTCGCGCCACTGGCCATCAGGAACAGGGGTACGCAGGTTCGCGAAAAAGAATTGAACCCCGTGCTTATCCACCAATCGGTGGCTGGTCCGGTATGCCATAGATAGGAGCCGGTCGCGGAAACATGCACGACCACGACAAGGGCGATGGCATAACACTTCAAGAAATCAAGTTGTGTGAAGTATGGTGATCCCTGGCTCGGGACGCTTCGGGTCGTTACAGCCGCTGCGCCAGCGAGGTTCACGTCTCAGCCTTCCTTCTGCCAATATACGGCGGCCCCATCGACTTCCTGCAACGCCGCGACGATGCCGTGCCGACTTCGATACTCGTCTACTGCCGCACGGCACGGTGGCAGGATGTAGTCATCAACGATGACGAACCCGCCAGGCGATACCTTGGGATAGAGCGCTTCCAGTGCCTCCCAGGTCGATTCGTACATGTCGCCATCGAGTCGCAGTAACGCGATCTTTTCGATTGGCGCATTCGGCAGGGTGTCCTTGAACCAGCCTTCCAGGAACTGAACCTGTCCATCGAGCAGTCCGAACCGCTGAAATGCCGCACGCACGTCGTCGGCCGATATCGCCAATGCGGCCTGGATGTGGTGGGTGTCATTGGCGTCCGCCGGGTATAGATCCGGGTTGGGCATGGGCAATCCTTGAAACGAGTCGGCAATCCAGACGGTGCGGTCCTGGATGCCGTGGACGGCCAGAATGGCTCGCATGTAGATACATGCGCCACCACGCCAGACGCCGGTTTCGATCACGTCGCCCGGTATTTCGGCGCGCAGCGCGGTCTCCAGCACGACACGCAGGTTCCGCATGCGCGCCGTGCCGATCATGGTGAGGGCATGCTGCGGCCAATCACGGCCGAGCAAGCGCGTATCAGCCGAGAAGCCCGGATCGGTCCATGGGCTGATGGAGGGATCCTGCAGGGCGGAACCGGTCAGCACCGCCTCCAGCAGGTCCAGATATCGCGACCCGTCGTCGGATGCATCGTTCCGGCTGCTATGATCAAATCGCAGCGTGAGGCGGCGAAGCTGATCCTCGACCAGCGACAATTTGCCCAAACTCGCGGACGCCACTGCATCGAACCGTTGATTGAGCGTGGCGTGCGCCGTGGAGAGCTCGACATATGCCCGATTGGTTGCCTCAAACTGCTGGGTATGGGCCGCGGAGAGTTCCGCGTACGCTTGACTTGCGGCTGCAAGCTGCTGGCGGAGTGCGGCTTCGGTGTGGCCCAATTGACGCAGCGCGGTTGCATGCCCACGGCGCGTAAGTTCGAGTTCACGCTGCGCAAGCTCGAGTTCACGCTGCGCAAGCTGGTACTTGGTGGTCAATTCCAATTCACGCTGCGTAAGCTCCAGTTCACGCCGCGCAAGCTGGTACTTGGTGGTCAATTCCGAGTTGGCCGAGCGGTAGCTGTCAAGCTGCTGGCGGAGCGACGGCCCTTGGGGCGGGCGGTCGAGCGCATTGGCCAAGCGCCGTAACGGCGTGCGTCTAACGGCACTCAGCAGAGAATGCGTCACCCGCTGCCTCGGCGTGCGCACCGGCCGTGGGGGCGGTATACGGGCGGCGGGCGCCTTGAGGATCGAACGGCACCGGCGCGGGCCGCGCCTCGGCCAATTCCAGGTCGGATACACCGAGAAATTCAAGGATGCGCGCATGCATGCTTTCCGACGTGAAGTCCGCCGCGAACGCCTGCTGCGCCTTGGTGGCCAGAGCAGCGTAGAGGTCCGGGTTGGCCGCCAACTGAAACAAGGCGTTGAACAGGTTGGAAGCGCCTGAGCCAAGTGTGACCAAGCCTGCCTGACGTTCGTCCAGATAGCGCGCCGGCGACGATGTTGCGGGTCCGTGCAACAGCACGGGGCGGCCTGCTGCCAGATAAGACACAAGCTTCGACGGGAAACTTAATCGAGCGACCTCTGCCATGTGGGGTGCGAACGGGTAGGGGCAGTATAAGACGTCGGCTTGTTCGGACAGGATGTGGATGGCCTCGCGCTGAGGATGCCATCCGAGAAATTCGCAGCGTTCTTCCGGGATTCCGGATTCCGGTATGTAGTGCCCCAGTACCAGCAGCCGGACCTGTCGTCCCGCGATCTGCCATTCAACGCCGTTGAGGCAACGCACAAGCGTCTGCCATTCCACGTCGGCGTAGAACTGTCCGGCCATGCCGATAACCAACTCCGTGTCATCGTGCAGGCGCGGGGCTGGCGAGTGCGCCCATGCCCGGTCGTAACAGGCGATCAGGGCGATGCTGCGTACTCCGTAGCGGCGCTCATAGTCCTTCGACATCGCCCAAGAAGCAGTGGCGCAGGCGCGGCTGCTCCGGACGGCCCGATCAAAATCCTTGAATGCCGCCTTGCGATGCCACCGATCCACATGGTTTGCGTCGAACCACCAATTCAACGGGTCCCAGATGTGGGTGTACAAACGGCATCTTCAGTTGGTCTGCCAGGCGTACGGTCAAACGAACCATTGTTTGCCCTTGCAGCACCGCCCAGATCGTGTCGACGCCCTGACGGCGCGCAAAGCTTGCGGCCTGCTTCACCAGTTCCGGCGTCGCGACAACTTCCCTCCCCCACTCAACCCCAAACGACAGCACTTCCCGCGCGAGTGAAATGGCTGGGAAGCCCGTTTCGCGCGGCTTGGCTGCATATTCCAGCGGGAGCCAAGCCAAATCCGGATCCGGTTCGATATTCTGCAGATCTGGGTTGAGCACGCAGAAGCAAGCGACCGAGCCGCGCGGTAACTGCTTGCAGATTTCCGCAAGTACCATCCCGCCGGTATAATTCGTGCATGGCGGCAAATCGGTGAGAAGCAGGATTTTCATGCTGGAACGGCTACCGCCTCGCGGTTCGACTGACCTTTCGCGACAGCCTGATAGAGCGAGGCGAGCCGATCGGCGTACAGCTCCGCGGAGTAGTGCTGCTCCGCCAGCTCCCGTGCACGTTTGCCACGACGCAAACGGTCAGGCGCATCGTCCACCAGGTGCTGCACCGCATCGGCCAACCCCTGCACGTCGCGCATAGGCACGGCAATTCCTGCCTCTGGCGCAAATGTGACGTCCGGCAACGCCGTACCCTCGAATACAACCACCGGCTTGCCGCACGCCATCGCCTCTACCGCCATCATGCCAAACGCTTCGCCCATTGATGGCATCACGAAGAAATCCGTGGCTGTGTATGCGTCGATCAAGGCGTCCTCATCGTCCGTCCAGTCCAGTCCGATCACCTGGTGACGACCGATCAACCGATCGAAACCACCCGAGTCGTGCAACGACAGCACACACAGCGGCGTCTCGATCCGTTCCAGTGCTGCCGCTAATTCCGTGACCCCCTTATAGGGACTGATGAAGCCGCGCGCCGCGACGACGACCCGGTCGGGCAGTACGCCGAAGCGTGCCTTCGCGGCAGCCTGATCGCGCGGCTTGAAGCGCGACAGGTCCACACCGAACGGGATGTAGTGCAGCCGAGCCCCGACCGCCATCGGTGAGGCGCGCGCCATATCCAACATCCAGCGAGATGCCACGATAATGTCGATCGGTGAATGCCGGACGATCGCGCGCTTCAACGCAAATGCCCGGCGCGTGTTATCGAACTTCATTTCAAATGTGCGGGTCAGGTCCGGGCACTCGCCGCAGCCGATCCGCCACCGATCGCACTCCATGGGGTGCATGCAGTGTCCGGTCATGATCCACGGGTCGTGCCATGTCCAGATGCTGGGTTTCAGCCGTGCAAGCACGGGCAGCGCCGCGATGCTGAAGAAGCCATCATGCACCACATGATAATGCACGACATCAGCGCGTCGAAACAGCCGGTTTGCCGGGAGGCCGAAGCTGTGCACCTGGAACATGGCGTGCAGACCCCAGCGGTACTCCCAACGGGACATGGTGGCGACGAAAGTGCGACTTCCCGGATAGTCGAATATGCGATGCGTCGCCGGATCATCCGACTTTGGATCGAACACGAGATGCGACGAATGCACGCCCCGTTGCTCCAACAGGTGCCTGATCGAAAAGCCATTGAAGCGGCCTCCCAACAAGTCGGCTCGAGTGACCTGCGCTACTTCCAGGACCATCCAGTTTTCCTCATTTCCCCGACAGCGCTGAAGCCAAGTCCGGATCCGGTCCGATATTCTGCAGATCTGGGTGGAGCACGCAGAAGCAAGCGACCGAGCCGCGCGGTAACTGCTTGCAGATTTCCGCAAGTACCATCCCGCCGGTATAATTCGTGCATGGCGGCAAATCGGTGAGAAGCAGGATTTTCATGCTGGAACGGCTACCGCCTCGCGGTTCGACTGACCTTTCGCGACAGCCTGATAGAGCGAGGCGAGCCGATCGGCGTACAGCTCCGCGGAGTAGTGCTGCTCCGCCAGCTCCCGTGCACGTTTGCCACGACGCAAACGGTCAGGCGCATCGTCCACCAGGTGCTGCACCGCATCGGCCAACCCCTGCACGTCGCGCATAGGCACGGCAATTCCTGCCTCTGGCGCAAATGTGACGTCCGGCAACGCCGTACCCTCGAATACAACCACCGGCTTGCCGCACGCCATCGCCTCTACCGCCATCATGCCAAACGCTTCGCCCATTGATGGCATCATGAAGAAATCCGCGGCTGTGTATGCGTCGATCAAGGCTTCCTCATCGTCCGTCCAATCCAGTCCGATCACCTGGTGACGACCGATCAACCGATCGAAACCGCCCAAGTCGTTCAACGACAGCACACACAGCGGCGTCTGGATCCGTTCCAGTGCTGCCGCGAATTCCGTGACCCCCTTGTAGGGGCCGAGGAAGCCGCGTACCGCAATGACGACCCGGTCGGGCAGCACGCCGAAGCGTGCCTTCGCGGCAGCCTGATCGCGCGGCTTGAAGCGCGACAGGTCCACACCGAACGGGATGTAGTGCAGCCGAGCCCCGACCGCCATCGGTGAGGCGCGCGCCATATCCAACATCCAGCGAGATGCCACGATAATGTCGATCGGTGAATGCCGGACGATCGCGCGCTTTAACGCAAACGCCCGGCGCGTGTTATCGAACTTCATTTCAAATGGGCGGGTCAGGTCCGGGCACTCGCCGCAGCCGATCCGCCACCGATCGCACTCCAAGGGGTATATACAGTGTCCGGTCATGATCCACGGGTCGTGCCATGTCCAGATGCTGGGTTTCAGCCGTGCAAGCACGGGCAGCGCCGCGATGCTGAAGAAGCCATCATGCACCACATGGTAATGCATGACATCAGCGCGTCGAAACAGCCGGCTTGCCGGGAGGCCGAAGCTGTGCACCTGGAACATGGCGTGCAGACCCCAGCGGTACTCCCAACGGGACATGGTGTTGACGAAAGTGCGACTGCCCGGATAGTCGAAAATGCGATGCGTCGCCGGGTCATCCGACTTTGGATCGAACACGAGATGCGACGAATGCACGCCCCGTTGCTCCAACAGGTGCCTGATCGAAAAGCCATTGAAGCGGCCTCCCATCAAGTCGGCTCGACTGACCTGCGCTACTTCCAGGACCATCCAGTTTTCCTCATTTCCCCGACAGCGCCGAACCGACACGCCGTTTCGTAGGTCGAACCGTTTCACGCGGTAAGCGTAATCTCCGACATTGGTACGCCGATCATGACGCCCGTCTGCAAGGGCGAATGCACCTTGAACAGCACCGCATCATGTACCCAATGATGCATGGAATGCTCCTCTATCGTGCCGGTCGCCACGGCGACGGTCATCGAGTAATCGCCGGTTCGCAGCAGCGGCAAATCGAATACGAACCGCGCCTGCAGCTTATGTCCCGCGGCGACGACGATGTCATGATCACGGTAGCTCAGGTGCGTATTGTCGCCGATCAGCCACTGGCCCAGCCTGTCCTTGATGTGAAACCCGATAATGGGGTGCTGCAACTCGGCCTCTGCCTGAACCTCGATGTCCACGGCTACCGGCTCGCCACCCAGGAGCACGCCGATATCGGACCCATCGGCACGCAAAAAGCGAACCGAGATTATCTTCGCATCACCCGTGCCGTACGAATCGGAGTCCGGTTCGAATTCAGCAAGGCTCAGGACCTGCGGGAGCGAGCCGAGATCTGTCCCGGGTGTCGAGAAGGTGCGAGGCTTGGCTGGAGCGGCCTGGCGGCCCTGCCGAGCCGCACGATCGGCTTCGACCTTGGCGGCGCCGCTGGATTCAAGGTGCAGCGAGGCCTGATAGGCTTCGCAGACGTCTTTGGCCGGCCCTTCCATTTGGACGATGCCATGATCGAGCCAGAGCGCGCGTTTGCACATGCTGATCACCGCGCCGATGTCGTGGCCACAGAACAGCACGGTACCCTGTTCGCGGAAACGCCGCAGCCAGCGTATGCATTTCTGCTGGAAGGCCGCGTCACCGACCGCCAGCGCTTCGTCGATGATCAGCACGTCTGCATCGACGTGAGCGATGACCGCGAAGGCCAGCCGCATCGCCATGCCTGATGAGTAGGTCTTCACCGGTTGTTCCACGAACTCGCCGATGTCCGCGAAGGCCAGGATGTCCTGCAGCCGCGCCTCGGTCTCCGCGTGCGTCAGCCCCAGGACGCTGGCATTGAAGAACACGTTCTCGCGTCCGGTGTACTCCGGGTTGAAGCCGGAGCCGAGTTCCAGCAGGGCGGCGACGCGACCGCGGGTTACCACCTGCCCCTCGGTTGGGGTCGACGTGCCGCACACCAGTTGCAGGAATGTGGACTTGCCGCTGCCGTTGCGCCCGATCACGCCGACGGTTTCGCCGCGCTCGACATGCAGGGTCAGACCACGCAGTGCCCAATACCGGGCGAAGTACTCGCGTTCGGGCAAATCGTGCCCGACAAGCCGCGTCAACGGCCGCAGAACGCGACGCAGCCGAGGTTCCAACGCTTGCCGCAGCCGGTCCTCCGGCTTGGCGTATATGAGATACGCCTTGCCAAGGCCCACCGCCTCGATCGCGGTCAGTTCGCCAGCGGGCGCCGGCAATTGGTCAGCGGGCGCCGGCAATTCGCCAGCGGGCACCACAGTCGTCTCACATGACATCGGCAAAGCCGTTGCGCGTTCTCTGGAACCACCAGAAGCACATCGCCAGCAGCAAAGTAGCAGCCGCCGTGTAAAGCACCGCCCCGCGCCAGTCCGGCAGGGAGCCGAACAACAAGACGCCGCGGGTCTGTTCCACGATGAAGGTCAGCGGATTGAGCCACATCACACGCTGGAAGCTGGCGGGCACCGCTGTGATCGGATAGAAGATCGGTGTCAGGAACAGCGACACGGTGATCAGGAAGCCGACGATCTGCGACAGGTCGCGCACATAGACGCCGGTGGCACCCAGAAACAGCACCAGCCCGGTGATGAACAGCAGATAGGGAAACAGCACCACGGGCAGCAGCAGTACCGTGGGCTGAATGGCGTGAGTGAGCGCGAGATTGAGCATCAGCACGATCACCAATCCGAAGGACGCGTTGACCAATGCGGTGCATACGGCCACCACCGGCAGGATCTCCAACGGGAAGACCACCTTCTTAACGTAGCCGGCGTTGCTCAGCACAACGACCGGAGCGCGACCCAGTGCCTCGGCAAACATCGAATGGACGACGACGCCGGTAAGCAGGATCACCGTGAAGCTGTTCTGGCTGTCCGCCGGGGTACCGCCCCATCGCGACTTGAACACGGTGCCGAACACAAACGTGTAGACCAGTGCTGTCAGCAATGGTGTCAATATCGCCCAGACCGCACCCAGCACGCTGCCGCGGAAGCGCTGGGTGAACTCGCGTTCCACCATGCGGTAGATCAGGTCGCGGTGAGCCAGCAGCGAACGGATATACCAAGTCAGCGAAGCAGGCTGTTCCGTCATGCAGCAACGGCACAAAGTCGGCTCGCCGGCGACGCGGCAGCGCGGATCATCGGTCTGGTGTGCGGGAAACGCGCCATGGGCAGCTCGCTTTGACAGAACGGGACCTAGCGTCCCGATTCGCGGCCTTCGCTACCGCAACCGTGGGGTGGTGTGCAAGGCGGCCGGACCCCATGGCCCAGCGTTGCCACGCTGGACGGCTGGGCGGGCCGCCGCTAGAGACTGGGGCGGCGGTTGCCGACGGGGCCGCCTGTTGGCCTACGACTGGCGCTCGCCGGTACCCGCATACCTGCCGTACGGCATCGAAGACCTTGCTGCTGAAAGACGTTGCTTGACATCACCCCTCGGTAGGCTGCCTGGGTCGCGACCGGTTCGTGTGCTCCACATCATTACCGCCCTGGGGCAGGGCGGCGCCGTGCGGCTGCTGGCGGATCTGATCGCACATGGTTCAAGCGGCGTGGCCCACCAAGTGGTAAGTCTGACTAACGAGACGCCGTTTTTCGATCTGGGCGACACGCCGGTCACGACGCTTGGCTTGCAGCGCGGGCAGCTTTCGCCGCGCGCCTTGATGCGCGCCGCCGGGACACTTCGCGCGGCTTCCCCGGACATAGTTCATGCCTGGCTGTACCACGGCAATCTGCTATCGACGCTGCTGCCGCGGCGTGGTGTTCCGTTGCTCTGGTCGATTCACAACACCACGCTGCCGCGCGCGGGAAGTCGCGTCATGACGCGACTGATCAACCGGGTCTGCTCGCCGCTGTCGCGCTGGGTTCCTTGGCGAATCGTCTACTGCACGGAGGCGGCGCGGAAGTTCCACGAGGAAGCGTTCGGCTACGACAGCGCGCGTGGTGTCGTGGTGGAGAACGGCGTGGATTTTTCCGCCTTCCGATTCGACCCTGATCGGCGCAGCGCACTCCGAGCGGCATGGGGACTGGGCGCCGACAGCCTGGCCATCGGGTGCGTCGGTCGCTTCGATGCGCAGAAGGACCACGAAACCGGTACTCGCCGCCGTAAGCCTGCTGAAGGATCCGCGCGCGCGGTTGGTATTGGCCGGGGCTGAGTGCACCGCCGACAACCCGCGCCTGACAGCGATCGTACAGGCGACGGGAATGGCGGCGCAGACCTTGGCCCTGGGACCCGTGCATGACATGCAAGGCCTGCTGTCGGCGCTCGATCTATTGGTGATCGGGTCGGCGTTTGGCGAAGCTCTGCCGATCGTAGCGCTGGAGGCTGTCGCGAATGACCTGCCGCTGGTCGCCACGATGGTGGGCGACGTGGCTGGATTGGTGCTGGACCCGGCCCATTTGGCACCGCCGCGCGATCCGGTCGCGCTGGCTGGCGCGATCGCTGCCGCGTTGCCGCTTGCGGTTGACCGGTCATCGTCATCGCGAATGGCGGCTCGCCGCGACAGAATAAGGCAGGCCCACGATGTCGCAATGACGGTCGATGGCTACCAGGAACTGTACTACGCGGGTGCCGCGGCCGGCCGCGCGAGTGGCCGCAATGGCTTGCCGCATCCTTGATCGTGTAGTGTAGCCTGGTCGCTCGTCATCGCGAGCGCCGTGATCGGCGATCTCTGGAGGACAACACTTGCATTCCGGGCGCATGCGTTTTCTGGTTCTTGGCGGCGGCGGCATGCTTGGGCATAAGTTGCTGCAACGCCTGCGGCATGAATTCGAAGTCGCCGGCAGCATCCGCGCGTCACAGCCAGGCAGCGCGCTGGCCAAGGCGTTGCCTGATGTCAGGTTGTTCGGCGGTGTCTCGGCTGACGCTCCGGCGTCGGTCGAGGACGTCCTGCACAGTTTCCGCCCACACGTCGTGGCGAACTGCATCGGCATCATCAAGCAGATCGCGGAAGCGAAGGACCCGGTGCCGTCCATCACCGTGAACGCCCTGTTCCCACACCAGCTTGCGCGTCTCTGCGGTCGCTACGATGCGCGGTTGATACATTTCAGCACTGATTGCGTGTTCTCCGGCACCAGGGGATGCTATACGGAGAACGATCCGCCGGACGCACAGGACCTGTACGGTCGAAGCAAGCTGCTGGGCGAGGTTGTCGGACCTGGGTGCCTTACGATTCGCTCCTCGATCATCGGGCACGAGCTGCGGGCAGGCATGGGCCTGCTGGAATGGTTCATGGCACAGCGCGGCAATCGGGTGCGAGGCTTCGCCAACGCGCTGTACACCGGCTTGACGACGCCTGCGATGTCCGACCTGGTCGCTCGTGCCGCGAGCGAGTGGCCCGACCTTGATGGCTTGTGGCAGGTGGCGAGCGAGCCGATCAGCAAGTATGACCTGCTGGGTATCGTCAACCGCGTTTACGGTCTCGGGATTACTATCGAACGAGACGATGAGTTCCATTGCGACCGCCGGTTGGATGGTGAACGCTTCAGGGACCGCACCGGTTGGTCCGCACCGTCGTGGGAAACCATGATTGCGGCGATGCAAGCGGATCACGCGCAGCCACCGGGCGTATAGGGCGATCCCGATGCGTCGTGAAACGCCGGCATGCTTGCGTGGCTTGTATACAAGTCTACAATCCCGTCCGGGAGGACAGCGCGGATGCGAAACGGCGCCGGCGCCGCGATCCGCATCGATGAGTTCGAGCCCGCGCGCAACGTGGGCAACCGTCTCTACGCGCGGCTGCACGATGACAGCCTCAGCGGCAGGCTGCGCCCCGGCCAGGCGCTGTCGGAAACCCGGCTCGCCGCGCAGCACGGCATCAGTCGAACGCCGGTGCGCGAGGTATTCCAGCGGCTGGTGAAGGACGGCCTGCTGCGCGTGGTGCCGCAGATCGGCAGCTTCGTCGCGCCGATGAATCTGGCCGCGGTGGCCGACAGCCAGTTCATCCGCGAGGCATTGGAATGCCATGCGGTCGCTGATGCAGCTGAGTGTGCGACGGAGGCGGGATGTTCGTACGCTGCGGCGGCAGATCGTCGTCAGGCGTTGGTGAGCAGGCGGCGGGCTTCGGCGGCGTCGGTGGCTATCTGGGCCTTCAGGGCGTCGAGGCCGGCGAATTTCTGTTCGGGGCGGATGTAGGCGTGGAGGGCTACGGCGAGTTCGGCGCCGTAGATGTCGGCATCGAAGTCGAAGATGTTGACTTCCAGGCGGCTTTCGGGACCTTCGTTCACCGTCGGGCGGCGGCCGATGTTGGCGACGCCGCGGTGCCAGGTTCCGTCGGGCAGGCGGATCGTCACCGCGTAGACGCCGCGCGCGGGTTCCAGGTGTCGGCCGAGGGCGATGTTGGCGGTGGGGAAGCCGATGGTGCGGCCTCGGGCGTCGCCGTGGGCGACCTCGCCCCGGATGGTCCAGGGGCGGCCCAGGTCGGCGGTGGCGCGTTCCGGGTAGCCGTCCTGTAGCGCGCGGCGGATGCGGGTGGCGGAGATCGGGCCGCCGGCGTCGGCCAGCAGGGGGACCAGGGTGAGGCCCATGCCAAGGGCCTCGGCGCGGTTGGCGAGGAATGTGGTGTCGCCACCGCGGCGGTGGCCGAATGCGAAGTCCGGGCCGCAGACCAGGTGGCGGGCGCCGAGACCCTGGTGGAGGATATCGGCGACGAAGGCTTCGGCGGGCATCAGGCTGAAGGCGTGGTCGAACGGGAGTTCGTAGAGCCGGGTTACGCCGAGTGCGGCGAGGGCTTCGGCGCGTTCCGCGGAGAGGGTGAGGCGGAAGGGTGGGTCGTCGGGGCGGAAGTGTTCGCGCGGGTGGGGTTCGAAGGTGAGCACGCCCCGCGGGACCTCGGGGCGGGCGGCGTGGGCGGCGCGGATGACCTGGGCGTGGCCTTTGTGCATGCCATCGAAATTGCCGAGGGCGACGGTGGCGCCTTTTGCGTCGGGCGGCAGATCGCGCCAGTCGTGGAAGATGCGCATCAGGACCGCGAGGGCACCTGGACGTAGGCCTCGCCGTCGATCACCACTTCGTCGCCGACGGTGCAGACGGTACTGAGCGTCGCTCGTTTTTTCTCAGGATTGAGACTGGTGATGGTGACGGTGGCCCTGACGGTGTCACCGATCTTCACCGGGGCGGCGAAGCGCAGCGATTGGCGCATGTAGAGGGTGCCGGGGCCGGGCAGCCTGGTGCCGAGTACGGCGCTGATCAGGCCGGCGGAGAGCATGCCGTGGGCGATGCGTTCGCCGAACACCGACTGTTTGGCGACTTCGGCGTCGATGTGCACGGGGTTGGTGTCGGTGGAGACTGCGGCATACATGAGTATGTCGGCCTCCGTGATGGTCTTGCCGAGGCTGGCGGTCTGGCCGATCTGGAGGTCTTCGAAAAAGTAGCCGGTGGTCATTGGGGGCGTCCGCGATTGTGCGGGCGCTTTCTGGGGTATGGCGGCGGGCAACGCAACCACGTGGCAGGCGGCGGGATGGCTTTGGCGGGACCGGTGCGGCGGTTGGTGGTGTGTGGCTGTGCCGTGGGACGGGTTCGGGGTCGGCCGTGGCTGCGGCGCGATACGGGTGTCGGGGGTTATTCCTGGCTGCCGCGGTCGCCGGGATGGGGCGCCTGGCCGTGATCCCGCGCCGCGAGCGCCGTGCGCAGGGTGGCCATCGCGGACGCCGCGGTTGTTGCGGTGGTTGCGGACCTGGGGTCGGGAGTGCGCTGATCGGTATGCTGGGTGCGGCCTTGGATCCACGCCAGCGGGTTCCGGCGCGGGGCGGAATTTGGCGCGGTTTCGGGTGGCGGGGGCGCGGATTCCGGCGGGGCAGGTTTGGCAGGGGCGGATTTCGGCGCCGCTTTCATGGTGTCCGCGGGCGGTGGTTCGGCCGGCATATCGGGTGCGGGTTTGGCGGCGGGAATTGGACGCTGGGCTGGCTGCGGCTTGCGGAGGTAGCGCAGGGCCGACGCGTAGGCACGGCCGGCGGCAAGGGCGCGGCCTCGGAGCCGGGCCACCTGGTCGTCCGACATGCCGGGCTGGGCGGCGCGGGCGAAATTATCCATGGCGGACTGCGCGGCGGCGATGGCGAAGACGGCTAGCTGGGCATCGGCCGGGTTTCGCGGATCGAGGCTATCGAAGAGTTCCCGCGTGGCGTCCCATTTTTCGGCCCATTCCGGCGAGCCGTCCCGCCGTTCCATCGGCATGGTGGCGGCAAGGGACTGGAGCAGGCGCTTGGTGAAGATGTCGGAGAGCGGACGTTCGAGGTTGGTGGTGGTGGCGATGGGTGGGTCGTCCGGGGTGTGCATGTCCATGAGGGTTTCTCCCGCCGCGGGTTGGTGCGGTGGGGGTTATACGAACAAATGGTGAACATGGAGTTAAGGGGCGATGTTTCACTTCCCATGCCCATAACAACGTCTGGCTGCCTGATGTAGATCAAGCGATTTGACATTTGTCTAGGATCGTTGATGTTCTCGCTATGACAACCGCAGCGCAATACCAACACTGGGCGGCAAATGCCCGCGCCATGGCGTCCGACCTATCTGATGGCCCCACCCGGGACGCGTTGCTTTATGTCGCCCGGTCCCATGAGCACGAGGCGCTACGACTTGAAGGCGCTGAAGATTGCAAGGATGCCGCCGACTGATTGACCCGCGACGGGTAGCTTAGTCCTTCCGCTCCGGTCCGCGCTTTTATGTCAAGTGAAACATCGCCGGTTAATGTGGTTGAAGGGCTGTGCAGAATTCAAGCAGACTTTGTGAAAAATCGCCGCAGTCGCCCCGCTGCACAACATTGATTCGTTCGCGGCACCATCACTGCAACAATGATTCCTGATGTGGTCTCGCAACACTGGAATATTGCGCCGGCTCGCCGACATTCGAGTTTCCACACAGTCTGCAAGACTTTTGGACCGCACGTGGCCCTGAGGTTTCTCAGGCACTTGGGCGTTCCGTGACATACGTCCGAAAGCCAGACTCTTGATTCAGCACTCAAGCCTTCTGCAACGCTGCCTGGCCATTGAGAGTGCGAGGCTTTTCCGTTGCGTAAGTCCGGCGCAGAATGTTGGTTTCAGTTCGCCGTTTTCCGACGCGCAGGAGGCCGCCTTTCGCTCAAAATAGCGATGATCTCGGAGGCGCTAAGCCCCCGCCCCACCAAGTTTTCTCGCATGGGTCCGAAAACCCGGAGCATGCGCCTATATGCCTCGATGGACTGCAAGTGGGAGTTGAGATCGCGGCCCTTAAAACTGGAAAAGCGCTCCAGGTCATCGATCAGGAATCTGGCGATACCGAGATGCTCGGTCTCGTTATTCCCGTCAAATCCAGGAAAGCGAACGCTTTTGCCGAGTGGCCCTGCCTCAGCCTCTATTTGTGCTTTATCTTTCTGCGAGAGCTTGCCGTAACTGCTTTCGAGGAAGGACCACATGTCAAGCACATCCACGACTTCGGACACGACGGTCTCGCTGTCCTCGTGGTCATGCAAAATCCCTGAGTAGCGCCACCTCAGGCCCCAATAGTGCCCTCCGGCGATCGCTTCGGACACAAACTCCGGGTCAATTTCGCCTCTGGCTTTAAGATGCTTGTACAGGTCGCGGAGCATGAGGAGGATCAATTTTTCTCCATCACTCAGTTTCACCCGTGGCCTCGATGGGGAGGACAGTCCGCCATCAATCAATCGGCGAATAGCTTCCGCTCTTGACGGCAGACCGCTCTGGCGGGCGCGCCATTCGTCCACACCGTCGAGGGTTTCCTGGTCGAGGCGCATCTCGAAGCGCTCGGTTTTGGCTTGCATACGTGTGTTTCCCGAAAGTTACGGTGTATGTCCGTATAGTACGGTTGCGCGTGCGGGTTTTCAAGGGGGTGCGGCTATGCCTGCCGAGGGCCAATTAGCACGTGATAATCAGGTTTACCGCGTGCCGCTCAGAGCGGCGACTTTCCGCAGTGGGTCCGTCATGTTGTGCCGATCAACGGATATATGGACAGCCCAAAACTCACATGGCCGGGAGTCAGCCTCGTGGAAATCTTCATCGATGAGGGAGGGCAATTCACCCCGACCAGTGGTCGGAGTGTCGTTTGTGCTCTCGCCCTACCCAGCAAGGAAGTCGGCCCCGCCCGCCGGAAGCTTGCTTACTTTACGCGAGAATGGCCGAAGGCGCCCACTGGCGAGTTGAAGGGCGGTTCGCTAAACGCCGATCATTTGGCTGCTTTGGTCGAGCTACTTTTCGCGCGTAATGCACTTTTGCATGCCGTCGCTGTCGATATGTCGGGAGAGAATGACGAAAGATTAAAAGACCACAAGCATAAGCAGTGTGAAGGATTAACCGTCCACCTGACGGCGAAGCACGATCCCGATTTGGTGGCGGAGATTTGGGCACTACGGGAGATGCTCGCAGGCATGCCGGTGCAACTCTACGTTCAGTCGGTGCTCATGAGTGAATTGGCGGCTATCATGGTGGAACAGACGGCCATGTATTTCTCACAACGCCGCCCACGAGAGCTTGGCAGCTTCAATTGGACAATTGACGCCAAAGATCAACGTCGAATTACGACACAAGAAAAATGGTGGCGAGATACGCTCGGACCCTTGCAGGAAAACCATAGCAGGAGGAAGCCTCTAGGGCGAGTGAATGACCCCGACTTTGATTATAGCTTTTTCAACAAAGCGTATGAGTTCGAAAAACTTACATGGTATCCCGACAGACCAGGAGAACTAGTAACTGGACACGACATTTGTAAAATTCTTGTTTGGCAGATTTCATTCGAGGACTCCCGCTCAGACATCTTGCTTCAGGCCATCGATATACTTACTAACTTCCTCCGTCGTCTCCTTCTGGGCCGCATTACTGATCCGGGAATTGCACAAAATCTCGGACGCTTGCAGATTTGCCAGCGTCCATCGAAAGGCATCTATCAAGGCATACACTTTTTTACCTTACACTACCGGCGCTCGAACTGAAGCGTCGCAGGTCGGAAGAATGCTTAGGCAAATGTCACTTGCGGGCCGCACTATGATTTGCCGCTGAAGCTGTTCCTCTGTTTACTCTTGATAACAAATTTTTATCAATAGTAAGCTGGCCGCTCGCACAGACACCGCAAGAGACCAGCCATGGCCGAGACGATCCGCTTCATCTTGTCGAACGTGCCCGTCCTCAGTTTCGTATTGGCCATTGCCATCGCCGTGGCACGCCGAAACGGCCAGACGCTAGCGTCCCGGCTGCTTGACTGGATTCTGCTCCTGCCCGTCGGCATGTCCTTCCTGTGGGCCGGGCTCTTCCATGTCTTCGCGCCTCAGATCGCGGCGGCGTCGATTGGCTGGGAGGATAGCCCCTTCCAATTCGAGATCGGCGTCGCCGACATTGCCATTGGCCTAGTTGGCATCGCCTCATTCTGGCGCGGCCTCGGGTTCAAGAGAGCGGTCATCGCCTATATCGTCCTGTTCGACGTCGGCGTCGCCATCGGTCACGTCAGACAGGCGGTAGTCCATGGCGATTATGCCGCGAATAATTTCGGGCTGCTGCTCGGGCTAACGGTCGTTCAGGCTGTGCTGCTGCCGGTATTGCTGTGGCTCGCGACAAGCGATCGAAGGTCGCACGGCAATGACGACGTCTGAACAGCTTCCCGCCGAGATCATTCCCGGCAACCGGCTCCTGACCGCCGCCGAGTTCCATCGGCTGGCCGACGTGCCGCCCGAGGGCTGTGCGGAATTCAAGCAGAACGGGTGAAAACTCGAATGCCGGTGAGGCGGCGCAATATTTCAGCTTGGCGAAACCGCATCAGGAATTATTCTTGCAGTGACGGGTGCCGCGGACGAGTTAATGCTGTACAGCGGGGCGACTGCGGCGAGTTTTCACATAGTCTGCAAGAATCACGCAGCATGAACAGACGACAGAAAACTCGCGAATTGCCCAGTCTCAGGGTGTCGCGGTTAACGCCCTAAGTTCCTTTCGCGCCGTGCCAAAGGTCCCTAACTGATAGACCGACGCGCCGGCCGCCGAGAACGTGAACGACGGGAATGGCTCCGCCAGCATCTTGTTCAAATAGGTTTCCATCCCGACACCGATCGTCACGTGCGGATTGAAGCGCTTGCCCGCTGCATCGGTAACGAAATTGGCGACATAGCTGATCAGGGCTTCCTGCATGTCGCGACCGCCATCCTCGCTGAAGAACGTGCTGGGGTTCCCGTCTTCACGGTGAAGGGTTTGACGGGCGATATGAGTTCATCCTGCAGCCGATGCAGGTCTTCAGTCGGTTCGACGACGATTCCCGCGACGCCGAACGGCGGGGTCAGGATGTAGTAATACTTGAACGCCTTCAGCGTCCACGCCGTAGGTTTTTCCTTGGCCAGAATTGCGTTCGCCGCCGCATATACCTTGTCCAGGTCGTCCGTGCGGACGAACTGCTGCAACATAGAGATGTGCGGGTTGTGCGTCTCATCCAGCGCGAAGCCCTTCGGAAACTCCTTGAGCAGACGAGCGTTGGCGTCCTTCGCATGCTGGATCATCGTCACGTCCGGCTCGAGCGCAATGTCGATCGCCGTGACCGGGTTGTGTTGCGCCCTCGCCTCTTGCGCAAACGCGACTGCCAATCCCAGCCAGAGTCCAACAGTCATGGTGACCTCCAAGTGCTTGTGCATGTGCTCCTCTCTCGTCGGTGTGCCGATCTGACATAGCCGCTACCTGTCTGTAGCCGGGTGTCAGCGGCCTGCGAACGTCCCGTATAGCCTGTACCAGGTTAGCCGACCTCTTCTCACTGCTATGCAATTTCGGCAATTTGGCGTGGCTCTCATGAAATCCCGCAAAAACTACCCAGCGTGCATATCTCCTGGCGGGTGTAGTATACATTGGACTGTGATCTCGACGGTACAACCGGGCGAAATGCGCATCCCCGAACTGACAAACCTGTAATTGGCACGGAGGCCCCGATGGCAACCACCGGCTTGATGCTGCAGTTAGAGGTAGACCAGCAGCTTTCGACTGAGGTTTCGAGCATCACCGCAATCTTCGCCGAAGCGGCGACCTTCCTGAACGGCGGCACGGTCACGGTCACGGAGATCGCTGTTCAGAAGTTGGGCGGCGTTTTCGGCAACAATACCGCCATTCCGATCGATGACTTGCCAACCGGCTATGTCACGCTGCGCGTGTTTACCGGGGGCAACAACGAGGTTGATTTCTTTGCGCCGAGTTCGGTGCCGTCGCCGCCGGTCCAGCCCGGTCTGGCGGCCCTGCTGGAGTTGCGGGATGCCGGGTTCACTGCAACGCAGAACGTGTTGCAGGTGGGCCGCAAACTCGGCGCACACGTCTATTTCGAGGAGACCTGACGGAGGCGAGCAATGGACATCATCATCAAGGGGCCTGGCGAGGTCACGGTCTGCCTCGTGGATCGCGCCGGGAAAACGATGCTGCGCGAAACCTTGCGCGTGTTCGGCTCCCAAACCGTATCAGCCCGCCGCCCGATTGAGCTCGAACTGACGACGAGCAAGGGAAAAATGCCCGTGTCGCCGGTTCTCGTGTTCCGTGGCGAGCAGCAGACGGTGACGTTCGACGGGAAGGAACCTGCCGCATTCACCAGGCACCGCTGCAAGGAGATCGGCTGCACCGACAAGGAAGCCGAAGCGGCGGCGCGGGGCGAAATTCACCACCTGCCGCGCGATGCGCCGACCCGCAGTAGTTTCGCCTCTCTCCCCCGGCCGTAAGAACCGCCTCAAACGGTCTGGGCCATAGCCTGGGGCGTGGAGCGGCTTGCCGAAATTCGCCATCCTCACCAAAGGCCGAAAGAGCTTTGTCGCGATCGACGAAAGGTGCCGCGACGGGAGGAGCATCATCGCATTGTCGGGTCAGATCGAGGCGGAGTGGGTGCACCGGTCGCGGTTCGAACGTGCCGCGGCGTCGATCCGCTACCCGGCGGTTGCAACCTCCGCGCGCGGCCCGGCGGCCATGGCGGAGGCTGCACAAGTGCCGGACGTCAGGCAGTCGGTCGACGGCGGGACACTGCAAGAGCGAACATCGCAGACCCCAGAACAGCGAGGCCAGAAGGCTCAGGGGTTGGAGTGCTGAAGCTGTCGCTTATAGACAGCGTGTTGTCCAACTCCACGCTGTCTCCCGGCGCCAGTGATGCGAGGTCAACGAAAAACTGCGCCTCATCCGAGTTTGGTGCCATCACGCCACACGAAAGAGTTGTAAAATTATAGCCGGACCCATCAAAACCGAGCTGACTGGCCGGCACCGGCAGGCTGCAGGCGTGGAAGTCTCCTCCGATTCCGGGTGACGACCCGTCCGACTCGCTGCTGAAGCTGGCCGATTGCCGGGCGTTGTCGATAGAGAGGCCGATATCCGGTCCACCCGGGTTGAACGCGCTCCATCCCACGTCGAATATAAGTTCGCCAGAAGGCGAAATGTCGCCAGTATTGGTAATGACCAGGCTTGCCGAGCTTGAAAATGATTCCGTCAGACTGCTGGTGACCGAGTGAGAAACTTCGAGGCTATTACTGCATTCGTTGCTTGCAATTCCGTCGCAGGTGATCACGATGCCAGTCGGAACTGCGTCCCCTTCAAGGTCCGCTACCCAAAACGCGCTCACGTCGATGAATGGCGTGGCCAAGGCGGCATGACAAACCGCCGTCGCCGAGACGGCGGCAAGCAGTGAGAGGCGGCAGGCTTGGCGGGTTGTGTCCATTAGGGCGTTTGTCATTTTTAATTCCCCTATCATTTAGTTTCCCAGATCTGCATCCTGCGCAGACAACGAAACGTATTGCACGCAATATCGGGGACTGACGGTTGCGGCGCACTGCAGCGTCCCGCCGAGACGATCGGCCGCCGGAGCAGGATTGTCATATCCCTTCGAACGGCGAGCCTGGATTACCCGACGGTCACCGGGACGGTCTGGCGGACTGCCAGCGTCAGCGGATAGGTGAGCGCGTTCCAACTGAACAGGAACCCAGGATGACGGTGACCGCGATGCCCTGCATGCGCTGCGGCAGGATCACACGCCCAGGGGACAGCTTGAATTGAACTCACCCGCATCGACGCAACGGTTGATTCAATCTTTTCGGGGTTTGCCCCGCCGCGCTCACGGAGCACGAAAATTTGCACGCCGCGGTTTTCCATCCGCCTTATGGTCGCCGGTACAAAAAAAGCCGACGCAGGAGGAGACGATGGCAGATCGCAGCGAAGCCGACGTCATGCGGCAAGTCGCCTGGAGACTTCTGCCGTTCCTGGGCATTGGTTACTACGTGAACGCGCTTGACCGTTCGAATATCGCCGTCGCCGCGCTGACCATGAACAAGAGTTCTCGGTTTCACTGCCGCGGAATATGGGCTTGGCGCGGGCGCGTTCTTCTGGAGCTACATCCTGTTCCAGGTGCCATCCAATGTTCTGCTGAAACGCTACGGAGCGCGACGGTGGCTCTCGACGATCATCTTCGCCTGGGCGCTTTGCTCCGCGGCGACGGCACTGGTCACAGGTGTGCTCAGTTTCGTCGTGGTGCGCTTTCTGCTCGGTGTCGCCGAAGCGGGCTATTTCTCCGGTGTCATATTCTTTCTGACGTGTTGGTTTCCCGACCGCTATCGAGGTCGCGCGATGGGCGTCTTCTATGCCTTCGCTGCCGCAGCGGTTTCAACCGGCGCGCCGATTTCGGGCAATATCCTGATGTTGCATGGCTGGTTAGGTCTGGAAGGCTGGCAATGGATATTCCTGATCGAGGCCGCGCCAGCCGTGCTGATAGCATTTGCCGCACCCTTTGTGCTGCGGGATCGGCCTGCCGACGCCAACTGGCTGAGGCCAGAAGAGCGTGAGTGGCTGCAATCCACACTCGCCGCCGAGCAGGCGGGCAGTGGTGGACGGCAACTGTCACCTTGGGCGGCGCTGCGAAGCGCGCCGGTCCTCCTGATGACGGCGGCATACCTGCTGATCGGCTTTGGCGTTTATGCCAATGTGTTCTTTCTGCCGCTCATGATCAGAGACCTGGGGTTCAGCAACCTGGTCACCAGCTATCTGTCAGCAGTGCCGGCCGCGCTGGGTGTGCTTGGCATGGTACTCGTCTCACGCAGTTCGGATCGGACCGGTGAACGCGTGTGGCATGTCACTCTCTGCACGCTGGGGGCGGGCATCGGTCTGGTGCTCGCCGGTGTCTTCACCGGCAACAGGATCGTCGAACTTGGCAGCCTGTGCGTGGTTGGATTTGCCATCAGCGCCGCGTTGCCAACCTTTTGGAACTTGCCCACGGCATATTTTGGTCCTGCGGCGGCGGCGGCTGGCATCGCCGTAATCAACTCGGTTGGCAATATCGCGGGCTACGCTGCACCCCAGTTGGTCGGCATCCTGCGTGATCGCACCGGGACCTACAGCGTTGCGCTGGTGTTGGTTGGCGCGATGAGCGTTGTCGCCGCTGGGTTGCTGCCATTCGCGGGTGCACCTGTACGGTCAACGCAATTGCGGCGCGCTGCGGTTTGAAGCCGGCAATGGGCATCGTCCGCACGTGTTGCGATCGATATTGGTCGGCAATCGACGTCAGCGTACCAATTGCATCGGATGTTCGGGACCAACTACGAAACCGCGTGGTTGCTGTTCCACCGGTTGGGTGAAGCTGCGGCGGCGTTGGGGTGAACTTAAGTATTGTCGATCTGCCTGCTGGTCAGTCCATGGTCAGGCAACCGACTTATATTGATCTCGTGCTCGCTGGACTCGAACACAAAGGCGCCTCCTGTGTGCTTCGAGATGGTGACCGGGATATGTCGGGTGATCAGCTTCGGCGCGCTATCTTCCGCTACGCACGTGCGCTGGCGTCGCTAGGTGTACAACGCGGGAGGCTTGTCGCGCTGTTCGCTCCGAATCGTCCCGAAGCTTTGGCGATCCGAAAATGGTTCATGTTCCGAGTTCTCCGGATCGCCGCCAGCTGGTGAATGGCCCACTCGCCTATTTGTCTCAGGTCCTCGTCGACATCACGCTGCTGGGTGGCGGATCCGTTGTGTTGCGGCCCTGCTACGATGCCGCAGACACGCTCGCCATCATTGAGAAAGAGCGCATTCCGGATCTGTTTCTCGTCGAGCCACAGCTATTCGAACTGATGGATCACCCTGATGTCGGCCGTCGTGAACTTGCATTTGATGCACGCGCCCGACGCATTGCGCTGGCGCTGCCATGTCGCGACTTCGGTGTTGAGGACCGCCTGGGTGTTATACCGACTACAGTCAGCCGATGCGGGTGTAATTCAGGCGGCGGGCGAGCCAGCAGCCGACTTCGACGCCGGCGATCCGGTCGGAGCCGTCGCGTTGGAACGCTAGCGTCCAGTCGCCGGGCGGCGTGTGATCCAGCGCGCGCGGGCAAGGCAGCAGCCAAAGATCGGCGCCAACGGGACTGAGCAGTTCCATGCGTCCCTGGCCGAGGAAGCCCGAGAAGCCGCCGTAGAGCACGCCGCCCGCGTCGGTGACGGTCAGTTCGGCATCCAGTTCCTCGCAGCGATAGCGGCCGGCGAGATTGGCGACGGACGCATCGCCGTCGCAGGGACGCAGGCGGGTGCTTTGGTTTTCGAAGGGACGGTCCATCCACAGGCCGCCCTGGCCGATCCGCAGCCGCGCGCTGGGGCAGCTTGCGGTGCCGTCGTCGTGCAGCGTGAGTTGTTCCGGGAAATGGCCGTAACGCAGGCGTAGCTGCCCGTCGGCGATTGCGTCGATGCGCACTGCGAGCCCGGTCTCGGGTTCGATGTAGGAGCCGGCCCAGTCGGGTGTCGGTGCGGCGGTGGTGGCGGGCGGCGGACGGTCCTCGCCCAGTATCGCGGCGAGCAGGTCGACCGCGGCTTCGTGCGCGTCCGACAGGTGGTTGAACATGACGACGACGGAGATGCGTTCCGCGGGCAGGTACATGCGGTGGCTGCGCCAGCCGCGCAGCGCGCCGCCGTGGGCGGTGACGGGGCGGCCGAGTTCGGTGGCTCGATTGAGGCCGAAGCCGTACGCGGCGGGTGTGCCGTCGGCGAAGCGCACGGGGGCGGTGAGGCGTGTATACAGCGCTGTGTCGTCGTCGGTTGTCGCGGCGATGTGGCGTTCCCACGCGATCATGTCGTTGAGGCTGGCGCCGAGGCCGGCATCGCCGGTCCACAGGATGCGGTTTTCGGCGGCGCGGAAGCCGCTGGCGGGGGTGCCTTCGTAGCCCTCGGTGCCATCGGGCATGGCGCGGGTGTCGGCGGCCAGCAGTGCGGTTGCCATGCCGGCGGGTTCGAAGATGCGGGTGCGCAGGAGGTCGGCAAAGCCGCGGCCGGTGCGCGTCTGGAGGATGTCGGAGAGAATGCGGAAATTATGGTTGGCGTAGGAGTAGCGGGTGCCGGGCGCGAAGTGCAGCGTGCGCGCGCCGGCGATCACGCGGGCGGCTTCGATGTCGCCGAACGGGGCCTCGGGCGGCGAGCCGTGCAGCATCGCCACCGCCCAGTAGTCGCGCAGGCCGGACTGGTTGTGACACAGGTGCAACGCGGTTGGCGGCCGTTGCGACAGGTGCGGCAGGTGGGCTCGGACGTCGTTGTCGAGATCGGACGGGTCGGGGAAGGCATCCAGCACCGCGGCGCAGGTGAACTGCTTGGTGATGGAGCACATGCGGAACAGGGTGCGCGGGGTGAACGGAATGCGGCGTTCGGCGTTGGCCCAGCCCCAGGTGTGGCTGATCAGGGTTTCGCCGTCGCGCACGATGGCGATGGCGCCGCCTGGTCCGGGGTAGGCGCGGGGGAGTGCTTCGATGGTGCGATCGAGGCGGGTGGCGAGGGAAGTGGACATGGGGCGGCACTGTGGCTGCGATATGGTCCGGTCCACAAGCCTATGGGTGACCGCGTACAGCTATGACGATTTCGACCGGGCCGGCGCAGGCGATCAAAACATCCGGTAAAGGTCCTGCTGGAAAGAACTACCAAGTGAGGCTATCATATTTGAAAGGGATACTCAGCGATAATAGGTTTCACCGTGGCGACCTCGATAAAGATCGATGACGAGCTGAAAGAGCGCGTGCAACGACTCGCCGGCCTGCGGCGACGCTCGGCCAATTGGATCATGCGCGAGGCGATCGCACAGTACGTTGCCCGCGAGGAGGCGCGCGACAGCTTCATACAGGAGGCGCTGGCTTCCTGGACCGCCTATCGGGAAACGGGCCGGCACCTGACCGGCGAAGAAGTGCTGACGTGGCTGAACACCTGGGGTTCCGCGACGGAAACGGCACTCCCTGAGTGCCACGAGTAATCGTTACCGCGGGGGCCGGCCGCGGCCTGGAACGCTGTCGTCAGTTCTGGCTGCACAAAATCCTAGGGCCGCGCGGCGCGCCGGCGAAGCCATTGCCCGGTCATTCGCGCTGCTGGAATTCAGCCCTGACGCTGGCAGACCGTTAGCGGAATTGCCGGAACTGCGCGAATTGCTGATCGCCTTCGGCAATTCCGGCTATGTGGCACTGTACCGACACGAGCTTGCCGATAACGCCGTGTATATACTGGCCTTTCGGCACCAGAAGGAAGCGGGATACTGACAATCACTCGCAGGCAAGCATGCCCGGAAGGGCATTGTCATGCGCAGGTGAATTGATGATTGCCGCACAGAGTGCTGCCGGTACGCGCACGCACCTGCCAATGATGGCGCAGGCGTGAATCCAGAACTGTCGCGAGCGGTTCGGATCCCCTTGATTCTCGCTTTCGCGAGCATGACGACCCGAATGACGGCACCTGATCCTTGGTGGCAACGGCGCAACGTGACGCAGGTATCGCGGATGTCGGTTTCCGAGCGCTTTGCATGGTCGGGGAAGTGTGCACACTCCACCTATGTCCGCCGCATATCTTGATCCGCGCACCGGCCAGACGTTCCCGCTCGACCAGCCGCGCTGGTGCGGTCCGAACCATGTGCCGTTGCTGCTGACGGGGCTGCCGGGCATTACCCGCGGGCAGATCGACAGTGCGACGCGCAGCCTGTGGCGCTACCGTGCGGCGCTGCCGTTCCAGCCCGACGAACCGATCACCATGGGCGAGGGCTGCACGCCGCTGATCCGTCGCACGCTGCACGGCGCGCCGGTGTTGCTGAAGTGCGAATGGTTCATGCCGACCGGCAGCTTCAAGGACCGTGGCGCCAGCGTGATGCTGTCGCTGCTGCGCGCGCAGGGTGTGCGCGACGTGCTGGAGGATAGCTCCGGCAACGGCGGCGCCGCGGTGGCCGCCTATGCTGGCGCGGGGGGGATGCGCGCGACGATCATGGCGCCCGATTCCACCAGCCCGGCGAAGACTGTGCAGATGCGCGCGCATGGCGCCGTCGTGGAGCTTGTTCCCGGCACGCGGCAGGCGACCGCGGATGCCGCGGTTCAGCGGTCGGAGACGATTTTCTATGCCAGCCACAACTGGCATCCGTTCTTCCTGCACGGCACCAAGACGCTGGCATACGAGTTGTGGGAGGACCTGGGTTTTCGCGCGCCCGACAATGTCATCGTCCCGTGTGGTGCCGGATCGAACGTGCTGGGTTGCGAGATCGGTTTTGCCGAACTGATTCGCGCGGGCGAGATCGATACGATGCCGCGGATCTTTGCCGCGCAGCCGGCGAATTGCGGGCCGATCGCCGCGGCGTTTATCGCCGGCAGCGATACGGCTGTCGCGATGGAGGTGAAGCCGACCATCGCTGAAGGCACCGCGATCGCGCAGCCGATACGCCTGGCGGAGGTGTTGGGGGCGCTGCGTGAGACGGCGGGCGGGGCGGTGATGCTGAGCGAGGCGGAGATCGGTGCCGCGACTCTGGAGCTTGCGCGTGCCGGCGTTTATGTCGAGCCGACGTCAGCGCAGGTTGTTGGGGCGTTGGCGAAGCTGCTTGCCGCGGGGACGGTTGTGCCGGAGCAGACCACGGTGCTGGTGCTGACCGGCAGCGGCCTGAAGGCTACGCCGCGGATTGCCGAGTTGCTGGGGGTTACGCTGTGAAGGTGGGATTTTCCGACGCTGGCCTTGCGGATGGTGGTTCGGCGGGGTTGGTGGGCGGAAGTTGTGGCGGCGGGGGTGTTCGCCACTGTGCCGCTGTCCGTAAGCCGGCTCCCGCAATGGGAGGGGTAGTCTTGCGGTTCTGGCATCCGTCCCGGCGGCGATTGCGGTCTCGACCGAGAGTTTTATTTCGACCTCTGGCCCGATCACTCCCGGAGGCGATTCCTCTATCGGAGGCACTGGCTCGATGTCCGTGTTACCCATGACCGGGCCTCGCATCGCGCTGCTGGGTTTCTCCATCGAGTGCAATCGCTTTGCGCCGGTTGCGACTGAAACCGACTTCGTCGAACGCACGCTGATGCGCGGCGATGCGATGGTGGCCGATGCGCGGTCGGTCGCGCCGCACATGCTGGGCGAACTCCCCGGCTTCGTCGCCGACATGGACGCGGCGGGCGCGTGGGAGCCGGTGCCGATCCTGCTGGCGATGGCGGAACCCAACGGTCCGGTGGAGCAGGCGTTCTTCGATCGCATGATGACGGAGTGGGGGAAGGGATTGCGCGCGGCGGGACGGCTCGATGGCGTGTACTGCGTGCTGCATGGCGCGGGCCTGGCGACGCAGGATCATGACCCTGAAGGCACGCTTCTGGCGCTGGTGCGCGGCATCGTGGGGCCCGGGGTGCCGGTGGTGGCCAGCTACGACCTGCACGCCAACGTCTCGGCTGCCGATGTCGAGCTGGTGAATGCGTATATCGGCTATCGCACCAATCCGCATCTCGACATGCGCGAACGCGGTGCGGAATCGGCGCAGGTGATGCGCCGGCTGTTGTCAGGCACGGTGACCCACCTGGCGCGCGTGCGCCTGCCGATCGTGCCGCCCACCGTCAGCATGCTGACCGGCAAGGATGCGCACGCACGGCCGTATGGCGAGATGATCGATCTCGGCCAGCAGCGCATGCACGAACCGCCGTATGCGGGGCGGGTGCTGAATGTTTCGGTGATGGGCGGCTTCGCCTATGCGGACACGCCGTTCAACGGGCTCAGCGTTGTGGTCACCGCGACCGATCCTGCATCGGCGCAGGCGTTGGCGCGTGAGATCGCGGAGGCCGGGTGGGCGCGGCGGGAGCGGTTCCGCGCGACACTGACGTCACTGGATGACGCGGTGCGGCTCGCGGTCGGTACGTCCGATCGTGCCAGGCCCGCGCTGGTGTTTGCCGATGTTGCCGACAATCCGGGCGGCGGCGGACGCGGCAACACGATGTGGATCCTGGAAGCGTTCCTCACGGCCGGCGTGACGGATGCGCTGGTTGGCGTGATCCATGATCCGGCACTGGCGGCGGAGGCGCACGCGCTTGGTGAGGGCGCCAGCTTCGTCGCGCGTTTCAATCGCGGCGGCGGCGATGAATTCTCCAAGCCGTTCAGCGCGCCGGCCACCGTGCGCATGCTGCGCGACGCGACGGTGCAGGGCCGGCGCGGCATCTATGCGAACAACACGCTGGATATCGGGCCGTCCGTTGCGTTGCAGCTGGGCGGCATCAGCGTGGTGGTGATCTCCAATCGCTTCCAGTGCGCCGATCCGATTTTCTTCGAGGCATTCGGCCTCGACATCGGCGCCGCGCGGGTTGTGGTGGTCAAATCGCGCGGGCATTTTCGCGGCGGCTTCGATGAATTCTTCCGCCACGAACAGGTGATCGAAGTGGACGCGCCAGGCCTGACCAGTCCGATGCTGTCGCGGTTTCCCTGGCAGCACATGCCGCGTCCCGTGCTGCCGATCGACGCAACCGCGAGCTGGTCACCGGAGGCTGCATGAAGCTCGCCGACCTGCCGACGCCTTGCCTGGTGCTGGATCGGGGCATTCTGGTCCGCAACATCGGCGCCATGGCGCACGCGCTGCTGCGTCATGGCGTGCCGCTGCGCCCGCACATGAAAACCGCCAAGTCGATCGAGGTGGCGCGGCTGGCGACCATGGGGCAGCAGGGCGGCATCACCGTGTCCACCCTGGCGGAGGCGGAATATTTCAGCCGGGCACGGCATCGCCGATATCCTGTACGCCGTCGGCGTGACGCCGCAGAAGCTCGCCCAGGTTGCCAAGCTGAACAGCGCGGGCGCCGGCGATCATCGTGCTGACCGATGACCTGGACATGGCCGGCACGATCGCCTCACACCCACAGCCGCCGCGCGTGCTGATCGAGATCGATACCGGAGAGGGGCGCGGCGGCGTCGCGCCGGACGATGACATGCTGCTGGAGATCGCGGAACGGCTGGGGCCGTGTCTTGCCGGCGTGATGACGCATGCCGGACATTCATACGCGGGGCGCGAGCGTGGGTGACATGGTGCGCATTGCGGAGGCGGAGCGTGCGGGCGTGGTGCGGGCGGCGGAGCGACTGCGGGCGGCGGGTCATGTCGTGTGGATCGTGTCGATGGGCAGTTCGCCGACCGCGCTGCATGCCGAAAGCCTTGCCGGCGTGACCGAGGTGCGCGCCGGCGTCTACATGTTCGGCGATCTGTTCCAGGCGGAGATCGGCACGCATGGGCTCGACGCCATCGCGTTGACGGTACTCACGAGTGTGATCGGGCGCAGGCCGGGGCGGCTGCTGGTGGACGCCGGCGGTCTCGCGCTGTCGAAGGACCGCAGCACGGAGGCGGCACCAAAGGATTATGGCTTTGGACTGGTGCTCGATATCGATGGCAATCGCAGCCACGGCGACACGATCGTGCGGCGCGCCTATCAGGAACATGGTGTGGTGGAGCCTGATCCGGCGCATCCGATCGATCTGCCGATCGGCGCGAAGCTGCGCATTGCGCCGAACCACACCTGCATGACGGCGGCGGCGCATGACCGCTACTTCGTGGTGGATGGCGGCGATGAGGTTGTCGCCATCTGGGCACGGGTGAATGGTTGGTAGACACTCCGCGACGACCCTTCCGGTCGTGCCGTGGCGGGCCTACATCGGACTGTGGCCAACAGTGTTTGCGAAAGGGTCGTGTCTTCCAGAACGTCGATCCCAACGATTGGGGGTCCTATCCGGGCTCCTCCACGCCAGTCTCGCCGGTGCTCGCACTGGTTGGGTTCGTCGGGCTGTGCCTGCTGGTCGGCGCGGCCGATGGCGCGCATCGTCGGCCGAGGCGCACGGGCTGGTATCTGTCGCTGACCCGGCCGCCCGGCACGCCGCCGAACTGGCTGTTCGGTCCGGTGTGGACGGCGCTCTATGTCCTGATCGGCGTCGCCGGCTGGCTGGTGTGGCGCCACTCGACCGCGACGCGGCCGCTGCGCCTGTGGGGGTGGCAGCTTGCGGCCAACGCGCTGTGGACGCCGGCGTTCTTCGCCATGCACAGCCCGCCGCTGGCACTCGCGGTGAATCTGTTGTCTTGCTGGTGCTGATCGCGCTGACGGCGCGTTCGTTCGCGCGGGTGCGGCGGTCGGCGGCATGGCTGATGGCGCCGTATCTCGGCTGGACGGTTTACGCGACGTATCTGACCGCGGGCTTCTGGTGGCTCAATCCAATCTGAGCTAGGCTGGCGCGCATGAGAATCGGTATTGCCTGCGCCGTTATTCTGGCGGCTCTGCTTGCGGCGGCTCCTGCGATTGCGCAGCCGGCGTTCAACTCGATCGGCAAGCAGGGAAAGCCTGCGCCGGCGGCGCCCAAAATCCAGCCACCGCCGGCGCTGCCAGGGGCTGAGCCGAACGCCAATACGGTTGCGCCGGCCGAGCGACCCTCGGCCGATATGGAACCCAACGACGCATTGTTCGATGCGATCAACCGGGGCGACATCGCAGCCGCCCGGGATGCGATCAACCGCGGCGCCGACCTGAGCGCGCATAATATTCTGGGCATGACGCCGATGGAATTGTCGGTCGACCTTGGACGCAACGACATCTCGTTCATGTTGCTGTCGATGCGTGGGTCGGACGGTGCGAGCCAGCGCCAGCCGCCGGTTGCGGTCGCGGCTACGAAATCACCGTTGGGCAAGCGGACGAAGCAGGTGGCGGCTCACGGTCTGCCGGTGACTTCGACACGGGCGGCGCCGACCGAGACGGCCCGCCTGTTCAGCGGCGATGGCGGGACACCGGTGCCGAGTGCCGGGTTCCTGGGGTTCGATCAGGGTCATCGCTGAGTTGTGTGCCGGCTGATTGCCGCGATTTCACCTTGTTGACGCGGCTGCGATTGGTGCGCGCCTCGGACGCTACGCATATCCTTGGCAGGTTGAATGTGACCGAAGGAGGATTGCGATGCATGTCCATGCACAGGATGTCCGGCAGAATGCGCAGGAGATCGCGCTGATGATGATCCGGCTGCATGGTTTGCGGGCGCAGGCGGTAGCGCTGGAACGCGCGGCGGAGATGCGTCAACAGGGCGATGTGGCGGGGCTTGATCGGTGGCAGCAGATCCATGTGGGGATTTGCGAACTGCGGCGGACCGGGCCTGTCGCGCGGGCGGCGTCGGAGGCTGCGCGTATGGCATGAGAGGGGTTGGGCCGGTGAGCATGATCGGTTGAATGCCCTCGGGCCTTGGCTCCCGTGGGCTACGGTCGGATGCTGTTCCGGTCCGCGTCGCGCGCGCCGCGGGACCAGGAAGGTTTTGCCGCGGATGAAAGCAGGACAGACCGTGTGAGAACTGCATCGCGTCGGGTTACGGTGGCGGCAGTCCGGCGATCAATGCTGTGGAATCATAACCATTCAAATACGAGGCTTCGGGCGATCACCGCCTCAATCACGCCGGTCATCCGCGATTGGGGATACCGGCTTTCCATATGCCGCCAACCGCCAGCCTGCAAAAGGCTGGCGTATTCACCGACATTTGGCGATTTCGTCGAACAAGCCCAGCTTGACCCGCCGATAGAGGATCTGGCTGCGCCAGCGGCCGAAGACCATGCCCAGAACGATGGTCTGCGGGTCGGGCATGGTCGATCTCCTGTTCGGGATGCCCATTGGCCTGACGGACACGCGTCCGAACCCCCAAAATTGAACCATAGGTGTGGCTTTCCTTCGACCCAGCGTCAGTGGCAGGAGGCAACGCCGTCAGGAGAGTGACCGCCGAAATGGCTCTTTGTGCCCTTAATCACGCCTTTTCCACAGGCCATGAACCACGCGTTCGATCTCGCCGCGTGGCGCTAGGTTGCTGCACGACCGATAGACTGTCCGCGGATTGCTTATGGAACATTTCCGAGACTGCGAACCCTTGCGAATTGAGCGCGGCGAACGCGCAGTCGGTGATGTTTCCCGATCGATCGTTCAACACTTCACTATCTGTGTGTTTTGCGTGCATCTGCTGCTTGCATCTGCGTTGAGATGCTTCTTTGGCGATGCTGCGCACGCATGGTCACGGAAGGGCTGACGGAAAATCGGTTCGGCGTTTCGCCTGTCCGGTTGCCAGGCTGGCGGGCGCTCCGACGATCCGCTCGCGGAGTTCTGTTGAGGTCTTCCAGGCTTTGAACAGTGTCTTCGGGGCGCTGTGTGGCAATGCCGACCAGGAGTGCTTCGAGCAGGCCGAGGGTGGCTGTGTGCATGCTCAGCATGTCGGCTCGTCCGCGGGCGACAGGCAGCACAAGGTCGACGCGGCGGCGGAGCTTGGGTCCGAGGTTATCCGTCAACAGCAGCTTGCGAATGCCGTGCCGGTCCGCTTCGTCAAGCAGCACCGCCAGCTCCCGGTAGACGCGACCGTATGCCATGGCGACGAGTACGTCTCCGGCGCGCAGCGTTCGCAGGTCGTCGGCGAACAACAGGCCGGTTCGCGTCAAGCTGGCCGCGTCGATCCCGAATCGCCCAAGCTGCGTCGCGAAATAAGCGGCCATCATGCTCGACGGTCCGATGCCGAAGATCACGACGCGGCGGGCATTGCCAATGAGGCTGACCGCCTCGCGGAACGTTTCCGGGGCGATGTTGCGACGAAGGCTTTGAATGGATTCAACGTGGATATCTAGGGTCAGATCGAACGCCGCGCGCAGATCGTCGCCGACCTCTTGCAGCGTCTGGCTCATGCGGCTGACGATTGACAGGTTTTGTTTCAGTTCGGCCGCGAGCGTGCGACGCAGGTCGACCATGCCGGCGAAGCCCAGGACCTTTGTCGTGCGCACGACTGTCGCGTCGCTGGTGGACGCCTTCGCTGCCAACGAGGCTGCCGAGGCAAAGAGCACTTCTTCGCGGTTTTCCTGAAAGACGCGGGCGACACGTTGTTCGGCCGGGCTCATTTGGTCCAGTTGCGAAGCGATGCGCTCGTCGAAAGTGGCAGTGGCTTGCATGGTCGGGCTCTGGGCTTTTATGTCGTGGACACGACAGGATGCGCCCAATCCGCTACAAAGGCCAGTCTGGCCCACGGCTTGGAATGGCGTGAGTCGGCGGTTTTCAGCACCATGAGCACTGCAGGAGCGCCCCGGTTGGGGGCGGGTGCCTTGACTTGATGTGTAGTATTTACTACAGTGTGTGTGGTTGTTAGAAGTATTTGCTACATGGGCAATGGCATCGAAGCGAGCAGCCCCGGGATGGCCTGGGCTGGCGAGGTTCGGGTTCCACCGGATGTGAGGACGGGCGAATGATCGTCAACTGGGCCCACGCGTGGCCATCGATCACGGCGGCGTTCCTGGCGTCTCTCGTCGAGTTTGTCGAGGCGCTGACGGTGGTTCTGGCGGTCGGCACCGTGCGGGGCTGGCGCGGCGCACTGATCGGCAGCGGCGGGGCGGTGGTCGTGCTCCTGGCGATCGTCGCGGTTCTGGGGCCGGCGCTGACCCGCATACCGCTCCACGTCGTGCAGCTTGCGGTCGGAACGCTGCTGCTGCTGTTCGGCATGCGCTGGCTGCGCAAGGCGATCCTGCGATCGGCCGGGGTCATACCGCTGCACGACGAGGACGCCGCTTATGCGAAGGAGGCAGAATCGCTGCGCCGGATCGGCGGAGGGCGGATGGGCTGGGACGCGGCTGGCCGTGGCGACCGCGTTCAAGATCACCATGCTGGAGGGGCTCGAGGTCGTGTTCATCGTCGTCGCGGTCGGCGCAGGGGGTGTCGGGCTGCTGATCCCCGCGAGCGCCGGGGCATTGGCCGCGCTGGTGGTGGTCGTGCTGCTGGGCGTCATCGTGCATCGACCGCTGGCGGCCATCCCGGAGAACACGCTGAAGTTCGTCGTCGGGGTGCTGTTGACGGCATTCGGCACCTTCTGGGTGGGCGAGGGGATCGGGCTCGACTGGCCAGGGCAGGACTGGTCGATACTGGGGCTGGTCGCCGGGTTCCTTCTCGCCGCTGTGCTGGCCGTGCCGTGGTGCCGGACGCGCGTCGGCGCGGCCGCAGCTGTCCCGAACCGATAGGAGGCCCGCATGCGCTGGCTGAGAGCGATCGGTGGCGAAATCTTCGGTCTGTTCGTCGATGACGGCGCCTTTGCGCTGGCCATCATCGTCTGGCTGGGAGCCGTCTGGCTGGTGCTGCCGCGGCTTGGCGTGCCGACGGCGTGGGGTGGGGTGATCCTGTTCGCCGGGCTTGCGGTGATCCTGGTCGAGAGTGCCGCCCGCCGTTCCAGTGGCTGAACGGGTGGGGGGTTTGGTGCCTTCGGCACAGGCGGGGCGGGACAGGCGGCGGGACGGGTTCGGTCTACGGGCGGCTGTGCCGGATGGGGTTCTTGGCTGACGTGCGCTATTGGCCCCTATATGCCGAGATCGTTTCGATCCGCTCGCAATGGCCAGGTTGATGACAACGAAAGCCGGGTCGCGAAGGAACTGTGGCTGGGGCGGGAGGATTCGAACCTCCGCATGACGGAATCAAAATCCGTTGCCTTACCACTTGGCGACGCCCCATCCGACGTGCGTGCATAGGTCGCGCGCCACGTGAGGTAAAGCCTGCTCAGCGGGTCCGCAGCGATCCGGCCCAGCACCACCAGCCGGGTCGCGACAATCGTTGGGCCGCGCGGCTCGCCGCGGCCGCATCGGCGAACAAGCCGAAGCAGGTTGCTCCGGAGCCGCTCATGCGCGCGAGCAGGCAGTCCGGCGTCGCAGCCAGCGCTGACAGGACGTGTCCGATCACCGGCTGCATGGCTACGGCGACCGGTTCCAGGTCGTTGCGCGATCTGGCCAGGTCGGCGGCCATCGCGGCGGCATCGGGCCAGGACGCGGGCAGCACCGCGGCAGACGACCAGGGGCCTTGGCGCGCCCGGAATATGTCGGCGGTCGCGACGGCAATTCCCGGGTTGACCAGCACGATGCCACATTCCGGCATGTCAGGCGCCGGCGCCAGACGCTCGCCGGCACCTGCCATGCGGCTGGGCTGGGCGGCCAGGCAGACCGGGACATCGGCGCCGAGTACCGCCGCGAGCCTGCCCAATGCGGCGGGGTCGGGTGCGATCCGCCACAGCCGGCACAGCAAGCGCAGCGCCGCGGCGGCATCGGCCGAACCGCCGCCGATGCCGGAGGCCACGGGCAGGTTTTTTTGCAGCAACAGGCGCGCGCGGGGGGTGACGCCTGCTTCGACGGCCAGCGCCCGGGCAGCGCGCAGCACCAGATTGTCTGGCTCCGGGGCCAACGCGGCGGCGAATGGGCCGTCTACGCTGAGCGACAGCGTGTCCGCGAGTTCCGCGCGCAGCACATCCGCGGCCTGGGCGAACACCACCAGGCTGTCGAGCAGGTGGTAGCCGTCGGCGCGGCGGCCGATGACGTGCAGGAACAGGTTGACCTTGGCGGGCGCCGGTTCAATCACAGGCGTGGCAGAGGGGGTGCCAGGGGATATGGCACGGGATGTGGCAGGGGGCGGGCCGGCGGTGTGGCCGGCGGCCGGGCACGGACCCTACTGGCCGCTCGCCACGGTAGGACGGCCGGTGTTCTGCAGCTTCGCCTCGAGCTTCGCGACATCGTCGGGCTCGGGATTGAAGGTGAGGGCGCGGCGCCATTGGTAGGCGGCTTCCAGCTTGCGGCCGGCCGCCCAATAGGCATCGCCGAGGTGACCGTTGATCGAGGCGTCTTCGGGTTCCATTTCGACGGCGCGCTCGAGCGTGGTCACGGCGTCGGCGACCTCGCCCTGGCGCAGCATGACCCAGCCCAGGCTGTCGACGATGGCGCCGTCGTTGGGGCGGCGCTGGACGGCCTTGTCGATCATGGCGCGGGCTTCGGTCAGGTGTTCGCCCATGTCGGCCCAGGAATAGCCCAGGTAGTTCAATACGAAAGGCTCATCGGGGGCCAGCGCCAGGGCGTGACGGAAGTCGGCCTCTGCCTTGTTCCATTGGCGCGCACGCTCGTAGCAGATGCCGCGATCGTAGAATGCCAGCCAGTCGGTTTCCTGCGGCCTGCGGATACGGCCGATTGCGCGGTCATAGGCGGCGATGGCATCGGCGAAGCGTTGCTGGCCGCGCAGCAGGTCGCCCTCACGCATGGCGGGCACCGGGCTGTCGGGATAGTCATGCTCGATGCGTTGCAGTTCGCGCATGGCTTCGTCGTTGTGGCCCAGCTGGGCGGCCAGATCGGCACGCTCCAGCCGGACCGCGGCCAATAGCGGATCGTCGTTGCCGACCGCGGCGAGCATCTGCAAGGCGTTCTCGGAATGGTCCTGGCTGCTGAGGATGTCGGCGGCCAGCAGGCGCGCGGCGGTGAAGTCGGGCCGCAGGTCGATTGCGAGGCGCAACAGCATCATGGCGAAGTCGCCGGCATCCTGCTGCCGCAGGGCGGCGGCCAGGGCGAGGTAGGATTCGGCGATGCCGTCAGCCGGACGCGGCACGGCGGGGGTCATGCCGCTGGCGATCAGACCGGGCAATGCGATGGCCATCTCGGGCGCATTGTCGACCATCGCGGCCAAGGTACGCTGGGCGTCCGCCGGGTGGCCGTGACGCATGTCCCAGCTTGCCAGGATCTGGCCCAGGCGCAGATTCACGCCGGCGAATTCGGATCGCGCGATTTGATACAGCCTGGCGGCGTCGGCGGTACGGCCGGCCTGATCGGCGATAAGCGCCGAATGCAGGGCATAGACGCCACGGAACCGCTGACCGTCCAGCAAGGGGCGCAGCGTGGCCAGGGCGGCATCGGTATGGCCGGCCCCCTGCTGCGCCCAGGCGATCAGCAGGGGCTGAAGGAGCTGGGTCAGGCCCTGCGGCGGCAGGGCGCTGAACTTCTGCTGCGCGGCCTGCCAGCGGCCGGCGTGCACGTCTGCGTCGCCGAGCAGCAACTGCGCGGCCTGGCTGTTCGGGAGCCGGTGGGCGAGCTGAATGGCCTCCGGGCGGCCGGCGATCAGGCAGGCGATGAAGGCCTGCTGGAGCAGGTCGACGTCATCGGGGCGGGCAGCGAGGGCGCGCAGGAATTCGTCGGCCGCGGATTGCGGGTCGTCCTGGCTGACGGCGAAGCGGCCGGTGAGGAATTCGCCGAACACGCCGGAAGGGGCGCTGGGGCCGGCACGGCTGGCGGCCTTGCCGGCGGAGGGGTCAGCCGCGGCGCAGGCTGACAGCAGGGACAGGGCGAGAAGGAGCGCGCGTGGCACGCTGTGAACATGCTGCATGTGCACAAGCTACTTCAAGCCGGCGTGAGAGTCATGCGGATTTGATCGGCGGGGGTGAAGTGTTTACCGCGGAGGCGCTTGAAATCGTTGCGTGTTGGCTTGGTGCGGATGGCGCGGCTGGGGTGGGGCGGGCGGCGTTTGCCCCGACGTGGACCCTACTTCCTGCCGCAATTGGGAGGGGTATAGAGATAACCGGAATTGGTAACGTGGCCATCGCGTTCCACATCTGCGAGTTCGGTTATTATTACTGCGCTGGCTCTGCAATTATGCAGCCAGCTATCCGGTTCCGCCGACGGAGGCGGCTCCCTCCTGTGGGATAACTTCAACTTGTATTCGTCTGACTGCTTCAGCGACGCCAACGAGTCCCCGGTAGAGGGGACCGAGTGCTGGGCGGGGCGAGTGGCGGGACCTGGCTTCCGAGGGGGGTGGCTTTACTGTTTACTGTGGCGGTTGGTTCGACAACTTGCTGCCTGACGGGCAATGACGAACTTGAGCATGCAAGACGAACAGGCGAGGGAGCTGTCGTTCGCGAGATTGGCGACGCCGGTCATACTTTCCACGCAATTGGGTCGGCCTGCCGCCGCTCAGACCAGAATTTCGCGTGAGCTGATCTCATAACGAAAATGCGCGGGGTCCACCGCACTCGGTTGGCCTATCGGCGTAAACGCACACGGATACATCAGGAACGCAAAATTCGGCTGCTCATGACCCGCACCGGGCAATTCGATATCGGTTGCGCTGTTGTAGCCGATCCAGTTCATCTCCCATGTGCCAAAAAGCCGCTCGCGCAGGGCGCGCACGTCGGGACTGTCCAGTGTCAGCTTCTGTTCCAGCACCACTTTGCGCACATCCGCCGGGTCAACCGGGAACCAGCCGGCGTCTTCCAAAAAGACCTCAGCCCGGCAATGCTGCGCCTTGCTAATATCACCGCTCTTGCCCAGTGACGGAAACACCCGCGAATCGGCGACCCGGATGCCATAGACGTCACGCGCTGGGAACCCCGCGGAGCGCGCCAAGCCGACCATCAGACCGTTGATGTCGACGCACTTTCCACCGAAATTTCCAGTCTCCAACATTGACTTTACGTCGCCCAGACCGCAGCCCGGGAGTCTCCGGATTGCGCCAGGTGGTATCCACTACCCAATCGTAGATGGCGCGCAAGCGGTCGCGCGGATCGGCGCGCCCTGCGGTGATGCGCAACGCGGTATCGTGCACGATGCCGTCCGTCGGTGCGCTCGGTGTGGCTTCGGTCCAGAACTGCCGCTCGGCCTGACTGAGCGCCAACGACGGAAGGCTGCCGCGATCGCGAGTTGCAACGAGTTGCACGACCTCGATCTGTGGCGGGGAGGCCGCGTCATCCCAGGTGCTTCGCAGGATCGCGGCCCCATATTTGCGGTCGCGCACCAAGTCCGCCCGGCCGTTGCCCTGCCAGCGCAGGTCCAGCGCGGTCTGGTAGCCGCCAGCGGTTTGCGCCAGCGGCAGCCAGAGCTGCGCCGGACCAGCACTTTGCCCGGGCGCGCTCTGCAACGTAACGCGGGTGGTGACCTCGAATTGTCGCCAGCCGAGCGTGGGTGCCGGCTCAGCGGCTTCGGCCCGGTTGGCATCAAGGCCAAGGCGACTGATCAATGGCGCTATCGCGGTGGTTGCAAGGAATACGCGACGGTCCATGTCAGTCCTCCCCTGTCCATCGATCAATGAGGCGGTTCGCCGTTAGCTTGTTGCACGATGGCCTCGGGCGCGCCAAGGGCTCGACACCTATCGGCTGTGCTGTTCGCTGGAGGCGCCTCGCTTTTTGGGTGCTACGATCACGCTCAAAGCACGACGGCGAGACCGTACGCACGGCTTAAGCAGTGAGTGAGACTGGATCATTTCAGCCTCGAGGTTGCACAGCACGACTGACTTGCCGTCCTAGTCCTTCACGACCTGGATCGGCATGGCGTTCATGATCTGCCAACCGAGTCCACGCTTGACGTCCATGAGGGAATCCTATCGTCCCGGACAGTCCCAGCGTCACCGAATCCTGTTATTTTGCGGTGGGCGGCCGCGTTATCCGCGTTGCAGCAGCAGCGCGCCATTGGCCAGCATCTCCGCCCACCATCCCGCTGCCACCACCGTCGTCGCATCGAGCTGGGTCACGATGGCGGGGCCGGCGATGCGGTCGCCGGCACCCAACCGGGCGCGGTCATAAATCAACGCCTCCACCGAGCCGGCCGCAGCATGCACGACCTGCCGTCCGATCGGATCTGCGCCTGTGCCACGCGGCAGAATCGGCCGCACCGGCGCGCGCACGCTGCTTTCAGCCTCTACGCGCAAGGTCACCAGTTCCACCTTGGCATCGAGTGTGAATCCGTTCAGTGCCTGATGCGCTCTGGCAAAATCCGCACGCGCCAGTTCCGCCGTGGCCGGCCAGGGGATCGCGAGTTCGGCGCCCTGACCTTCGTAGCGCAACAACGCGACGCGCGCGGTGTTGCGGTGTTCGAACGCGACCTGCTCCGCCTCGAACCAGGTCCGCGCCGCTGCTTCCAGTGCGGCGAACACCGCCTGGAAACCATCCCATTCGTCCGGCCGCGGCAGCGTCCGCGAAAACTCGGCCTTCAGCGAAGCCGCCAGCAATCCTTCCGCACACAGCACGCCGGGCGCGAACGGCACCAGCACGCGCGTGATGCCGAGCAGGTCCGCCAGCGCGCAACCGTGCAGCGGGCCGGCACCGCCGAACGCCACCAGCGTGAAGTCGCGCGGATCGTGGCCGCGTTCCACCGACACCACGCGGATCGCGCCCACCATGTTGGAATCGGCGATCGCCAGAATGCCGCGCGCGGCCTCGTGCAGCGACATCCCGAGCGGTTCGGCCACGCAGGTCCGTATCGCGCGCTCTGCCAACGCCGGGTCCAGCGCCATCCGCCCGCCCAGCAGCGACGCCGGCAGATGACCGAGCACGAGATGCGCGTCGGTGACAGTCGGTTCCTCGCCGCCCGTGCCGTAGCAGGCGGGTCCTGGCATTGCACCGGCGCTCGCCGGACCAACGGTCAGCGCACCGTCCGATAAGCGCGCGATCGAGCCGCCGCCCGCGCCGATGGTCACCATGTCCACCATCGGCAGCGGCAATGGCCACTCGCCGATCCGGCCGCGCTGGGTAAGCTGGATCTGTCCGCCGCGCAGCAGGCAGATGTCCGCGCTGGTGCCGCCGATATCGACCGTGACGATGTCGCCGATGCCGCACGCCGCGGCCACGTCGCGCGCGCCAACCACACCGGCGGCGGGGCCGGACAGCACGGTCAGCGCCGGCGCGCGGCCGATCGTTGCCGCACCGGCAACGCCGCCGTTCGACTGCATCAGCAGCAGTGGCGCGGCGATGTCGGCGTCGGTCAGCCGGCGTTGCAGACGGCGCACGTAAGTGGCGACCGCCGGCATCACGCCGGCATTCATGATCGTGGCAAGGCTGCGCTCGTATTCGCGCGCAACGGGCAGCACGTCCACCGACGCGGTCACTGCGATATCGGGCAACGCGGCGCGCAGCATTTCGGCGACGCGGCGTTCATGCGCGGGATACGCGAAGGAGTGCAGCAGACAGACCGCGACGGCCTGCACATCGAGCCGCCGCAGCGCTGCCGCCGCTGCGTCGACGCTGGCTTCATCCAATGCGGTCAGCACGACGCCGCCCGCGGCCGACGCGTTCGGTCACCTCCAGCACGCGCATCGGCGGCACCGGACGTTGCGGCTTCACCCAGGTGAACAGATTGGCGTGGCGCGGAATGTCCTGCCGCCCGATTTCCAGCACATGGCGAAAGCCAGCCGTGGTCACCAGCGCGGTGCGCGCTGTCTTGCCTTCCAGGATCAGGTTGGTGGCAACCGTCGTCCCGTGCAGCACGCGGCCGACAGCAGCGCGGCCGCGCGCCGGCGTCGGTGAGCGCGAGCATCACGCCGGTGAGGAAAGCTTCCGACGGATCGGCCGGCGTGCTCGGAGTCTTTGCTCGCCACAGCCGTCCGGTCGCACGGTCTGCCAGCGTGACGTCGGTGAACGTGCCACCGATGTCCACCGCAACGGTGAGATCATCCGATCGCATCGACATAGCCCTTGCGATGGAACGCCTTCGCCGCGGGCCTTGTCGCGCGCAATGCGACCGTTGCCGCATGATCGACCGTGTCGCCGGCGATCACCACGCCGTAATCGCGACGTGCCGCTTCGGTCGAAACGAATCCGTCGTGACAATCCTGCAGCACATGTTCTGCCGGCCGGTCGAACGGATGGCCGTGACCGCCACCGCCGCCGGTTTCCAACAGCAGGATATCGCCACGCCGCAGCACGGTGCCATCTGACAGCGGCGCCAATTTCCGTTCGTGCGGCGTGCCGGGATTGACCACGGCGCGACCGGTGCCGCCTTGCATGCCGCCGGCGACGCCCCACGGTGGCTTGACCACGCTGTCGATGCGCATCGACAGCACCGCATGCTCCGCCAGCACCTCGTATTCGCGCACCACGCCCGCGCCGCCGCGGTATCGCCCCGGGCCGCCGCTGTCGCGGTTGATGGCATAGCGCAGCAGCCGCACCGGGTAGCCAAGTTCCAGAAATTCGATCGGATAATTCTCCTGCGCGACAAAGTACACCGCATCGATGCCATCCGCTGTCGAACGGGCGCCGTAGCCCACGCCGACGCCATCCGACATCAGAAACGATTTTCCGTCGGCCGAGCCGCGCAGCATGATGACGACGTAGGCGGAGTGCGCAGCGGGTGCGCTGCCGCCGGCGACGTTCACCAGCCCGTTCAGCACCGCGAGGAACCGCATCATCGTCATGCCGCGCAACCCGAGCGGCGCGGGAAAACGCGGCCACAGCAACGATCCTTCGCGCAGCCGCACCTCATCCAGCGCGCGCGGGCCGCCGGCATTGCAGACCTGCGCCGGATCGCCACCCAGAAAGAACAGTCCAAGCGCCATGCCGGGCACGTCCGGATTCATCAGGAAATTCACCGGACCGGGCGCCTGGTCGTCTGTCTCGGTTGCATCCAGAATGAAGCGATCGTCCGACGTCCGCGTCAGTGCCAGCCGGATATAGAACGGGCCATTGCCATGCCCATCCGAATCGATCGCGTCGCTGAAGCGGTGCGTTCCCACAGCGAACGTCTCGCGCAGCCGCGCGCGCACCAGTTCCGCGGGTGCGCGTGAAAAGCCGGCGAACGCGTCGGCCACCACGTCCGGCCCGAAGCGCTGCATGATCTCGGCCACGCGCCGCACGCCCAGATCGACCGACGCCATCAGCGCCCGCGTGTCACCTCGGCTTTGCGCCGGATAACGCGAGTTGCGATGGAAGATCTCCAGCGCCGCCTGGTTCACCGTGCCCGCATCGATCAGTTTCGTCGGCGGGATGATGATGCCTTCCTGGAAGATGTCGGTGGCGTCGGAACTGATCGATCCCGGCCGCAGCCCGCCGATGTCGGAAAAATGCGCCCAGCCCATCACGAACGCGGCGCGCCGGCCGTCGTGGAACACCGGCGCCAGGAACACCTGATCGTTGGAATGCGACACCGCGCCGCGTGACGCATAGCAGTCGCTGTACCAGTATAGATCGCCCTCGCGCATGGTTTCGGGCGGGAACCGGACAAACACCGGGCCAGTGATGTCGCCGAAGATCGGCACCATCGAACCGACCACCATCACGCCATCGGCGTCGAACAGCGCGGTGTAGAAATCCTTCTTCTCGCGGATGAACGCGCTGATCGCCGTGCGTTCCAGCAACGCATCCATCTCTGCCTGCGCCGCGCGAATTGCGCCGCGGATGATCTCCAGCTTGATCGGATCGAGGTCGCTCATGCCGCCATGAACGCGCGATAGACTTCCACCATGTCGGCCACGGCGGCGCCGTACAGCCGCGCGCCATGTTCCGGCGTGGACAGCGACGGGTCGGAGCCGATGCGTCCATCCGGAAAGCGGCGGCGATAATCGGCGCTGTCGAAAAACCCCGTGCTCTTGGGCGCGACCTTCGGCGACATCTGCGCGTGCTTGATCGCCTTCGGCTGGTAGTGCTGCGCCAACGACACTTCCGCCGCCGTCGCGTGGCTGCCGTTCGCATCGCCATAGAATTCGCGCGCCAGCGCCGTCGCGCGCGGTCCCTGCGACCAGAACAGCATCTTGCAGCGCACCGGCGATGACTCGTTCTGCGCGCGCATCGACGCCGCGGCATAGATCTCGTCGAACGCTGCCGTCACCGTGGCAACATTGCCGCCATGGCCGTTGATGAACAGGAACCGCTCGAAGCCGTGCTTCATCAGCGAGGTCACCACGTCGCCCACCAGCGCGATCATTGTCGATGGCCGCAGGGTGATGGAACCGGCGAAGCCCAGATGGTGCTGCGACATGCCGATGGTGAGCGTCGGCGCCACCAGGCAGCCGATCTCGTCGCCGACGCCCTTCGAGACGAACTCCGCATCCAGATGATCGGTGCCGATCAGCCCGTTCGGCCCATGCTGCTCGGTGGAGCCGATCGGGATGATGATGCCGCGCGAGGTGCGCAGATACGTCCTCGACCTCATGCCAGGTGGACAGGGCAAGCTGCATGATCGTTCTCCCATTGTGTTGTCGAGCGGGTACCCTGTGTCATTGCTATTTAATCACGCCCGAGAAAGCGCAACAACGCCGCATTGAACATCGGCGGATCCTGCAAAAATGCGAAGTGGCTGACACCGGGCAGGATCAGCGGCTCTGGTGCAAATTGCCGGTCGTCATACCGTTCCAGCCCACTGATGAGTTGAGGGCGGTGCGATGGCCAGGCTCCCGGGCGTGGACGAGCTGTTTGAGGGTCGGCACTTTGATCGCGAGATCATTGTCTTGTGCGTGAGGTGGTATCTGCGCTTCAAGCTCAGCTTCCGAGATCTGGTGGAGATGATGGCCGAGCGCGGGCTATCGATGGCCCACACCACCATCATGCGGTGGGTGCATCATTATGCTCCTGAATTCGAGCGTCGCTGGAACCAGTTCGCGCGGTCTGTAGGTCCGTCGTGGCGCGTCGACGAGACCTACGTGAAGATCCGCGGCAAGTGGGTCTATTTATACCGGGCGGTAGATCGCGACGGAAAGACCGTAGACTTTCGGCTCAGCACCAGGCGCGATGTCACCGCGGCCAAGGCGTTCTTTTGCAAGGCGATCAAGGTGCAAGGAGCGCCGCCGCGGACCATCACATTGGACGGTTATGCGGCTTCGCATCGCGCCGTGCGCGATATGCAAGCTGGTGGGCAACTTCCAGCCGACACGAAGCTACGCTCATCAAAATATCTGAATAACCTGATCGAGCAGGACCACCGCGGTGTAAAGTTACGCATCGATCCAATGCTGGGATTTAAGCGGTTTGAGACCGCAGCGATCACAATTTCCGGGATCGAACTGCTGCACCGGATCCACAAGGGACAGTTCAATCTCCGCCGGCTGCGTCTCAAGGGTAGAAGTGCGCCCGCCATCTGGAATGCAGTGCTGGCGGCGTGATAAAGCAGACAGCGTCGGACACAAAAATCGGCCAGCTCTGTCTTTCAATTTATTTGCACCACAACCCTCGATCGGATGGAAGCGGAGATTGAAGACCAGCGCCGTCGTGTTACTGACGCGAAAGCCCGGTTGGCCGGCTTCGATCCACGGCTTGGCGAGGTGTTCTCCTTGCAGGGCGAATTGGATGTGAAGCTTGCCCTGCTTGCGGAGATCGAGATGGATCTCGCCAGCACCGAGGGCATCGTCAACGGCGACCGTTCAATTCTAGCATCAATTTGAATACCGCCGTTGCGTGCTTGTTGTCTCACCGGCTGCTCTGCGCCCATCCACGACGTTCTGAACGAGGACCCCACCGGAAGAGCCACCTACCGCGCCTTCGCTGCTTGATATCGATTGGCTCGGCCCACCACCCTCTTGTCCCGTCAAGCCGCAGTCTCGACCGATCATCCTTGCCGGGGGAATAACCGGTCCGGTAAGAAGTCTCCCGAATCTCCAGGGCCCCCCTCACCCAATGCTGACCCCGTTCTCGTCCGAGGACCTTGGGCGCGTCTTCGACGCGCGCGTGCTGACGAAGGGTCGTACTCTGGTCCTGCTCGGCACCGTGGACGTCACGCTCCGGGACACGTCGATCGCCATGACAGTGGAACATCTCGGCCTGCGCCACACCGCCAGCATCACGCCGTCCTCGCTCGGCCGCCGGGTGGTGTTCGTCAACCAATGCAGTTGTGGCGAAGCCGCCTGCGCGCATCTGGCCGCCGGGTCGCTGGCCGCGCTCGACCGCTATCCCATCTTGCGCAAGCCGGTGCAGAAAAGCTTTCTGGACGCGCTTGCCTCCCCGCCCGCCGATGAGCGCCAACGTCTGGTGTTCGAACTTTCCCCCGGCACGCCACCGCATGCCTGCTACGTTTCCACTTTCCTGATCGGCGAGCGCACGGGGCGGCTCGAAGTGACGTCGCCCAGCCGTATTCTCGCCGACCGTACCAGCAACGAGAGCAGCCGGATCATGGCCAGGCTGCTGGGTGGCGGCGACGCCGGCCGTATTCCGGTGGCGCCTGGCGCGGTCACTTCCATCCTCGGTCTGCTGTCACGGCTGGGCAAGGCGCGTTGGCACGCGACGGGGAAACCCCTCATACGCGGTGAAGAGCCCGCTTTTCAGGCCGATGCGCCGCCCAACCTGCCGCCGAAATCCGCCGTCATCCTCGGCGAATCCGGCCCGTGGTATGTCGATGGCGCGACGGGCGCTGTCGGGCGTGTGCGGCTGCGGCAGGCTCCGACCCGGCAAATCCAGTCTGCCGCCCGCGCCCCCGGCGACGGTGTCAGACACCCGTTTCCCCAAGCGCCGTCATCCCAGCGCTCCGTCCTGCCGCGCTTTGGTTCGGTGCATCCCAGTTCCTCCTCCTCCAAGTCTGCACACACCAGTCAAGGTCGCGGCAGAGCGCGCCGTGTCGAGTCAGTCGTCGTCGCTGCCGCCGAGCCGGTCATCCTGGAGCGCCCGGTAACCCCCGTGCTCCGCCTGCGCCAGCTCCAATGCCCCGATGAGGCCGGCCGCATGCAGCGCATCGACGCGCTGACGCTCGATTTCGACTACGATGGCGTGCTCACGCCCGCCGACGACGAACGCCAGTTCGTTCGCATGCACCGCCCAGGCGATGCTCCCGATATCCAAAGCTTCGTCCGCCGCGACCGCGCCGCCGAGGCCACCGCGCTCGCCGCGCTACGCCAGGATGGTTTCAGCCAGATGCGAATGGCCGAGGGCCCCACCGCCAAGGGTCGCATGGTCTTCGTCCACCGTGGCCGCGACGCCACCGAGCGCTGGCAGAGATTCGTCGCCGAGCGCATCCCGGCGCTTCAGGGGTTGGGCTGGCGCAACCAGATTGATCGCGATTTTGGCCCCCGCCTGGTGCAGTCGGTCGGCGACTACGATGTGCGCGTCACCGACGCTGACCCTGGCAGGTTTTCCCTCGATTTCGGTATCGAGATCGACGGCGCGCGCATCCCGTTGCTGCCCATCCTCTCCCGCCTGCTCGATCGCGGCGGCATCGACGCGGCGCAGATCATCGACGGGGAACTGATCACCAGCCTCGACGATGGTCGCATCCTGAAACTGCCGGCCGAGCGCATCCGCCGCCTGCTGGCGGTGATGACCGACCTGATCGAGGCCGCCCGCCGAACCGGTGACGACGGCCTGCTGCTGGCCGATGCCGAGGCCGCGAGCGTGCTGGATCTGGAAGACCTGATCACCACGCGCTGGGAAAATGCCGCCGCCATCAAAGTCTATGCGGAGCGCTTCCGCGGACTGGCGGCAATCCTGCCCGTGACAGTGCCAGCCAGCTTCACCGCGACGTTGCGGCCTTACCAGCAGCACGGCGTCGATTGGCTGCAACATCTACGCGCGCACGGCCTCGGCGGGTTTCTCGCCGACGACATGGGGCTCGGCAAGACCGCCCAGACCATCGCGCACATTGTCATCGAACAGGCGGAAGGCCGCCTGTTGCGCCCCGCGCTAATCGTGGTGCCGACCAGCCTGGTGGCCAACTGGTCCGCGGAGCTGAAAAAATTCGCCCCGCTTCTCAGCGTCGTGGTGCTGCATGGACAGGAGCGGCATGCGCGCCGCACCGGGCTGGCGGGCATCCATGTCGTGATCACCACCTACACCGTGCTGGCCCGTGATATCGAAGCCATGAAGAAGCTCGCCTGGCATCTGGTGGTGCTGGACGAGGCGCAGGTCATCAAAAGCCCCGACGCCAAGGCGACCAAGGCGGTCTGCCAGCTCAACACCAGCCATCGCATCTGTCTGTCCGGCACTCCCATCGAGAATAATCTGCAGGAACTATGGTCCGAGTTCGCCTTCCTGATGCCCGGTCTGCTGGGCGACCGAAAATTCTTCGCCAAGCGATTCCGGACCCCGATCGAAAAGAACAACGATGCGGTCCGCCGGGTTCAGCTCATTCGCCGCATCAAACCGTTTCTGCTGCGGCGCACGAAGTCCGAGGTCGCGTCCGACCTGCCCGCGAAACACACCATCCTGCGCCGCATCAACCTCGCCTCGGAACAGCGCGAGTTGTACGAAACCATCCGTGGCACGCTGTACGACAAGGTGCGGGAACAGATTGCCGAGCTGAGTGCGGCGCAAAGCCGCATCGTCGTGCTCGACGCATTGCTCAAGCTGCGCCAGGTCTGCTGCGACCCACGACTGGTCAAGCTGCCCTCGGCGCGTCTGGTAGAGACCTCCAGCAAGCTCGACGACCTGTTGGAGATGATCACCGAGATGGTCCCGGAGGGCCGCCGCATCTTGTTGTTCTCCCAGTTCACTTCCATGCTCGATCTGATCAAGCCGCGCCTCACCGAGGCCGGCATCGGCTTCGTCGAATTGCGCGGCGACACGCGCGATCGCGCCGAGCCGGTGCGGGTATTCGAAAGCGGTGAGGTGCCATTGTTTCTGATCAGTCTGAAGGCCGGGGGCAGGGGTTTGAACCTGACGTCGGCCGACACCGTGATCCACTATGATCCGTGGTGGAATCCCGCCGCCGAAGACCAGGCGTCCGATCGGGCGCACCGGATCGGCCAGACCAAGTCGGTCTTCGTCTATAAGCTGATCGCCGCCGATACCGTCGAAGACAGGATCGTGGAATTGCAGCAACACAAGGCCAACCTTGCCAACATCGCGTTGAGCAATGAGGGCAACCACACCGGCATCGATGTCGACGATTTGGAATTCCTCTTTGGCGACACCGCGGAACGGCAAGCGGCTTGAGTGAGGAGAAGACATCTGACGCAGAGCGGTGGCTAAGGGTCCGTCAGGAGGAGACAAACGCTCCCAACCAGCCGAGTAAAGTCGTCACCCTCGCGAAGGCGAGGGTGCAGAAATCACGAGGCGGAATGGCCACTTTTGCTATACTGGATCCTCACCTTCGCGAGGGTGACGAAGTATCAATCCGATTCACTTGTTTCCTGACGAGCCCTAACTTGCCGCAGCTGGCCAGCGTTCTGGTAATGAAATTCCTGCACGCCGCCGATATCCACCTTGATAGCCCGCTTGCCGGCCTTGGTGCGCGTGCCGATCTGCCGGGCAGGGTGATCCACCACTGCACGCGTCTCGCGTTGTCCGCCATGGTCGACCTGGCACGGGATGAGGACGTGGCCTTCGTGATGATCGCCGGCGATCTCTATGACGGTAACTGGAAGGATTTCTCCACTGGCCTATTCTTCGCCGAGGAGATGCGGCGGCATGCACGGCCCTGCTCCCTGCTGCGCGGCAACCACGACGCACGTTCTTGTCATCATCCGCAACCTGCGCGCGCCGGAGAACTTGGATTATACATCGAAAACAGGAGAATGGCGCAGCAGTTGTCGCGTTGAGAGCACCGATTTTCGAGATTCACGTCTCGGTCGGCCCTAGCGCAGCCGGGTCGACGGCGCGTGTGACGTAGTCGTCGGCCTGCGGAGCATACGCTGCCCATAGTGCGCGCAGGGCGGCGACCGGCAAGTCGGCCTCGTCCACCCGCAGATCGACATAAGGGAAGCTGTGTTGGTGCACCACGACCAGGTTGGCCGAGCGCACCGAGCCGCGTTCGCCGCCTGCTTTCAGTCCCGCCTCAAGCCCGTGCACGAGCCGCTCTGCCAGCGGCGCTGCCGGGTCGCGCGCGAAGGCCGCGGCCATCGCCGCCGGCACGCCGACATCGGCGAGGATATTGCCGATCGCCACGCAATCCGTCGCTTTCACACCGGCATGGATCGAGCGGATATGTGCGCCGTGAAAGAAAGCCGCGCCGCCGCGCGCGTCGATCGCCGCAAGTTGCCGCCAGTCCCGATCCGGCGTTCCCGCCGCCAGCGCGTGGATGGTCGCTTCCGCGTCGTTGCCCGCTTCCAGCAGGGCGATCCCGAGTGGTCCGAGCCGCGGATCGGTGCGATGCTGCGTCAGCACGGCTCCTACACCGGCGCGCGCAAAGCCGCAGCGGCTGCCGACCGCGATGGAGGACGTGGTGACCGCCACCCCCAACATCCCGGTCCGTGCGCATCGACCGGCGAGAGAGAAGGTCATGACGGCAGCACCGCGTGAACGTCGATCTCCATCAGTACTTCCGGGGCAGCCAAACCCTTCACCACCAGCTCCGTGCCCGCCACCGGCGCATCGGCGAAAGCCGGTCGCACCACGTCCAGCACGGGCGCCATGTAGGCGCGGTCGGTGACATAGGTGACGAGCCTGACCGCGTGCGACAGGTCCGCGCCGGCATCGGCCAGAAGCACCCGCACGTTCTCGATCGCCTGGCGCGCTTGGGCGGCGGGGTCGTTGAGCCCCACCATGGTGCCGTCCAGCGCCAGCCCGGTCTGCCCGCGCAGGAAGATGCGTCGCCCGGCGACGACGACCATGCAGAAATCGCACACGAAGCTCTGCCTGGACAGACCGTATGGCGCGTCGGTCGATCGGTAGCGCCGCAGCCGGACGTGCGGACCGGCGGAGACCGCCCAGGCGTCGAGCTGAAACAACGCGGCCGGGTCGGCCAGACCCTTTACGATCAGGCCGGTCGATACCGGGAACACACCCGCCAGCCGGCGGCCGAGGACGCCGTAGATCGCCTGGCGGTAAGCGCGGTCGGTGATCTGCATCGTGAGCTTGCAGACATCCGTCGCCGTTCCGCCCGAAGCCGCCAGGGCGTCGTGCAATCGCGCGAACACCGCCTCTGCCTGCTCGGCCGCGGCCTCGGCGGAATGGCCGTGACGACGCACCGTGGCGGCGGCTTCCGGGTCGCACAGGCCCGGCAGGAAGATCGGGGTCATTAGCTCGGGATCACGGCGTCGATGTCGATCTCGACCAGCATCTCCGGCAAGGCGAGGCCGTTGACGATCAATCCGGTGCCGACCGGGGCGATAGTGCCCAAATGGCGGCCCACTACCTGATACACCGAACTGCGATAAGCCCGGTCGGTGATGTAGGTGGTGATCTTGCAGATATGCTCCATCTTCGCGCCGGCTTCTTCCAGCAGGACGCGAACGTTTTGCATCGCCTGCTCCGCCTGTGCGGCGGCGTCGCCGAGGCCGACAAACTCGCCATCGAGCGTGAAGCCGGTCTGACCGCGCAGGAACACGAGGTTCCCGGCGCGCACGGCCATGCACATCTCGTTGGTGATTTCCTGCCCCGGATAGTACGGGCTGGTGTTGAAGCGGCGGAAACGCTGGTGAGCCATTAGGAAACTCCTTCGTTGCCGATCGCCAGGACGAGGCCCGCGAACAGCACGCCACGTGGCACGATGCTGTCCAGCTCCACGCGCTCCCGGCGGCTACAGGATTTGTGACAGATCGGGCCCAGCCCGTCGAGCGTCGGCACCCCCATCGCAGCGGCGAAGCTGCCATCGGACCCGCCGGCGGAGACGACCTCGCCGACCGGCGTGCCGATCGCCGCGCCGACGCGCTGCGCCATCGCGTAGAGCGCGCGTGTGCCAGCTCCGGTCGGGAAGGGTGGCCGGTAGAAGCCGCCCTCGATGCTGACGCGCACGCGCGGGTCGGCCGGCCTGGTCTCGGCGATCCGGCGCGCCTCCGCCACCAGCCAGTCGGCCCCAGCCTGGTCATCCGCGCGCAGGTCCAGGTGGAACTCAGCCTCCGCCGGGATCACCTGGCGCGCCGCGCCGCCGCGGAAGATCCCGACGGAGGTGCCGACGCCGCGCGCGGCGTCGGTCAGCGCCTCGAGCGCCACCACCATCGGCGCGAGCGCCGAGATGGCGGAGGCGCCCAGCGCGCGAGCGGGACCGACATGGGCGGTGACCCCGGTGGCCCGGACATACAGCGCGCCCACCGCGCCCCGCCCGACAACGATCTTGCCCTCCGGCCGGCAGGGCTCCAACGTCAGGCAGGCGTCGGATACGCGCGCCTCGCGTTCGATCCAGGTGCGGCTGCCGGGGCTGCCGATTTCCTCGTCCGGGACGATCAACACGGTGATGGAGCCGATGCCCGGCAGTTTCCCTTGCAGCAGCAGACGCAGCCCGTGCAGCGCCATGACGACGCAGGATTTCATGTCTCCCACGCCCGGTCCGGTCAGGAATTTTCCGTCATTGCCGAACGGCCATTCGGCTACCGCGCCGGCGGGCCAGACCGTGTCGGCGTGACCCAGCACCAGCACCCGCTTACCGTTGCCCAGCACGCGCCGTGCGGTGAGCTGGTCGCCGCGTCCGGGCAGGGGCGTTCGCTCGATCGCAAATCCCGCGTTCTCCAGGAACGCGGCGAAAACGTCGATCACGGCGTTCACGCCGGACGCGTGATAACTGCCGCTGTCGATAGACACGACACGCTCGATCATCGCCAGCATGGACGGCAGCTCCAGCGCGAAGGCGGCTGCGAGGGCCTTGGGCTCGGTCATAGTTCCTCCGTAGGGATGTGGCAGCGGATGCGATGGCCTGGTGCGGCGTCCCGCCAGGGCGGGTCGGCGTCCGCACAGATCGGGCCGATACGTCGTGGGCAGCGTAAGGCGAAACGGCAGCCGACGCCGCCATGGACCGCACCGGAATCCCCCGGCAGAATCTGGCGCGTCGGCCGCGCGCCGACCACCGGCACCGCCGACAGCAGCGCCGCCGTGTAGGGATGATGTGGCGCGGCGAGCACCATGGCGACCGGCCCTTCCTCCATGATCCGCCCGCCGTACATCACCGCGACCCGGTCGGCGAGATGGGCAATGACGCCGATGTCGTGGCTGATGAACAGCAGTGCCAGCCCGAGGGTCGCGCGCAGTTCCGCAAGCAGGTTCAGCACCGCGGCCTGCACCGAGACGTCCAGCGCCGAGACGGGCTCGTCGCAGACGATGAATTCGGGCCGGCTGGAGAGCGCGCGGGCAATGCCGACGCGTTGCTTCTCGCCGCCCGATAACTGGTGTGGGTAGCGTGCCGCATAGCTTGGCGGCAGCCGCACCAGTTCCAGCAGCCTTGCGATCTCCTCGACCGCTTCGCCCCGCGCCAGGGCAAAGCGGTGCAGCGGGCGACGCAGGATGGTGGCAACGCTTTGACGCGGGTTGAGCGCCGTGTCCGGGTTCTGAAACACGATCTGCGCCCGCCGGCGGAACGCGGGCAGCGGGATCTTCGGCACCGCAGCGGTGTCGAAGTGCAGCGTGCCGGAATCGGCGTCCACCAGCCGCAGCATCAGCCGTCCGAGCGTCGATTTGCCGCAGCCGGACTCTCCCACCAGACCCAGCACCTCGCCACGGCGAATCGCCAGCGAGACGCCATCCACCGCGTGCACCGCGCCGAACCGGCGTGCCAATCCGTCGGTTTGCAGCAGCGTTGCCGCGGCGGATGCGGCGTGCGGAGTCACTCGGCGGGGTGGGCCACCCCAGGCCCGCGATCGCTTCGACCCGGTGACAGCGGACCTGGTGTTCCGCGCCGGCCAGCATTTGCGGCCTCTCGCATCCGGCGGCGGCGAACGGACAGCGCGGGCGGAAATTGCAGCCAGGCTCAGACTGCCGCAGATCCGGCAGCGCGCCCGGAATTGGTGCCAGCGCGCCGCGCCGGTCCAGCCGCGGCAGCGCCGCCAGCAGCCCGCGCGTGTAAGGATGGCGCGCGCTGGGCGAGCACCGCCGGCCCCGGGCCCGCCTCCACCATCCGCCCGGCATAAAGCACCGTGACCCGATCGCAGAGCCGGTCGACGATCCCGAGATTGTGGCTGACCAGCAGCAGCGACAGTCCGCGCCGGGTGCGCAATCCCTCCAGCAGGTCGAGGATCCCCGCCTCGACCGTCACGTCGAGGGCGGTGGTCGGCTCGTCGAGCAGCAGCAGGTCCGGCCGGGTCGCCAACGCCATGGCGATGGCGACACGTTGCTTCATGCCACCGGAGAGCTGGTGCGGATAGCACGTCATCAGGGAAGCCGATCGTGCCAGTCCGGTCTCCGCCAACAGCGCGGTGGCTTGCGACCACGCCTCGGCGCGGCTCAGGCGTGCGTGCACCAGGAGCGGCTCGGCGACCTGCAATCCGACGGTCAAGGCTGGGTTGAGGGTGGAGGAGGGGTCCTGGAACACCGCGCCGATCCGTCGGCCACGCAGGGCGGGCGCCGCGGTGAGCAAGTCCTGGCCATCAAATGCCATGCGCCGCGCGGCTACCTGCGCGCCACCCAGCAGGCCGAGCAACGCCAGGACCGCGGTGGATTTGCCGGATCCGGACTCGCCCACCAGCCCGAGCGCTGCGCCACGGCGCCACGGCGAAATCCACATTGTCCAACGCCCGTACAAGACCGCTTGCGGTGGGAAAGCCGACCGACAGGCCTTCTACAGATAACCCCGGGGGGGATAATCCCGGTGGGGATAATCCGGGGTCAGGCATGGGACGGGTCAAGCCGGGCACGCAGACCCTCGCCGGCGACGTTGACCGCCACCAGCAGCGCGCACAGGCATAGTCCCGGTGCGAGGCCCATCCAGGGCGCCTGGGCCAGGAACTCCCGGCTCTCGGCGATCATCAGCCCCCACTCGCTGCTGGGCGGCTGCGGTCCCAGGCCGAGGAAGGACAGCGACGCGCCCAGCAGGATCGCGAAGGTCACGCGCAGGCCGCACTCCACGATGATCGGCGGCCAGGCATTGGGCAGTATCTCGCGCGCCAGGATGGAGACCGCTCCCTCGCCGCGCGCCCGCGCCGCCTGGACGAAATCTTCCTCCAGCAGCCCCAGCGCGACGGCGCGTGACAATCGCACCAGGATCGGCACGTAGACCAGGCCGACCGCCAGGATGGTTTTGCCCAGGTTCGGCGGCGTCACCGCCAGGATCAGCAGGCCGAGCAGGATGGGCGGCAGCGAGATCATCAGGTCCGCCCCGCGCATGATCGCGGCGCTCACCCAGCCGCGATCGAAGGCGGCGAGCAGGCCGAGCGGGACGCCGAGAGCGAGGCTGACCAGCATGGCACCGAAGCCGATGGCCAGCGACAGATGCGCGCCCGCCAGCACGCGCGAGAGCACGTCGCGGCCGAATTCATCGGTGCCGAACGGATGCGCGAGACTGGGCGCGGCGAGGCGGAGGCGGACGGCAAAGGCCGTCGGGATCGTACGGCGTGTACCAGAGGCCGACGAGCGCGGCGATCGCGAGGGCGGCCAACGCCAAGCCGCCGAACAACAAGGCGGAATTGCCGCCCCGCGATCCCAGGATGCGTCGGCGATTTGGCGATGCCCGAGGCGGCCGGCAAAGCACCGCGTCCATGCTCACGCCGCCGCGCGGTAACGGATGCGCGGGTTCAGCGCCGCGTAGCCGCAGATCCGCCGCCAGGTTCGCCAGCGCGTAGATCGTCGTCAGCACCAGCATGCCCGCCTGCAGCAGCGGCAGGTCGCGGTGCTCGATGGCGAAGACCAGCAGGCGGCCGAGGCCGGGATAGGCGAACACCGTCTCCACCACGACCACGCCGCCGATCAGCAGACCGAAATCGATCGCCAGGATGGTGATGGTCGGCAGCATCGCGTTCGGCGCCGCATGCCGCCACAGCACGCGCCGCTCGCTCATGCCCTTCGCGCGCGCCATCAGCACATAGCGGCTGCGCAGCACTTCCAGCATCGCCGCGCGGGTCAGCCGCGAGACATGCGCCAACAGCCCGATCGACAGCACGATCACCGGAAGCACCAGATGCGACGACCCAGGCCAGCAATCCGTCCGCCGAGCGGCGCATAGCCGGTGGCGGGCAGCCAGTGCAGCCAGGAGGCGAACACCACCACGGCGAGGATCGCCCAGAAGAAGTCCGGCACGGCGATGAACACGAACTGCGCCAACGTCATCACCCGGTCCGAGACATGGCCCTGATGGGTCGCGGCATGCACGCCGAGTGCGATGCCGCCCGCTCGCCACGATGACGAAGGCGCTGCCGGCCAGAATCGCCGAGCGGCCCAGCGCGTCGAGGATAAGCGGGCCGGCGGGCCGGTCCATCACCAGCGACTGTCCCATCTGGCCGTGCAGGAAGCCCGGCAAGCCAACGCCAGTATTGCAACCACAACGGGTCGTTCAGGCCGAGCCGTTGCTGAAGCGTCGCGACGGCGGCCGGCGTGGCGTATTCGCCGAGGATCGCATAGGCGACGTTGCCGGGCAGGATGTGGACGATGGCGAAGATCAGCACCGACGTCGCCAGCACCACGCCAGCACGACGCCGAGCAGCCGGCGGGCGACGTAGGCGCTCAATCCGTCACGTCACCGTCGCGGTGCGCAGATCGAACCAGCGCATCGGATGCGTTGTGATGCCGCCTACCGACTTGCGATAGGCGCAGGCGAAGTTCACGACATAGGCGAAGAAGCCTGCCGGATTGGCGTCCAGCGCCGTCTGCATGGCGATGTACTGGGTCTTCTGCACCGCGGCATCGCCCGACAGCCGCGCCGCCTCCAGCGCCTTGTCCACCTTGGGGTCGTTGTAGTGCCACAGCTTCTCGTTCCAGCTCCCGCCGGAATGCAGGAACGGATAGGTACTGGTGTCGATCGTCGGGCGCGCGAAATAGCCGTCGATGTAGAGCGGCGCCTTGCCCGATACTTCAGCGTCAAAGCTTGAAAACGGCACGCGCTGCACCTGCAGGTCGAAGCCGCCGGGCTTGGCGAGTTGCTGCAGGGTCACCCCCAGCCGCTCGCGCACCGGCCGGCCGACCGGCACGATGATCGGGATGTTGATCCCGTTCGGATGGCCGGCCTGCGCCAGCAACTTGCGCGCCGCAGCGGGATCGGCGGGCGGGATCGACAAGCGTGGCCTGCGTAGAACGGATGCGTCGGTGGGATCGGGCTGATCGTCGGCGCGCCCTGGCCGAACAGTGTCAGCTCCACGACGTCGGCCTTGCTCACCGCCATCTGGAAGGCGAGGCGAACCTTTGGGTCGTTGAACGGCGGGATCAGGTTGTTCATGATCGCGGCGTCCCAGGATGCGGTGGCCACGCTGTCCACCCGCAGGTTGGCTTGCGCGTTGAGCTGCTTGACCTGTTCCAGCGGGAGATCCCAAAGCACGTCGAGGTCGCCCGCCTCCAAGCGCGGCGATCTTCACGCTCATCTCCGGGATGATGCGCAGCTCCACGCCTTGCAGCTTCGGCATTCCCGGCTCGAAATAATCGGCGTTGCGGGTCAGGATGAGCCGGTCACCCGGTGTGTACGACACGAATTTGAACGGCCCGGTGCCGATCGGATGCGTCGCCAGTTGTGCGACGGCGTTGCGCGGCACGATCTTCACCTGTCGGTCCGACAGGATGTCGGCGAACCCGCCATAAGGCGAGCTCAGGTCGAACACGACCGTGTAGGGATCGGGCGCGGTCACGCCGCTGATCATGTCGTAGTTGCTGCGTGACGGCGCCGCGGTCGCTGGATCGAGCAGGCGCTTGAACAGCGCAACGACGTCCGCCGACATCATCTCCTGCCCGTCATGGAATTTCACGCCGTGGCGCAGCTTGAACGTCCAATGTCTTGAGGTCGTCGCTGTAAGTCCAGCTCTCGGCCAGATCCGGCTGCGTGCTCAGATCCGCCGCCATGCGGGTGAGGCCGTTGAACACCAGATTGTCGTAGATATACTCGTCACCGATCGTCGTCAGCAGCGGATCGAGCTTGGCAAGCGAGGTTCCGATGCCCATCCGCAGGACCTCGGGCGCGGCGCGTGCCGTTCGGATCGCCGGCAAGGCGAGGGTGGCGCCGAGGATCGTCCGCCGCGTCAACGTCATGGAACATTCCCTCTCAGGTCGTGGCTACGCTTGCACTTTATGCCGGCATTGCGTCCAGCCGTCAGGCGGCGCCGGAAATAAACAAATCATCGCGTAGTACCTCACCCCGTCATGCCGGCGAAGGCCGGCATGACGGGGTGGGCGCCGGCGGGCCGGTGTCGTCAGCCCGGGTTTCCGCCAAAGCCAGGCGGCGCCTGGATATCGGGGTTGTCGCGCAGCATCCGCGCCCAGACCCGTTCCGTCACGTCCTGTGCCGCGTCGACCAGCGTGTCCTCGTCGATCGTCAGCACGCGACGGTCGCGCATGATCCATTCGCCTCCGACCATCACGGAGTTGACGATGCCGGGATGGCCGTAGTGCACCACGCTCGAAACCGGATCGATCAGCGGACGCAGGCTGGGGCTGCGCAGGTCGATCAGTGTCAGGTCCGCCTGCTTGCCAGGCTCGATGCTGCCGATCTCGTCGAATGCCCCGACCGACCGAGCGGCGTTGCGCGTGAGCATGTCGAGCATCGCCTGCGGCTGCGGCACGACCCCGCCCTCAGGCTCTCGTCCGCGCCCGCCGCGGTGCACGATCAGGCCGATCTTCATCGCCTGAAACATGTCCTGCGTCATGTTGTCGCTGCCCAGCGCGATGTTCACGCCGGCGCTACGGATGCGCCCGATCAGGGCCGTGTGGGGTCCGCGGCGGGAACTGTTCGCCGGGCAATGCGCCATCTGCACGCCGCGCGACGCCAACAGGTCGATGTCGGTCGGGGTGCAGAATGTCCAGTGGGCGCCCACCAGGTCGGGGCCGAGCCAGCCCTGCCGCTCCAGGTATTCCGCGGGTGTGGCATCGTATTGCGCGCGGAGCGCGCGGACCTCGTCCAGCCCCTGCGCGAGGTGGACGGTGCGGCTCAGCCCGTGCCGCGCGGCGAGTTCCCGCAGCCGCTCCAGCAGCCAGGGCGAGCAATTGTCTGGCGCGTGCGCGGCGACCTGGCAGCGCACCCGGCCGGCGTGGCTGCCGTGGAACATCGCGATGCCCTCTTCGGCGCGGGCCAGGAACACCTCGCCGAAGGCCCGATCCACCGTGTAGTCGCCGTGACGGATACGGCGCGTGTCGATATCGGCGCAGCTCTCCGACAGCCACAGCCGCAGCCCGGTCGCCGCCATCGCGCCGCCATAGCTGGGCAAATGGCGGAACGGCTCCACCAGCGTCGTGCAGCCGGAGCGAATTGCTTCGAGGCAACCGAGCGTCGCGATCACCTCCCGCTCGCCGCCATCCATCGTATAGCTGACCGGCGACATGGTGCTGTAGACGGCACTGCCGTCGCGATCCTCCACCGTGCCGCGCAGCACCGTCAGAACCGTATGGACATGCGCGTTGATGAGGCCGGGCAGCACGGCCAGATGTCCCGCGTCCACCAGGGGCAGGTCCCGGTAGTCCTGCGCCAGCATCGCCGCTTCGCCGACGGCCGCGATCCGGCCATTGCGGACGGCGACCGCTCCTGCCCTCAGCACACGGCGCTCATTGTCGCAGGTGACAACCAGGGCTGCACGGATCAACGCGTCCATACCGCACACATCGCACAGCTGCGTCGGCGTTCCAATCGGGCGCCCTCGACTTCCAGCGTTTGCTACAGAGTTGGGATCTGCATCCGGGTTGTGCCTCAAATTCAAGCTGGTGACGGATGCCGTGGTCCATGCCCTCGCCGACACCAAGCGAAAGCAGAAAAGACAGAGGTTTTCGCCACTCCCAGCCTTATCCTGATGCCTACATGGGGTTCCGACCGACTACGCCAGAGGTCCTGCAGGGCGCCACCTCTCCACCGCGCTGACCTGCGGAAATCGCCCCACCCGCGGCGGCGTGGCTGGCGCCGCAGGGCGGCGCTCTGACCATTGCCGCCCGTCAGGCGCCGGCACCCGACGCTGATGTTCCGCACCTTCGGGAATCGAGGCGGAGCGAGAAAGACTCCCGCCTCGCCGTTCCGCTATCCTGGGTTATCACCCCAATCAGGGAGGGATAGTTATGCCGGGCAGAGCGACAACGAAGGACGATCAGATGACCGCCTGAGTGTCGGCCCATCGAGTGGTGCTGGCGCATTTGGTAAGGGTTGTCACAGCGACTGCGACCAAAGAAAGCCCGACAGATGCGACCGTAACGATGACCAATCCCGCGAAGCGGGTTCGTGGGGACTATCAGGAATTTCGTGTGCGAGGGGGCATGGTATCCTGGAAAGGATCCCCTCTGATCGGGAGTGTTCAAAGAATGGGGGATTATGCCGCGTTGGCCGACCGCTCGTTCTGGTTGGCGTGTGGTTGAAAGAGATGTGCTAACCCTGAGCGGAGCGTTCCATTGTAGACCGCGCAGCGGACCTGGAGCAGGAGATCGGCACCTTTTCGGGACCAGCGCATCTGCTGCGACTTGTTCATGCGCCGATTGACGAGAAAGTTTGCGGTTCCCTCGGTGATCGAAGTTCCGACGCGCAACTCGGCACGGTATCGCTTGGCGTAGTTGACGAGCCAACTACTCTGACCTCTGAGATAGCCGTCGACGTCAAGCAGCGCGTGCCACAGCCTGCGCGAAGGCGCGTTCCTCGTGTGTTGGCCGAGTTCATCCTTGTAAACATGCATGACCTTGCGGACCCGATCATGCTGCGCGTGGCATTCTTCGCCTTGCCGTTCCAAATGCGCCAGCGCAGACGCTCGACCTCGTCGACGATCACGATCTTTGCCTGCATCCGGCCGGGACCGTCGGATGGCAACCCGCCTGCTGCCTGCGTCGCGTGCTGGATCCGCATTGCGATGTGGAACCAATCGAGGATGGGTGACGTCGTGATCCCAGCATCGACCAGGATAGACCGCAGACCGGGACAGCCGTCGGTGAACGCGGTGACTTCAGTGTCGTCGGTTCGGCCGATGGCTCGGAGGCTCTGGCGAATCAGCGTCAAGATGTTGGTGTCAGCCTTCGCGACCGCTCCGAACACCTGCCGGCCTCAGCTCGCAGTTTCGACATTGCCGACGCGGACCTCCAGGTGACGTTCGCCCTCTTCGCGGCTGCGGATGAACGTCGAGTCCACGCTGACAGTGATCGCTGCTGCTACCGCAGTTGTTGGCTGGTCCGAGCTTGCAGTCCCAAGCTGCTCGCCGATCCGCAGCGTATGGTTGCGCAATGTCTCAGGGCTGCTGCCGGCGTCAACAGGCAACAGGTGTTGCAGTACGCCAGCGGCGACGCGATAGGTCATCAAGGCGGAAAGATGAGCCTGCAGTTGGTCCAGCTCAGGCGTCGATCGGCAGCGCGGTGGCCAATCGACGTTCGTCTCGATGCGATTGCAGGTGGTGCATCGAAACCGACGAAGCCGCACAGTCACTTCGCCAAACAGCGTCGCAATGCAGTGACCCCGCCATTCCTTCAGGTGGCATCTTCCGCTGCAGGCCGGGCAGCACGACCGCTGCAGCCCATGGCTGTCGGCCTGCCCCGAAACGACAGCTCATTGAACCCTCGCCAGAAGCTGCTTCGCTTCGGCCAAGGTCAATCCCAGGTTCGCAATATCGCCAAGACCTTCCGGCCGGCAGATCTCTATCAGATCGGTGCTCGGGCAACGGGCGTCATCCCCCGTCGTAATCAACCGCAACACCCATCGCATCCCAGTTCCTCCGGTCGGCTATCGACCCGACCGATCGTACCTCCCGTGTCGTCATACCCCCATTCTCTGGACACTCCCGTCCGCAAGATGGCTGCCAATTGCGTCCTGAACGAAACGTCTGGGTGGGGCAGCCAATGCGCGTGCGGTCCGCCAAAGCCAACTGGGCAACAGTTCGCCGGGCAGGAGCTTTGGGCGAACGGGCCACAGCGTGGCACGGTGCAGGGGTGGCAGGACCGCCATCACCAGCGCGCCGCTGTTGTCGGATGGTGCGTCGTTCCGTTCCGTCGTCCTGAGAGCAGGCGCGTGCCTTTGGCACGATCGCAGCGTCCGGCGGAATGACGGCATCAGATCGAGCCCCTGCCTCGCTCCCGATGAGAGCCAGTGCAGGATCTCTGCCCGCGCATTCGGGTCCTCGGCTGGGAGTTGGTATCTGTATTGGCGGTGGGATCAGTCATGGTTGTCATCATCGAAAATGGCCCTCAGGTCTCGCGCGCCATACAGAATGCGGTCGATTGTCACGGTCGTGCCGGTGATATGAAAGGCGATGGTGACGCGGCGGCGGAATGTGGTGATCCGCAGGCCCGGCCGCAAATCGTCGTGTCGCGTGCCGCGTTCCGGGAAGATCACGAGACCAAGGCAGTGCGCGACAATCCGATCGGTATACCTCTGCGCCCGTCCGGTGCCGGCATCAAGCGCGATGTCGTCGTAGAGCTTGAAGAGGTCCGCCAGAGCCTCCGGTGCGAAGATGACCTCACGCGTCACGGCTGGCCTTTTTTGACACGGTCGGTGTGGTGCGCGCGCATCGCCGCTTTTACCTGATCGGCAGGGATGCCCCGGCTCGGGTCCGCCTGCATGGCGTCATAGACCGGGATGACTTCTTCCTTCAGCCAGCGCTCGACGACGGCGTCGCGTTCTTGCAGTGCGCGCAATCCTGCACGCACCACTTCGCTGGCCGAAGCGTAGGTGCCGGTTTCGACCAGGGCGTCGATGTAGTGCGCCTGGGCGGGCGGTAGGCTGATGGTTCGTTTTTCGACTGCGGGCATGGGTCGGTCCTCCATATCGAGGAGTATAGCACAAAAGTATGAATGTATCATACTGGACTGTCGGGTATCGGAACGACAGGCGGTTTTGAGGGTTCTGTTGCAACGTTGAACGCTGTTTGCCGACCACGTACCAGAGGCATCAAGTCACTTCGGTCGGGAGCGGCCGGCGCCCGCACCATTGCTTTCGGTGACATGCGCGATGTCAGCCATGTGCGCATCCGTCAACGACAATGTTGCGGCATCCAGCCAGCCATCGACCTGGCGCGGATGGCGCGCTCCCACGATCGCCGCGGTTACGCCCGGCCACGCCTGTGTCCATGCGCCCGCGACGGCGCCAACGGTGATGCGGTGGCGCTCAGCGATGCCGCGCATGGCTTCGGCGACCTTGAGATTGCGGACCAAGCTTCCCCGGTGAAATCGGCATTGCGCGACCGCCAGTCATTGGCCGGCAGCGATGCAGCGCGTTGCACGCTGAACGATCCGCTCAACAGGCCGGACTGCATTGGGCTGTAGACGATGACCCCCGTGCCGTGGTGGCCGCACCACGGCAGCTCGGCGGCACCGACTGCCCGCCTCATCGCGGAAAATGGCGGTTGCAGGGTATCCACGTGTCCGAGTGTCTCGGCGGCCGTCAATTGCGTGACATTGTGGTTGGACAACCCCACAGCCGCGACCTTCCCCTCGCGCTTCAGGTCCAGCAACGTTTGCCAATAAGCCTCGAGCGGTGTCCCGTCCTCGGCAGGCCAATGCATCGGATACAGATCGATGCGCTCGACGTTCAATCGACGTAGCGAGCCTTCGATCTCGCGACGCAAACTTGATGGTGCGCCCACCTGTCGCGGCATCGCGGTCCGATCCGCCGGGTCGCCTATCAGGCCACATTTAATGAAGACGTATGGCCGCTCGCTGCGTGGGATCGTCGAAAGTGCGGTTGTGGTGCAAAATAGATTGAAAGAGACGGAGCTGGCCGATTTTGTGTGTCCGCCGTTGTCTGCTTTATCACGCCGCCAGCACTGCATTCCAGATGGCGGGCGCACGTCCACCCTTGAGACGCAGCCGGCGGAGATTGAACTGTCCCTTGTGGATCCGGTGCAGCAGTTCGATCCCGGAAATTGTGATCGCTGCGGTCTCAAACCGCTTAAATCCCAGCATTGGATCGATGCGTAACTTTACACCGCGGTGGTCCTGCTCGATCAGGTTATTCAGATATTTTGATGAGCGTAGCTTCGTGTCGGCTGGAAGTTGCCCACCAGCTTGCATATCGCGCACGGCGCGATGCGAAGCCGCATAACCGTCCAATGTGATGGTCCGCGGCGGCGCTCCTTGCACCTTGATCGCCTTGCAAAAGAACGCCTTGGCCGCGGTGACATCGCGCCTGGTGCTGAGCCGAAAGTCTACGGTCTTTCCGTCGCGATCTACCGCCCGGTATAAATAGACCCACTTGCTGCGGATCTTCACGTAGGTCTCGTCGACGCGCCACGACGGACCTACAGACCGCGCGAACTGGTTCCAGCGACGCTCGAATTCAGGAGCATAATGATGCACCCACCGCATGATGGTGGTGTGGGCCATCGATAGCCCGCGCTCGGCCATCATCTCCACCAGATCTCGGAAGCTGAGCTTGAAGCGCAGATACCACCTCACGCACAAGACAATGATCTCGCGATCAAAGTGCCGACCCTCAAACAGCTCGTCCACGCCCGGGAGCCTGGCCATCGCACCGCCCTCAACTCATCAGTGGGCTGGAACGGTATGACGACCGGCAATTTGCACCAGAGCCGGGCGCAATCGTACTGCAGAAACCCTTTCGAGACCTTGACTTGGCGCGTGCTATCCAGATGGCGCTTACCACAACCTTGAACCACTAAGCTTCGAAAACTTGCGAGGCTCGTCGCTCGGGCAATAAGCACGTTCAGTAGCGCTTAGCTGACAAAACCGGGACCGCCTGACCAAGCGGCCCCGCTAAATCAATTCAACGCAAGTTCGTTCAGGCAGCCATAGGCGCGTAGCGCCTGTGCCCCTTCACGTCATAGCGATCGAGCATCATCACCTTGTCCCAAGCCTTGATGAAGTCACTTACGAAGCGCTGGTGGCCGTCACTGCCGGCATAGACATCGGCGATGGAACGCAATTGCGAATTCGACCCGAAGATCAAGTCGTTGCGTGTTGCCGTGAACTTCGTTTTGCCGGTTCCGCGATCCTTGAGGGCGAAGCTCATCCCCTCTTCGTCAGCCTTTTCCCAAACCAAGTCGGTGTCGGTCAGATTGACGAAAAAGTCGTTCGTCAGAACGCCGACTTTGTCGGTGAAGACGCCGCTGTCCGATCCATCATGGTTGACGTTCAGCACGCGCAACCCGCCGGTCAGGACAGTCCACTCTGGCGCGGTCAGCTTCATCAGGTTGGCCTTGTCGAGGAAGAATTCCTCAGGCGCGACGCCCTGCGAAACCTGCTTGAAGTTGTCACCGACGTAATTACGGAAACCATCAACGATCGGCTTCAACCATTCGAACATTTCAACATCGGTGAGCTTCTGCGGCGTATCCACACGACCTGGCGTAAACGGAACGCTGGCATCGACGCCGGCATCTCTTGCCGCCCTCTCGACGGCAGCGCAGCCACCCAGCACGATCAGATCGGCCAGCGAGATCTTCTTGCCGGAGGCCTGTTTGCCGTTGAAGTCGGACATGACGCCGCGCAACTTTTCGATCACAGGCGCGGCGCGGCGATTGACCGCCCAATCCTTCTGAGGTGCGAGCGCAAGGCGGCCACCATTCGCGCCGCCACGCTTGTCGCTGTCGCGATAAGTCGCAGCCGCGGAGAAGGCGGTGAAGGCCAGATCGGAAACCGAAAGGCGAGTCGCCATGATTGACTGTTTCAGCGCGGCGACTTCTGCCTCGCCGACCAACTCATAGTCACGCTCGGGGAGCGGGTCCTGCCATAGCAGGCCGTCCTCGATCGTCACTTCCGGGCCCAAGTAGCGATGCCTGGGTCCCATGTCGCGGTGGGTGAGTTTGTACCACGCCTTGGAAAAGGCCTGGGTGAATGCATCGAAGTCCGCCAGGAATTTCTCGCAGACCTTCCGATATTCTGGGTCGACCTTGAGCGCAATGTCGCTGGTCATCATCATAAGATCATTCATCTGACCCTCGACGTGCGCGTCGGGCGTCTTGGGCGCATTCGGGTCGGTCGGCTTCCATTGCAGCGCACCGGCCGGGCTCTTGGTCTGCTCCCATTCGAACTTGAACAGGTTTTCGAGATAGCTGTTGTCCCACTTCGTCGGGTTCGGCGTCCAGCTGCCCTCGATGCCGTTCGTCATCGTGTATTGCGCGAAACCGGGGCCCTTGGGATTGTGCCAGCCGAGGCCCATGGCTTCCATCGGCGCAATTTCGGGCGGCGGGCCTACCTCATTCGCAGACACCATACCATGGCTCTTGCCGAAGGCGTGGCCGCCCGCGATCAGCGCCACGGTTTCTTCGTCATTCATCGCCATGCGCGTGAACGTGATCCGAATATCGCGTGCAGACCCCATTGGATCGCCGCTCGCATAGGGACCTTCCGGATTGACGTAGATGAGCGCCTGGTGCGAGGCGGCAAGCGGATTTTCGAGGTCGTAATCGGCATCGCCATTCTTGCCGCGCCACCGCTTGTCGCGCGTGACCATGCTATCGAAGCTGTCGACGTCTTTCGGGTTCCAGATTTCCGGGCCCCAATAAATGGCGTTGTCCGCCTCCCAGGCGTCGAGCCGTCCGCCACCGAAGCCATAGGTCGGGAAGCCCATGATCTCGAGGGCGCAATTGCCCGTTAGGATCATGAGGTCGCCCCAGGAAAGACCATTGCCGTACTTGTGCTTGATCGGTTGCAGGAGGCGCCGCGACTTATCGGTATTACCGTTGTCCCACCAGCTACTGATCGGGGCGAAGCGCTGCATCGCCGACCCGGCACCGCCTCGCCCGTCCGCAATTCGATATGTGCCCGCTGCGTGCCAGGCCATACGGATCATCTGTGGACCGTAATTATTATAGTCCGACGGCCACCAGGCGACCGATGTCGTCAAAAACTGCTTGATGTCTCGCTTGAGCGCTTCAAAATCGAGCTTCGCGAACTCAGCGGCATAGTCGAAATCCGGGCCAAGCGGATCTGCCGGCAGGCCGTTCTGATGGAGGAGTTCGACCCGCAGGCGATCGGGATACCAATTCTCGAGCGTTGGAGGAGTGCCAAATACACCGCCAACTCTGTCACCGCCGAACGGACACTTGCCGGTCATCTCGTGGGTTTCGGTAAAAGTCTTATCTAACGTTACCTTGTGCATCGAAATCTCCTTGCGCGGATTCAATCTCCGATGGGCGGATCGGACGGCCAAACCACCTCACCCTCGACGCAGCAGTATGACCGGCTATTGTCCGCGTCGCTCTCCTACGGCGTGGCTAGCATGCCGCCGCAGGCTTGTCCGCCCCTCGCCTCGTGACCACGGCGGACCGCTGACACACGCCGGGGCCGTTTGATCCGGGACCTAGAGCCGGTCGGTTGCCGCCCGCTCCTTAAGCGAACGTATCCCGTCCTGTACAGATCTCGGCCGTGAGCGCCGGTTCTGTCCGTTTTCGCGCCCTTGAGTTGGGCAAGCTTCGGCCTTCGTCACCTGCACTCAAGCTGTTGCCAGGACAGCGAGGACAATCGCAGTTTTCCGCATATGTCGCCAGAGCCGCACTGCGGCGGGAACATGTTGGCGCATATGGGATCGGCATCGCAGAAAGTTTCGCAGTTCGTCATAGCCGCGGCAGTAGCGTGCCGCTGATACAGTACCTCTTCAGTCCAAGCATCGGTCGACATCGATCCTTGATGCCGCGATGGTCCTGCTCAAGTCTGTTATTGAGATATCGGCTCGTTCGATGCCGCACATGTTTGCCGATCTCGGTTCGGATCGCTCTGGGATAGGCGTCATGCCCATCGGTGGTGACCCGATCCGGAGTGACGCCAGTCACCGACTTGGCCGATCGAAAGAATGCCCTGGCGGCGGCAAGGTCACGATGCTCGCTGAGCATGACGTCAACGAAGGCGCCGTCGCGATCGATTGCGCGAAACAGATAACGCCATCGGCCACGCAACCCGCGGGTCAGGACCATCTCGGCCAGATCCCGCAGGCTCAGCTTGTAACGCAGCCGCCAGAGCACCACGAGTGCGATGACATCGCTCGGATACTGCACAGGGTTAAGCAAGCCGATGCTGCGTTCGTTGAACTGCTTGCCGGAGTTCCCGCACCGGTACCGGCGATAGCCTTGCGCGGTCCGCTCAGGCCGCTCGCTGATCGCCGTCGATCCACATGCCGGGCACCTCATCACGCTTCACTTCCCTACCAGAGCACAGCGTGCCCGATCCATCTGATAGCGCAAAGGCTGATAGGACCGTCGAGAGAGCATATTAGTCGGAGCAATATTCAACGGCCTCAGTAAACCGTATGGGCTGATGGCGATAACCATCTCAGCCCCGGTTCTCGAACCAGGCGTGTTCCGAGCCGTCGATCTGCACCAGTTCGCCCAGACACTCGCGCGGCCGGCGTGGCTGATGCGGGGAGGGCAGGCGGTGCCGCCGATCGGTCCACAGCCCATCCGCGATCATCCAACCACGCAAGGTCTCACGCGAGATGGTGCAGCCGTGCTGCGCCGCCAGCTTCTCCGTGGCCAGCGTCGGGCCAAAGTCGGCATACCGCTCACGCACAAGCGACAACGCCAAGGCGCGAACCGCAGTGGGCAGCCGATGATTGCTGGGTTTGCCGCGATGCTTGGACAGCAGGCTCGTGGCACCGTCCTGCTTGAGGCCGCGCAGCAGACGAAATATCTGCCGTCGCCGCAGCCCCATCAGCGCACAGGCATCACTGACGCGCAGCCGTCCGGATTGCACTCGCAGCAGCACCTCAAGGCGGCTGAACTCCTGCTTGCTCATCGTAGATGGATGTCAGGACGTTGCCGCGCATCCCATCGGTCGCCCTTGTCGCGGTTCTCCTGGGTGCGAATCAAGTCAAGTTCTTCCACGTCGTCTGCAATGATGAGCGAAGGTCGGTGCTGCCGGTGCTTCAACCCGCGTATCTTCTGACCACGGGAGCGGGAGAGGATGCGCACCCCGTTATCCAGCACGCAGTTCATAGCCTGCCAGTCCTCGTCGATCTCCAGCGTCGGCTCTGGCCGTGGATCGTCCAGGCGCTTGTATTTCAGGTGGCCGTAGTCTTTGAGGATGAGTTCGTTGTTGCGCAGCTCGTGCTGGACGCTGGCCGCGTTGATGCTCGCTTGGCTGCGGGTGTCCGCCAGCATGATGACCTTCTGCAATTCCCTGGCTAATCCATAATCCATAATCATTTCGCTCAACGTACGCCCCGCTAGCCGCAAATGCGCGCACTCGAACGGGCTAGCTGATATGGTCCGATTATAGCTTGCCTATGAGATGTCAGTTCCTACGCTTCATTCAACCCAGCGCCGCGCTCTCCGAGAAACGCGATGGCCTTGGCAGTTAGCTGAAAGGCCGAGCCCGAATGGCCCTCCTTTGGCTCTACGTAGCCGCTGGAGAGAAGCCGCTGCAAGTCGCGTTGCTTGTCGTTGATAAGCTCCGACAGTTCGTGCTCCCCGATCTCGCACAGCAGCGCAATTTGGTCATCCGTCAGGTCGTCAGACATTCATTGCCTCCGGTTGGACTGCTGGCACGATCGCTTCAATAGTGGCCGCCGGCAACAGCCCCCCACGCTGCCAAGCCGCAATGACCACGGCCCGCGCTCCTTCAGGCAAGGGATCATACCGTATCCCACGGGCCAACGCCTCAACCGGCTTCTTGTATAGCCCGTTGTCGATCTCGGCTTTCAACAACGCGAGGTCGAGCATGACAATGGCTTTGGCAGCTTCGATGATCTCGTTGTGGAACGGCGGCTTGGCGGCGTTTTTTGATAAGATCGAGGCGCGCTTGCGGTTCGATCAATTCCTATCTCGACGTGGCCGGGCTCACCGAGCCGCGGCGGCATTGGCCATCGGCTGGACACAGCAGGTCTGATCGCGCGGATAGATGATGTCCAGGCCGACGCGTTCCAGGAGCTCCAACGTGGCGATACTGACGGTTCTGGTGCAATTTGAGCTGGAGTGCAGCACGAAGCGTCAAAGGCACCTATTTTATTACGCTGCCAATACCGCGTTCCAGACGGCGGGCGTACTTCTGTCTTTGAGGCGTAATCGGCCAAGGTTGAATTGACCTTTGTGGATACGGCGGAGCAGTTCTATCCCCGCGATAACGATCGCCGCCGTCGTGAACCATTTGAAACCGAGCATCGGACCGATGCGAAGTTTCACGCCACGGTGATCCTGTTCGATCAGGTTGTTCAGATATTTCGACGACCGAATCTTTGTGTCCGTTGGCAGCTGACCGCCGGTCTTCATCTCACGCACGGCGCGATGCGACGCCGCGTATCCGTCCAATGTGATGGTTCGTGGGGTCGATCCCTGTCTCTTGATGGCCTCGCGGAAAAACGCCTTGGCCGCGCCGACGTCGCGCTTTCCGCTCAAGCGGAAATCCACGGTCTGACCGGCGCCATCCACCGCCCGGTATAAGTACACCCACTTGCCACGGATCTTCACGTAAGTCTCGTCGACACGCCATGATGACCCAGCTGGTCGGGCGAACCGGTTCCAGCGGCGTTCGAACTCCGGCGCATAATGGTGCACCCAGCGCATGATTGTCGTGTGAGCCAGTGGCAGGCCGCGTTCCGCCATCATCTCCACCAGGTCGCGGTAACTGAGTTTGAAACGCAGATACCATCTCACGCACAGGACGATGACCTCCCGGTCAAAGTGGCGGCCTTCGAACAGCTCATCCAAACCCAGGAACTCGGCCATGTCCTGCCTTCAACGCATCGGAATGGCCGAATATGGGAGGGTGAACAGTTTGCACCAAAGCCCCCGCCCCCGCGGGTCGCCGTCACACCGCTGACCGGCGGCAATGCCACGATCGGCATCGATCCGGCGCTGAGCCGGCTTCTATCGCGCTGATCGGCCACAATCGGCGGGTTGATTTGCGCACGCAATTCCCGCACATGGCGCGGCACCATCGCAGCAACTCCCGCCGACCTCTTCGCACTGTTCGACCGGCTGGGCATCGAGCACAGCACGGTTGAGCATCCGGCCTTCTTCACGGTGGAGCAGGGACGGCCCTGGCACGGCAAGATCCCTGGCCTGCACTGCAAGAATCTACTTCATCAAGGACCGCAAGGGTGGCATCTGGCTGGTGGTCATGCCGGCCGACAAGCGTGCCGATCTGGCGCGGCTTGAGAAGGCGCTAGGCGCACCACGCTTCTCTTTCGCCCGGCCCGACGTGCTGCATGATGTGCTGGCGCGGACGCCGGGATCGGTGACGCCGTTCGGACTGATCAACGACACGCAACGCCGGGTAAGCGTGATCCTGGACGATGAGATGCTCGATAGTGAATGGGTGAACTTCCACCCGCTGCACAATGCCGCTTCGACCACGCTGCGCTCGGCCGACCTGGTGCGGTTCATCCGCGCGCTCGGCTATGAGCCGATCGTTGTGCGACTGCCGGAGGTTCCTGCGGACGAATAGCTGCGCCGATATCTTGAAGCAGCGCTGCCGATCACGTCGCGTCCGGGGAATTGAGACTTGACTCTCGAGTGAATGGGTGAACTTCCACCCGCTGCACAATGCCGCTTCGACCACGCTGCGCTCGGCCGACCTGGTGCGGTTCATCCGCGCGCTCGGCTATGAGCCGATCGTTGTGCGACTGCCGGAGGTTCCTGCGGACGAATAGCTGCGCCGATATCTTGAAGCAGCGCTGCCGATCACGTCGCGTCCGGGGAATTGAGACTTGACTCTCGCGATGCGTGCTTTGAATTTTCAGCCGGATACGATGAACGGCTTCGCCTGTGCATCGTAGTCCGGATAGCCCAGCATCGCGCGCAATTCCGGGGGCGGCAGTGCGCTCGACGCTTCAGCTTCGCCGGCAACCAGAGCCGCAACGCCGGCCTTTATGCCGGCTGCCGCAGGCGACAGCAGGCCGGTGGGATAGGTGCCGATCTTGAATCCCAATTCCTCCGCCCGGCTGCGCGATGGTGTTGCCCGTGGTGCGCCGGGAGACAGCACGGCGAACGACGGCTTGCCCTTTGCGGCCGCCGACGGCGCGGTGAATTTCCACGTCATCGGCGGGCAAGTCGAGGAACAGGATATCGGCGCCCTCCTGCACATACATCTCGATCCGTGCGACGGCTTCATCGATGCCCTGGGTCGGTCGGCAGTCGGTGCGCGCCAGGATCAGGATGCCGGATTCTTTTGCTGCCTGTACTGCGGCACGGATTTTCATGCGCGCTTCGTCGCGTGGCAGGCACGGTTTGCCGGCGGCGGTGAGGGCGCGCGGCGTGATCTTGTCTTCGATCAGAATGGCGGCCGCACCCGCGCGGCCGTAGGCTGCGCACGGTGCGCTGCACGTTCATGGCGTTGCCGTAGCCATGGTCGCCATCGGCCACCACCAGCGTATCCGGCGACGCGCCGCGTACCATCTTGAATGAATCGAACATCTCCGCGAACGACAGCAGATCAAGGTCGGGTCCACCCAATCGGCTCGCCGCGACGCAGGAGCCCGAGAGGAAAGCCGTCTCGAAGCCTGCGCCAGCCGACAATTTGGCGGTCAGTCCGTCCCATACGGCGGGCATCACGACGAAGCCCGGTTCGGCCAATAGTGCTCGCAAGCGGTCTGGGGGATTCATGACGCATCCTTCGAACTACCGTGGTCCGACATGGTAATCGCCTTTACTGTTCACACAAACTGCCCGGCAGCGGTGTGCCTTGCGCGTCTCATTGCGAGACCCCGGGCAACAGTGTAGGCGACGCCTGAATGGCAGGGGGGATGGGCATGAGCGAACGTCGCATCGGCGTCATCATCAATGGCGCCACCGGTCGCATGGGCACGACCCAACACATGGCAAATCTGCTCACGATCGCAGGGGAAGGCGGGCTACCGTTGCGCAACGGGCTCTGGTGCAAATTGCCGGTCGTCATACCGTTCCAGCCCACTGATGAGTTGAGGGCGTTGCGATGGCCAGGCTCCCGGGCGTGGACGAGCTGTTTGAGGGGCGGCACTTTGATCGCGAGATCATTGTCTTGTGCGTGAGGTGGTATCTGCGCTTCAAGCTCAGCTTCCGAGATCTGGTGGAGATGATGGCCGAGCGCGGGCTATCGATGGCCCACACCACCATCATGCGGTGGGTGCATCATTATGCTCCTGAATTCGAGCGTCGCTGGAACCAGTTCGCGCGGTCTGTAGGTCCGTCGTGGCGCGTCGACGAGACCTACGTGAAGATCCGCAGCAAGTGGGTCTATTTATACCGGGCGGTAGATCGCGACGGAAAGACCGTAGACTTTCGGCTCAGCACCAGGCGCGATGTCACCGCGGCCAAGGCGTTCTTTTGTAAGGCGATCAAGGTGCAAGGAGCGCCGCCGCGGACCATCACATTGGACGGTTATGCGGCTTCGCATCGCGCCGTGCGCGATATGCAAGCTGGTGGGCAACTTCCAGCCGACACGAAGCTACGCTCATCAAAATATCTGAATAACCTGATCGAGCAGGACCACCGCGGTGTAAAGTTACGCATCGATCCAATGCTGGGATTTAAGCGGTTTGAGACCGCAGCGATCACAATTTCCGGGATCGAACTGCTGCACCGGATCCACAAGGGACAGTTCAATCTCCGCCGGCTGCGTCTCAAGGGTAGAAGTGCGCCCGCCATCTGGAATGCAGTGCTGGCGGCGTGATAAAGCAGACAGCGTCGGACACACAAAATCGGCCAGCTCCGTCTCTTTCAATCTATTTTGCACCACAACCCGCCTGCCAATTTGGTTGCCTGTGCGGACGTGAGTCGACCGGTCATCGCGGCGCCCAGTTCGTGCTGGTAGCGGCGGGCCGCGGCTCGCGTGTCGGAGCCGAATATGCCGTCCACCTGGCCATCGTAGTAGCCGAGACGTGCGAGCACGGTTTGCACTCGGCGACGATCGGCCTCGGTCATCTGCTCGTCGGCCGGGAAAGCCGTCGGGGATGGCGCGCCATTCGCAGCAGGCGCAGTGATCTGTGCAGGCGCCGGGCTCTGTGCAGGCGCCGGGGTCGGTGCGGACGCCTTGGTCGTTGCAGGGACTGTCGGTGGCGGCGGCGGCGCGCCGGCCAGATAGCCTGACGTCGCCGGCAGGTGCAGTGCCGCCAGTGTCGCCGTTTTGCTGGCGCCGAGTTGCTGCTGCACGGCTGCCAGCAGCGGTCCCACCTGCACCGTCGGTGGCTTCAGGCTGGCGACCAGAGCGACCGCGAGCGGCGTCGGCGCGTCCTGCGGCTTCGCCTGGCTGGCGGCGATGATGCCCAACGCGTCGGGCAGGGAGCCCTGCGCCAATGTGTCCAGCCCGGCCGTGGCAGTGCTGCCGGGCGCCGGCACAACGTCCATTGCAACGACGGCGGCACCGGCACCGCCGCGCGCGACCACGTCCAGCAGCGACTTCGCCAGCACGCCCTGCGTGAGCACGTCGGCGGGACGCGCGATGTTGGCTGATGCCGGCAACAGAAACGCCCGATCGTTGAATGCGGTGGCATAGCTGCATGTGTAGACGAAGGCAGCCGCTCCCGGTGCGGCCGCCAATCGCTTGGCGAACTCGCCGATCGCGCCATCGGTTCCGCCACTGGAAGCGTCTTCGCGTTCCACCACGTTGAAGCCAAGGCCGCGCAGCGCAGACGTGACCGAGTGGGCAGAGAGCAGGCAGGCGGGCAGTTGCGGGAGCGTATTGTAGGTGGCGTTGCCGACCACCAGCGCCTCACGCGCGGGAGCGGCGCAAAGAGCAGGCTGCAAGGGCAGAAAAATGCAGCAGAGCACCGTCAACAGCGTGGTGAGACTTGTCCTGGCGGACATCATGGTGTTGTCGCTTCTCATCTGCGGCTGCCACGCGCGCGGGCCAAATAAGCCGCATCAGTTAGCAGGATGCCGAGTAGGCGGCCAATAGGCGCGGCTTGACCGCGGCGGCGCACACCGCTTGGCTGGTGCCGACAAGCAGGGGGAGGACGCCATGGCCAGCAAGCAACCGGTAGCGATCGTGTTCGATACGTTCGGCACAGTGGTGGACTGGCGCAGCAGCCTGATCGCCGATTTGACCGCGTTCGGGCGGGAACGCGGCGTCGATACGGACTGGACCGCGCTGGTGGATGCCTGGCGCGCGGCCTACCACCCGTCGATGGACCGCGTGCGCAAGGGTGAGCAGCCGTGGTCGACGCTGGACGGCCTTCACCGCGCGTCGCTCGATGTGCTGGTGAAGCAGTTCGGCATCGCGGGGTTGAACGAGGATGATCTGCGACACATCAATCGCGGCTGGCATCGGCTGAACCCGTGGCCGGATTCGGTGGCTGGACTGACGCGGTTGAAGCGCCGGTTCATCATCGGACCGCTGTCCAACGGCAACGTGTCGCTGCTGACCAACATGGCAAAGTACGGCGGACTGCCGTGGGACATGGTGTTCGGGTCCGATCTGTTCAGGCATTTCAAGCCTGATCCGGAGACGTATCTTGGCGTCGCGAAGATGCTGGACGTAGAGCCGGGGCAGGTGATGATGGCAGCGGCGCATAACGGCGACCTTGGGCATGCGCGCAAGTGCGGGCTGATGACGGCATTCTTCGCGCGGCCGAAGGAATACGGCCCGCACCAGAAGCGCGATTACGCGGCCGAGCAGGACTGGGACGTGGTGGCGACGGATATCGAGGATCTGGCGACGAAGCTGGGGGTGTAAGGCACGTTGTTGCCCAGGCTGGGCGCTTCGCGCGATGACAGCCGTGCGCTGCGCGCGATGACAGCCGTGCGCGTCGCACGATGACAGCGATGCGCTTCACGCGTTGACAGATGAACCGGAGGGAAACGATGGCATCCGATCTGAACGAACTGGAACAGGCGTTGCAGACTTACTTCGACGGTCTGTACGAAGGTAACATCGAAAAACTTGGCAGCGTGTTCCACGATGTGGCGCATCTGTTCGGCGTGACCGACGGCAAGCTCGGCGACATGTCGCGCGAGCAATGGTTCGACATGGTGCGCAGTCGCAAATCCGCACAGAGCCAGGACCTGCCGCGGCGCGATTGGGTGGTGCAGATCGACCGGTCGGGTCCGACCACGGCGTTTGCCAAGGTGCATTGCCAAATCCCACCGCGGTACTTCACCGATTACCTGACGTTCGTGAAACTGGCCGAAGGGTGGCGGATCGTGTCGAAGACATTCCACACCGAAACGCACTGAGCGCGGTTCATGGATTACGACTTCATCATCGTCGGCGGCGGTTCCGCAGGTTCCGTTCTGGCCAACCGGCTGTCAGCGCGATCGGCGAACCAGGTGCTGCTGCTGGAAGCAGGTCAGGACACACCGCACGGCAAGGTGCCGGCAGCGATTCTGGATTCGTATCCCGGCACCGCATATCTGAACCCGGCGTACACCTGGTCTGCGTTGAAGGTCACCACAGAGGTCATTCCGCACAACCGGCCGGACCAGCCTCGGCCGAAGCTGCGCACATATGAACAGGCGCGCGTGCTGGGTGGCGGGTCGTCGATCAACGGCCAGCTCGCCAATCGCGGCGCGCCAACGGATTACGACGAATGGCATGCGCGCGGTGCGAAGGGATGGAACTGGGACAGCGTGCTGCCATTCTTCAAGAAGGTGGAACGCGACATGGACTTCGACGGTCCATGGCACGGCAACCAAGGCCGCATCCCGGTGCGGCGGATTTTTCCCGATCTGTGGCCGCAACATGCGAAGGCGGCCGGCGAAACGTTCAAGGCCGCCGGCTACGATTTTCTGCTGGACCAGAATGCGGAATTCCGCGACGGGTATTTTCCCATCACCATCTCCAACGTTTACGAGCGGCGCGTTTCGGCGGCGATCGGCTATCTGGATCCGGGCACGCGGATGCGCGAGAACCTGACGATCTCCACCGACACGCAGGTCAGTGCGCTGCTGTTCGAGGGGCTGCGCTGCGTCGGCGTGAAGGCGCTGGTGGGTGGACGCGAGACGGAATTCCGCGGCCGCGAGATCATCCTGTCGTCCGGCGCCATCCATTCGCCGGCGCATCTGCTGCGTGCCGGCATTGGCCCGGCCGGGCATTTGCGCGATCTGGGAATCGAGGTACGCGCCAACGTGCCCGGCGTGGGGCAGCGGCTGCAGGATCATCCGGCGGTGGCGGTTGCCGCGTTCATCAAGCCGCACGCGCGGATCGTCAACGACTATACGCGGCGGCACATCTATCTGGCGCTGCGCTATTCATCGCAGCTGGACGGCATACCGCCGGGCGACATGTTCACCGTGGTGACCAACAAGACATCGTGGCACGCGGTGGGCGAGCAGATCGGTTCGTTCATCGTGACGGTGTACAAGACGTATTCCGAGACCGGCGAGGTGAAGCTTGCGTCGGCGAACTGGCGCGACGAACCGACGGTGGATTTCAATCTGCTGTCCGATCCGCGCGACCTGGAGCGGATGATGGATGGCGTCCGCCGGTTCGGTGCAATGCACCTGACGCCGACGATGCAATCGGTGACCACCGATCCGTTCCCCGCGAGTTATAGCGACAAGGTCCGCCAGGTCGGGCTGGTCAGCAAGAAGAACAAGTGGCTGACGGATGCGTTGGCGCGGGCGTTGGACGGGCCGGCGGCGCTGCGCAGCTATTTGATCAGGAACCTGATCATGGAGGGGTTCACGCTAGAGGGGCTGCTGCGTGACGACGAACAGTTGGAGGCGTTCGTGCGCAAGGCGGCGGTGGGCGTATGGCATGCGTCCTGCACGTGCCGGATGGGCAGCGAGGACGATGCGATGGCGGTGACCGATCCGGCGGGGCGCGTGCGGGCCGTGGACGGATTGCGCGTGGTGGACGCCTCGATTTTCCCGGTGGTGCCGTGCGCGAACACGAATTTCCCGGTGCTGATGACGGCGGAGAAATGCGCCGATGCGATTCTGGCGGGCGCGTAGTGGGTGGGACGCCTTCCCTTTGGGGGCCTTCCCTTTGCGGCGGGGGCTTGGTATAGCGCGGCCCCTTGCCGGCGTGGCGGGCGCATAGCTCAGTTGGTAGAGCAGCTGACTCTTAATCAGCGGGCCGTAGGTTCGAGTCCTACTGCGCCCACCAACGAAATCAAACACTTGACGCCGATCGAGACCCTGAAGAACGCACCCAGTGGACTGCCTGGTTCCCGGCTGCGGCGGCGAGCTCTCGCATGAAGGGGGCGGCGGCCTGGCGGTCACCCATCGAAGGGCTTTAGGGGTCACCCCACGATGTGTTCAAAATCGTACGCTAAGCCGAAAAGCGCTTGAAATCACCAGGTTTCACAAACGAGGATATTCGGAAGAACACCACTCGGGCGTTAAAGTCAGGCGATTTCCCTTTCAAAACCCTGTTGCAGAACTGGCTTCAAAGGCAATTGGTTTCCGGAAGCTCTAGCCAAAGGCGGCGTGAGGCCTGGTCTTCCTGAATTGTTCTCCTGTGGTGCCCTTTGCAAATCGTGCGGAGACCCCTGGATTTGGATCAATACCGCAGGCGCCAGAATTGGTAGGGCGTGCTGGCCTGTAGCGATGCAGAGGAGGAAAAATCGTGGAACGAGTTGCGCAATGCCAATGCGGTTCGTTACGTGCGATTGTCTTGGCCGACACCTTTTATTCGTACCTGTGTCACTGTCAGGCTTGCCAGCGACGCACCGGCTCGGTGGTCCACGCCGGCGCTTACTTCCTGAAGGACCAGGTGCGCCCGGAGGGCCCAAGCAACGTCTATACCCGCATGGCACCTTCCGGGTTTGCCGTCCACTTCTACTTCTGTCCCACTTGCGGCACCTCGGTTTACTGGAAAAGCGACAAGCGAGCCGACTATCTCGGGGTCGCCGTGGGGTGTTTCGCTGACTCGACGTATCCCGCGCCGAAGCGCTCGGTCTGGGAAGAGAGCAAACATCCCTGGCTGGGTATGCCGCCCGACATGGTTCATCTCGAGTTGGGCGTCAATCCGGATGGGAGTCCGATGACGCGATAACCGACATTTCCAATATGCCCGGCCTTAGCGTACGATTTTGAACACATCGTGGGGTGACCCCATTTATGACAATTCGGATGCACCTTGCAGAGGGCGCCCAAGTGGCCCACCACCAACCCTTCCTCACCGGGACTCAAGGGCGAGCGGAACCAACCCAAACGTATTCGCCGGGCAGCTTGACGACTGACACCCGCAGGCTCGGCTGCCCGTTGTTGCAACAACGCAGCTTCGTCAAGCGCAATTCCTGGACGCGCCGAAGCGGCGGACCGCCATTATCGGTCTTCAGTCGGACATGAACAACCAGGAGGTCACCGCCTCCTTGGCAGCGTCCCTATGCTACCAGGCACTCTCGGGAGCGCTGATAGCACAGTATACCGCCCAACGTGATGTAGTTCCAGACCTCCCGCTGCTCACGTCGAATGCGATCCAGCACCGTTCGAATATGACCGTACGCGGGTTGCCGGACGCCGTGGTATTCAATGGTCGGTCCCAGCGCAGCAAAATGGATTGCATTCATCTGTAGCAAGCGAAGCAGCGCCGGTTCCATTATTGCGCACCAGTGCGTCAAGCCCATCTCATGACTGAGTTGAACGATCCCCTGGATAAGGCCCAGCCGCACCATTGCAGTGTCACGGCAGTCCATTCGACGAGCTTTGGAAACTGCGAAGCGAGAAACTTCACCGGTAGTGTTTAGCGGCAACTGACTGAGCAAGTCTGGTTGACACACATTCGCCATGGGATACCGAATCGGGCTTGCGGCCGGAGCAACGATCCTGACGGAGCCTAAAGCAGTTTGAGTGGCATTATGAATTACCAAAGCATGACAGGATCGGTCGTCAGCCGCGTCTTTCTCGATACCGTTTCTACCCGGTTCAAACCCGCGTTCAACGCAGTACACCTGATAGCGCAGACGATAACTTTCCAATTTCTGCGCTGGGGTATCCGCTAGTACAACAGAAAAACTTTCGCCCACATGAGTGCGAGTTTCGATTTGATCCATGGTTCCCCCGTGACCACGCCCCCTCGATCTGCAAGTGCCCTTTTCCCCCAAAGCATCGCAAACCTAAATACTGCGTAACGCACCTTTGCGGGCTTCTCAACCTCACTTGCAGGTTCTACTCAACTCACATGCAGGCTCTACGGCAGAATGCTCGTTTTGGCTGTGGATACCCAATGAGTTCGGGACCAAAATCCTATCAATCTGCAATCTTTCCGGAGGACTGCAGGAAGTAAAGGTTGAGTACGGTTACCGCTTGGTGTTCGGATCAGGCGATTCTTGGGCCACGTCAGGCGAGTCTTGGCTGGCCGACCCCTTCGGCAAGGACTTGCCCGACAATTCGGACAGGTCGAATGGATCTAACAATGTTTCGAACCCCTGCCCCGGCTCATTGGCGCGCGCTAGAATTGCTTTCGCAATCGCGCGAAGGCGCGGGCAACCACTCGTTTCATTCAGCTTGCTCGCCAATGCAACGAGGTCCTGCGCTACTTGTGGATACCGTACCGAGATGTGCGTCAAGCGCCAGGAACAGCAGTTGCTGGCTGTCTGGTGTGAGGGGTTCAGGGGCTAAGCCCTGCGAAGGATCCGAACTCATCTAATGCCCACTGGCCCCAGGACGATCGCGTCCGCCTACGCGTAAGCAGTGCCGCACGTGCAACTGCCGCGTAACGATGAACCCTAAATGGTCCCCAGGGGTTGCGCAAAGGATCACACTCACGTGCTATTTATGTGCCACCCTGGCGGCGCCGTATACGTCGTGCGGAAAACCGCGCCGCAGTGCGCCCCGTTTCGTCCCCAACCGAGCCACCCTCTGCGGCAACGCAATCAGCCGCCGTGGGGCGCCGGCGTTTCACCTAGGCAAGTGTCCCGCCATCAACCCGCCCCCTCCGCGCCGGCAGTTTCCGCACCGAAAGAGACAGCGACGCGGCGCGTTCTTACGCGCGCAATCCGCACCGCGTAGGCGAGTGTGCCGATAAGGTGGATGACGAATGTCAGCGCGCATAAGCTGGCTAGCTGGAGGTCCATCGGCGTCCCCTATATCGATCTCTGATCCGAATCCTGTTCCGCGCCCGGGCCAACAGAACCCCGAGCGGGGCGCCCTATGGCGTGCAAGATTCAGGCAGGGCGGCCGGTTATGCGCCGCCGCCCCATTCGCTTCACCGAAGCCGACGTCCGCTCATCGCTCAGGCGGTCAGACTTTGCAGATACTGCTCGGCCTCCTCTGGCACCGAGAACCGCGGGAAAAGCTCCGGCGGATTGGCGAAGCCGTTGGCGATCCGCCGGGCCACCGCCGGATATTCCTGCGCGGCGCCCATCAGCTTGAGCACGTGCGGCGGCGGGGGCGGTAGCATCGCGTTCGTAAACCCAGTGACGTACTGGGCGTAAGTCCAATATGTGTCGAAGGTCGATTGCATCCAACCTTCATCGAACACCGCGCCACCGTGCGTCAAAATAGCGTCAATATAAATCGCCGCGCATATGGCAGCGTTGTTCGATCCCTGGCCAGTGATCGGGTCGTTCAGCACCACCGCGTCAGCCATTGCCAGAACGACCCGCCCGGACGGTAGGCGCCCAACCGGATGCCTCACGGTGGGCGTCAAGGCGCCCGTCAAAATGCCGCCGACGTCGGTCAGTTCGCTCGAACGGTTGCGCTCTGCCTCCCAGGGCAGGAACGTCTCCAAAATCCACTTCGACTTCGCGAGGTGTTCCTCCGGCGACCGCACTCCGGCCCAACAGTCCATCGGACCGCCCGGGATGCCTTCGAAGGTTGTGGTGCAAAATAGATTGAAAGAGACGGAGCTGACCGATTTTTGTGTCCGACGCTGTCTGCTTTATCACGCCGCCAGCACTGCATTCCAGATGGCGGGCGCACTTCTACCCTTGAGACGCAGCCGGCGGAGATTGAACTGTCCCTTGTGGATCCGGTGCAGCAGTGCGATCCCGGAAATTGTGATCGCTGCGGTCTCAAACCGCTTAAATCCCAGCATTGGATCGATGCGTAACTTTACACCGCGGTGGTCCTGCTCGATCAGGTTATTCAGATATTTTGATGAGCGTAGCTTCGTGTCGGCTGGAAGTTGCCCACCAGCTTGCATATCGCGCACGGCGCGATGCGAAGCCGCATAACCGTCCAATGTGATGGTCCGCGGCGGCGCTCCTTGCACCTTGATCGCCTTGCAAAAGAACGCCTTGGCCGCGGTGACATCGCGCCTGGTGCTGAGCCGAAAGTCTACGGTCTTTCCGTCGCGATCTACCGCCCGGTATAAATAGACCCACTTGCTGCGGATCTTCACGTAGGTCTCGTCGACGCGCCACGACGGACCTACAGACCGCGCGAACTGGTTCCAGCGACGCTCGAATTCAGGAGCATAATGATGCACCCACCGCATGATGGTGGTGTGGGCCATCGATAGCCCGCGCTCGGCCATCATCTCCACCAGATCTCGGAAGCTGAGCTTGAAGCGCAGATACCACCTCACGCACAAGACAATGATCTCGCGATCAAAGTGCCGACCCTCAAACAGCTCGTCCACGCCCGGGAGCCTGGCCATCGCACCGCCCTCAACTCATCAGTGGGCTGGAACGGTATGACGACCGGCAATTTGCACCAGAGCCGTGAAGCCGATCCGGCGGATGTCGGCGATCGCCAGTGAAATCAGCCTGGGCAACATGGCTGCGCCGGAATTCCCGGAACGCGGGCACGACGAGATCGCCTCGCTTGGCGGCTCCTTCAACCGAATGCGGCGCAGCCTGGCCAACGCCATGAAGCTGCTGGAGAGCTGACATTTCCGATATCCCCGCCCAGATCGGCCGCTATCGCATCGAACGCGTGCTCGGTCGCGGCGCCATGGGGGTGATCTATCAGGCGCACGATCCGGCAATCGACCGCGAGGTCGCGATCAAGCTGATCCGCGCCGACCTGATCAGCGGCGATGACCATGCCGACTGGCTCGCCCGCTTCCGCCAGGAGGCACAGGCCGCCGGCCGCTGTGCGCACCCGAACATCGTCGCGATCTACGATTTCGCCGTGCACGAGGGGAACCCATTCCTTGCGATGGAATATGTCGAGGGCAGCAATCTCGGCCAGCACCTGACCCGCCATGGTGCGGTCTTGGCGCCGGAAGCGATCGCCCTGATCGGCCAGGTGCTGGATGCGCTGGCCTGTGCGCATGGCCTGGGCATCGTGCATCGCGACGTCAAGCCGGCGAACATCCTGCTGCTTGCCAACGGGCGTGTGAAGATGACGGACTTCGGCATTTCGCGCCTGGATACGTCCGCACTGACGCAAACCGGTTCGGTGCTTGGCACGCCAAGTTACATGTCGCCGGAACAATGCCGAGGCGATCCGGTGGATGCGCGGAGCGACCTGTTCTCCACCGGCGTCGTGCTGTACGAAATGTTGAGCGGCGAAAAGCCGTTCAAGGGCCGCAACTTCACAGAAGTCGCGTTCCAGTTGCTGAATGAACCGCCGGCGGACATCCGCATCAAGCGAGCCGACCTGGCGCCATCGCTGGTCGCGGTGCTGCATCGTGCCTTGGCCAAGCAGCCTGCCGATCGCTTCGCGTCCGCTGTCGAGATGGCGGCGGCGCTGCGTGCGACGGCCGATGACGTCGCCGACAACACGATCGTTGCGCCGCGCGCCCAGGGTGCGTTGAACGAGGCGGGTGCATCGAGCGAGGCGCGTGCATTCACCGAGGCGCGTGGGTTCACCGAGGCGACGCTGCGCACGATAGAGCACAGGCTGGCGCAGCATGTCGGCCCGATCGCGCGCCATCTGGTGCAGAGCGCGGCACGCCAGTCGCACTCGCTTGACGAACTGCACGAGACGCTGGCGCAGCGGATCGAACAACCGGAACAGCGTGCGCAATTCCGCCGGGAATTAGCCGACGATCCGCCTGCCGCGGCAACGCAATCAAAGGCCGACATCGCACAGCCGCAGGTGCAGCAGGCAGAGCGTGAATTGACCCGATACATCGGGCCGATCGCGCGGATCCTGGTCAAGCGCGCACTATCGACAGCGCGATCGCCCGACGAATTCTGGCAGCAACTGGCGACGCATATCGCACCCGAAGCCGATCGGCAGGCATTCCTGCAAAAGCGGCTTCTGCTGCCTACCCCGCCGGTTGCGGGAGGGGGTCGGGGGAAGCGGTAGGACAGCAGTCAGCAGCTGTTTTCCGTCGCGCTGCAGTTGGGTGGGCAAAGGGGTGGAGGGCGAAGGCGCGAACCATCAAAAATTCCCGAACAGTCCGCGCAGGAATCCTGGCGTCAGTGCGGTCAGCGGATTGATGGTGACCTGCGGATTGTCCAACGCACCGTGCAGCGCATAGCTGGCGGCAAACAGCCCCCCGCCGCGCTCCGGACTGAACAGCCTGCCGACCAGCGGAATGTTGCCCAGCAGCGAATTGAAGAAATACGCCGGCACGATGGTGCCCTGCACATCGACCTGCCGATCCGCGAGGTCGATCCGTCCCTTCGCCGTCAGCCCCAGCGATGAACTGAACGCGCGCGCATCGGCAATATCCAGCGCGTCGTCGGTAAGCCGGAACGGCGCAACCAACCGGCGGAAACCCAGGCCGGGACCCTGCATGACCTCAACCAATCCGTACAGCGTCATCGCCTGTAGCAGCCTGCCCAAAGCCGGCGCCTGGTGGAGGCGAAAATCTTCGATATCCGCGGTCCCCGTCAGCGGCCGATCTGGCTGTGCGTCGTTGTAGTGCGCCTGCACCGACAGCCGTCCGCCCTCCATCGTGCCGACGACATCGAGACCGCGCAGCAACTCGCCCGCATCGTTCGTGGTCGCGGTCAGGCGCCGCCCGTTCTGGTCCGGCGTGATCTGCAACAAAAACGGCAGCCGCGCACCCATCTGGCCTTCGACACGCATCGTCTGGAACACGCGGCCGTCGTTCGCGGCGTTCAGTGCAAGTTGGCTTGCCACCTCGTTGTGCGCCAGCAGCGCGTGATCGAACCGCGCCGCTATCGTCCATGACGGTCCCGGGGGCGTTTCCGGGGACGGTCCGGGGGTGATTCCACCTGTGCGCGTGCAAGCGGCCGCGCCGTCGCCGGGCGGCCCAGCCGCGCGGTGAGGTCAAGCATGGCACCGCTCAAGTTCGCCACGATCGGCCCCGCACCGGACGCCGGGGGCAGCCTGATCGTGCCGTGCGCGACGGTGCGCCCCAGCATCAGCCGATCCACGCTGAGCAGCGCGATCTTGCCATCGCTGACCTGCGCTGCCGCGCGCAATGCCAGGTTGTCGCCATCCAGCTGGATGTTGTCGATCGCGGTCAGCCGGTCATGGTCGAGCATCAGCCGAGCCGACGCCTTGGCCGGCAGATCGGGCGCCTTGCGCCAGGCGAGCGGTTCGACGGTCAATGCCGAGGGCGTCAGATCCGCGGCGACGGCAACCTCGCCCTGTCCGTTGCGCTGCTCTGTCAGCGTTGCCTGCAACTGCGTCGGACCCGACAGCACCGATGTCGCATCCAGTCCTATCGCCGCGAGTTGTGTGGCATCCGGCCGGCCCGATACGGTGATGCTTTGCAGCACCTGCGTCGGCGGACCGCCGCGAAAATCCATCGTTGCATTCAGCTTCGCCGGAATGGACGCCAGCAGCGCCTGCCCGTTCAGCTGCAACCCATCGTCGGTCACATCCAGATCGAGCACGCCCCGGTCAAGATCGTATCCCGCGACCACGCCGCCGAGATGCACGTCTTCCAGATGGCCTTGCGCATGGATGCCGATGTCATCGATCTGCACGTTGTTTGCCAGCGGCAGGCCGATATGCAGCTTCACCGTCACCTGGCCGGTGGGGTTGTTCAGCGCGATCGGATGGCGATCGAGCAAACCCAGGCGCGGCGCACGCAGCAATGCGAGGGCGTCAGGCAGCGACCCGGCTATATCGGCGTCGATCGTGCTGTTCTGGTCGCGCTGGGTAAGGCCGGTGATACGCATCCGACCACCGCGAAGCTGCAGAGTGCCGCCGGCGGCTGGCTTTTGGCTGGGCACGCTCTGCCGCCCGGATGCGACGATGATGTCCATCGTATCGGGATCGACAATGCGCAACTGCGCGCGCCCGTCCACGATCGGCGAAATCGGGCGCAGCCAGTGGACCTGAAGGCCATCGCCATCGACTGTGCCGCTGGCACGTGTCAGCGCGACCGACGACAGATCGGGTGATGCCGTCACGCCGATATCGACGTGTCCGTTGCGGGCCATGCCCACCGGTATGTTCTCCACGATCCAGGTGCGGGCATCTTTGGCGACACCTTCCGGCCAGACCCGTCCCAGATCGGCGAAGTCGAACCGGTCGAGATCGATCGATGCCGCGGCATCCAACTGGCCGGCATCGCGCGTCAGCGTTCCACGCATCTCGACCAGCGTTTGCGGCCCATTTTCATGGCCGTGCAGATGCAGGCGCAGCGTCCGCAGGGCGATGGCATCCGGCGTGCCGGAAGCCACCAGTGCGGCATCGTCGATCGGCACGGCGGTCTGGCCGATCCGGATCGTTCCGGCGCCGACCGCGACGGTGATCAGCGCCTGGCGCAGCGTCAGGCCGGCATCCAGGTCAAGGTCGGCCTCGACACCGACCGGCGCATCCAATACCGACAGGTCCGCCAGCGTCGGCGCCGCGCGCGCCACGACACTCGGCGTCACCGGCGTAAGCCGCGCGCGCAGGTGCGTCTCTGTCGCGCCGGCGGCCAGCGTCGCGGACGCGGTCAACCGCGCATGTTGTTCGCCGACGACGAGTGCCAGGTCGGCAGTGCCATCGACGCCACCCTTCGTGCCGACGGGTGAAATCGATCTCGGCCTGCGGCGCCCGCCAGGTGACACCGAACTGGCGATCCACCACGACGACGCGCGCATCGTGGATACGCAGCACGCGCAGCTGGCTCAGCAGCGAATTGTCGGCGTGGTCGCGATCGCCGGTGGGCGGCCTGGCCAGCTCTGCCAGCAGCCCGGCGATCGGAGTACGGCTGCTCGCCGTCGCCGCGGCCGGCGGCCGGCGGCGCACCGCTGTCGGTCGCCTCCGTCAGACTGCCAAGGTCGAGACTCGAGCGTGCCGTCGGCCGCGCGCAGCACGGTCAACCGCGCGCCATCCACTTCCACCGCGCGCGGCGCAACCCGTCCGAACAACAACGCATACAGCGACAGCGATACCTCGGCTCGCGGAACGAACAGCCGCCGCCCGGCCTCCTTGTCCGCCACCGTCACATTCGTCATGCGCAGATCGAGCGGCCGGTCGACGCCGAGGCGAAAGCCTTCCCACGCCAACGCGGCGGAGCCGATGGCCAAGCGGGTAGGCCCGCCATTGGCGTTCGCCGCATCCTCCAGCCGGCTGGCAAGCCAGGGCAGGTCGACCGGCCCCTGCGACAACCGCCACGCCATCGCGGCCACGGCAACGCCGGCCAGCACCGCCAACGTGATCGCCAGCGTGCCCAGCCAATGCAGCAGCGAGGCGACCGCCGAGAGCGGCTTGACCCGACAGACGCCTCACGCCCAGCTTTCCCGCAGATGACCCAGGACATCGTTCCGCCTGCCAACAACCTGGCCGCACCCGCACGACGCCGGCGCGGCGGAGCGCCTGATCGAGCGCTTCGCCGAACTCGGCCGCACGGAGGCGCGGCTCGCGGCTGCGCCGGCGGTGGCGGCGCTGCTGCGCGCGCTCGGCGGCAACAGCCCCTATCTCGCCGACCTCGCGGTGCGCGAAGTCCGCCACGCTTGCGCGCCATCGTCGCGACCGGCCCGGACGCGGTGGTCGCCGCGGCGCTGACCGAACTCGCGGCGGTGCTGCCGCAGGCCCGCCGCGAGCGCGTCGCCGCCGCGCTGCGCCGCGCCAAGCGGGTCGATCGCGCTGGCCACCGCCATCGCCGACATCGGCGGCATCTGGCCGCTGGAGCGGGTCACCGCGGCGCTGTGCGATCTGGCCGAGGCGACGCTGACGCTCGCCGTCGCGCATCTGCTGCGCGCCGCGCACGACGCGGGCGAACTGCGCCTGCCCGATCCGGCGGATCCGGCGCGCGGCGGCGGGTTCACGGTGCTCGGCATGGGCAAGCTCGGCGCCCGCGAACTGAATTATTCGTCGCGATATCGACCTCGTGCTGCTCTACGATCCGGCGGCGCCAATATACACCGAACGCACGCGAGGACCACGCGATGGGCGGCTTCACCACGCGGATCGCGCGCGGCCTGGTGGCGCTGATGGAGGCGCGCGACGCCGACGGCTACGTGTTCCGCACCGACCTGCGGCTGCGCCCCGATCCGGCCGCGACGCCGCCCGCCGTCGCGCTGCCCGCCGCCATCACCTACTACGAAAGCATGGGCCAGAACTGGGAACGCGCGGCGATGATCAAGGCGCGCCCGGTGGCCGGCGACCTGGCGCTGGGCGCGGCGTTCCTGGAGGCGATCCGGCCGTTCGTCTGGCGCCGCGGCCTGGATTTCGCCGCCGTCGCCGACATCCACGCGATGAAGCGGCGGATCGACGAGCATCAAGGGCGGCGCGCTGGCCGACGGCGCCGGACCCGGTGGCGCGCATCGCCGGCCACAACGTCAAGCTGGGCGAGGGCGGCATCCGCGAGATCGAATTCCTGGCGCAGACGCTGCAACTGGTCTGGGGCGGCCGCGATCCCGGCCTGCGCGTGCCGCACCACGCTCGGCGCGCTGCGGCTGCTGGCGCGCGCCGGGCACGTGCCCGCGGCGCGCCGCGCGCGAACTGGCCGACCGCCTACCGGTTCCTGCGCCGGGTCGAGCACCGGCTTGCAGATGGTCGCCGACCGGCAGACCCACGAACTGCCGGAGCGGCCGGCGGAGCTGGCGCGCGTTCGCGATCTTCATGGGCTATCCCGGACGCGACCGCCTTCGCCACCGACGCTGCTGCGCCATCTGGACCGGGTGCGGACGCGCTACGCCGAGGTGTTCGAACTGGTGCCGGAGCTGCTGGAACCCGGCGCGCCCGCGCCGGAGCTGGATTTCAGCGGCGTCGATGCCGCGCCCGAGCGCACCGCCGCCGCGCTGCGCGCGCTGGGCTTCGGCAATCCCGAGCGCATCGTCGCCGCGGTGCGCGGCTGGCAGGCCGGGCACGTCCGCGCGCTGCGCTCGGAGCGGGCGCGCGAGCTGATGGCCCAGATGCTGCCGCGCGTGCTCGCCGCGCTCGGCGCGCCAGCCGCAGCCGGACGCGGCGTTCAGCCGGTTCGACGCTTTCCTGGCGCGCCTGCCGGCCGGCGTGCAGCTGCTGTCGCTGTTCCAGCGCAATCCCGGCGCTGCTCGACCGGATCGCCGCGGTGCTGGGCGCCGCGCCGTCGCTGGCCGACCACCTGGCCAGCCACCCCGGCCGCGCTGGACGGGCTGCTGGCGCCGGAGGAGGACGCCGATCCGGCGCGGCTGCTGCGCGCGCGGCTGCGCGACGCGCGGCTGCTGGAGGACGCCATCGAGATCATCCGCCGCACCGTGCGCGAGGAGGATTTCGCCATCTCGGTCGCCACGATGGAGGGCAGGCTGGACGCCGACGCGGCCGGCCTGCGCCGCACGGCGCTGGCCGATGCCGCGCTGAGCGCGCTTGCTGCCGCCGGTGCTGGCGGATTTCGCCGCGCGCTTCGGCCGCGTGCGCGGCGGCGGCGATGGCGGTGGTGGCGCTGGGCAAGGCGGGCGGGCGGGAGATGATGGCCGGCTCCGACCTCGACCTGATGCTGATCTACGACCATCCCGGACGGCGTCACGCGAAAGCCGCGGCGCGCGCGCGACTGCCGGCCAGCCAGTGGTTCGTGCGCGCCGCGCATGCCTATGTCGCGGCGGTGACCGCGCCGGGCGTGGACGGGCCGCTGTACGCGGTGGACATGCGGCTGCGGCCGTCGGGCAACAAGGGCCCGGTCGCGGTCTCGCTGGCGTCGTTCCGCCGCTACCACGCGCGAATCCGCCTGGACCTGGGAGCGCATGGCGCTGACCCGCGCGCGCGTCGTCGCCGGCCCGCCGGCGCTGCGCGCGCGCGATCGAGGCGGCGATCGCCGAGGCGCTCGGCGCAGCCGGCGACGCCGGAGCGGATCCGCGCCGATGCCGCCGCGATGCGGGCCCGCATGCCGCGCGACCTGCCGCCGGACGGCCCGTGGGACGTGAAGCTGCGCGCCGGCGGCCAGATCGAGGTCGAGTTCATCGCCCAGGTGCTGCAACTGGTCCACGCGCGGCACGCATCCCGAGCTGTGCTCAGCCCGACCACGCGGATCGCGCTGCGCGCGGCTGGCCGAGGCCGGGGTGCTGCCGGCGGACGATGCCGGCGCTGCTGATCCGCGCCGACCATGTCTGGCGCACGGTGCAGGGCATGCTGCGCATCACCGTCGGCCGCGGCGCGCGCGACGAACTGCCGGAGGCGTCCGCCGCGCGCGCTGCTGCGCGCCGCCGGCGCGGCGCGGCGACTGCCGGGCCGGTTGACTTGGCCGGATTGCGCGCCACGCTGGACGCATCTGGCGCGACGAGGTGCGCGCCGCCTTCGTTCGATCACGTAGGGGAGATCGAGCCATGAGCGTTGCAGGAAGGCGATGCCGCGCCGGACTTCGAGCTGCCGGCGACCGGCGGCCGCACCGTCAGCCTGCGCGGCGATGAAGGGCAAGCCGTTCGTGCTGTATTTCTACCCGAAGGCCGACACGCCGGGCTGCACCAAGGAGGCCTGCGCGTTCCAGGAAGCGCTGCCGCAACTCGGCAAGATCGGCATCGACGTGATCGGCGTGTCGCCCGACAAGATGAAGCCGATCGAGAAGTTCGCCGAGAAATACGGGCTGACCTTTCCGCTCGCCTCCGACGAGAGCACGACGGTGGCGGAGGCCTACGGCACCTGGGTCGAGAAATCGATGTACGGACGCAAATACATGGGCATGGAGCGCAGCACGTTCCTGGTCGACAAGACGGGCAAGATCGCCAAGGTCTGGCGCAAGGTCAGCGTCACCGGCCACGCCGCCGAGGTGATGGAGGCGGCGAAGGCACTGGGGTGAATCGCGGCGACTATTGCCGATCGGCGCAATTGAGTATCGATCGCGGCTCGGCCGTGGTAACTTACGCGAAGCCAAGATCCCCCAGACGGGAGCGACCATCCGATGAAAGCCGCCGGCCTTGCCATTGCCCTGCTGTTGCTGGCTGCATCCGCGCAGGCGCGCAACATCAAGGCGGAGATCGATGCCGCGAATGCGAAATTTGTCGCAGCCTTCAACAAGGGCGATGCGGCTGGCATAGCGCAGCTGTATACCGAGACAGGCAACCGCTTTGCCGCCGGGCGCACCGATGGCCGAAGGCCGGGCGGCCATCCAGGCCGTGTGGCAGGGCGCGATTCAGGCCGGCGTGGAACATCTGTCGGTGAAGGCGCTGCAAGTCGACCAGTTCGGCAACGCCGCGCGCGAGATTGGCCAGTTCAGTCTCGATCAGCCCAACGCGCAAAAGCAGACGGAGCATGTCGAGGGCAAGTATGTCGTCCTGTGGCGGCGTATCGGCGGCGGTTGGAAACTCGACACCGACATCTGGAACACCAACCAGTAGCCAGCCCGCATCGCGCATGACGTGGCCCGGCGCTCGCTAGCCGATCGTCGGCAGTGTTCAATCCGCCGCGGCAGGCAACCGCACGGTGAACACCATGCCGCCTGCCGCAGCGGGTGACGCCGTCAACTGCCCGCCATGCGCTTCCACGATCTCACGGCAGATCGACAAACCCAGCCCCAGCCCGGCTGCCTTCGAGGTCACGAACGGCTGGAACAACCGATCCGCCACTTCCGCCGCAATGCCCGGCCCGCTGTCGGTCACGGCAATCTCCACAAAACCCGCCACCGAGCGCGTCGCAACGATCAGTTCCCGACGCTCGGTTGCCTCCATCGCCTCTACCGCGTTGCGCACCAGATTGATGATCACCTGGCCGATCTGAATGCGGTCGATCAGCGCCGTGCCAACGGTGTCGTCCAACCGAAGCGTTGTCACCACGCCCTGATGGCGCGTGCCGACCAATCCCAGTTCGACCGCCTCCTTCACCACGGCGTTGACATCCTCGAGCAGCCGCTTCGTGGTCCGCTTCGCAACGTGATCGCGCAGCCGCCGAATCACCTCTCCCGCGCGGGTCGTCTGCTGGCGAATCCGCTCGACGATGTCGCGCACGCGAGTCCGGATTGGCATTCCCGGCATCCAGCAGTCGGCTGAGCGCACCGGCATAATTGCCCACCGCGGTCAGCGGCTGGTTGAGTTCGTGGGCAATCGACGATGCCATCTGTCCCATCGTGGACAGCCGCGCGACGTGCACCAGTTCGGCCTGCAGTTCCTCGATGCGCGAGAGGCTCCGTCGCTGCTGGGAAATATCGCGCACGATCTTCGAGGCTCCGACGATCTCCCCTGACGGCCCCAGAATAGGTGACACGGTCAACGACACAGCCAGCTCGCTGCCGTCCTTGCGCAGTCGCACCGTCTCGTAATGCCTCAGCCGTTCACCGCGCTTCAGTCGATCCAGGATCATGGCTTCTTCGTGCTGCCGGTCCGGCGGGTGCAACACCGTGACCGGGCGGCCGATCATTTCGGCAGCCGAGTAGCCGAACATGTCTTCGGCTGCCTGGTTCCATGTTGTGACGATGCCATCGAGTGTCTTGCCGACGATCGCGTCGTCCGACGCTTCGACGATGCTGGCAAGGTACAGCCGAGCCTCGCGGCCACGCCGTTCCTCGGTGATGTCGTTGTTGACCTCGGTCACCAGGGAAGTTCCGCCGGCCGCATCGCGGCGCAGCGACTGGTGACTGACCACGATGATTTCCTGTCCGTTGCGCCGCCTGTGGTGCAACTCGCCGGTCCATTCGTCGTGCTCGAGCAGTTCCCTGTCGGCCTCGCGCAGCGTTCCGGGAAACTCGGTTTGCAACAACCGATGCGATACCTGGCCGATCGCCTCTGCGGCGGTGAAGCCGTACAGCCGCTCCATGCCGCGCGACCAGAAGCGGATCTCGCCTTCGAAGCTGCGTGTCATGACCTGCGCCAGGCCGAACTCGGCTGCTCGCGCCTCCAGTGAACTGATCCGCATCCGCAGCACTTGAATCTGCCGGTCCTGATCAGAGCGTCTGTTCAAGTCGCTCATCTCTCGTTCGACCTCACGATCTGGCCAGACGCTAGCACGAACGTTGCCATCTGTCCCAGGGTGGTGTCCCGGCGGGGGAATTCGTGTCAGCTCGATTGCCGTCCGATGGATCGCGCAGACCACGGCGACGACCAACAAGAACGCATCGCCGCCCCCTGCCGCGGTGCGTTGGCCGGATCGCAAATACCTGCCACGGTTGCCGCGACGGGTCAGGGAGGATGCGAGATGGCCGACGAGTTGCCCCCACGGGAGGCAATGGAATTCGACGTGGTGATCGTTGGCGGCGGCCCATCCGGCCTGGCCGCCGCGATCCGCCTGAAGCAGCTTGCCCCGGACGCAGGCATCTGCCTGGTGGAGAAAGGTGGCGAGATCGGCGCCCATATCCTGTCGGGCGCCGTGCTGGAACCGCGTGCCCTGAACGAGCTGATTCCCGATTGGCGCGACCGAGGCGCGCCGCTGGACACACCTGCCGCCGACGATCGCTTCCTGTATCTGACCGCGACGCGCGCGTTCCGCCTGCCGACGCCGCCGCAGATGCACAACACCGGCAACTATATCGTTTCACTAGGCAACGTGTGTCGCTGGCTGGGCGCGCAGGCAGAGGCGCTGGGCGTCGAACTTTATCCAGGCTTCGCCGCCGCCGAATTGCTGGAGCAGGACGGCCGCATCGTCGGCATCGCCACCGGGGACATGGGCGTCGGCAAGGACGGCCAGCCGACCGCCAGCTTTCAGCGCGGGATGGAACTGCGTGCCCGCTACACGCTGTTCGCCGAGGGCTGTCGCGGCTCGCTATCGAAGCAGTTGATCCAGCGATTCCATTTGCTGGAAGGCCGCCAGCAGCAGACCTATGCCATCGGCATCAAGGAACTGTGGGAAATCCCCGCTGCCAACCACAGGCCCGGCCTGATCGAGCACACCATCGGCTGGCCGCTCGACACCGGCACCTACGGTGGCTCGTTTCTCTATCATTTCGGCCCCAACCTGATTTCCTACGGTTTCGTGATCGGCCTGGACTATCGCAATCCGTGGCTTTCGCCGTTCGATGAGATGCAGCGATTCAAGACTCATCCGGAGGTGCGCAAGCACTTCGAAGGCGGCCGGCGGATCAGCTACGGCGCGCGGGCGCTGAACGAAGGCGGACTGCAATCGATCCCGCGCCTGACATTCCCGGGCGGCGCGCTGATCGGCGACGCCGCCGGTTTCGTCAACGTGCCGAAGATCAAGGGCACGCACACTGCGATGAAGTCGGGCATGCTGGCAGCCGAGACGGTGGCCGAGGCGCTTGCCGCGGACGGCACCGCTGACCTCGCCGGCTACGAAGACAAGCTGCGCGCAAGCTGGGTGTGGCAGGAATTGTCACGCGTGAGGAACATCAGGCCGGCGTTCGCCAAATTCGGCATGTGGGGCGGGCTGGCCTATGCCGCGTTCGATACCTACGTGCTGCGCGGCAAGGCGCCATGGACCTTCCGTCATCCGCACGTCGACAACGAAACCCTGGTGGACGCCGACGCGGCGCCGCGCATCCAGTATCCTCGGCCGGACGGCGTGCTGACATTCGACAAGCTGTCGTCGGTGTTCATCAGCAACACCAACCACGAGGAGAACCAGCCGCCGCATCTGCGGCTGGCCGATCCGGCGCTGGCGATCACGCTGAACTGGCAGCAGTTCCGCAGCCCGGAAACGCGTTACTGCCCTGCATCGGTGTATGAAATCATCGGCGCGGAGGAGGGCGCTCCACGGTTGCAGATCAACGCGCAGAACTGCGTGCACTGCAAAACCTGCGACATCAAGGATCCGGCGCAGAACATCAACTGGGTCACCCCGGAGGGCGGCGGCGGTCCGAACTACCCCGGCGGAATGTGACGCCGTCGGGGGTCTGGAGCCGCACTTCCGGAAGGGGAAATTGCCGGTTTCAGTCCCCTGCCAATGCTATATGCGCGGGCTACGACACCGATAGAAATTATATGCCGTAGCGCCGATCTTCGGGCCGCCATGAACTGCGACCATTCCGGTCCGCGCATTGCAATTGCCAGGAGCCTGCTTCCATGTTGACGCACTTACGTGCGGCAGCCGTGCCCCGTCGCGCGCTGCCCAGCCATTTGCCACAGCCCCCAGAACCTGGGGCCGCCCTGATCGAGAGCCTTGGCGCGGTCGACGACGAGGACCACATATTAGTGCTCGGTGAGGACGGCCCCGATCTGATGTGCGCGCTGCTGCGAGCCGGCGCGCCGCATGTAACTCACCTTCGCAATCCCGAGAGGCTGGAAGCCGACAGCGCCAGCCTGGTGATCGTGCCACATGTTCGTTCCGTCGATTGGCTGGCCGGGGCACTGGTTCGCATTCACCGCGCGCTGATGGCCAACGGGCGGGTGGCAATTCGCATCGACAGCCTGCCGTCCACGCAGAACGCCATCCGACGCTTGCTGACGCTGCATGGGTTTACGGCGATTCGCGTCAATCGCGCGACTGGGCTGCCAGGTGCTGAGCGCCGAGGTGCCTGCGTTCGGCTTGCGGCGCTGCGCCTGAAAGGAACCATCACGATGCGCAACCTGATAACCTGCATTGGCGGCTCATTGACCGCGCTGACGACGCCGTTCCGCGACACGCTGGTGGACTGGAAAGCGTTGTCCCGCCTGTGTGAGCGCCAGATCGACCGTGGCACTGCCGCGCTGATCGTTTGCGGCAGCACCGGCGAGGCCGCCACGCTGACATTTGCGGAATACGCGCGCGCGGTGAACGTGGTGGTGGAGGCGGCGGACGGCCGTGTGCCGGTGATCGCCGGCTGTACCGCGTTGGCCACCACCGCGGCGGTTGCGTTGGGCATCGAGGCGGCATCGGCTGGTGCCGAAGCGCTATTGTGCGCGGTGCCACCGTACGTGAAGCCGACGCAGGAGGGCATCTTCGCGCATATCCGTGCCATCGCCCACGCAACCGATCTTCCTATCGTGCTCTATGACGTTCCGGCGCGCAGCGGCGTCGCGATCACCGACGACACTGTTGCGCGGCTGCACGACGCACAGCTTATCGTCGGGCTCAAGGATGCGACCGCCGATCTGTCGCGGCCGACCAGGCTGCGCGCGCGGTGCGGCGAAGGCTTCATGCAATGGAGCGGCGATGACGCCACCGCGCCTGGCCACCGCGCGATGGGCGGCATTGGCTGCATCTCTGTCACCGCCAATGTGACCCCGGCGCTGTGTGCGCTGCTGCATCGTGCCTGGGACGGCGGCGACCTGCGTATGTTTGCCGCGCTGCGCGATCTGCTCGATCCGTTGCACGCGGTGCTGTTCAAGGAGAGCAACCCGATCCCGGTGAAAGCGGCACTTGCCAGTCTTGGGCTGTGCACGGACGAGGTGCGCCTGCCGTTGACGCGCGCCACGCTTGCGACGCAGGAGAGGCTGCTGGCGGTGATGCCGTCGGTGATGCTGGCCGAGGAGCATGCGGCGCAACAGCCGGCGTTCGCACTGGCAAGCTAGCTTGCGAAGTGGCGGTTTTGACGCAATGCTGAGTGAGCCGGATACGACGGATGAAAGGGTGCGGCGGAGGAGTATTTTTGTTCGATCTCCTGGTGTTGTTGCTGCTGACGACGGCATTTGCCGGCGCCGTCGGTTACGTCTGGGCATGCGATGACCTGACGCGGTCCGGACGCGCCGCGTCGGACAAGTTATCGTGAACTGGCAAGGCTGGCTGCAGATCGCGGTGTTTGCGGCGCTGATCACCGCGGCGGTGAAGCCGCTCGGTGGCTACATCGCGCGCAGTGTCGGCGGCGACGGCAAGGTGCAGCGCAGCTTCGCCGCAGTCGAGAACGGCCTGTATCGTCTGGCCGGCATCGATCCGGACGAGGAACAGAGCTGGGTCAGCTATGCGCTCGCGATGCTGGTCTTCAACCTTGTCGGCATCGTCGCGCTCTACATCCTGCAACGCGCGCAGAATCTCCTGCCGCTCAATCCGCAGCAATTCGATGCCGTTTCGCCCGACCTGGCGCTGAACACCGCCGTCAGCTTCGCCACCAACACGAGCTGGCAGTCCTATGGCGGCGAAACCACGCTGAGCTACCTGTCGCAGATGGCGGGTATCACCGTTCAGTCTTCCTGTCCGGCGCGACCGGCGTCGCCGTGGCCATCGCGCTGGTGCGCGGTTTCGCGCGCCGCTCCGCGCAGACGATCGGCAATTTCTGGGTCGATGTGACGCGGATCACGCTCTACGTGCTGCTGCCGATCTGCGTCGTGGCCACGCTTTTCCTGGTCTGGCAGGGCGTGCCGCAAACCTCGGCGCTTATGTCAGCGCGACGACGCTGGAAGGCGCAAAGCAGGTTCTGGCGCGCGGACCGGTCGCATCGCAGGAGGCGATCAAGCTGCTGAGCGGCGACGGTGGCGGCTTCTTCAATGCCAACTCGGCGCATCCGTTCGAAAATCCCACAGCGCTGACCGGCCTGCTCGAGATGCTGCTGATCTTCCTGATCGGCGTGGCGCTGACCAACACGTTCGGCCGGATGGTCGGCGATCAGCGCCATGGCTGGGCGCTGTTCGCCGCCATGGCGATCATGTTCGCCGCGGGCCTGACGGCGATGTATGCCAGCGAGGCGGCGCACAACGCGCGGTTTTCGTCGTTGGGATCGATCAGGCGGTGGGCAGCCGGCAGTCCGGCGGCAATATGGAAGGCAAGGAGGTGCGCTTCGGCGTCGGGCAATCCGCGCTGTTCGCCACCGTGACCACGGCTTCCTCGGACGGCGCGGTCGATGCGATGCATGACAGCTTCATGCCGCTGTCCGGCCTGGTGCTGATGGCCAACATGATGCTGGACGAGGTCATTGTCGGCGGACCGGGCTCGGGTCTGTTCGGGATGTTGCTGTTCGCCATCGTCGCGGTGTTCGCGGCCGGGCTGATGATCGGGCGAACGCCCGAGTATCTCGGCAAGAAGATCGAAGGCAACGAGGTGAAGATGACGATGCTGGCGCTGCTGTGCGTGCCGGCCTTCATCCTGGGCATGAGCGCGGTGGCCGCCGTGCTGCCCGCCGCGGTCGCCGGGCTTGAACAACGCCGGTCCGCACGGCTTTTCCGAGCTGCTGTATGCCTATACCTCGGGCGCGGCGACCAATGGCAGCGCATTCGCCGGGCTGAGCGCCAATACGCCGTTCTACAATCTGACGCTGGCGGCCGCGATGTTCGCCGGCCGCTTCATCGTCATCATCCCGGTGCTGTGCATCGCCGGCACGCTGGCGGCAAAGCGCATCGTGCCGGTATCGGCCGGGACGCTGCCGACCTATGGCATGCAGTTCGTCGGGCTTCTGGTCGGCACGGTCGTGATCGTCGGTGGACTGACCTTCTTCCCCGCGCTCGCGCTCGGGCCGGTCGCCGAACACTTCGCCATGCAGGCGGGTATCACTACTGATTTGCCGATCAGCGACACCAGGTGCGGGCCACGCCGTTTCGGCTGGCATGACGGGCGGTTTCCAACGATGATCGGGCGCCCGCTGAACGGGCATCGCGTTCGCCGCCTTGCCTTCCCCACATCGCGCCCGGCCATGCACCGAAGACTGCCCTTGCTGTTCCGCGCCATCGCCTATGGGCTGCGCGGCGGCTTCCTGATCCGGCCGTTCGTCATCGCGCTGGCGCTCGGCGCCGCGGGCGGCGTGCTGTCCTCCCTGGAAGAGCAGGTGCCGACGCTCAGCGCATGGGTGCCGGTGACGCTGTTCCCGTCGCGACAGGACCCGCAGGTGGCGCAGGTGATCCTGAGCGCCATCGCCACCTCGATCATGACCGTCGTCTCCATCGTCTTCGCCATCCTGCTGATGACGCTGACGCTGGCCTCGACGCAGTTTTCGCCGCGCATCCTGGTCAGCTTCGTGCGCGACCGCGGAACGCAATGGACGCTGGGGGTGTTCCTCGGCACCTTCTCCTACTGCATGGCCGCACTGCCGGCGGCGCGCTCGCTGCCGGTGCGCGTTCGTGCCGGTGCTCACCGTCACCGGCGCCATGCTGCTGGCGCTGGTCGCCGTCGGCTGGCTGATCTTCTTCATCCACCACATCTCGCAGGCGATCAGCGTCAACCACATTGTCGATCGCATCGCGCGGGAAACCGAGCTTGTCATCGACGAGTTGATGCCGCGACCGCGCACACGGTTCGAACCGATGAGCCAGGCGCCGCCGGACGATACGGACGATCACGCCGATCCTGAACCAGCACTCGGGCTATATCCGCTTTGTCGACATCGATCAGTTGCTGTATCTGGCGAAATCCTGGCGCATCCGCATCCGGGTGGAGCGCGGTGTCGGCCAGTTCCTTCCCGCCGGCGTGCCGCTGCTGCACGTCTCACGCGAGGACCGCATCAACCCGGTGCGCACCGCCGAACTGCTGGGCGCGTTCGACATCGGGCCGACGCGCACGCTGCAGCAGGACGTGGAGTTCGGCGTTATCCAGATCGTCGATATCGCGCTGCGGGCGATCTCGCCGGCGGTGAACGATCCCAGCACCGCGATCAGTTGCATCGACCAGCTCAGCCGCATCCTGATCCGCTGGCTCGGCCGCGCGCCGCCGGCGTCGGTGCTGTTCGATCCGCCGCATGTGCCGCGGGTGTTCGTGCCATGGATCGGCGTCGACGGCATGCTCGACACGGCGTTCGAGCAGATCCGCCACTACGCGGCGAACGATGCCGCCGTGAGCCTGCGGCTGCTGCGGGCGATCGGGCGATATTGCCGGCACGCTGCAGCAGGACGATACCCGCGCCAAACTTCTGGAGCGTGCGCGTCGGGTGGTTGATGGGTGCGGCGAGCGGCTGGGCGAGACCGAAGCAGCGCGGCTGCGGCAACGTCTTGCCGCGATCGAGCAGCGGATTGGCCGGCTGAACTTCTTGCGCTGCCGCTCCTTGGTCGCCTCGAGTGGGTGCCGCCATGTGCCTTGCGTTGGTGCGCCGTGGTGGTATGGCGCGACCTTGTGGCGACGGCGCTCCACCGTGGCCGCCTAATCGACATGGAATTTATATGCGAGCGCGGCGATATCGTGGCGGCATCTGCATCCGATCTGGCCACGTCGTGTGCCCTGCGTTGTTGCGATGGAGTGACCCGTGAACAAAGTCCAGTTCGGCTCGCATGTCGGGCTGTCAGCACAGCGACGAAGTGTTCGCACGCCGATGAGCATGATGCGCGAAGCTATCCGACGCCGGCCGATTTGTCGGCGCAGCTCGGTCGGGTCATTGCGTACTGCCTTGGTCTGGCTGTGCTGGCCCATGTCATCGTGCGGCAATCGTCGGCTCCGTGATAGCCGACGGCCAGCGGCTGTGCAAGCCACAATTGACCAGATCAATGCGGTGCATGCGATCAGTGACTGGCAATCACCTGCGATCTGCCGAAAGCGGTGCAGTTGTCACCACCGGCTACCCCCAGATCTATATGGGATTTATATGCCGACCGCGTCTGCGGGTGCCATCGCTTCTATATGGCTCGATGAGCTAGTTTGTGTGCAGCGCAACATGCCTGCCGCATGCGGCGGGATCGTTGCTGACCCAGGAGCAATCCCATGCTTGACGTCATCTACATCCTGATCGGCGCCGCCTTCCTTGGCGGCTGCGTGCTCTACGCGTTCGGCTGCGACCGTTTGTGAGGCCACTGCCATGACACTCGACTACGTGCTGGGCGCGATCGTGACGATCGGCCTGCTGGTCTATCTGGTTTACGCCCTGATCCGCCCAGAGAAATTCTGAGCAGGATCGCGAGGAGCAACGTGATATGACGTTCAACGGTTGGCTACAGATCGCGCTGTTTGCCGTTCTGGTGGTCCTGCTGACCAAGCCGTTCGGCGGCTACATGACGCGCGTGTTCACCGGCGAGCGCACGCTGCTGCGTCCCGGTGCTGCGTCCGATCGAGGTCGGCATCTACAAGATGTGCGGCGTCGACGAGAACGAGGAGCAGCATTGGGTCAGCTACGCCGTCGCGATGCTGGCTTTCAGCTTCGCCGGCTTCGTCATCATGTATGCCATTCAGCGGCTGCAGAACGTGCTGCCGCTGAATCCGCAGGGGCAGGATGCGGTTTCGCCCGACCTGGCGTTCAACACGTCGGTCAGCTTCATGACCAACACCAACTGGCAGTCGTACGTGCCCGAGACGACGATGAGCTACCTGACGCAGATGACGGCGCTGACGGTGCACAACTTCGTCTCGGCTGCCACCGGCATCGCGCTGGCGATCGCGCTGATCCGCGGCTTCGCGCGGCGTTCGGCGCAGACGATCGGCAACTTCTGGGTCGATCTGACCCGCTGCGTGCTGTACATCCTGCTGCCGATCTCCGTGGTCGTCGGCCTGGTGTTGATCTGGCAGGGCACGCCGGAGAACCTGCACGCCTATACCGATGTCGCTACGCTCGATGGCGGCAAGCAGCTTATCGCGCAGGGCCCGGTGGCTTCGCAAGAGGTCATCAAGATGCTGGGCACCAACGGCGGCGGCTTCTTCAACGCCAACTCGGCGCATCCGTTCGAGAATCCGACCGCGCTGACCAACCTGATCCAGATGCTGCTGATCTTCTCGATCGGCGCGGCGCCTGACCAACGTGTTCGGGCGCATGGTCGGCAGCCAGCGTCAGGGCTGGGCGATCTTCGCCGTCATGGGCGTGCTGTTCCTGGCCGGCGTTGTCACGGCTTACACCGCGGAAGCACCGGGCAACCCGGCCTTCGCCGCATTCCACGTCGACCAGGCGCCGAGTGCACTCGCAGGCCGGCGGCAACATGGAGGGCAAGGAGGTCCGCTTCGGCCTCGCCAACTCCGTCGCTGTTCACCACCGTCACCACCGACACGTCCTGCGGCGCGGTCAACAACATGCATGACAGCCTGCTGCCGCTCGCCGGCATGGTGCCGATGGTCAACATCATGCTGGGCTGACATCATCTTCGGCGGCGTCGGCTCGGGCCTTTACGGCATGCTGCTGTTCGTCATCGTGGCGATGTTCGTCGCCGGGCTGATGGTCGGCCGCACGCCGGAATATCTCGGCAAGAAGCTGGAGGCGAAGGAGGTCAAGATGGCCATGCTCGCCATCCTGATCCTGCCGCTGTCGATCCTTGGCTTCACCGCGCTTGCGGTCGTGCTGCCGGTCGGCACCGGTGCGATGGCCAATGCCGGGCCGCACGGCTTCTCCGAGGCGCTCTACGCCTACACCTCGGCCACCGGCAACAACGGCAGCGCGTTCGCCGGCATCTCCGCCAACGTGCCGTTCTGGAACGACACGCTCGGCATGGCGATGTTCATCGGCCGCTTCCTGATGATCGTCCCGATGCTGGCGATCGCCGGCTCGCTGGCGCGGAAGAAGATCGTGCCGATCTCGGCGGGCACGTTCCCCACCGACAGCCCGCTGTTCGTCGGCCTGGTGGTGGGCGTGATCGTGATCACCGGCGGCCTGATCTACTTCCCGGCGGTTTCCCTCGGGCCGGTCGTCGAGCATTTCGCGATGCACGCCGGCACCCTCTTTGATACAGGCAGCTAATCCCATGGAAATCAGAAGCAACGATGCGCGGCTCGCAGTCCACGATGCTGGATCCTGCGATCCTCGTGCCGGCGATCGGGCAGTCGTTCGTCAAGCTCGATCCGCGCATGCTGATCAAGAACCCGGTGATGTTCGTCGTCGAGATCGTCGCGGCGCTCACCACGGTGATCTTCATCCGCGACCTTGTGACCGGTGGCGCGCCCATCTCGGCTTCACCTTCCAGATCATCATCTGGCTGTGGGTCACCGTGCTGTTCGCCAACTTCGCCGAGGCGGTGGCGGAAGGCCGCGGCAAGGCGCAGGCGGCGACGCTGCGCAAGGCGCGCACCGAGACGACGGCCAAGCGGCTCGCCTCGCTCGAACGCGACGAACTTCCAGGCGGTGGCCGCGCCGCAACTGAAGCAGGGCGACATCGTGCTGGTGGAGGCCGGCGACTTCATCCCCAGCGACGGCGAAGTGGTCGAAGGCATCGCCTCGGTGGACGAGTCGGCCATCACCGGCGAATCCGCGCCCGTCATCCGCGAATCCGGCGGCGACCGCTCGGCGGTCACCGGCGGCACGCGCGTGCTGTCGGACTGGATCAAGGTGCGGATCACCGCAGCGCAGGGCTCGACCTTTCTCGATCGCATGATCGCGCTGGTGGAAGGCGCCGAACGGCAGAAGACGCCGAACGAGATCGCGCTGAACATCCTGCTCGCCGGCCTGACGATCATCTTCGTGTTCGCGGTCGCGACCATCCCGAGCTTCGCCACCTATGCCGGCGGCTCGGTTTCGGTGGTGATCCTGGTCGCGCTGTTCGTCGCGCTGATCCCGACGACGATCGGCGCGCTGCTGTCGGCGATCGGCATCGCGGGCATGGACCGCCTGGTGCGCTTCAACGTGCTGGCGATGTCCGGTCGCGCGGTGGAGGCCGCCGGCGACGTCGATACGCTGCTGCTCGACAAGACCGGCACCATCACCCTCGGCAACCGCCAGGCGACCGAGTTCATGCCGCTGACCGGCGTGACCGAACAGGAACTGGCCGACGCGGCGCAGCTTGCCTCGCTGTCGGACGAAACGCCGGAAGGCCGCTCGATCGTCGTGCTGGCGAAGGAGAAATACGGCATCCGCGGTCGCGAGATGGCGCCGATGGGCGCGCACTTCATCGCGTTCTCGGCGCAGACGCGGCTGTCCGGCATCGACTTCGACGGCTCGTCATCCGCAAGGGCGCGGTCGATGCGGTGCTGGCGTTCGTCCGGCATGCCGGCGGCGACGGCGATGGCGGTGGCGGCGTCGCGGTCGCCACCGCGATCAGGCCGACCGTGTCCGAAGCGGCGGTGCGCGAACTGACCGCAAAGTCCGACGAGATCGCCAAGTCCGGCGGCACGCCGCTCGGCGGTCGCAAGGATGGCCGCCTGCTCGGCGTGATCCATCTGAAGGACATCGTGAAGGGCGGCATCCGGGAGCGCTTTTCCGAACTGCGCCGCATGGGCATCCGCACGGTGATGATCACCGGCGACAATCCGCTGACCGCCGCGGCGATCGCCGCCGAATCGGGCGTGGACGACTTCCTGGCGCAGGCGACGCCGGAGACCAAGCTCAAGCTGATCCGCGACGAGCAGGCGCAGGGCAAGCTGGTGGCGATGTGCGGCGACGGCACCAACGACGCACCGGCGCTGGCGCAGGCCGATGTCGGCGTGGCGATGAACACCGGCACCATGGCGGCGCGCGAGGCCGGCAACATGGTCGATCTCGACAGCGATCCGACCAAGCTGATCGAGATCGTCGAGATCGGCAAGCAGCTGCTGATGACGCGCGGCGCGCTGACCACGTTCTCGCATCGCCAACGACGTGGCGAAGTACTTCGCCATGATCCCGGCGATGTTCATCGCCTTCTATCCGCAGCTGCAGGCGCTGAACGTGATGCGGCTCGGCAACCCGGAGAGCGCCATCCTGTCGGCGATCATCTTCAACGCGCTGATCATCGTGGCGCTGATCCCGCTGGCGCTGAAGGGTGTCGCCTACCGGCCGATCGGCGCGGCGGCAATCCTGCGCCGCAACCTGCTGCTCTATGGCGTCGGCGGCATCATCGTGCCGTTCGTCGGCATCAAGCTGATCGACATGCTCGTAACCTCCATCGGTCTGGCGTGAGAGGACCGCTACCATGAAACACATTCGCCCCGCGATCGTGATGATCGTCGCCATGACGGTGATCACCGGTCTGATCTATCCGCTGCTGATGACCGGCATCGCCCAGGCCGTGTTCCCGTATCAGGCGAACGGCAGCCTGATCGAGAAGGACGGCAAGGTGATCGGCTCGGCGCTGATCGGCCAGAACTTCACCGTCGGACAAGTACTTCCATGGCCGTCCGTCGGCGACCACGGAACCGGACCCGAAGGATCCGACCAAGACCGTGCCGACGCCCTATGCCGCCGACAACTCCAGCGGCTCCAATCTTGGTCCGACGTCCAAGGCGCTGGTCGATCGCGTGAAGGACGACGCCGCGAAGCTGGCGGCGGAGAACCCCAACACGCCGATCCCGGTCGATCTGGTCACCACGTCGGCCAGCGGGCTGGATCCCGACATCACGCCGGCCGCGGCGCTGTTCCAGGTGCCGCGCGTGGCGAAGGCGCGCGGCCTGCCGGAGGACACGGTGCGGCAGCTGGTCGAGGCATCATATCGACCGGCCGGCTGCTCGGCATCATCGGCGAGCCGCATGTCAACGTGCTGAAGCTCAATCTGGCATTGGATGCGCTGAAGGGCTGAGGGGAGCCGCGTGCTCACCGGCCTTTATTTGGGGGGACATATGTCATCTCGGCCGGAAACTGCTGGTGATCGATGACGACCCGGCCATTTTCCGCTACCTGCGGCGTGGTCTCGTACGCGAGGGCTATCAGGTTGCTGCTGCCCCCAATCAGGACATGCTCGCTCGGATCGGCGAATGGCAGCCAGACTTGTGCTGCTGGAACTCGCTCCACCGCACGCCAGGTCGCAGATCCAGGCGATCAAAGTTACGGTCACGCGCGCCGGTAATCGGCCTTCTGCCGACCAAGGATATGCAGGCTATGTCGCCGGATTGGATGCCGGGGTGGACGATTGCGTTGCCAAGCCGTTCAGCCTCAACGAGCTAGTTGCGCATATCCATAAAGTCCTACGCCGTGACATTTGGCGCCGAGGCGAAACGCCTTACTTCAGTTCGCCATCGTTGCGGATTGACTTGGTATTGCGCCGTATTTATCGGAGCGGTCGCACTCTTTCCTTGTCGAGGCGTCAGTTCCAACTGCTGAAGTTGCTGCTGGATGCTGACGGCAAAGTGCTGGCACATCGTGAACTGATCCGCGCCATCTGGGGATCCAGCGATGGTGGCAAGATTGCCTTGCTGCGGAAATTGATCCAGAATTTGCGATGCAAGATCGAGCCCAATCCGAAACAGCCGATGTATATTCTCAGCCATAGCTGGGTCGGCTATCGGTTTGATCGGCCACGCTAGACTGTGAAGCGGTTGAACGATCGAAGTTCACCCTTCCCCTAACCGCTGCTGCAGGCAACGCAACGGGAATTGCGTGGCGCCTGAAGGCCTTCGTGGGCGCGGGCTTCGTCGGAATTCGCACCAACACTCCAGGAACCTTCAGTTTCCAGGGATGACGCTGGCACATCTCCCTCGCCAACTGACGGCGAGATGGAAGGTGAGCTGTGACTGCTGCTGCTCTCGCCATAATCTCCCGACTCGCGGTAGATTGGCGCGACACTTGAATGCGGGGCTGGGGGACGAGTCCGGTTTCCGCACAAATGCCGATTTCCGCCGACCTGCTCGCCGAGGCTCGCCTGCGCGCTGCATGCGATGACCTGCATCGCGAGAAAGCCGGGATCAAGCCCTATGTGCCGCGCCCACAGCGCGGTCCCGCGGTCAAGGCGGGTCTGTTCCGCCAAGATGAGTTTCGATATGACGCTGCCAGCGACAGATATGTTTGCCCGACCGGTCAGCGTCTGCATCCCTATTCGTCTTCGCTGCTGCGTGGGCTGACGAAAATCAACGACACCAACAAGCTGGCGTGCGACGCTTGCGCGATTCGCTCACGATGCACGGGTGGTCGGTTTCGCACGGTATCTCGTCTCCAGAACGAAGCCGTGTTGGACCGGATGCAGACCCGATTGGCGAAACGCCCGGATGTCCTTCAACCGCCGCCACGAGGCAGTTGAACACCCGTTCGGCTCGATCAAGCAGTGGATGAACCAGGGGGGTTTCTAATGCGGGGCTTGGAGAAGGTCCGTGCCGGATTTCAGCCTGACCGCGCTTGCCTATAATCTCAGGCGCGTCCTCAATATTGTCGGGTTCGCCGAGTTGATGGCCGCAGTAGCGGCCTGACACGCCCAGGCCTGGGCAGTTCCGCCAGCCTGGTCATACTGTCGCCGGGAATGGCACTTTTGGACGGGATTTTTTCAAAAAGGCGGCCGGGGAGGCTCATAGTTACTCTCCTCATGCCTAGACTAGTCCGGCCTCGCGCAGCAGCGTCCGCAAGCCGTTCTCGACGTCGCGCCGCTTGTTGACCACCATCCGCCGCGCAGTCAGCAACGCACGCCAGGTGCGGCAGGACGTTGTCTTCACGTGCACCATGCGATACCAGCCGGTGCGCATGATCTGCGCGATCCCACGCGCGTCGTTCCGATCGGTCTTGTTTGGCATCGCTCCCATCGCAGCCTTCGCCCGGCGCGCCTCAATGCAGATCGCCACGATCCCGGCCTCGGTCAGACCTTGATGCAGCCAGGCCGTCAGCGAACATGCATCAAGGCCGACCCGCTCCATCGCCATTCCGGATGCCCTAAGGATGCCACCAGCGCCTCCGGCTCGCTTGCCGTGCGCGCCTCGCGCACGATGAACCAGCGTCATCAAACCGCGAGCACATGACACGCAGGTTGGCAAGCGAAGTGAGGCTGCGCTTTGAAATGGGGGCCGTGCCTGATGATTTTCACCGGCAGCTGCCCGCTGTCGCGGGCGTGGAATACGACGTGGATCTGGCTCAGTTCAGTCATGTGGAGCACAGCAGCGGTGGGCGCCTGCAGCTGATCGATCCGTGTGAACGGCGGATCGCTGCTGCGCGTCTGCCCGTAGTAGAAGTGGAGTTCATGTTCCAGGGCTGCGCCGAGGCTGATATCGACTCGATCAAGGGACGATTTTTCGCACATTTCCGCCGTGGCGGCTGACTTCGGGTCATATCCGACGGTATCCACGGGCCTGACCGCCGTGACAGCTTCCGGAAGCTCCTCGCTTCCTCGTTGTTGGTCAGAATTTGAACCGGACGGATATCGGTCGGGCGCAGATGGCGCCAGTCTGCGCGCATCGCGGACCCGACGGCGTCGATGGCACCGGTGATAAGCATGCGATCGGTCTTTGGATTGATCAAGCGTGTCGTCCTGAAGGGCAAGCACCGCAGCCGGAAACCGGTCAGACAGGCCGGCCAATGGTGCAGCCAGGGCGCGCGCCACCGGTCACGGAGCGGTCCTGGATACCAGGTGGCCGGCCGGCCAGCCAGGCCAGGGCCATCAGTTGCTGCCGGGCGATACAGATGCCATCTTTGTCGCATCATCGAAGCCCTGGCCCGGTCATTTTGATCGAAGCCGGACCTTCGCCGCCGTATTCCGGCCCTTGATCGAGGTGGATGAAACTGTGCCTGACGATCACATCCGCGCGCGCCACCCCGGTGCCGGCCGACGGCCCGCCCGATCCGTTCCCAAGGGGCGCCAGTTCGGAGCCCGCGTCCATCGAAGAAGTCGAAGAACTGCTGGGGGAAATGCCGCGCCGGCGCGATTTGCTGATCGAGTACCTTCACCTGATCCAGGATCGCTACGGCCATCTCTCGGCGCGCCACCTTGCAGCACTCGCCGCGGAACTGCGCATGGCCCAGACCGAGATCTACGAGGTCGCCACGTTCTATGCGCATTTCGACGTGGTGCATGACGATGAGGCCGCCCCGCCGCCGGTCACCATCCGCGTCTGCGACAGCCTGTCCTGCGCGATGGCCGGGGCGGAGAAACTGCTCGACGCGCTCAGCCACGCGGCTCGGCCCGGATGTCCGCGTCGTGCGCGCGCCCTGTGTAGGCCGCTGCGATACCGCGCCGATCGCCGAGGTCGGGCATTGCTACATCGACCATGCCGATCCGGTCACCGTCGCCAAGGCGGTGGCAGAGCATCGCCACGACCCGGTCGTGCCGTCCTACATCGATCTTGACGCCTATCGCGCGGCGGGCGGCTACGCGCTGCTGCAGCGGCTGCGCAAGGGCGAGATCACCGGCGAGCAGGTGATCGACACGCTCGACAAGGCGGGCCTGCGCGGCTGCGGCGGCGCCGGCTTCCCGACCGCGCGCAAATGGCGCTCCGTGCTGGGCGTGCCCGGCCCGCGGCTGATGGCGGTCAACGGCGACGAAGGCGAGCCGGGCACCATCAAGGATCGTTATTTCCTCGAATCCGATCCGCATCGCGTGCTCGAGGGCATGCTGATCGGCGCCCATGTCGTCGGCGCGACCGACATCTATTTCTACGTGCGCGACGAGTATCAGGCGGCGCTCGTGGTGCTGCGCGGGGAACTGGACAAACTCAAGGCGGCCGGGCTGACCGATGGACAAGACATCCATCTCCGCCGCGGCGCCGGCGCCTACATCTGCGGCGAAGAATCCGCAATGATCGAGAGCATCGAGGGCAAGCGCGGCCTGCCGCGTCACAAGCCGCCGCTGCCGTTTCAGGTCGGCATTTTCGGCCGGCCGACGCTGATCAACAATGTCGAGACGCTCTATTGGATCCGCGACCTTGTCGAGCGCGGTCCGCAGTGGTGGCTCGACCAGGGGCGCAACGGCCGCAAGGGCCTGCACACTTATTCCGTATCCGGTCGCGTCGTCAATCCCGGCGTCAAGATCACGCCGGCCGGCGTCACCATCCGAGAGCTGATCGACGAGTATTGCGGCGGCATGCTGCCCGGCCACAAGTTCAAGGCCTACCTGCCCGGTGGCGCGTCCGGCGGCATTCTGCCCGCGTCGCTCGGCGACATCCCGCTGGATTTCGGCACGTTGGAGCCGCACGGCGCATTCATCGGTTCGGCGGCGGTCGTTGTGCTGTCGGACCAGGACGACATGCGCGAAGCGGCGCTCAATCTCATGCGCTTCTTCGAAGACGAGAGCTGCGGCCAATGCACGCCCTGCCGCGTGGGCACGGAAAAGGCGGCCAGGCTGATGGCGCGGAAGGACTGGAACAAGGACCTGCTGTCCGAGCTTTCGGCCGCAATGCGTGACGCCTCGATCTGCGGGTTGGGCCAGGCCGCGCCCAATCCGTTGCTGAGCGTGATCAAGTATTTTCCGGAAGAGGTCGGCCTGGCGACCGGTGCGGGCGCGCCTCCGCCGAAGCCCGCCGTGGGAATCGTGACATGAGCGAAGCAATCACCTTCACGATCGACGGCCGCACGGTCCAGGCCGCCGCCGACGAAACGATCTGGCAGGTCGCCAACCGCACCGGTCTCACCATCCCGCATCTCTGCTACGCCCCCGAACCCGGTTATCGGCCGGACGGCAATTGCCGCGCCTGCATGGTCGAAATCGAAGGCGAGCGTGTGCTGCAGGCCTCCTGCCTGCGGAAACCACCGAGGGCATGAAGGTCCACGTCGAGACCGAACGCGTCGAAGGCCTCGCGCCGCATGGTGTTCGAACTGCTGCTGGCCGACCAGCCGGCGAGGGCGGCGGCGCACGACCCGGGATCAAAATTCTGGCAATGGGCGGATCGGCTGGAGATCAGCGACAGCCGCTTCCCCGCCGGTCACCGGCCGCCGCCGGACATCAGCCACCCGGCGATGGCGGTCAATCTGGATGCCTGCATCCAATGCACTCTCTGCGTGCGCGCCTGCCGCGAAGTCCAGGTCAACGACGTGATCGGCATGGCCGGCCGAGGCCACGGCGCCAAGATCGTCTTCGACATGGACGATCCAATGGGCAACAGCACCTGCGTCGCATGCGGCGAATGCGTCCAGGCCTGCCCGACCGGCGCGCTGATGCCCGCGACGGTACTCAACGACCAACAGGTCCGCACCGAATGGGCCGACCGCGAGGTCGCCAGCCTCTGCCCGTTCTGCGGCGTCGGCTGCCAGCTCACCTACCACGTCAAGGACGACAAGATCCTGCATGTCGAGGGCCGCGACGGCCCCGCCAACCACCAGCGCCTCTGCGTCAAAGGTCGTTTCGGCTACGACTATGTGGACCATCCCGACCGCCTGACCCTGCCACTCGTCCGCAAGGACGGCGTGCCGAAATCCGCCGACGACGAGGTCGATCCCGCCAACCCCTGGACCCATTTCCGTCCCGCAACGTGGGACGAGGCGATGGCGCGCGCGGCTGAAGGCTTGCGCGAAATCCGCGATCGCAAAGGTGGCAACGCGCTGGCAGGCTTCGGCTCGGCCAAGGGTTCGAACGAGGAAGCCTATCTGTTTCAGAAGCTGGTCCGCACCGGATTCAACACCAACAACGTCGATCACTGCACGAGGCTGTGCCACGCGTCCTCGGTGGCCGCGTTGTTCGAGGGCATCGGCTCCGGTGCCGTGACCGCGCCATTCTCCGCGGCACTCGACGCCGAGGTGATCATCGTGATCGGCGCCAACCCGACGCAGAACCACCCGGTCGCCGCGACCTTCATCAAGAATGCGGCGAAGCGCGGCGCCACGCTGATCGTCATCGATCCGCGCGGCCAGTCCCTGTCGCGGCACGCGACCCACGACGTGCGGTTCAAGCCCGGCAGCGACGTCGCGCTGTTGAACGCGCTGCTCCACACCATCATCACCGAGGACCTGACCGACAAGCAATACATCGAGGGATTCACCGAGGGTTTTCCGGATCTTGCCGCGCGCATCTCGGGATTCTCACCGGAGGCGATGGAGCCGGTGTGCGGCGTGAAAGCCGAAACGATCCGCTCCATCGCGCGGGCCTACGCGACCTCGCGCGCGTCGATCATCTTCTGGGGCATGGGGATTTCCCAGCATGTCCACGGCACCGACAATGCGCGCTGCCTGATTGCGCTGGCGCTGGTCACCGGCCAGGTCGGCCGGCCCGGCACCGGGCTGCATCCGCTACGCGGGCAAAATAATGTCCAGGGTGCCTCGGATGCCGGCCTGATCCCGATGTTCTTCCCGGACTACCGGCCGGTCGAGCTGGCCTCGGCACATGATTTCTTCGAGCAGAAATGGGGCACGACGATCGATCCGAAACGCGGCCTGACCGTCGTCGAGATCATGAACGCGGTCCATGCCGACCAGATCGAGGGCCTGTATGTCATGGGCGAAAATCCTGCCATGTCGGATCCCGACGTGCATCATGCCCGCGCCGCGCTCGCCAAGCTCAAGCATCTCGTGGTCCAGGATATTTTCCTGACCGAGACCGCCTGGCATGCCGACGTCGTCCTACCGGCCTCGGCTTTTCCGGAAAAGACCGGCAGCTTCACCAATACCGATCGGCGGGTGCAACTCGGTCGCACGGCGTTGCCGCTGCCGGGCCAAGCCCGTCTCGATATCGATATCATCCAGGATCTAGCCAACCGGCTCGGCTGCAACTGGTCCTATCCGGATGTGGGCGCCGTCTATACCGAGATGGCATCGACCATGCCGTCGCTGGCCAACATCAGCTGGGACCGGCTGGTGCGCGAGGGGGCGGTCACCTACCCGACGGACGGCGCCGATCAGCCGGGCAACGAGATCATCTTCAGCACCGGATATCCCACCAAGAGCGGCCGCGGGAAAATCGTTCCGGCCAACGTGCTGCCGCCCGATGAAGTCCCGGACGACAGTTTCCCATACGTGCTTTCGACCGGACGCGTGTTGGAGCACTGGCATACCGGCGCCATGACGCGCCGGTCGAGCGTGCTCGATGATCTCGAGCCGGAGGCGGTGGCGTTCATGGCGCCACGCGAATTGAAAAAACTCGGCGTCGCCCCGGGTGGCATGCTGCGGGTTTCGACGCGGCGCGGCGCCATCGAGCTCAAGGCGCGGGCCGACACCGACGTGCCGCAGGGGATGGTTTTCATCCCGTTCTGTTATGCCGAGGCCGCGGCCAATCTGCTGACCAATCCGGCGCTGGATCCGTTCGGCAAGATCCCGGAGTTCAAGTTCTGCGCCGCGCAGGTCGAGGCTGCCAGGGAAACCGCGGTCGCGGCGGAATAGCCGGGGCCACGCGAGATATCAGGCGACCACGTATGCCGGCCCCGCTCCGGAGGGGAAGGCTCCGGCCGGTTCACGACTTCTTTGCGGGAAAGGGAGTGGGGGAGGGGGGGGCAGGGGGGGGGGTAGCGTCGATGGGTCAATCTTCGGTATACATAATGGCCCAGCTCTCCGATGATTGTTTCGCGTTCGGCGGCGCGCTGTTGCCGATCGAGACGGCGCGAAACCTGATCTTCGAGCGCGTGGGTATTGTCGCGGATACCGAAACGGTCGCGCTCGCGCAGGCCGATGGCCGAACGCTGGCCGAGGCTGTCAAAGCGCCGTTCAACGTGCCCGGATTCACCAACTCCGCGGTCGACGGCTATGCCGTCCGCTTCGATGATCTGGCCGCGGATGCCGAGACGCGGCTCGTCGTGGATGGCCGCATCGCTGCCGGCCATGCCTCCTCCGACCGGCTGACTGCCGGCAAGGCCGCCCGCATTTTCACCGGCGCGGTCATGCCTGACGGCGCGGACACGGTGATCATGCAG
>CAWBON010000019.1:0-295859 GCA_963790445.1 uncultured Alphaproteobacteria bacterium | reverse complement strand
GCTCGTATGGGGGCTTTCTTGTCAATAAGGCGTCATTTTCACTCCTCGCGGCGGGGGGTGTGTTGAACGGCTCGAGGCCCGCTCCCGGCCTTCGATCTGTTGGGCAGCGCGAGATGTCGGTGAGCGGAGCCTTGTCAAGGCCGAAGCCGCCGGAGGCGGGGGCCGAAGGCCAGCCTTTACGAGGGTTCGCTCACCGACGACCATCGCCTGGCGAGATCGAGGGGCCAAGGGGATGTCCGTCTGCCGCTCCTTTCTTCGACCCGCGTGGGCGGCCCGTCGAAGCGCGTCGTGCATTCCCGACCGCGAAGACTGCGTTGTAGTAGGCATGAGACAACTCCTAGCAATACCCGGCGGCCATGGCCATGTTGACGCGTTTACGAGTACGTATTGCTATGTGCCGATTCATGTCGGGGCGTTGCCGTGGGCGGCAAAATCGGTGCATGACTTTTTCGGCGACGACATCCATCCCGGCGACGCGTTTCTGCTGAACGATCCGTACCATGGCGGCAACCATCTCCCCGATCTGACCGCCTTTGTGCCGATATTCGAAGGCGAGAAACCGGTGTTCTGGTCGATCAACCGGGCGCACCAGAGCGACATCGGCGGTTCGACGCATGGCGCCTACAACGCTGCGGCGACCGAGATCTGGCAGGAGGGTATCCGCGTCACACCGTTGCGCCTGTATGACCGCGGCGTGGTGCGGCGCGACGTGTTGGAAATGCTGGTGACCAATGTGCGCCACCCGCACGATTTCCGCGGCGACCTTGCGGCGATGATCGGGTCGGCACATGTCGGGCAGCGGCGCTTGCTGGCGCTGGCTGGGGAATTTGGCTGGGAGGTGACGAATGCGGCGATAGAGGCGGTGCTGGATGGCGCCGAGCGCCAGGCGCGCGCGGTCATCGCGACGTGGCAGGACGGCGTGTATCACGGCGAGGCCTTCCTGGATGATGATGGCCATTGTTACACTGACATCCACATCCGTGCCACGGTAACCAAGCGCGGCAGCGACCTGACCGTCGATCTGTCGGATTCACATGAGCAGGTCGTGGGTTTCGTGAATTCGTCCTTCCCGAACATGCGGTCGGCGGTGGTGGTTGCGTTGGCTTATCTGATCGATCCGCACACGCCGAAGAACGACGGTGCGTTCCGTCCGGTTGAGGTAATTGCGAAACCGGGAACCATTGTGTGGGCGAATGAAGGTGCACCGGTGACGCTGTGCACCAATCACTGTTCGCAGGAGATCATCGAGGCGATTATCAAGGCGCTGGCGCCGGCATGTCCCGATCGTGCGATGGCGGGGTGGGGTCGCCGCTTTCGCATCGCAATTCAGGGCCGCGATCCACGCACCCAGAAGCCGTTCATCTGGCACATGTTCCAGGCTCGGCCGGGTGGCGGCGCGTCGCCGGTCGGTGATGGTTGGCCCGCGGGCGGCGAGTGGCAGGCCGCGGGCGGCATCAAGTTCGGCAGTCTGGAGGTGACGGAAGTGCGCTTTCCGCTGTTCTTCCGCACGCACGAATTCCGTCCCGGTTCGGGCGGCGATGGACAGTATCGCGGCGGTCCTGGATGCATTCTGGAAATGGTCGCGGAAATCGATGAACCCGCACGCGGCAATACCGCCGGTGACGGCGTGAAATACGGTGCGTGCGGTATGCTCGGCGGCAACGACGGATTACCGCATCGCTACGTGCTGCATTCGGAAGGACGCCAGCAGCGGCCGCTTAAGACCAAGGAAGTCGGCATCGAGATCCGACCCGGCGACGTGTTCAAGATCGAGTCGGGCGGTGGTGGCGGCTGGGGTGATCCGGTGAAGCGCGATCCGGTCGCGCGCGAACGCGATGCGACCAACGGGTTTGTTTGAGCGATGCTTAAGATCGGCATCGATGTCGGTGGCACGTTCACCGACCTTGTCGCGGTGGACGCCGGCGGGCGTTCCACATTGGCAAAAGTTGCATCCACGCCAGAGGATCCTTCGATCGGTGTGATGGCGGGCCTGGATCGGCTGGCGATGATTCTGGCAATGCCGCGCGAGGCGTTGCTGGCCGAAACCGAACGTATCGTGCATGGCACCACGGTCGCGACCAATGCACTCCTGGAACACAAAGGCGCCAAGGTCGGGCTGCTGACCACGGAGGGGCATCGCGACGTCATCGAGATGCGCGAAGGGTTGAAGGACGACCGCTACAACCTGCGTGTACCGCCGCCGGAGCAGCTTGTCCCGCGTGCGCTGCGCTTCGGTGTGACGGAGCGAATGCGTGCCGATGGGCGCGTCGAGACGAAATTGGACCGGGCGTCGCTGGATGCCGCGATAGCAGAACTCAAGCGCGCAGGCGTCGAGGCGGTGGCAGTGTGCTATCTGCACGCGTACCGCGATCCGCGTCATGAACGCGAAACCGCGACGGTGCTCGCCGACGCGATACCGGGCGTGTATGTTTCGCTGTCATCCGACGTGTTTCCGCAGATCAAGGAATTCGATCGCGTCTCCACGACAGTGGTGAACGCCTACGTCGGGCCAGCGCTATCGCGTTATTTGCGCAGACTGGAACAGCGGCTTGTTGAAGCAAAGTATCATGGACCTATCCTGATTATCCAGTCGCATGGCGGGGTGGCGCCGCTTGCGGAGGCGGCCCGGCTTGCCGCCGGCGGCGTGCTGTCGGGTCCAGCGGGCGGTGTTGCCGGTAGCCGTTACGCGACGCAGTTGCTGGACAGCGACAACCTGATCCCATTCGACATGGGCGGCACCAGTACGGATATCTGCCTGATTGTCGCGGGCGAACCTGCACTGGTTAGTGGTCGTGCCATCGGCGGACACAGACTGGCGCTGAACAGTCTCGATATCGTCAGTTTGGGTGCGGGTGGTGGTTCGATTGGCCGTGTCGATGCGGGTGGCATTTTGCATGTCGGTCCGGCAAGTGCAGGCGCAGTGCCGGGTCCGGCATGCTACGGGCGTGGCGGGCGCGAACCGACGGTGACGGATGCCAATCTGGTGCTCGGTTACCTCGATCCGATGCATTTTCTCGGTGGCGCGAGCATGCTTGATGCAGATGCCGCGGAGCAAGCGCTGGATCGGCTTGCGGCAACGCTGAAGGTGGACCGCGTTGCCGCGGCAGAGGGCGTCTACCGCGTGGTGAACACTAACATGGCGGAGGGCATTCGTCTGGTGTCCGTCCGGCGAGGCGTCGATCCGCGTCGGTTCGCGTTATTGTCGTTCGGTGGTGCCGCTGGATTGCATGTGACCGATGTCGCACGCCAGCTCGACCTGACGCGCGTGATTGTGCCGCGCGTGGCGGCGGTGCTGTCGGCGTGGGGGATGCTGGCGACCGACCTGCGGTTCGAGGTGTCGCGCACGCATATCGGCGACACGGCGCGACTGGACGGCGCCGGCATCAAGCGGCTGTTCGCCGAGATGGAGCAGGAGGGGCAGGCACGTCTGCGTGCGTCGTTCGATGGTCCGGTGCGCGTGCAGCGTTCGGTGGAGATGCGATACGGCGAGCAGATCTTCGAGATCACCGTGCCACTGGATGACATCGACTGGAGTGTCGCTGATCCATTGCCGCAAATTGTGGAGCGGTTCCACAACCGTCATGAGGAACTCTATACCTACGCGCTGCGCGAGCAGGATGCGGTGCTGGTCAATGCACGTGCCGCGGTGATCGGCGTGCTGCCTGGTGTGCCGCAGGAGCCGATGCGTCCGGCACAGGCGGACGTCGTGGCGCGGGGCGAGCGGCGCATCTGGCTGCGTGGCTGGACCAGTGTGCCGGTGTTCGAGTTCGACGCGTTGGCGCCGGCGCAGGCGATCGTCGGGCCGGCGATTGTCGAGTCAGCAATGACGACGGTGCTGCTGCGACCGGGCAACAGTGCGACGGTGACGCCGCACGGTTGGCTGGATATTGCGGTCGGGTGATCAACTCACCCGTTCTCCCAATCCCCGCAAGGGGAGGGAGATCAGGATGCGGAACTCCCCCTCCTGTTGCGGGAGGGGGACGGGTGTCACGGCACGACGAAGCTGATTGCCGATGGACTGCCGACCCGCACTTCCTGCATGGTGCGGGTCAGCATGCCGCTTTCCTTGTCAACGTTGAATGCGACAATGCTGTCGCCTTCCTGGTTCGCCGCGTAGAGAAAATCACCTGCCGGATCGAGCGTAAAGAACCGCGGGCGCTTGCCGCCTGTCGGCTCGCAGCCGAAGAAACTGAGCCGTCCGCTGTCCTGCGCCACACCGAATACGCCGACGCTATCGTGCCCGCGGTTCGACACGTACAGAAACCGTCCGTCGGGCGCGATACCAATCTCGGCGGTGGTGTTCTTACCCGTCTCACCCTCCGGCAGGGTGCCGACGACTTCGATTTCCTCGACCCGTCCGTCGTTCCAGCTATAGGCGGTGACTGTGGAATCCAGTTCGTTGTTCACGTAGAGCACCGATAGCGTCGGATGAAAGATGCAGTGCCGAGGCGCCGCGCCGGGGCGGGACGGTATCGCCTGGTTCAGTGCCAATCGGCCATTTTCGAAGCGAAATATGAACGTGCAGTCAAAGCCCTTGTCCGGCACGATGACGAATCGCCGAGAGGGATCGAAAATCACGGCGTGCGGATGCGACGAACTCTGCTGCACCGGATCGGGTCCCGGCTTGCCGGGCAGCTCGAATACCTGGGCCACCGGCTGCAGCGCGCCATCACTTCCCAGCGGCAGCACCGCGACGTTGCCGCTGGAATAATTCGGCACGACCAGAAATCGACTGGTCGCATCCAACGCCGCATCAACCGGATTGTTGCCGCCGGCTTCCTGTCGGTTAAGCAATTGAAGGTGTCCGCTCGCCGGATCGATGCTGAATGCGGACACGTGCGTCAGTGCGCCATGCACGGAATACAGCACGCGGTTATCCGGGCGCAGGGTGAACAGCGACGGGTTTTCCTCGCCCGCCACATGCTGCACATGCGTCCACGTCGCGCTCAAGCCATCCACACGATAAACATGGATACCGTCGCCGCGGCCGTCGCGATCCTTCGTGGTGTAGCCGCCGACATAGGCGAACATGGAGCCCTCCTTCAGAACCGTGGCACCGGGATCGTACGCATGCGCTCGACATCGGCGCGTGCGCCACGCAGCAGATAGGTTACGTCGTGCCCGGCCGTCAGATAACGGGCACCCAGACGCACCAGTTCGGTCTGCAACTCATGGTCGAACAGCACGCCGCCGATCCCCAGCGACTTGCCGTGCGCCTTTGCGGCACGACCGGCCTTCTCCACGGCGTGCAGGTAGCGCGGATCGTGATACTTGCCGGGAATGCCCATCTCGCTGCACAGATCGTTGGAACCGATATGCAGACCGTCGATCCCCGGCACCGCGGCGATGGCTTCGGCTTCCTCGATCGCTTCCGGCGTTTCCAGCATCGCCAGCAGCAACGTTTCGCGGTTGAGAAAATCGCTGATCTCGCCTTGCGGCATCGCCTGGTAGCCTAGTGCCGGGCCGGCGCCGCCCACGGAACGGTGGCCGATCGGCGGGAACCGGCATGCGGTGACGATCGCCTCTGCCTCCGCGGCCGAATTGATATGCGGCACCATCAGTCCCTGCGCTCCGCCGTCAAGCACGCGCGCCGCGAGATGGCCGTCCTGCGAGCCGATACGCACCATCGGCGTGATGCCCGCGCTGATCGCCGCCACGCACAGCATCGATGCCGTTTCCAGCGATGTCGGGTTATGTTCCAGATCGACGTAGATCGCGTCGAATCCGGCCGCTGCAGCGATCATTGTGATGTTCGGCGTGCGTGCCTGGTTGACGCCCATACAGAATGTCAGCGCGCCGTCGGCAAGCTTGCGCTTCAAACGATTTTCCATGGCAAACTCTTCCCTTGCGTACGGCGAGCCTAGGCCAGAAGCTGATCGCCAACCAGGGAGGAGGGTCCCGATGGGCAAGACTACACGCCGTGCCGTGCTGGGCGGTGTCATGACGGCCGCTTTGGCTGCCGGCCAGAGCCAGAGCGCAGCAGCCGGCGATCGACAAGGCGAAAGCGCAGGGTCGCGTGATGCTGTACACCAGCCTGGATACCAAGCTGGTCGACGCCATCATCGCGGCGTTCACCGACAAATACGGCGTCAAGGTCGAGTACTACCGTGGTGGTTCGGCAGACGTTACCGGCAAGACACTGGCAGAGGCAGATGCCGGCCGGATGCAGGCGGACGTGATCGACGCGTCGGATCTCGGCGCGTTCCTGGCCATGCAGCAGCGCGGTCTGCTGCGACCGTACCGATCCGCCACCACCGCCACCATCGCGGCAAATCTGCGCGATCCTGGGTTCGCCTGGGTGGCGGATCGCCTCACGCAATGCGTAATTCAGTACAACACAAAGGAATTCGGTGCCGCGCCACCGACATCGTGGGCGGACCTGGCGACGCCGCGCTTCAAGGGGCGGCTGGTGTTCTTCTCCTCGGAGAATGGTGATGGCGCCCCGCGGCTTTATACGCTCGCAAAGTATTTCGGCTGGGACCTGCTGAAGCGGCTAGCTGACAACAAGCCGCTGCGCGTGCAGACGCCACAGCTTGCCACGCAGGTGCTGGAAAGCGGCGAGCGCGGGTGTGCCTTCGCGACCAACGATAACATCGCCTGGCGATCGAAGCTGCAAGGCAAGGCGACTGACTATCTGTTCCCGCAAGTTGGCGTTCCGACCGAGCCTGGCGGCGTCGCACTGGTGGCGAAGAGCGTGCGACCGGATGCGGCGATGCTGTTCTATGACTGGTGGATGGGCGACGCTGGCCAGAAGCTGCTGGTCGATGGCGGCAAATATTCCAGCCGCACTGATCTTCCACCGCCTAAGGGTAATCCACCATTGGCAAGTCTGAAGCTGCTGACCATCGATTATGCCGAGTACCAGAAGGACCGCAGCGACATCCTGCAACGGATGACCGATATTTTCGGCGGCGAATGGGGCGTCTGAGTCGGTTCATCGGGCGGGATTATGCCGCTGCGCCGGTGCTGGTCGCGGCGGTGCTGCTGCTCCTGTTGTTGGTAGGCTGGCCGCTGACCTGGCTGCTTCTCGGCGCACTAGGCGCACCGCATACGCTCAGTGCCACACCATTGCTGCGCGCCGTCGCGCGATCGGACAATCTCGAGCCGCTGTTGAATACACTGGTTCTGGGCATTGGCACTGCTGCCGTTGGCGTGGTCCTGGGTGTGCCGCTCGCCTGGGCTATTGCGCGCACCGACATGAAGCTGCGTGGCGTCATTCGCGCACTGGTCGCCCTGGCCTACATCACGCCGCCCTATCTCTCGGCCTTGGCGTACATCATTTTGCTCGGTCCACAAGCGGGCTACGTCAACCGGTTGCTGGCGTGGCTGTTCAACACGCCACACGGACCGTTCGATGTGTTCAGCCTCGGTGGCGTGATTTTCGTGATCGGCCTGCACGTGATGGCCTTTCCGTTTTTCCTCACCGAAAGCGCGCTGGCCTCCCTGGACGCGCCGCTAGAGGAGGCAGCGCAAATCCTCGGCGCAACACGACGCGCCGTGACGTTGCGGATCACCTTGCCGCTGATCGCGCCGGCCATTACCGGAGGCGCGCTGCTGGCGGCGGTGGATTCCATGGCGCTGTTCGGGCCGCAGGCGCTACTCGGCTTGCCTGCTCGACTGGTGTTCCTGCCGACGCGCATCTACGGCGTACTCGGCGCTTATCCACCACGCTGGGCGGATGCCTCTGCGCTGTCGCTGATCCTGGTGGTGCTGACCGTTGCGGCGCTGGTTGTGCAACGGCGGTATCTGGAGCGCCGCTCCTACGTGACCGTGAGCGGCCGTGGCGCCAGGCTGCAACGCTGGCAGCTTGGTCCCTGGCGATGGCCGCTGCTGATGCTGTGCCTGGTCATCGTCACGTTGGCGGCAGTGGCGCCGCTCGCAGTGCTGGCGGTTGCCTCGATCAGCCGCGACTGGACAACACCGCCGACGTCCGAAAACCTGACGCTGGCGAATTATGCAGCGGCGTTGTTCAACAACCAGGTTGCGTTGCGCGGCATCCGCAACAGCTTCCAACTGGCAATCGCGGCCGCGCTGATCGGCAGCACGCTTGGTCTGTTGATCGCCTATATCGATCAGCGCACAACTTTGCCTGGCCGGCGTCTGCTGGATTATCTGGCGATCCTGCCTCTGGGCTTGCCAGGTACCGTGATGGCGGTCGGCATGCTGCAAGCCTTCATTCGTCCGCCGCTGCCGATCTACGGCACGATCTGGATTCTTTTGGCGGCCTATATCGCACGCTTCCTGCCGCTCGCGGTGCGCAGCGCGCACGCCAGCCTGACGCAGATCGACCCATCGCTGGAGGAAGCCGCGCGCATTATCGGCGCCGGCTGGTTCACCACCATGCGTGCGATCCTGCTGCCGCTGATGCGGCCGGGGTTGCTCGCCGGATTCCTGCTGGTGTTCGTGCCGGCGCTGACCGAGTTGAGTGCGACGATCCTGCTCTACACTGGCGGTACCGAAACGATTGCCGTGGCGATCTTTCGCCTGAACGATCTGGGTCAACTCGAAGTTGTCTCGGCGCTGTCGATGTTCACCATCGCAGTTATCCTGCTGGTCAGCTTGGCACTGCGTCGGTTGGTGGGCGGCAAGCTGCCGGTAAGACTGAGCTGACCGTGCACGCGCGCCTTGCGGCGACGGGTGAAACTCGACATGCTGCGCTGCACAATCAATCGGGGGCGCATCATGAAACGTCGGTCATTCATGCGGGCCGGAGCGGCCAGCATCGCCGCGGGCGTGCTGCCGCGGTTTGCGATCGCGCAACCCGCAGATGCGCGCGTGCTGCGCTTTGTGCCGCAGTCGAACCTCACCTTGCTAGATCCGATTATTACCACTGCCGCGGTGACCGCAAACCACGCCTGGATGGTGTGGGACACTCTGTTCGGGGTGAATGCGTCGCAGGAAGCCAAGCCGCAAATGGCCGAGGGCTACACGATCTCCGACGACGGCCGGACGTGGTTGATCAAGTTGCGGGATGGGCTCAAGTGGCATGATGGCGAACCGGTGCGTGCGCAGGATTGCGCGCCGAGTTTGGCCCGATGGGCAGCACGCGATACGTTCGGTCAGACGGTGGCGAAGGTCATCGATGCGTGGGACGTGGCGGACGACCGAACCATCAAGGTGTCGCTGAAGCAGCCGTTCCCGTTGCTGATCGATGCGATTGCAAAAGCCGATGCGCAGATCGCCTTCATGATGCCGGAGCGTCTGGCGAAGACCGACCCGTACAAGGCGATCACCGAGATTGTCGGCTCCGGTCCGTTCCGTTTCGTCAAGGAAGATTTTGTCGCCGGCAGCAGTGCCGCGTGGATGAAATTCGACGGCTATGTGCCACGCCAGGAGGCGCCGGATTGGACCACTGGCGGCAAGGTCGCGAACTTCCAGCGTATCGAATGGAAGATTATCCCCGACGCAGCCACGGCATCGGCCGCATTGCAGAGCGGGGAGGTAGATTGGTACGAGCAAGTGCAGGCCGACCTTGTGCCGTTGCTTCGCCGCAGCAGCGACATTGCGTTCGGGCCGTCCAATCCCCAGGGCTATATTGCCGGCCTGCGGTTCAATCATCTGCAACCACCATTCAATGACGTTCGCCTGCGTCGCGCCGTGCTGACAGCGGTGAACCAAGAGGACTACATGCGGGCGATCACCGGCAACGACCCGTCATCGTGGCGTATTTGCCGCTCGCAGTTCCCGTGCGGCACGACCTATGGCACGGAGGTCAACCTGCCCGTGCAGAAGGGCGATCTGGAAGCCGCCAAGGCGATGATCAAGGACGCCGGCTACGACAATGCAAAGGCAGTGATCATCAATCCGACAGACTTTGCAACGATCGGGCCGCTGGGCGACATCACCTATGACATGTTCAAGAAGATCGGCATCAACGCCGAATTGCAGGACACTGATTGGGGCTCGGTGGTGCAGCGGCGCGTGTCGAAGGAGCCGGTGGAGAAGGGCGGCTGGTCGGTGTTTCATACCTGGTTCACCGGCGGCTTCATCCTCAACCCCGTGGTCAGCGCACCGTTTCGCGGCCAAGGTGCCGGTGGCTGGTTTGGCTGGTATGACAATCCCAAGGTCGAGCAACTCACTCAGGAATGGCTGGACGCGAAAGACACTGATGGACGCAAGAAGATTGCCGCGGCGATCCAGCAGGAGAATTACGAACAGGTGCCGACCGTGACCCTCGACCAGTTCCAAATACCGACCGCATATCGCAAAAGCCTGCAGGGCAAGCTGGAAAGCAACGGACCACTATTCTGGAACGTGAAGCGGGCGTGATGCGTGGGGGTGATCAGCGGATGCGCCGCGGCGCGGTTCCGAAACGGAACAGGAAAGTCGCGACCGACTGCATGAATGGAACGATGTCGTCCATCATGATGTACTCGTTCGGTCCATGCGCACCCGCGCCATGGCCGACGCCACCGAACGCGTACGGAATACCGATCACGTCGGTGAACACGTGCATCGGCGCGGCACCGGCATGGATCGGAAACACCTGCACGGCCGAGGCATGCTGACGGCACGCATCGATCAGCGCGGAGACAACCGGTTCATCCATCGTGCAGCGCGAGGCGGGATAGGAGGAGCGTAGCAGCATCTCGACGCGACGAAAGCCGCGTCGGTCAAGATGTGCGCGCAGCAGATCGAGCACCATCGCAGGCGGCACACCAGGCATGATGCGCAGATCTGCGAAGGCACGCGCGGTGCGCGGGATCAGCGTGGCAGCATCGTTGCCGGCTTCGATCCTGCCCGCGGACAGTGCGTCGATGTTCAGCGTGTTGCTGAACATGAGGTCGGTGAGCGATGCGCCCGGCTTCAGGCGCGCAACGCCGATTTCACCGGCATAGCCGGGCAAATCGAACTCCGCCGTCACGGCCGCGGCCAGCTCACGATCCTGCTGCGTGGGCAGCGGCGTCAGCGTCGCCAGACCGTCCAGTGTCAGCCGCTCCGCATCGTCGACCAGCGAGGCGAGTGCGCGCACCAGATGCCAACTCGGGCTGTCGACCAGCGCGCCATGCAACGCATGCAGGTCGCCGCGCGCCGGACCGCCCCAGTCGCCGCCGGTTACACGGAACTCAAGCAGCATAAGTCCCTTGAAGCCGAGCCTGATGATCGTTTTGCCGATCGCATTGGTGCCGAAATATGGGATGAACGCTGCATCACAGGCCGCGAGTTCGGTGTGATGCGTGGCGATGTAACCGTCCAGACTGGGGCTGCCGATTTCCTCCTCGCCTTCAATCAGGAAACGGATGTTGCATGGCAGCGTGACACCGGCTTCGGTGAATGCGCGCAACGTGGCCAGCGTGCCGATCAGCGGGCCCTTGGAATTGAACGCACCGCGGCCGACCAGTCTGCGGTGTCCCGCATCATCGATGACGATTGTGGCGTCGAATGGCGGCACTATCCAGCCGGTCTGTCCGTCCGCCGGTTGCACGTCGTACAGATCATAAAATAGCAGTGTCGGCAAAGCCGGTGAGACATTCAGTAAGCCTTCGACGATCGGCGCGTGTAGTCCCGGGACAAGTCGCACGGCCGCGCCGAGGTCGCGGAGTTGCTGCGCGACATGATCCGCCATCGCCGCGATGCCTTCGCCGGTACGCGACACACTCGGCTGGCGGATCGCTGCGCGGATTTCCTCCACTGAGGCGTCGAACCGGCGCTCGATCTCCTCCAGGACGCGCGCTTCGTTGGTCATCGCTGATGCGCTGACGTCAGCCCTTCTGTGCCGCCAGGATCTCGGCGATCCGCGCGTTTGTGCCATTGATATCGGGCAGGGTCTCACCCTTGGCGATGCGTGCCAGCGACAGCTTCTCGGCCTGCTGCATGCCGATCGCGCGTTCGGCGGCGGCCTTGATCTCGTGCGGCTCCATCACCAGCACGCCGTTCTCATCGGCCAGGATCGCATCGCCCGGCTCGACGGAGACGCCGCCGCAGGAAATCGGCGTGCCGAACTCGCCATGCAGGAACAGCCGCTTGCCGGTTACGGTGGACAGCCCGCGCGCCCACACAGGCAACCCATATTCGCGCAACTCGTCGATGTCAGTCGCCATGCCGTCGATGATGATGCCGACGCAGCCTGCGGCCCGTGCCGCGAACGCCACGCCACCGCCGCACGCTGCGTGACGCGTGTCACCGGCGCGGTCGATCACCAGCACGTCGCCGGTGCGTAGCCGACCCAGCGCGTAGTGCACCATCGTGGTGTCGGGGCCGAAGCAGCGCACAGTCACCGCGGTGCCCGCGATGCGATGGCCGGATAGCAGCGAACGCAGCCCGGGTCCATGAAGCCGACATGGCGGAAATGCCCGATGGTGGCGGGCTCGGCCTGGCGCAGCAATGCCACCATTTCAGTGTCAATCTGCGGCGGGGGCTCGTTGACGACGAACATTGCTTCCTCCTCGTGGGGCATTGCGGTTGATGATGCCATTCTGAGCGGGTCCCGTCGCCTCGCCAAACATCAAGAACCGGGTAGGATCATCGGCGTGCGCTGCGGGATAACGAGGCAAATCATGCTGGTTGAGTTCTGATGCGGATCTGTGTGTTCGGCGCCGGTTCGGTCGGCGGTTACCTTGCGGGCTTTCTCGCCAAGGGCGGCGCTGACGTCTCGGTGGTGGCGCGCGGTGCGCACCTTGACGCGATCCGTGCCAATGGGCTGACGGTGGAGACGCCGGACGGCGCGATCAACGTTAAGCTGCCGGCAAGCGACGAACCCGCCGAACTCGGCTGTCAGGATGCCGTGCTGGTCACAGTGAAGGCACCCGCAATGAACGCGGTTGCCGCGACGATCGCGCCGTTGCTGGATCGCGACACGTCGGTGGCTTTCGCGATGAACGGCATTCCGTGGTGGTATTTCCATGCACATGGCGGCCCGCTCGATGGCCATCGTCTGGCGCGGCTCGATCCGCGCGATGCCCTGTGGAACACCGTCGGGCCGCAGCGCGCTATCGGCGGTATTTTCTGGCCGGCCTGTTCGGTGCCCGCGCCGGGTGTGGTGCGCCTGCTGACCGGCGCGGGTCGCGGCACGGTGTTCGGTGAGCCCGATGGCAGCATCACACCCCGCATCACCGCGCTAGCCGATGCATTCCGCGCCGCCGACCTGCCCGTCACAGTCGCCGCCAATATTCGCGAACTGATCTGGCAGAAGCTTGCGTTCAATCTCAGCGCCGGCCCGATGTGTGTGCTGACGCAATCGCCAGTGCGCGCGACGCACGAGGAGCCGACGCTGATCGAATGTTCGCGCCGCATGCTGGCGGAGGCCCAGGCGATCGCGCTGGCAATGGGCTTCCGGCTTGATATCGACGCGGAGAGGGTTGTCGCCACCAACACGCAACTCGCGCATCGGCCGAGTATTCTGCAGGACCTGGAGGCGGGGCGCCCGATGGAGATCGATGCACTATATTCCGTGCCGCTGGATCTGGCGCGCATGGCCGGCGTGGCGACTCCGATGCTCGATCTGCTGGTTGGGCTGATCAAGGTGAAGGCGCAGGCGATGGGGTTGTATTCTGCGTAGTGAGTTGCTGCCCGCCAGGGCAATCGAGCGGTAAACCGGTGGTGTTGGCACGAGCGGGCGCATGACGTGCGATCGTCATTGCAACGAGCGCGGGGACGACGCAATCCCGGTCAGGGTACTGTACCGAGATCGCTTCGTTGCCGCGCTTCTGGCAATGATAGTGGATGCGATGACAATGGCGCGTTACTCCGGCTGCGCCGCCGCTCCGATCAGCCAGGCACGCGCATCGCTCGCCGACCACCAACTCACCACCAGATGCGGCGCGTGCGCCGCGATCCGCAACGCCTGTTCGGCGTCGCTCTCCACGAAATGCGTGCAGCCCCAGCGTGTCGCGGTCGCGGCCTTGTAGCGCGCGACCGAGACGGGATTGTGCGGCATGTCGGACGGTCGGCATTCCAGCGGCAGCGCACCATGCCCCCAGCGAGCCAGCCATGCGCTGGTGCGCTCGCGGTCGGAGTCCGGGCGGCCGGTGATCACCACCGCACGCTCTGGCGAGAAGAACGGCAGAGACGCGAACGGCTCCAAGCCATGCCGGCGAACCACCGCATCGGCGATGTCGGCCAGATAGTCCGCGTCCGGCACATCCGGCAGAAACACGCCGTCGAGATCCAGGCCGTAGAACGGCAGTTCCGTCAACCGATCCGGTCCCGCGCCGGTGGCACGCAGCGCACGCCCCGCGGGTGTCGCCTCGCCGCGCTCCCAGGGAAACCGCCACAGCGTCCGCATCGGATGCGACAGGTCGGGCACATAGGACGTGACTTCAGGATCGTGCACCACCGCCAGGGTCAGGCATGCGCGGCCTTCGCGCAGCAGCGCCGCACGGACAGCATCCATGGTGCGGCCAGTGCTGCAGCCGTCATCGACCAGCAGGATGCGCCCGGCCGATGGCGGCGCGCCGATCCATTGCGTTGCCCCGGTCGCCCGCTCGAAGCCCACCATCGCCAGGGGCAATGCCAGTATGCCGGCGGCCATCGTCGCGGGCACCAATCCGCCGCGCGCGATCCCGACGACGAAATCGGGCTGCCATTGCGTCGCCCGGTCGAGCAGGGCGGCGATCATGCGCTCCGTCTGGTCGTAGCCCAGGAATACCGGCATCCGGCCGGACTCCAATCCCTTCCATGTCACAGTGGCGGGTTTTTTCACCGGATCGCTCATGTCATCGTGTTATTGCGCCTTGTCAAAATACTGTAACTCATGTAACGGATGGATCGTTACCGAAAGCAACCTTGGGCGCGTCCGCATGGGCGCGCCATTTCTTTTTGGCCTCGATCATGTCGGACTGCACCGGCCAGCCCGCCGGCATGGCGGTCTGCCCGAGCACCCAGCCCTCCCAGCGCATGATCCAATGGTCGTGCGGTGCGGTGTCCGGTCGGTGGCCTGCCAGCACGTTGAGCACGCATAGCACACCAAGCACGCAGTCGAAGCGGTCCTCACCGGCTGCATCGTGCCCAAAGCCATCGGCAAGGGCTGCGTCCAACGCCGGGTCGGGCAATACGTCCAGTGCCGCCATCGCCGCACGAAGCTGGTCCGCGACCGCTACCCGGTCGGTCTGCCGGCGCTTGCTGCCCTTCAGGCGGATGTGGAGGTGGCGCATGGCCTCGGCCGGATAGGTCTCGGCCAGTGCCACGGCGCCCGGGGCCAGCAGGGTGCGGAATGCGCCGGCGAACGGCCAGATCCGAACATCCTCGCCGGCGGCCAACGCCGGGATCAGCATCTCTATCCATGCCGCGATGGCTGCTTTGCCCGTTTGATTCGCGCCCAGCGTCCAGAATAGCGGTGCTCCGGCCGGACGTTCGGATGTGGCGCGGTCGCAGGCGCGGGACAGGGAAGCGGCGCCAGCCAGGCCCAGCGCCCCCGCATGAGCCGCGCGCGTCATCCCGGCCATGCCACGCGCCGGATAGAATGGACGGCCCGGTCCGACCTCGGCCAGCGATCGACAGACCTGGAAGAAGTCGGGCCGCGTGGCGGTCGTTGCCAGGAAATGCAGGAAGTTCGTCTCGGATAGCCGCGCAGCATAAGCGCGCGGCAAGCCAAGCGGCAGATCGACGCCGAGAGCCACCGCTCCGCCATTCCCCGCCATCCGCAACCGCGCGAGAAATGTCGTGACCTCGCCCACCAGGGCCGGTGCAGCAAGCCGCCAGACGTCCTGATCCCGACGTGCCACAGCAACCCAGCGCTTGCGCGGATCGATGCTCCAATCGGCATGTGCGACGATCATTGCGGTATGATCAGATGAAGCCGGCCGGTGGCGCGCTGGCTGCATTGCCACGGCGGCTACAGTGGCTTGTGCGCGCGATCCAGCAGGCGAGAAAGCAGGCCAGGCTTCTTAGCCGGCTTCGGGGGATCAGCGGCCTTGGCCTTGGCGCGCGCGTCGGCCTCGAGCTGTCGCTGCTTGCTGCTGAGCCACTTGTCCAGGCTCATGCCGGCCTTCGCGGCGCGCTTCGCCTCGTAGGCACGCTGGCCTTCGGTCAGGGTCTTAGGCGTCTTCAAAATGGTCCCCCATTGGTCGCCATCGGTTTTGGCAGGCTGGCCGGCGGCGTTCAAGACCTGCCATGCTGACGGGCATAACGGGAACAGGAAACGATCCATGCCCAGCGGCCTGGAAGGCGTCGTCGCGGCGGATACCATTCTCAGTCACGCCGACCGCGAACTCGGCATGATGTGGGTACGCGGAGTCGCGGTGCCGCAGCTTGCCGAGTTGCATGGCTACGAAGGCACGGTTGCGCTGCTGTGGGACGGATTTGCCGGCGGCGGCCTGACCCGAGCCGGCATTGGCGCCGACCTGGCGGCGGGGCGGTTGGCGGCATTCGATGATCTTGCCAACTGGCTGCCGGATGCCGCAGCCGCGCCCGCTCGCGGAAGGCGTCCGGCAGTGCCTGGCGCGATTGCCGGATGGCGCACCGCCTGCTGCCATCGTGGCCGCGCTGAGCGTCGCCGTGCCTGCGCTGCTGCGCGCGGCACGTGGCGAAGCGCCGCTGCGGCCGGATCCCACACTGGGCACGGCGGCTGATTTGTTGCGCATGCTGCATGGCGTGCCGGCGGGCGAGCCGAGCGTTGCAGCGCTCGACACGTATTTCGCGGTGATGGCGGAAAGCGGGCTCAGCGGTTCGAGCTTCACCGCGCGCGTCATCGCATCGACACGGGCATCGCTGGTTTGCGCGGTGCTTGGCGCGTGGTGCGCTTTCACTGGGCCGCTGCACGGTGGCGCGCCTGGGCCGACGCTCGATTTGCTCGACGCGTTGGCGGCGACGGATGACGTTGACGGCTGGATCGAGCGCAAGCTGGTCGCCGGCGAGCGACTGATGGGCTTTGGTCATCGCGTGTTCCGCGGCAATGATCCGCGTGCCGAAGCGATGCGCGCGGCGCTGCGACGAATGGGTCCGGCCGCGAATCGGCTGGCGTTCGCCGAATATGTGCAGCAGCGCGTCGCCGCGGTGTTGGCGCGGGTGAAGCCGGGCCGCTCGCTGCCGGCGAATGTGGAGATTGCGGCCGCGCTGTTGCTGGATGCGGTCGGCATTCCGCGCGAGGCATTCACCCCGGTATTCGCGGTATCTCGCTGTGCAGGCTGGTTGGCGCATGCGATGGAGCAGCGGCAGACCGGACGGATGATCCGGCCGACTTCGCGCTATATCGGTGCCATCGATAAGCTGGTCTGAGCATTGCCGTAGTCCAGGGTGTTCAGGGCACCATCATTCGCGTGTTGCACGCCGCGCAGCGCGGACAGCCGCCGCGTTGACTTCGGCCGCCAGCCGGATCGCCGCGATCAGTTGCAGGTTGCCAGGTCCCTCAATACAATGCCTGGCCATCACAGGTCTGGACCCAACTCCCATGTCGCAATCGATCGTCTCCGAGCTTGCCCCGCACGGCGTCCTGCGCGCCGCGATCAACATGGGGAATTTCCTGCTGGTCACCGGCAAGAGCGCATCGGGCGACCCCGAGGGCGTCTCGCCCGACATGGCGCGCGCGCTCGCCGAACGTCTCGGTGTGCCGGTGAAATACGTGCCGTTCGCGAAGCCAGGCGAACTGGCGGACGCGGTCGGCAGCGATGCCTGGGACATCGGGCTGATCGGCGCCGAACCGGCGCGCGCGGAGAAGATCGCCTTCACCGCGGCCTATGTGGAGATCGAGGCCACGTATCTGGTGCCCGCCGGCTCGCCACTGAAGACGATCGCCGATGTCGACCGTCCGGGTGTGCGCATCGCCGTATCGGCGCGCAGTGCCTACGACCTTTGGCTGGAGCGCAACATCAAGCATGCGACACTGGTGCGATCGGATGCAACCACCAGCGCCACCGAGAAATTCATGCGCGACAAGCTGGATGCGTTGGCCGGGCTGCGCCCGGGTTTGCTGACGGATATCCAGAAGATGCCCGGCGCGCGGATTCTCGACGGGCAATTCTCTGCCGTTCAGCAGGCGGTCGGCACTGCGCGCACCAACGCCGCGGCTGCCAAATTCCTGCACGACTTTGTCGAGGAGGCGAAATCGTCCGGCCTGGTCGCGCGGCTGATCGAGAAGCACAAGGTGGTCGGGCGCCTGTCGGTCGCGCCGCCGGGATGAAACGGCACGGTTCAGCGGGCGAGTAGCAGAACGCGGACGCATATTGCGCGGTAGTGGCCGTCGCCCGGCTGCCGAAAGCCAAAAATGTGAGGCAATGGTGCACCGGATTGAACTGGCGGTTTCGAACGCCCCGGGTATGCATTGCGTGCGGGGCATCGGGGCACGCTTTGCGTGCGGGGCAATCTGAGGAACGCGCCAAAGATGCTGACCGGCCCCGCTTTGGTTGTCATTGCGAGCGGTGCGAAGCAACCTCGGGCCAGTTGGGCACTTCGACCGAGCTTGCTGCGTCGCTGCGTTTCTCAGCATGACAGCGGACGCCGTTCACTCGATTCTCCTGGCTTTGCGTGAGGCGCCGATTTCGTTTTCTTTGCGATCTTTGTATTCTTTGCGATCGTTGTGTCGACACTGCCTTGCAATGGCTAGTCGGAAGCCGTTCCCGGAAACCCGATCTCCGAACCTGCCGGCAGTCATGCCCCCACCCGTGCGGATCGCATCGCCGTCGCGCGCAATTGTCCTGCCACCCGTCCGACGCGATTAGATTGCCCCGACGCGGCCAGCCGTGGCAGACACCGCCCATGCTGAGACGTCGATCGCTATTGGCTGCCGCGCTACCCGTCGTCGTCGCCACCCAGGCTCGCGCGACGCCGGACAGCTTCTCGGGCTTCCTCGCCGGACTGCGCGCCGAGGCCAGACGCGCAGGAGTTTCTGCCGGAACGTTGGAGCGCGCATTCGCCGGCGTGCAGCCAAATCAGAAGGTCCTGGAGCGCGATCGCCACCAGCCCGAGTTCACCATGACCTGGGCGCAATACCGCGCGCTGTTGATCACCGATCAGCGCATCGCTAACGGTCGCGGCGCGTTCCAGCAGAACCGCGCGCTGTTTGCCCGCGTACAGGAGCGGTTCGCCGTGGACCCTGGCGTCATCGTCGGGATCTGGGGCCTGGAATCCAGCTTCGGCACCGGCATGGGCGACTTCCATGTGGTCGAAGCGCTGGCGACACTGGCCTGGGAAGGCCGCCGATCCAGCTTCTTCCGCCCGGAACTGATCGCCGCGCTACGCATTCTCGACCATGGCGATGTGACGCCGGCGCGGATGACCGGCTCGTACGCCGGCGCGATGGGCCAGCCGCAGTTCATGCCCACCTCCTACCTGCGCTACGCGGTGGATTTCGAAGGCAATGGGCGACGCGATATCTGGACAAGCAAGCCGGACGTGCTGGGTTCGATCGCGAACTACCTGGCTAATTCCGGCTGGCGCGGCGGCGAACCATGGGGCGAGCCAGTGACGCTGCCGTCGAATTTCGACACCGGCTCGGTCGGGCGAGAGAACCGCAGACCGGTCGGCGAATGGCTGCGGCTTGGCGTGCGTGCGCCGAATGGGGCGGCGCTGGCGCGTCGGGATATGCAGGCCGCAGTGCTGCTGCCGGATGGCGCGAGCGGCGACGCATTCCTGGTCTATGCGAATTTTGGCGCCATCCGTCGCTACAATCCGTCGGACTTCTACGCGCTGGCGGTCGGGCTGCTGGGCGACTCGGTTGTCACATGAGCGCAGAAGCCGCGGCACGTTCGGCGTTCTCCCACTCGTCAATCCCGCGAAAACCGGAACCCAGGCGATCGGCGCCAAACGACCCTACTCGCCCGGGGTCCCGCTATCGCGGGAATGTCGTGTGACGACGCATGACCGCACGCGACACAGCGGCGGAACGCCTGCAATTCGCACTCGCCATATTGGTGGCTCTTCTGACGGGTTCCTGCCAGCACGCGCCGCCGGCCAACCCGCACTACGTACTCGGCGCGCCCTATCAGGCCGGCGATGCGTGGTTCTATCCGCGGGAAAGTTACCAGAAGCAGGAGACCGGCCTCGCCACGGTCTATCCGCCTGGCCACGCTGAACTCACCGCGGATGGCGAGGCATTTGATCAGACCGCTCTCGCCGCAGCGCATCAGACACTGCAACTGCCAGCGATCGGACGGCTGACCAATCTGGAGAACGGACGCCAGGTCGTGGTGCGCATCAATGACCGCGGCCCGGCGACGCCGCACCGCATCATGGAGATCACCCGGCGCACCGCGGCGCTGCTCGGCATGCCAAACGATAGTGTGATGCGTGTGCGGCTGGAGATATTGCCGGCAGGAAAGTCACGCGGCGGTCGAAGCCGTGCCGGGCAAACCGAAGCTGGACATCGCGACGGCGCCGCGCGGAGACGTGCAGCAGACCGACTTGCCGCCACCCGGCAGCGCCGCGCCGATCGTCGCGGCTGGCCCTGCGCCAGTGCCATCTCAACCTGCGGAGGCTACGGCTCGCAACGCCGGACATGCGGTTGCCCGAGACGGTAACCCAGACATCGCCCGACCCCGGCAATCTGTTCGTGGAACTCGGCACGTTTCACAACTTCCAGTATGCCGACATCCAGCGTGCGCAGAGTCGCCGGGATCGGAGCAAGCATTGTCACCAAGCCCGAGGGACGCGGGCAGATCTACCGGGTGATCGTCGGGCCTTTCACAAGCGTGGAGCAGGCTGACGTCGCGCTGGACCAGGTGCTCCGCACGGGAGTAACCGATGCACGGATCGTGGTGGAATAGGAGTCGAAGTCCCGATGCTCACCCGTCGTGTTGCCCTGCTGGCATCGGCGATCTTCGCGGCCGGTGCGTTGCCCGCTGCCGCGCAACAGAAGCATCCTGCGCCGGGGAAGTCCGCCACGCCTGGCTGCGAAGAACGGCAAAAAGGATGAGCCGACGGGAAGCCCGGCGGATACGCCGCTCGGCCCGGTGGATACTGCGGCGCGCTGGGCGTTCATCATGGACTTCGCCACTGGCGCGTCGCTGCTGGATAAGGGATGCCGACACCCCGATGCCGCCATCGTCGATGACCAAGCTGATGACGATCTACATCGTGTATGAGCGGCTGAAGCAGGGCAAGATGAAGCTCGACGACCAGTTGCTGGTCAGCGAGAGGGCATGGAAAATGGGCGGATCGAAGATGTTCGTCCAGGTCGGCACGCAGGTTTCGGTGGAGGATCTGATCCGCGGCATCATCGTGGATTCCGGCAACGACGCGTGCATCGTACTGGCCGAGGCGATTGCCGGTTCGGAAGAACAGTTCGCCGATCTGATGAACAAGAAGGCGAAGGAGCTTGGGCTCACCAATTCGTTCTTCAAGAATTGCACTGGCTGGCCTGATCCTGACCAGCACATGAGCTGCCGCGACATCGCTATTCTGGCGCGCAGCATCATTCGCGATTTCCCGGAATATTATCATTACGATTCAGAGAAGTCGTTCAAGTACAACAACATCGACCAGCAGAATCGAAATCCGCTGGTGCAGAAGAGGTACCGCGGACGGGCTGAAGACCGGCCATACGGAAGCAGGTGGCTATGGTCTGGCGGCCAGCACGAAACGCGGCGAGCGGCGGGTGATTTTGGTGTTGAATGGTCTCGACACGATGCGTCAGCGCGCCGAAGAGGGCGAGCGCCTGATGGATTGGGCATTCGCCAACTTCGAGGACGTGACGCTGTTCACCGCGGGCGACGTGGTGGAGCATGTGCCGGTGTGGCTGGGTACCAGTCCAACCGTGCCGTTGGTCGGCGGACGCGATCTCGTCATGACGATGCCGCGAAACTGGCGGAAGAACGCTTCGGTCAAGGTGAACTACGACGCGCCGATTCGCGCACCGGTCGCGAAGGGCACCACGCTCGGTAAGCTTGTCGTTGGCGGCCAGGGCGTGCCGGGCATGGAGGTGCCTCTGCTCGCGGGTGAGGATGTGCCAAAACTCAGCCTGCCGGGCCGCGCCATGGCAGTGCTGTCGCACTATGTGACCGGCGGATAACAAACCAGGTCAGGGTGCTGGATGCCCCAAGGCCGATTGATCACGCTGGAAGGCGGTGAGGGCGCGGGCAAGTCCACCCAGACGCAATTGCTGGCCGACGCGCTGGTTGAACTCGGCTTAGCTGTGCTGCGCACGCGGGAACCGGGCGGCGCGCCCGGCGCCGAGACGCTGCGCAACCTGTTGCTCGGCGGCTCGGTTGACTGGTCGCCACCAGCCGAGACATTGCTGCACTTCGCTGCGCGTGCCGAACATGTCGAGAAGACGATCCGTCCGGCACTGGCGGCCGGGATGTGGGTGGTATGCGATCGGTTCACCAATTCCACGATGGCCTATCAAGGCTATGGCCAGGGCGCAGACCGCGGGACGATCGCCACGCTAGCCGATCTGCTGCGATTGACCCCGGATGTCACCCTGGTGCTCGACGTCAGCGAGCAGGTCGCGGTGGCGCGCCAGCTGCGACGCGGAAGCACCGCTGACCGCTACGAACGTCTGGACGCGTTGTTCCACGCCCGGGTCAACGCCGGGTTCCGCGAGATCGCGCGCCGGGAACCGGAACGCTGTGTGCTTATTCCAGCCGACAGCCCCGAAGCCACGGTACACACCGCCATCATGGCGGCGCTTCGCGCGCGTCTGGCGTTGCCCGCCTGATACGACAGCGGGTGTCGGTAGCGCTGTCATTCGCTACCGATCCCTTCCTTCGCTTTTCCTAAACCATATGGGTGGACGATTGGCTGTGCATGGCCAGTCCCGCACCCTCCCGACCCAGTGGCGCCTTGATCGCCAAGCAGTACGCGGTCGATGTCAGTCGACCGCTGCCGTCGGTCGGCGGGCTCAACGCATTTGGCGTGACCGATCAACTCACCGGGCGAACCGATCTGATGGCGGTGCGTATTCAACGCCAGCTTCCCATTCGGCCCCGCGCACTGCAGGCGCTGCAGACACCGATCGTCGGTCTGCTGACCCCCGTGGCATACGGTGCAACGTCGGCCGCCGGCAGCGCGGAGGATGCCTGCTACATGATCTGCCTTGCCCCGCCAGGGCCCAGCCTGGTGGGCAGAACGCGACCGTGGCCGGAAGCCGAGTTGCTGGAATGCGTGCTGCGGCCGGCGGCCCATGTGCTGGAGCAACTGCAAGCCCGTGGCCTGACGCATCGCGGCATCCGTTTCGACAACGTCTTTCAGAGCCGACCGGGGCAGCCTGTCGTGCTGGGCACCGCCTGGGCCGCGCCGCCCGCCATGGCGCAGACGGCCTTGTTCGATCCGCCTTACTCCGCGATGTGCCTGCCTGCGGGCCGCGGCGACGGCAGCATTGCCGATGATGTCTATGCGCTGGGCGTGCTGTTGCTATGTCTCGCGCTCGGTCGCGCAGCCCTGCCGCAACTCGACGACGCTGCCGTAATCAGGCGCAAGCTGGAGCAGGGCAGCTATATCGCCATCGCCGGCGATGAGCGGCTGCCGCCCATTATCGGCGATCTGGTGCGTGGGATGCTGGCAGAGGACCCCGAGCATCGGCCGACACCAACGTTGCTGCTCGATCCGGCGAGCGCACGCGGTCGCCGGGTTGCCGCACGACCACCGCGACGCGCGCAGCGCTCGATCACGATCGCGGACTGTGAAGTATGGGAAGCGCGGTCATTGGCGCATGCCATGGGGGTTGAGGCAGACCACGCGCTGCGTGCGTTGCGCAGCGGCACTATCGTTGCGTGGCTGCGCCGTGGCCTGGGGGACGCGCTCCTCGCTACCCGTCTGGAAGATCTGGTAAGGCACCGCAGCCTTGATGGTTTCACCGATGATGGCAGTGGTGACGCCACACTGGTGATGCGGGCGATCGCTCTGCTGGATCCGCTGGCGCCGCTGTGTTGGCGTGGAATGTCACTCTGGCCGGACGGTATCGGTGCGGCACTTGCCGCGGCCCAGGACAGCGATCCGGACGTGATGGCTCGGCTTGAAGAGGTCATCGCCCATGAGGAGGCGGGCAATTGGGCTGCCGTGCGGCCGGAGCGGTGCGATTTCGCCGAGATCCGCATCGACGCCCGGCAGCGGCACGCCTGGTTGCAGCAAGGCGCCAATACTAGCGCAATGGCGCGACTGACCTATGTGCTCAATCCAATGTTGCCTTGTGCGAGCCCGCTTATGGGTGGCCGATGGGTTGTCAAGCTCCAGGAGCTGCCGTTGGCGCTGGAGGAGGCCGCTGGCCGGGTTGACCGCAAGACGGCCCCGGTGGACGCGCACGTCGCCGCCTTTATCTCCGCGCGGCTGGAGCGGCGCCTGGAGAGCGAGTTGACGGCGGAGGCCGGTACCGGCCAGGCCGCCGCGATCTGTTTGGCGCAATTGCGCCTACTGGCTCAATTGCAATCCCGATTTCAGGCGCAGCCGCTGCCGGCCCTTGCTGCCTGGTTGGCAGGGCTGGCCGAACCAGTGTTGGCGACCTGGCACAATCGTGTCCGTCGCGCCGCGGTGGCGGAGCAACTGAAAGTGCTGGCCGAGGCTGGGTTTCTGGCGCCACTGCTGGCTGCACTCGACGACCCCGTAGCGCGTGGTACCGATTCGCTGGAGGCGCAACGGGCTGCCGAACAACTGCACCGGGTAGACGCGGAGCTGGCTCTGATCGCGGGAGGTGCCGCCGGCAGGACCGTGACTGCCAATCGGCTCGGTCAGGAGATTGCCGCCGGCCTGGGCCTCGCCGCACTGGCCACCGTGCTCGCGGTCGTGGCACTGGGCTGAAGCGCAACTTGGCCAAGCGCAACACGGCGAAGACGGCGAGAAGCAGCGGGATCGCCAGTCCGCCGCGACAGCGGTCGATGGTTTGGCTGCAAGGCCTGCTGTGCGGCGCCATGGTCACGCTGGCCACGCCGACCGCACTGCTGCTGGGCGTTCTGCTGGGCCCGGCACTGCTGGCGTTGGTGCTCGATCGCCAACCGGGGCGACCGACAGCACGCAGCATCGCGCTGTGCAGCATGGCTGCGTCGATCGAGCCCCTCCGAAGTCTATGGATGGCCGATCACAGCATGGCGACGGCACTGGCTCTGCTGGGCAACCTGGAGATCATCGGGGCAGCGTGGAGCGCTGCCGCCGGTGGTTGGCTACTGGCAGAGGTCATGCCGATCGCCGTTCGCGCTATGCTGGAGACGACCAGTCGCGCGCGGGCAGCGCATTTGCGCGCCGCGCGTACGCGACTGATGGAGGAATGGCGCCTGGATCCGAACTCTGCCGATCAGTGAGAAGTCCGGCGATCAGTAAGAAGTCCGGCGATCAGTGATCGGCGATTGCCGGTTGCCGGCCGAGTGCCTGACGCGCCGCGACGGCCGACTGCGATTGTAGCCGGCGCTCGGCGATCTGCGCCTTCATCGCCTTCTGCAGCTTTTCGAAGGCACGGACCTCGATCTGCCGCACGCGCTCGCGCGAGATGCCGTATTGCTGCGACAACTCCTCGAGGGTGGTCGGATTGTCCTTTAACCGACGCTCGATCAGGATGTGGCGTTCGCGTTCGTTCAGCGTCTTCAATGCGCTGGTGAGCAACGCCTTCCGCCCGCTCAGTTCCTCGCGATCGGCGTAGGTGGTTTCCTGGCTGTCGGTCTCATCGACCAGCCAGTCCTGCCACTCGCCTTCGCTGTCCTGACGCACCGTCGCATTCAGACTATGGTCCGGCGCGGCGAGCCGGCGGTTCATGCTGACCACGTCCTGCTCGGGCACATCCAGCATGTGCGCGATCTTCGCCACCTGCTCGGGCTGCAGGTCGCCATCGTCGATGGCCTGCATCTGGCCCTTCAGCCGGCGCAGGTTGAAGAACAGCTTCTTCTGCGCCGCGGTGGTGCCCATCTTCACCAGCGACCAGCTGTGCAGGATGTATTCCTGGATCGCGGCGCGGATCCACCACATAGCGTAGGTGGCAAGACGGAATCCGCGATCCGGATCGAACCGCTTTACCGCCTGCATCATGCCCACGTTGCCTTCGGAGATCAGCTCCCCGACCGGCAGGCCGTAGCCGCGATAGCCCATGGCGATTTTTGCCACGAGCCTGAGATGTGATGTGACAAGCTTATGTGCCGCTTCCATATCCTCGTGATCGCGCCACCGCTTGGAGAGCGAAAGCTCTTCCTCCGGCGAGAGCATGGGGAACTTGCGGATCTCCTGGAGATACCGTGAAAGGTTTCCCTCGGGAGCGACGTTAATGACGGCAGAGGCCAACTGAAGGCTCCTTTCGCCGGCGGCTTCGGTCTGCCCAGAACGGCGCAAGACTGAGGCCGGATTGTGACTGAACCAGTCAAGGGTGCGGGAAGGGACTTCACGTCCCGGATACCCACCCCTTCCTGGCGGCGGCGTTTCCGGACGTCCCCGCCAACGCAATACACCCGTTCGCGCTGGCCTATTCCCTATACAGGACCGGATTAGTCCTGTCAATGAATCCGTCCGCCCTCAGCTCTGCGTTGCACGCAGATCACGATTCAGCGCAGCGATCAGCGCGGCCATGTCGGGCGGCGGCTCGGTGGCAAAGCTCAGCGCCTGTCCAGTGCGCGGGTGGGCGAAGCCGAGCCGTGCGGCGTGCAGCGCCTGGCGAGGAAAATCCAGCAGCCGATGCCTGACCGGTTCGGGTAGCATGCGCGCCACGGCCGGCACCCGCCGCAGGTATACCGGATCGCCGACGATCGGATTGCCTCGGCTGGCCAAATGTACGCGGATCTGGTGCGTGCGTCCCGTTGCCAGCCGGCATTCCAGCAGGGCGACCGCGGTTTGCCACGCACGAAGCGTGCAGTAATGGGTGAGGGCGGCCTTGCCGTTGCGGGTGACGATGGCCATGCGCTTGCGATCCCGCGGGTCGCGACCAATCGTGCCTTCGATCTCGCCGGCCAGGGGATTGGGCAGGCCCCAGGCGAGCGCCACATAGGCGCGGTCCAGGTCACGCGCGGCAAAGGCCGCGGTCAGTGCCGCGTTGGCCTGCTGCGTCTTGGCGACCACCATGACGCCGGAGGTATCCTTGTCCAGCCGGTGCACGATCCCTGGCCGGCGCTCGCCGCCGATCCCCGTAAGCTGGTCGCCGCAATGCGCGAGCAGGGCGTTGACCAAGGTGCCGTCCTGGTTGCCGGGCGCCGGATGGACAACCAGGCCGGCTGGCTTGTCGAGCACGATCAGATCGGCATCCTCGTAGAGGATGGTGAAGGCAATGTGCTGGGGCTGCGGCGTGGCGGGCAGGGGGGCCGGTAGATCGAGCCGGTAAGTGGCGCCGGGACGCACGGGATCCGCCGGCTCGCTGCACACTTGACCATCCCGGCGCAACTGGCCCTGCTCGATCAGCGACTTGACGCGCGAGCGCGATAGCGTGCCGATGGCATCGGCGAGGAAACGATCGAGCCGCTGTCCCCGTGCCGCGCCCTCTGCGACGGTGGTGAACGAGCAGGCGGGCGGTGCGGGATCAGGCATCGCATCGGCGGATAACGTGATTGCGGCTGGCGGGGAAGCGGCGGATGGGCAACGGCATGCGTTTCTTGAAGGTGCTGACCATCGCCATGGCGGTGCTGATCGTGGTCGGCACAACGGCGCTGCTGGTGGTGATCGCAAAGCGGCTCGGTAGTGGCGCGGTGGTGACGGCGCCGATCGCCGCGGTATTGGATGAGCCGGTGGGGACACACATTGCGGGGATCGTGGCGGCGGGTGATCGGCTGGCCTTACTGTTGCAGGGCGGCGGCCCGGATCGCGTTCTGCTGGTGGATCCCCGCACGGGTGCGGTGGCGGGGCGGATCGGGCTGCGCGCGAGCGGCCCGTGAGTTGGCTTGAACTCGGCTGCCGGGTGACATAGAACGCGCGGATTGGCCGATGTCCCGTTCGTCTAGTGGCCCAGGACACCGCCCTCTCACGGCGGTAACAGGGGTTCGAGTCCCCTACGGGACGCCAAGTGATTTCAAGGCGTAAGCGATCAACTCGGGTGCCATCGGTTCGTGCGTGTTGCCGCTGCGGCGGCACGAGGCCGCAGCATCTGTTCTGATCACACAACTCGATGCTACGATGAGTTGTGGGCGGCTTCATCAGAACTTACGCCGATGTCGGAACCCGTATGCAGGATACGTTCGACGTGGCCGTGGTGATGCCCTCGATGCTCAGACCGCAGCTGAAGGACGCACTGCGCTCAATCTTCGCGCAGGATCTGCCCGGCCGGATCCAGGTGCTGATTGGCATCGACACGTTCGACGGTGATTATTCGCTCGTGGAATCAGTCTGCGATGAGCGGCCAACGAATTGCGCGGTACAAATTTTCTATCCGGGTTACTCGACCTCTCGCCGACACGGCGGTCTGGGACTGGCGAGTGATGGCGGAGTATTACGCTTGGTCCTGAGCCATATCGCGAACAGCCGGTATGTCGCGTACCTGGACGACGACAATTTCTGGCGGTCCGATCACCTGCGGCTGCTGTGCGATTGCATGAAGCAGGCGGATTGGGCATTCTCGCTGCGCTGGTTTCTGCACCCGGTGTCACGCCGCCCGATCTGCGTGGACGAGTGGGAGTCGGTGGGACCGGAACGCGGGTTGTTCCAGAAGGCCTACGGCGGTTTCGTTGATCCGAGCTGTCTGATGTTGAACAAGATCACCTGCGAAGGCGTGCTGCCTTGGTGGAACCGTCCGCTGCGCAGCGATGTCAGCGGCATGTCGGCCGATCGCAACGTCTTTGCCGCGCTGTGCAGACACTTCAAGAGCGCAGGAACCGACCAGCCAACAGCGTTCTATCAGTTGAACCCAGCCGACACCGCGCACGCGGTGCGGTTGCGGCTCATAGGGGACGCCTACGATCGAGCAGGGTGAGTTTCGCTTGCCAACAATCAGTTCGCCATTCCTACCGGCGGCTTTGGGAGCACTCCCGGCCGCCGGCGCCGCGGGCGAGACGACAGCGATCAGGCAAGCTGGTTCGGACCGCGGGGCGCTTTGGCTGCTTAGCAATCGATGCCATTTGGCAGAAACTTGGTCTGCTGAACAATCCGCGTCTCAGCTTGGAGTTTGTTCGCAAACCATGGCGACCACCTTCTCATACCGTCTGCGTGGATAGTCAGCACAATGTACCTGCCTGTGTTACGCACGATTTTGTAGCTATCCATGCATGCCTCAATCTGGCGACGGCGCCACCGATCCTATCAACACATCCGCTGGGCGTTGATTTGGTAGCCCCGCTGGGCGTGCCGATAGTGTGATCGCCACTCGTCATCGGCCCCCGCGCAGTTGACTTGGAATGGTACGCACCAGGGGTCCAATTACGTCCTTTGCAGGGAGGTAAGGCATGAGCAACTCCGTTGGGGGTGGAATTCAGGACTCGATCGCGGGAGCAGCACAGACCGTCGCGGATGGCGCTCAGCGCGCGGTATGCGGGGCCGCATGCGGCGTTGGTGAGGTCCGGGACGTGATCCGCGCGCAGCCCATCATAGCGGCCGTGGTCGTGTTAGCACTGGGCTACCTACTCGGTCGTCTGCGGTCGCTGATCCCGTCGAGCGATTTGACCGGCGGCCGGCGCTAACCGCATGAGGATGGCAATGACCGAATCGGTTGAAGATATCTACAGGAGCTCGAACGGCGATCGCTGGAGACTGATCCGCGAAACCGGTTCGGGGCGGCAATTCGTCAGGCACGAAGCGAACCCATCCTCCGGCGGACGAGTGACGGATACGGATGTCGATGCCTTCCTGAGCGTTGGCGGGACTGGGCCGGAATTTGCGGCGCTTCGCCGCCTTCTCGACAAGTCTGTGGGGGACGTCGACTGCTCGCCCCCGGCTGCACCATGACTGCCAGGGACTCGGAAAGGACGCATCCTCATGCCGGGGCGACTTATCGCATGATGCCGCTGACTGGCGGAACGTTTGGCGTGGAGGTCGTCATAGCGGATACCGATCCCACACTGGTCAGTGGATTTGCCACCGTCGCAGCGGCGGAAGAATGGGTGGCGGCGCACAAGAAACAAGCCAGCGGCACCCCCTCGCTTACGCGGCGGGGGCGATGGGTCCCTCGAGCGGCGGATTGACCTCAAGCTGGGCGCACGGGGCATGACGCTCACTCAAGGTCGGCAAATTTGCCGACCTATCGATCTATCCGTGGGCTGGTGGATAAAAGAAGGGCGCGCACCGGGAAGCGGAACGCGCCCTAGGAGTGGGGTAGTTAGCGGCGCCAGAATGACCGTGCCGGCATGGCAGCGACAGAATCGGAATCTACTCAGACGTCCAACCTGTCGCACCTCCGCGCTGCGTCAGGCGGGCTCGGCTGTGGCGGCGCGGCGGCATGGCGGGGCAACGGCGGTGGAGGCTCCCGTCCCGAGAGAACGGCGCCCTTGGCCATACGAACGGATCGGCAGAACCTTCTATTCCAGGCGCCTAAATTGTGCCGTCTTGGTCTGCCTTGCCTTTCCCAAAGGCGGCGCGGGCAATGTGCCGCCCATTGTGTTCCGTTCCTCTCCAATTCCTCGCGGGTCATGGTCTCGACGTTTGCGCAACGGTAAATCTCGGCAATCTGTGCCTCTCGCTCTGCATCAACTGCCCGGCCGATCATCGCCGCGAACGACGGCGGGATGGTCCGCGACCATGGATGATCGCCAGCATCCTTTGGCCGGCATCGTCCCGGTATCCTCAATGTAACGAATCGCTGAAATCAGTAACCCGGTGTGCAGAAAGGGTTGTCGCGACGGTGGCGAGCGCCCTATGGCAGCTTCGTCGTCCCGGGATCAGGTGTATTCTGTTGGAACGGATGGAGCGTGGCGATAGCCGATGGATGAGCGCGTAGACCGACCGGAACACGAGGTCGAACCGGCCCCGCTGTCGCGCGAAACGCGGGTTCGTCCCCGGTCCCGGCTGCGCGGCCTGATCATCCTGGGCATCATCATCGCTGCAGGCCTGGGCCTCGGCTGGTACTGGTGGACCCACCATGCAGGCAAGCCCAGCGGCAACGCCGGCGCCGCCCGAGCCGCCCAGACCGCGCCGCAGCCGGTCGGCGCCGCCACCATCGACAAGGGCGACATCCGCATCATCCTGAATGAACTCGGCACGGTGACGTCGCTCGACACGGTGACGGTGCAGACGCAGATCAACGGCCAATTGACCGAGGTCGGGTTCCAGGAAGGCCAGGTCGTCAAAAAGGGCGACTTCCTGGCGCAGATCGACCCTCGGCCATACCAGGTGGCCCTGGAGCAGGCGCAGGGCACGCTGGCCCATGACGAGGGCTTGCTGGCAGCAGGCGCAGACCGACCTGAAGCGCTTCCAGACCCTGGGCCGGCAGGATTCGATCGCGCAGCAGCAAGTGGACGACCAGCGCTTACCTGGTGGCGCAGGACACCGGCACGGTGCAGACCGACCAGGGCGCCGGTGGACAACGCGAAGCTGAATCTGGCCTATTGCCACATCATCTCGCCGATCGACGGCCAGGTCGGGCTGCGCCAGGTCGATCCCGGCAACTACGTGCAGACCAGCAGCACGCACCGGCCTTGTCGTGATCACCCAGATGCAGCCGATCTCGGTGCTGTTCTCGGTGCCGGAGGACAATCTGCCCGACATCATCCAGCGGTTGCGCGCCGGCGCCACGCTGAGCGTCGATGCCTATGACCGGGCCAATGTGCGAAAGCTGGCGACCGGGCAGCTTGGCACGCTGGACAACCAGATCGACACGACCACCGGCACGCTCAAGCTGCGCGCGATGTTCGCCAATCCGGACGAGTTGCTGTACCCGAACCAGTTCGTCAACGCCCGGCTGCTGGTGAACACCATGCAGGATACCGTCCGGGTGCCGGTGCCGGCGGTGCAGCGCGGCGAGCCGGGCACGTTCGTCTATGTGATCAACGCGAACAACACGGTATCGGTGCGGCCGGTGAAGCTCGGGCCGACCGACGGCGGCTATACAGCCGTGCTGTCGGGTCTGCAGCCTGGCGAGAAGGTGGTGACCGATGGCACCGACCGGCTGCGCGATGGCGCCAAGGTGACGGTGCCGCCGCCGGCTGCCAGCCAAGCCGCCAGGTCAGGCGCAGGCCACGGTCAGCGCCAGCCCGGGCCAAGCCAGCGCCACAGTCCTAGCGCCCAGGCCGCCAGTGCCCGGCCCGCGCCAGGGTCACGCCCAGTCACCTGCCGAATCGAACCGGCAGCGACGCCCGGCAGCCCGCCCAGCCGGCAACGCGCACCCAGCCGGGGCAGCACCAGCACGGCCAGTGCATCCATCGACACGCAATGATCGGCGCTACCCGGTCTGATCGGGAAGCGCGGCATGAGCCCGTCGCGCCCGTTCATCCTGCGGCCGGTCGCGACCACGCTGCTGATGGCCGCGATCATGCTGGTCGGCATCGTCGCCTACCGCTTCCTGCCGATCTCCGCGTTGCCGGAGGTCGATTATCCGACCATCCAGGTGCAGACCTTCTATCCGGGCGCCAGTCCCGAGGTCATGACCTCTCGGTCACCTCGCCGCTCGAGGTGCAGTTCGGCCAGATGCCGAGCCTGAACCAGATGTTCTCGACGAGTTCGGCCGGGGCATCGGTGATCACCCTGCAGTTCAGCCTGGATATCAGCCTGGATATCGCCGAGCAGGAGGTGCAGGCGGCGATCAACGCGGCGGGAAACCTGCTGCCATCCGATCTGCCGGCGCCGCCGATCTATGCCAAGGTCAATCCGGCCGATGCGCCGATCCTGACGCTGGCGCTGACCTCGAAGACCTTGCCGCTGACCCAGGTCGAGGACATGGCCGACACGCGGCTGGCGCAGAAGATCTCGCAGCAGCCCGGCGTCGGCCTGGTCAGTATCAGCGGCGGCCAGCGGCCGGCGGTGCGGGTGCAGGTCAATCCGCGCGCGCTGGCGGCGTATGGGCTGAACATCGACGATCTGCGCACCACCCTGGGCAACGCCAATGTCAATACGCCGAAAGGCAATTTCGACGGGCCGGCGCAGGCCTCCACGATCAATGCCAACGACCAGATCACCGATCCCAGCCAGTACCTCGACCTGGTGATCGCCTATCGCAACGGCGCACCGGTGAAATTGAGCGACGTGGCCAGCGTGGTCAGCGGCCCGGAAAACACCAAGCTCGGCGCCTGGGCCAACACCACGCCGGCGGTGATCCTGAATGTGCAGCGCCAGCCGGGCGCCAACGTCATTCAGGTGGTGGACACCATCAAGGCGCTGCTGCCGCAACTGACCTCCACTCTGCCCGCGGCCGTGGATGTCGCGGTGCTGACCGACCGCACCACGACGATCCGCGCCTCGGTCAGCGATGTGGAGTTCGAGCTGTTGTCTCGCGGTAGCCCTGGTCGTGCTGGTGATCTTCCTGTTCCTGCGCAACCTGCCCGCCACGATCATTCCCAGCCTGTCGGTGCCGCTGTCGCTGGTCGGCACCTTGGCGGTGATGTACCTGCTGGGTTTCAGCCTGGACAATCTGTCGCTGATGGCGCTGACCATCTCCACCGGTTTCGTGGTCGACGATGCCATCGTCATGATCGAGAACGTCGCCCGCTATGTCGAGGCAGGCGATGCCGCCGCTCGAGGCCGCGCTGAAAGGCAGCGAACAGATCGGCTTCACCATCATATCGCTGACGGTGTCGCTGATCGCCGTGCTGATCCCGCTGCTGTTCATGGGCGACGTGGTCGGCCGGCTGTTCCATGAATTCGCCATCACGCTGTCGGTGACCATCGTCATCTCGGCCGTCGTGTCGCTGACCCTGGTGCCGATGATGTGCGCCAGGCTGCTGCGGCATCGGCCGGAAGCGCAGCGCAGCCGGTTCGACCTGGCAGCGGAACGCGGCTTCAACTGGGTCATCGGTCGTTACGATCGGGCGCTGAACGTGGTGCTGGATCACCAGCCGCTGACCTTGCTGGTCGCCGTGATCACCATGGTGGTGACCGTCCTGCTGTATATCATCGTGCCGAAAGGTTTCTTTCCGGTGCAGGATACCGGGATGATCCAGGGCATCTCGGTCGCGGCCCAGACCACGTCGTACGATGCCATGGCGCAGCATCAGCAGGATCTGGCGGCGGCGATCCTGAAAGACCCCGATGTCGTCAGCGTCAGTTCGTTCATCGGCGTGGATGGCAGCAACACGACGCTGAACAGCGGCCGCTTCCTGATCAACCTGAAGCCGAAAGACGATCGCACCCTGAACGCGACCCAGATCGGCCGCCGTTTGCAGCAGGAGACCGGCAAGGTCGCGGGCGTATCGCTGTATCTGCAACCCGTGCAGGACCTGACGATCGACGCCGCGATCAGCCGCACGCAGTACCAGTTCGTGCTGGAAAATCCCAACCTGTCGGCATTCAACGAATGGGTGCCGAAGCTGCTGGCGCGGCTGCAGCAACTGCCCGACATCACCAATGTCGCCAGCGATCTTCAGCAACAGGGGCTGACGGTGAACCTGGTGATCGACCGGGAGACCGCGGCGCGGTTCGGCATCACGCCGGCGACGGTGGACAACGCGCTGTACGATCTGTTTGGCCAGCGCATCATCTCCACGATCTATACGCAATCCAACCAGTACCGCGTCATCATGGAGGCGGACCCGTCGCTGCAGACCTCGCTGGATGCGCTGACGGCGATCCGCCTGCCGTCCGCTGCCTCCACCACCGGCCAGGTGCCGCTAACCGCCATCGTGCAGATCGAACAGAAGCCGGGACCGTTGCAGATCAGCCATCTCGGCCAGTTCCCGGCGACGACGATTTCCTTCGATACGACGCAGGGTTCGTCGCTGGGCGCCGCGGTCAGCGAGATCCGTCAGGCAGAGAAGGATATCAACCTGCCGGAAAGCTTCATCACCGCGTTCCAGGGTGCGGCTGCCGCATTGGAGGCATCGTTGTCGAACGAATTGCTGCTGGTGCTGGCGGCGATCGTCACCGTCTACATCGTGCTGGGCGTGCTGTACGAGAGCTTCATCCATCCGATAACGATCCTGTCCACCCTGCCGTCGGCCGGCGCCGGCGCGTTGGTGGCGCTGCTGATTGCCGGCGACGACATCGATGTCATTTCGATCATCGGCATCATTCTGCTGATCGGCATCGTCAAGAAGAACGCCATCATGATGATCGACTTCGCGCTGGTGGCGGAGCGCGATGAGGGCAAGCCGCCGCGCGAGGCGATCCATCAGGCCTGCCTGCTGCGGTTTCGCCCGATCCTGATGACCACGATGGCGGCGTTGCTGGGCGCGTTGCCGCTGATGCTGGGCAACGGCACCGGCTCGGAATTGCGCCGGCCGCTGGGCGTGGCGATCGTCGGCGGCCTGATCGTCAGCCAGGTACTGACATTGTTCACCACGCCGGTGATCTATCTGCTGTTCGATCGGCTGGCGGTGCGGCTGTCCGGCAGGGGCGTGGCTCGTCGCAATATCCCTGCCGGCAACGCGCCAACATGAAGGCGCCGGCATGAACATCTCCGCGCCGTTCATCGCGCGTCCGGTCGCCACCACGCTGCTGACCATCGGCATCGCGCTGGCCGGCATCTTCGCGTTCCTCAAGCTGCCGGTGTCGCCGCTGCCGCAGGTGGATTTCCCGACCATCTCGGTGCAGGCGTCGTTGCCGGGCGCCAGCCCCGATACGGTGGCGACCAGTGTCGCCAGCCCGCTGGAACGCCATCTCGGGCAGATCGCCGATGTGACGGAGATGACCTCGACCAGTTCGGTTGGGCAGGCGCGCATCGTGCTGCAATTCGGACTGGATCGCGACATCAACGGCGCGGCGCGCGACGTGCAGGCGGCGATCAACGCCGCGCGCGCCGATCTGCCGACCAGCCTGCGCAGCAACCCGACCTACCGCAAGGTCAACCCGGCCGATGCGCCGATCCTGATCCTGGCGCTGACCTCGCAGACGCTGACCCGCGGCCAGATGTACGACGCCGCGACGAATGTGCTGTCGCAGCGCCTGTCGCAGATCAGCGGCATCGGCCAGGTGATCATCGGCGGCGCGGCGTTGCCCGCGGTGCGGGTGGAACTCAACCCGCAGGCGTTGTTCAAATACGGCATCGGGCTGGAGGACGTGCGCGCCGCGCTCGCCTCCGCCAATGCCAACAGCCCGAAGGGCTCGATCGAGGCGGACGGGCTGCATTACCAGCTCTACACCAACGACCAGGCGTCGCATGCGGTGGACTACCAAGCCGCTGGTGGTCGCCTATCGCAACGGCGCCGCGGTACGGCTGTCCGACGTGGCGGACGTGCAGGATTCCGTCGAGAACCTGCGCAATGCCGGCCTGGCCGACGGCAAGCCAGCCGTGCTGGTGATCCTGTTCCGTCAGCCCGGCGCGAACATCATCGACACCGTCGATAGCGTGAAGGCGTCGATCCCGCAGCTAATGGCGGCGATGCCGCACGATATCGACCTGCTGATCGCCAATGACCGCACCACGACGATCCGCTCCAGCCTGCAGGACACCGAGACGACCCTGCTGATCGCTGTTGCGCTGGTGACCCTGGTGGTGTTCCTGTTCCTGCGCAACGTCCGCGCGACCATGATCCCGGCGATCGCCGTGCCGATTTCCATCATCGGCACCTTCGGCACGATGTACCTGCTGGGCTACAGCCTGGACAATCTGTCGCTGATGGCGCTGACGGTCGCCACCGGCTTCGTGGTGGACGATGCGATCGTGGTGCTGGAAAACATCTCCCGCCACATCGAAGACGGCATGCCGCGCGCTCAAGGCCGCGCTGCTTGGCGCGCGCGAGGTCGGCTTCACCGTGATGTCGATCAGCTTTTCGCTGATCGCGGTGTTCCTGCCGATCCTGCTGATGGGCGGCATCGTCGGCCGTCTGTTCCGCGAATTCGCCATGACGTTGTCGCTGGCGATCCTGGTGTCGCTGGCGATCTCACTCACCACCACGCCGATGATGTGCGCGTTGTTCCTGCAGCCGCGAAGAGCGCCGCGCCGGACCCAGACGGCGAACCCTGTTCGACCGCGCGCTGTCGCTCTACGAGCGCACTCTGGCCTGGTCGTTGCGCCACAGTGCGTTGGTGATGCTGGTACTGCTGATCACCGTCGTGCTGAATGTCGTGCTGTACGTGATCGTGCCGAAGGGCTTCTTTCCGGAGCAGGATACCGGCCGGATGATCGGCCAGATCCAGGCCGACCAGAGCATCTCCTTCCAGGCGATGCAGCAGAAGCTGACGCAATTGATGAGCATCGTTCAGCACGACCCCGCCGTGCAGGATGTGGTTGGTTTCACCGGCGCGGGTGGCGGCGGAGGCGGCGGTCGACCAATACCGGCCAGGTCTTCGTCTCCCTGAAGCCGCTGTCGCAACGCCCCGGCATCGACCAGGTGATCGCCAGGCTGCGCCGCAAACTATCGGTGGTCGCAGGGGCAAGGCTGTTCCTGGTGCCGATTCAGGACATCCGCGTCGGCGGCAGGCAAAGCAACGCCGCCTACCAGTACACCTTGCAGGCCGACAGCACGGCGGTGCTGTACGCATGGGCGCCGAAACTGCTTGCCGCGTTGGAGCACAACCCGGTATTGACCGACGTCAATTCCGACCAGCAGCAGAAAGGCCTGGAAACCGACCTGGTGATTGACCGCGCCACCGCGAGCCGGCTGGGCATCAGCGCCAGCCAGATCGACAACACGCTGTATGACGCGTTCGGCCAGCGCCAGGTCTCCACCATCTACAGCGCGCAGAATCAGTACCACGTCATCATGGAGGTGGAACCGCGCTACTGGCAGACGCCCGAGACGTTGAAGGACATCTATGTCAGCACCGTCCGGCGGGACGGCCAGCGGCACGGAAACGACCAATGCGGTGGTCGGCACTGTCGCGGCTTCAACCGGCGGCAAGACCGCCAGCACATCGAGCAATGCAACGACGGCAGCCACCATCGCCAGCAGTTCGGCGCGCAACGCAGCGACCAATGCATTCGCCAACACCGGCAAGGGCAGTGCATCGTCCGGCGCGGCGGTCAGCACCAGCAAGGAAACGATGGTGCCGTTGGCCGCTTTCACCAAATACGGTCCCGGCAGCACGCCGCTTGGCGGTCAATCACCAAGGCCCGTTTGTCGCCACCACGCTTTCGTTCAACCTGGCACCGGGCAAATCGCTCAGCGATGCCACGATCGCGGTGAACCAGGCGATGCGGGAAATCCGGATGCCGGCGAGTATCCATGGCAGCTTCGCAGGCACCGCGCAGACCTTCCAGGCATCGCTGAACAGCGAACCGATTCTGATCGCTGCCGCGCTGATCGCCGTCTACATCGTGCTGGGCGTGCTGTACGAAAGCTACATCCATCCCATCACCATCCTGTCGACCTTGCCATCGGCCGGTGTCGGCGCGGTGCTGGCGTTGCTGGTGTTCAATACCGAATTCAGCATCATCGCGCTGATCGGCGTGATCCTGCTGATCGGCATTGTGAAGAAGAACGCCATCATGATGATCGACTTCGCATTGGAAGCGGAACGCGAGCACGACATGAACCCGCACGATGCGATCTTTGAAGCGTGCCGGTTGCGGTTTCGCCCGATCATGATGACTACCAGTGCGGCCATGCTGGGCGCACTGCCGCTGGCGTTGAGCTTTGGCGATGGCGGCGAACTGCGCCGGCCGCTGGGCATCGCGATCGTCGGCGGGCTGCTGGTGAGCCAGTTGCTCACGCTCTACACCACGCCGGTGCTGTACCTGTATCTCGATCGCTTCCGCCTGTGCGGCGCGACGCGCTTTCAGCGGACGTTCCCGCGCCTGTCGCCGACCCCAGGGGCGGCCGAATGAAGCGTATGTCAGCCGCCGCCGTTGGCCCTGTCGTGTTTGCGTCGGCGGATGCATGGTCGGGCCGGACTACACGCGTCCCGATGCTCCGATGTCGGCCAACTTCAAGGAACTGAGTGGCTGGAAACCTGCGCAGCCGCGAGACGCAACGGACAAGGGCGATTGGTGGGCGATCTATCACGATCCTGAACTCGACCGGCTGGAGCGGATGGTGGAGTATCCAACCAGACGGTGAAGGAGTTCGAGGCGCAGTATCGCAACGCTGTCGCGCTCGTGGGTGAAGCGCGGGCCAGCCTGTTCCCCACTGTCGGATTGACCGGCGGCGTCACGCGCAGCAGTGGCGGCGGCGGGCACGGTTCATCGAGTTCGTTCAGTAGCGGCAGCCTGGCAGGCAGTGGCGTAACGACCGGCTCTGTTGGTGGCACCGGCGGCGGCAGCGGTGGCCCCACCACGATTTACAGCATCGAGGGCGACGCTGCCTGGGATCTGGACGTGTGGGGCCGTGTGCGACGCCAGATCGAAAGCAACGTTGCCGGTGCGCAGGTCAGTGCTGGCGACCTTGCGAATGCCGAACTGTCGGCGCAGGCCACGCTGGCGACCGACTATTTCGATCTGCGGTCCGAGGATGCGTTGGAGCAATTGCTGCGCGAAACCGCCGATGCGTTTCGACGTGCCTTGCAGATTGTCACCAACCAGTACCGTGCAGGCACGGCGGCGAGTACCGACATGGTGACAGCGCGGGCGCAATTGCAGGGAGCCGAGGCGCAACTGGTCGGCGTTGGCGTGCAGCGCCAGCAATTCGAGCACGCCATCGCCATGCTGACCGGCCATGCGCCGGCCGATCTCACCATTGCGCCGGCGCCGTTGGCCAGTGCGGTGCCCGTGTTGCCACCCGGGCCTGCCATCCGCACTGCTCGAACGCCGGCCGGACATTGCCGCGGCGGAACGGCAGATGCAGGAGGAGAATGCGCTGATCGGCGTGCAGGTCGCTGCGTTCTATCCCGATATTTCTTTGTCGGCGCTGGGCGGCTTCATCGGCAGTCCGCTGTCGCAGTTGTTCACGGTCGCCAACCGCGTGTGGTCACTGGGCGGCATCGGCCAGCGAGACGCTGTTTTCCGGCGGTGCCAGAACGGCGGCGGTGGCGGCGGCGCGCGCCACGTATGATCAGTCCGTCGCAGTCTATCGGCAGACCGTGCTGACCGCGTTCCAGCAGGTGGAGGACGCATTGTCCAGCCTGCGCATCCTGGAACAGCAGGCGGCAGCCCAAGCGATTGCGGTCGATTCGGCGCGTCAGGCTGTGCAGGCCACATTGAACGGTTACCGCGCCGGGACTGTGGCCTACACCAGCGTCATCACCGAGCAGACCACGCTGCTGACGGACCAACAGGCCGCGTTGGCGATTCAGCAGAGCCGCCTGGTTGCAAGCGTGGCGCTGATCGAGGCATTGGGCGGCGGCTGGTCCACCACCGCGCTGCCCGACCCGGAATTGGTGAAGGACGCCAATCCGGTGTTTCCATGAAGCAGTGCTGGCACGCATCCAGCTGCTGTCTATCGAAGAGCGTGATTTAAATTCCGACTTCTTCGCCGGCCGCCAGTCGCTGCGCCAAGTCATTTCTCCACGCCGCAAAATCGTCGCCGCGCCATGCATCGTGTCGGCCCTCGGCATAGGCGAGCGCGTTACGATAATAGATCAGCGCATTGCGCCGCGTGGCCACGAAGTTATCGCGCGTCGTCACGACCTTGCCCGGCACGCCCATGACCACTGACCCGTCCGGCACGTCCATCCCAGGCGGCACCAGCGCCATGGCGCCAACCACACAGCGTCGCCCAACTTTTGCGCCGTCCATGACCACCGCGCCAATGCCGACAAGACAATCGTCGCCCACCTCCGCGCCGTGCACCACGGCGCGATGCGCAATGGAACAGTAATCGCCGATCGTCGTGCCACGCCCGCCACCCACATGGATCACCGCGCCGTCCTGGATATTGCAGCCGCGACCGATCCGCACCGCCGCACCCTCTGCGCGGATCACCGAATAGGGCCAGAAGCTGCAGCCCTGGCCGGCACTGACGAGTCCGAACATACGTGCGGTGGGATCGATATAGGCCGGTCGATCCAGCCGCACGTCGGGGCCCAATACGAACGACATGGCGCAGCCTTTCCTATATTTCGCCAGCGGCGAAGTTTGCCGCCCGCTGCCCGGCGATGCGCCCGAACACCACGCCGGCAACCAGTCCGGTTCCGCTGCCGTAATTGTGGAAATACAGTCCACCAAGGATCTCGCCCGCGGCGTACAGACCAGGGATCGGCACGCCGGAGATGTCCTCGACTTCTGCCGATGTCGTGGTTTTCAACCCGCCGAACGTAAAGGTCACGCCGGCCGTCACACCGTAGGCATGGTAGGGCGGCGTATCGAGCGTCTGCGCCCAGTTGGTCTTGTCGACCGCAAGTCCAAATGTCCGCAGTCCGTCATGAATGTTGGGATTGAATGCCACATCGGGACGCGGCGCCGCATTGTAGGCGTGCAGCGTCTCCAGCACTGCCTCGGTAGCCACGCCGGTCAACTTCGGTGCCAGTTCCTCGAGCGTGTTCGCCTGTTCCTTGGTGATGCGCGCGATGCGGTATTCCTCGCGCAGCAGATGGACAATCTTCTGGTCGAAGATCTGCCAGGCGAACAGGCCTGGCTGCTTCATCACCTCATGGCCGTACTTGGCATAGGTATAGCTATGGAAATCCAATCCCTCGTCCAGGAACCGCTCGCCTCGCGCATTCACCAGCACGCCGAATGGATAGTTATGCTTCTGGAACCGGTCGCCGACCGAAAGATCGCCATAGGGCGGTGCATTCATGTCCCACTGCACGGCGTGTGCGCCAGACCAATGGCCCGCAACAGCGGCACCGATGTCGATCGCCATGCGGTGGCCAACGCCGGTGTTGTATTTGGTGCCTCGCACTTTCGCCAGGTCCCAGTTCGGCCCGAGATACCGGGCACGCATCTCGGCATTGGATTCGAACCCGCCGCATGCGAGCACCACTGCCTTGGCGCGCAGATCATGATGTCGGAAACGGTGCCGCACTCGCACCCCTTCGACGCACGCATCGCCACGCAGCAACGCGCTCGCTGTCGTTTCGTACAGTACCCGGAATTCCGACGCGGTCCAGCTTGTCGTGCAGCGCCGCCACCAGATGCTGGCCGCCGCCCAGGATGTGGCACGCCAGGCCGCCCCAGAACTTGAACTTTCCATCGACCTTGAACGCCTGACGGCCGAGTGCCGGTTGGAAGCGCACGCCATGTTTGCGCAACCACAGACCGGCTTCGAAGCTGTTGCCGATCAGCACCTCGGTGAGCTCCGGATCGCAGCGATATTCGGTCAACCGGCCCATGTCGTCGAAATACTGGCCTTCCGTGTAGCTGCCGAAGTCGATGGTGCCGAGGTCGAGATCGGCGATGTCGGGTGCCAGCCGCAGGAGATCTTCGACGGTGGAATATTTGAAGCGGAATGCACCGCCGGTGAACGCGGAGTTGCCGCCGCGCGCTGCCTTCGGCGCCGTCTCGATCATCGCAACCGACGCCCCCGCCTCGTGCGCCGACAACGCAGCATTGGCCGCGGCATTGCCGGCGCCGATCACCAGCACATCGACCTTGCCAAGTTCCGCAGGGGTCATGCGACTCTTTCCCGGAGTTGTTCGCACGATGCTGCCACAACAGTCGGCGACACACCACTTGGCGGCCGCGACGGCTGCGTCCGTCCGGCGTCGGCATTCTGGCTGCACTTGCACCGCGAATTGGCCGCCGCCACATACCCCGAGCCTTGGAGGTGCGGTCATGTCCGCCAGTTTGTCACCGATGCAGGTCGCGCAGTATCAGCGTGATGGTTACCTCTATCCGGTGGATTGCCTGACGCCCGAAGAGGTGCGTTATTTCCGCGGCCGGCTGGAGGATTTCGAGCGCGGGCAAGGCGATACGTTCGGCCGGCTTCCCAATCTGGTGCGGTCGAAGTCGCATTTGCTATTCACCTGGATGGACGAATTGGTGCGTCATCCGAAAGTGCTGGACGCGGTGGAAAGCGCGATCGGGCCGAACATCCTGGTTTATCACCTGACCTCCTGGCTGAAGGAGCCGCAAGATCCGGCGCATGTTTCCTGGCATCAGGATGGCACATATTTCGGACTGGAGCCTGCCGAGCAAATCACCGCGTGGATCGCGCTGACCGATGCGACACCGGAGATGGGGTGCGTCAAGATCATTCCGGGCAGCCACGTGATCGGGCAGCGGCCGCACAAGGATACTTTCTCACCCGGCAATTTGCTGTCGCGCGGGCAGACCATCGAGCATCCGCTGGACTACTCGCGGTTTGTGATGATGCCGCTTCGGGCCGGGCAGATCTCGCTGCACCATACACACATCGTTCATTCGTCGGAGCGAAACCAGTCGAATGAGAGGCGCATCGGCATCGGCGTCAGCTATATTCCGCCGCATTGCCGTCTGATCAACGACGCGCGCGTGAGCGCGGCCCTGGTGCGCGGTCGCGACGACTACGGGCATTTCGATCTGGAACCGCGGCCGACCGGGGACTTCGATGCTGCCTCGCGTGCCGCGCATGCGGCGGCGGTGGAGCAGTTCTTCGAATCCAACAAGCTGTTGGCGGCGCGGCGCAGATCGGGCAACGTCGGCATCTGATTCGGCATCCCGACGATCGCAGACTTTCACGGCACTTACCCGTCAGGGGCGACTTCATGGCTATACCTGTCGCCAGTCCGGGACGGCTCGCTGCTCGGTTGCCGGCACGCGCGTCCACCTGTGCGGCTGCAAGGTCTGCGTACAGCTGCTGCCACCCTGGGCGCGGCTGGCTTGCTTGGAATCACTTCGCTGCGACGTCCAGCAGTTCGGGTGTGAAACCGCCGGACTGACGGCGCCATAGCCGCGCATAGATGCCGTCGTGCGCAAGCAGTTCGGCGTGTGTGCCGGCTTCTGCGATGCGGCCGTGGTCCAGTACCACCAGCCGGTCCATGCGTGCGATGGTGGAAAGCCGATGCGCGATGGCGATTACCGTGCGGCCGTCCATCAGGCCGTCGAGTTGGCTCTGGATCGCTGCTTCGACTTCTGAATCAAGCGCCGATGTCGCTTCGTCCAGCACCAGGATCGGCGCATCCTTCAGGATCACTCGGGCGAGCGCCACACGTTGCCGCTGGCCGCCCGACAGCTTCACGCCGCGCTCCCCGACATGCGCGTCGTAGCCACGACGACCGTGCCAGTCTTCCAGACCCAGGATGAACTCGTGCGCCTCTGCGCGGCGTGCGGCATCCAGGATTGCGGCCTCAGTCGCTTCGGGACGGCCGTAGCTGATGTTGTCGCGGATCGATCGGTGTAACAGGGACGTGTCCTGCGTCACCATGGCGATCTGCGTACGCAGGCTTTCCTGCGTGACTTCTGCGATGTCCTGGCCGTCGATCAGGATGCGACCGCGTTCCGCATCATAGAAATGCAGCAGCAGATTCACCAGCGTTGACTTACCGGCGCCAGATGGGCCGACCAACCCGACGCGTTCGCCTGGCGCAATACACAGGTCGATGCCGCGCAGCACGCCGCCTCGATCGCCTACGCGCCGAATTCGTCCGTAGTCGAAATGCAGATTCTCCAGGCGGATTTCGCCGTGTGTGATGCGTAGTTCTCGGGCGTTTGGTGGGTCGGGCATTTGGCGTTCGACGGCGATGGATCGCATGCCGTCCTGCACCGTGCCGATGTTCTCGAAGATCGAGGTGATGCTGCGTGCTACCCAGCCGGCCATGTTGGTGATCTGCCAGGCCAGCGGCAGCACCATCGCGACGGAGCCTAACGTGATGCGGCCGACACTCCATTGCCAGATCGCCAGGCTGGCGGTGGACACGATCAGCGTGGCGTTCATCACCGCGAGCAGCACGATATAGGCGGTGATCATGCGAGTCTGATCGCGGAAGGCGCTGGTGTGCAGATCGATCGATTCTCGCACGAAGGCGTCTTCGTCCCGGGCGCGCGAGAACAACTTGACCGTGAGGATATTGGTGTAACTGTCGACCACTCGGCCGGTCATCATCGAGCGCATTTCGGAAACGGCGCGGGAGCGTTCGCGCAGGCGAGGAACAAAGTAGAGCAGTATGCCGGCGTAGCCTGCGAACCACAGCAGGATCGGCGGAGTCAGGCGCCAGTCTACCGAGGCGAGCAAAACCAGCGCGCTGCTGCCATAGACCACGATGTACCACGCGGCGTCGAATGCCATCACCAGGCTTTCGCGAAGTGACGGACCGGTCTGCATCACTCGGTTGGCGATGCGGCCGGCGAAATCGTTTTGGAAGAATGTCCAGCTCTGACGTACTACGTGCCAGTGGTTCTGCCAGCGGACCATGTTGGACATGCCCGGATTGACGATCTGGTTGATCAGTACGACGTGTCCGAACAGCATCAGTGGGCGGACCAGCAGCAGCACGCCAGCCATGAAGAGAAGCTGCGGCCAGGTGTCTCGCAGCAGGTCGGCGGGGGCGTGGGTGGACACCAGGCCGACGACGCGGCCGATGAAGGCCGGGATGGTGACGTCCAGCATCGCAATCAGGCCGCCGAAGATGAACAGGGCAGCGACGAGCGGACGGACCTGGCGGATGAACTGCCAGTAGAACGGCCAGAGGCCGTCGGTCGGCGGAGGTTCCGGGGACCGGGCGGTCGGATCGAGCAGGGCTTCGAAGCGGCGGAGCATCGGGTTTGCGACCTTGAGCGTGCATGGCCGGCAATGGTGCCGGCTACCGCGTCAGGCATGGCCCCGCGGGGCGGGATGGGTAATGCCGGGGAGGGGATCAGTCAAACGAATGGGATAGAGTGTGCCGGGGCAAAGGGGCATGATCATGGTTAATTGGCGTGTGAGGGAGGGGACACCATGCGAGGCAGTGTCGATCATATTGCAACCAGCCATGTCGGCAGTCTGCCGCGGCCGGATGGCCTGATTGCGGTGCATCGCGCTCATGAGGTTGGGGAGCCTGTGGACGAGGCGGTGTTTGAGGTGACGCAACGGGCGGCGGTGGCGGAGGTGGTGCGGCGTCAACGCGATCTGGGCATCGACATTCCGGGGGACGGCGAGTTCGGCAAGCCGATGGCGCAGCGGGTGCAGTACGGCTCGTGGTGGCGCTACTCGTGGCAGCGGCTTGGCGGGCTCAAGATGGGCGAGGCCAGCATCTACGACATGGAGCCTCGGCGGTCTCGGCCTGGCGAGGTGGTGCTGACCAGTTTTGGCGATCGGCGCGATCGCAGACAATTCGCTGCGGCTTATGCCGATCCTGAGTTCGGGCATTACCACGGGACCTCGGGCGCCGGCGCCGGTGTGTGTCGCGCCGATCACCTATACCGGGCAACAGGCAATCGCGGCGGACATCGCGAATTTCAAGGCGGCGATGCAGGCGGCCGGCGTTGCGGAAGGGTTCATGAGTTCGATCGCGCCGGGCAGTGCTTCGCGCATTGCGAATGCTTACTACAAGACCGACGAGGAACTGCTTTACGCGTGCGCGGATGCAATGCGCGAGGAATACCAGGCGATCGTCGAGGCCGGGTTGGTGTTGCAGCTCGATGACCCGGCGATCGCCGAGAACTGGGACATGGTGAATCCGGCGCCGTCAGTCGACGACTATCGGCGGTTTTCGATGGTTCGCGTCGAGGCGCTGAACCATGCGATCCGCGGACTGCCGGCGGATCGCATCCGGTTTCATTTGTGTTGGGGAAGTTGGCATGGACCGCATGTGACGGACATTCCGATGCGGGACATCGTCGACGTGATGCTGGCGATCAAAGCTGGTGGGTATTCGTTCGAGGCGGGGAATGTGCGGCATGAGCATGAGTGGAAGGTCTGGCAGGATGTAAAGCTGCCGGATGATAAGGTGATGCTGCCGGGGGTAGTTAGCCACGCTACCAACGTGGTGGAACATCCGGAGCTGGTGGCGGAGCGAATCCTGCGGTTCGCGGGTGTGGTTGGGCGGGAGCGGGTGATTGCCTCGACCGATTGCGGACTTGGGGGGCGGATACATCCGGATATCGCCTGGGCGAAACTGGAGGCGCTGGCGCAGGGAGCGGCTTTGGCCAGTCGGGTGTTGTGGGGATGAGGCAAGGCAGCAAGCAATTTCAACGTCAGACCCACGCAGATGAGGCCTGAGACTTTTTGGGTTGGTGCGCTTCAGGTGGTGCGCGCCGTCCGTCATGTCCCTTTGCGGTAATTCCGCCAGGATTGGTACTGTTAGTCGGAGTTGATCTGCCGCTCGATGAGGCCAAGGAAGCGCGTCTCGACGCCGATGTCGAAATCGTGGCTGGCGAGAGTGTGCTGCATGAGCGCGTCCGCGAGTGGATTTGGAAGCTGATCAAGGGCGAGAGGATTCCACCGCCTGAAGCTTGGCCGGTGCAGTCCTCTGGTCACCAGCGGCTCCGCGGCAAGTCCGCGTGCCGGCGATGACTTGATCGATGTTAACCCGAATGCCCTCTCGAGCCGTTGGACGATTTGATCGTGGCCGGCAACAGCCTCGCGCAGTTCCTACACCGAGGCCGTACTGCTCCCCGTAGCAATTTCCGCGAACAGTGACGGCGTGATCCTATACAGCGTCGGAGGCGGTCAGCCCGACGTTGTCCAGCACCGCTGACGCACGTTCCTTCAGGTCAAATCGATGCGCGTTTGGACCAAGGCGGTTGGGGGTATGCCGGGGATTCCTCGCTTGGCGGTCGGGTCCTTGGATACATTTCGATCGTATGACGAGGTCAAGCGACGTCGGTGAATGGCCCGTAGGTCGTGCGCGGTCCGATGATGATAGCCGCCCGACGTTGGTGAGCAGCCATCACTGCCACGGGCAACCGCGCGGTGCATTCCGCCATCCCGCGAACTCGTGCATTTTGCCGGCCATGGCAATCGCGACACGCATGGTCACCGAAGACGAGGCAGATATCCGCCTCGACCGCTGGTTCCGCCGGCACTTCCCGGGCGTAACCCAGGCCGCGATCCAGAAGCTCTGCCGCACCGGCCAGGTGCGGGTGGATGGCCATCGCGCCGAAGCAGCGACGCGGCTCGCTGCCGGCCAGTCGGTGCGCGTGCCGCCGCTGCCCGCGGCACCCCAGCCCACGCCGAAACCGCCCCCGGACATCGACCCACACACCGCGCGCGATCTCCAACGCCTCGTCATCTACCGCGATGACCATGTGCTGGTGCTCAACAAGCCGCACGGCCTGCCCGTGCAGGGCGGGCCCGGCATCACGCACCACCTGGACGCGCTCCTCGACGCCCTCCGCTTCGGCTCCGATGACCGTCCGCGACTGGTCCATCGGCTCGACCGCGACACCTCTGGCGTGCTGCTGCTCGCCCGCACGCCAGGTACCGCGGCAAAACTCGCATCGGCATTCCGCACCCGCGACGTCGAAAAGACCTACTGGGCCATTGTCGCCCGCCGTCCCACCCCAGCCGAGGGTCGCATCGATCTGCCCCTCAAACGCATCGGCGGGGCGCGCGGCGAACGCACCGCCCCAGCCGACCGTGACGACAAGGACGCAGCGCGCGCCATCACCGACTACCACACGTTGGATCATGCCGGCCAGAAGCTGGCCTGGCTGGAACTGCAACCGCTGACCGGGCGCACGCATCAACTCCGGGTGCATTGCGTGGCGCTGGGGGCACCGATCCTGGGCGATGTGAAATACGCGCGGCCGGATCAGAACAACGCGTTCAGCGCAACGGTGGAGGGACTCTCAAGCGAACTTCACTTGCATGCGCGGGCACTTCGGCTACCCCATCCGGCGGGTGGGACGTTGCTGGTGGAAGCCGATCTACCGCCCCACATGGTGCAGACTTTCCGGACCCTCGGGTTTCATGCGCCCCCGGCGCGGCTGCCCGAGAGACGGTAGGCAGGGACGCAGCACGCGATGGCGCTGGGGCTGGGCTGGCGACGGGTTCCACGGGCGGTGCGTATCGGGCTCTGGTCGCTCGCGGTGGTGGTTGCACTCGTGGTGGTCGCGGGCGGAACTTTTCTGGTCAGCTTCGATCCCAACAGCCTGAAGCCTCGGATCATCGCGGCCGTGAAGCAGGCGACGGGCCGCGACCTGACATTGCAGGGCAACATCAGGCTGGGGTTCTCGCTGCAGCCGACACTGCGACTGGCGGAGGTCAGCTTCGCCAATCCACCGGGGTTCTCGCGGCCGCAGATGGCGACGCTGGAGCGGCTCGACCTGAAGCTGGCCTTGCTGCCCCTATTGAGCCACCGTATCGAGATCGACCGGCTGGTGCTGGTTAAGCCGGACATCCTGCTGGAGACCGATGCGAAGGGGCAGCCGAACTGGCAGTTCGCGCCGGAGCCCGGTGCTGCAACTCCATCGACTGCGGGCAGCGCGGGCAACAAGACACGCACCAGCATCACCGTGGCCGACTTGCAGATCGAGCACGGCACGGTGGCCGTGCGGGCTGCCAACGGGACGCCAGACACAGTGCTCGTGGTGAAAAGCCTGGAAGCCTCCGCGCCGTCGCCAGATGCCAACCTGCATGTCGCGGCGCAGGCCAGCTACAATGGCGCGGCCTTCACGCTGTCCGCCGATGTCGGACCGCTGGCCAGTTTGCAGGAACAGGGGACGGCCGGGACGGCGTGGCCGGTGCAACTGACGATGGCAGCCGCCGGGGCAAAGCTGACGGTGGACGGTAGCCTGAAGGATCCGCTGCAAGGCAGGGGCTATAAACTGAAGATCGCCGCCAGCGTGCCGGACCTGGCGGCACTGTCGGTGTTCACGCCTGGCAAGACACTGCCGGCGCTGCATGATGTGGCGCTTGCGGCGCAGATCGCCGATACCGGCGGCAACCTGCCGCGGATATCCGGGCTGAGCGTGCATATCGGTCCGTCCGATCTGACGGCAACGGTGGCAGGGCTGAAAGTCGACAAGCTGGACGTTGCGGCCGCGCAGTTGGACCAGCCGGTACAGGTGTCCGGCAAGGGCAGTCTCGGCGACCAGCCGGTAACCCTGGCGGGCAGCATTGGCGCTCCCGTTGCGCTGCTGTCCGGAGCGCAATCGACCGGGCCGGTGCCGATCGATCTGCACTTGCAGGCGGCCGGGTCCAGCATGACGGTCAAGGGGACGCTGACGTCCGGCGCGGGCGTTCGCCCGTCGCTGAAGGCTGATGTGACGGCCGACATGATCGATGCGGACAGATTGCGCGCCTTGTTGGCGTCGGCGCCCGGCGGTCCCGCGCCCGCGAGCGCCGCACCTGGGGCGCCACCGCCGCCGGCCGCGCCGCCGGTCAGGCCCTCGGTGACCGGCCGGCTGATCCCCGACACGCCGATTCCGTTCGATGTACTGCGACTGGCCGACGCCGACGTGACACTCGACCATTGCCGCGCTGAAAGCGGGTGGCGCGCTGTATCATGCCATCGCACTGCATTTGGTCCTGAACAGACGGCAAGCTGCGGCTGGACCCATTCTCGGCTGACCTGCCGGAAGGCCATCTGAGTGGAACGGTGAGCGCGGATGCCTCGCAGGCGGCGCCGCCGGTCGCGGTGACGCTGCGTGCGCCTGCACTGGCATTGGCCCCGTTGCTGGCGGCGCTGGGCGAACCCGCCTACGCCAGCGGCAATCTGGAGGTCTACGCCGACTTACATGGCGCGGGTGCGACGCCGCATGCCATCGCAGCGGGGTTGGATGGATCGCTGGGCCTGGCGTTGGTCAACGGCTCGGTGGACAACCGGGTGCTTGGCAGCACGCTGGGTGCGATCCTGCGGGAGGTCAACCTGCTGGATCTGGTTGGCCGCGGCGGCACCAGCCAGGTGCAGTGTTTCGCTATGCGGCTCGATGCGAGCCACGGCATTGCGACGATCCGTGCGTTGCAGCTCAATTCGTCGCTGCTCACCATGGATGGCGACGGCAGCATCAATCTGGGAACCGAGACGCTGGATCTGAATGTACGGCCCGAGGCTCGGGTGGCGGGCGCCGGCCTGGTAATACCGTTGCACGTCAGCGGTTCGCTGCGCGCGCCATCCGCGAGGTCCGATCCGGCGGCGGCGGTTGCAGCGAATGCCGGCACGGTGGCGGGCGTTCTGATGGGCGGGGTGTCGCCACTCGGGATGATCGCCGGTGCTTTGGGTGGGCAGAAGCTGGTTGGTGGGGAGGCGGCGGATTGCAGTGCGGCATTGGCGTTGGCGCGTGGGCAGGCGAGTGGATCGGTGCCAGTGGGCCACGCCGCGCAGCCCGCGGCGCCGAGTGCGACCACGAAGCAGAAGGCGCCGAATCCTGGCGAGTTGCTGAAGCAGTTGTTCCGGTAGGAGCTGATGGTTGCTCGGATTCCTGGGGTGTGACGATGCTCGCGCACCGCGGTCACTCGGCCCTCGTCTTCACAAGGGCGAAGACTGCACGCGGTGCGACGCTCGTGCGTGACGAAACGGTGACGTGGGCGATGCAGATGCCGTGGCGCAGGAGGTGTGCGTGAAGCGCTTCTGGGATAGCGCGATCGTCGGTCCATCCGCCGCGGGGCACGCCATCCTGCTGGATGGCAAGCCCATGCATCTGCCGGGTGGCGGCGTCCTGCGCGTCTCGGCTGAACCTCTGGCTCGGGCGATTGCCCAGGAATGGCAGACCGCCGGGGCGGAAAGGGTGGCGAGATGTCGTTCGCCGATACGCCGTTGACCCGGCTGGCCGGGACGGCGCAGCAGCGCGTTGCGCCCGATCCAGGGCCGACGATCGATGCGATTGCCCGCTACGCCGAGAGCGATCTGCTGTGTTACCGCGCCGATGCACCGGAGGTGCTGGTACGTCGTCAGGCGCGTGAGTGGCAGCCCTGGCTGGACTGGGCGGCACTGAACTATGACGCGCCGCTGCGTATCGGCACTGGCGTGGGCTACGTACAGCAGTCGCGCGGCAGCGTGGCGGCACTGCGCAATGTCGTGGCGCGGTTCGATGTGGCGGCATTGGCCGCGCTTGGGGTGGCGGTTCCGGCGATGGGCAGCCTTGTGCTGGGTCTGGCGCTGGCCGAAGGCAGGCTGGACGCCGACACAGCTTATGCGCTGGGGTGCCTCGATGAGTTGTTCCAGGCGGAAGCCTGGGGCGAGGATGCTGAAGCCGCTGAGCGTCGCCGTTCGATCGCGGCGGACATCGCGCTCGCCGCCCGTTTCCTGCAACTGACGCGAGGCACGCCGGAGCCATGAATTCCAAGCGCCTGATCATCAGCGGCCGGGTCCAGGGGATCGGCTACCGAGCGTGGATGGTGGAGAAGGCGCGTGGCCTGGGCGTATCGGGCTGGGTGCGCAATCGGCTGGATGGTTCGGTGGAGGCGTTGGTGGCGGGCGATACCGCGGCGGTGGAGGAACTGCTGCGGCTGTGCCGGCGCGGGCCGCGGTTGGCGGAGGTGGTCAGCATCGAGGAAGATATGGCCGATCCGCCGGAGCATTTCGAATTTCGGCAGGTGCCGTCGGCGTAGGATTGATCGTTGACGCCTACCTCCTCACGCAAGGGGTAGGCGGCGGTGCCCTGGCAAACTTACGCCCCAGCGCTTGCGCGAGGGGTGAGGTCGCCGAGCGATCGGGGAAGGCCTCGGATCAGCGAACGGTTGGGGAAGGCGGCGAGTCAGCCGAACACTTCGTCCCACGCTGCACGCAAGGCAACGTCGGCCTCAACCATGCTGACCGGGTTGCCCAGTGCGCGCAGGCTGGTGACGCCGTGGTCATTGATGCCGCAAGGCACGATGCCACCATAGTGGCTGAGGTCAGGAGCGACATTCAGCGCGACGCCGTGCCAGCTCACCCAGCGGGTCACCCGCACACCGATTGCCGCGATTTTTGCTTCGGCGCCGGTGGTGGGATGGACAACCCAGATGCCGATCCTGCCGTCGCGTCGCTCGCCGCGGACGTTCAACCGGGCGAGGGTGCGGATCAGCCACTCTCCAAGCCATGCACATAGCAGCGCACGTCGCGCGCGGGCACGGTGCCGTGGCCGTGGTTGAGGTCCAGCATGACATAGGCCGTGCGCTGGCCGGGGCCGTGATAGGTCCACTGGCCGCCGCGGCCGGCGTAGAAGGTGGGGAAGCGCGCGGGGTCGGTGAGTTCCTCGGGCCGGGCGGAGGTTCCGGCGGTGTAGAGCGGGGGATGTTCCACCAGCCAAACCAGTTCGCTGGCGGTGCCGGCGCGGATTGCCGCCACGCGTTCCTGCATGGTTGCAACGGCTTCGTCGTAGGGGGTCAGGCCCTCGGCGGTGCGCCATGTCGCGGGTGGTGCGGCGGCGATTGAAGGGGCGTCAGTCATCCGCTATACCCCGCCGCCTGCCCGAGCGGTCGTGGCGGAATGGTAGACGCGCAAGCTTGAGGTGCTTGTGGGGGTAACCTCGTGGAAGTTCGAGTTTTCTCGACCGCATGGCCATAAGCTATTGATTTTCCTTGATACATCACATTTGGATTCCATCTGCGACCCACTTTGTCACTCAATTTCGCAAAGAGTGCGCCATGCGCAACGTGCCCGGCCACCTAATCATCCGTCGCGACAGCATCCGCGAAACGCTGCGCTGCTTCGCTTGATCTATGCCGCTGGACTGCGGATCAACGAATTATGCGGGCTGCGCTGGCGTGATCTTATCGCGCGCGACGATGGTGGGCAGATCACCATGTTCGACAAGGGTGGTAAGACGCGCGTGGTCCTGCTTCCGGCTTCGGTGTGGTCACGCCTGACTGCCCTTCGTGGCGATGCTGATCAGGACGCGCCCGTGTTCCTCTCACGCGAAGGTAGGGTGCTGGAGGCGTCGCAGGTGCATCGCATCGTTAAAGCCGCTGCGAAGCGCGCCGGACTGTCGGAAGCGGGATCAACTCATTGGTTGCGCCACGCTCATGTGTCGCATGCGCTTGATCGCGGCGCTCCGGTGCAAGTGGTCCGCTCGACGGTCGATCATGCCAGCCTGGAGACGACTACGCATTACTCACATGCGCGACCGGGCGATGGCAGCGCGCGCTACCTCGCGGCGTAATGGAGTCGACGATGATCTTCCAACTAGCTGCGAACGTCGTCCCGCTTTGGTCGTTGTATCTGGTCTGGGTGATGGCGTCGCACCTCTGACGCGGCGCGTCACGAAGGCACCCGCACCGATACCGACACTACTCCGCCGCCCCGGTGGACCTTAGTTGCAATGCACTGTTGATTTGGAATCGGTCGGGGAGCCACTTGACGTATATACACCCGGCCCGGTGTTCCGGCGCATTCAGTGTCAGGCGCTCGCGACTCAACTTTGTATGTCCCGGTTTAGCACTGAAAAAAAGGGAAGGACCCGAGGCGAACAGATCGCCAGAAATCGGTCGACGTTTCGCCCGTCTGGATTTTGAAAAATTCGTCCGGGGACGCCTGTCAATTCCACGCCTGCGCAGGGTCCCATCGCATCGTGTAGAATGTAAAGCATGCGCAACCTGATAATCGTCGCCGCCCTGCTCGCTTCGATCCCGGCGAGGGTCTCGGGCTTGCAACACGGGTCGCATCACTCAGGAGTGAGTTAGGGTTGCTGCTGCGGTGGCGGGGGTGGTGGCGATGGGGGTTGCCTCCAGCCCGACAACTTCATGTCCCAAGCCTTCTGACGCGCCTCTGCCAATCGAATGTCCAAGTCGAGCAGCATCAATTCGTCCGACTTCGCCACAACGGTTGGCCCATAAGCACGGAGAACGTCCGCGCTCGTTAGCTGCTCGGCCAGTCCTACAACTCCAGCAATCGCCAAGATCAGATCACGACGTTTCTCATCGCGGATGGCTCGTCCGGCTAGGTCATTCAGCCCCTGGTCATTGAGAGTGGCGAAATATCGTGACCACGCTTCCTTGACAGCCCTGTCCCGCGCGAACGCCACATCGATCAAGTTGAGGCTTCTAATTGCATCTGCTGAGAGAGGTTGATGCCTGAGGGATAGCAGGATGCCAAGAATTCTGACCTTATCGGCTCGTTCACTTGCCCGGCGCTGGAGAATGCCTCCAATCCAGAGGGCAATGATCGGTGCCAGCAACACTGCCACAACGGTGGTAATGCTGTTGGCTACAGCGATGATGTCAGAATTGATCATTGCGGGATCATTTTGGACTGAAGCTGGTTGCTGCGCAACCCCATCGAACGACGCCGCATCTACTTCCAGGAAGCCGGGCCGTTGTCTCGCGGCGCGGGGACCCTTTCGCCGAAGCGGCGCGTTAGGGTCCCATGCTGGAGCCCCAATGCATTAGCAGTTGCGCTGCCGTCCAGAGTTTACCCATCGCGCAGGTCTTCCCGCCGCATCATCATGTCCAGCGGGTCCCACCCCGAAATTGCGCAGGCGTCCAGATTTTGCCACTGTAATGCATGCTTGAGTCGCGCCCCTGGCCATCCATAGTCGTTTGCGTCACTGCCTTTATGTTCGGATGCACACCTGCCAATCAATGGGTAAAGGCTGGCGCAAGCCAGCAGGACTTTTCCACAAACTCTTATGACTGCGAAAAGGACGCACGCCAGAGTGGTTATTATGGAGGCGGACTGGTAGGCGCGATTAACATGCAGGGCTTTTTTAATAGGTGCTTGGTCGCGCACGGCTGGAGCTTGGAGAACGCATCGTCACCAAGTTCGCTGGTTACTACGGACTTCACACACGAGCAGTGGGAGGCGGGCAGGAGTCAGTGTCGCGATGCGGCCGCAGCACAGTCACAAGCAACAGGTGGCGCAGACTTTGCCAACGCTTTTGACCGATGCATGAAATCACATGGTCTGTGAGCCGGCACCGGCACCCCGCCATGAGCCGGGCGTTCGTCTCGCCACGCCACCGAACCGGTCGCACCCGAGATACCAACACTATCGCGGTATAAGTTCACGGCGTAGTTTGCACCTCGCGCGTATCTGCTCAACCGGGCTGAATGACGGATTCCCCGTCGAGGACTGCGAGAATTGCCCGATACGCATCCTTTCCTCGTCGCGCTGCGGTTCCGACGACGGATCGAACGCCGGCGAACAGGTCGGCACCCCATGTTGAACGGAAGCCACCTGTGACTTTGCGGTAGGTGGCGGTGGGTCGTAACTCCCGCTCGCTGCCATTGTTATCCGGCGGGACATCGGGATGTTCGAGAAAAGTGAACAAGTGACCGCGCACCTTCCCGTAACGCTTTCGCAGGCGCCTGCCATGGTGGTTGGTGGGTGCCAGCACCATGATCGCGTTCAACTCGTGATCCAGCCTGGCCTGATAGGTGCGCCGCGTGCTCTCGGCCAGTCGCTTGCGCCGCCGCGCCAGCACGACAGCCCGCAGCAGCAGTGCCTTCATGCGTGGGGCAAAGATCGTATCGCCTGCCTCGATAGCGTATTTGCAGTCACGCAGTTGGTGCGCCAGGCAGACCTGCCATAGATCGGCATGCCCCTGCTGCGCGCCATACAGGTCCGAGACCCAGATGCTTGGCCGATGACCTGCCATCGTCTCGGTGATGACGTTGGCGGCGCGGCTATTGCGCACAACATGGATCACCACCTGATCGTTCTGAAACACCCAATTCCAATGGGTGCGACCGTCGATGCGCACCGAGGTCTCGTCCGAACAGACGATCCGCGAACGACGCAGCCGAGCAAGAATGGCTGCGACCTCGCTGTCGAAACAGGGCTTCGCGCGCTGCAACATCGCATCCAACGCACCTTCGCTGATCTGCAGCGCATAGAGGTGCTGAAACATCTGGGTCAGGCGGCGGTAACTGATTGCGTGGGTGAAACGCAGATAGATCGCCAGCGCCACGATGTTTATGCTGAACGGCGAGCCGTCTTGCAGGCTCGCGGGTATCGCCGCCAGGGTTACCCCTCCGCAGCACGGGCAATGTCCGGCGTAGCGTTCCACGCGGGTCACCATGGGGCGCACTACAGGGAGGTCGATCTTATCGTAACGACCGTGCAGCACCTGATCGGCATCTGTCAGCGCGGATTGGCAATGCGCGCAGGCGGCGGCTTTCGCGGTCACCGTCTCGTCAGGATGGCAAGTCAGCGGACGGCCACCCCCTTTGCGACCCAAGCTGCCGGTGCGTGGTCCAACACGCTTGGCCTGCTCCGGCTGATTCGGCTTCTGACCCTTCGACGGCGGTAGGCTGGAATTGTCCGGTGTCTTCGACGGTTCGCCGAGCCTCGCTTCGAGCGCCGTCACCCGAGCCGTCAGGCTCTGCACCTGCGCCCACAGCGCCCGGATCAGGGCGTCCTTCTCGGCGTGGCTCAGGTGGCTGAGGTCGGCAAGCTCGGTCACGCCCTGGGTTAGAATCGACTCACACGTGAGCGTGTCAAATATTTTTTGCGCCAGTCAGACCGTGGGCCAATTACCCCTCAAACCGGGGTCGAGCAGATACCCTCGCGCGAGCGCTCCCCAATGCAGGTATCGTAGTCATTCTTGAAGACTGCCATCATGCCTACCTTGTACTCGATCTTGAAGAAGCGATCGCAATAAGACCTTGCTTCATCCGCTGCATCCGTTGACACAGCACCGACTGACCCACTCCCCGTGGCGCGACGGTAGGGACGCAACTTGAAATTGGCGATTACTATTCATATTACCCGGGTCACGCTATACACATCCCCGGGGAACGCGGCCCGCTACCTTGTGTGAGAAGTCTAGGCAATCGCCAGCGCGCTGATTACGTCTCCCTGAACCAAGGGGCGTTACATGAGGGCGCAATTATTTGGCGGCGCCGGAGCTACCGTGCTTGCCACCGCCTTTCTTGCCGCTGGGCTGTTGGTGACCGCAGCCCGTGGCGACGACGCCGAACGCCCGCCAAGCCATCCCACAGCTACTCGGGGTGAGCAGTTACACCCGCCAATAGTCGCCCCTGGCAAGGGAAATATGGGCCGCTTTTTGCCGCCTCAAACTCTTGATCAAAGCTATAGAAGTATGAGTATGAGTTTGACGATGGATTTTAGTCAAACCCCCTTTCCACTGAAGGAGGGAGATCAAGTAAGATTTTCCTACGAAATTCATAACGAACCTACGCATGTACTCAGGATGCGGGTTCAATTCAAGCCTATAGGCGGGACTGACTATGACGGACATACTCGAGACGAATGGTTTCTAGTAGGCGGGCCTAAATATCCCGGAGAACGCCCTGTGCATACAGTTATAGCTCCAGCTGGGCTTAAAGGAAGTAAAATAGCCAAAATTGTTCTTAGGTGGGCTTATGGAGGAGGCCCGCAATCACCTGATTTGCGCGCTGAGGTACGAATAAATGAAATTGCAATCAAGACAGGTGGCCAAACGATAGTTTATAACGACAGTGATAAAGTCCAGTCCATCGCACCCTGACCCTCTCCGCCTCGTTCGAAGTTGAGTTCTGCGCCGCCTTCTCCAGCGCGCGGCCACCTCGGTCCGGCACGGCCGGTGCTAGAACTGCGATGACAGAACTGTATGTTGTATGTCGCTCATTTGCCGTATCTAACTCTGCCATCCTGGAACGTCGCGCCGACGCAATGCGCCATGGCGTCCGCACACACCTAGGGGGGGTTCCACCATTGCCCAAGACTGGGCCGTGACGTTCCGCTACAGTGACGGCATGTGAATCCCAACACCCGCCGCCGTGGTATGCGATTCCCCTGGGGTGACGACCTTGCTTGGTGTCACGCTTTGTGTTGAGATGAAACTGGAACGATCCCGGAAAGCCAGCAAGGCTAAGCGCTGGCGATGATTGGAGGGACCTATGGAACAGAGTGGCGGCCGGACCCGCAGCCTGCTCAGTTCGGTGGTTGTCATTCTCGTTGTCGTGGCGGGAACTCAAAGCACACAGGCTGCCCCTTCTTACAGCGGGACTGTCTCGGGGGACTGGAGCAACCCAGTCAATCCGACTGATACAGCAATCTGCAGCTTAGTTGGATGTAAGACCATCCTTCCAGGTTACAGCAGTAATACAGTGGCATGGGGCAGCGTAGGTGGGCTTGCAACAGCATATCCGTTTGGACCACCCAATACGGTTACTTTTACAGGTCGCGCGTTCAGCAGCGAGCCAGCCGGCAAGGAGTTTGACCTTGGCACCCTTACGTATTTCAATGGAATTAGCTGGGCTGTGCCTAGTAGCCCGAGTGCTGGCACACAATTATTTGGGGTCACACTCACTTTGAACGCTGACATAACGTCCGGCGGCCCCGTCGATCCGTTGGTTCTCGCATTGCCGATACTCACCCGACCAAATATCGGGACTCCTGCGGAACAGGCAGACCAGATAGGGCCGTTTGACGGCATAGATGAGGCGCTCAACGTTTTCGAGGGCGCGACGGTAAAAGCTGAAGTCTTTGGGGAAATCGTTGGTGATCCCGAGCTGGTTATCACCAAAATTGCGCTTGATCCTGGCGAATCCGTGAACGGATTCATCATCGGAAATCCGGTGCCAACGCCAGAACCAAGCTCGCTCGCGCTGGTGCTCGGTGCGGGGCTTGCTGCACTCGTGTCAAGGAGGCGAAGAGTAGGATAGCCAGCCCAAACGACCGAATTGCGCTTGGCCAGTATGGTGATGGCGCGCACGTGGGTCCCATCTGCCAAGCGATAGGGTCCCATCCGTCATGGACTCAATATGAGCCATAGCGCTAGAACATACATAGGACAATGCCCGGTTGGTCACTCATTTCGGCACTCAACTTGGCACTCAATCAGCAATTGACCTCAGTGTGAGGTATTGATTTTACTACGCTATCCTGGCTGTCTCGAGTTTCGAGTTTTCTCGACCGCAGAAAGCATTGGTTTTCAGGCTCCGGGTCCAGCTTACTTCCGGTTGTCGGTTTGGGCGTTACTTTCCGATCTGAACCTCCAATGCCGCGGCAGCCGACCCAAGGTTGACACTTGCCACCAAGTGCGCCCCAAGCTTCTCCACGACATGCGGTGCCCATCCGTCCCAGTTGCTGGTATCGCACACGTCGATCCCATATCGGCGTGTGTGCTTGCCCAGTAGATATGGTGGCTCATCTGAAACGGTGTCCCGCGGAAGAAGCACGGCACTATGGTCAGTCGTCATCATCTGGTGTGCATGCGATAGCGAACTCATGGGCACAAAGCAAGAACATCCATCCCAAATCCCTTCTGAAGGGCCGTCTGATCGCCACGAGTTACCCCGCTGGCCGCCAGCTCGATCTGAGCGAGCAACCCAGACGCATCACGGTCGCTTCGGCACACCGGAAGTTATCAACCGTTGGGTCTGGACGATCCAGGCTTCGGCCTCTGACGTGTCGCGGAAGTCAGGAATAAGCCTTGGACGCCTGCCGGGCTTCGTCATCTCGACACACACACGTCCATCCTGTTGCCGGATAACCAGGAATTTTGTTTCTCCCATGGCTCCAGTATAGGGAAGACGTTGCGCCACACCACCAATCGGCGCGTGTATTGCGCGCTGAAGCTTCGCATCTGAAGTTCCGTCCCGAGCCACGGCGTCGCCAGCGTCACCTGCCATCGATCCGGCACACCATCCGGCCTGCCATGACACCGGGCCGTCGTCTCTCGGCGAAAGCTTACGCAGCGATCACATCAGCTTCGTCAGAGTTTGCTCAAGCCTGGTGACGATCGCGTGCATCCGCTCCGTTGTCTCGCCAGAATGTAGCGTCCACTCGCCAGCAACCGTGTATCCAATTGCCTTTGCGGCTTCCATCATCGCGGTCCGCAAAAGCATTCCCCCCACACGCAAGCATTGATCAACGACGTGCATCTACGGCTTGGCTGAGCGCGCCTCTTCGTCGAGAATTGTAGCGATTAGTTCCGCAATTCATGCCGCATCAGAACTGAGCGGGACAACAGACGCGGCAGCGCTGCCGCCCAGCGTTGACTGAGCTTCAGCCAACTGGCGTAGCAGCGGAAGGATAGAGCGGAGGTCTGTGGCAATGCCGTGAAGATCGCCTAACAGCGATCGATCGTGTCCAACGCCGTGGCGCAGGAACTTCGCGCCTGAGCAGCGTTGGCTGCCCTATCAGGCGGCCATAGCTGGCAGGCTGACTAGCGGACCATGGCTCAGCTGGGCAATGGTTTGGATCTTGGCACCATCGTCCTGCGCACGTCACAGGTCGCAAAAACCCGGCCGGCCTCGCCTTCCTGCAACCGCGGCCGACTGGCACGGCCACCGTTTATCTGGGCGCCGCAGGCATCCGCTGAAGCACCTCCATCTGAACTCACGAAACCGTGGCCGCGTGGCGCTTGCGGCCGATACCGCGGCGTCGCATGTTCACTATCTGTCCGGCCCGCCTGGAGCGGCTTCCCTACTCACGGAGCTGGCACTTGACGCAGCCCTCAAGCGATTACCCGTGGCTTGTGGCACGAATTGAGTGCAGAGGTGCGACTGGATTTCCAACAATCGGCGTCGTGTACGAAATCGACGTGCCGAAGGTATGAGGTGACGCTCAGGTGACCCAGACGGCAGAGCGCAGATATCAAGTCCTCTTGGTCGAAGACGAGGCGATGATCGCGATGCTGATGGAGGACATGCTGGCCGACCTCGACTGCGACGTAGTCGCGACCGCAGGACGCATCGATCAGGCCTTGGCGGTTGCCGGCAGCGGCGAGTTCGACCTTGCGTTCCTCGATGTCAACCTGCGCGGCGAATCCGGTCTATCCGGTCGCCAAGGTGTTGCAGGCGCGCGCGATCCCGTTCGCCTTCGTCACCGGTTATGGCTCGGCTGGCATCGGCGCCGAGCACCTGGACGCGCCGGTCTTGCAGAAGCCGTTCCAGTCCAGAGACCTGGAGAAGATACTGCTTCGTCTGAAGTCGCGGCAGCGGCCGGTCAACGGTTAAGGCGCCTCACAACTATCACCACGCCCCGATCGCAGCATCTTCCCCATGAGCAGCACGGGCTAATTCAGCAGCAACTCGTAGATATCGTAGAAATTCGGCTCGGCATCTTCGCGACAGGCCGCCGCACGACCACGGTCGTTGCAAGTCCATGGCCGCCCGCTCATCCTGCCCGCCACGGGGCAGGAGACAGATGCCGATGGACGACGACTTCCGCAGGGCGGCGCTGGATTATCACCGACTGCCGCAGCCGGGAAAACTGGCGATCGAGCCGACCAAGCGCATGGCGACCCAGCGCGATCTGGCGCTGGCCTATTCGCCCGGCGTTGCCGCCGCCTGCGAGGCTATCGTGGCGGATCCGGAGACAGCGCGCGATTACACCGCGCGCGGCAACCTGGTGGCGGTGATCTCCAACGGCACCGCCGTGCTCGGTCTGGGCAATATCGGCGCGCTGGCCGGCAAGCCGGTGATGGAAGGCAAGGCCGTCCTGTTCAAGAAGTTCGCCGGCATCGACGTGTTCGACATCGAGGTGGATGCCGAGGACCCGACGCTGTTCTGCGACGTGGTGGCGGCGCTGGAGCCGACGTTCGGCGCGATCAACCTGGAGGACATCAAGGCGCCGGAATGCTTCGCGATCGAGGCCGAACTGCGCCGGCGCATGCACATTCCGGTGTTTCACGACGATCAGCACGGCACGGCGATCACCGTGGCGGCCGCGGTGCGCAATGGGCTGGTGCTGCAAGGCAAGGCGCTGCACGACGTGAAGCTGGTGACGTCCGGCGCCGGCGCCGCGGCGCTGGCGTGCGTCGATCTGCTGGTGTCGATGGGACTGCGGGCGGAGAACGTCACGCTGACCGACATCAAGGGCGTGGTGCGCACCGACCGCAACGACATGCTGCCGAACATGGCGCGCTACGCGCGCGACACCGATGCGCGGACGCTGAAGGATGCGCTGCCTGGCGCCGACATCTTCCTCGGCCTGTCGGCGCCGCGCGTGCTGAAGCCGGAATGGCTTGACGCTGCTGGCGCCGAAGCCGTTGATCCTGGCACTGGCCAATCCGGACCCGGAGATCATGCCGGAGCAGGTTGCCGCGGTACGGCCCGATGCGATCGTCGCCACCGGGCGCAGCGACTTTCCGAACCAGGTCAACAACGTGCTGTGCTTTCCGTTCATTTTCCGCGGCGCGCTGGACGTGTCGGCCACCACGATCAACGAAGCGATGAAGATCGCCGCGGCCGAGGCGATCGCGGCGCTCGCGCGCATGGAGGCATCGGAGGTGGTCGCCGCCGCCTATGGCGGATCCGCACCGGTGTTCGGTCCCGACTACATCATCCCGAAGCCGTTCGATCCGCGGCTGATCCTGGAGATTGCACCGGCGGTGGCGCGCGCGGCGATGGACAGCGGCGTCGCGCGCCGGCCGATCCACGATTTCGCGCCGTATCAGCGCGAGCTGGAGCGCTTCGTGTTCCGCTCCGGCCAGCTCATGCGGCCGGTGTTCGAGGCCGCGAAGCAGTCGCCGCAGCGCATCGTCTATGGCGACGGCGAGGACGAACGCGTGCTGCGCGCGGCGCAGACCCTGGTGGACGATGGCATCGCGCGGCCGATCCTGATCGGGCGGCGCGCGGTGATCGAGCGCAAGATCGCGCGAGATGGGATTGCGCATCGATCTGACGGATGGCGTGCGCGTGCTCGATCCGGCGCAGGACGACGATGTGTTCGGCCCGTTGCTGCCGGACTATCAGCGCTTGGCCGGGCGGCGCGGCATTCCGCCGGAGGATGCCGCGTATGGCCTGACGCGGCGCGGCACGGTGGCGGCGGCGATGCTGCTGCATGCCGGGCTTGGCCGATGCGGCGATCTGCGGCGGCACCGCCAACTGGTGGCGCCAGGTGCAGTATGTGCTGCCGATCATTCCGCGCCGGCCGGGTGTCAGCCGCGTCTACGGGCTGGCTTGCCTGATCCTGCCGCACGGCACGCTGTTCATCTGCGACACGCAGATGGTGGTCGATCCGACGGCGGAGCAGATCGCCGAGATGACGCTGCTCGCCGCCGAGGCGGTCAGCCAGTTCGGCATCACGCCGAAGGCGGCGCTGCTGTCGCATTCCAACTTTGGCGCGAGCGATTCAGAGTCCGCGCGCAAGATGCGCCGCGCGCTGGCGCTGCTGCGCGAGCGCGCGCCGGAGCTGGAGGTCGATGGCGAGATGCACGCCGATGCCGCGCTGGTGGAGGCGATCCGCGATCGCGCGGTGCCCGACAGCCGGCTGAGCGGCACGGCGAACCTGCTGGTGATGCCGACGCTGGATGCGGCGAACATCGCGTTCACCCTGCTGAAGGCGGCCGCGGACGGATTGCCGGTGGGGCCGATGCTGCTGGGGATGTCGAAGCCGATCCATGTGCTGGTGCCGAGTGTGACGGCGCGCGGCATCGTCAATCTGAGCGCGCTCGCGGCGCTGGAGGCGGGGGTGGCGCAGGAGTAGGAGCAACGTGGCGATGGCGCAGGTCATGCTCGGGAGGCTTCGATGAGCCTGGACACTTATCGGCTGATTCGCCCTTGGTCGGCATCGGGCATTCTGCGTTCGGCTGGCCCGTGCTCTGGATCACCGGCTCGCGCGGCAAGCGCGGGAAGGCCGCCGCGGAGTGACCGGGGCTGAGCGCGGATAGCCCGGTTGCGCTCGCCCTCGCTTGCGGCGTCGATTGGCCAATGACCGTCGATCGGTAGTAGGACAAGCGCTCCTGATCACCGATCACTGATCACCGATCACTGCCCATGCTCTGGCTCGTCCTCGGCGGCCTGACCTTGTTCCTGTTCCTCGGGCGGGCTGCGGGCGTTCGAGCGCGCCTCGGTCACCACGATCAAGTCGCTGTTCGCCTGGATCGCCGCGCTGGCGCGGCATCAGCCTGGCGCTGCTGCTGGTCCTGTCCGGCCGCGAGGGGCATCGCGCTCGGCGCGCTGGCCATGTTCGGCCCGCTGATCTGGCAGCGCTGGCAGGCCCATCGCGCCGCCACGGGCGGGCCAGCAGCGGCCGGCGGCGGGCTGGCCGCACGCGCCACCGCCGCGCGCCGACAGGGCAACATGACGCCGGAGGAAGCCTACCAGGTGCTCGGCCTGCAGCCCGGGCGCCAGCGAGGCGGACATCCGTGCCGCTCACCACCGGCTGATGCGCACCGCCCACCCGGACAGCGGCGGGTCCGACTGGCTGGCCACCCGGATCAACCAGGCGCGCGACGTGTTGCTGCCGCAGTGGACCGGCGCCAGGCCACGAGGTGATGACGGCCCGCGCGCCAACGTGATACGTCTCGCTGCCACGTGTCGCTAGCGTGGTTGGCGCGAACGCCACATTTCCGCCTGTCGGCAATGTTCGCTTCCGCCGACCGATCGCCAACCGGATTTGGGAAGAACAGAGGAGCACATCGTGATCAAGCCTTTGCGCAAGGCCGTTCTGCCCGTCGCCGGCCTCGGCACGCGATTCCTGCCCGCCACCAAGGCGACCGCCAAGGAAATGCTGCCGGTGGTCGACAAGCCGCTGATCCAGTATGCGATCGAGGAGGCGCGCGCCGCCGGGATCGAGCAGTTCTGCATGGTCACCGGCCGCGGCAAGACCGCGCTGGTCGAGCATTTCGACATCGCCTTCGAACTGGAGGCCACGCTGCGCGAGCGCGGCAAGACCGAGGCGCTGGAAGCGCTGCGCGCGACCCAGGTCGAGCCGGGATCGATGGTGACGGTGCGCCAGCAGGTGCCGCTGGGGCTTGGCCACGCGATCTGGTGCGCCCGCGCGTTCATCGGCGACGATCCGTTCGCCATCCTGCTGCCGGACGACCTGGTGCTGGCCGACACGCCGTGCCTGCGGCAGCTCGCCGATGTGTATCGCGACACCGGCGGCAACGTGGTCGCGGTGACCGAGGTGCCGCGCGAGCAGACCAACCGCTACGGCATCCTGCGAGATCGGCAAGGACGATGGGCGGCTGGTCGAGGTGCTCGGGCTGGTGGAGAAGCCGGCGCCGAAGGATGCGCCGTCCAACCTGTCGATCATCGGCCGCTACGTGCTGATGCCGGAGGTGATCGGCCATCTGGCGCGGATGGAACGCGGCGCCGGCGGCGAGGTGCAGCTTACCGACGGGATGGCGAAGCTGATCGGCAAGCAGCCGTTCCACGGGCTGCGCTACGAAGGCCGGCGGTTCGATTGCGGCGACAAGGTGGGCTTCCTGGAGGCGCAGATCGCCTATGCGTTGAAGCGCCCCGACCTGGCCGACGCGGTGCGTGGCTTCCTGAGGCACTACATGCAATTCTGCTGATGCCATTGGTGACTTGCGTCGGCGAGTGTGGATGGCAATCCATGCGTCATGGCCTATCCCCTCATGAAGCGTTGGAGGATCGGACCTCCGATGTTTGCAGGTCTCACATGAGCTTGACCCACACCTTCCGATCCGACGACGCTGCGCGAGTACGACATCCGCGGCATCGTCGGTCGCACGCTGTCCGAGGCGGATGCGTTCGCCATCGGGCGTTGCTTTGGTTCGATCGTGGCGCGGAACGGCGGTAGCACCGTCGCGGTCGGCTATGATGGCCGGCTGTCCAGCCCGGCGCTGGAGGCGGCATCTGTGCAAGGGCCTGAGCGCCAGCGGCATCGAGGCGATACGGATCGGCCGCGGCCCGACGCCGATGCTGTATTACGCCGCAACCAAGCTGGCGACCGACGGCGCGGTGATGGTGACCGGCAGCCACAATCCCGCCCGACTACAACGGCTTCAAGATGGTGCTCGGCGGCAAGCCGTTCTACGGCGAGGAGATCCGCGCGCTGGGCGGCCAGGCGGCGGCGGGCGACGTGGTGGAGGAGACCGTGGCGCCGGAACGCAACATCGATATCGCCGATGACTATGTCGCGCGGCTGCTGGCCGACTGGGACGGCGGCGACCGCATGCTGAAAGTGGTGTGGGACAACGGCAACGGCGCCGCGGGCGAGGTGCTGGGGAAACTGGTTGCCGGTCTGCCGGGCGAGCACACCGTGCTGAATGGCACGATCGACGGCACGTTTCCGGCGCATCATCCGGATCCCACGGTGCCGGCGAACTTGCAGCAACTGATTGCCGAGGTGGCGGCGCGGCGTGCCGATATCGGCATTGCGCTGGATGGCGATGCCGATCGCATCGGCCTGGTCGACGACAAGGGCCGCATCCTGTTCGGCGACCAGTTGCTGGTGCTGCTGGCGCGCGACGTGCTGCGCGAGCGTCCGGGCGCGACCATCATCGCCGATGTGAAGGCGAGCCAGGTGCTGTTCGACGAGGTCGCGCGCGCTGGCGGCACGCCGCTGATGTGGAAGACCGGCCACAGCCTGATCAAGGCGAAGATGGCGGAGACCGGTTCGCCGCTCGCCGGCGAGATGTCGGGCCACATCTTCTTTGCCGATCGGTGGTACGGTTTCGACGATGCGCTGTACGCCGCGGTGCGCACGCTGGGCATCCTGGCGCGCATGGATGTGAAGTTGTCCGACGTGCGCGATGCGTTGCCGCAGGTGATCAACACGCCCGAAGTGCGCTTCGACTGTGACGATACGCGGAAGTTCGCGGTGATCGAGGAAGTGGCCGCACGGCTGCGCGCTGAGGGTGCCAAGGTGTCGGAGACCGACGGCGTGCGCGTGCTGACCGATGATGGCTGGTGGCTGTTGCGCGCTTCGAATACGCAGGCGGTGCTGGTTGCGCGTGCGGAGGCCTCTACCGAGGCAGGGCTGGAACGGTTGAAGGGCGCGCTGGTGAAGCAGCTTGAGGCGTCCGGACTGCCGTCGCCGGATTTCTCCGGCAGCCACGCGGGACATTAGAAGTCCGCTCTACCTCCCGATCATCCTTGGTCACGCTGGCTGCCGTCCAGGGTCTGATAACGCTTCGTTCCCGACCGAAGCGATGCGTGCTGATATGCGGCTGGAAATCGCCTACGTCCTTTGTGTTCATGCAAGATGAGAGGACGATATGCAGACCCAAAAGATCAGTGGTGGACTGGCGATAGCGGCGACCTGGGAAGCGCGCGAGGGTGAGGCGGATGCGGTGGCCGACATTCTTGCGCGCTTTGCACCGCAGGCGCAGCGGGAGCCGGGAGTGAAACTGTTCCTGGTGCATCGCGGCGTGGAGAATCCTGCGCAGTTTCTGTTCTACGAGCTGTTCGAGGATGAAGCGGCATTTGCCGCGCATCAGCAGACCGCGCACTTCAAGGCACTGATTCTGACCGAAGGGGTGCCTCGGCTGACCAAGCGCGAGCGTGTCCAGTATACGGTGCTTGGATGATCACGTGCTGCATCCGGTATACGCTTGATCCGCACAAAATCGCGGACTTCGAGCAATATGCCGCTACCTGGCCGCCGATCATCGCGCGCTGCGGCGGTGCATTGGTGGGTTATTTCCTGCCGAAAGAAGGCGCCAACAATTTCGCGCTGGCGCTGATCGAGTTCGATGGTCTGGCGGAGTATGAGCGTTATCGGGAGACGCTGCGTGGCGATCCGGAGGCGCGGGAGAACTTCGACCATGCGATGCGGACGAAGTGCATCCAGGTAGAGGACCGGTGCTTTTTGCGACGCGTGTGAGTGGCGCCGGAAAGTAGGCGGATTGTGCTTCGCTTATCAGCCCTGCGTGCGGTGGGCGAACCGCAACGTTCGGCGTAGGGCGGGTGAGCGATGCTTAACCCGCCGCCGACGTTGCATTCGTCCATCACCGCGGCGGCGTCACCGGTCTGCGCGGTCCGAATTCGGTTGCGCGCATGGGGCTCATATCGATCTCCGGCATCGGTACCGTCATTGTTCGCAGCACCGCGTTGGCAAGTTCGCCATAGCGATCAAAGGCTCGGCGCAACCGCGTGCGCCATACCGGCATGCCGCCATTGGCATGCAGCTCGAACGACGATTCGCGCGCGTCGAGTGCCGACGATACGTGATCCCACGCCATCTGCAGCAATGCGGCGCGCTGCAGAGCGGTGTAGCCGCCGCCACCGAATGACTCTTCCAGCCCCGCGGCGACTTCAGGCGCTGCGAGATCACGGTCTGTTGGCGCTACCACCAGCGACGAGCCGGGCACCATGCGCAGCAGTTCGCTCATGCGCTGTCGCGCCTTCAGCATCGCGATGCTGCCGGCGGCGAGATGCTGGTGGTTTGGGTAGCAATAGCCCTCGGGCGTGAATCGTGGATCGCGTTCGGCCGCGGTCAGGCAACTGCGTACCGTTTGCACGTCGGTCACCATGTCGATCAGATAGCCGATGGTTGTTTCGTGCTCCATCAGTCCCATCGCGTGCGTGCAGGCAAGCGCCAGGCCGAGAGTGAATTCGCCCTTCGATAACCAGCAATAGAGTTGGTGCCACACCAGCCAGCGCGCGATCGGTTCGGGCGAGGCATCGAGCAAAAAGATGCGCTCCCACGGAATGAACACGTTCTCCAGCCACATCTGGCCGTCGAGTTCATCGAAGCGGCTGGACAGCGGTGCGACGAACGGATTGGCATCGCGCACCGACGTCTTGCGGCACATCGTGGTGACACCAGATGCCGCAACCGGCACGATGAATGTCGCTCGATGCCCACCCATTTCGATCCCGGTCTGGCCGCCGATGAACACGTCCTCGGCATAGGCCGGACTGGTGTGCATGCCGATCTTGCCGCTGATCACCAAACCGGCGTCGGTCTCGCGCACGATGCGGAACGCGGCGCGCTCGTGTGGCTCCTCGCGCATGCGGTAGCCGATGGTGGCGCCGCCGCCGGAAAAGGTCAGAAACCGCTCGGTGCTCGCGATGAACGCGCGGTATGCGGTGGCGTCGGCGATCTGCTTCGACGAGACGTTGCGTTCCTGCACCGCGGCGAGAATGCCGAGTGTGATCAGGTGTCCGTACGCTGGCGTATGGGTGATGTTGCCGGCGCTGAGGAATGTCGTGGCGGAAAAGCATTTGCCCATGCGGACAAGATCGTCGGCGCTGTTCGGCAGATGGTAGGCGAGCGGGGCGCCGTCGGGCGTGTGGACTCTGTCGGTCCAGGCCGGATCGGCATGGCGGTCGTACCAGGCGACGTATTCGTCCACCATGGCGCGCGTTGCGGGATGCGTCGTGACGTCGTCGATCAGGCCTTCGCCCATGACCCAGACGCGTCGCCCATCACGGAGAGACTGCCGGTATTCGGCGCCGGTTCTCATGATGCACTCCCAGGGTTGTCAGTCGTTCAACGGTTATTGCGAGGAGCACGGCGACGCGGCAATCTCCCGCCAGTTTCAGCGGGTTCCAACCGACGCGAGATTGCCGCGTCGCTGCGCTCCTCGCAATGACACTGAGGGCTACGTCTTGTCCACGCCCCACATCACCGGCGCGGAACCTTTCAGCATGCCCGTCACGTTCGACCGCCACGCCGCCTGTGGCAGATATTGACCGAGCGGAATCGTCGGTACGTAGTTGAACGCAGCCATCTGGAATTCCGCTTCGTACTTGTGGCGGTCGGCATCGGTCGGCGCGTCAATCCAGGATTCGTAGGCCGCCTCGATCTTCGGATCATCGGGCCAGCCGAACCAGGCCTTCGCGCCGGGACTGCGCAGTGTGTTGGCCAGCATCGGATCGACGTATTCCGGGCCCGGCGCGCCGGCGGGGAAGATCGACCAGCCACCCTTGTCTACCGTCTCCTTGCTGGTGCGGCGCTGCACGATCGTGCCCCAATCCATCATCTGTTCGTCGATGTTCAGCCCGACTTTCCGGAACGAATCCGCCACCACGGTGATGAACGCGTTGTAGATGAGCTGATCGGTCGGATGCAGCAGCGCGATGCGCTCGCCACCGTAGCCAGCCTTGTCGAGCATCGCCTTCACCTCGCCGGTGGTCCATCGCTTGCGGCGATAGTCCATGCCGGCATCATTGGCGGCGGGCGAGCCAGGCAGGAAGTAGCCCATCGGCGCGCGCCATGACGACTCGTCCTCGCCCATCGCCGCGATCATCGCCTCACGCGGATCGACGGCCGCCATCATCGCGCGCCGCACGCCGACATTGTTGGTGGGGACGATGATGCTGTTCGGTCGTAGGATCGCCACCGTGCCGTAGATGTCGATCAGCCCTGTCGTCACGCCGGATGCGCGCTTCAGCATGGGGATCAGATCGGGCTGCGGCAGTTCCAGCCAATCGACTTCGCCGGCGACGAGAGCGTTCGCCGCTGTGGCCGGGTCCGGAATGACCCGCCATTCGACACGATCGAGCAGCACCTTGTGGCCGCCCGCGGTGTACGACGCGGGCTCCTGGCGCGGCGTGTACTTGTCGAAACGAGCGAAGGCGGCATGGCTGCCGGACACGAACTCGTCGGGCAGGAAGCGGAACGGTCCGCAGCCGACGATGTCGGTGAGCTGCTTGTACGGATCGGTGGCGGCAAGGCGCGCCGGCACGATCACCGGTTGCGGCTGCACCTTGGATAGGAAATGCGCCAACAGCGGGAACGGCTTTTTCAGGCGCCAGACCAGCGTGCGGTCATCCGGCGTTTCAATCGCATCGACGCGCGGATTGATCGTTTCGCTGACGGCGTCGCGTTTCAGCCAGCGCTGCAAGGATGCGACACAGTCGCGCGCCATTACCGGTGTGCCGTCGTGGAACAGCAGGCCCTCGCGCAGGCGCATGGTCCACCGCTTGCCGTCGTCGTCGATTGTGTGGCCGCCGACCATCTGCGGCTTCGGATTGAACGCCTGGTCGCGGCCATACAACGTTTCGTAGACCATCATCGCGAAATTGCGGGTGACTGTGGCGGTGGTCCACACCGGATCGAGGCTGGTCAGATTAGCCTGTGGCACGAAGATCAGCGTCTTCGTTGAGGCGCCGATCGCCGGACGGGCAAGCGGCAAGGCGGCTGTCGCCGTTGCGCCGGCGATGAAGTTGCGTCGTTTCATTGTTCGTTTCCTTCGTTACCGTCATACCACCGGCGTACTCGGTGGGCCGCCCTTTTCCCAAACGTTGAACGTGGCATCCCACACCGCAATGCGGCCGTCACGCACGATCCAGATCTCGGTGCCGCGGCCCAGCATCGCCTTGCCGGTCTGCGCATCTTCCCAATTCGCGTCCCAGGTGTTCGCGAGTACGTCACCCATCAGGCAATGCAGCGTCTTCTTCAACCGATAGCCCTTGGTGCGGGCAAAGCGCGCGCGCAGGAACCGCATGATGGCATCGCGGCCGCGCATCTCGGGGAAGTCGGCGAAACGGGTGACGGCATCCTCGGTGAAGCCCTGTTCGATACGCGCGAGATCGGCCGCACCGAACGCATCTTCCACATCCTGCACCAGACGCTTCGCAGCGTCCCAGCTCAGCGTGTCGGCCATTGGTTCATCCCTCCGGGCGGACGATCAACACGGTACCATCGACGCCTTCGACCCGCAGTCTGGCGCCAGTGGTGGGTTCGGCAACATCGGCCGGCACGCGCGCGGCCCAGTCGCTGTCACCGACACGGACGCGTCCTTCGCGGCCCTGGAATGTCAGCGCAGTGGCGGAGCGACCGGCCAATCCTGCCTGCTGGGTATTCAGTCGGACGACGGGCCGGCGGCGAAAGCGCAAGCCGATGCCGAGAGACAGTGCCGCAAGAACGCCGAAGGTCACCACCTGCAACTCGAAGCCGATGCCGCTGGCCAGAATGACGACCCCGGTGCCACAGGCCGCCAGGCCGAGCCACATCATGAAGGCGCCGGGCGTGTGGATCTCCAACATCAGTAGCGCCATGCCGCCGACCAGCCAGATGATCCAGTCGCTCATCCCGTCGTGCCCATCCCCCACGGACTGGCGGCGGGCATGGCGGCGAACGGCGGCATCGCCGGTGGCACGATCGGTGGTGGCGGCGGTGGCGACGGAGGCTCCGGTCGCTGCGGCATCTGGGGCGGTGGACCGCTGCCCGACGGGCCGTCCCCGCCACGCAGCAATTCCAGCGCCTGCGTAATGCCACCGGCGAGTGCGGTGGATTCCATCGGCACCACCACAAGCCGCGTGTTGGGCGCCGAGGCCATCGCCTGGAACGCGCGCACATAGCGATCGGCGATGAAGTAGCGCAGCCCCGCCTGGCCATGCAGCGCCGCCGCGTCGGACACCATCTGCGTCGCCTCTGCTTCCGCGCGAGCCAGCGCCACCCGCGCCTCCGCGTCACGATTGGCGGCCTGCTGACGTCCCTCGGCCGACAGAATCAGCGCCTGCTTCTCACCCTCGGCGCGCAAAATCGCCGCCTGTCGTTCACCCTCGGCGCGAGCCACCGCGGCGCGGCGTTCGCGCTCCGCGGTCATCTGCAGGTTCATCGCGCGGATCAGGTTTTCCGGCGGTTCTATCTTGCGAATTTCGACGCGGCTGACCTTCACGCCCCATGGCATCGTCGCGCCATCCAGGATGACCAGCAGCGCGGTGTTGATGCGTTCACGCGACGACAGCGTGGCATCCAGCTCCAGCTCGCCGATCACCGCGCGGATGTTGGTCATCGCCAGCGTGGTCAGTGCGAGCGTCAGGTTGGTGACCTGATAGGCCGCCTTCTCGGGCTCCATCACGCGGTAGTAGATGATGCCATCCACCGCGACGGTGGCGTTGTCGCGGGTGATGACGCTCTGTTCCGGAATCTCGACCACCTGTTCCTGCACGTTCAGCTTGCGGCCGACGCGGTCGACGTAGGGCAGCACGAAATTCAGGCCCGGCTGCAGCAGGCGGGTGTAGGCACCGAAGCGTTCCACCGTCCAGACCTGGCCCTGCGACACGGTCTTCACCCCGGCGAACAGCGTGACCACGACGAGCAGCATCAGGACTACCCAGACAACGATGACGAAGTCAGTCACGCGGATGCGCCCTTCCATTGCAGGATGTAGAGTCCGGCGTCGTAGTCCGTGGCGTAGATCAGCCCGTCCTGCGAAACGAACACATCCGCCGTATGCCGTATCTTGGCGCGGCCGCGCATCGGTTCGGCCCACCGCGTCGGCTGCGGCGGCACGAAATAGCCGACCTCCTGTGGGCGGTACGCATCGGAGATGTCGAACACGCGCACGCCGGCGCTCTGCCATGTGGCGAAGATCGTAGTGTCGAGACTGGAAGGAACCCGGGCGGTTCTCGTGCAGATTATGCGGCCCGAACTGCCCGCCCATCGCGACGTAGTCCTGATCCGTCGGCGTCGGCAGCGTGGCGATCGACACCGGATTGCTCTTCTCGCGGATATCGAACACCCAGGTTCGTTTGAGCTGCCCCTCCTGGTCGATGTTCAGCACCGCTTCGTCCGCCACCACCAGCAGACCGCGGTCATGCAGCGGCAGCGCATTGTGCGTGCCACCGCCATAAGGCGGGCACCAGTTGCGGTGAGCGATCAGTTTCGGCGCAGTCTTGTCCTTCACGTCCAATATGGTCAGTCCGCCATCGCGCCAGGATCCGTAGGCGAAGTCGTCCGCCACCACGGCGTGATGCAGCGCCTAGCGGTTGCTGCCAGGTCGGCGTTTCGCCGGCGGCGGCGTTCATGCCGGGAATCCACCAGCGCCCGACCTCCTGCGGGCGCGTCGGGTCCGCCATGTCGATGACCATCAGGATGTGGTCGGTGAATCCGTCGAGCAGCGCCGAGGCATAGGCGTAGCGCCCACCGACCCACCAGATGCGGTGCAGCCCGAGACCCGGCACCTCCATCGCGCCGATCTGTCGCGGATTGGCCGGATCGGAAATGTCGTAGACGTTCATGCCGGCGGCGTAGTCTTCGCCGCGCTTGCCGAAGCGGCTGCTGTCCACCTTGCCGGAGCCGCCGTAGTATTCCTGCTGCGACAGCAGTGCTCGCTGATCGGCCTCCTGGATGCACAGCAGCAGGTTCTCGGCGGTCTGGAGATGCATGGACACCGAGTTTGGATGCGTCGCCACAAAGTTCACCGGCTTCGGATTGCGCGGGTCGCGCACATCGGTGACCATGATGCCGCGGCTGACCCGTGTGCCGACGTAGGCATGGCCGCCGGCGACCATCACCTGGACGCCGTCGCCGCGGCCTCCCTGATCGGTATGGCCGACGAATTCGATGTTGCGGGCGCCCTCGGGGACAATCATGACTTGCTTCCCTCCCTGATCAGTCGTCAGCTTAGGCCGAGTTACGAGAACTGAGTAGGAGGGAATGGCCATGCCGACCTATGTCATGCTCGCCAACTGGACCGAACAAGGCATGCGCTCCATCAACGACAGCCCGAAGCGCATCGATACGGCGAAGAAGACGCTGGAGGAAATGGGCGGCACGTTCCGGTCCGTCTACATGACGATGGGCGCGCATGACCTGGTGATGATCTACGACGCGCCGGACGATGCGGTGGCGGCGCGGTTCACCTTGATGCTGGGCAAGCTGGGCAATGTGCGCACGACGTCGCTGAAGGCGTTCCCCGAGGAAGCGTATCGCCAGATCATCAACACGATGCGATAGGGGACGTCGCGCATGATGACCGGGGCGCGGACGCCGCTGACGGTGGATCTGTCCGACCAGCGCGTGGCGATCACCGCCGGCGCCAATGGTATCGGCAAGGTGATGGCCGACAGCTTCGTCGCGTGCGGCGCGAGCGTGTTCGTGTCGGATGTCGATGCGGCGGCGCTTGCTGCCTGCGGCCATCCCGGGATGCGCGCCGATGCCGGCGTGGCCGCCGACAACGACAGCTTCATCGATGCGGCCGTGAAGCATCTGGGCGGGCTCGACGTGCTGGTGAACAACGCCGGCATCGCGGGCCCTACCGCGCTGGTGGAAAATGTATCGCCCGAAGAACTGGACGCCACGCTGCGCATCGATCTTGCCAGCATGTTCCACTGTGCGCGGCGGGCCATTCCGGCACTTCGGGATGCCGGCGGCGGTGCGATCATCAACCTGTCATCGGCCGCTGGGCGCTTCGGGTTTCCGCTGCGGGCGCCGTATTCGGCCGCGAAATGGGGCGTGGTCGGGTTTACCAAGTCGCTGTCGATCGAGTTGGGTCCGGATGGCATTCGCGTCAACGCCATACTGCCTGGGCCAGTCGATGGGCCGCGCATCCGGGCGGTGATCAAGGCGAAGGCCGCCGCCGCCGGCGTGTCGGAGAATGAGATGACGGAGCGCACCGTTGCGACGACCAGTTTGCGTTGCTTTGTCACGCAGCAGGACATCGCCAACATGGCGCTGTATCTTGCCAGTCCGTTTGGCGCGACCATCAGCGGTCAGGCGATCAGCGTCGATGCCGACATGCAGACCACGATGTGAGGCATTGCAGGCGGCTACGCGCCTCGCAGGAAATACCACCACATTGGCAGCGTTACGAAAGCGATCACACTGCCAACGCCGACCATCAGTGTTACCATTGGAGGATCCAGCCGGGTTACCTGGGTTGCGACAATTGCGCTACCGATCTGCGGTCCCATCGCGGACTCGAACAACGTGACGCGTGCGAGGTTGCCCGTCTGCCCCAGGAGTTCCTGGTAGAGGATCGCCAGCAGCAGCGGCGCCAGACAACATGCTTTACGCCGAGACCCAAGCACTCGAGTGGGCGCAGCCGTGCCTCGCAGCTCGCCGCAGGCGGAGCTGGAGGCCGACGCGACACCAGCGCCAGGGGTGCGAGCACGTTGCCGAGACGTTGCAGGATATCGTTGACGATCGGTGGATACGTGATTGGCATCAGCAACAAGGCGCAGCACGAGCGCGATCAGCGGGGGGAAGGCTGGCGACGCGCCGCGCCTTTTCACTTACGGATGCCGTGCCGCGCGAACAAAGGCAGGCTATGGTGATGCCCAACGTGCTGAGTACCAGATAGGTGCCGAGTTGATCGATCAGCAGACCGATCGACCATGTAGGATGAGCCATAGAACGACTCGATCATCGGCACGCCGATCGAAGCGACTGTCGGCCAGTCCCGCGGTTAGGATAAGTGCGCCGGCGGTGGCGAGCGCCAGGCGCATCTTCCGCGCCGACCAGCCAGATGCCCGTGCCGACACCGGCGAACATCAGCCATGGCATGAGGACCGGGAACATCAGGTCTCGTGGAGCCGAATGCCGTCGGCATCTGCGAGCAGTGTGAGGCCGGCAGCGCGATGTTGCATCGATGCACGGCCGTTGATTGCCTGGTGGGCGTTGTCCGGCACGACGACCCGATGCTCGCAGCGCGACGCCGGCTGCCAGGCAGACGAATGAGCAGTAGTATGTCGCTCATTTTTCGCCCCATAACTCGCGTCCCGGGCGTGCTCTACCTGGTATTCCAAGCGCTCGTAGCCGTTAGCCACGTCACATGGCGTGCGTTGTGCGCCATGGTCGGGCCGTAACGGTTGGCTCCCGGGTGCGTCGCGTGCTATCGCCATGCGGGCGGCAAGAGGTGATGGATGATCGCCGCAATCAGCCTGATGCGCCGGCGGTCCGATGTGTCGCTTGCGACATTTCGCCGACATTGGCTTGATGTGCATGGGCCGCTGGTGTGCGCATTCGCGGGCCTGCGGCGCTACGTGCAGCATCATGCGATTGAATCACCGGCGATGAACGTGCTGGCGGCGACATGCGGGTGGACGGGTTTCCGATCCTGACGTTCGACCACGATGCAGACCGGTTGAAGGCGCACGGTTCGCCGGAGATGGCAGCGTGCAATGTGGATTCCCGGCAGTTCATCGGTGCCGTGTCGCGGGTGATCTGCCGGCATAATGTAGTTCTTGCAGCCCCCGCCGGATACCGGGCGCATCCGCTTGCTGGCGTTGCTGCCTGGCGCATCGGCAGACGATGTTGCGCTGGATCGGTATGCGGCGGATATCATGTCGCGTCCGGGCCTGTGCGGTGCGGTCATGTATCATGTCCTGCAACAAGGGCCCGCGCCGAACAGCACAATCCCGCATCTGCCGGTCAGCGTGGCCGGCATCGTGGAATTGGCGTTCGCGTCTTTGGTCGATCTGGAATGCGCGATGGAGGGCAACAATACCGCTGCCGCGCATTTCGTGGTCGAGGAACACCGGCTGGTATAATGCATGCCGCCTGCCGATGATCTGCTGAACAAGGGCTTCATCGTCAGCCTGGCCGGACAGCGGGCCGCCGGTGCAGGGCGCACATTCATTGTCACCGGCCTGCTGCGGTCCGGCACGAGCCTCGTCGCATCCATCCTGTTGCAGGCCGGACTTTTCATCGGAACCCAGATCAACGACATCGTTTACGAGGATGAGGAGATTGCCGGGACGCTGACGTCGCGAGACACCGGGGCACTGAAGCGGATCATCGCCGAGAGAAACGCAAGCTATCGCAGTTGGGGATTCAAGCTGCCGATGCTGTTCCGTTATCTTGAACCCGCGCAGATGGCGCTGTTCAATGATCCGCATCTGATCGTGACCTTCAGGGACCCTGTGTCCATTTCGGTCAGGACGTCGCTGTCGGACTACCGGCAGCCGATGCAGGCTATGCATGAGGCTACAGCCGACCTGAGTGCATTGATGGCATTCATCGGCGATGTGCGATGCCCCAACCTGCTGTTGAGCTACGAGAAGGCATTGACATTCCCGCACGACATCGTCGATGCCATCATGCGGTTTTGCGGCATCCCGCCGAATGCCGCATTGCACCGGCGGCTGATCGGCATGATAGAGCCAAACCGGCCACGCTATATCGCCGGCGCGCGCAGACGCTATGAGGGGCGGATCGAGGGGATTATGGATGGCTGCCTGTATGGCTGGTGCCGCCTGACGCATTCGACTGATCCGATCACGCTGGAGGTGCTGGTCGATGAGAAGCCGGCGCTGAGCGTGGTGGCGGATGTGTTCCGCCAAGACCTGCTGGATGCCCGGATCGGCGAGGGTCGCCACGGGTTCTGCATCGCACTGGCGGCGTTGCAGGCAGGACCGGATGCGGTGATCCGCATCAAGGCCGCTGCTCATGGCGTGGAACTCGACCACAGCGGGCAGCGATTGCGGGAGTTTGGTTCGCCGGCTTGAGAACATCCAAAGCCCGGACCAGACTTGGACGGACAATCGAAGGGGGGGACGACAATGCCAATCGGATTCATCGGTCTCGGCATGATGGGCGCCGGCATGGCGAGCAATCTGCAAAAGGCGGGGCACAAGCTGGTGGTGCACGATCTGCGGCGGCAGTCGGCGTCGCATCATCTGGCGGCCGGCGCCGAGTGGGCGGACAGCCCGCGCGCGGTGGCGGAAGCTTGCGATGTGGTGTTCACGTCGTTGCCTGCGCCGCCCGATGTGGAGGCGGTGTGCTTCGGCGAAAACGGGATGGTGCACGGCTTTCGCAAGGGCTCGGTGTGGTTCGACCTGTCCACCAACTCGGTGAGCCTGGTGCGGGAGATGCATGCGAAGTTGGCAGAGCAGGGCGTGGCTTTGCTGGATGCGCCGGTCAGCGGCGGACCGCGCGGGGCGAATTCCGGCAAGCTGGCGATCTGGGTCGGTGGTGACGAAGCGGTGTTCCAGAAACACAAGGCGGTGCTGGACGCGATGGGCGACCAGGCGCGGTATATCGGTGCGATCGGCGCGGGTTCGGTTGCCAAGCTGGTGCACAATCTGTCGGGTGCCGCGGTGAATGTCGCGCTGGCCGAGGCGTTCACCATGGGTGTGAAGGCGGGTATCGAGCCGTTGGCGCTGTGGGCGGCAATCCGTCAGGGCGCCGGCGGCCGTGCTCGTCTATTCGATCGTATGGGCGGGAAGTTCCTTACCGGGCAGTACGATCCGCCAGACTTCGCGCTGCGCCTGCTGCACAAGGATGTGTCGTTGGCCTGCCAGCTTGGCCGGGAGGTCGGGGTGCCGATGCGGCTGTCGCATCTGGCGCTGGCGGAGTTGAACGAGGCGCTGAACCGCGGATGGAGCGAGCGCGACAGCCGCGTAGGGATGAAGCTGCAGGAAGAACGGTCGGGGATCGAGCCGCTGGCGGTCGATCCCGCGCGCATCAAGGAAGTGCTGGAGCGGGATGGCTAGACTTTGTCATTGCGAGTTCCGTGCTGGCCGCTGGCCGGTACGGAACGCGCACGGACCATCTCAGGCGACGATCGCTCCCAGTCGCCTGATGCTGCCAAGCGCCTTGTCGAAATCCAGTCCGGGCCAGTGGCAGCGCATCATGAAATGGTCGACGCCGAGAGCTTCGCGGTAGCGGGCGATTTCCTCCTTCACGAACACGGCGTCGCCGATGATGAAACGATTGCGCACATACTCCTCGAACGGGGGTTTGTTGCGCGATGCCATGCCCCAGGATGAATAGGCGTCATATTTGTATTCCAGCGGCCCGCGGCATTCTTCCAACGCGGTCTTGTGATTTTCGCTGACATAGCATTCGCGCACCATCGGGAAGCAGTCCGGCACGCGGCCTTCCAGTGCTGCACGATATACGCGCATCTGCGCCGTCAATTGATCCAGTCGCGTCGTCGGCACGATCAGCCAGGCGTCGCCCAGTCGCGCCGCGCGCTGGATCGCCACGTCAACCGTCGCGGCCATCCAGATCGGCGGGCCGCCGGCGCGCAGCGGCTTCAGGCCGATGGCGTGGTCGTTGACTTCGTAGAAGCGGCCTTTGTGCGTGACCTTGTCGCCGGTCCATAGCTCGCGCATCAGTGCGATGCTTTCCTCCAGCCGCGGGGCGCGTTCCTTCAGGGTCATGTTGAACGCTGTGAATTCGCCCTCGCGATAACCCAGGCCGACACCGAGTACGTAGTTGCCTCCCGTTAGCACGTCGAGCGTGGCGGATTCTTCCGCGACGTGGACGGGGTTCAGCAGCGGCAGGATCAGGATGTTGGGACCGATCTGCATGCCCTGCGCGTGTTGCGCGAGATACGCCATCATCGGCACGATCTGCAGCATCTGAAGCGGGCCGGTGAGGTAATGATGCGGGAACCACAGCGAGGCGAAACCCGCATCGCGCGCCGCGCGTGCCTGCGCCACCAGATCGGGAAGATGCGCGGCCACCGATTCACCCGGCTGAAACTGCGTGTTGATGAACAGTCCGATCTTCATGCCGCTGTCTCCCTGCCTGGGGGGCCATCTTGAACCCGCCGGCCAAACGCGCCAACTGTCGCGCACCATGAGCGATCGTCTGCCGCCCGAACTCGACATGATGCCCGACGGGAGCCTGCGCCCTCGGCAGCCGCCGCTGGCGTCCCGCGTGTTCCGCTGGGCGGTGATCGTCGCGCTGCTGGCCGGCGCGCTGGCCGTGGCCGCGTTGGCGCTGTGGTTTGCGCTGCTGCTGATCCCGGTGGCGCTCGCGGCCGGCGTGATCGCGTGGCTGGCGTTCCGGTATCAGGTCTGGAAGGCCGGTCGTTCGTCCGGCGGACGGAGCGTCTGGCGGCGGTAAATCAGCGGCTCAGTGGCTGATCGGATTTGCTCGCCGCTTGGGCTGCAAGGTCGAGGCAATCCTGGTCAGCCATGCGACAGCGCCCGGCGTGCGGTGCCAGGCCGGCCCGAATTCCGCAGCATAGTAGCTCGCCTCGTCGACGCCACCTACCGTGACGTAGGCACTATCTCCGGCGATTGGACGCTTGGTGCCGGCGAGGATCGCGGGTACATGCTCATTCGCCGACCACGCGTTCCGTACCAGCGCCACGGCGCGCGCTTCACCGACGTTCCCTTCACGGAAGGCCAGAAGCGCGCGCGTATACAGCCACTCCGCGCCGCCGTCTCTTTCATAGGCAGCGAGCAACTCCTTTAGCTCGGGTTCTTTGCATTGACTTAGCAGGATTGCTGCCAGGACGTATCGGATTCCCTGGTTATCATTCGGGTTCAGCTTCAGCATTTCGGTGTAGTGGCTGGTTGCGGCATTTGCATCGCCGAGCTTCAGAAGGACGCTGGCAAGGCCGGCCCTCGCTCGCATATACGGCCGCGTCTCGAGAAAACCCCAGAAATGATCGGCATATTCCTCGAAGCCTTCAGGTCCGAGCGCCAGCTCCCCTGCTTCGACGCCTTTGGCGTACAGATCGCCGGCTTCCTTGAGCGACGATGCTTCCTCGGCCAACAGATTGTACGCGTCAGCGCACAGCGGGGAGATGCCCAGTGCCTTGCGCGCAAACGCGATCCGGGACCGCGCGTTGGTCTGCTCCCACGCGTCGTACATGATGTCCTGAGCTTTCGCGATGGTTTTTTCGCGAGCACCTCCGGCGATCGACGCCAGGAAGCTTTCCATAATGCGTCGATTCGGCAATGGTCCGACCGGGGCGACCGTTCGCTGCGTCTTGGGCACAGCCTTTTTGCGAGGTTGTTTCGCGACCGGCATTCGTGCTCCTTTGCAGATCGCCAAATGCTACGGCGTGATCTTGCCGTCCTGAATCACGAGGCGTGTCGGCCTGATCTCCACGCGCTGCCAGACGTTCGCCTTGGTGTAAGGATCGTTGGCAATCAGCGCATCGACATCCGCCCGCGTTGCGCATTCGACCAGTAGGAACGAACCGATCGGCTTTTGCGCGTCATCGAAGACCGGACCGCCGAACACCAGCTTGCCATTGGCGACATTGCCCTTCAGGCCATCCAGATGCGCCGGACGCGCGGCCTTGCGGCGCGACGGAGCCTCGGCATCGGTACCGTCGTACAGTGTTACCAGGAACTGCGGCATGTGGCGTCTCCGTTATTCGGCGGCCAGCGGAATCTGCGACTGCAATTCGAACTCCTGCGCCAGCAACGTGTAGGAACGACGGCGCGCTTCCGGATCGTGCAGCGTAGTGAGGATGGCGATCTCGTCAACGCCATGTTCTGTTGCCAACGCGCGCAGTTTGTCAGCGACCACCGAAGGCGTGCCGTACAACGCGCGCGAGCGCAGCCGCTCGATGCGCTGCTGTTCGGATGGGGTGTATGGATAGAGTGCGGCTTCCTCGGGTGAGGGCAGCGCGGCGAATTCACCGCGGTCGCGTCCCAGGCGCCACATCTCGCGCGAGGTGAACAGCCGTGCGGCTTCGGCTTCTGTTTCCGCCGCCATCGCCCACACGCACAACGCGGCGTGCGGTTCGGGATGGCGCTCACTCGGCCGATAGCCTTCGCGATACACCGCCATCGCCTGCTCCACGCCGCGGCCGTCGGTGATGAAATGCGCGAAGCAGAATGGCAGGCCGAAATATGCGGCGACCTGTGGGCCGTAGTCGGAGCTGCCGAGTACCCAGACCTCGGGGACCATTGGGCCGCCCGGTTGGGCGATGATGTCGCGGAACGGATGGCCTTCGACGAGTTTCTCGCCGGCCAGCCATGACAGCAGATCGCGCACCTGCGCGGGGAAATGATCGGCCGCGGTTTCCGCCAGCGGGTTGAGTGCGAAGGCGGTGCGGCCGTCGGATCCCGGCGCGCGGCCGAGGCCGAGATCGATGCGTCCCGGCGCGATCGCTTCCAGCAGGCGGAACTGCTCGGCCACCTTCAGGCTGGAGTAGTGCGGCAGCATCACGCCGGCTGACCCGACGCGGATGCGCGTGGTGGTGGCGGCGATGGCGCTGATCAGGATTTCCGGCGCGGTGCCGGCCTGGCTGGCGGAGTTGTGGTGTTCCGCGCACCAGTAGCGCGCGTAGCCGAGTGCCTCGCAGTGCTTTGCGAGTGCCAGGCTTTCGCGGATGGAGGTGTCCGGCGAACGGCCTGTCACCACGGTGGATTGGTCGAGGACGGATAGTCGCAGCATGCATCGGGCTCCGCGGGGCAGCGGTAGATTAGGGGATGCACGTGGCGGAAGGCGAGGGGAGCGGTTCCCAGCGTGTTCTTTGTCGTCCCGGACGGAGCATGACCGATCGCACCTCTGGCCCGGTCGGTTGGCCTGGGGTCAAGAACCGAACCAGATTGTTGCCATGCGGAAGCATCAGGCGATGGCCGGGCTGCGCGAGCAAAGCGACGCCGTGAAGGCGCTCGGCGCTGAGGCAGGGCCGCCCGGCTGGAGGCACTCCGGTCAGTGCTTATTACCACATCGCGTACGGCTCGTTCTCGCTCATATGCGCGGCAACGTCGCCGAGGAAGTGACGCTGACGGGGGTGGCAACTGCCTGCCTGCCTGAGCACAACCTTCGTGATGCTGCGTCAGCACGTCGCGTTCGCCATGACCTCTGAAGCCGGCACAGGCCCACGCCTGGCTCGGTTGAGGTGACATGGTATCGGACCTATCGTGCGTGCTACGGCGGCGTTTGATCCGCTCGCCAGAGAAACGGCAAGGAAGGGAACTGGCATGGTGCACATCGTGTCACGGAGGCAGTTGATTGTTGGCACTGTGGCGGCGGTCGCCCTGCCCGCTGTGCTTCGCCGCCCGGCGCTGGCAGCACAGTTCACGCTGAAGCTTGGCCACGACATACCGGTTGACCATCCGCTCACCAACCATCTCGTCAACGTCGCCGGGAAGATCAAAACTGCCACCGACGGACAGGTGGAGCTGCAGCTCTTCCCCAATAATCAGTTGGGCAATGACAATCACATGCTCTCCCAACTGCGCTCCGGTGCGATGCAGATGATGGCCGTCGGCGACAACATTCTCGCCGAAATCGTTCCGACCGCCGCGATCGACAACATCGGCTTCGCCTTCAAGGATGCCAACACCGCCTATGCCGCCGTGGACGGTGACGTCGGTGCGCTGGTCCGCTCCGAGATAGAGAAGGTCGGACTGCATCCGATGACGAAAATGTGGGAACTCGGCTTTCGCCAGATGACCACCAGCACGAAGCCGATCGGCTCGCCGGCAGACCTGCGCGGGTTCAAGATGCGCGTGCCGCCGAGCCCGATCTCGCTCTCGATGTTCAAGGATCTCGGTGCCGCGCCGATGACGCTCAACGCGGCGGAGATGTACACCGGATTGCAGACCCATCTCGCCGACGGCCAGGAGAACCCGCTTGGCACCATCGAAGCCAATAAACTGTACGAGGTGCAAAAATATTGCTCGATGACCAGCCACATGTGGGTCGGCTACTGGGTGCTGACCAATGGCCCGGCCTGGAAGGCTATGCCGGCCAAGCTGCAGGATGCGGTCGCCACGGCATTCGACTCCGAGGCTCCGCTCGAGCGCGCTGACGTCGCGGCGTTGAACAACTCGCTCGTCCCCCGCCTCGAAGCGCAGGGAATGAAGTTCAACTATCCAGACCCTGCGTCGTTCCGCGCGGCGCTGGTGCAGGCGGGCTTTTATAAGCAGTGGCAGGGCAACCTTGGTCCGAACCTGTGGAGCGCCCTGGAGAAGTACACCGGCACGCTTGGATAGTGCCCGGCATGCAATCCAAACGCCGCGCAGCCCCGCCACTCGCGGCGCTGGACGCCACACTGCGGGTTGTCACCGAGATACCTGCCGCGATTCTTGTCCTCGTCGAGGTCGGCATCCTGTTTGCCGGCGTCGTGTGGCGCTACGTGCTGAACAGTCCGCTGTTCTGGAGCGACGAGGTCGCCGGGTTGCTGTTCCTCTGGCTGGTGATGCTCGGTGCGGTCATCGCGCTCCGCCGCGGCGAGCACATGCGGATGACTGCGGCGGTCTCCCGCCTGCCACCTCGAGCCCAGCGCTTCGTCGCCACGCTCAGCGCTCTGGTGGTGGCAATCTTCGTCGCCGAGATCCTCCTGCCGGCCGCCTCCTACATGGTCGATGAGGAGCTGATGATGTCGCCGGCGTTGCAGCTCCCCGATTCCTGGCGCGTCGCCGGGCTGCTCGTCTCCCTCGTCCTGTTGCTTCTCATTGCGTTACGGCAACTTTTAGCCGCGGCGACCTGGGGCGATCTACTGGCAGCCGTAGCCGTCGTCGTTGCGTTCGGCCTGACGTTCTGGTGGGCCAGGGACTGGATCGTGGCGATTGGCAACTCTAACTTGCTGATTTTCTTCGTTGTCCTGGTCGGCTTCGGCATTGCCGCCGGCGTGCCCATCGCATTCTGCTTCGGCATCTCAACGATCGCCTATGTCATGTTCGCCACTACCGCACCCGTCTCGATCATCGTCGACCGGATGGACCAGGGCATGTCATCGACCGAGCTGCTCGCTGTCCCGATGTTCGTATTGCTCGGGTTGCTGCTGGAGATGTCGGGCATCGCCCGCGTCCTGGTCGAGCTGTTGAGCGCGCTGGTCGGTCATAAGCGTGGTGGCCTCTCCTACGTGTTGCTCGCCGCGATGTACCTGATCTCCGGCATCTCCGGCTCGAAAGCGGCTGACCAGGCCGCCGTTGCCCCGGTGCTGTTTCCTGAGATGAAACGGCGTGGTGCCGACCCCGGCGAGCTCGTCGCCCAACTCGCCGCCGCCGCTGCCATGTCGGAAACCATCCCGCCCAGCCTGCTGCTCATCATCGTCGGCTCGGTGACTGGCGTCTCGATCGCCGCGCTGTTCACCGGCGGCCTGCTGCCCGCCACGGTCGCTGCCCTCGCCCTCGTGGTCGTGGTCGCCTATCGCTGCCGCAACGAAACGCCGGTCGGCAAGAGGCCGCCGATCGCCCGCATCGGACGCCTGTTCGTCATTGCCATCCCCGCGTTGGTACCTGCCGTTTCTGATCCGTTTCGTGGTGCTGGAGGGCATTGCCACCGCCACCGAAGTCGCCACCGTCGGCGTCGTCTACGCCGCCGTGATCGGGCTGGTGGTATACGGCGATTTCAACTGGCGTCGCGTCCTGCCGATCCTGGTTGAGACCGCCGCGCTGTCCGGCGCGATCCTGTTGATCATCGGCACCGCCACGGCGATGGCCTGGGCCCTGACCCAGGCCGGATTCGCCCAGACGCTGGCCGACATCATGGTGAAAGCGCCAGGAGGCCAGGCTGGCTTCATGGCCATTTCGATTATGTTATTCGTCGTCCTGGGGAGTGTCCTGGAAGGTCTGCCGGCGATGGTGCTGTTCGGCCCGCTGCTGTTTCCCATCGCCAAGCAGCTCGGCATCAACGATGTGCACTATGCGATCGTTGCGATCCTGGCGATGGGAATTGGATTGTTCTCGCCACCGTTTGGCGTCGGGTTCTACCAGTCCTGTCTGATCGGCCGCGCCTCCAGCGACACGGCGCTTGGCCGCATCTGGCCCTATATGGCCGCGCTTTTGCTCGCGCTGGCGGTCGTCGCGGCGATCCCCTGGCTGTCGACCGGCTTCCTCGGCTGATCCACCGTCACCAGAGGCCGGCGTGTTTGCCCGAACGGCTTTTGATTAGAGGCGCGCAGCCGCCGCAGGCCTATTGAGAACGACTGCTGTTGGACGGCCACCGAAACAGTGGGATGACTGGAACGGGTGCGAAGCACCCATCGATGGTACGCGTGCACTTCGTCCGGTTTCCACCCACTTACAGCAGTTAGCCAAACCAAGCCGCTACCCAGGCTGCACCAACATGACGGGATGCGCGAACCCGATGCAGCGCCCAGCTTACGATGCGGATGGCATCTGATTGCTCGGCGTTGATTTGGCGATCGCGATCTCTTCCTCCGTCATGTCGGCGGGAATGTCGGCGAACAGCGGCGTGCTGAGATAGCGCTCGCCGGTGTCGGGCAGCATCGCCAGGATGTTCGATCCCTTCGGCGCTTCGGCGGCGATCTGCAATGCGCCGGCGAGCGTCGCACCGGCGGTGATGCCGACGAAGATGCCCTCCTTCTGCGCCAGCTCGCGGCTGCACTGCAGTGCGTCGGGGCCGGCGATGCGGAGGATCTTGTGGATCACGTGGGTGTCCACGACATCGCCCAGCAGCTTTGGGATGAAGTCCGGCGCCCAGCCCTGCATCGGATGCGGCTTGAACGCGGGATGCGCTGTTGCCGGTGAGCCGTCCGGCTTGCGCTCCTGGCCGGTGCCGCTGGTCAGCATCGCGGCATCGGCCGGCTCGCAGACGATGATCTTGGTGTTGGGCATCTCCTTCGCCAGCACGCGCGCGACGCCCTTCAGCGTGCCGCCGGTGCCGTAGCCGGTGACCCAGTAGTCGAGCTGCGTGTCCTTGAAGTCCTCGACGATCTCGCGCGCCGTGGTGCGCGAGTGCATGTCGGCGTTGGCCTCGTTCTCGAACTGGCGGGTCAGGAACCAGCCGTGCGTCGGCGGCGAGTTCGTTGGCCTTGTTGACCATGCCCATGCCGCGTTCGGCTGCCGGGGTCAGCACCACCTTGGCGCCGAGGAAGCGCATCAGTTTGCGGCGTTCGACGCTGAAGGTTTCGGCCATGGTGACGACGAGTGGGTAGCCTTTCGCGGCGCAGACCATCGCCAGGCCGATGCCGGTGTTGCCGCTGGTGGCCTCGACCACGGTCTGGCCGGGTTTCAGCAGGCCTTTGCGTTCGGCATCCTCGATGACGCCGAGGGCGAGGCGGTCCTTGACCGAGCCGAGTGGATTGAAGGCCTCGATCTTGACGAAGAGGTTCACATCGGCGGGCGCGAGCTTGTTGATCCGGACGACGGGCGTGTTGCCGACGGTCTCGAGGATGTTGGCGTACCTGCGGCCCATGGCTTTGCTCCCTGTTGGATGGCTGGCGCTGCTGGCGCTTGACGGCATTTAGGCATCAGTCCGCGGCTGCGGCCAGTGTGGGGTTGGCCTGGCAGGGCTGGTCGCGCAAACGTGGATGCAGGCCTCGCCTTCGCAGGGGCAAGCTGCGTCGGCATGACAGGGCAGGCTCAGGCTGGCTCGATCGCGCCGCCGCCGGCCACCCAGTCCTTGAAGCCACCGAGGTTGCGGACATCGGTGAACCCCAGGTCGCGCAGGGTCTTGCCGGCCAATGCGGCGCGGCCGCCTCCGGCACAGTACAGGATGACCGGGCGATCCTTGCGGAAGGCCGGATTGTGATTGGGGGAGTCAGGGATCCGCGCGGGATTCGAGCGAGCCGCGGGCACGGCGACGGCGCCTTTGGCCTTGCCGCTGGCGGCGACTTCGGTGCCGTCGCGGACATCCACGATCAGCGCGCCGGACTTCTCGACCAGGCTGGCTGCGTCGGCCGCGCTGATCGCCGGGACTGCGGCGTGGGCTGCTGCCAGCATCTCCTTGTAGGTGGTGGGCATGCGGTGTCCTCCCGTGTGGTGGCGTATGGCGAGAGCTTCGGCCAACTGGGGTTGCTCGTCCAGCGCGGGTTGTCCAGCCTTTCGGGGTAATTCCGAGCGCGTCATGGACCCCGGCATTGCCGCCTCGCATCGCTGTTTGCGATGGCAGGGCATGCCGGAAGCGTTCCGACGCACAGCGGATTGCATCCAGGGCCGGTCGGCGAGTCAGCCGGTGGGTATGCGTGCGTGCACGGTACGGCGGGCGAAACCGTTGTGCTCAGAAGCTTACGTGGCCGAATCGTGGCGCGCAGCAGCCAGTACAGCAGGCCGCCGACCAGGAAGCCTACCAGCGTGCCGTTCACGCGGACGTATTGCAGGTCCTTGCCGACGCGCAGTTCCAGTCGCTCGACGATCGTGTTGGTGTCCCAGTTGGCGACGACCTGGGCGATGAAGTCGGACAGGCGCGTCTGGGCGGTGGGCAGCAGGCTGGCTACCACTGCTTGCACCGCGGCGTGCAGGCGCGCTCGGGCGGCGGGGTCGGCTTCGAGCATGGCGCCGAGGTTGGCCAGCGCGCCTTCGATGTAGGCGACGGTGTGGCCGGTGGGTTGTGCCGGCGTCGGCCTCCAGTGCCATGCGCAGGCGGGCCCAGACGTCCCACAGCCAGGCCTGCACTGTCTCGTGCGCGACGACGCGGCGGATTGCGGCGCCGAGTTCGGCGGTGCGGGCCGGGTCTTCCTCCAGCCGGGCGATCTCCCGGCGGACCCATTCGTCGAATGCGGCGCGCAGTTCGGAGCCGTCGGGGCTCATCTTGTCCAGTTCGGTGTTCACCGTGGCCAGGACGCGGCGCGCGATCGAGGCGCCCAGCGCCCAGCCGACCAGGCGGCCGCCCTGTTCGCGGACGCGTTCCTCGATGGCGGCGCGCAGGGTTTCCTCCTTGCTGGCGAGCAGGGTGCGGAGCTGGCCGAGGACGAAGCCGAAGACCTCCTGGTGGCGGCCGCCCTCGACCAGGGTGTGCAGCGCGCGGGCCACCACGCGGCCGGCGCCGGGGCCGCCCAGGATGCGCGGAACGATGCGGGCGACCAGGCGGCGGGCTCGGCCATCTTCCACCGTGGAGAGGATGCGCGGCAGCATGGCGGCGAGTGCGATCGCGGCGGGACGGGCGGACGTCCGGGTCGGCGAGGAAGCGATGGAGGATGCCGGGCAGGTCCAGGCGGGCCAGCACGCCGGCGACCTCGTCGGCGGTGAAGACGTGGGTGGCGACGAAGCGGCCGAGGGCGGCGCCGAGGCGCTGCCTTCTGGTTGGGGATGATGGCGGTGTGCGGGATCGGGATGCCGAGGGGGTGGCGGAACAGCGCGGTGACCGCGAACCAGTCGGCGATGCCTCCGACGAAGCCGGCCTTGGCGGCGGCCTGCAGCAGGTCCGTGGCGGCGGACTGCGGGGAGCGCGTAGGTGCCGAGGGTCAGCGCGGCCATCAGGACGAGCAGCGCGGTGGCGAATGCTTTGTGGCGGTGGAGGGTGCGCCGCGCTTCGGCGTCCGGATCTGGGTGTGGGTCGGGGTTATGGCGGCTGGGGAGCATGCGGGTGCGGACCAGGATGAGCGGTGGAGCGGCAAAATTTTCCACGTTCCATGCGGCAGGGGCAGAGATAGGGGTTTGAACGTCCCATACCCCCTAACCCCTGCCGCGAGGGGAAGGGCGAATACTTCCAGCGGCCGTATTGTCCTGGCGCGCATGGAGCATGCGGTGGCGGCGGTGGTTGGAGGGATCGTTCGGCGCCGAACGATGTTTCACGTGAAACATATAGGGAACGGCCGCAAGGCGTGCTTGGCATGCCATTTGTCTCGCGGGCGTCTCATTACCCCGTACCCGACACGGTTAGCCGCTGTCTGCGACGATGGCGGTCTGGCGGGGACAACAAAACCAGAGGACGAGGCTGAGCGGCAGCCATCGCCCCTACCATCGCGGCAGTGCTCAAAGGGTGCCGACATGCTGCTTGCGCCAAACAGGTCGGCGTCCGCGCACCTCGGACCGATCAGGCCGCCAGAATAATCCATCGCCGCGTCCACGCCGCCCCTGCCATGCGGGACGTTGTTGATCCGCAACGCCATTTCGACCGCCGTCAGCGCGCCCAGCAGCATCGGCTCGTTCAGATCGCCGAGATGGCCGATCCGGAATACCTTGCCCCCAGCGCGCCCAAGCCCGCCGCCGAGAGAAACGTTGAACCGATTGCGCGCGGTGTTGCGCACCGCCTCGGCGTCGTGGCCCTCCGGCATCAGGATGGCGGTCACGGAATCGGAATACCGGTCGGATTGAGGCAATACATTGCGGCCCGTTGTTGCCAGCCCACACCTTGACCGCGCGCCGCGTCGCCTCGGCGAGCCGGGTGTGACGCGCGACGACGTTGTCCAGACCTTCGTCCTCCAGCAGCCGGACCGACTCGCGCAGGCCGTAGAACATGTTCACCGGCAGCGTGCCGATGAAGCTTTTCTGCGGCCGCTTCGCCATCATCGTCCAATCGAAATAATGCCGCCGCAGGCCGCGCGCGCGTGCGCCTCCATCCCCTTGTCGGACACGCCGGTGAAGCTCATGCCGGTCGGCAGCATCAGGCCCTTTCTGGCTGCCGCCGACGACGCAATCGATCTTCCACTCGTCCATGCGAAAGTCGAGCGACCCGAGCGAGGAAATCGTATCCACCAGGAACAGCGCCTGATGCCTGTGCGCATCGATGATCGCGCGGATCTCATCGATCGGCAGCATCATGCCGGTCGCGGTTTCGTTATGCACCGCGCAAACGGCCTTGATCTCGCCCGCGGTGTCGGCGGCCAGCGCCGTCCCGCAATTGCGGCCAGATCGACACCCATGCGCCGGTCGGCGCCCACGGTGCGGACGGTCAGCCCGTGGCCGATGCCCATTTCGCCCCATTGCTCGGAGAAGATACCCGGTCTCCAGCACCAGGATCGTATCGCCCGGCGACAGCAGATTGGTCAGGCTCGCCTCCCAGGCGCCATGGCCGGAGGCGTTGTACATGAACAGATGCTGGCTGGGTGCGCAGCACGCGTTTCACGCCGGCGAACGCCTCGTCGTAGACCTCCTGACGAACTCCGGATCGTTGAAGTCGATACTGGGCCGGTCCATGGCGCGCAGCACGCTGTCGGGAATATTGGTCGGGCCGGGATTGGCGAAGAACTGGCGGCCGCGGGGCTTGGTGACAGTCGTGCTCATGCGCTGATCCTCATGGGTGCCGGCCGGCGCATCCATCGCAGAATGGGACGGTTTGTAAAGCCGCAAGTTGTGCCGGCAGCCGTGCGATCGATAAGACCAAAGCTATCGGGTGAACGGCGGCTGTCGGGCTTGCCGGTCATTGCGAAGAGCGCCAGCGACGCGGCAACCGCGGTCGAAGTGCCCAACTGGCCCGAAATTGCTTCGCCGCAACTGGCGCTCGGTCTCGACCCGGGCGGTTGTCTCCACCGCCGTGACGAACGCCCCACCGATGCCGGTCGGCGCCGTCGGATGGGCGTCGGACTGTAGCTCAGGGTGAATCTGGCGTCATCCCACTGGTCCTGATTGCGCTGGATCCGCAGCAGAATGTCCTCGGCAAAGATCGCGCCGCTTTCCCGTGGAGGATTTTCCGGTAAATCGGCTCGATCTCGCGCCAGACTTCCGACCAGCCCAGGCTGGCAGGCAAGCCGAGTGCCCAGGGATGCTTTTCGCCCAGGATGGGCTTGTAGGCGTCGTTGTAGATCAGCACGAACTCCGGTCCCCATCGCGGCGCCACGGGAAACCCGGACGACAGAGCCATATCCAGCGCCAGCCGCAAACTCGGCGACCAACTGTCCTCCTGGCAATCCTGAGAGGAAGAGTGGCGTCAGTTTATTTTCGTACTGGGGGCCGCGGGGATGATGGTTGGAGTCACACTCTGGTTGATCGCTCGCCCCGACAGACCGGCCTCGTTCAACCAAAGGTTGTCGAACCTATGCTAACCCGATGGGGACATTGCGTTGAGCTGCGTGCACTTGCAGTTGGCAGCGTCGTGGGCAGATGAGCACGCTCACATGCGTCGTGCTGATCGGAGCACTCGTCGCGGGATTCGTGCAGGGTCTTTCCGGATTTGCATTCGGCCTGGTGGCGATGGCGTTCTGGGTGTGGGTTATCGCACCGCAACTTGCCGGGCCGCTTGTGGTGTTTGGTTCGCTGGTTGGGCAAATGCTGTCACTCGGCTCGTTTCGTCGCAGTTTCGATGGGCGGCGGCTGTGGCCGTTTGTGCTGGGTGGATGTGTCGGCACACCGATCGGCGTCTGGATGCTGCATTATGTCGATCCGACCGAGTTCAAGCTCGCAGTGGGACTTATCCTTGTGGCGTATTGTCCGCTGATGCTGTGCATTCGCGCGGTGCCGCGCGTGACGGCTGGTGGCCGGCTGGCCGACGGCGGCGTTGGCGTGATCGGTGGAGTGATGGGCGGTCTCGGCGGTCTCAATGGACCGGCGCCGACGTTGTGGTGCTCGCTGCGCGGTTGGAGCCGACACGAGCAGCGTGCGGTGTTCCAGACGTTCAGCCTGTGCATGCAGGCGTTGACGTTGGCGATCTATGCAGCGAGCGGGCTGATCACGCCACAGACACTGCGGTTGTTCGCGATCGTCGCGCCGGCGATGGTAGTGCCGACGCTGCTCGGTGTTCGCATGTACGCCCGGTTTAGCGAGGTTGGGTTCCGACAGCTTATTCTTGTGCTCCTCAGCATTTCCGGCGTGGTGTTGCTGGCCGCGTCGGTGCCTCGGTTGCTGATGCATTGAGCGGTGGTGGCAAGCCTTGCCAGCGCACGTTCACCGCACACCATCGATCGGGTAGGTTGCCGCATAGTCATGGAGGAGCGGCCAATGGTCATACGAAGGTTGCAGCCGGAGGGCCGGCTTTCCGGAGCAGTCGTGCACGGCAACACGGTGTATCTTGCTGGGCAGGTCGCCGATGATCCGTCGCTGGATGCCGAGGGTCAGACGGCTGATGTGTTGCGGCAGATCGATGCGCTGCTGGCGGAGGCTGGGACGGACAAATCGCGGCTGTTAGCGTGCCAGGTATTTCTGGCCGACATGGCGGATGTGGCGGCGATGAACCGCGCGTGGGACGCGTGGCTTGATCGTGCCAATCCGCCCGCGCGGGCGACAGTGGAGGCTAGGCTGGTCGATCCGCGCTGGCGGGTGGAGATCACGGCCATCGCCGCTTTACCGTGACCAGGCGGGCGATCGGGGCGCAGCGCTGGCTGCGATCGATCGGTTTTATCCTGGTGCTGGTCGGGCTGGTGCCGAAGACCGATTAACCTTTCTCTTACTATAAGGGGGCTGATGATTGCTGCGAGTATAATCGCAGGTTCCAGGATATGCCCTTTAAGCAGCGGCAATTTCGCATGCCGAATGCCAGCGGCGCCAGACGGTGAGCGACACTGCATATGCCGAGGCACTTCGTTATCACGAAGCCGGGCTGCTTGGTGAAGCTCGGGCTTTGTACCGGGACATTCTGGCGGCGGATCCGGAGCACCCCGACAGTCTGCATTTGCTCGGCCTGATCATTGCTCAGCAGGGCGAACCCGGGGCTGGCATGGCATTGATCGAGCGGGCGATTGCACATTGTCCCGGGCGCGCGCCGTTCCACAATAGCCTCGGACTGGTCTATCGCTTGCTTGGGCGCGGCGAGGATGCTTTGGGCCAATACCGCATTGCGGCTGTGCTGCGCCCGGAGTCGGCGGAGATCCAAAGTAATATCGCGACGGCGTTGTGCGCGGTAGGGCGGCACGAAGAGGCGGTGGTTCACTATCGCCATGCGGTCCAGTGCGCGGCGGGTGTGGCGGAAATCTGGTACAATCTGGCGAATGCACTCGTCGAATGCGGGGCAGGCGATGAAGTAGAGGACTGCTTCCGTCGCGCCATTGCGCTGAAGCCGGACTATGCCGATGCGCGTGCCAATTACGGCCGATGGCTGCTGACGCGCGCGCGTTGGATGGAAGCCGAGGCGGTGCTCGTCGAAGCCACTCGGCTGGCAGCCGCACGCGCGGGGAGTTGGAACGATCTTGGGACTGCGCTGCAGGAACAGGGCCGCACGGTGCAGGCGATGGCCTGCTTCCAACGGGCAATCGCGCTGGCTCCTGAGTTTGCAGGTGCACACTACAACCTTGGCTGTCTGTTGCTGGGACAGGGGCACACCGATGAAGCGGCTGGCTGCCAACAGGCCGCGATCGCTGCCGACCCGCATTACGGGGCTGCCCGATTGGCCTTCTGCATGGCGCAGTTGCCGATCCTGTACAGCACGCAGGCGGAAATCGCGGTGCGGCGCGGTCGTTATGGCTGTGCGCTTCAGGAACTTGTCGCCTGGGCGGAGAAGCCCGGGATGGTGCGTTCGCTGGGCAATGCCATTGGTAGCGTTCAACCGTTCTTCTCTGCCGTACCAGGGTGAGGACGACAGAGCGCTGCAGGCTACCTACGGGCGGTTGGTGTGCCGGGTGCTGGCCGAAACGGAATCGGTTGCGCCGCTCGCGCCGTGTCCGGTGGCAGGCGAGCGAATCCGGGTTGGCATTGTCAGTGGATTTTTCTGCGACCACACGCTGTTCAAGCTGTTCCTGGAAGGTTGGATGACGCAACTCGATCGCAGCCGGTTCGAGGTGATCGGCTGGCACACCGGCCGCATCGTCGATGCACAGACGGCGCTTTCGGCTGGGTGGTGCGATCGGTTTGTGCAGGGCGTGCGCTCCGCGGCGGTGTGGCGGGATGCGGTTTCCGAGGCGGCGCCGCATGTGCTGCTGTATCCGGAGGTCGGCATGGACCCGATTGCCGCGCGGTTGGCGGCGCAGCGTTTGGCTCCGGTGCAGTGCGTGGCTTGGGGCCAGCCGGACACAACGGGATTTCCGTCGGTGGATTACTTCCTGTCGAGCGAGCTGATGGAGCCGTCGGATGGTGGGACGCGCTACACCGAGCGATTGGTGCGTCTGCCGAATCTTGGGCTTTGGTATCGGCCGGATGTGCGTTCGGCGTTGCGGCTTGATCGCGCGGCGTTGGGATTGCGTGACGGCGAACCGGTGTACCGGTCGGGGCAGGCTTTGTACAAATATCTTCCGCAGTATGATGAGGTGTTCCCGCGTATTGCAGCAGCGGTTGGGAAGTGTCAGTTCGTTTTTATCGGCTTTGCGAACAGTGCCGAGGTAACGGCGGCGTTTCGGGCTCGGCTGGGTAGGGCGTTCGCGGCAAAGGGGCTGGATGCGGAGCGTTACTGTGTGGTTCTGCCGCCGATGTCGCAGGAGCGGTACGTGGCGGCTGTTGGGTTGGCTGATGTGGTGCTGGATACGCCTGGTTGGTCTGGGGGGAAGTCCACGCTGGATTGTCTGGTGCAGAATCCGGCGGTGGTGACGCTGCCGGAGCGTTTCATGCGCGGGCGCCATACCGCTGCGATTTTGCGGCGCATCGGGTGTGAGGCGACTGTTGCGCGGTCGATCGAAGAGTACGTGGCGATCGCGGCGCGGCTTGGACGCGATGCGGACTGGCGCGGGGAGGTGCGGCGGACGGTCGCGTCCGGGAAGGCTCGCGCGTTTATGGATGTGGATTATGTGCGGGGGCTGGAGGTTTTTTTGTCGGAGGCGGTGAAGGGGGCGTGCCGGCCTGGCCGCGGTCACGGCGAGCACTAGCTAGACGGATCTGGTTAGACGTTGCCGAATGGTTTTGCGCGATGCGGCATTGTCCGGCGTGGACAGCGTCCGGGACCGTCCGAGCTTTCGCCGCCGTGCTTGACCGAATCGACGGCAGCGGTGTGCGCGTTGTGTTGGCCGAAGACGGCCGCCGCTTCGCTCCCAAGTTGATGGCGCGCGAGTTGGCATCATTCCATGCAGACCCGGGGCGTCGTGACGCCGATTCGGAAAGCATCGCTGAGCATTTTGGGGGCTACGAGTACACGCCTGTCGCGCGCAGCCGTTCCATCGGCCTATCGCAATAACGGTTGCGCCGGCACCTCTCTGCGTCGTTGGCGCGTTTTGCGAATTGCCCTTTGGCGGCCAATCGACTTTTCGAGAATTGGGCGAGCGAATCGGCCATTCTAGTTTCAAAATGGTTTCTACCATTGACCTCTACTTGATGCTTCCGTTCGAGGGACTGAATGAAATTGGGTCTGGCTCGATAATTTGGCGGCTCGTTGCTCAACCGACATAGGCCCGACGGCCTAATGGCGTGGCCGCAACCAATATGCGACACGCGCGATCGGTTTCTTGAATTTCATAGACTTAGCTAGATCGGGGGTAACAGGGGCAAAACCCCGGGCAGGGTTTGAGATTTTGCTTGCGCCGACGCGGGTGTGGTCGATTTAACCTGCCTGTGACCGTCCCGGCTGACATTGATAGCCTGTCGCTGGAAGCGCTGAAGGCACTGGTGGTGCAGCTGCTGAGCAAGCTAGCTGACCAAGAGCGTTTGCTGGCAGAGCTGCGGGAAGAGAACGCGCGACTGAAGGGTCTGAACGGCCGACCGCGGATCAAGCCAAGCGGCATGGAAGACGCGAGTGAGCCGAAGCGGTCCGCCAAGCGGGGCAAACATCGGCGGCGCGGCAAGATCGTGCCCCGGGTCGCCATCGAGGATCGGGTGATCAAGGCGCAGGTGCCGCCAGGCTCACGCTTCAAAGGCTACGAGAGTTTCGTGGTGCAGGACATCGTGCTGCGTGCCGAGGCGATACGCTACCGACGGGAGCGATGGGTCACGCTGGATGGAACAATCGTGCTGGCTGCCTTGCCGGCCGGCGTGGTCGGGCATTTCGGACCAGAGCTGCGTCGTTTCGTGCTGGCGCAACACCATCAAGGCCAGGTGACGGTGCCGCGGCTGGTGGCACAACTGCGGGGGATCGGCGTCGCCATCTCCAAGCGACAGGTGATGCGCCTGTTGATCGCCGGACAGGACGGCTTCCTCGCCGAGAACCGTGACGTGCTGCGGGCGGGACTGCAGACGGCGGCCTGGGTCTCGGCGGACGACACCGGCGCGCGCCATGCCGGCAAGAACGGCTTCTGCACGCAGATCGGCAATGACGATTTCACCTGGTTCGCCACCCGGACCAACAAGAGCCGGTTGAACTTTCTCGATCTGCTGCGCGCCGGGCACACAGACTATGTCATCAACCAAGCGGCATTGGACTATATGCGCGGGCGCGCCCTGGCAGGAGCCGTCATTCATCAGTTGGCCACGCACCAACAGACGCGGTTCGCCGATCAGGCCGCCTGGCGAACGCATCTCGACCGCCTTGACATCACGACAGTGCAGGTCACACCGGATCCGATCTGTATCGCCACCGAAGGGGCGCTATGGGGCAGCATCCAGGCGCACGGGCTGCTGCGCGAGATGGTCATTGTGAGTGACGACGCGGGCCAGTTCGCAGTTGGCCAGCACGCGCTCTGCTGGGTGCATGCGGAACGGTTGGTGCACAAGCTGGACAGCTTCACCGATCTGCATCGCACCGCACAGCAGCACATGCGTGCGCTGATCTGGCGGTTCTACGACGATCTCAAGGCGTATCGCGCCAAACCCACCGCGCGGCGCCGCGGCGAACTGCGTGCCCGCTTCGATCGCATCTTCCATCGGCGCACCGGCTTCGTCACGCTCGATCGCCTGCTCGTGCGGCTGCATGCCAAAAAGCCGGAGTTGCTGATGGTGCTCGATCGGCCGGAGATACCGCTCCACACCAATGGCTCCGAGCGCGACATCCGTCTCCATGTCACCAAGCGCAAGGTCAGTGGTGGTACTCGCAGTCTCGATGGCCGCGATTGCCGCGACGCATTCCTCGGATTGATGCGCACCGCTGCCAAACTTGGCTTCGCATTCTGGGACTATCTTGGCGATCGCCTCAGCATTCCCGGCCAGCCGATCGTGCCTTATCTGCCAGACCTTGTCCGCTGTCGCGGCCAACCCGCCTGAATGCCAAACGCCACAGGTTTTGCCCCTGTTACGATCGGGGAGGTTGTATGCGTCAGGCTCTTACGACGGTGATTTGCGCGATCGTGGGATCAGTTGCCCTCGTTAGTTGCGCGCAGCGACCGCTGGTAGCTCTAAAGTGGCCCGGCTACCAGGAAAAGGCTGACGCCACACACGACTGGGAAGTCGTGGCCCATAAGATCGCTATGGACATGATACAGCGCGATTTGCTGCCCGACCCAAATAAGATAATCGCAAACGCCGCAGCGCCCGAGCACCCTCCATACTATATCGATGTGACCATACCTTCCTCACAATTCCAGCACGAGGTGCGGCAATCGCTTCAGGGTGAAATCCTTCGGTATGGAGGGTCTGTCGTGGCACGACCATCACAGGAGGCTCTCACGCTGGTCTTGGATGCTAACGTCGTTTACTGGCCTTCCGCGTACAGTCTTCATGACGGTGCTCCAAGTACTGAGGTTGCTTGGGAGGCATCAATCACATCGAACAATCAGATCATCTTCGATGTGCGTTACCCAATGTACGTCAGCGAGTTGGATGTCCCACAGGTACAGTGCTGCACCTGTCGGCCCAGCGCCGGTCAGGCTTGGTTACACACAATGAGTTTGCATATGTGGACGATCCCGCTGCCCCCACGGCGCTTCCCATCCAAGGTGCTTCTTGCGGCATTGATGGCAAGCTCGCTTGCTGCGTGTCAGCCGTACACTGATATCGCGACCAGTATCGTTGCCATGGACGCGGCGCGGTTGACCCCGACTGATCTGCGCACGTGCATTTACGGTACTGTCGATGATATGCTCAATCAGAGTCCTCTGCTGGTGGCAACAGGCGGTCCTATCGTCGTGGGCTCTATCGCCGATATTCAAGATGTCAATCAAACCACTCCATTGGGTAACACCATTGCAGAACTTGTGCGTAGCCGCCTTGTTCAGAAGGGACTGACGGTCACTGACTTACGTCTGCGTGCGCGAGTTCGGCTGGATCACGCTCAGGGCGAGATGACTTTGAGCCGTGATATGCAGGCGGTGGTACCGCCGCCAATTGCCGCTGAGATCGTGAGTGGGACATATGCGGTTGGTAACGGCACTATCTACGTTAGCCTCAAAGTTATTGCTGCTAGCGATGCCCGCATTATGGCTGCCGGAGACTTCACACTGCCTCGCACTGCCGACGTGGACAGGCTTCTCCTGGGCTCCGCAGTGAGCCTGAGATAAGAGACAACTCTGCCCCCAAGCGGTCTTTGCATAAAAACTTCCAGTCTATGCACGATCGTGACGCGTATCGCGCTCTATTCGAGCTCCTCCAGGCTGAACTGCTCGGCTTCCTCGTCGTAGCTGAACAACTCGGCATAGCGGCCCCAGGCAATGACAGTGCGCAGAGTGTCTTCTGCGTAGTCGGGCGACATATGATCCTCCAGCTCGTCGCGAAACCGCACGGCGGAGGCACGGTGATTCCATCGCTCCTCCAGCACCTGCCGGATCATCTTCACCAGCGGCACATGCGCCATCAGCGCCGCGGCGAACAGGCGTTTGCGCTCCTCGGTGTCGGCGGCGACGAAGCGTCGGCCCTCCTCGGTCAGATGGATATCGCCCTCCTCCAGCACCGCGAAGTGCAGCAACTGCAAGGTCTCCCCGAGTGGCAGCAGTTCATCGGCCTCATATTGCAGAGCTGCCGCCAGCGCGGGCAGGTCGGCGCGACCGATGTACGGCGGCCCCGCCAGTGCCTCCATCAGACCCGCCATCTGGTTGGTCCCGACACGCAGCAACGGCGCGGCGACGCTCACCATTGGCGCCGCAGCAATCGCGCGCGGCACCGGGCGGCGGGTCATCAGTCCGTATATATCGTCCACCAACTGCCGAAACGCCGGATCAAGCCGATTGCGCGGATGCGGGAACGGCACGCGCAACTCGCTTGCCACGCGCCCCGGGCTCGCAGCGAACACCAGGATGCGGTCGCACATCAGAACCGCTTCCTCTATGTTGTGCGTTACCATCAGCACCGCCCGCACCGGCAGCTTGCCCTCCGACCATAGATCGATCAGATCGGTGCGCAGCGTTTCCGCGGTCAGCACATCGAGCGCACTGAACGGTTCGTCCATCAGCAGCAGGTCGGGGTGTACCACCAGCGCGCGCGCCAGGCCGACGCGCTGACGCATGCCGCCGGACAATTCTTTCGGATACGCGCTTTCGAAACCGCCCAGGCCGATAAGGTCGATCGCCACCTCGGCGCGTTTCCTGCGCTCGTCGCGCGGCACACCCCGCGCCTCCAGACCCAGCTCCACATTCTCCTGCACTGTCAGCCAGGGAAACAGCGCGAAACTCTGGAACACCATCGCTACGCCTTCGGCGGGCCCCACCACCGGCTTGTCGCGCCACAGCACCTCACCGGCCGTGGGCGTCAGCAGGCCGGCGACGATGCGCAGCAAGGTTGACTTGCCGGACCCCGAACGGCCGAGCAGCGCCACCATCTCGCCTTCGCGCAAGACAAGGTTAACGTCTTCCAAAACCACCAGATCTGCACTGGCATCTTTGTGATAGGCCTGTTTGCAGCCGCGCACCTCGAGCAGGCACTGCTGACCGATATTGGTGTCCATGCGAGCCTCATGTTCAGCCGAGCTTCAGGTGTCGTTCGGAGTAGGCGTAGAGCGGCCGCCACAGCAGGCGGTTGAACAGCAGAACGAAGATCGACATCACCACCACGCCCAGCACAACGCGGGGCATGTCGCCACGTTCGGTCGCTTCGGCAATATAGGCACCCAGCCCATGCGCGGTGAGTCTCGTGTTACCCCAGGACGCCACCTCGGCCACGATCGCGGCATTCCACGAACCGCCGGACGCGGTGATGGCACCGGTCACGTAGTAGGGGAAGATGCCGGGGATGATCACCTTGCGCCACCATAGCCAGCCGCCGACTCGGAAGTTGCTGGCCACCTCTTGCAGATCGCCGGGAAATGCGGCTGCGCCGGCAACGACATTGAACAGGATGTACCACTGCGTCCCCAGCACCATCAGCGGTGTAAGCCAGATGTCGGCATTCAGTCGGAAATACACGATGAACAGCACGAACGGCGGAAACAGCAGGTTTGCCGGGAACGCTGCGAGGAACTGGGCCAGCGGCTGTGCTCGCCGAGCCCAGAGTGGGCGCAAGCCGAGCCAGACACCGATCGGCACCCAGACCACACTGGCGAGCACCATCAGGATCACCACGCGCGCCAGCGTGAACAAGCCGAGTACGACGGCCTGGCGCACATCGCTCCAGTGCAGTTCAGCCGACGCGAAGGCGACAATCTTCGTCAGTGCCCAGCCGACCACGACGGCCAGCGTGACCAGCCAGATCGCATCGACCAGACGCGATGGCCGCGGAACGCCGACGCGCCGGCGCGGGACGATCGCCAGCCGTAAGCCGCCGAGCCACACCGCGGCATCGCCAACCGCATCGCCCAGCCAGTTCAGCAACCTGGTGCGCCGCATCAACCGCAGCAGCCACGGATCGGCGGCGGTTACACTGGCGGTCGTCTCGAAGCGGAATTTCGACGACCACGCGACCAGCGGGCGGAACAGCAGCTGGTCGTACGCCAGGATCACCAGCAGCATGGTGACGATCGCGTAGCACACCGCGCGGATGTCCCGCTGCTCCAACGCAAGCGCGACATAGGAGCCGATGCCCGGCAACTTCCAGTTGTTGTCGCCGACCGACACCGCTTCCGACGCGACGACGAAGAACCAGCCGCCGGACATCGACATCATGGTGTTCCACACCAGGCCGGGCGTGGCGAACGGAACCTCCAGCCGCCAGAAGCGCTGCCACGGCGTAAGCTGAAAGCTGACCGCCGCTTCCATCAGATCGGCTGGTACGGTCTTGAGCGATTGGTACAGGCTGAACGCCATGTTCCACGCCTGGCTGGTGAAGATCGCAAAAATCGCTGCGAGTTCCAGCCCCAGCACGCGGCCGGGGAACAGGTTCATGAAGAACACCACGGTGAACGTCAGAAATCCCAGGATCGGCACCGACTGGAGGATGTCGAGGATCGGGATAAGGACGAGAGCGGCGCGTCGGTTTTTCGCAGCGGCGGTGGCGTAGGTGAAGGTGAACAGCAGCGACGCAATCAGCGCGGCGAACATGCGCAGCGTGGTGCGCACGGCGTAATCCGGCAGATTGGCAGGATCCAGGCTGACCGCCAACGCGTTCGGGTTGTCGATGCGCACGAAGGTGCCACGCGCCACATGCGACACACCGATCAGCGCCGCGAACACCCAAAGGATGGCGGCGATGTCCCATGCGTTCGGCAGGCGCCTTCCCTGGGTGAGGGCGGGGTGGATCGTGACTGACATCTGGGCTCGGACGGGGTTGCCGCGCGCCGTGTTACCCCGGTCCGGTGCGCGAAGTCACCCCCCGACGGCGTGTCAATCGAATGACAGCGGCCGGTGGCCCGTCGTCAGTGGCCGGTGCTGCCGAACCCGCCTTCGTTGCGGGTGGTAGCATCGAGGCTGGCGACCTCCTGCCAGTGGGCGCGCATCACCGGCGCAATCACCGCCTGGGCGATGCGTGTGCCGCGTTCGATGGTGAACGGCGCATCGCCCGCGTTCAGCACGATCACCTGGATTTCACCGCGATAGTCTTCGTCGATGGTGCCGGGACTGTTCGGCAGGACGATGCCGTGGCGCAGCGCCAGGCCGGAGCGGGGACGGATCTGCAGCTCGTACCCAGCCGGCAGCGCGATGGCGAGGCCGGTGGGGATCAGCGCGCGCTTGCCTGGTTCGATGGTGATCGGCGCATCGACCGCGGCCAGTATGTCCATCCCCGCGGCACCGGCGGTCGCGTAGGCCGGCAGCGGCAGGTCGGTATTATGCGGCAGGCGTCGGACGGCGATCTGAACGGTCATGAGCGGATCATGCGGTCTGGCGCGCGGACGGGCAATCGCTGCAGGTCCGCCATCCGGCGCAGGGCGGCGACAGCCTGCGCTGCTTCACGCGGCCGACGCAACCGCAGCACCACGAGATGGGCGTATTCCGGTCGTACCACACGCTGCGCTGTTTCGATACGGCGCCGGCCCCAGCTGCTCCATGCCCAACGGATCGGATGGCTGGCCTGCAACAAGTGATGCCACCTTTCGCGATTGCCGGCCCAAAGTTCTGTGCGCAGAACGACACGATAAAGCGAGCGGGCGATCACGCGAACCATGACCACGTGGTGTGCATAGTCGAGCCAGACCAGATGGGTCGCGCGGCGCCAGAGCATATCGCGCACCGAGCCGTAATTGCCGTCGGTAACCCACCGCTCTGTCTGGATCGCCAGCGTGACGCGGTGGACGAATGCGTCCCGATCATGCCGATCCAGGTCGTGCCAATCCGACTGCCAATTGATGGCATCGAGCTCGATATGCGGCAGTTCCAGTTCCACCGCGATGTTTCGTGCAAGCGTTGTCTTGCCGGCGCCCGATGTCCCGATCACCACAATCCGCATGCCCCGCGCCCCGCATTGGCGTGCGGTATAATCCCGTCGTAGGTTCGATGCGAGCGTAGGGCTGGCTGCGAGTGTGGGGATACGATGATGAGTTCAAGCATGTCGGGTGTGGCAATCTATCCAATCAAGGGGCGTTTTGGCGCCGAGATCGTCGGCCTGGATCTGTCGGATGACCTGCCGGACGCGGAGTTTCGCCGGATCGAGCAGGCCTGGTTCGACACGAGCCTTCTGGTGTTCCGCGACCTGGCGATGACGCCGGAGCAGCACATCGGTTTCACTCGCCGGTTCGGTCCGCTGCACATCATGACGCCGCTGCACTACAACCTGCCAGACCATCCGGAAGTGATGGTGCTGACCAATCTGGAAGAGGGCGGCAAACCGCTGGGCATTCGCCGCGCCGGCATGGGTTGGCACAGCGACGGCGAGGACAAGCGGCTGCCGAATGCCGGTTCTTTCCTTTACGCGCACAGGATCCCGGCGGAGGGCGGTGACACGCTCTTCGCCGACATGTACGCCGCCTATGACGAACTGCCGGATGAGACGAAGCGTTGCATAGCCGGGCGCCGCGCGCGGTTTTCCCGGGCTGACATGCATCACCTGCATTATCCGCATGAGCCGGCGCTGACCGAACAGCAGAAGCGCGATCGGCCGGACGTGTTCCATCCGCTGGTGCGCACGCACCCGCGCAGCGGCCGCAAGGCATTGTACATCGGTCGCTGGGCGCGCGATGTCGAAGGCATGGATCCGGACGAAGGCCGCGCACTGATCGAACAGTTGTTCGCATATGCGTCGAGTGAGCGGTTCGTGTATTGCCACAAATGGCGGGTGCACGATGCAGTGCTGTGGGACAATCGCTGCATGCTGCATTGCGCGACAGGGTTCGATGAGAGCCGGTACACGCGGTTGATGCATCGCACGACACTGGAAGGTGACGTGCCGGTCTGAATCCGGGACGCGGGTTCCGCGCTGATGCCGTGACGAGATAGGGGCGTCGCTGCGCTGGTCGCGTTGACTGTGGTGGCTGCGCTGCCCGCGATCATAGTATGAGACTACGTCACTTCGAATCCTGCCTCTTGTGCCATGGCGCGCAGGTTGCTGTGTCCCAGTCGCGCGTAGGTCAGCGGATGCGCCTTGCGCGGATCCTGCTCCGCTTCCACCACCAGCCAGCCGGCGTACTCCGCCTCACGCAGCCGACGCAGCAGCGGCGTGAAGGCGATGCAGCCATCACCGGGAACAGTGAAAACACCCTGCTGCACCGCAGCCAGGAAACTCATGTCCTCCGCCAGCACGCGATCGAGCACCGCGCGACGCAGGTCCTTGCAATGCACGTGCACGACGCGGGCGATGTGTCGTTGCAGCACCGCAGCCGGATTGCCGCCGGCGAACAGGCAATGGCCGGAGTCGAACAGAAGACCGGCTGCCTCGCCAGTGGTTGACATCAGCCGGTCGATCTCCACGTCGCTCTGCACGATGGTGCCCATGTGATGATGGAACGCCATGCGCACGCCGAACGCGGCCATGCGTTCCGACAGCTCGGTGACCTTGCGGCCATATGCTGGCCAGTCGTCATCCGCCAGCGATGGCCGTTGCGAGATCGGCGGGAAGCCTTGTCGACCTGACGTATCGGCATAGACCACAACCTTGCAGCCCAGATCGCGCAACAACGTGAGATGCTGTTCGATGGCGGCAAATTCCGCGGCCACGTCGCGTTTGAAAATGTGCCCGTCGTACCAGCCGGAAATCAGCTTCAGGCGATGGCGTGCCAGGATCGGCGCAAGTTCGCTCGACACGCGAGGAAACTTGCCGCCGAGTTCGGTACCGCTGTAACCGGCTTCGCGCGTTTCGGCCAGACAGGTCTCGAGCGGAATGTCGCCACCAAGTTCCGGCATGTCGTCGTTCGTCCAGGTTATCGGATTGATGCCGAGTTCCACTGCCATGTTGGTCTCCTGTCACCGCGCCGCGGCGCGTTCCGCTGCGTTCAACGCCGCAACCGCATCGTCCGCTGTCGCGCCTGCCGCCTGACCGCCGCGTACCCATGCGGCGAAACCTTCGGCCTGCCGCCGCAACGCGTGCAGAAACACCTGCTCGCCATCCGGCGGCCACAGGAACCGGCAGTCCTCGGCCGCACGCGTGCCGAATGCTTCCACGCGGCAAACATCGCCGAGAGGATAGCGTTGTCCGAGTGAGACCAATGCGGTGCTGCCACCTGTCAGCGTACACAGAACCTGTGCGCTTTCGGCATCGACCGCATTGGTTGGGACCGCAGTGGTGGGGACCGTATGGGTGGGGACCTGGGCAACAGCGGTGTCCAGGCGGGTAAACTCCTGGCCGCTCAGCCACCGGATCTGGTCGAATTCGTGCACACCCATATCGACGAGGATGCCGCCGCTGCTGGCATGAAATTGTGCCGGCGGCGGTTCACCGTCCCATTGGTAGCAGGCGAGGAAATACAGCGCTCCAAGCTCGCCATCGACAATGCGCTGCCGCAGGTGCTGAAGCGCCGGCACGAAGCGCCGCCAGTAAGCCACCTGAAGTTGCACGTTGTGCTGCGCGGCGATTTCGGCGGCCTGGCGCGCCTGGTTCGCCGCGATGCCACATGGTTTTTCACACAGGATCGGCAGACCGGCTGCCGCGATCTGTGCCACGATGGCGAGATGCAGCGTACTCGGCGCCGCGACCAGCACGCCATCCAGCCCGCCGGCGCGCAGCATCGCGGCCACGTCGGCATGAACTGCAATCCGTGGGTTTTCCAGGGTACCGCGCACTGCTTCCGAAGGTTCGGCCACCGCAACCACTCGCACCGTGTCGCTATCGGACAGCGCGCGCAGGTGGACGCGTCCCATGCGCCCGGCACCGACCAGACCGAGGCGGAATTGCGCCATGTTCAGACCGCGGTCGGCATGTCTTGTGGCGCACGGCTGCGATGTGCGGCGATCACCGCCTGACACAGCGCGATGTCGCGCACCGCATCGGCGCCCGACGTCACCGGCGTGCGTCCGGTGGTGACGCAATCATGGAAATGCAGCAGCTCCTGCCTGAAGCTTTCGGCATAAGACGAGGTCTCCTTGGTGTGCCAGGCGCGCGGGCTGTCGGCGTCACCTGCTTCGGTGGTCAGCATTGTCGGCATGCTGCGCAGGAACGGCGACGGGAACGATAGCGTCAGCCGCCGGTCCAACGCGTAGAATGCGAATTCCATCTGATAGCGCGCCATGCCCGGCAGATCGACCCAGGTGACGATGCACTGCGTTTCGCCGAACCGCAGGATGGCTGTCAATCCGTGTTCGCGAATGTCGGCGAATTCCAACCGATCCGGCTCGCCCAGTACCCGCGGATCGCGTTGAATTCGTGCACCATGGAATCGAGCAGCACCAGATGGTAGGCGTGGCGCGACAAGGGATCGGCCTCGCCGATCGCCGCAGTGATGCGCGCGGCGTTGTCGGCCTTGAAGCGTTCGGCGATATCGGCGGACGGTGGCATCGCCTGGTGCAACCGGTAATGCGCGACGTACGGCTGGAAGGGTGACTCGAGTGTCGTAACGCGCGCCAGCCGCAGATCGCGCAGGCCCTTCGCTGCATCCTGCAAGCGGCAGTACGCCGGGTCGTAGCGTTTGTTGTAGGCGACCATCAGGGTCACCCCTGCGCGTTCCGCGGCCGCGATCATGCCGCGGCCTTCCGTGACAGAGAAGCACATCGGCTTTTCCACCAGCACATGCCTGCCAGCTTCTGCCGCGGCGATGGCGATCGGTGCATGACTTCCCGACGTGAGGATCAACACTGCATCAAGCGGTGTTGCGATCAAATCGTGCCAATCGGCGCATGTATACGATACACCGTAATCGTGAGCACACGCAGTGCGAACGTCGTTCGAGATATCGCACAACGCCGCGATTTCGAAGTGTTCGACCAGTTCGCGCAGATAGTGCAGATGCATCACCTGCGCGATCAGCCCGCAGCCAATGACGCCAACGCTTAGTCGTTTCGTCATCTGTTGGTCGCCATTCGTCGCCTCCAACCAGGACTGTCACAAGAACGCCTTACTCCTTTGCAACCACCCAGGCGTCTTCCCGACGGAACCACGCCGTTGCCATATCGCCTGTGGACCACGCCGCACCGCCATCATTCACCGTCTCTGCCAGAAGCTGCGTACCTGTCGGCCATGCGCAGGCGCAATTCGAGGCGCGCGCCGAGATATACCACGCGTTCCACGCGGGCCGGCCAGCATCGAACATCGGGCGGCTCCTGGCCCGGTGGGCACAGTTTCAGCCGCTCCGGACGTATGACTATGACGCCTTCGCGACTTTCGATCAGGTTGGCCGTGCCGATAAATCCGGCGACGAAGCGCGTCGTGGGTCGTTCATAGATATCGTTCGGCGTGCCGATCTGTTCGATGCGACCCTGGCGCATTACCGCGATCCGATCCGACATGGTCAGCGCTTCATCCTGGTCGTGCGTGACGAACACCGTGGCGATACCCAGACGCTGCTGCAAGGCGGAAATCTCCATCCGCATTTCTTCGCGCAGCTTCAGGTCCAGGTTTGACAGCGGCTCATCCAGCAACAGCATGGCCGGTTGGATCACCAGCGCACGCGCGAGTGCGACACGTTGTCGCTGTCCGCCGGAAAGTTGCGACGGACGCCGTTGATCCAGACCGGTCAACTGCACGAGGTCGAGCGCCTGCGCGACGCGCTGGGCAATCTCTCCGCGCGGTACGCGGCGCATGCGCAGGCCGAAGCCGACATTCTCGGCCACCGTCATGTGCGGGAACAGCGCATAGTCCTGGAACACCAGTCCGAGATCACGACGAAACGGCGGCAGCGGTTCAACCGCCTTGCCGTGCAACCGGATGCTTCCCGCATCGGGTGTGATGAAGCCGGCGATCATGTTCAGGGTCGTCGTCTTGCCGCAACCGCTCGGGCCGAGCAGCGTGACGAACTCGCCTTGCGCGACGGCGAGATCTATGGCGTCCACCGCGATCAGTGCGCCGAAGCGTTTGGTCAGCGCCGCGAGCCGCAGCGCCGGCTCAACCATTGCCGGCTTCCTGATACAGGAACTCGCCGATTCCCACGAAGCGGCCGAACAGCGCGACCAACGCCAGGGGAATCAGCATGGACAGAATGGAAACCGCAGCCAGCGTCGGCGCAAAACCGAATTCGAGAAAGCTGAGGATTGCCACGGTCAGTGGTCGTTCGCCGGGTCGCGCGATGAAAAGCGACAGGTTGACATCGTCGAAGCTGTGGATGAACGCGAAGATCATGCCGGCAAACATGCCGGGGATGGCGAGCGGCAACGTGACGTGGCGCAATACGGCCAATGGCGTTGCGCCGAGGCTTGCGGCGGCTGGTTCGAGATTGCCCGGCATTGCGGCCAGACTGATCGCGACGGTGCGCACGGAGAACGGCAGGCAGATCACCACGTGGCCGATCAGCAGTGCCCAGAAGCCCATCCATCGCCCCAGGCCAACCAGTGATAGGAACTGCAACAGCGCGATGCCGGTGACCAGACTTGGCAGGATCAGCGGACCCAGCGTGATCGCGCGCACCAGCGACTTGCCGGGAAACTTGTAGCGCTGGAATGCGAATGCCAGCGGGACGCCGGCGGCCGCGGAGATCAGGGCGACGAGTGTCGCGAGTTCCAGGCTGAACACCAGGGGCTGCATCCACTGCGGGCCGAACGCCGCGTACCACCATCGCAATGAAAATCCGCGGGGCGGGAAGTAGGAACGATTGTCCTGATTGAACGCGACCGCCGCGGTGATCAGGATCGGACCCAGCATGAACAGATAGATGCAGGCGACCAGCAGCTTCAGTGCGCTCCATGGTGCCGGTCGCTTCATGATGTGCGCTGCCGGTTGCTCAGCGTGCTGGTGAGCAGCAACAGGACCATGGCACTGACCAGCAGGATCGCGCCCATTGCCGAGCCCAGCGACCAGTCCAGCAGTTCCAGCATGAACTGGCGGATCATCGTCGCCATCACTTCAGTGCTGGGACCGCCGAGGATTGCCGGTGTTGCGTAGGCGCTCATGGCGATGGCGAAGGTGAGCAGGAAGCCGCCGGCGATACCGGGCGCGGTCAACGGCAGCGTGACGGACAGGAAGGTTCGCGCCCGGCTGGCGCCGAGGCTCATCGCGGCGCGTTCGAGGCTGGGATTGAGCCCGTTCAGCGAGGCCATGATGGTAAGCACGCCGTATGGCAGCAGCGCGTGCGCCAGGCCGATGATGATGGCCAGCGTAGAGGGCAGCATGATCAGCGGCTGATCGATAAAGCCGAGTGAATGCAATACGACGTTCAGTGCGCCCTCGCGGTTCAGTATTACCCACCAGCCGTAGGTGCGCACGATCACGCTTGCCAGCAGCGGGGCCAAAGATGCGGCGATCAGCAGGTTCTTCCATCGGCTGGTGGTGCGCACGAGGAAATAGGCGAGCGGATAGGCGAGCAGCACGACCATGGCGCCGGTAGAGATACCGACGGTGAAGCTGCGCAGGATGGCGCTCAGGTATAGTCGGGTGGAGAGCAGGGTTGCGTAATTGTCGAGCGTGAGGTTGCCGGTGGGGATGGTGTCCTCGGACTGCATCACGCTCATCGAGAGCAGCACGGCGGAGGGGATGACGAAGAAGACCAGCAGAAAGCAGGCTGGCGCGGCGATCAACAGGTACGGCGTGAGGCGACGTTCGTTCAATGGTACCGCCTGGATCCTCGGCTGCGCGGAGATGACAAATGTACCGTCATCCCAGCGCACTTGTCGTCATTGCTGCACAAGCCGGGACGCAGCGCGTCGGCATCAGCTCATGATCTCCTGCCACTGACGCGTCCATTCGGCACGCTTGCTGCCGATCACCGCACTGTCGGGGAAATCCACGCTCGCCATCTTTTCCGCCGTAACGATCTGCGTTGCGGCGAAATCGGCGGGCCAGTCGGTGATGTCGGGGCGGCCCGGGCTGGAGTGATATGCCAGATTGAACGCGCGCTGCACGTCGCGGTCGAGGCGGAAGTTGATGAACTCGAACGCCAGCTTCTTGTTGGCGGCGCCGACCGGCACGGACGCGCAGTTGGCAAGCCCGATCGTGCCCTCCTTGGGGATGGTGAAATCCACCGGATAGCTGTGCGCGACATAATAGCCGGCGCGGGCGCTCCAGAAAGGTGCAAGCCACACCTGGTCATTTTCGAAGTACGGCGCCGCGGCGTCGGATGCCATCACACTGACGCCGATCCAGGGTTTCTGCGCCTTCAGCAGGTCCCATGCGGGCTGCATGTTGTCCAATCCGCCGCCTTTCAGCTTGGCCGCCATGATCAACGCGTACACCGACAGGAGGTTGGCCGGTTCAAACGCGATCAGATGTCCCTTGATCTTGTCGCCGTAAGCCGGACCGGGGTCCCAGTAATTCGCCCAGGACGCCGGCTTTTCCAGATGCGTCTTGTTCCACAGCAGCGCGATATACTGGTAAGTGTGCACGACGCCGGTCGGCGGGATAATGGTGCGGCTGTTTGGCCAGACGTATTTCAGGTTCGGCACATCTACTTCGCTGATCGTCTCCAGCAGTTTCTCCTTCTGACCCAGGATGACCTCGGGTGGCGTCAATTCGCCCGCGACATCGAAGCCTGGAGCACCGCGCGATGCACGGATCTTCGCATAATTCTGCGCTGCGCTGCCGGTGTTGTCGTAAGTCACCTGCACGCCGAATTTCTTCTCGAACGGCTCGATCGTCGTGCGCATCAGGATGTCCTGGTACTCGGCGCCATAGCCATTGACGACAAGCGTGTCGGCGGCACGCGCCGGAATGACGAATGGAGCAGCAAGCGCCCCGACTGAGGCGTGCAACAATCCGCGGCGTGACAGCGCCGATCTGTTTCGCGTCATTATTCCTCTCCGGCCCCAACGTCGCGCGGAGTATGGCGGCGCGGAGTCGCCTGTCAAACCTTAGCGGGATGCGCCTTGTCGGCACCGCCGAGTGGGGGATGCGCCTTGTCGGCACCGCCGACGGGGCGCCACGCGCGGCCATCCTGCTGCAGCAACAGGTCGGCGGAATTAGGACCGTCGGTGCCGGCGGCATAATTCGGAAAATGCCGCGGTGGCGTTGCGCCCCATGCGTCCAGCACCGGCTGGACGACGCGCCAGGTCTCCTCCACCATATCAGCGCGCTGGAACAGCGTCTGATCGCCGATCATGCAGTCATAGATCAGCGTTTCGTAGCCGACATTCGGCTCCTTTGGAAACCAGTCGCTGTAGCGGAACGCCATCTGCACCGCGGCGAGATCCACCACCGGCCCCGGCCGCTTCACCTCGAATTGCAGCGAAATGCTTTCATCCGGCTGGATCTGCAACACCAGCCAGTTCGGCGGCAGTGCATCGACGTGCGTATCCTCGAACGGCGCATATGGGGCGTGCCTGAAACGAATGGCGATCTCGGTGTAGCGGTGCGACATCCGCTTGCCGGTGCGCAGGTAGAACGGCACGCCCGCCCAGCGCCAGTTGTCGATCGCCAGGCGCGTCGCCACGAAGGTTTCGATATCGGAAGCGGGCGCGACGTCGGGTTCCTCACGGTAGCCCACCACCTTCTCGCCCAATACGGTGCCTGGACCGTACTGGCCACGCACCGCGTCGTCTTCCTTCAACGTTCGCAGGGCCGTGAACACATCAGCCTTGCGATTATGCACGGAGCGCGCATCGAACCCGACCGGCGGCTCCATCGCCACCATCGCCAGCAACTGGAGCACATGGTTCGGCACCATGTCGCGCAACGCGCCGGTGACTTCGTAGAACTTGCCGCGATGCTCGACGCCCACGGTTTCCGCCACGGTGATCTGCACGTGGTCGATCCGGTCGCGATTCCAGATCGGCTCGAACAATCCGTTGGCGAAACGGAAGGCCATGATGTTCTGCACGGTCTCCTTGCCGAGGAAATGGTCGATCCGATAGATTTGTTCTTCGCGCAGCGCGCGGAGAATGCGGGTATTCAGCGCGCGAGCGGATGCAAGGCTGTGGCCGAACGGCTTTTCGATCACCACGCGCCGCCAACGTTGCGGTTTGTCGTCCTGCAATTCCTCGTCCAGCAGGCCGGCATGACCAAGTTGTTCGACGACCGGACCAAAGAAACGGTCCGCCACCGCCAGGTAGAACAGGCAGTTGCCGCCGGTCTGCTCCTGATGGGCGACGTCGTGCAGATGCTGGTGCAGTTTCTGGTACAGTGCGCGATCGTTCAGGTCGCCCTGCACGTAGGACATGCGGTCGGCCAGCCGCTTCCAGGCGGTGTCGTCGATCGCGGTGATCTGGCTTTCGCTGTCCGGGTTGCCGACGAAGCTCTGCAGCATCTTGTGCAGGCTGTCGCGCCAGGCATCCACGCCCTGGTCGGCGAGATCGACGCCGACGATGGCGAAATGCTCGGGGATCAGGCCGGTGTTCGACAGATTGTAGAGCGCGGGGAACAGCAGTCGCTTGGTAAGGTCGCCGCCGGCGCCAAAAATCACCATGGCGCACGGCCCAGGCGGCTGCGCCTGATGTCGCTGCGGCGCCTGCACGACCTTGGTGGCGGGAGCGGGTGTGGGGGCGTTTGCCATGGCTTCAGAGATGCCACAGCCATGGCACGGGGTCGAGCGGCTGCACGCGATGTTGACGCGACGGCGAGCGTATGGTGCTTTCGACATGAACTTGCGACGCTCTTCCGGGCCGATCCTGACCGCCTTTGCAGGGCGGCGGACTGGTTGATTACGGTTCCTTCAGGCGCGCCGTCGTCGCCATCGGCTCTCCGGAGTGTCACGGATCGCCACGATGTCCTTTGCAAAGTCATCCGCGCCCGTCGTCCTTGGCCTGACCGCATCGAGCCGTCGGTTCCTGGTCATGGCGCTGCTGTTCGTCACCGTCGTGATCAACTACCTGGACCGCAGCAATCTCTCGATCGCCGCGCCCAGCATCTCCAGCGAGTTCGGCCTCACGTCGATCCAGCTCGGTGTGGTGTTCTCGGCATTCGGCTGGACCTACACGCCGCTGCAAATTCCGGGCGGCTGGCTGGTCGATCGCGTGCACCCGCGGGTGCTCTACCCGCTGACCATCTTCTTCTGGTCCATCGCAACGCTCAGTCTTGGCCTGTCCACCGGCCTCGTCATGCTCATCATCCTGCGCATGACGGTCGGCTTGTTCGAGGTGCCCAGTTTCCTGATCAACAACCGCATTGCCACAACCTGGTTCGGTGAGCGCGAGCGGGCCACCTGCATCGCGGTATATACGTCAGCGGAGTTCGTCGGCCTCGCGTTTCTCACGCCGCTGCTGGCATGGCTGAAGGTGTCGTTCGGCTGGCCGGCGGTCTTCGTCTTCACCGGGGCGCTCGGGCTTGCCTGGTCGTTCGTGTTCCGGCGTACCTACCACGATCCGGCGGAGTTTCCGGGCGTCAATCAGGCCGAGATCGAGTTGATCCGCTCCAGCGGCGGCATCCCCGATCTGTCGAACCGGATCGCCACGCGGCATACGGAGCGCGACGGCTCGCTGTGGCGAGACTTCTCCGTCGTACTCGGTCGGCGGAAGCTCTGGGGCATCTATTTCGGCCATTTCGCATGGGGGACCACGTCAACGTTCTTCCTGACGTGGTTTCCAACGTATTTGGTCACCTACCGGCACCTCGACTTCATCAAGGCCGGATTTTACGCATCACTGCCGTTTCTCGGCGCGTTTGCAGGCGTGCTGTGTTCCGGAGCGTTGTCCGACTGGCTGTATCGCCGCGGCTTCAGCCTGAGCTTCGCGCGCAAAACGCCGATCATCGGCGGGCTGGCGCTGTCGACCAGTATCGTCGGTGCGAATTTCGTGGACCGGCCGGCGCTGATCATCATGTTCCTGTCGCTGGCGTTCTTTGCCAACGGTCTGGCCTCGATCCACTGGTCGCTGGTTTCGGCAACCGCGCCCGAGCGGCTGATCGGGCTGACCAGCGGCGTCTTCAACGGCGTTGGCGGGCTGGCCGGCATCACCGCACCGATCATCATCGGATTGCTGCTGCGGGGCGGCGACTTCACCCGCCCGCTGACTTTCATCGCCTGCATCGCGTTGCTGGGCGCTTGCTCCTACATCTTCGTGGTCGGCAAGCTTGAGCGGGTGGCGGGATGAAGGGTTTGCATCGGCCCAATGATGATCAAGGCTTTGGTGGCGCCTGCGGTACACAGACCTTGAGCTGCGTCGTGCCACGCGCGAGGCCGGCCGTTCGCAATGAGGCGACCAATGTGATAGTCGGGGAACACTGGACGCGCGCAATGCCGCGAAGGTCATGGTGAAGCTGATTTTCGTGCCCATCGCCGATCAGATGACCTCGGGTAGCTACCTGGTTCAGGACGGCATCTGCGGCAAAGGCGGCCTGCTGACGGTTGACGAAGAGCGGGCCGGAGCCGGTCGATGGGACGCTTCAAGGGATGCTGCTGAACTGGCCGGTCAGTTTTGGCCAACCACACCTGTTCCAGGGGCAGCGCCGATGGCGCCGGAGACGGTGAACGTCGCGATCCCGCCCTTGGTCAACGTTGCCGTGTCGGCCGCATAGTGCTTGCCGTCGTAGTCGATCCCGCCGACGTAGAGGTTCTGCGCAGCTGTCCCGGTGTCGCCGGAAAAATCGATGGCAATCGTGTGGCTGCCCGGTCCGAATGATCTGGAGAAACTGAACGTCTCGGCGTGGCTCGTTGGTTGCGAGGCGGTGACGGTCTGTGCCGCGCCGAGCTGCTTGCCATCGACGCTGACGATGAACTGTGCGTTGCCGGGAGCGATACTCTCCGACAGGTATGCGACCAGTTGGTCCGGCGGCACGGTGCCCACCTGCCAGGGATGTGTCGTGTACAGCGGTGGCTCCGAGTTGAGAAACGTGGTTCCGGAAACGCTCGCCGGACCCTTGGTAATCTGGCTCGAGGTCAGGCCATACACATCGTTGCCGGTGAGGGTGACCGGGATGGTCAGCTGGTTCAGCACAGCGACGGCACTGCTGCTGTGCAGGTCGTTGATAATGGTATTGTTGGTGATCTGTATATTCGTGCCAGGGTACGCGGGACCGCCGACGTGGATGATCGCCGGGTTCTGCGATTTCGCCCCTTGTTCGATGATGTTGTTCTTGATGATGACATTGCCGCCGTCCGGCAGGTCTATGCTGTAGCTGGCGGTGCCGGTGGGGCCGTCAGAGATGCGGCTGTTCTCGATGATCGTGTTCAGCGCACGGCTTTTGATCTCATGGCCGACATCGGCGTCATGGAAGTAGCTGCCATTGATCGTAAGAGTTCCGACTTCTCCAACATAGAGATTGTGGGTGAAACCATCGCCGGTGCCGTTGAAGGCAAATTCGGAATTGTTGATCGTGATGCTGCCGGCTGGATTGTCTGCCGCCAGCAGTCCATCCTGGTTGTTGTGGAAATAGCAGTCGTTGATCGTCAGGTTGCCCGCCTGATAGCGAATGCCGGCGCCATTGCCGTCACCCACCTTGGCACCCGAAAAGGCGATATTGTCCAGCGTGACATCGGTGTTGGTGACCAGAATGGCCTTGCCGTTCGGTGGTGGCACAGTGGCCACCAGATTGACCATTCCACCGACGCCCTCGATCGTGATCTTTGTATTGATCGTTGCGAAGTCGTTGGTATAGGTGCCGGCCTGCACCTGGATAACGTCGCCGTTGTTGGACGCAGCGATGGCCGCGGCCAGGGTGGCATATTGCTTCCCCGGCCCCACTGTTAAAATGGACATTCATTTCCTCCGGCACAGTTCGAAGTCCGTCGATTAGCACCTGAATAACGATATATGCGTCAATCAGATTAAATCGCGGCGTCAAAATGCGCGAATATGTTGATATAACGAGTTCATGTTGCACATACTGTGTTTGATCTCGACCATTCTGACGTTGGCGGAGTTACCCTAGCCGACCTGCGCAACTCGATGGACTAAATCGCCAACAGCCTGTTCATGGTCGGCCCGACGCGATCGGTGTGGGTCATAAGCCATAGCTGGCTTAATTCGTGGTTAATGCAATCGATCTGGTTCGCGAGGGTGTCTTTTGGTCGATGTGTTCGGGGATCGATGAACGCGACAACAGGGCAAGCAGCACAATGTATCGGCGCGTCATGGTTGCAATGATGATGCAGCCTGCGGCAGCGGTTCAATCCGGTTTGAAGTTCATCGCGACGCCGTTGATGCAGTAGCGAAGATGAGTCGGCGGCGGACCGTCGTCGAACACGTGTCCCAGATGGCTGCCGCAATTGGCGCAATGCACTTCGGTTCTGACCATGCCATGGCTGCGATCGACGGATGTCTCGACCGACCCCTCGATTGGGTCATTGAAGCTCGGCGAGCCGGTGCCGCTTTCAAACTTCAGTCGTGACCCGAACAGCGGCAAGTCGCACCCTGCGCAGGAGAATGTGCCGGGCCGCTTTTCCTGCAGCAGCGCGCAACTGCCGGGCGCCTCGGTCCCGTGCCCACGCATCACATCGTATTGCTGTTGGGTGAGAAGCCGGCGCCACTCCCCGTCGCTGTGCGTGACGGGATATGCATGGCCTGCCATCGTGCGTTCCTTTGCCATGGTCGTGCGAATTCGAAGCCTATGCCGGCTCGGCGCTCTTGCCCATAGGCTTGACGTCGTCCCGGGTCAGAACGGGTAATGCTGCTTCGCGGTCTCGATGGCAATCCAGCGTTGCTTCTTGCAGAGGTCGACGCCGCGCAGGCCACCGGAGTGGCCTCAGCCGCTGGTATTGCGACCCGGGGTTGCCCAGTGGAAAGTGCGTGCCCTCCGAGGGTGCGGCGGTTTGATCGTGCTTGCCGCCGGGCAAGCAGCCGGCCAACGGGTTGTATGGGATCAGCGCAATCGCCTCTTCCGCGCGCGGCGGCAGCTGATCGCGCTCAAGACTGCGGAACCGCGGGTTGCAGAGCGGCTGCACAAAATCGATACCGCACAGATTCTTCACTTCACCGCGGCCCCGGACCGAGGAGATCGTCGACGCATAGCCGAGAGGCAAGCGCCAGCAGTTCATCGTGCCAACCGCATGCGTGGGGCAGGTTGGGCTGCAGCCCTACGAAAGTCGCTAACCGTCTTGAAAAGAGTGGTGCTGCCGGAGGGGATTGAACTCTCGACCTCCCCCTTACCAAGGGGGTGCTCTACCACTGAGCTACGGCAGCAAATCGGTCACACGCGTGCACACGCGCGTTTGTCATCTCCAGCTGTCCAGCGTCTACCATATGAAGTCCTTGAAGCTTCTAGCTGACTTGCCAGTCCGCAAGCTGTCTAACTTCGCCTGTATCATTATCTTTACTTAATCGCCTTCTCCAACCGTTCATTGCGTGCCAGACCGAACAGGAAGTTGACACGTTTCGTCTCGCACCATGCTATCAGCGCTTCACTGGCTAAGCCGGAATTACCGCGCAGCAGAATACGTGTCTTTGGTCAGCGGCGACTGATCTGCGCTACTATCTTCTACTTCCTCGATCGCACCGCTGCGCCTTCGATGTTCGATCGCCGCAGCTTGGCCACCAGCAGATGACGATCACAGAAGATGTAGAGCGGCAGATAACAGTAACAATCATAATAGCCGTGGAAGAACCGGCCTTCCTGGTTGCCATGCAGCGGATCATCCGTGGCATCGAGATCCAGAATGATCTACCCACACCTCCGATACCTTCCAGAAACACATCACTAACAGAATTCTCGATCGCTGCCTCGTTGTGGCTCACCTTGTGATATCTCGTCGTCTTCAGGCGGCTCAACTCCAGCCATTTAGCGTCGACTTGCCCGCCAGCGGCGCGCAATCCGAGCGCTTCGCTGCAAGCTTGCCAGCCAGCACCGCCAGCACCGATCGTGCCGCAGTTCGTCGTGGTCGTTGAGGTCTTCATAGCCCAGCGCGATGCCACCACCCGTTGCAGCACCAGCGTGCTGACTTCGTGCTCCACAAGTTCGCGTCCGCACGTCACTAAAGCACGCCGCAAAACGATCCGTCAGCCGGATCGTCCGGTCCGTCTCGCCCAACAGCAATGCACCGGCATCCGTTGTGATCGCTCCACCATCAAACGCCACCACCACCTGACGCCCTTCACAGGTGCAAATTCAAACAGCGTCGCGTTACATTCTGTCAGCACCGGAACTCCTCTGCTTCGCCAAAGCCTTTGTTACAGAAGTACTTTCGCCGATTATCGGTCGCCAGAATACGGAACCGCCCAGCGCAACACAACTGCCCGGCCTCCGACATGCCCGAGAGTCCCGCATGCCCGGAATCCCGCATCGCCAGGTCAACCCGTCATCACGACCCGAGGGGACGCTTGACCTGCGCGCGCTGCCCGTCATTCTGCCAACCATGGCAAAAGGCTCCCCCGCCCCCTGCGACCCACCGACCGGAACTGTGAAGCAAGCGGCGAAGACGGCACGCCTCGCACGCGAGGCCGCCGCCCTCCGGGCGAACCTGCACAAGCGCAAGGAGCAGGCACGGGCGCTGGACGGGAACCGGTCGAAGCCCACGTGAACAGGCGAGCCGTCTCCAGGCAGCATCATGCCCGTGGCGAGGATGGCATAATCCTTACCCGAATCGTGCGCAAAGGTCCGATATTGCTGGAACCGCTGCGGATACGCTTGACTGATTGCTTCCCGCCTGGAGTTGCCTGATGGCTGTGATGTCCGACCGCTGGATTCGCCAGATGGCGCAGCAACACGGCATGATCGAACCCTTCGTCGAAGCGCAGAAGCGCCAGGGCGTGATCAGCTACGGACTTTCATCATATGGCTACGACGCCCGTGTCGCGGACGAATTCAAGATTTTCACCAACATCGATTCCGCGGTGGTCGACCCGAAGGATTTCGCGCCGAGCAGCTTCGTCGATCGCAAGACCGACACCTGCATCATCCCGCCCAACAGTTTCGCACTGGGCCACACGGTCGAGTATTTCCGCATCCCGCGCGACATCCTGGTGGTGTGCCTCGGGAAATCCACCTATGCGCGTTGCGGCATCATCGTGAACGTGACGCCGCTGGAACCGGAATGGGAAGGCCAGGTGACCATCGAAATCTCCAACACCACCCCACTTCCGGCGAAGATCCACGCGCACGAGGGCATCTGCCAGTTCCTGTTCCTGCAGGGCAACGAACCGTGCGAAGTCAGCTATGCCGACAAGGCGGGAAAATACATGCACCAGCGCGGCGTCGCGCTGCCAAAGCTGTGATGGGGCCAGCCATGACCAGACGCACACGGCCCGGATTGAAAGCATAGTCATTATGGACCGTATCCGCATCCGGGGCGGCAAGCCGCTGTCCGGCGAGATCGTCATCGGCGGCGCCAAGAACGCTGCCCTCCCGCTGCTGGCTGCCGGGCTGCTCACTGAACAGCGCCTTGTGCTGTCCAACGTGCCCCGGCTCGACGACATCACCACGATGTCGGCATTGCTGGCGCAGCACGGCATCGCGGTGGACCCGATCGGCGACGACGGCCGCACGCTGTCTCTCGGTGGCTCGATCAGCAACACCGAGGCGCCGTATGACATCGTCCGCAAGATGCGCGCCTCCTTCCTGGTGCTGGGACCGCTGCTGGCCCGCACCGGGGAGGCCCGCGTATCGCTGCCCGGCGGCTGTTCCATCGGCGCGCGCCCCATCGATCTGCACTTGAAGGGGCTAGAGCAACTGGGCGCGCGAATTGTGCTGGAGGGCGGCTACATCGACGCCCGGGTCGCGGGCAGGTTGCGCGGCGCAACCATCGTGTTTCCGTCCGTCTCGGTCGGCGCGACGGAAAACCTGCTGATGGCGGCGGCCCTGGCCGATGGCCGCACCGTGCTGGCGAACGCGGCGCGCGAGCCGGAGATCGGCGACCTGGCGACCTGCCTGAATGCGATGGGCGCGCGGATCGCGGGTATCGGCAGCGACAAACTGACGATCGACGGCGTCGAACGGCTGGGCGGCGCGGAGCATCGCGTCATCCCCGACCGCATCGAAACCGGCACCTATGCCTGCGCCGCGGCAATCTCCGGCGGCCAGGTATTCCTGCGCGGCGGCCGAGCCGAGCACCTCGGCTCCATCGTGCGTGCGCTGCGCGAGGCCGGAGTGGAGATCATTGAGCAGCCGGACGGCTTCCACGTGCGCCGGCTGAACGGTTTGCACGGCGCCGATGTGATGACCGAGCCGTATCCGGGCTTCGCCACCGACATGCAGGCGCAGTTCATGGCGCTGATGGCGGTGGCCGAGGGCGCGGCGATGGTCACCGAAACGATTTTCGAGAACCGCTTCATGCACGTGCCGGAACTGAACCGCATGGGCGCGCGGATCAACGTGCACGGGGCATCGGCCATCGTGCGCGGCGTGCCGGCACTGTCTGGCGCCCCGGTGATGGCGACCGACCTGCGCGCCTCGGTCTCCTTGATCCTTGCGGGACTGGCGGCCAAAGGGGAGACGGTGGTGAACCGGGTCTATCATCTGGACCGCGGCTATGAGGCTGTGGAGCAGAAGCTGGCTGCCTGTGGGGCAGACATCGAGCGACTGGCGGGATGATCTGTTGTCCATGTTCGGTGCCAGGGCGGAATTTTCAGTGGACTGGCGCCGCGCCAACCCCCATATGGACGGCCACGCCGGGACCCTGCAGCCCCCCGGCCCCGGGAGATTCGCTTGACGACCCTGCTGTCCGCCCCGCTGGCCTGCTGCCGCTGGGAACTTGAGCGCCGCCACATGGTGCCGGCCTCGAATGACGCACTGCGCCTGATCATCGAGACGGCGCCAGATCTCGTTGCCACCTTGAACGAATATTATGGCGAGGCGGCGCCCGATGGCGGGCTCGACAAGGTAGAGCGCGAGAAACTGCTGGATCTGCTTGCCCGACACTTTGCCGGGCAGTCTTGGCCGCGGACCGGCGGCATGGATACGACGCGCCGGTTCATGGCCGCGCTCCAGCGGGCGATGAGCGCGGCCGGCTGGAAGGTCGACGGCTTCGCGGTTGCCGCCTGATTCCAGGCGTTTGCCGAACATTTAGCCAACGTCGGACGCGGTGGGCTGGTAAGCGGGTACCGTATCCTGCATCTGGCGCGCACCAAGATTCTGCCACAGCGCCAGGGAACAGGTTGATGACCATAGCGGCGCGCGGCCCAATCAGATGCGCACCCAGAATTGCGTCGCTGTCATCGTCTACCAGCGTCTTGTTGCCATAGACCGGTTCGGCCACCTGCCTCGCGATGTCGGACACCGGCTCGCGCCGGACCCGCAGGTTGCCCGTCCGGGCATGCGCCGCCGGGCCGGCATATTCCAATCGAGGCGATTGGCGGAACTGGGAACGCCACACTCGGCACTGGCCCTTGATCCGGCTTCCCCCCGCCGCCTCCCCAAGGGGAGAGATGGTGGCGGGCAACTTGATATCCATCGGATTTCCCGTTGCTATGGGCTGACGCAAAGCCGCACAGCAACGGAGGCCACACATGCCATTCGCCAACCAGACAGTCGTCGTCACCGGTGGCACCGGCGCGCTGGGGACTGCGGTGGTAGACACCTTGCTCGCGGCGGGCGCGCGCTGCCGCGTTCCTTACATCGACGACGCGGAGGCTGCGGCATTTCCCCACAAGGATCGCATCACGCTGGTGGGTCACTGCGACCTGACCAAGGAAGCCGACGTCGCCCGGCTATATGACGGGGCTACAGATCTGTGGGCGTCGATCCACATCGCCGGTGGATTTGCCATGGGCAACGTGGCCGACACCGACAAGGCCGGCCTGATGCACATGCTGAACATGAATTTCGTGAGCTGCTTTCTGTGCTGCCGCGCCGCAATCAGAGGCTTCGGCGCCCCCGGCGGGCGCATCGTCAACATCGCGGCGCGTCCGGCACTGGAGCCTCGCCTGGGCGCCGGCATGGCGGCCTATGCCGCTAGCAAGGCCGCGGTCGCCACCTTCAGCCAGTCGCTGGCTGCCGAGGTGGCGGGTCGCAACATCCTGGTCAACGCGGTCGCGCCATCGATTATCGACACGCCTGCCAACCGTGGCGCGATGCCGCAGGCCGACCATGATGCATGGCCCAAACGCGAACAGATTGCCGCCACCATTGCCTTCCTTGCATCGCCGGACAATGCGGTCACGACGGGTGCCGTGGTGCCGGTGTCCGGACGCACGTAAGGCTTGGGTTGTGTCACAAATTGCGTGCTGCATTCATGGGGGGCAATCGTGGAGTTGCCCAGGCTCGGGTAGCTGGCGTTGTTCACAATGACTCAGCGAGGGTGCAGACTGCCAGGTCATGTCGGCGGCAATTCTAACACCTAGGGCCTTGGGGTCGGACGAAGCGGCGGAATCGCAAGAGACTTGCGAACTCACCATCCTGATGCCGTGCTTGAACGAGTCCGAAACGCTGGCACGCTGCATCACCAAGGCGCGCGGCTTTCTGATCCGCAGCGGTATCATCGGTGAGGTGCTGATTGCCGACAACGGCAGTACCGACGGTTCGCAGCAGATCGCGGAAGTTCAGGGTGCGCGCGTCGTGCCAGTGGCCGATAAGGGCTACGGCAGCGCCTTGCTCGGCGGCATCCGTGCCGCTCGGTCGCGGTTCATCATCATGGGTGATTCGGACGACAGCTATGATTTCAGCCGGCTGGATGGCTTCGTCGAAAAGCTGCGTGCCGGCTATCAGCTCGTGATGGGCAATCGGTTCCAGGGCGGTATCCAGCCCGGCGCAATGCCGGCGTTGCATCGTTACTTCGGCAACCCCGTGTTGACTGCCATTGGCCGGATGTTCTTTCGCAGTCCCTGCGGCGATTTCCATTGCGGCCTGCGCGGTTTTCAACGCGATGCCATTCTGGCGCTCGACCTGCAGGCGACGGGAATGGAGTTCGCCAGCGAAATGGTGGTGAAGGCGACCATCCAGCAGCTGCGCATCGCCGAGGTGCCAACCACGCTGTCGCCGGATGGCCGCTCGCGTCCGCCGCACCTGAATAGCTGGCGCGACGGCTGGCGGCATCTGCGTTTCCTGCTGCTGTTCAGCCCGCGTTGGCTGTTCCTGTTGCCTGGTGCCGCGTTGTTTTTGGTCGGTCTGGCGATGATGGTCTGGCTGCTTCCGGCGCCGCGCACGGTGGGCGGCGTGACCCTGGATATCCATACGCTGTTCTATGCCGCGCTTGCCGTGGTGGTCGGCTTTCATTCAATGCTGTTCTGGGTATTTACCAAGACCTACGGGATGCGTGAGGGCATTGTGCCGCCCGATCCACGGTTCACTGCCATGATGCGATCGGTTACGCTGGAGGTTGGGCTGATCACCGGTGGTCTGCTGCTGCTGGTCGGTGTGGGACTTGGTGCCTATGCGGTCGGTGCCTGGGGCAGCGTGGCATTTGGCGTGCTGTCGCCGGAACGGGCTATGCGACTGGTGATCCCCTCGGGTACCGCGATCCTGCTGGCGTTCCAGGTCGGCTATGGGGCGTTCTTCCTTAGCGTGCTCGAAATCAGGACAGGCCGTCCGAACGCCTGATTCGCTGGGTATGCCGCACGGGCCAGTGATCAGACGAAGCGTCTGGTCAATGCGGATGGACGGCCGCAAGCAACGATCGCAGCATCATCGGTCGTGTCGCTGATTGTCGAAGGCAATAATTCGGTGGCAGTGTCTGTGAAATCAGCCTCTTATCAGTGGCTTGCCGAAAATTCGCCGCAAGCTGCGGTGATTTCGAAGGTTGGTAGTACAGAGCGCACACCGACCCAGCCAATCAACGTTGCCGAGCCGCATCGCCGTTGCGACTGCGCGCAGGATTACGGTTTCCATCCATTGGATTTATCCGCTCTGGGGGTGCGGCGCTTCGATAGGTGCGCAATTGGTCCGCCCCGATGAGACACAGTCCTGGAGCTGCGCTGAACTCATGGAGCTCGTGCATAATGAACATGACGGCGACAATCAGCACTACGATTGCCACCAATCCTATCGCGGCGCGATGGGGGCTGGGACCAGGATCGTCGTCCTCTGACATCAGGCTGAGCTCCTTGCTTCCCACACCGCAATCGTCGTGAACTTGCGATCGTCATGCCCACGATGTTTGGAATCAAGGGATGCAGATCGCCGCCGCTGGTCAGGGCAATCGGGTGAACGGCGGACTGTCTGCGCTCCCTGTCTTTGGGCGGAACCTGGCGACGGGGCAATCTTGGTCGAAGTGGCCAACTGGCCGAGATTGCTTCGCTCCGCGCGCAATGACGATATCCGTGCGTAATGACAGCAAAGGCCGGGGCAATCGGCATCTTTAACGCGTTCACCCGATTGCGCCACCGCTGGTCGTCCTTGGTTCTTGTCTGCTCAGTGGTCGATCGACACCAATTCTTGGGTGTCGGAATCGGCCCACTCGTTGACCAGCGTATAACCGATCCCCAAAAGGACCGGACCGAGAAAAATTCCGAGCAGACCAAAGGCGAGCGCTCCGCCCAATACGCCCAGCACGGTGAGCAGGAAGGGAAGCTGTGCGCCGCGAGCGATGAACCATGGACGGATGACGGAATCGGCGCCGGACACGGCGACCACGCCATAGACCGCCAGGAAGATGCCCCAGCCCAGGTGGCCGCTGCTCATCAGCCACAGCGCAGCGGGGATCCATACCACCGGTGCACCGATCGGCAGCACGGACAGGAAGCCCGCCACCGCACCCAGCAGCACCGGGCGCGGCACGCCGGACAGCCATAGCCCAAATGCGGTCAGGATGCCCTGCACGATGGCGGTGAGTAGGATGCCGTAGACGACGCCGCGCACCGTGGCGCCGGTGACATTGATCAGCCGATCCGCCTTTGTGCCGGCGATACGCGACAGGATCACCCGCAGCCGTGCGGCGATCGGATCGCCATACAGGTAGAAGAAGAATGCGATGAACAGCGCGAGCACAAACAGCAGCACACCGTTCGCCAAGCCTAGCAGCAGGCCAAGTCCGCCTTCCAGCACGATGCCGAAATAGGGTCGCAGCGCCTCGATCATGACGGTGATGTCGGCCGCCGAGCGGTTCCACAGGTCGCCAAGCAGCGGGCCGACGAGCGGGATTTCGAACACCCAATTGGGCGACCCGGGCAGGCCGGCGCGCAGCGCATCCTCGATCACGGCGCGAAGGTGGTTCACATCGGTGGCTCCGCCAGGTGCCGCCAGCGCGAGCGGCAGCACCAGCACCACGGCGGTCAGCGCGACCATCACGCCGGCGGCGGGGCCGCGACCCAGCCGGGCATGGGTGTGCAGCCACTCGCAGACCGGCCAGGTGGTGAACACCAGGATCGCGGCCCACAGCACCGATGAGAAGAACGGATAGAGTACCAGCACGCAGCCGACGGCGATCCCGCCGAGCAGCAGTGTCATCAGCACGCGTTCCGCGGTCATGCGCTGGTCATTCCCCCCGCTCGCTTGTAGCCTCCCGCCGCGTATTCGGGGAGATCCGCGATGCCACGCCTGGCTGCCAACCTGTCGATGATGTTCAACGAGGTGCCGTTCCTCGACCGTTTCGCCGCCGCGCGCAAGGCGGGGTTCGACGGCGTGGAGTTCCTGTTTCCGTACGAACATCCGCCAGCGGAACTGCGCAAGCGGCTGGACGGCGAGGGCCTGACACAGGCGCTGTTCAACATGCCGCCGGGCGATTGGTCGAAGGGCGAACGCGGGCTGGCAAGTCTGCCGGGGCGACAGGCGGAATTCCGTGAGGGCGTGAAGCAGGCGCTGGACTATGCCGGCGCGCTTGGCTGCAGGCTGGTGCATGCGATGGCGGGGATCGTGCCGGCGGGCGTGCCGCAGGTGACGGCTGCGAGCGTGTATGCCGCGAATCTGGCGATGGCAGCGGACGAGGCGCAGAAGATCGGCGTGAAACTGGTGATCGAGCCGATCAACCACCGCGACATGCCGGGCTATTTCCTGAATACCGAAGCGCAGGGTGCGGCAGTGGTCGAGGCGATCGGCCGCGATCGTCTGGGCCTGCAGTTCGACGTGTATCACTGCCAGACGACGGAGGGCGACATCACCAAGCGCATGGAGCAGTTCCTGCCCGTCATCGACCACATGCAGATTGCCGACGTGCCGGCGCGCAACGAACCCGGGACGGGCGAGATCGGCTGGAAGTTCGTGTTCCGTCGGATGGATGAGTTGGGTTATCGCGGTTGGGTAGGATGCGAGTACCGTCCCGCGGGCGATACGGTGGCGGGGCTGAAGTGGCGGCAGGAGTTTGGCGTGTAACCTGTCATAGCGGGCAGCACGGCGACGCCGCAAACCCGGTTGAGGTAAGCACCGTGACCGGGATTGCCGCGTCGCTGCGCTTCTCGCAATGACAATGGGGACTGATGGACCGTCATCATGGCGGACATTTCCCTGATCTTGCACCTGGGAGAAACAGCATGAAGATCGGATTTATCGGCCTCGGCATCATGGGCGCACCGATGGCGCTCAATCTGAAGAAGGCCGGGCACGACCTGGTTGTACCCGAACGCAAGAGCCTGACATCTGAAATTCGCGGTGCGGCCGAAGTGGTGGCGGATTCCAAGAGCGTCGCGGCGAAGTCCGAGGTGCTGATCCTGATGGTGCCCGATACGCCCGACGTCGAAGCGGTGCTGTTCGGTCCCAACGGCGCGGAGGAGGGTCTGAAGCGCGGCACGCTGGTGATCGACATGTCCTCGATCAGCCCGCTGGAGACCAAGGCGTTCGCGAAGAAGATCAACGAACGCGGCTGCGACTATCTTGACGCTCCGGTGTCGGGCGGCGAGGTCGGCGCCAAGCAGGCCACGCTGACGATCATGGTCGGTGGGCCGGAGGCGGCGTTCGCGCGCGCCAAGCCGTTGTTCGACGTGCTGGGCAAGAATATTACGCACGTCGGCAACGAAAACGGTGCCGGGCAGACCTGCAAGGTGGCGAACCAGATCATCGTCGCGCTGAATATTCAGGCGTGTGCGGAAGCCTTGGTTTTCGCGGCCAGGGCGGGCGCCGACCCGGCAAAGGTGCGGACTGCGCTGATGGGCGGTTTCGCATCCTCCCGCATTCTGGAAGTCCACGCTGAGAGGATGCTGAACGGCACGTTCAATCCTGGCTTCCGCATTCGCCTGCATCAGAAGGATCTGAACCTGGCGCTGACTGCGGCGAAGGAGCTTGGCCTGTCGCTGCCGAATACAGCGATCGCTCAACAGATGTTCTCGTCCTGTGCGGCACACGGTGCCGCGGATCTCGACCATTCGGCCCTGATTCTGGCGATCGAGGGGTTGGCGGATTTTTCTGTACGACCAAAGAAATAATCCACGGAAAGACACGCGGAAGGAGTCGCATCCACTGAAGAGGGGTTGTATTTCCGAGCGAAGTGGTCAAAGCTGTCCTACGCGCACCGATTCTGAACTCCTGCATGCACGCGCGGATTGCAGGGATTACGGCCAGGAGGACGGCCAAATGTCCATGCGTTTTACCGAAATAGGTCAGCAACTGCGGGCTTATCGTCTTGAATCGGGGCTGCGGGCGGAAGAAATCGCCGCACGTCTCGGCGTCTCGCGTGCTGCGCTTTATCGCTACGAAAAAGGCGAGGTAATCAAGCTCGACACGATCAAGCGGCTGGCGGAGCTGCTGAAGATCTCGCCGCTGTCGCTGCTCGGGATCGGGGTTGAATACTACAATCGTCCGATCGGCTACTTCGAGCGCATCCGCCAGATCGAGGAAACGGCTGACCAGATTCTGCAGCTTTTCGGGCCGATCTGCTACCTGACCACGTCCGATGCCTACGACAATGCTCTGGCGCAGGCATTCGATGAGGCTGCAGAACAGGTGGCGGGGGATCGGATGGCCATGCGTTCGATGGCCGAGCAGGTGCTTGGGATCCTGAGCGCGCGCAAGCGGATGTACGCGATGCGGCGGCCAGGCATCATCGCCATGGTCTCGATTGCCTCGGTGCAGCGGTTGCTGGATACCGGCGTGGCCGGAGGAATTCAGGTGTCCGAACGGACGCGGCGAATCTGCCGGGATGTCGCCGTGACCGAATTGGAAAACATGGCCGCGTTGATGGAGGCCGAGCCGATGGGCCTGCAGTTCGGCCTGCTGAGCGGTGCTGAGCCATCGTCGGCCTTCAAGATTGTCCGGGCGCGCGACCGGGTGAGCCTGGCGATCAATCCGTTCCGACCTGATACGCATCCTTCTGCACACACCGGCGTGGCGATGATCACCGGCGCGGATGAAGCAATTGCCGCCCATCAGCGAGTCGCGGAAGCAACGTGGCGTGACGCGCTGAAGGGCCCGGCCGGGGCGAACCGCTTGCGGCAATTGATGGCGACCACGGTTCCCGTCTGATTGCCTCCCGCGAGGCGGGGAGGAAAGGGCTGGGTCCGTGGGCGTCGCATACGGAGCGTTGTTCGTCTCCGGGGTTGTCATGCCCGCGGAAATCGGGGGCCGGCGCCTGTCGCGAGCGACGGCGGTGATCATCTTACGCGGCTCGGATGGTGGAGCATGCTCGCCCGCATGAAATGGCGGGGGGGATAGCTCGCGCCAAACATTTCCAAATGTGGTTGCCTTTTAGGCGATGTAGCCAATCCGGACCGTACGCAGCCCCTCCCTATACATCCCGCTAGGGGTGGGGGCAGGGAGTCGGGGGGTGGGCGCTGGTGCGTTGCATCTCTATGCTGACGGCATGTCGCCCCGCAGTTTGCCCACTCTGCCAGCGCACCCGGACGTCGCGATCAGTTCCGACCAGAGGGTGTGGAACGGGCGATTCCCGCTCGATGTCGTGAAATTCCGCCATCGCCGCTTCGACGGCACCCTGTCCGGCGAGAAGACGTGGGAGGTCTGGCGGCGCGGCCGAGCCGCGGCGGTGCTGCCATACGACCCGGTGGCGGATGCGGTGGTGCTGATCGAGCAGTTCCGGTTGCCCGCGCTTGCTGCCGGCCTTGATCCGGTGCTGGTGGAGTTGCCCGCCGGGCTTTGCGATGATGGCGAGTCGCCTGAAGTAACGGCGCGGCGCGAGACAGGCGAGGAAATGGGGTTGAAGGTCGGCGCACTGCGGTGGATCGGCAGCTTCCTGCTGACGCCCGGCGGATCGGACGAAGTGTGCGAGCTTTATGCCGGCTCGGTGCAGGCGCCACCGGCAGATGCCGATGGCATCGCCGGCCACGGCGGCATGGCGGCGGAACAGGAGGATATTCGGGTGCGGGTCTGGCCAGCGGCGCAGGCGATCGAAGCGGTGCTGGCAGGGCGGATCAACAATTCGGTGGCGGCTATCGGCCTGCTGTGGCTGGCGGCGCGGCGATCGATGCTGCGCGAAGAATGGGGCAAGGCATGACGGAGAAGCTGTTTCTCGATGACCCGCGTCGGCGGTCGGCGACGGGCACCGTCACTGGCGAGCGGGCCGGAGGCGATCGTGCTGGATCGCACGGTGTTTTATGCCCGCTCCGGCGGTCAGCCCGGCGATGTCGGCGTGCTGCGCTGGGACGGCGGCGAGGTAATCATTGCCGATACGGTGAAGGGTGAAGGGGAGACGATCTTGCATCTTCCCACGCCAGGTGCGGCGTTGCCCCCGATCGGTTCGGCGGTTGAGGGCGAAATCGACTGGGATCGCCGTCATCGGCTGATGCGCATGCACACTGCGATGCATCTGCTGTGCAGCCTGATCAAGGGCGCCGCGGTCACCGGCGGTTCGGTTGGCGCAGATCGCTCGCGGCTGGATTTCGATCTGCCTAACCCGCCGCCGAAGGAGGCGATCGAGGCCGGGCTGAATGCGCTGATCGAGGCGGACCATCCGGTGCGGATTGAATGGGTCGACGAGGCGGTGCTGGATGCCGATCCGGGCCTGGTGCGCACCATGTCGGTTGCGCCGCCGCGCGGCACCGGCCGGCTGCGACTGATGCGGATCGGCGAGGGCGATACGCAGGTGGACCTGCAACCATGCGGCGGCACGCATGTCTCGCGCACCGGCGAGATCGGCAGGGTTGCGGTGGTGAAGATCGAGAACAAGGGAAGGCAGAACCGGCGGATCATCATCGCGCCGGCTGGGTGACATGTGTCGTGCGGACGGGCGCCGGGTGCTCCGGACGCCATGAAGGGGGGAACGATGGGCCCACTTGTAACAACGGATTGGCTCGCCGGGGAATTGGGCAAGCCGGACCTCGTGGTGTTCGACGCAACGAAGTATCTGCCGAACGAGAACAAGGACGGCCACGCGGAATTCCTGCGCGCCCACATCCCGGGCGCGCGGTATTTCGACATCGATGTGATCGCGGATCCCGACACCGACCTGCCGCACATGGTCCCGACACCAGGGCGTTTCGCCAAACTGATCGGCTGGCTGGGCGTGGGCAACGCGACCCGCCTGGTGTTCTACGACCAGAAGGGACTGGCATCCGCGGCGCGCGGCTGGTGGCTGATGGGACTGTTCGGTCATGACAACGCCGCGGTGCTGGATGGCGGGTTGCCGAAGTGGCTGCGTGAAGGCCGCAAGACCGAAGAGGGTGAGCCGGCGGCGCCGCAGCCGGTCGCATTCCGGTCCGACTATCGCGCGTCGCGGCTGCGCGGTGTTGGCGATGTGCTGCGCAATGTCGAGACGCAGGCCGAATTGTTGCTGGATGCGCGCGCTGCGGGCCGCTTCACCGCCGAAGTGCCGGAGCCGCGGGCCGGGATGCGCAGCGGACACATTCCGGGTTCGGCGAACCTGCCGTACACCGATCTACTGAACGCTGACGGCACGTTCCGCGCAACCGATGCGGTGCGCGCGCGGCTGGCGTGGGCCGGCGTCGATGGCTCGCGTCCCGTGGTGACAAGCTGTGGGTCGGGTGTGACGGCGTGCATCCTGACGCTCGGATTGCGTCTCGCCGGCTTGCCGGAGGGCAGCGTATACGACGGTTCATGGACCGAATGGGGCGGCCGCTCCGATACTCCTGTGGAGACCAAGTGATCATGGCTGACGATACGAAGCGTGGCTTTCGCACACGGCTTTCACATACGGGGCGGGCCGGCAAGCGTGTGCATGGTTTCGTCAATCCGCCACTGCTGCGCGGTTCCACCGTGCTGTACCCGACGGTCGCGGAGCGGCGCGCGGCGGCCGCGCGGCGCGGCGAGCGCGTGATGACTTATGGATTGGGTGGATCGGAAACGCATTGGGCATTGGAGGACGTGATCGCCGAGGTGGAAGGCGGCACGCACTGTGCGATCGTCTGCTCGGGGTTGGCCGCGGTGACAACGCCGCTGCTGGCGTTCCTGAAGACGGGCGACCACTGCCTGATGCCGGACAACGTGTATGGTCCGGCGCGCAATTTTTGCGATGGTTTCCTGCAGCGTTTCGGCGTGGCGACGACGTATTATGATCCGGTGATCGACGAGGCCGGGATCGCTGATCTGATGCGGCCGAATACCGCGGTTGTGTATACCGAAAGCCCTGGCAGCCATACCTTCGAGGTGCAGGACGTTCCCGCCATCGCTCGCGCGGCGCATGCGCGTGGGGCGAAGGTGCTGATGGACAACACCTGGGGCATCCATCACTTCCAGCCGTTCACGCATGGCGTCGATGTGTCAATCCAGGCGGCGACTAAATATCCAGCGGGGCACTCGGATATTTTGATCGGCAGCATCACGGTGAATGCCGATGCGGACTGGCGTACGCTGCACGCCACGTTGCGCGGATTGGGCCAGTACGCCAGTCCGGACGACTGCTGGCTGACCTTGCGCGGCATGCGCACGATGGGGGTGCGGCTGGCGCAGCAGATGGAAGTCCGGCATCGAGGTGGCGCACTGGCTGAGCAAGCGCCCGGAGGTTAAGCAGGTGCTGCATCCGGCACTGCCTGGCGCGCCAGGCCATGCGTTGTGGAAGCGCGATTTTACCGGCGCTTGCAGCCTGTTCGGCGTCGAGTTCAAGCCGGACTATTCCGAAGAGAGCACGCATGCGTTTGTGGAGGCGCTGGACCTGTTCGGTATCGGCGCGTCGTGGGGTGGCTTCGAAAGTCTCGCGGTGCCGACGACGGGTTCCATCACGCGCACCGCGGGATCGGGCAAGTTCGCCGGGCCGGTGGTGCGGCTGCATATCGGGCTGGAGGATGTGGCCGATTTGATCGCAGATCTGGAGCAAGGGCTGAAGGTGATGCGGGAATTTGGGCGGTAGCGTGTCGGACAACGTCGGCCGATGTCGAGAAGTACCGGGAGTGCGCCGTTGAGCCGCTGCATTTCCGCCGACGATAAACGCTGGAGCGGCGTAACGATCCGGTTGCCCGGTACGGTGGTCCGCTTGAGCGGGCAATTCGTGGGGTCGGGCAGCGGTCGATGAAACGGCTGTAAGGAAACCGACGGCCTCGGTTTCTCAGAAGGACGCAACGCCGTTCAACGCACGTTCTTGTGGATTTTGGTCTGCTCAGCCAGCCAGAAAGCTCATGGACTTCTCACTTGAGCTCGGTGATCCGGGCGCATTGAATGTCGTGATTCCAGATGCGGTCGTGGCAGAGTAAGCTTGCGGTGGGGATGGGCGAGCGTGCCGGCCGTCGATCTCTCGGTTTGTTTCGTGAGCAGCTCATTCCCGGTCCACATAGCCATCCCGCGTCTGCGGCAGCTTCCATCCCAACACCCGGCCGGCGATGAAATTCCGCAGCACCTGTGCGGTGCCGCCGCCAATGGTAAACATGCGAGCATCGCGCGCCATCCGTTCCATCGGGTAATCACGCGAATAGCCGCGCGCGCCGAACAATTGCAGCGCGTCGTTGGTCACCTTGATCGCCATCTCCGAGGCAAACACCTTCGCCTGCGCTGCCAGCAGCGGATCGGGAAACGGATCGGCGCTCGCCGCGGCGCGATATACGCCCAGACGTGCCGCGTTGAGCTGGATCGCCATGTCGGCAAGCATCCACTGCAAGCCCTGGAACTCACCGATCGGCCGGCCGAACTGCTGCCGCTCCTTGGCAAATGCCGTCGCTGCCTCGAACGCACCCTGCGCCAAGCCGAGTGCCACCGTCGCCGCACCGACGCGCTGGCTGTTGTAGGCATTCATCAGATCGGCGAACCCATGCAGGCGGCCATCCGCGGACTGCAACACCATCTCATCCGGCACTTCAAGATTTTCAAATCGGATCTCCGTCTCCGGAATGCCACGCAATCCCATCGTCGGTTCGCGCTTGCCGATCACCAGCCCTTTCGCATCGCCGCGCACCGCGAGGAACCCGCCGATTCCGCGCGCTCGCCCTGTTTCATCGAACACGCGTGCGAAGATCAGATGCAGCTTCGACACGCCGCCGCCGGTGATCCAATGCTTGTGCCCGTTGATCAACCAATACCCGTTGCGTCGATCAGCGCGCGTTGTCATGTCGGTGGCGGCCGAACCGGCCTCGGGTTCGGTGATGCAGATTGCCGGCTTGTCGCCATCCAGCACCAGCCGCGCCGCAAGCTGTTTCTGCGCCTCGCTGCCGTACTGCATGACGGCGGAGATCGCACCCATGTTGGTCTCGACCGCGATGCGTCCGGTGACGCCGCAAACGCGCGCCATCTCCTCGATGATGATGACAGCATCAAGGAAGTTGCCGCCGGCGCCGCCATATTGCCGCGGGATGGTATAGCCGAGCAGACCCGCTTCGCGCAGTGCGGCGACATTCTCCCACGGATATGATTCCGACCGATCGACCTCGGCCGCACGCGGCGCGATCACCTGGTCGGCGAGCTGCCGCACCACCGTTTGCAACGCCGTAGCCGTGGGCGACAGTTCGAACATCATAGCCGAAACCTCATCGGTCGGGTGAAATGCAAGTCAACGGTAACACGGATTGTGCCTTCCACGGCATGCTGACAAAGCGCATCCACGGGTTGCCTTGCTGCGATCGACCCCTCGCTGCAATGTGCAAAGACGTGGATGCCGGTGGTCAGGGCAGACGCGGTGCCCTTTTGCCACTCATCGATGGGACCGGCGGCGCGGTCGGCTGTTCGTCCTTCAGCCCGACACCTGTCAGCCGCAAGCGCTGCATAGCTCCGATCAGCCATAACAGCTTGTCTCGCGGCCGCGAGAGGCGCAAGACCCTCGGGCCGAATGTTCGAGATGCAGTTGCGTTCAGCATCGGTGCGACCTCGGCGCGGTTGCCAGGTCAGATAGACGCCGAGACTGTCGGGCGCGGTCAGGCCGGGGCGCTCGCCGATCAACACCGCGACGGCATCGACGTCCATCGACTCGCCGATGTCGTCGCCGAGTGCGACACGCCCCTGTTCCGCGACAACGATGGGGGCGACAGCGTGACCGGCGCGTTGCAGCACGGGGACGACGTGCGCCAGAAGCACAGGGGCATGGCGCTGCACCGCGATGGCGGACAGCCCGTCGCACACCACGAACAATATGGCGCCCGGCGTTATGGGCAATTTTGCGCGATCGTCCGCGCGCAATCGCCGGCCAAGATCCGGTCGCAGCAGATAGGCACGGCGATCGGCCACCGCACTGCGCACGACCATGTTCGGCAATCCCGCTGCCGTCAATTCAGCCTGAAGTGCCGCAACGTCCAAAGTGGCGTGCACGGCGTCGCGCGCCGCGGCATGCGCCGCCTGAAACGCCAGATGCGCGCCGTGGGCAGCCCATTGCCGGCGCGCCCCAGCGCCACGCGCGCCGGCGTGAAGCGGCGCAGATCAGTCCACGGTAGCGGAGGGCGATCGGTCGGATTTGCCATAGCCTGCTTCCAGCGTGCCGGGCACACTCTAACTCCGCGCCGCATAAGTTGAGCACGTCTGCCATATTTCGTCCGCAGCGGCGTGCGCAATCCTGTGTGGTTCAGCGAGATTATCGGAGCGAACTGCTATGAATGCGACCAGATTTTTTGCAGACCCTGACTTTTGCACTGGCGCCGGCATTTGCCATGGCCCCGTCACCGGTGCTCGCCGCGCACGCCGGCGCTCCTTATCAGAATGTCGATCACAGCAACGACATGGGCAACGATACCGGCGACTCCCAGGTTGAAGGGCTGAACGCCAGCTCAGCTCGACGAGAACTACCGGGGCCCGGTGGAGATGCGCACGCCTGCTGCCAACCCACAGACCGTGCAGACACCGCCTGGCTACGCGCCGCGCTGACCGGGCCGATCGTCAGGCGCGATCAGTTTCAACGCGGGTTACAGATCAGGCAGATGCGGGCGCGCGGCCTCACGCCAGGCCGATCAGCCGGCGACAGTGCAGCCGGGATGCGGTCTGGTCACCGCGCCGGCGATGCCCATGCGGCTAAGCCACGCTTCGAACTCCGGCGCGGGCCGCAAGTCCGAGCGCGCCGCGCAGATACAGCGCATCGTGGAATGATGTGCTTTGATACGACAGCATCACGTCGTCGGCGCCCGGCACGCCCATGATGAACGTCACGCCCGCGACCCCCAGCAGCGTCAGCAACGCGTCCATGTCATCCTGATCGGCCTCGGCGTGGTTGGTATAACAGACGTCAACGCCCATCGGCAGGCCTAGCAGCTTGCCGCAGAAATGATCCTCGAGCCCGGCGCGGGTGATCTGCTTGCCGTCGTACAGGTACTCCGGACCGATGAAGCCAACCACGCTGTTGACCAGCAGCGGATGGAATGCGCGCGCCACCGCGTAAGCGCGTGCCTCGATGGTCTGCTGATCGACGCCATGATGTGCGTTCGCCGACAACGCGCTGCCCTGGCCGGTCTCGAAATACATCACGTTGTCGCCCATGGTGCCGCGGTGCAGCGACAGCGCCGCGTCGCGCGCCTCGCGCAGCAGCGCAAGCGAGACGCCGAAGCTGCGATTTGCCGCCTCGGTGCCGCCGATCGACTGGAACACCAGGTCCACCGGCGCGCCGCGTTCGATCGCGCGCAGGCTGGTGGTGACATGCGCCAGGACGCAGGTCTGTGTGGGATGGCGTAGCGTTCGCGCACGGCGTCCAGCATGGTCAGCAGAGTGACAGCGGCGTCCACGCTGTCGGTCGCCGGATTGACGCCGATCACCGCATCGCCTGCGCCCAGCAGCAGTCCATCGAGCGTGGACGCCGCGACGCCTTGCGGATCATCGGTGGGATGGTTGGGCTGCAGCCGTACCGACAGCCGGCCAGGCAACCCGATCGTGTTGCGGAACCGCGTGACGACGCGGCATTTCGCGGCGACCGCGATGAGGTCCTGCAGTCGCATTAGCTTGCTGACCGCCGCCGACCATTTCCGGCGTCAGGCCGGGCCGAATTGACGCCATCGTCTCGGGTCCGCGGTGAGCAGGAATTCGCGGAACTCGCCAACCGTCAGCGATGCGATGGTGGCAAATGCGACGGCATCGTGGCGGTCGATGATCAGCCGCGTAATTTCGTCGGCTTCGTAAGGGATTACCGGTTCGGCGAGAATTGTGCGAGTGGCAGGTCGGCCAGCGCCATCTGCGCCGCTACCCGTTCCGCCGCGCTGCCGGCAGCGAGCCCGGCCAGCGCGTCGCCGGAGCGAAATGGCGTGGCCCGTGCGAGCAGTGTGCGCAGGTCCGGGAACGTAGCGGGTGCCGGCCAGTGTGTGCGCGTAGGGCAGGGCGTCCTCCGCCAACTAGCAAGCCGGCAAGTAATCTAACACGGAGAACGCCGAGGGCCACGCTGGGTCACGGCAGCGCAGTGCACCCCTGAAGTCCCAGTCGGTGTGAGGCAATTCACTGCACCGCTGTGACGACCGATCCAGGTTCGGGCCGTCCTGGATTAGCGAGGGTTTTCGCCATGTATGTGCTCACGGAAATCAACCCTGTTCCTGCCATTCGCGCCGACGCCGGCCGCCGTTCGCCCTTCCCTGACGATCCGACTGTGGCATGGTTCAGCCGCGTGTGGTGCAAGGTGGCCTATGGTTGATCGCCCGCGTTGCCGTTGCGATCCACGCTTGCGGCGGATCTTGACCGCGTCCTCGCCGCCGCAGCAGCGGCGGGCGGACGATGGGGCGGTCGACTGGTAGGCTCGTATTCATGGATCTGCCGGGCCGGTTCTGCCGGATGCTGGTTCAAGCGTGGCTGCGTCACCTGGAGCGGCGGATCGAGGTGGCGGTCGGCAGGCTGGATCGGGCAGGTCTGCTGGAAGATGGCGCGCCGACTCGTCAGCGCGAAAGTCGAGTCACTCAACTTACATCGCGACGAGGTTGGCTGGGCACTCAGGGCAATCCCACCGGTGCAAGCAACATGCACGCGCAAAACGCCGCTTCATCACTCGACCACTCGTCTGGAGCCTCGCTAGTCTGAAGCTGCGGTCGCCGATCCGGACAGCTTGATCAGACGGTCAAGCCAGTGACGTGGCGGCCCTTTCGCTCGACAAGTTCGAGCAGTTTGACCGCCGCACCTGATGGGTGCTCGCCACCCTGTTCCCACGCCGCAATCGTTGCCTTGCCGATCTTTAGAACGGCAGCGAACACCGCTTGGCTCACGTTGGACCTGATAGTGAGAACGCGCCCCCAAGTGAAACGTAATGGGTTTGTTGTTGCTGCCGGATGAAATGGGAGTCGGAGTTGCGCTCGGACGATTTTAGAGCAACGCTAAGGTGTCAAACGAGACGAGCATTCTCGTCACCCGGGCGCAACTGTACAAGCTGTCAGACTTTTGCAGGAGAATTCTCATCAGGCGGTGGATGTCCTTCTTATTCAGCCCTTCCCTATGCGCTCTGATTGTGTTCATCAGTTTTGCGCCGGTCCGGTCCACGGCGCACGCAGCGGAACTCGATGATGTTCAAGTGCCCGACACGTTACAGGTGGGCGGAAAAACGCTGCATCTGAATGGCTATGGTCTACGCACTTATTCGATACTCGGCATCCATATCTACGTCGCCAGTCTCTATCTGGAGCATTTGAGCACCGATCCAAATGAGATCATCCAATCGCCGGAAACGAAGCTGCTGAAAGTCCGCTTCGAACGCAGTGTCAGCGCCGATCAAGCTCGCAAGGCCTGGCGTGAGGGTCTAGCGAACAATTGCCAAGCTCCCTGCCATCTTGATCCGCAGGATGTTCAGCGGTTCCTTGCCGTAGTGCCCGCAATGCACGGGGGTGACAACTATTCTCTGCTCTTCACGCAGAACAATGCGACCGTGACAGTCAGCGGGCGACAGATTGGCAAGATTTCTTCGCCGCAGTTTGCCGAAGCGATGCTGGCGACGTTCCTCGGCCCCAAGCCTGCGTCACTGACGCTCAAGCAGGAGTTGCTCACAGGTCATCCGTGAAAATCACCTGGGCGTTCGCTTTTCAGCGAGCGCCGGGCATTTGTGGCGACCTCTACGGTCATCCAAGGGCGGTGCCGGAACGGTCACGCGAGAAGACAAAGATGGGGCGCGCCAGGTCGTCGACCAACGGTTACCCGACTGGTCCCCGAGGTTCGGTCAGGCAACATTCGGTAAGACGGAGTTGTACGCTCAAGCCGGTCTCGACTGAGCCTGTCTCGTCAGCAGCGGCAAAATCAGGCCGACGCCAATTCCCCAGCAACCGTTGATCAGAAATGAGCGCACAAACGCCATAGGTGCCCAACCTCCTGCCACCGGCAACCCCTTGATCAGCGGGACGATGAAAAGGCCAACCAGGGCCGCCGCAATTCCTAGTCCTAGTCCAAGCACCCACATTGGATACGCCGCTGGCAACTTGGGCAGGGCCAGTCCGAACAGCGCTCCCCAAACGCCACCCCAGAAGCAGAGATCGATGATCAGAGGCACTCCGAACGGAGGAACGCCCCTCATCGGATACGGCGGTGGCATCAGGTCGGCCAGATGCAGGAGCGCCCACATGCCCTGGTGGAACGTCAGCACGGAAATGACGGCAGCGACAAATCCAAACAACGCTCGGTTCAATGGCGCTGGCATATTGTTTTCCCCCGGTATTGTTGCTGCAGTCCGACTTTGACCTAACCAGTCTCCAACTCGTTGGCAGGTGTGACCTGCAGGATAATCATAGGCGAAATTGCTGGGTCAATCATTCCCGATAGTCCCGACCTAACTGAATGCTCGCCCAGTTCGTCATCCCCATGGTCACCAGACGGTCAGAGCGGGCGGCGGCTGGACGGCCTGGGTGAGAGTGGCGGAGATGGTTGCGGCGCCTCTGTTGTCAACGGTGTTGCGAGACGGTCACCGAGGTTGGGGCGCTTCGGCACTGGCAGACGAAAATGGGCCGATTGAAGTATCCTGCGCCCCGATTCGGGGTTCGAGCCTATCCCCAAGACACCATCCATGCGCCAGTGAGGGCCATCGCTTCGGATCATGGCTGATTCCCTACCAGGCGAAGGCCGAGGAAAGGGTAACCGCCCTGGTGCACTACCGCCATCCCTTCAACCGTGCCGCCGCCGCCGCCATGTCCGCCTCCGGACCGCAATAACTGAATCGCAGGAATCGCCCGCCGCGCGTGCGGTCGAAATCCACGCCGGGCGTCACCGCGATCCCGACTTCCGCCAGCATGCGCGCACAGAACGCGGCGCTGTCGTTCGACCGGTCGGCGATGTCGGCGAACAGATAAAACGCACCCTCGGCCGGTGACAGGCGGGTAAACCCGGCCTCCGGCAACGCCCGCAGCAGATGGTCGCGCGAGCGGCGATATCGCGCCACATTCGCGCGCAATTCGTCGTGGCAATCGAACGCCGCCTCGGCCGCCACCTGCGAGATGTACGGCGCGCTGATGAACAGGTTCTGCGCCAGGCATTCGACCGGCCGCACCAGGTCCTCGGGCAGGATCAGCCAGCCGATCCGCCAGCCGGTCATGGAGAAATACTTGGAGAAGCTGTTCACCACCACCGCATGCGGGCTGAAGCTGGCGCGCAGTGGTGATCGGGCTGTCGTAGTTCAGCCCGTGATAGATCTCGTCGCTGATCAGCCGCACGCCGTCGCCGTCGCACCACGCGGCGATGGCGGCGAATTCGTCGGGATGCAGCATCGTGCCGGCGGGATTGCACGGGCTCGCCACGATCAGCCCGTCCGGCGGCGGGTCCAGCCGTTCCAGCATCGCGACGCTGGGCTGGAACCGGGTGTCCGGCCCGGCTTCGAGGATCACCGGCTGCATGCCGAGCGCGGTCAGGATGTTGACGTAGGGCGGATAGAACGGCGACGCCAGCGCCACCCGATCGCCGGGATCGAACGCCGCGAGGAACGCCAGCGGAAACGCGCCGGACGCGCCGACCGTCACCGCCACGCGCTCGATCGGCACATCCAGCCCATACCAGTCGCGGTAATGCGCCACGATTCGCTCGCGCAGCGAGCGCCGGCCGAACGCCTCGGTGTAGCCCAGCGCGTCGCCCGAGCGCAGCGCCGCCGCCGCAGCGTCAACCGCGCCGGCCGGTGCGCCGGTTCCCGGCTGCCCCACCTCCATGCGGATCACCGGCGGTGCGCCGGCTGGAAGCGCCGCCTGGCGCGCATTGGCCGCGGCGATCACGTCCATCACGATGAATGGCGGCGCCGTTGCGCCGCGGCCGATTTTCAGCACGGCGAGATGGTCAGTTGTAGAACTTGATGGTCGCCGCCTTGATTCCCGATCCTGCTGTCGGCGCCGGTGACCGTCGCGACGCAGGGCGCCGCCTTTGCGGTGCACTGCTTGACCAGCCGGTCCTTGTCCGCGTCCGGCAAGGCTGAAGCGTCGATGCTGATAGCGGATGCTGGGCGGCGTTCCGATGCCCAGATCACAACTCGTGGCAGACCGGCAGATGATCCGTCCCGGGCCCGCACTCGTCGTCGGCCGGGTGCGGTGCTCTGTGCCCAGGCGGCGGTCGCGCATCAGCATCCCCGCGCCAACCAGCACGCCATATCGTCTTGCAAGCCTGAACACGCTCATTCGCGTCGACCTTTCTATGTTGTCCGAAGAAACCCTAGCTGCCGCCGACCGCGAGTCCCGGTTCACGCGGGTCCGCCGCGCAGGCACAGGTGCCATTCTCGCCGGGCAAATAGCGGCTGCATTCGATCACGTTGGCCCGCCCGGGATCCGGCACGGGCGCGGCCATCGGCCGGTTGGTGCGCAGCGCATTCAGCATTCCGACAGCCACCGCCATCGGGCGCGCCCGCCTGGCCGGAGCCGCCGACGGCGGCGCGGAACGCATGGGTGTTTTCGTTCCAGGCGATGGCCGCGGCATACAGCGGCGGCGGCACCGGCGGCGGGTGAGGCCGCAAGCAGGAAGCCGAGGCCCGGCAAGACGCGACCGGTGCCGAACAGGTTGTCCATGCTGAGTGCGCAGGCGACCGCGTTGCCATCCTTATCCAGCGTGACGAAGCTGGTGGAGGCGGGCAGCGGCGGCAACGGCGCCTCCTGCAGGTCGGAGGCGGTGAGCAGCGCCTGCGGCATCGACGCCCGCCCTGCCGCCAGCGCGCCGCGACCGCCAGCGCGCGCGACGGCGGCCGACGCCGAGTGCGTTCGGGTCGTGCTGCAGGACCATGAAGCCGGCGGCGGCAGCCAGGCCGCCATCGGCGGGCGGCGGCAGGAACGCCACCTTGTCGTTGCGGTACGGCAGCACGATGGCGGGCGCCAGCCGCGGCAGGGCGGCGCGCAGATCGGACAGCGCGATCGGCCCGCCGGCCAGCGGCGATGCCTGCTCGATCCGCTGGGCCAGTGCACCGGTATAGAAGTCGCCGACGCCGGCGACGCGGAGCTGCGTCAGCGTGGCGGCGAGGTCCGGCTGCAGCAGCGGCTGACCCTCGATCAGCGGTGTGCCGCCGCTGGAAAACACCGCGCGTGCATTCGGATCAGCCAGCAGCGGGCCGGCGACGAGGCTCGAGGTCGCGCACCAGCGCCCGCGATGCCGGCGTACCGAAGCGTGCGAGTTGTTCGGCGGGCACGATCAGGCTTTCGAACGGCAGATGGCCGTAGCGGGCGTGCAGCAGATACAGTCCGCGCGCAAGCATCGGCACCGCGGCCGGGCGGTCGGCGTTCGCACCGAGGCTGGCGGGCGGCGTCGGCACGAACAACACCGCCTCCGGCACCCCGCTGTTCGCCGACTTCTTGTCGGCCGCGTAGGCCAGGCACGCGCCGCCGCCGCCGAGACCTGCCCGGGACGGCAGCGTGACGGACAGGGCGAAGCCCAGCGCTACCGCGGCGTCCGCCGCGTTGCCGCCGGTGGACAGCACGTCGCGCGCGACCAGTGCGGCGCGCGGTTCGTCGGCCACCACTCCGCCGAGGAAACCCTTTACGTAGCCTTGCTGGCCCTCCACCGGGGCGGTGCTCGGACCAAAGATCTTGTTGGTCACGTTGGAGACCGTGTCGCAGCCGGAACCGGGTAGCGCGAGGGATAGTGCGACGACGGCGCGCAGCCACGCTGATCTGCTCGCTCTGCTGATCCGCACCTTCGCCAATTCCTTGCTTATGGCCGCCGGCCCTCGATTCTGGCCGGGCGGCGCCGGGGTGATGAGGGGTGGTGCCATAGACGGCTTCGGCAGCAGCGGCAACCGGGCATCACCACCGGGCCTATCGTCCCGCTCGACATCGGCAACGCGGTGGAGCAAGACACGTGCCCATGACCCCTATTCCTGCGCCTGGCCATGTTCTGCATCGCTGCCTGCCTGCCGCTGGCCACCGTCCATGCTGGAGAATTCACTCCAGCGCAGCGTGCAGAGATCGTGCAGATCATGCGCGATGCGTTGAAGCAGGACCCGTCGATCCTGCGCGATGCAGTGAACGCTATGCAGGCCGATGACGGCGATCGCCAGCAGGCTGCTGCCCGAGCCGCGATCGCGGCCGCGCGAGGCAAGCTGGTCAATCCGGCGGATCCGATCGCCGGCGATCCTGGCGGTGATGTGACGATCGTCGAGTTCTTCGACACGCGGTGCCCGTATTGCCGAAAGCTGGAACCGACGATGTCCGACCTGTTGGCACGGGACCATCGCGTGCGGTTGGTGTACAAGGATCTGCCGATCCTGGGTCCGGATAGCGTACTCGGTTCCAAGGCGTTGCTGGCGGCGCAGAAACAGGGCCGCTACGAGAAACTTCGCGAAGCGATCATGTCGGCACCGCCCGATACCGACAAGCGCGGCATCCAGGCGATCGCGCAGAACCTCGGGCTCGACTGGGAGCGCATGAAGCATGACATGGACGATCCGGCAATCGCGGCGCGGCTGCAGGCCAATCTGACGCTGGCGCATGAGCTAGGGATCGAGGGGACGCCGGCGCTGGTGATCGGCGGCAACCTGATCCCCGGCGCGATCGATCTGGCGGATCTGCAGACGGCGGTGGCGGAGGCGCGTGACGGGAAACAAGGCGCGCGCGAAGGCAATTAGACGCGCACCGGTTCATCGCGCGTTGGCCGCGGCTTGCAGCGGCCAAAGCGCGGTGCGCCAACGCAGTGCGATCAGCAGGGTCAACGCCATGCCGACGGTGCAGTAGAGCCTCGCCATCGGGATGAAGCCGATATGGTCGATCAGCACGCCGGCGGCGAGCAAGCCGAGGGGCAGTCCATAGATTGCCAGCATTCGCATGCCCATGACACGGCCGCGGAACTCGGCTGCACCGTGCAGCAGCATCACCGCCATCGGCACCAGGCTGAGGTTCTGTGCGAAGCCGGCCAGGATCAGCACCAGGCTGCCGCTGGTTGGAGTGGGCATGTGCACGAACACCAGCAGCATGGCGTACCATGCCATGGCGAAGACCAGCATCATGCGCGCCGGTCGTACTGCGCGACTGCCGATGCTGACCGCGATGGAGCCGAGTAGGGAGCCGAACGCGAAGCTTGCGATCAGCCAGCCGAGGCCGGTTTCGTCGACGTGGTAGACCTCGCGGGCGACGTAGGGCAGCAGGCCGCTGGTGAACGGGAACGCGGTCAGGTTGACGAGGAAGGCGAGCCACATCGCTGCCAACGAACCTGGCGTCTCCCATAGGTAGGCGAACCCCTCGCGCAGATCGCGCGCGAATGAGGCACGCGGTGTGCCGGTCGGCCTGGTGGTGTTGGTGCTGCTGTAACGCCGGCCGCCGACGCCGAGAGTGAGCAGGAAGCCAGCTGTGTAGAACGCGGTAATCGCCAGGTAGGCAAATCCCATGCCTACGGCTGCGAACAATCCCGCACCGACGAGTGGCGCCATGGTGCGGGCGGAGTCCGATGTGGTGCGTGAGGCGCCCATGGCACTGACGAAGTGCTCCACTGGCATGGTGTCGGCAACCAGGGCGTTGCGCATCGCAAGGTCAGACGACCGGATCAGCCCAGCGGTTGCCGCGATGATGAAAACATGCAGCGGTCGCAGCACGCCGGTGAAAGCCAGCGTCATCAACAGCGAGGCCAGCGTGGCGTAGCAGGCTCGCATCATGCACATCACCGGGCGATGGCCGATGCGATCGCCCGCCATGCCGAACAGCGGCGCGATCAGGGTGCCGATGTATTGCAGCGATGCAAATACGGTGAGCAGGAGGACGGAACCTGTTGCGACCAGGATGTACCAGCCGAGGATGAGGTTCTCCATCTCGGTGCCCCAGGAGGTGAGCAGATCGGCGGGGTATTGGAAACGGAAGCTGCGTACCTGGAACGGTGCGAACAGCGATGATCGCCACATCGCGCTCACACCTGGCCGGTGTGGCGCGGGAAGCCGGTTTTGTGCATGGCCGGTCCGGCCCCTCGTGATTTTCCTGGACGGCCTGATTGGCCAGTTGGTGGGGAGGTTAGACTGGCGGAGCAGGGGCGGGAAGTCCGCGGCCGAGGCGGCACCTGTGCCGGTTGTGGCGCACGTGAGCCGCGGCCTGGGAATGCTGACCGCGCGCTTCGCCGACAAAGAGGCAGATCATCCGCTACATGGTCCGCGTCGCGTCGGCTTGAGCCGCGTTGGTGACAACACTGATCGTGTTCGACTTCCCGCGATACCTTTGGCGGGCGGGGCTAATTGTCGCCCTATTGGAGTTGCAGCGCATAGGTCAGATCGGCTGCGTGAGCGTCACGATCGCCCAATGGAGCCAACCCCCAGCGTGTCTCGATCAGTTTGAGGATCGAAGTCGTATCGTATGTCGTATGGTCGATGAAGTGCCGCTTGGCGAATGGCGAGATAATGATGGTCGGTACCCGTGTGCCTGGTCCCCACCGATCGATCCTCGGTGGTGCGACGTGGTCCCAGATCCCGCCGTTCTCGGCATAAGTGACGATGATTACGGCATCATCCCAGATGGCGCTGTTCTGGATCTCGTAGATGAGCGACGCCGCGTGCTCGTCACCACGAACCAGGTCGGCATACCCGGGGTGCTCGTCGTTCGCTCCGATCGGCTTGTAGAAGCTTACCGCGGGAAGCGTTCCTTCCCTGATCGCGTGCAGCATTTCGCGCTCGTCCTTGAGGTGATCGGCGCGCCCTGGCGTTCCATCGGCATAGTCCGCGAAGTAGGCGAACGGCTGATGATGGTAGATGAATGTGGGATCCGCATGACCTGCGACCGCATCGGCGAAGCCGCCCGAGTACCACGCCCACGCAATGCCCGCGTCGGTCAGCCGCTCGCCGATGGTCGGCATCGTCAGCAACGGCAGTAGCTGACGATCATCTGTGATCCTCGGGTTATGCGGCGTGGCTATCGGATCGATCGAGTTGACGACGTAGCCGTCGGGCGTCACCGCCCCATCCTTGATCATTCGCCCGTTCGCATCGAGCCGCGCCACCAGATTTTCCGGTGCGTTGTCGTAGCGCGGTGTGCAGGCACAGATCAGCCAGAAATGGTTAAGCAGAGCGCCGCCGAATGCCGCATGGAAGAACCGGTCGGCCAGCGTGTACTCGTGCGCCAGGTGGAACAGCGGCAGTTGGCTGCCGTCGAAATAGCCCATGGGCAACGCACCCGTGCCGGATAGGGCGACGAACTTGTCCATCTTGCCGCCATCGATCTGGTCCTGCTCCTGATAGAAGCGGTGCACCGGATCGCTGATGCGCTCATTGAGGCTCACATATCGGTCCTCGCGGAATGGTCCGTTCGGCAGATCAGCGGCAAAGCGCGAGTCGATCCCCGCCAGCCGTGCAAGGTTGTTGATGACGGCCGGCAATGCGGCGAACTGTTGGCCCTCGGCACTGATCTGAATGGATGCGAACCCCGAATCCTGGATACCCTCGGCTCCCGGGAACAGCCCATAGAGGTGATCGAAGCTGCGATTCTCCAGGAACAGCACGATGACGTGGCCGATCCGCTGCAACCCTGGAAGGCGTTCGGGGGGCGACGCTGCTAACGTCGGCGCGGTCATCGCCAGGACGATGAAGGACAGGGCCATCAGGAGCATTTGCATTGCGCATGCCGCCTTACCAAGCCGACCGATGCAGTATGGCGCCGAAGCTCGTTATCCGACAATCGGCACGACATTCCGGAGCGACGCGCCGGTCACTCCGCCGGCTGCCCAAATGGCATTTCCACCAGCAATTCAACCGTCAGCAGTGTCTCTGGTGAATCCGGTTTCGCCTCGAACAAGGTGTGCCATTCCGCATTGGCGTTCTCGAAAGCGGTTCGGGCACCGTAAGCTGCCATGTCCTCGTATTCGAGATAGAGTATGACACCGGACGTGTCCGGTCCTGGCACCGCGCTGCGAAACAGCCGGGCGGATTTTGGCATGATCGGCGATTGGAAGCGCGACTCCGCCGCCTGTGCCAGCTTGGCCATGAAATCGGTCATCCTGCCCGGTTTGACCGCGTATTTGAAAATCGCGATGACCGACATGGGACGATCCTTCCAGGGTTGCCTCGTTGCGCGCCGGATAGAGCTTGCCAGGCGCCTCGGCCGGTGCGCCAACCTATTGGACCATTATGGCCTGCCGCAACCGCCGATCGGCATTGTGGCGGGACCATCGCTTGAATGGCACTGGCGCTCGGCGCGGCCGCTGACCTGCTCCCGGCTTGCGCCAGCGGCGACCATAGATGTGGGACGTAGGTAAGGACTCTAACACGTAGGCAGAAGGGAGGGCCACGGAACACCACGGAGAAGAACAGATATTGCCCTTCGCGCGAAGCGCATCGGATGCTTTCTCCGTGCCCTCACGTGACCCTCCCTTCGTGCTCCGTGTTGGAATGCTTACTGAATTGGGAACGCCATATGGTTCCGTCGTCATGGCATGAACGACCCTGGGACAGATTCAAGTTATTGCCCTGGGCATCGCAGTGATCCCAACGCTCGGAGCCAGGTTCAGCGGGCGCGGCGCGGCGTCACGAACAGGCCCAGAATACCGGTGCCGAGCAACGCCATGCTGGCTGGTTCCGGCGCGGCCGTCGGCGTGGCGACAAAACCGTGATTGCCGTCGCGTTCCTGGAACTCTCCCACGATCTGACCCGTGTTGTTGATGCCCCGGGAATAGGTGCCAAACGTCGAGCCTGGGTCGTTGATCGTGGTGAAGATGCCGCCGCTAGATAAGCAGACGACGTCGCACGCACATATCGGTCAGCCTCGTCTCACGATCCATTAGCACCAGAATCTGGCAGGGGGCGGCACCGTGAGGCGTTCCCCCTGTCCCGATCCATCCAGTCTATTTCGCCGTCGGACGGCTCCATTCCAAGTCGGGAACCTTATCGTCCGGCCTATACCCGCGGTACTGTCCCCGGACCGTTGCGTGGTCAGTCCCCATCGTCATCATGCTCCGTGTCATCGCGTTCGCCCGCGCATTTGTGGCAGCGGCAGGGGTCACAGTGCTGCTTCTCACAGCAGCCCTTCCGACAATCATCGCAGCATTTCGCGCAACGCTGCTCCCACACTGTTGTCGCCATCACCTCCAGCGTCTTCACGGGATCTCCCGGATCATCACTGGTAATCACCAGATCACACGACCTGGGCAACTTTTCCGTCGCGATGTAACGAATGACGACCGCAAGGCACGAACCTGGATGCAGCACCGCCGGGAACGGGTTGTTGACCAGCTTCCAGTGCTTGCTCTTGCGCTTGAACGCCACACTCGAAACATGCAGTTTGCAGTCGCCGACATTACAGATCGAGATCGTGCGCTCGACCCGGCAACAGGCCGGTACCGCCCCGAAGATCGTCGAGCCGGTCACCGCGAGTTTCCCCGCCGGAGCCACACCCGACACGTCCACATGCTCGCAACCCTGTCGGATGACTGGTGTGCACAGTGATCGACACCGCGCGAAACTGCCGATGGCGACGGGTTGGAACCGGATCGGCACGGCGATCGACGCCCCAGGGGCGATGATCAACGGATACGTGCTCACCCCCGGCGGCACGAAGTCGATCGACGACGACGAGATTGCGGTTACCGTCAGGTTGCAGGGACCATTGTTATGCAACGTCAACGGCTCATCGCGATGCGAGCCCACGCAGCAATCACCGAACGCGCCGTGATCGGCGATGACAGTCTCCAGCGCCCCCGCGCCGCCCGTGCCCTCGGCCCGCAGGTCGAAGTACCGGCCTTACGGGGTCATTGCTGATGATCTGGATCGTCGCGAACTCGGGCAGCCCGGTTGCAGTCGGGTTGAATGCGACGGTGAAATCGATCTGCGCGCCGGGAGCGATCGCGAGCGGCGTGGTGGGCATGGGCAGCACAGTGAAATCGGTGGAGCCCGCGACGCGTTTGACGCTCAGGATCATCAGATCCCGGTTGCCGACATTGTAAACGTGAATGACAAGATACGCCGGCCCGCCGGCAGACCGTGCCGAAGTGCAGGTTATCCTGAAGGTTCACGGCGATCGCCGGGCCGATAGAAATGCCGCAGCGCGTGCAAAAGCTCGACGCCCTTCGGCGTGCCCCATCCGGTGACGGCATCCCAACCGGGTGTCACGGGATAGCCGGGGACACCGGCAAAGCTGTTATCGGACGCCCCCGGCTCCGGCAGGATGTCGCGGAACCCTGCGCCGTTCAGCGCATAGATCACCGGGTTGATGAAGCCGACATTCTGCCGAGCGCGGCATTCATTACGGCGATCAAGTCCGGCCCAGAGCGGCGCCGAGGCGCTGGTGCCATTGGTAGGCAAGGGCGAAGTCGTGCCGCCCAAGATGAACGGACAACCGCTGTTTGGGCTGGCATTGGCAGCGACATCCGGCACTCCGCGCCCGACATGCCCGTCCTTGATCGAGACCGGAATGTTGGTGTCGCTCTGATACCAGGGCTGCGGAAAGTAATCGCTGACGCCGCCGCCCGACGCGCCGGTAAGGGTCGAGCCGCCGAACGAAAAGGTAGTCGGCCCAGGCCCATTCGTCGCAGCTCGTGCCGCTGACATTGCCGATCGTCGTCCCGCCGCAGGCGAGCGCCCAGGGATCGGTTGCCGGATACCACACATGCGCCTGACCGTCGCCCTCCCTGGCGTCGGCGCCGTTGTCGCCGGAGCAGGTGCAGAACGTCACGCCCTGGATCGCGGCATCCTGGAGCATCTGCGTGACTGCGGTTATCCAGCTGAAGCTGATCCCCGAGGCGAGCAGCGTGGCAGCGTCGTCGCCATTCGAAACGTAGAAGCTCGAGGTCAGCACGGAGCATTGTGGATCGCCTGAGTGGCTCGGGTGAATTACCCGTGTGAGCAGATCGACCCAGCCCTTCTGCGTGTAAGTGGTGAAGTATACTGCGATCTGTGCACCTGGCGCTGCAGAGGCGGCGATGAAAATGTCCTGCGTCGTTTCGAGATCAGGGAACCGCCGTTCGGCGCATCCACTGGAACGTCGACCATCGAAGGGGGGCTGCCGCCGAAATTGGCGGAGATATCGCTCGCCAGATAACCGGCCTCGGAGAACACCGCGATTGTTTGTCCCGCGGCCAGATTCGGCGGGAAGTCATAGAGTTATTTATCGTCGGCATGGTGAGCAGTGTGGTAGCGGGCGGATCGGCGAGGCCACGCTTTGTGATGCGGCGATTATCCAGCCCGAACACGCCGACGATAAAGTCCGCGAGCTCGGCCGGAACGCGAATGAACCCGTCACACCCGCGATAGCGCTCGGTTCTCTTGCCTGGGGTCGGGCCGCGCTCGACCTCGTGCTCGTAAATTTGGAGCTTGATCTCGAACGCCCGATTGAACTGCGCGACAGTGCCGGAGACGACGACTGTGCGGCGGGCGGCGTTGGTTTCTTCCACCGTCAGGCCCTGAGCGCGGGCGAACGCGCTAACCTTGTCGATCGCGATCGGGTCCGCGCCATAGCGCGCGGCGAATTCGGACTCCGAGAGGCGTGGACGCTCCGATGGCGGGGTACGCAGGAAATACGATGGGCCAGGGATTGGCGGCCCGTCCGCGCGGCGGTTCAGCACAATGGTGACGCTGAGCTTCTCGTTCTCGTCAGCCGGACCAAGGACCCGCGCCCCCGGTGTTGGCTTGCGTTCGCTGCCGTGCAGCTCTCGGTAGTTCCTCGGTGTTGTGGCCATGGGTTGTCCCCTTTTGGGTTTTTGATGCCTCCACCGAATAGCTTGGAAGTCCGATTATGATTTGTGATCCAGGTCACTCTGGCCAACTCTTTTCGGCGACGTCGAACAAGGATGGTTATGCGGCTTGGCACCGAGAGCGGGTCGCGAGCCAGTTCAGTTGATCAAGACTTCCGGACATTCCGCACGGTATGACGGTAATGGGCTGCCGCAGCCTTGCCGCCACGCGAAGGCCGGATAGCCTTCCGCGATACGTAACTATGCGGCCAGCCGCACCGTGAGCGCATAGCGCCTCTGCCCGAATGTTCTGGCCATCGCCCGCGCTCGAAGGTGCTTGTATCGCTCTCGCACCGTGCCATCAATCTGATTATCCTTACCCCGGAAGGTGGGGGTAGGCATGCACGGTCAACGCGGCGCAGGCGGGGTTAAATCGAGGGTAGCAGCAGTATGTTGCCTATTCTTGGTTTTAGCCGCAGTCGCCGACGGCGCGGTCTCAGCACAAGCTGAGCCGACTACTCCTCCGACGCCAACACAGTGCGATCTCCTTGCAGCCAGCGCTTTCGATAAAACACGACCAGCCAACGTCCCGGGGATCCCGTCCGGCAAAATTGACGCCGCGCGGGCAATCCAAGCCTGTAGAGAAGCCATCATACAAGACCCGTCTCCGCGCACGTATTACCAACTAGGGCGCGCGATGGAAGCGGGTCGCGCCAGCGGAGGCGCATTTCGTTACTACAAATACGCTGCGGAACGAGGCCATGCGCATGCCCAGAACCAACTCGGTTATCTTGCTTACGTACAGGGGGACTACTCGTCGGCTATAATGTGGTTTCAGGAAGCTGTGGCTCAGGGCGATGCGGATGCTGAAGCGAACCTTGGGTCAGCATACCAAAAAGGCCAAGGGGTTGTCCCCGACCTCTCGAAAGCGGCCTACTGGTATCAACAATCCGCAGATCAGAATGACGCCTACGGCCAGTATGAGCTCGCGCTCATGTATCAGTATGGTCGCGGTGTTCCACAGAACACTGGGCTGGCAGTCACTTTGCTTAAGCAGGCCGCCGCGCAAGGTATGGCTGAGGCACAAAAGCAGCTGGCGTCGATTGAAACCTCTCCACCGCCGCAAGCGGCAGACACTCAAGCGCGACACTATACCGGCCAAGAAACGACTGGTATCTCCAAGGCGGAAGGTCCAGTTACCGGGTGCCTGAACAGTAGTTCGGATCAGTCGCCCGAAGCGGTAATAACGGCGTGCACTAAACTACTAGCTGGTATCTGCTCGACCCCGGTTTGAGGGGTAATTGGCCCACGGTCTGACTGGCGCAAAAAATATTTGACACGCTCAGGTGTGAGTCGATTCTAACCCAGGGCGTGACCGAGCTTGCCGACCTCAGCCACCTGAGCCACGCCGAGAAGGACGCCCTGATCCGGGCGCTGTGGGCGCAGGTGCAGAGCCTGACGGCTCGGGTGACGGCGCTCGAAGCGAGGCTCGGCGAACCGTCGAAGACACCGGACAATTCCAGCCTACCGCCGTCGAAGGGTCAGAAGCCGAATCAGCCGGAGCAGGCCAAGCGTGTTGGACCACGCACCGGCAGCTTGGGTCGCAAAGGGGGTGGCCGTCCGCTGACTTGCCATCCTGACGAGACGGTGACCGCGAAAGCCGCCGCCTGCGCGCATTGCCAATCCGCGCTGACAGATGCCGATCAGGTGCTGCACGGTCGTTACGATAAGATCGACCTCCCTGTAGTGCGCCCCATGGTGACCCGCGTGGAACGCTACGCCGGACATTGCCCGTGCTGCGGAGGGGTAACCCTGGCGGCGATACCCGCGAGCCTGCAAGACGGCTCGCCGTTCAGCATAAACATCGTGGCGCTGGCGATCTATCTGCGTTTCACCCACGCAATCAGTTACCGCCGCCTGACCCAGATGTTTCAGCACCTCTATGCGCTGCAGATCAGCGAAGGTGCGTTGGATGCGATGTTGCAGCGCGCGAAGCCCTGTTTCGACAGCGAGGTCGCAGCCATTCTTGCTCGGCTGCGTCGTTCGCGGATCGTCTGTTCGGACGAGACCTCGGTGCGCATCGACGGTCGCACCCATTGGAATTGGGTGTTTCAGAACGATCAGGTGGTGATCCATGTTGTGCGCAATAGCCGCGCCGCCAACGTCATCACCGAGACGATGGCAGGTCATCGGCCAAGCGTCTGGGTCTCGGACCTGTATGGCGCGCAGCAGGGGCATGCCGATCTATGGCAGGTCTGCCTGGCGCACCAACTGCGTGACTGCAAATACGCTATCGAGGCAGGCGATACGATCTTTGCCCCACGCATGAAGGCACTGCTGCTGCGGGCTGTCGTGCTGGCGCGGCGGCGCAAGCGACTGGCCGAGAGCACGCGGCGCACCTATCAGGCCAGGCTGGATCACGAGTTGAACGCGATCATGGTGCTGGCACCCACCAACCACCATGGCAGGCGCCTGCGAAAGCGTTACGGGAAGGTGCGCGGTCACTTGTTCACTTTTCTCGAACATCCCGATGTCCCGCCGGATAACAATGGCAGCGAGCGGGAGTTACGACCCACCGCCACCTACCGCAAAGTCACAGGTGGCTTCCGTTCAACATGGGGTGCCGACCTGTTCGCCGGCGTTCGATCCGTCGTCGGAACCGCAGCGCGACGAGGAAAGGATGCGTATCGGGCAATTCTCGCAGTCCTCGACGGGGAATCCGTCATTCAGCCCGGTTGAGCAGATACACTAGCTGAAATTCACGAAAGAGAAGTTGCTGGAACGCTATCGACGGATACTCGTAAAGTCGTTCACGTTGTCTTTTTTCAAAGGGCTCGATGGTACAGTAAAAGAGTTCTCGTTATAATGATGCATTATCCGACATAAATTAAGCCATTCGCCTTGCCAAAATGATCTCTGAACAAGAAAGCGTCATCGTAGAATATCGAGGTATTCGCGGCTGCCTGCTATCGAACATGACAAGAGACCCTGATCTTGCAATTTCTGATCTTGATGTTGCTGTCAGGGGAGACAAATCATCACAAGACAGAAAATATGCGGCATCTGCCTTCGAGTGTCGAGGGAATGCATATCTCGCGAAAGGGCTTCCAGCGCGTGCGGTTCAGGATTTCTCCAAATCCCTTGAATTCCAGCCAGGGAATTAAGAGGTTCTAAATTTGTTGGCAAGCGCGCAAAGAAAGACAGACACGTCTCAGCATCCGGGATCGCCCGGCACAATGCATACCTTCATATGTCGAATTCCTGGGAACGTAGAACCTTGGGTTATCACAGCAGACCCCGGGCAAAAGTCGTTCCGGATAGAGTATAGGACTGAAGACACTAAAATGTCGTGCGAGGCTTCCTTTGCCGATGGAGTATTCGCTCCCGTTTTCCATGGCGCAACTGGCGACTATTGCGCAATCCTAGCGGGCAATCCAACCGTACATCAATCCGTTGCCGTGAGTGGCAGTGCAATCATAGCCAGTGGCGGCAATTTTCGATTGTCCCTCGAGATGTCGGCCTCGATACTGCGTTTGGCTTCAGGTGTGGCTGTCTGTCAGCGCCGTTGAGCACCTGCAGATAAAGACGCACTTGTCATCACCGGATGGTCGGAAACCACGTCCCGCCGTCCGGTCAAGGCTTTCTGCATCGCGGCGTAGGCTTCGAGATTTGCGAACCTCAAGATATCTGTATCGGGTCTTCAGGGAATTGAGTGGGTGGGTTTGTGGGCGCATCGCGCTGACAATATGCGTGGGGTCTGGCGTTGTTCAGCTTCAAGCCGTGCTCGAATCCGGCCATAAGGGATGGCTCAATCAAGCGCGCGACGGCGGCGGCTGTTGGATAGGTATTCGTTCGCGCGCGCAAGCTACCGTACGTCGAGTATTTGGTGATCCGGATGTACGGATCATGTCGTGTCAGGTGCCCTTCGAAGCAGCCGATGAATGCCTGGCTTCCGTCATCCACGGATCCTGATGCGTCTGAACCAGGCGCCTGACGCGATCGCGCCTGACAGTGTCACGCCATAGATCACCAGCGCCGCGCTCAATGCGGCGAACAGCCAACCGAGAGAGCCTGTCATGCGCAATACAATCCAACCGCCGCCGATGGCGATCAGCATTCGCAGCAGGCCGGCGAACAGCGGCCAGAACAGTCGGCCGGCGCCCTGCGAGGCGAAATACAGCGACAGCCCGAGGCCGAAGAACCCATAGGCTGGGCCAACCGATCGCAGATACGCGGTGCCGGTTGCCAGCATGCGCGGGTCGTGGCCGAACAGTCCGAGCCACGCGGTGGGCCAGATCGCGGCGGCCAATCCGACCGCCTCGGTCAGCACGAAGGCGAGTGCTCCGCCCACCAGTGCGATGCGCAATGCGCGCTGCCTTTGGCCGGCGCCGATATTGGTGCCGACCAGCGCCACCAGCGGTGCGCCGAGCCCGAACACCAGGGGCACCAGCAGGTATTCCAGTCGGCCGCCGGTGCCGTAGCCGGCGATCGCGTCGGGTCCTCCCGCGGCGCCCACCAGCGCCGTGGTCAGCGCGATGGTCAGTGTGGTTTGCAGCGTGCTGACCGCGCCGACGCCGCCGACGCGCAGGATTTCGGAGAACATCGCCCAACGCAGCCGCACGCAGCCGGAAGCGCACCAGGCTGCGGCCGGACAGGATGTACCAGGCCAGCACCGATGCGGTCAGCGTGGTGGTGAAGATAACGGCCACGCCACCGCCGGCGATGCCGAGTGCGGGAAACGGGCCGATGCCGAAAATCAGGCAGGGCGACAGCGGTATCAGCAGCAGCGACCCCGATGCAGACCGCGGCTGAGGGCACGAACATGTTGCCGGTGCCGCGGATCACGCTCGCCAGCGCATTCATCAGCCACACCATGGCGGTGCCGGCGAACACCACGTTGGAATAGCGCAGCGCTGCCTGCAATGAGCCGCCTTCGCCGCCCAGCGCACGATACAGCGACGGGCCGAACAACAGCACGAGCGCGGAGAACGCCACGCCGAGCGCGACGTTGATGATAATCGCGTGGAGCACCAGCGCGTCGGCGTCATCGCGCCGGCCTGCGCCGAGGGCGCGGGCGATGGCGGAGGAAATGCCGCCGCCCATCGCGCCGCCGGATAGCATCTGCATCATCATGAAGCCGGGGAACACCAGCGCCATGCCCGCGAGCGCGTCGGTGCCGAGGTGCGAGACGAACCAGGTCTCGATCAGGCCGGTGGACGCCTGGGCGAGCATGACCAGGACGTTGGGCCACGCCAGGCGCAGCAATGTAGGCACGATCGCGCCGTGCAGCAGTTGATGGGTGCGCGGGCTGTGGACCGTCGGCCGTGGCGGTGCGTCGGAGGAGGCGGTGATTGCGACGCTCATGTGGGGCTCCCGGGCAGCAGGCTGCCGCGCGTTCCGGAGTTGAGGCGTTGGCGGGTGGCGTCGCCGGCGGACGGTCCTGGGACGAGTACGTAGTGGGGGCCGATCAGCGGGCGGCCAGTGGCGCGATCCACCAGGACCGGATCGGCTTCGACGCCTGTTTCGGCATCGACGATCCGCACGCTCGGACCCTCCGGCGCGAAGTTTCGGGTGCCCCATGCCAGCATCGCCAGCAATACAGGGCGGAAGTCGTGGCCGCGCCCGGTGAGGCGATATTCGTCGCGTGGTGGATGCTCGCTGTAGCGATGCCGCTGCAGGAGGCCGGCCTCCACCAGGGCGGTCAGGCGGCGGGTCAGCATGTTGGGCGCGATGCCGAGGCTTTTCTGGAATTCGTCGAAGCGGGTCATGCCGGCGAAGGCGTCGCGCAGGATCAGCATGCTCCACCACTCGCCGACACGTTCGAGGCCGCGGGCGATAGGGCATTGCATGGCACCGAAGTTCTTGCGTCTCATGGGGCGGGTCCAGTCACTATCATGATGCAAGTTAGTGTGAACGGAGTGAAAGTCAAGCGCCGGCGGCCATTGCCCTGCTCGTCCTGAGTGTGGAACATCACGTTCCATGACCAACGCACCGGACCTGTTTGCAGTCGGCCGCTCGTCCATGGAGCTAGCGCACGAGCTGATCCTGGTGGGCGCGGGCCTGGGCGTGCTCAGCATCCTGGCCGGCCTCGCATCCCGCCGGCTGGGCGCGCCCGTGCTGCTGGTCTTCCTGGTACTTGGCATGCTGGCGGGCGAAGACGGGCCGGGCGGCATTCCCTACACCGACTTCTACTCGGCTTACCTGATCGGCAGCGTCGCGTTGGCGGTGATCCTGTTCGAGGGCGGGCTGAAGACGCATCTATCGATAATGCGGCTGGCGATCTGGCCGGCGTTGGCGCTGGCGGTGATCGGTGTCGGCATCACGGCTGCCGTCGTCGCGGGCACCGTCATGCTGGTCGCAGGCGTTCCGTTCGTCGTGGCCATGCTGTTCGGCGCCGCGGTTTCACCGACCGACGCGGCCGCGGTTGGCACGATGCTGCGCCGTGCCCATCTGGCGCTGCCCGACCGGGTCACTGCGTTGTTGGAAGTGGAGTCTGGACTGAACGACCCGATGTCGATCTTCCTGACGATCTTTGTCATCCGCGTCATCACCGAGCCGGTCTTGTCAACCTGGTCGAATGCCGGCATGGCTGCTCGCGCGGGAGATGTTCGGCGGCGTGGCGCTGGGGCTGGGCGGCGGCTGGCTGCTCGGGTTCCTGCTGCGTCGCCTGCTGCTGGAACCAGCCATGGCGATGGTGCTGGCGCTGGCCTTCGGACTGACATTGTTCGGGGTGGCACAGGTGCTTGGCACCAGCGGGTTCCTGGCAATTTACCTTGCCGGCGTGATCACCGGTGCGACTGAGCATCGCGCACGCCGCGAAGTGGAACATTTCCTGGAGGGATTTGCCTGGCTCGCGCAGATCGTGCTGTTCCTGATGCTCGGCCTGCTGGTCACGCCACATGCCTTGCTACCGTTCATTCCCGAGGCCATTGTCGTCGCCATCGTGCTGATCGTGGTGGCCCGACCGGTTGCGGTGTTCGCCTGCCTGTTGCCGTTCCGGTTCTCATGGCGCGAGTCAGCGTTTGCGTCGTGGGTCGGGCTGCGCGGCGCGGTGCCGATCTATCTCAGCATCATCCCCGCGTTGGCCGATCCCGAACGCGACGCGCGGTTGTTCTCGGGCGTGTTCGTTGTGGTTGTGGTATCGCTGGTGATCCAGGGCTGGACGATTGGCCTGGCCGCGCGTCTGCTGGGCTACGGCCGCGCCGAATAATTGAGGGGGTTGGTGTGTCGTCGCCCATTGTGATCGCCGGTGATCCCCACGGCAACTTCGCGCCGATCCTGCGCGCGTGCGGTGCGCAGGAGCCCGGCACGCTGATCCTGCTGGGCGATTGCGAGCTGCGCGTGCCGCTGCGCCACATGCTGGCGTCGCTGTTCACCATGGGTTGGCATGTGCACTGGATCCTCGGCAACAAGGACACTGAGACCAATACGGTGTTCGACAATCTGGCCGGGGATTTTCCAGCGGGCGATATCGGCGGGACGGTGATCGAGGTTGCCGGGCTGCGCATCGCCGGTCTGGGCGGCGTGTTCAAGCCGCGCATCTGGTATCCGCGGGCGGATGGGCCCGGCGCGAAGATCGACCCGCCGGCATTCAATACGCGAGGCGAGTTCATGGCGAGCCTGGATGCGCGCGAGCACTGGCGCGGCGGGCTGCCGTTATGGCATCGCGATTCGATCTTCCCGGAAGATTTCGCCAGGCTGGCACAGCGTCGGTTCGATGTGCTGGTTTCGCATGAGGCGCCTTCGTGCCATCGGCATGGGTTTGCAGCGATCGACCGTCTGGCGGATGTTGCGGGGGCCAGGTTGATCGTGCACGGGCATCACCATGAGTCTTATGATGCGACGCTGGCGGGCGGTATCGATGTGCGCGGGCTGGCGGTGGCGGAGGTTTGGGTCTTGGAGATGGCGTGAGTTGGGGCGCGTGGGTATGCTGGTTTTTGGTCGGCGCGGCAGTGCTTTAACGCGCCGCCTGTTCCTCGTCCGGTGCCGAGAATTGCAGACCTGTGTAGAATTCCACGATGGGAATTTCGATGCCGATCTCAGGCATGGCGAGCGTGTTCTCCTCGGTCAGCGCGGTGGCAATCCAGTCATCGCCTCGGCGCGTGAAGACGGCTGCACCGATGCTCTTCTGTTCGAGGATGATGTAGCGCTCTATAGATCGCGTTGCCTGATACTCGCGGAGTTTTACAATACGATCGGTGCGGGCGGTATCTTCGCTCACGACCTCGAACACAACGACGGGCTCGTCGATCACTGTCGCGTTTGAGCTGGTCTGCGTGCCGGTGACCAGGGCATCGGGATAACGGACCTTGCCGGGCGTCAGTATCTTCACGTTCGGCCCATGCGGCATGCAAGGCTTGCCAGCAAGGCGGGCATCCAGGGCCTTTTGGATGTTGAAGGTTATCCTGTCATGCGCGATTGTGCCGCCGGTCATGTCGACCGGTTCGAACCCGTCGAATTCGAAGCGGAGTTCCTGGCGCTCTTCCCAGGCCAGGAACTCCGCTAGCGTCATCGGTTTGCGCAGGGCGACATTCGCGCTGCGCAACCTAGCACGCGCGGTGCTGGATGTCTGCGCTGCGCGCGACTACCCGGCCGGCGCCGTCTCGCGCGCCTTCTGCTTCGCGATGTCCTCGTCCCATGGGCCGGGGAACAGGCCGAGGTTCACCACGTCCGGTGCGAATACGCTGTCCTGGCGCGGCCATTTCTCGCGCGGCAATTCGTAGGAGACTTCCAGGCCGTTGCCGTCGGGGTCGCGGAAATAAATGCCGAGTGACAGGCCGTGGTCGGAGATATGGTCGAACTTCACGCCTTTCTCCTTGAGCCGGTGGTAGGCGTCCTTCAGGTCGTCCAGGCTCTCCATCATGAAGGCCAGGTGGTTCAGGCCGACCTGTCGTTTCAGTTGCAACGGGGCGTCATCGCCGAGTTCCATCAGCGCGACCTCGTGCGACTTGCCCTTGTCGGCCGACATGAACGCCGCGCGGCCAGGGCGGAAATGGTAGGTGTGCAGGCCGAGCACGTCCTCGTACCACTGGCGGGAGCGTTCGGCGTTGCGGACGTAGAGATTGACGTGTCCGAGATGGGTTGGCCGATAGGTCATCGCGTATCCTCCTGGCTATGGTGTGTCGTCTTCGCGTTGCAGGAAATCCAGCACGCGCTGAATCGCTTCGCCCTTGGGATAAATCGCGGCGAGGGCGCGGGCGCGTGTCAATGGGTCGGAGGCGAAGAACCGTTCGTACAGCACCTGGCGGCTGCCGAAGGAGCTGCCGGCGACGTCCCACGCCAGGCGGAACAGCTTCACCCGATCGCGTGCCGAGGTGTTGTCGGTCGCCAGGTACTGTTCGATGTCGGCGGCCAGCGGGCCTTTGAAGTCGGCTTCGCTCGGGGTGATCATGAAGCTGGATGAACCGAGCAGGTGCAGGATTTCGATCATCCGCGGATAAGCGGTCATGAACAGGTTGCGGGTGCTTTCGATCGTCACCGAGTTCGGGCACATTACGCCCCGTTCGTCGGGCTTGGCATCGGCCTCCGCGGCGCGGATGCAGGCGCGGGTAAGCACGGTGGTGAGCATGAGTTCGCCGATGTAGGCTTCGGTGTGGGGCAGGTGTTTGTTGCCGAGGGTTTCCGTCATCAGCAATGCCAGCCCCAGGACGAACTCGCATTTGGCAAGGTTTTTGGTGGCGCCTTGATGGGCTGAATGCGCGGAGTAATGCGTGGCGTAGGCAGCGCCGTTCAGCAGGTTGACATCGCCGTAGACGAACACGCGTTCCCACGGCACTTCGACATCGTCGAAGAACACGATGCAGTCCATTTCCTCGAAGCGCGAGCCGAGCGGGTGGTCGAAATGCGAGCGGCCGAGGTCGAAGCTGTCGCGGCAGAGGAAGCGCAGGCCGGGGGTGCCGCAGGGGATGGAGAAGGCGACGGCGAACGGGCTGTGGTCTTCCGTGTGCTGGCCGAGGCGTGGGGAGTAGACCGCGATATCGTCGGCCAGGGGCCCCAGCGTGGCCAGGACGCGCGCGCCGCGCACGATCAGGCCGGCGCTGGTTTCGCGCATTACGCGCAGCGCGGTGCCTTCCTGGAGGTTGAATTGGCCGGAGACGTTGCGGCTGCGCTGAAGGTTGATCAGCGAGTGGGTCAGGACGATGTCGTTCTCGCGGATGTATTCGTAGTAGCGGCGGATGTTGTCGCCGAATTCAGGTCGGCCGCGCGCGAAGTAGTCGGACGCGGCAGCCCAGGCGGCGAGGGTCACGTTCATGAAGTCGGGCGAGCGGCCCATCATGCCGCAGGTGGTGCGCGCCCAGTTGAGCATCATGACACGGCGCGCTTCGAGTTCTTCGCGGGTGCGGGGGATGATGAAGGACAGTCCGACGCGGTCGCCGGTGGTGGGCGACGTGTAAGTCATTTCGTCGCGGAATTTCGGGTCGCTCTGCATGTCGTAGAGCGAGGCGATGGCGCGGGCGCCGTTCGCGAGACCTGGATGGGTGGTCACGTCCTTGACGCGCTCACCGCCCAGCCAGACCTGGCGTTGTTGTTCCTTCAAACCGGTTAGATACTGGCGTCCGGTGCGAGCCGGCATGGTGCGTCTCCTTCGCGGCGGATTATTCAAGCACGATGCGGGGCGGGGATATAGCCGGATGAACTCCCCGCTCTCGCCTTTCGGGAGAGGGCTGGGGTGGGGCATTTATGTCACTGGTTGCGTTGGCCCACTCTCCCGTAACTGGAAAGGGGGATTCAGTTGGTGGCGAAGCCGGCGAAGCGGTGCGGGATGCGTTGGATGTCGGCGATTAATTCGTGTTGCAGACCCGGCGGTGTGTCGGGGGGGAAGTCGAGGTCCAGCGAATCCGCCGCGCCGCCGTAGCGCCGTTCGACGGCGGCGGCGATTTGGGAGTAGGTGCCGCAGGCGGCGAAGATGCGGACCACGTCGTCTGGCACCTGCGCGGCCATTTCAGTCCAGCGGGCCTCCACCGAGAGCCGGTGGAGTTTCAGTCCGAGATCCTGCAAGTCGTGCAGCGCGAGAATCGGCATGTAGGTGCGCGTGGAGCCGTAGAAGCCGATGCGGCGGCGCACCTGTTCCATTGCTGCCGCGACAGCCGCATCGTCCGGGCCGGTGGCAACGAACCCGCCGCCGTGCACGTCGAAGTTGTCGCGGGCCCGACCACCGCGTGCCGTGCCGATCGCGATTTGTGGCAGGCATATTTCCTCCAGGTAGCGGCGCGAGCATAGCGGATGCAGTCGCACGCCATCGGCTACCTGGCCGGCGACGCGCAGCATTGCCTCGCCGACCGCGGCGATCGTTATCGGCACCGTCGGCAGGCCGGTTGGTTCGGGCGAGAAGTCCGGTGTCATCAAGGTCAGCGTGTAGTGTTCGGAGCGAAAATCCAGTTTTCCGCGTGTTTCCCAGGCGTGCCAGATCGCGCGCAGTGCCCGCACGTAGTCGCTTAGCCGCGGCGCCGGGGCGGTCCACGCTATGCCGAACCGCCGTTCGTTGTGGCCCTTTACCTGGCTGCCGAGCCCCAGCACGAAGCGACCGTGCGAATTGGCTTGCAGGTCCCAGGCTTGCGAGGCCAGCACGGTGGGACTGCGTGGGAAGGCCACTGCGACCGATGGTGTGAGTTCGACGTGCCGTGTTGCCATGGCGGCGATCGCCAGCGCGGCGAACACATCGTGGCCGAGTTCGACGGTCATCACTGCGTCGTAGCCGGCTGTTTCTGCGGTGCGGGCCGCCGCCGCGGTTGCGGTCCAGTCGCGCATCGGCAGCCGGCTGAAGACACGCATTGCACTGCTCCGCGCGGTGTGTTGTCAGCGCAAGGAGCGCGGCGACGGGGTCAGCGTGACGGTCGCCTGCGCCGCAGTCAGTTCAGGCGCAGATCCGTGATGTGCTTCGGATCGGGTTGCAGCTCGCCCTTTTCCACGCGCTTGACGATGTCGGTCAGCACCACGTTGGCTGGCGTTGGGATACCGATCTCCTCGCCCTTGCGCGCTACCAGACCATTGAGGAACTCGATCTCGGTGCGGCGGCCCTTCACCATGTCCTGGCCCATCGATGGCCGATGCTCGCCGCCGCCGGCCTTGTTCACTTCGGCCAGACGGTGGTCGTCGTATTCGTGCGTTGCCTTGGCATCGCCTTCGCCGGCGCGGGCGATGATCTCCGGATCGAGATGGATGATTTCCTCCAGCTCATAGCCGAGTGCCTGGCCGACGCGGATCGCCTCGCTGCCGAGCCGGGCGGAGAAGCGACGGATTGCGTCGTTGCGAACCATGTCCTTGCCGATCATTCCGGTGCAGGCGGACAGTCCGTTGCCCATCACGTTGGTGACCAGTTTCGACCAGCGTTCGCCCCAGATGTTCTCGGTCACCATTGCGGAGTCGGCCATGCCGACGAGGCGACAGATTTCCTTCACGCGATCGGTGACGCGGCCGTGCACCTCACCGGTGCGGAAGACGGTGTGCTTGCTGCCGCTCTTGCCGGCGGCGCGGCGTATGTGGCCTGGCTCGCACAGATCGACGGTGATCGAGCTTGCGATGCAGCCCACTGTTTTGCCCCAGCCGACGACGCCGGCGATGGTTTCCTCGTTCATGCAGTTCTGCAACGAGACGATGAAGCCGTTGGGCGAGAGGTACTGGCTGATCAGCGTCGTCGCCCATTCTGTGTCGTACGACTTCATGCAGACGAAGGCGATGTCGATCGGCTTTTCCTTCGCGAGGTGCTGCGCGTCGGTCAGGTGCAGCGCGCGCACCTTCACGGTAAATTCTGGCACGTCGCGGATGTGGCTGATCTTTAATCCGTCGCGCTGCATTTTTTCTACATGTGCCGGCCATGGATCGATGAACGTTACGTCCTCGCCGGCCTGCGCCATATGTGCGCCGGCATAGCCGCCGACGGCGCCGACGCCCATGAATGCGATCCTGTTGCCCATGTTTCCTCTCCTTCGAACGTCATGGCCGGCACGGGCCGGCCGCCTGATTTGTTAGCTGCCGATCTCGCCGGCGACCTCGATGACTTCGCGGGAGCGTGTGACACGGGTGCCCCAGCGCGCGTCGAATTCGGCGATCAGTGCGCGGATTGCCGGCGAACTGCCAATGGCATCCGCAGCCGTGACATCGGCGAATTGATAGTATGCGTAGTGCAGCGACGGGTTGGTGCGGCTCCAGCCGCGCCAGGCGCGCTGCGCGGCGAAGGCTTGCTTCGCATCGGGCAGGTGTTCGGTGCGATACCAGTCATCGAAGTCGCGCCGATCGGCTTCGGCGACCTCCGCGCGCACCACCAGATAGGCGTTTCCTGGCATCATTCCCTCCTGGCGCAGACCCAGCCGCTGAAGCCGCGGCAGGACTTCCTGCGTGAAGAAGGGAATTTCCTTCAGGTAGTCGAGGAACGCAACCGAGGTGCCGGTCAGGCCCAGTTCGCTCATCTGCAGCATGTCCGCAACGATGTCGTCCGGCGTGCCGACCAGCGGGTAGGTGCCGGGATAGGCGCCGTCGTAACGCTGGCCGGTGGCACGCATGAAGCGGTTGACCAGCGGGCGGCGAATTTCGTTTCCGTTGGCGTCCTGCACGGTTGGACCGCGCTGGCGGCGATAGTACGCCTGGCCGTCCGCATCGGCCATTTCCTCGGCGAAGTAGTGGTAGAATTCCTCTGCCTCCCGGCGGGTCGGGCGGCACACCACGTGCGACATGGTGTAGACATCGACGCGCCTGCCGTGGCGCGCGAGGTGTTGCGCGATGTCGGCGAGCAGGGCAGGGGCCTGGTCGAGCTCGCTCATGGTGGTGAACAGCACGTCCGCTGCCTGCGCGGCGAAATCGCGGCCCTTTGGCGAAAACCCCGCCGACATGACAGCGGGCCATGGGCGCTGCACTGAGACGGGGTCTGTCTGCAGTCGTTTCAGATGAAAGAATTCGCCGTCCCAGTCGAATTCGGGGCCGCCTTGCAACAGGCGCGACCAGACACGGAACCATTCCAGTCCGTGGTCGTAGCGGCGGTCCTTGTCGATCGTGACGCCGTGCAGGTCGAATTCTTCCTGGTTCCAGCCGCAGACGATGTTGAGGCCGGATCGGCCGTGGGTGATGTGGTCGATGGTGGCGATCGCCTTGGCGGCGAACGCCGGCGTGACCAGCGGCACATGCACGGTGGAGAAGATCGCGATACGTCTGGTCAGCGCACCGAGCGCGGCGCCGTGGGTCAGCGTTTCGAAGGAGCGGCCGTAGATGTTGGCCTTTCCCTGGAAGCCGCGCCATTTTGCCACTGGCAGGATGAATTCGATCCCGGCTTCGTCGGCGATGTGCGTCATTGCGACGATGTCGTCCCAGTTGGCGCGCCAGCGTTCGGGGGCGAGGCTCATCGTCAGTCCGCCGTCGCAGTTGGCGCTGAAGATGCCGAGTTTGAAGCGGTTCGGTCCGAAGAGGGGGTTGTTGGCGCGGGATGGGTCCATGTGCTGATCGTCATGCTGAAAAAGGTTGGCGTCCAGTGACCCACTTTCATTGCGTTGTCATTGAGGGAGCCCGGCAACGAAGCAATCGCGTGCCAGCGGGGGCAATGCTCCGGAGACTTAATTCCACGAGACTGCTTCGTCGCTGCACTCCTTGCAATGACAGGGTTTGCGCTACATCAGAACAACTGGATCAACTGCGCCTTCAGATATGCGCTTTCCGGTAAATGCGGATGCACGGGATGATCCGGCCCAGCGCCGCCGGTGAAAAGAATGCGGCCCTCGCGTCGCGCGCGATGCAAGCCGAGTGCGATTTGCGCCGACCAGGCTTCCAGCGGTGCGTGATGGCTGCACGAGGCGACGAACAGGAAGCCGCCAGGAGCGACCAGCGGTGCGGCCAGGCGCGCCATCCGGCCGTAGGCGCGCAATCCGGCCTCCGCGTCCTTGCGCGTGCGGGCGAACGCGGGCGGGTCGCACACCACAATGTCGAACCGATCACCGGCGAGCGCCGTCATTGCATCGAACGCATCGTCGCGCCGAGTGCGTACAGCATCGGCGACGCCGTTCAGTGCGGCCGCCTGTTCGGCCTGTGCCAAAGCTGGTGCGCTGCTGTCCAGCAGCGTCACCTCGCGCGCGCCTGCTGCCGCGCAGCGCAGACCGAATGCGCCGACATGGCTGAACACGTCCAGCACGCGCGCACCATCCGCCAAGGCGGCGACACGATCGCGGTTGGGGCGCTGGTCGAAGTACCATCCGGTCTTCTGTCCACTCAGCGGATCGATCGGAAACCGTACGCCGCCCTCCACGACCTCGGCGCTGGCATCGGTGCCGAACAGCAGTGACACGGTCTCCGCCAAGCCTTCCTGCCGGCGCGCGCCTGAGTCATTTCGCGCCACCACTGCACGCAGCGACAACAATGCGGTGAGTGCCTCAACGATCAGCGGTGTCAGCCGATCCATGCCCGCGGTGTTCGCCTGCAACACAGCGACGTCGCCATAGCGATCGATCACCAGACCCGGCAAACGATCCGCCTCTGCATGCACCAGCCGATGGTGCGCGGTGTCGCACACTCGCTGACGCAATGCGATCGCATCGCTCAGCCGAGCGCGCAGCCAATCCAAATCGATCACCGCCGCCGGATCGCGATCCAGCAATCGCGCAGCTATCAGACTGTGCGGGTTGAACATGAACGTGCCCAGCGGGCCGCCATTGTCGGTTTCAAGCCGCACAAGTGCGCCCGGCGGCATCTGCCGATATTCGGGCAGCATCGCGATCTCGTTGGAGAACACCCACGGTGAGCCGGCACGCAATCGCCGCCCTTGCCCTGGGTTCAGCCGCAGCGTCGGGCGATCCAATCCTTGCACTCCAACCTGATCGGCCACTTGAAGTGCTCAACGCACGCCGGAGTCAACCGCATCGGCACCGGATGGCAGCAGATACCGCAACTGCCAACGGCGCTCGGGACGTGAGCGGCTGGCGCCTGGGTGCCAGCCTGTGGCAAAGCTTGTGCAAGCGCAGGAGAATGCAAATGTCAGATCAGCAAATCCGCTTCCAGGACGGCGCGGCTTACGAACGAGGCATGGGCGTCTGGAGCCGGCTTGCCGGCGAGACCTTCCTTGCCTGGCTGGCGCCGCAGACCGGCCTGCGATGGATCGATGTCGGTTGCGGCAGCGGCGCGTTCACCGAATTGCTGGCGCGGACATGTGCGCCCAGCGAACTGCATGGCGTCGATCCGTCCGATGGACAACTGTCGTTCGCGCGCGGCAGGCCCGGGGCGCACGGTGCGACGTTTCAACTGGGCGATGCGATGGCGCTGCCGTTCACCGATGACCGGTTCGATGCTGCCGTCATGGCACTGGTGATCTTCTTTGTGCCTGATCCGGCGAAGGGCGTCGCCGAGATGGCGCGCGTGGTGCGTCCAGGCGGATTGGTCGCGGCGTACGCGTGGGACATGCTGGGCGGCGGTTTCCCGTTTGCCTCGATCAACGCCGAGCTCCGCGAATTGGGCATCATGCCGCCGTCGCCGCCAAGCGCCGGTGCCTCCCGCATGGACGCGATGGGCGATCTATGGGCGGGCGCCGGACTGGAAGCCATTGAGACGCGTGAGATCACTGTGCAGCGGACTTTTGCGGAATTCGATGAGTTCTGGACGACGAGTACGCAGACGACCGGAACCTTGAATCCAACGCTCGCCGCGATGGAGCCGGGCGAGCTCGAGCAATTCAAGGCACGAGTGCGCGCACGGCTGCCGGCCGATGCGCAGGGCCGCATCACGTACGGCTCCCGTGCCAATGCGATCAAGGGGCGTGTGCCGATGTGACGTCGGGCGGCGATAAGGTTGACATACGGGCGACGCCAACGTCGTGGTGCCGACGAAGAGTGTGTCCCGAGCGAAAGTCGGGGTCGACATCCACGACTTTCCTGGTGCCACTGCACGAAGGTTTTGACCGGTTTCCGGAGCGTTTAACCGGCACCTGGACGAAGCCTATCTTTGTGGCTCGCTATCAATCACCAACCGCACGTCCCCGTTCGCGAATCTCGGATGAGGAGGTGTCTAACCGGAAACGGTGCTCAGGAATTTCGGCGAAGAGATCGGCATAGCGCCGCGGCACGGGGATATCGTTCAGCGCGCGTACGCGCCCCGCCGCGTCGATGCGCACGGCCACCAGAAAGCTGCACCCGGAATCAGCGATTTCGTCAAGCGCCACATGCATTCGAACCTCGTCATCGCCATAATATCTCGGCGCGATCAGCCGCTCTGCCGTATCCGCGCCGATCACGAACGTAACTCCCGGAAACAAGCGCGACTTCTCGACGAAGGTGGGCGCTCTGGTGAGTTCGACCGGCGACTTCCAGGCGAACTGCGCGGCGCGGTGTCTCACCGTCTCGCCTGACAGCGGCGGCTTGTCGACATTGGTGACAGAGATTTCGAACGCCGCGGGCTGCTGTGTGACCTGTTCGGCGACCCGTGCCAGCAGCACATGTCCCTCGTGCAGCGGATTGAAGGAACCTGGCATCAGCAAAAGTGGCCGCGGCGCTGACAGCATCATCTGGCCATCGGGCTGGACGGTGACGCGTTCGACCTCGCCCGCCAGAAGCCGATCGATAGCGTCCACCGTCGCGACGACCGTTTCGGAAAAATGTTCGTCCTCATCGAGCAAGCTGCGTGGCGACGGTGCGGCAATCCCGCATGCGTAGGCCAGCCACAAAACGATCGCCCGCGAAACGACGTCTTCTTCAGCAGCGCGATCACGTCGGCCCTTGGCCAAGACGCCCGTGCAGTGAGCGACGCGTGCAGAGTTGGCGAACGCGATGTGAAATCGGTGCTCGCCTTTGCGCGGGCGATCGCTCACCAGTGCAGCCGTTGCGCCGAGGCCAACCGGATCGGTGGCCGCCGGCATCAGCCTGACCGCGCGTGCTCGTATGCTTTGCGCCATCGCGATTGCGGTGTCGGAATTGGACGCCTGTTCCGGTACAAAGCCGAGAAATGCGGCAAGCGCCAGCGCGTCGTAGGGAACCTGCGCCTCGATCAGCAGCCGAGAGCCGCCGGGCACACGAAGCAACTCGCCGATCGCCCCACTGCCGCCGCCGGTGATCGCGAGTGCAGCCTTGCGGCCGGACGCGTGCAACGCCGAGATCAATTGTTGCCACGCAGCGTCCGGCGGGGTCATGGTGCGTGTGGTCCGAAGCTGAAAAGTGCTTCGCGGATGGTGAAAGGCAGTTCGGGCGGAGTCAACAGAGTGAGAGCCAGCGCGCGATCGCGGCAACGTCGCCCAAGCTCGTCAGGGTCAGCCGGTCTTTCGGCTGTCAGCGAGACCCTTGCCCATCAGTAGGCCGAGTTCGCCGGGGCGGTCGCTGTACTGTCGCATCGTGCGATAGGGCACGGCGGTGATCTCCGCGATGACATTCAACTTCTCGGCGACGTCAAGCGCGCTGAACTTGCCGGCCTTGGGTCTGCGCTCGAACAAGGCCGCGATCGCCTGAAGCGTGCGTATGGGCACGATGCCCAGCACCCGCGCGTGCTCGGGAGTGATATCGCCAGCAGTCAGGGTGCGGCTTGGCATCACGTAGGCAGCCGACCTGGACGTCTCCCCACTATCCGTACGCCTGGCTCCGGAGGTGCTCGCGCCGGGCGGCGGCGTCGCGGTCAGGTCGGTCGTCCGAAAATCCAACTCGGCTCCGTTGTCCTGCACAATGAAAACCCGATCCCCGTCGCATTCCAGCACCGTGCCGCTGCGACAGCCGTCGCGATGCCAGACCCTCTGTCCCACCGAAAACATGCTCTTGTTCCCTCCAGAGGCGCGCACAAGTCGCGGCATCCATCGATTGTATGGCATCGCCGGATTCTCCAGGCGAGGCGAAAACCGGGTTGGACCTACTCCACTTCCTGGTACACCACCAGGAGCACCGATCTGCCTTGGTCTCTGTCGACTGACGCGCACGCTGAGGGCGCAATGACGGGGCGGGCTGGTGAGCGGCCATGTTAGTTGCTCAATCGAACGGCGATGCTTCTCAAGAGCGGACATACCATCTGCCGAGGTCCCCCGTTGCCGTGTAGCCCGTCGGTGCCAGCTCCCATCATCAACACTAGGCCGTGTGGACGGAAACCCAGGTATGCATTTCTGACGGATTCCCGAATTGGGTTTTGTTCGAATCACTGCGTGACCGGCATCAGGGAGCCGGACATGCTGACGGGAATGACGGAGCGGGATTGGTCGATCGCGCTGGAAGTGTTTGATGCGGCGCAATCGAGCCGGGGAGAGCCTGGGCATGACGACCGTAAATTCCTGGAAGCAATCCACTATTTCACGGTCCACAGCATAACCTGGCGAGCATTGCCCGAGCGAGTATGGCAAATGGAACAGCGTATGGAAGCGGTTCTGGCGGCTCAGTCGCTCGGGGGTATTCGAGGCATTCTTTCAGATGCTGGCGGAATGCAGCGAGACGGCGCATTTGGTCCAGTTCTTCGACAGCACGACTGCACGCGCCCACGTCTCGGCGGCTGGGGCAAAAGGGGGCAGCAGCATCAGGCGTTCGGCCGCTCGCGCGGCGGCTTCTCGACCAAAATCCACCTCAAGACCGATCTCGACGGCAACCCTCTCGACTTCCACCTGACCGGTGGCGAGGCCAGCGACAGCACCCAGTTCGAGACATCGCTCGACATCGGCCCGGACATCCGCCCGCGCATCGCGATGACCGATAAGGGATATGACAGCCAAGCCAACCGCGCGGCCGCGCTCGCGCGCGGCATCACACCCGTCATCCCTCGCCGCGAAAACTCCAAGCAAAGAGGCCGCTTCTTTCCGAAGCGCCTCTATAAACTCCGGGCGCGCATCGAACAGACGATCGGCAAGCTCAAGCGGTTCAAACGCGTCGCCATGCGATGCGAGAAGACCGACATCAGCTACTCAGCCATCATCAGTTTTGCGTGCGGGCTGATGCTGGTTAAATCCGTCCACACGGCCTAGACGCGATACCAGGCCTTCTGGCGTATTATTTTGATTCGAGGCCTATGGGTGGGCTCCGGCAAAGTTGGTAACACTACTGGCAAAAGTGCCAGCCCAGCTAAATCCAGCCCAGCTAAATGATGAAGCGGGCATCGTGGTTAGACCGGAGAAAGTTCGTAGTTCGTCAAACACTAGGCGCTCCATCTCCTGCATGACTTCCAATTTCTCTGCGGGGCTGACGGATCTGTCGAAGCGGTCGCGGACCGCGCGTACGCCGGCGCGATAGTGCTGGTAACGTTCGATCTCCCGTTCCGGCTGCAATCCTTCCTGCAGGGCACGAAAGCCAAGCGCCACGATCGCGGTCCATATGACGACGATATGGACGTCGATACCGTTTCCTGCGCTTTCAAAATGGAAAAGAACAGGGTCCAGCGAGGAAATGTGAGTGCCGATGGCAATTGAAAGAGCAATCCACATATGGATGCCGAATATCAAGAGAATGCAAACCAGCGTCGTATAGGAGAATATCAAATCCTGGAGCCGGGGCGACCAGGCAAATAAGTTCTGGCCCGCGCGCAACTTATGATTAGCGTAATGCAGCTGGTGCATGATCCGCATAGCGCGGTACGCGGCGAACAATTCCATGAGATTTGAGACTTCCTCGTCGGCATCAGGCAGCCGCGACTGAGGGTGCAGCCAGCATTTGGCAGCAGTGTCGTCGTCGAGCAGATCGGTCAGCTCGGCATCGACTTGTCCGGCAAGCGATCCCATGAACCTGTTGAACCAGACCTCCCGTTGTGCTTCGAAGGAAGCCCCTGCCTCGGGCTCGGCGAGTGAAACACTAATTTCGCGCCATCGGCAGACGAATGCCTGGAAATGGAATTGGCGCAGCCGCTCGGTCATGAGACGGTTACATAGCCAGCGTCGTTTTGCTCCGGCATATAGGACCCCACCAAGGCCAATTGCGATTGATGAGACCCCACAAACCGCGGCGACAAATCCAAGCACCTGCAGTTTTGGCGTGGCGGCTGCGATCATCAGGGAGACAATTCCAAGTGCAATCGCCAGCAGTCCTGTGATTCGACCTTTTCGCTTTGCGGTATTTGCCAATCTATCGAAACGGGTGAATGCCTCTTGCAAGGCAGTGTGGCTGAGCACGTGCCGAAGGCGTGGAAAGGCTGCTGCTGCGCAATCGGAATCTCCGGGGTTAATCAGCAAATCAGTGTTAAATCGGTGGTCCTCAAGGGATCGCAGTTCAGCAAGTGGCTGCGGCGCCTCAGTGCGAGGCGGGATTCGGGGAACCCTCATCTCAACAAGAACCCGTATAGGGTGGACGGGACACTAGTGGGCGGCGAGCCATTTTCGAGCGTCGTCATTCCCACCGGCCGCAGCTTTTTGCATCCATGTCCGCGCCTGCTCGTCATCGCGCGCAACGCCCTTCCCAGTCGCGTACAAATTACCGATGTTGCGTTGCGCGTTGGCGTTCCCTTGGTCGGCGGCTTTGCTATACCAGCGCATCGCTATGGCATAATCCTGCACCACGCCGTAACCGTTCTCGTATAGCACGCCTAAATTGCTCTGCGCGTCGGCTTGGCCTTGATCGGCAGCTTTGCGGAACCAATGCGCCGCCTCGGCGTAGTCCTGAGTTATGCCGGAGCCATTATAGTATAAGGTGCCGACATTGTTCTGTGCGGCGGCATTGCCTTGATCGGCGGCTTTGCGGTACCAGCTCATAGCCTCCGTATAGTCCTGCTTCACACCCCTCTGGCCGTCCTCGTATAACATCCCGACGCTATTCTGCGCGTCGCTGTCGCCCTGTTCGGCAGCCTTCCGATACCAGCTCATTGCCTCGGCGTTGTCCTGCTTCACGCCAAGGCCGTTCAAGTACAACTGCCCGATGTTATACTGGGCGGTGGAGAAGCCCTGATCGGCTGCTTTGCGGTACCAATGCATGGCTTCGGCATAGTCCGGCCCAGTGCCCCAGCCGCTGTGGTAGAGGGCTCCCACAGCGTTTTGGGCTTCGGGCATCCCTTGATCTGCCGCTTTGCGGTACCAGCGCATCGCCTCGGCGTAGTCCTGTTTCACCCCGTTCCCGTTCGCGAAAAGTAGTCCAATGTTAGCTTCCGCGGCGGCATAACCCTGATCGGCGGCTTTGCGATACCACCGCATTGCCTCCGTGAAGTCCTGCGCCGCGCCTGGATTTTGCGCGTACACCAGCCCAAGTCACAGTCTGTCCGCGCGGATTTCCCTGATCGGCGGCTTTTTGGGCCCACTGTATGGCTTCCGCATAATTCACCGGGACACCTAGCCCGAATAGATACAGTCGGCTGATATTGCCCTGGGCCTGAGGGTTCCCATGGTCCGCGGCGCTTTGATACCACCGCATCGCCTCGGTATACTCTTTGCGGCCGTACGCATCGTCCCCCTTGCGTAAGGCCTCCTCATCAAACGCCTTTGATGCAGAATTACCTCCGGTGGTAGCCTCAGGAGCATTTGCCTGTTTTGCTGCAATCTGATTGACCCAGTCCTTCTTGTCTGGCGGCAACTTTCCGGCGGCATCAAGGCGCTTCAAAATCGCGAGCGCTTCCCCAAGATCGGCTGCCGGTGCTTCGCTGGCGTCCGCCATTCGCAACAAACTGAGAACCAATTTGGTTTGCCAATCCACGTTGCTAGGATCTGTTTGCGCCAGAGTCCTCCTGATTACCAGGTTCTCACGATAGGCAGCGACCGCGTCGGTGTGATTCCCTGCCGCCCAGAGCACATAGCCAAGTCGTTCGTCCGTATACGCGACATCATCTTGCCACTGCTGATTGCTCGGCGCTCTGTTCATCAGCGGCCTTAAGGTCGCAAGACTTTCGCGGTAGGCGGAGGCCGCGCCGGCGCGATCACCATCAGCCTGAAGCACCTCGCCGATGTTCTCGCTTGTGTTTGCGAGACGGCGTTGCCAATCGCCGTTGACCGGATCCTTTTGGCTCAAGGCCCTCACGATGGCGAGGCTTTCGCGATAGGCGGCGAGCGCGCCGGCGTGATCGCCTTGAGCTCCAGCACGTTGCCAACAGATACGTTGGCGTCGGCAAGATCCTGTTGCAAGGCACTGTTTCCCGGGTCTTTCATTGCCAGCACGTTTATGGTCTCTAACGCGTCCCGATAAGCGCCGAGCGCGCCGGCCAGATCATTTTGCGCTTTGCGCGCGTCGCCTAATCTCAACTTGCTTTGTGCCAGCCCCCGCTGCCAATACAGATCGCTGCGATCCCCTTTGACCAGCGTTTCCCTAATCGTGAGCCCGTCACGATAAACGGCAGTAGCGCCCCCGAAATTGCCTTGATCCAGCAGAACATCGCCAACCTTGTTGTCGCTTTCGGAGAGATCAAATTGAAAATCAAGATTGGCCGGATACTTCGCAACAAGCATCTTCGCAATGGACAGATCCTCGTCAAGCGCGTTGAGGGCACCTGACAGATCGCCCTGCCTTCGCAGGATTTCCCCGATCATCTCATCATCACCTTCAACACCTCTTTGCCAGTCGGCGTTGCTTGCATCCCCGTCTGTCAGAGCCTTATATAAAGCTAGGCTGTCACGATACCTGGAAAGAGCGTCCTGGTAATCGCCCTGGTCTTCCAAAGCGTCTCCCATATTCCTGATGCTTGTCGCCAGCTCTCTCTTAGCGTCGCTGTCACTGGGATTGGTGGCCAGCAAAGCCTCGAAGATGTCGCGGGCCTCCGAGGCTTCGGAGAGCGCGCGTGAACTGTCGCCTACCGTACGGAAAGAGATACTGGCATCGATAAGCGCTTTACCCTGGCTGCGGCGCAATGCCGGCATGGACTCGCCGCCGGCCGCTAGTTGATCCAAGAGGTGGAGTGCGCTGCCAAGGATATTTTGGACCGTTGTCGCTGGTAAGCCAAAATTCTGGAATTTGACTGCCAAATCAGAGACTAGGCCGTTGGCTGTCTGCGTCGCCAATTGGAGGTTGTGCTCGGCAACGACTTTTTCACTCCGTGCTACACGCCATTGCCACCCAGCAAAGCCCGCGAGCACCAGGGCAATAGCAAGTCCGGCCGCAGTACCGATCAGGACCCGCCGGTTCCGGCGCTGCTCGGCGCCACGCCTGGCACTCTCGGCGGCCAGCGAGGCACCCACGAAAGCGCGCGTTTGAGGCGCGAGATCAGCCGCGCGGCGCTCGAACCAGCCGCGCGCGATCGCCAGTGGCCGCCCCATCAGCAAGGCCCCGTCCTGCTCGGCCCCAGGCAGAGCGGCATGGGAAGCAGCCGTGTGCTCTACCTGACCTTTCCAGACCAGAAACTCGCGCTCCTCCTCAAGCCAGGACTTGAGACGCGGCCACCGGCGCAGCAGCTGTTCGTGTGCGACTTCGACGACCGATTCGCCATCGGCGGCCCCGGCCAAAGTCAGCAATCGCCAGTCCTGACCCGCGAGTTTTTCGGCCGCAACCCATTCTTCGGCGCCACACTCGGCACGATGGGCGCGGCGGCGCACCGGTTCCCCGATCTCCGGCACGTGCGCGAGCCGTAGTGTGAACAGACGCCGCACCACCCCCTCATTGTTCGCTGGATCGGCGAGAAAGGCATCGGCGCGCCGGCGCAATGGGGCGGCAACGTCGACAATTTCAGGGTTGTCGGACCAGCGCAGGACGCCATCGCCGCGCGCCTGCATGTGCAGCCACATTTCGTGCAGCAGATCGGAGAGCAACGGCAGCGCACCAGGTTCGCGATTGGTCGCATCAGCGACGCGGTCGGCCATGTCTTCGCTTTCGAAACGGGCGCCGAGGGATGCAGCGGGCCTACGTACGATTTCGCCGAGCACGTCGCGTGTCAGCGGTAGTAAATCAAAATTCGCCGAAGCGTCGAACATGGCGCGATCATTCTGATAGGCTGCGTAATAATCGGAGCGCAGACTCAGCAGCACGGAGAACGCTTCGTGCGCGGGTGCTTCTGCGACCAGAGCCGAGAACTGGAGCGCCTCCCCCGGGTCGGCTCGCGTGTAAAGTTCCTCGCCCTGGTCGATATAGACGACAAAGCGCTTGGGCGCCTCGGCGCCGAGTGCCGTGGCGAGTTTGTCGCGGGTGGCGCGCAGCATGTCTTTCAGGCGGGCGCCTGCGGCGAAGCGTCGCGACCAGCCCTCGGCCTCTTCGTCCAGTTCGAACGAACGCTCGCAGTAAAGCTGGGCAAAGGCGAGTGCCAATTCCTTCAGGGGTTGCTCGCCCGGCCGGATGACGAGCGGGAGCCAGGCGCGGCTGTCGTTTAGCCCTGCAGGCCATTCCCCCGTCGGGAGCGGCCAAAGCTGCGACTTGAGTCGCGCCAGCACACCAGCGCGGGCGAGGGAGGACTTACCGACTCCCGATTGACCGATCAGGGCAATGATCCGGTTGGGATGCTGGACCATCAGATCGAGGATCGCCGCCGTTTCTTTATCGCGGCCAAAAAAGAAAGCCGCATCAGCTTCCTCGAGTGCTGGCAGGCCTTTGTAGGGTTGGAATCGCTGCCACGGGGGCGCCATGTCGGGCGGCTGGGTATCGTCTAACGCGCGTTCGATGGCATCGAGGCTATTTTGAGTTACCGGATCGGCTGCGAAGATCTGATGCAATTGGGAGAAGAACGGCAGGCCTGGGGCCTGTTCGACGGTAACGACCGGAATCACTCGCGGTCTCCCGGATCGCTCACGCGAGAGGCGCAGCGCTTCGTAATATTCGAGCTCCTGCCAGGGGCCGATTTGTTTACCGGCAAGGAATAGCACTGCATCCGCGCGGCCGATGGTTTCAGCGATGTCCCGCACCCACCACGCGCCACCGGAGACGTTGCGTGGCGCCAAGAGCAATTGGATGCCGGGGCGACGGAGGGCGAGCGCCGCTTCTATAGCCTGCGCGCTTTTTCGATCGGGTGTGTGATAGCTGATGAAGACCAGCACGCCCGTCTCCGTATAATTTGTTAGATGCCTTCTCGTTGGGCTATCGTTCCCTACGGGCCTCTGCCGGTCAATAAATAACCGATACCAATGCGTAGGACAGAAGTCCGTCTCAACAGGGTAGATTTTCCCGAACGAGGCGGCACGGTAGCAAGGCTTAAACCAGCAAAACGTGCAACGGGATCCCAACCGTGATACTGCAATGACCAATGGTGGCCACGAACGGCCTTCAGTGGGGCTGATTGCCAAAGCAGCAATTCCATTATCGGCCAGCACCTGCCAGTCGCCGCCTAGCGGTGAATGTCCGCGACGGCTAGGAACCGGTCCCGGTGGAAAACAGGTCGCGGATCGGCACACCCGGCAAACCAGTCATTCAAAACCTCAGTGTAGAAGAACAATAAAGTCGTGGACACGGGCTCCCGGCCTTTGCCTGGACATGCCTCGTCCGTCAGGACGGCGATGGCTGTCCCGATGAGTCGGTCATTTCGGCGGTCGGTATGCCGTGCCCAAACCGCCGGTGCTGCTCAGGCTGCCGCGCGCCGCGCCGGTTGCAGGATTGCTTGCAACGCGGCGACAAGTCGATCCATCATTGCATCGGTGTGTAGCGGCGTCGGCGTGAAGCGCAGCCTTTCCTTGCCACGTGGCACGGTGGGATAGTTGATTGGCGTCGCGTACATGGCGAATTCGTCAAGCAACCGGCGGCTGACGTCGCGACACAGCTCGGCGTTGCCGACATGCAGCGGCACGATGTGGCTGGTGGATGGCAGCACCGGAAGTCCCGCCGCGGTCAGCCGCCACTTCAGCGTGTCCGCGCGCGCGAATAACCGCGCACGCCGGTCGGGGTCGCCGCGCACGTGCCGGACGCTGGCGAGCGCGGCGGCAGCGATCATCGGCGGCAGTGACGTGGTGAAGATGAAGCCCGGTGCACAGGAGCGGATGTAGTCCACCACCGACGCATCGCCCGCGATATAGCCGCCGTGGCAGCCGAACGCCTTGGCCAGCGTTCCCTCGATCACGTCGATCCGTGCCGCGACGCCGTCGCGCTCCGCCACGCCGGCGCCGGACGGACCGTACATGCCAACCGCGTGCACCTCGTCCAGATACGTCATCGCGCCATGGCACGCGGCGAGGTCGCAGATCGCGCCGATCGGCGCGATGTCGGCGTCCATCGAATAAACCAACTCAAACGCGATCAGCTTCGGTGCTGCCGCCGGCGCGGCACGCAGCAGTTCCTCGAGATGCGTCAGGTCGTTGTGGCGAAACACGTGGCACGTCGCCTTCGAACCCTTGATGCCGGCGATCATCGAGGCGTGGTTGCGCGCGTCGGAGAACACCTGCCAGTCCGGCAGCGAATTGAGGATGGTGGACAGCGCCGCCTGATTGGACACGAAGCCAGAGGTGAACAGCAGCGCGGCGGCCTTGCCGTGCAGATCGGCAAGTTCCGCCTCCAGCGCGTCATGCGCCGGGCTGGTGCCGCCGATGTTGCGCGTGCCGCCGGCACCGGCACCCATTTCGCGGGCGGCCGCGCAGGCAGCCTCTATCACGACGGGGTGGCCGCCCATGCCGAGATAGTCGTTGGATGACCAGACCAGCACTTCGCTTCCCACGGCGTTACCATCGTGGCGACGATACAGCGGGAAGCGCTCGGCCTGCTTTTGCAGCGGCGTGAAGCGACGATAGCGCCCCTGCGCCTCGATGGAGTCCAAGGCCTGGCGGCAGTGGGCGTGGAATCTGTGCATTCTTTCCAGGGCCTCCAGCGAGGGCGGCATCACTCTATCGGCTGTAAGCGGTACCTTCAGATCCGCACAACCGCTGACACGACGTTAAAGTTGCTTCACGCGCGGTCGCGCCGTTCATTGCACATAGACCCGGACCTCTCGCGTCACGCCCGCAGGTTCGCTGCGGAGGCCGAGATGGATCCGGCTGGCTGGCACGCCCTGAGCCATGATGGCGCGCATCACCTCGACCGCGCTGTGCTGCCCGGCGGCAGCGTCGCCGCCGGCCGGCAGCATGGCGATCACGTCGTACTGGACGCCGGGCGCGCGTGACTCGGCTTCGCGCACGGCGTAACGCAGCACGTCCTGGTAGTTCGGGCTGGGTGTGGCGTAGCCGATGGTGAGCAGCGGGGCTCGCGGGTCGACCTTCGGCGGCTCCGGCACGGTCGTTTTCGCCTCCGGCGACGGCGCGAATGTCGTCTGGTCCACCAGCTTGCAGCCGGTGAACGCCAACCCCACCAGCAAAAACAATACAGCTCTCATACTAACCACTGACCATTGATTCCTGGCCACTCTCTTGCAGCTAGCCGTCCGGCGGGCAAGATGCGCCGCTTCAGCCGAGGGACGCTTTGCATGACGGTCCAGACCAACCAGCGCATCGATGGCAAGCGGCTGTGGGACAGCCTTATGGGGATGGCGGCGATCGGCGCCACGCCGAAGGGCGGCGTGCGGCGGCTGACGCTGACCGACGTGGACAAGCGTGGCCGCGACCGGTTCCGCGCCGAGTGCGAGGCGGCGGGGCTGTCCGTGCGGATCGACGAGATCGGCAACATGTTCGCCCGCAGGGCTGGCCGCGATCAGAACCGGTTGCCGGTTCTGTTCGGCAGCCACCTCGACAGCCAGCCGTCGGGGGGGAAGTTCGACGGGGCGTTGGGCGTGCTCGCCGGGCTGGAGGTGATGCACACGCTGAACGACCTGGGGATTGTCACGGAGGCGCCGCTGGAACTGGTCAACTGGACCGACGAGGAGGGCAGCCGGTTTGGGCATTCACTGATGGGGTCGGGCGTTTGGGCGGGAGTGTTTCCGCTGGAGGCAGGCCTATGCGTTTGCGGACCTGGATGGCGTGACGGTGCGGACCGCGTTGGACGGGATTGGCTACCGCGGGGAAAGCAGGGCTGCGGCATTTCCGGCCGATGCGTATTTCGAGCTGCATATCGAGCAGGGGCCGATCCTGGAGAACGAGGCCAAGCAGATCGGCATCGTCACCGGCGCGCAGTCGATGGTGTGGTACGATGCCGTGGCGACGGGGCAGGATTCGCATGCCGGCACCACGCCGCCGTCCGCACGTAAGGACGCGCTGGTGTGCGCGGCGCGGATCGTCGATCTGGTGGACCGGATGATGCGTGTGCGGGGAGAGGACGGGCGGGGGACGATTGGGCAGCTGGTGGTGTCACCCAACAGCCGCAACGTGGTGCCGGGAGAGGTGCGGTTTTCCGTCGAGTTCCGTCATCCGGACGCGGCCGAGGTGGATCGGCTGGATGCACAGTTCCCGCGCGAGGCGGGGTTTATCGCGCGCGATTGCGGGGTTGGTTTGGCGTTGACGCAGTTGTTCAAGCTACCGGCCCAGCCATTCGATCCGGCTTGCGTGGAACTGGTGCGGCAGGGTGCGGCGAAGTTGGGTTATTCGGCGCGGGAGATCGTGTCAGGTGCGGGGCATGATGCAGTGTATGTTGCGCGGCACGTGCCGACGGCGATGATCTTCACGCCGTGCAAGGATGGGCTGAGCCACAACGAGGCGGAGAGCATTGAGCCGGAGCAAGCCGAGGCTGGGGCGCAGGTGCTGTTCGAGGCGGTGGTGGCCCGGGCCAATCGGCCGGTGTGAGTTTAACCGGGTGGCGTAGCGATCAGGGATACGATCTCGGCACGAAGTGCGTCGATGCGTCGCGGCCGGGCCGCAACGTCTTCGGGGGTTCGGCAGGGGTTCGGCTTGCAGCGGATCGTCGGCTGGGCAACGGAATGAAATCGACCAGTCCGCGATTGCGTCGAACGCCTCGGCTGCTTCACGCAGCTTGTGTTGGGACCGAATCTGCGCAGCCGCTGCAGCGGGGTCATGGCCAGATCGACCATGACCTTATCGGCCGAGCGGGTGTACGAGTTCGTGCATCCACAGGCAGCCGCACGAAAGTGGGTGCGCAAAAATTGACCGTGCGAGGCGATCGCTTGAACACCACCGGCGGTGGCGCGGCCGCTGACCTGCTCTCGGCTTGCATCGGCGGCGACCGTGGATGCGGGACGTAGGGAAGGATTTTAACACGGAGGCAGAAGGGAGGGCCATGGAGCACCAGGGAGCAGGATAGCTGTTGCGCTTCGCGCGAAGCGCAAAGAGCCCCTTCTCCCTGGCCCTCCCGTGGTCCTCCCTTCTGTCTCCGTGTTAAAATCCTTGCTGAATTGCGAACGCCACTTGTTTCCGTCGTCATGGCCTGAACGACCTCGCGGCAGATCCAAGCTATTGCCCTGACTTCCCCTGTGCAGACAGCCCCGTGCCGTGCGCCATCGCGCCGGGCGTGCTATTGTGACGAGCGGCTCTGTCCAAAATATGAGAGCCGGCTCATCCCAGTGTTTTCCCTTCGATCCCCCGTGCTGGCCGCCTAGGCACGTGCAAACCACCGCAAACCACCGCCCAAACCCCCAGGGGTTGCCCCCAAGGCGGCCTTGCTCCTATAGCGCCCGCCCGGACCCAGGAGATACCATGGCCGCCAGCGACGAACTCGCCACCGATAATCCCGCCCTGGCCAAACAGGCCGAAATCCTCGCTCGGCCGCATACGGCGGCGTGGCAGATGGCCAACGCCATCCGCGCCTTGGCGATCGATGCGGTCGAAGCCGCCAAATCCGGCCATCCCGGCATGCCGATGGGCATGGCCGATGTCGCCACCGCGCTGTGGACGCGCTTCCTGAAATTCGACGCCGCCGATCCGCGCTGGCCGGACCGCGACCGCTTTGTGCTGTCCGCCGGACACGGCTCCATGCTGCTCTACGCGCTGCTGTACCTGACCGGCTACGAGGGCATGGGCATCCCGGAGATCAAACGCTTCCGCCAGCTCCACTCGCCCGCGGCCGGTCATCCCGAATACGGCGAAAACCCCGGCATCGAGACCACCACCGGCCCACTCGGCCAGGGCTTCGGCACCGCGGTCGGCATGGCGCTCGCGGAGACGGCTGCTGGCGGCGCGCTATCGGCCGGTCGCTGGTGGATCACCGCACCTGGGTGATCGCGTCGGACGGCGACATGATGGAAGGCATCAGCCATGAAGCGGCGGCGATCGCCGGCCATCTGTGCCTGTCGAAGCTGACCGTGCTGTACGACGACAACCACATCTCGATCGATGGCAACACGGCGCTGGCGTATTCCGACGATGTGCTGAAGCGGTTTTCGGCGTACGGCTGGGCGGCCAAGCGGGTGGATGGCCACGATCCGGCGCAGATCAACGCGGCGCTGTCGTTCGCGGTGCGCTCCAAAAAGCCGACCCTGATCGCCTGTCGCACCATCATCGGCCTCGGCGCGCCCACCAAGGCCGGCACCGCGGCCACCCACGGCTCGCCACTCGGCACGCAGGAGGCAGCGGGCGCCAAGGCGGCGCTTGGCTGGCACGAGCCGCCATTCACCGTGCCGGACGAATTGCTGGAGCGGTGGCGTGCCGTCGGCAGCCGAGGTGCCGCCACCCGCCGTGCCTGGCTGAAGCGGCTCGCGCACAACGCAATGCGCGCCGACTTCGAGCGTGTGATGTCCGGCAAGCTGCCCGACAACTGGCACGAGGCGGTGGCCGCGCTGAAGCAGGACATCGCCGAGACCAGGCCGAAGATGGCGACCCGGCAGTCGAGCCAGAAGGCGCTGGAGGCGCTGGTACCGGCGACTCCGGAACTGATCGGCGGTTCGGCCGATCTGACCGGCTCGAACCTCACGTTCGTGAAGGGCATGGGCTCGGTCAGCGCCGGCAATTTCGGCGATCGCTATATTCACTATGGCGTGCGCGAACATGGCATGTGCGCCGCCGCCAACGGGATCGCGCTGCATGGCGGCCTGATCCCGTACGACGCCACGTTCTTCATCTTCACCGACTACATGCGGCCGGCGATTCGCATCGGTGCACTCACGCGTGCCCATGTCATCCACGTGCTGACGCATGATTCGATCGGCCTCGGCGAGGATGGACCGACGCATCAGTCGATCGAGCAACTCGCCAGCCTGCGCGCGATGCCGCATCTGCATGTTTACCGTCCGGCCGATGCGATGGAGGTCGCGGAGTGCTGGGAGCTGGCGATCCGGCGCAGCGAAGGGCCGAGCCTGCTGGTGCTGAGCCGCCAGTCGCTGCCGACGATGCGTACCGAGTACGCCGAGAATTGGTGCGCGCGCGGCGGCTACGTGCTGGCCGAAGCGGATGGTCCGCGGGCAGCGACGTTGATTGCCACCGGGTCGGAGGTATCGATCGCGATGACAGCCCGTGAAAGCCTCGCGGCCGAAGGGGTCAGGGTCGCGGTGGTTTCACTGCCATGTTGGGAGTTGTTCTCCCAGCAGGACGAAGCGTATCGTGCCAAGGTGCTGGGCGGCGCGCCGCGCGTCGGTATCGAGGCCGCCTGCGGATTCGGCTGGGAACGCTGGCTTGGCAATGACGGGATTTTCATCGGCATGACCGACTTCGGTGCTTCGGCGCCTTACGAAGATCTCTACAAGCACTTCGGCATCACGCCCGAAGCCATTGCCGCGGCGGTTCGCAAGCAAATGGGCTGATGTCGCTGGCCGTCGGTTGATCCAAGTCAATGCCCGTGCTGCCATTCCGCGTCAGGAAAGCCAAGAGAGCAGAGAAAGGACACAGAAATGGCCGTAAAGGTCGCCATCAATGGGTTTGGCCGCATCGGGCGCCTGGTGTTGCGCGCCATGATCGAAAGCGGGCGCGACGATCTGGTGCCGGTTGCGATCAACGACCTCGGCAGCACACAGGCCAACGCGCATCTGTTCCACTATGACAGTGTGCATGGCCGCTTCCCCGGGCAGCTTGAAGTGTCCGGCGACACGATCACCATCCGTCATGGCGGGCGCGTGTGGGGGCCAATCAAGGTGTCGGCGGAACGCGATCCGACCAAGGTGCCGTACCAGGGCGTCGATGTGGCGCTGGAATGCACCGGCATCTTCACCAGCAAGGAAAAGGCTTCGGCACTGATCCAGGCCGGCGCTCGGAAAGTGCTGATCTCGGCGCCGAGTGATGGGGTGGACGCCACGATTGTCTACGGCGTCAATCACAAGACGATCACCAAGGCCATGACGGTGATCTCCAACGCGTCGTGCACCACGAACTGCCTGGCACCGATGGCCAAGGTGCTGCACGACGCGTTCATCATCGAGCGTGGCTACATGGTCACCATCCATGCCTATACCGGCGACCAGAACACTGTGGATACGTTGCACAGCGACCTGCATCGCGCGCGTGCCGCGGCGGTATCGGCGATCCCCACCTCGACCGGTGCGGCGCGTGCGGTCGGTCTGGTGTTGCCGGAGCTGAAGGGCAAGTTGGATGGCACCGCGATCCGCATCCCGACGCCGAACGTGTCGCTGGTGTCGCTGGATGTGAACCTGAAGAAGCCGGCCACCAAGGAGCAGGTCAACGCGGTGATGCAGGATGCCTCGAAGGGCGAGCTGAAGGGGATTCTGGACTACAACACCGAACCGCTGGTCAGCATCGATTTCAACCACTGTCCGGCGTCGTGCACGTTCGATGCGACGCAGACCGCGGTGGTGGACGGCGCATTGGTTCGGGTGATGGGCTGGTACGACAATGAATGGGGCTTCTCCAACCGGATGTCGGATACCGCGGCGCTGTTCGGCAGTTTGTAGGCGATCTGCTTTATCCCCCTCGCCTTGAGGGAGGGGGTCGGGAGAGGGGTTGGGAAGCACCGCTCCCGTCTTCTCCCCCAAGCCCCTCCCACAAGGGGAGCTGAAGTTTGTCTGTCACCCACGTCGGAGACGTTGTCATGTCCTTTCGCACGCTTGATGGCGTGGATGTTGACGGCAAGCGCGTGTTGTTGCGTGCCGACCTCAACGTCCCGGTGCGCGACGGCAAGATTTCCGACATGACACGGCTCGAACGCCTGACACCGACGATCCGCGAACTGGTCGACAAGGGTGCGAAGGTCATTATTTGCAGCCATTTCGACCGGCCGAAGGGCAAGCGCGTGTCGAGCATGTCGCTGGCTCCGATTGCCACGGCGCTGGGTGAGGTTTTGGGACAGCGCGTGCGCTTCGCCGAGGACTGCATCGGCGTCGCGGCGCAGCAGGCGGAGGACCGCATGGCATGCGGCGACGTGCTGGTATTGGAGAACACGCGCTTCCATGCGGAGGAGGAGACGAACGATCCGGCGTTCGCGGCCGAACTGGCGAAGCTCGCCGAGCTGTATGTCAACGATGCCTTTTCCGCGGCTCATCGCGCGCATGCCAGCACAGAGGGCGTCGCGCATCTGCTGCCCGCCTACGCCGGCCGGCTGATGCAGGCAGAACTGCAGGCGTTGCATGCGGCGTTGGGCAATCCCGCGCGTCCCGTTGCCGCCATCGTCGGTGGCGCGAAGGTTTCCACCAAGCTCGAGCTGCTGGGGAATTTGGTCGCGAAGGTGAACCTGCTGGTGATCGGTGGCGCGATGGCCAATACCTTTCTCGCGGCACAGGGTTATCGGATCGGCCGGTCACTCCAGGAGGCGGAGATGCATCCGACCGCACTCGAGATCCTCGCGCGTGCCAAGAGGGCTGGTTGCGACGTCATGCTGCCGACCGATGCTGTCGTGGCGGATGAACTCAAGCCGGGCGTGGCGACGCAGACGGTGGCTGTGAACGCGGTGCCGGCGGACGCCATTATCCTCGATGTCGGGCCTGCGACGGTGGCCGCACTGACCGATCGCCTGGCGTCGCTCAAAACGCTGGTATGGAATGGTCCGCTGGGCGCGTTTGAAACGTCGCCATTCGATGCAGCCACCACCGCGATCGCCAAGGCGGTCGCGGCCGCAACCGCCGCGGACGGGCTGCGCAGCGTCGCCGGTGGCGGCGACACGGTGTCGGCTCTGCGCCATGCCGGCGTGCTGGAGCAGATGAGTTACGTATCGACCGCCGGCGGGGCGTTTCTCGAGTGGCTGGAGGGGAAGACGCTGCCCGGCGTGGCCGCGCTGGGTTAACCCGAGCTTCCTGGAGGCGAACCGCGCAAGGGCTTGAATTACCGACGAGATGCGTCATTGCCGGGTTGTATTACTGGCTACACTGGGACGCCAAGGAGGGTGAACGCCTTGTGCTGGATCGGAGTTGGCCTGGTCAGTATGGTGAGCGGATGGTTTGGTGTGATGGCGGTGATGACAGTGTTGCGCGCCAAGGTCGCGAGATCGGCGAGCAGCGAGTGGAAGCTGTGCACCGGCAATCCGTCTGCGGTCAGGCGGGTGGTCTGCTTGGCGACAGCGGCCGGTGAGCGCTGCGCGGTCGCCACCACGCTCGAACGCATTGCTTCGGCGGCCGCCTTGTCGGTGTCGTCGAACAGCATCGGTGCAAGGCGCTGGCGCATGTGCCATTCCAGGTAATAGGCCAGCATGCAGAGGAAGACATGCGCGCGGACCCGATCGGCCAATCGGTGATACACCGGGCGGACGTGCAGATCGACGGTCTTGATGCAGCGAAAGGCCCGTTCCACCAGGGCGAGGGACTTATAGCTGCGCACCGTCGTCGCATCGTCGCAGGTCTCTGCCGGCAGGCTGGTGCGGATGACATAGACGCCGTCGGTCGCCGCCTCGGCGGCGATCTCGGCGGCCTTGCGTGCGAAGCTGAAGGTGGCATCGGTGATGTCGAGATCGAAATGCTTGGCCATCTTATGTTTGTTGATCACCTTACCGACTGCGAGCGCGATCTCTGCGGTGCCACGCAGCGGATCGCGCTTGCGAGCCACGGCAGTCCGGATGCGGACGAGGTCGCGCTCTGTGGCAGCGAGGAGCTCCTCGCGCTTGCGGGTACGCTCGGCGGCGAGATCGGGGTTGCGGCAGACCACGAGGCGCTCATCGGGGAATTCGGGCACGGTGATAGAGGCCATATCGCGCTGGTCGAACAGCGAGAGCTGCAAGGTACCGCTTTCCACCAGCGTCTTGATCGCTGGTGCGCGCAGCGAGGAGATCCAGTCCAGGCCTGCCGATTTGATGTCCTCGGTGATGCGCGCCTGGGTGATCATGCCGCGGTCGCCGACCAGCACGACATGGTTGAGTTGGCAGCGCCGCTTGAGCTTCTCGATCTGGGTTGCCAGCGTCATCGGATCGGCGGTGTTGCCATCAAACACCTCGATGGCAACCGGGCAGCCGTCGGGAGCACAGAGCAGGCCGTAGACGATCTGCAGCGTGCCCTTCTTGCCGTCACGGCTGTAGCCCCGCTTGGCGAGCGGGCAGCAGCGTCCCTCCATGTAGCTCGATGAGACGTCATACAACACCAGCGTGCCGTGGGTGAGGTGGCGCCTGGCCAGCGTGGCCTCGATCGCGGGCTGGCGCTCCAGGAGCCAGTCCAGCGCAGCGTAAAGTTCATCTTCATCGACCTCACCGAGCCCGAGCACTTCGCCGAGGCTCGATGCGGCGGTGGCAGGCGACAGCGCACGTGCGGCAGCGAGTTTGGACGCAGGCTCGAGGATGCGACTGACGATGAGGGCGAGGACAAGGTCTCGGCGGCGATCGCTGCTGGAGCCGAGAATAGGCTCGAGCCCGATGTTGCGGGCGATGCCGAGCGCGGCGGCGACATGACCGTGTGGCAGGCTGCGGATGACGGTGAAGGCATCACGCTCGGCGGCAATGACCGTGCCACCTTTCAACACACCACGCAGACCCTCGATGTGGGCTGTGGGCCAGTCGGAAAGATTGCACAGTGTGCGCTTACGCACCTTGCCGCCTTCGCGGTAGCTCTCGCGCAGCAGGATCGCGGGCGGCGAGTTCCGATTCCGAACAGCTTCGATGTACATGCCGCACCATGCGCACATCCAGCCAAAGCGTACAAGTCTCAAATATGGAATTACATGGCTACAACCTGAATGGGATCAGACGGCATCGCGAATCCTTTCAACAACTTCACCACAAAAGCGGCGGGAAGCTCGGTTTAAGGCGCGTGTGTGGCCCGTCAGGCCGCCCGCAGCACTTCCACCGCGCCAATCGCTTCACCATCAAGCACCGCCGCGACGGCATGCACCACCGCGGCAATGCGGACCACTGACTGTACCTGCTCGATTGTCAGGCCATGCTCGCGTACCGCGTGCTCATGGCTTTCCATGCACATCCCGCAACCATTGACCGCGGACACCGCCAGCGACCAAAGTTCGAACGTGGCCTTGTCCACGCCCGGGCGCGCCATGACGTTCATCCGAAGTTTCGCGGGCATTTTCGGATAGTCGCCGCCCACCAGATGAGTGAACCGGTAGTAGATGTTGTTCATGGCCATGATCGCGGCGGCCGCCTTCACCGCCTCCAGCGCCTCGGCTGAAAGCTGCGGCGCGAACTCGCCAAGGATCTCGGCCGTTACCTCGGCATTGCGCGACGCGAGCGCGGCGGCGATGAACGTCCCGGCGCGCTGCTCCTGCGTCAGGCTCGGCTCGCCGGCGAGCGAGCCGAGGTTGAGGCGGATGTCCTTGGCGTAGTCGGGCAGCGCGGGTCTTCAGGGTTTCGATCGCCATGTGCGCCCACCTACAGTTGGTTGTGAAACGATAGCGTCAGGAGGACCACTACCGATGCCTGCCTCGCATGTCAGATGCAGGCTGGCCATCCACGACTATCTGGCGCTCGCGCGGCGAAGTCGTGGACGCCAGCCAGCGTCGGCATGACGCAGGAAAGCGGTTAGTTCCAGGAAGCCAATTCGACAGTTGCTGTACCGGCCCTTATGCCGCAGGCCGCAGGACCTGCTCGCCCTTGTTCCAGTTGCATGGGCAGAGTTCGTCGGTCTGCAATGCATCCAGCACGCGCAGCACCTCCGCCGGATTGCGGCCAACTGACAGATCGTTCACCGCGGCATAGCGGATGATGCCCGTCGGGATCGACGACGAAGGTGGCACGCAAGGCGACGCCCTCGTTCTTGTCCAGCACGCCGCAGGCGGCCGCCAGTTCACGCTTCACGTCGGCGAGCATCGGGATTGGCAGGTTGCGCAGGTCGTCGTGATGCAGGCGCCAGTTCATGTGGACGAACTCGCTGTCGATCGACACGCCGTAGACCACGGTGTCGCGGTCCGCGAAGTCGCGAGCCAACTTGCCGAACGCGACGATCTCGGTCGGGCAGACGAAGGTGAAATCCTTCGGCCAGAAGAACACGAGCTTCCATTTACCGGCATTCGATGCGGCGGTGATGTCGGTGAACGCGTATCCAGTTTCGAGCCCTTCGGGCCCGCCTTTACCGCCTTCAGGGAGTGAATGCGGGAAACGTGTCGCCAACAGTCAGCATCAGTGTGGTCCTCGACTGGTTCACGGGGTGCGATCGGCTATATGGTGCACTGCATCATTTGATGCCAATGGATGAAATTGGACAACTTGATCGAGCAAATCGATGATCGCGATTCCCCAGTCCGCAACAGCTTCGCTACCTGGCGGCTCTGGCCGAAAGCCACCATTTCGGCCGGGCGGCGCAGGCCTGCTCGGTGACGCAGTCCACCCTGTCGGCCGGCATTCTGGCGCTGGAGCGGCAGCTGGACGCGGCCATCCTGGATCGCAGCGTCGGCAAGCATGTGGTGTTCACGCCGCTGGGGCTGGAGCTGGTGGAGCGGGCGCGGCACCGCGCTGGCCGCGCTGGAGGCGGTGGCCGAGGCCGCGCAGGCGGCGCGAGCGCCGATGAGCGGGCCGCTGCGCCTGGGGGTTATCCCGACGATCGGTCCGTTTCTGCTGCCCCGCTGATGCCGGCGCTGCGGGAGGCGTTTCCGCGGCTGCGGTTGTATCTGCGGGAGGACACCACGGCGCGGCTGGTCGAACGGCTGAAACCAACCGGCTGGACGTGCTGCTGCTGGCCCTGCCGTGCGACTGCGGCAGTGCAGATGCTGTCGCCGGTGGCGCGCGACGAGTTTCTGGTGGCGCTGCCGCCGGACACCGGCTGGCGGTGCAGGAGCGATCCCGGTCGCGGCCCTGGCCGGCGAGCGGCTGCTGCTGCTGGAGGATGGGCACTGCCTGCGCGACCAGGCGTTGGCGGTGTGCGGCCTGCTGGCGGGGGATCGGGAGGGCAGGATGGCGTTCGCCGCCACCAGCCTGCATACGTTGGTGCAGATGGTGGCTGGCGGGCTTGGGGTCACCTTGCTGCCGCGGCTGGCGATCGCCGCGGGCGTGATGGCGGGGACCGATATCGAGCTGCGTCCGCTGGCAGGTGCCGGAGCGTGGCGCACGATTGGGCTTGCCTGGCGGCCCAATTCGCCGCGGGCCTCGGATTACCGGGCGTTGGTGCCGCTGCTGGTCGAGATCTGCCGCGAGGTGCTGCCTTCACCAGCAGCCGTGCCAGGTGCAAAGTGAGCGGATGAGCGACAGCCCCTATCTGTTTCCCGCGTCTGCACACCCGCTGCATGCGGTGTCCGATCGGCTGACGGTGCGCGAGGCGGTCTCCGGGTTTGGCATTGCGTTGCGCTACCAGGAACGCGCGCCGGATCCCCCCGGGGCGCCGGAACCGGCGTGGTGCCAGACGGGCCATTCGATCTTCATTCTGGCGGGGCGCATCAGCTACGCGTTCGACAGTCATTCGGTGGAGGCTGGGCCAGGGGACATGCTGCATATTCCCGCTGGGCGCGAGCATCGCCATAAGCCTCGCGTGGTCGGCGACGAGGTGGTGCGGTACGTGCTGACCGAGTTCGGGTAGTGCGCGGTTTCGCGACGAACATGATCGGAGCCGCGTATCGCGACTCGTTTCGATTTGGTGTTCGACGTTACGCCGGCCCAGGACGATAATTTCCCTATCGGGATCGCATAGTACCTGCCGCGTCCCTGACAATGTGTCATTGGTCGGCACAATGTTGTCGAGCCGACGGAGGTCGGCATCCACGTCTTTACCTTGCCGCGTGCGGTAAAGTCGTGGATCGCGGGCCTGCGCCCGCCATACGGGAAAGACCAGATCCGAGAAGTGATCTTTTCGGTGCCTCGCAGATGAGTTCGATTGGTCAGCCTTGATCCCGACGCGGGGTTTTTGTTCACCCTGAACCGGCGCGGGCGCCTCAATCCTTCGTCAACTGTTTCACCCCATCTTGGCATGCGGAGGTGTGGCGAGATGCTGCTGCTCGATGATGTACCGAACCTGTTCGGGTGGCATGCGGCACGCGTGGAGCCGCCGCTGATGCCATCCGGCGCGCCCTCGCCGCAGCAGGTTCCGGACGCGGCATTGGCGGACGATGACGATCCGAGCTGGCCGAGTGCGCGTATCAGCGTGGCAGAGGCGCTCTGGGGCGAAGGGTTCCTGTTTCCGGGCGGCGCGGCTGAAACGTTGCGCCTGGTCAATCCGATGGGGCTGACCGCCGCATCGAGTCTGCTGCTGGTCGGCGCCGGTACCGGCGGCGCGCCACGCCGCATTGCCACTGACCTTGGCGTGTGGGTGACCGGGTATGAAACCAATCCCCGTCTTGTCGCCATCGCCAATGAGCGGAACCTGCGGACGGGGCTTGGACGCCGCGCGCAGGTCGAGCTGTGGGACCCGATCGCGCCGAGATTTCCGCTGCATTACTACCACCACGGCATGGCAATCCAGCCGTTGCGGGGTGACAAACCGGTGCCGACGCTGGCCGCGATATCTCTGGCGCTGAAGCCGGGCGGGCAGTTTGTGCTGGTGGAAGCCGTTGCGGATGTGCCGCTGGACCCGGCGGATCCCGTGGTTGGCGCCTGGGCCAGGCTGGACCATCGGCCGCCGGCAGTGCCGAGTGAGCTTGCCATCACGCGGACAATGGGGCGGCTTGGCTTCGATGTGCGGATTGTCGAGGACATTTCTCGGCGGCATATGCGTCAGGCGATCGAGGGATGGCACGGTGCGGTGCGGGCGATGGAGGATGGCCACCAATCGATGCGGCAGGTTGCCATGGTGGTGCATGAGGCAGAGCTTTGGCTGGCACGTTTCCGCCTGATGCGTGCGGGCAAGCTGCGGCTGGTGCGCTGGCACACAATCGGTCGCGGCGGGATCGAGCTACCGCCGGGTTGACAGCCGCGCCCACCGCCCGTATCCACCGCCGCTCTTCACGAGGCGCCGCCATGAAGTCCGCAACAGCCTGAAAGCCGCCAAGACCCGCGACAAGAACTGCCGCGTGGTGCGCCGGCGTGGGCGTGTCTACGTGATCAACAAGAAGAACCCGCGGATGAAGGCCCGCCAGGGCTGATCTGTATCAGCCGCCGCCGGATTTTGACGGCGTCAGCCTGGCAAGCCGAGGTTTGGCGGTCAGCGCATTCGGACCATCGGGATAACTGGCAAGTGAGCCCCTGACATCGGCAGCCGGGTCTGCCTCGACCTGGATGCGCGCGGCTTACCGCCAGGAGTTCGGCGTCGGCGTGATGCGGCCTTCGTGGGTAGCGCTGCACGGATGCCAGCGAACCTTCGATGCGCGGATCGGCGAGAACGGCGGCCCACGCGGTGACTTCGCTGCAGTCCGCGTGTGCGCTGCCAGCAGCACATCGCCGGTGCCGACCGCCAGCACGACAGCGACCCTGCGGCGATTGCCGCCATCTTTCACGGCCGGCCGGATCGTGTTGTGGTTGACAATATGCTTGCATGTGAAACCACCACCACCGGCGATGCACGCGCCGACATGGCAGCCACGGTGTGCGTCTCGGTGTCTGCCTCGGCTTCTGGTGTTTGGCTGAGGATCGCGAGCAGTGACCTGGCCGACCCATGGTCCCTGGCCGGCACTTCCTGCACGGGATCATGCTGGCTATTGTCGGGGCACCCCACTGCCGCAGCAAGGTCGAGTGCCATGATCCCGCCGAAGGAACAGCTCACCATCTGTTTCGCCCATGCCGCGTATCAGATGAAGGCGTGCTTCGATGCGCTGAACACAGGCATCGCCAACTTCGAGTTGCGGGAGCGCGCGGAATTCGACCGGCGCGCTCATGAGGCCGACGTGATCGTGGTGTCCGGCATGTGGCACAACGGGTTGATCCCGCTGGCAACGAAATTGCGGTTCATCCAATCGATAGGATCAGGGACGGATCAGTTCGACAAGGCACAGCTCGCGGCGCGTGGCGTGCGGCTGGCGAGTGCGGCAGGGGTGAATGCCCGCGCGGTGTCGGAACATGCGATCTCGTTGATGCTTGCCCTGTCGCGCCGACTGCCGGAGGCGCGCGACAACCAGGCGAAGCGGGTGTGGCGCGGCATGATCGGCGACCTGACGCAACGCGAGGACGAACTGACGGGCAAGACGTTGGTGATCATTGGGCTAGGACGTATTGGCGGTCGGCTGGCGCAGTTGGCGAAGGCTTTCGAGATGAACGTGGTCGGCTTCCGCCGTGATCCAGCGGCAGGACGCGGCGCCGCGGATTCGGTGCACACGCTGGCGGAGTTGGGAAAATTCCTGCCGCAGGCCGACTTTGTCGCGCTTACCTGCCCGCTGGTGCCGGAGACGCAGGGTGTGATCGACGCGAAGGCACTCGGCTTGATGCAACGATCCGCGTATCTGATCAATGTCGGCCGAGGAGGATGCGTTGTGGAATCGGCGTTGATCGAGGCAGTGCAGGGGGGGCGTATTGCCGGTGCGGCATTGGATTGTACCGACCCGGAGCCGCCTGAGGAGTTTCGCCGCTGTGGGCCATGCCGAACGTGTTCATCACACCGCACACTGGTGGCGAGACACGCAAATATGAAGCGAACGTCATCGAGATTTTGATGGAGAACCTGCAACGCATGTGGCGAGGGGAGTCGACGTTGCGTAACCAAATCGTGTGATTGATGTTGCGGCGTCAGCAAGCGGTTCGGCGGCCACCGCGCGCTGACCGATTGTTCGACGTCGGTCGCGCGCGCCGCGTCGCCTCGCTCTTCACAAAGCGCGATCGCTTGTCTTGAACCTCCGGCGGGACCATTTTTGCGCACATGATCAGCCAACCTGAACCCAAGTCCGACATCCTCGCGCGCCGCGACGCCATCGTTGCCGGTCTCGCCGCGCTGCTGCCGGCGGAGGCCGTCATCGCCGAGCCGTTGCGGCTGAAGCCGTACGAGACCGATGGGCTGCCCGCCTACCGCCAACTGCCGCTGGCCGTCGTGCTGCCGGACACCACCGAGCAGGTCGCCGCGATCATGCGGTTCTGCCATGCGGAAGGCATACGCGTGGTGCCGCGTGGTGCCGGCACATCGTTGTCGGGCGGTGCGTTGCCGATGGCCGATGCGGTGGTGATCGGGCTGATGCGGATGAACCGCATCCTCGACATCGACTACGCCGACCGCTGCGCCACCGTGCAGGCGGGCGTCACCAACATCGGCATCACCGACGCGGTGCAGGGCAGGGGTTTCTTCTATGCGCCCGATCCGTCGAGCCAGCTTGCCTGCATGATCGGCGGCAACGTCAACATGAACTCCGGCGGCGCGCATTGCCTGAAATACGGCGTCACCGCCAACAATCTGCTCGGCTTGAAGATCGTCACCGTGGAGGGCGAGATCCTGCACATCGGCGGCGCGTATCTCGATGCCGCCGGCTATGACTGGCTCGGCCTGCTGACCGGCAGCGAGGGCCAGCTAGCGATCGTCACCGAAGTGACGGTGCGCATCCTGCGCGGTCCCGAGGGCGCGCGCGCGATGTTGGCCGCGTTCCGCTCGAACGAAGTCGCCGGCGCCTGCGTCGATTCCATCATCTCGTCCGGCATCATCCCGGTGGCGCTGGAATTCATGGACCGCCCGGCGATCCATGCCTGCGAGGCGTTCGCGCATGCCGGTTATCCGATGGATGCCGAAGCGATGCTGATCATCGAGGTGGAAGGCAGCGCGGCGGAACAGGACGATCTGCTGGGGCGCATCCGCGCGATCTGCGAGAAGCACGATCCGATCAGCCTGAAGGTGTCGCAGTCGGCGGAGGAATCGCTGGCGATCTGGAAAGGCCGCAAGGGCGCGTTCGGCGCGATCGGGCGGATCAGTCCGGACTATCTTTGCATGGACGGCGTTATTCCCACGTCGCGACTGCCCGACGTGCTGCGGCGCATCGGCGAAATGTCCGATGCGTACGGTCTGAAGGTCGCCAACATCTTCCATGCCGGCGACGGCAATCTGCATCCGCTGATCATGTTCGACGCCAATGATGCGGAGAGTTTCCACAAGGCGGAGCAGTTCGGCGCGGACATCCTGAAACTGTGCGTCGAGGTCGGCGGCTGCCTGACCGGCGAACATGGCGTCGGCGTGGAGAAGCGCGAATTGATGCCGGTGCAATTCACCGCGAAGGAACTGGATCAGCAGCGCCGGATCAAGAGTGCGTTCGATCCCGGCTGGCTGCTGAACGCGAACAAGGTGTTTCCGCTGCTGGGTGCTTAGCCTGTCCGCCGTGGTCGTTGCTCGCTGACGAGAGCGCCGCGGATCGAGTGCGCGCTGCACCGCCTGCGGTTCCATCGCTATGACCTGCAGCATGGTCGACGCCGGGTCCACGCTCCTATCCACGGATGTCCCCATCGAAAGCGATGGGCGGATGGATCGCTGCTGTGACAGGCAGAAGGGCAAGTGCTACCAACCGGAAAGACCTGCCACCCTGGCCTCTAACCCATTGATTTGGGCTTAATGCTTCGGCATGCTCGCATTGGCTAAGCCACTACAGACGCCATGACCGACGACCTTGCGCCGGCCGAGGAAGCGGCGATCGCCGCCGCCGTGGCCGAGGCCGCGACGGCCCAGGAACCGCTGCTGATCATCGGCAACGGCACCAAGTCCGGCATGCTGCGTCCGGTGCAGGCGGCGCGCAGCCTGTCCACCCGCAACCACACCGGCATCACGCTCTATTCGCCGAACGAACTGGTGATCTCGGCGCGCGCCGGCACCCCCTTGGCCGATATCGAGGCCACGCTGGCGGAACACGGCCAGCACATCATCGGCGAACCGCCGGACCTGGCGGCGCTGTTCGGCGCGCAGGAACAGCAGACGCTGGGTGGCGTGATCGCCACCAACCTGTCCGGCCCGCGCCGTGTCGCCTGGGGTGCGATGCGCGATCATGTGCTGGGCATGCGCGCGGTCACCGGATGGGGCGAAGTGATCCGCTCCGGCGGGCGCGTGCTGAAGAACGTCACCGGGCTCGATCTGTGCAAGCTGCTCGCCGGCAGCCACGGCACGCTCGGCGTGATCACCGAGGTCACGCTGAAGGTGCTGCCGGCACCGGAAGCGGTCGGCACGGTGATGCTGCCCGGCCTGGATGCGGTGGCGGGCGTCGCGGCGCTGTCGGCGGCGCTTGGTTCGCCGTACAGCGTGTCCGCCGCCGCGTGGCTGCCGCCGAGGCGGCGGCGCGGGTTCCGGAGCTTGCCGGTTTCGGCCGTTCCGTCGCGCTGGCGCGCATCGAGGACTTCGCCGCGTCGGTGACCTATCGCACCGCGCAGGCTGCGCGACGACCTGAACTACGCCGGACGCGGAGCTACTCGATGATGCGACATCGCGCGACGGTGTGGCGGGCGGTGCGTGATCTGATGCCTTTGCAGGCAGATGCGGCGGATGCGGTCTGGCGGGTGTCCGTGCGTCCTTCGGCCGGGCCGGTCGTGTTGCAGGCGCTGTCGGATGCCATTCGACGCGCGTGGCTTCCTCGATTGGGGTGGCGGGCTGGTATGGCTGGCGGGACCGGCCACGGCAGCGGCGCATGCGGCGGTCGCAGACGGCCGCAAAAGCCGCCGGTGGCAGTTGGATGCTGATGCGCGCGGCCGAACCGCTGCGCGCCGCGGTGGATGTGATCCCGCCGGAACCGGAACCGCTGGCGCGCATCACGCGGCGGGTGAAGGCGGCGCTCGATCCGCGCGGCATCCTCAATCCTGGCCGCATGTACGCCGGCCTGTAGGTGCAGATGTATATCCCCAACGGCGCCATCGTGCCGCTGTTCATCGCCAGCTTCGTCGATGCTGGCGTTCCAATATTACCGCATCAACCCCGATCGGCGCGTGCTCAACCTTCAGTTCGGTCTGATGGCGGGAGCGATCGTGCTGATGTTCCTGGCGATCTCCATGGCCGATCCGTTCATGTCGCTGGTATTCTTCGGGCTTGGCCTGTTCTGGCTTGGCCTGACGCTCTATCTGCTCCGCTACATGCCGCCGCCCAGGCACTGAGCCATGCAGACCAGCTTCACCGCCGAGCAGTTGCGCGATCCGGATATCGCTTCATCCAACCAGGTGCTGCGGACCTGTGTGCATTGCGGCTTGTGCACCGCGACCTGTCCGACGTTCCTGCTGCTCGGTGATGAACTGGATAGCCCGCGCGGGCGCATCTATCTGATCAAGGACATGCTGGAGACCGGCCGTCCCGCCACCGAGGAAGTGGTGCGCCATGTCGATCGCTGCCTGTCCTGCCTGGCCTGCATGACCACGTGTCCATCCGGCGTGAACTACATGCACCTGGTGGATCACGCGCGCAGCTATATCGAGCAGACCTATCGCCGGCCGTGGCACGAACGCATGCTGCGCGCGGTGCTGGGTGCGGTGCTGCCGCGGCCGACGTTGTTTCGCGTGGCATTGCTGGCGCGCGCGCGTCGTCCGGCCGCTGGCTGCGCTGATCCCCGCATCCGGTCATCTCGGCCGGCGCCTGCGCGCCATGCTGGAACTGGTGCCGGGCGACTGCCGGCGCCCAGCGCGCGTTGAGCGGCCGCAGATCCATCGCGCGCAGGGCGAACGCCGCGCACGCGTGGCGTTGCTGTGCCGGTTGTGCGCAGCAGGTGCTGGCGCCGCAGATCAACGAGGCGACGATCCGTCTGCTGACGCGCAGCGGCGTGGAGGTGGTGGTCGCGCAGGGTGCCGGCTGCTGCGGCGCACTGACGCACCACATGGGTCAGCACGCAGCGGCGATGCGCAGCGCACGGCCAACATCGCGGCCTGGAGCAGCGAAATCGCCGGCGAAGGGCTGGATGCCATCGTCATCAACGCCTCCGGCTGCGGCACCACGGTGAAGGACTATGGCTTCATGTTCCGCGCCGAACCGGAACCTTGGCGCAGCAACGCGGAAAACGTCTCCGCACTGGCATGCGACATCAGCGAATTCCTGGTGCGCTTCGGCTATGCGCCGGCGCGCGAGCAGCCCGGCCTGACGGTGGCCTATCATTCCGCGTGCAGCCTGCAGCACGGACAGCAGGTCACCACCCAGCCGAAAGCCCTGTTGCAGCGTGCCGGCTTTACCGTCGTCGAACCGGCCGAGCCGCACATCTGCTGCGGTTCGGCCGGAACCTACAACTTGCTGCAGCCGGAGATCGCCGGACGCCTGCGCGAACGCAAACTGGGCAACCTGCGCGCGATCGCAGCCGGACCTGATCGCCGCCGGCAACATCGGCTGCATCACGCAACTCGATGGCGGCGGAATTCCTGTGGTGCACACGATCGAACTGCTCGACTGGATGGCCGGCGGCCCGCCACCCGCGGCAATCGCGCGCTGCGAAGCCGGGACGCAATGTTTGATGCTTGCATTCATCCGCCGCGCTGCGCCAGCATCGGGCATGCGATGCATCCTGCTGCCGATCCTGCTGCTGTGCGCGATGCCGGCGTTCGCGCAGAACGCCGGAGGGCCGGCCGCGGAAAAGCGCGCGGCGATCGACAAGCTGCTTGGCACGCTGAAATCGGCGCCCAGCGAGGAAGTTGCCGGCCCGCTGGAAGATCAGATCCGGCAGCTCTGGTTGAATGCCGGAACGCCCGCGGTGACGCTTGCTGATGAGCCGCGGGCTGCGCGAGTTGAAGGCCGACGCCGACCCCGATGCCATCGAGGATTTCACCGACGCGATCACGCTCGATCCGAATCTGGCGGAGGCGTACCACCAGCGCGCCATCGCCCGCTATGCCAGCGGCGACACGCCGGGCGCGATCGCCGACATCGAGGCGGCCCTGCAACACGAGCCACGCAACTTTGCCGCGCTGGAGACGCTCACCGACATCTCGGAGGCGCGCAAGGATTGGAAGGGCGCCTACGCGGCGTGGCAGAAGGTTGTTGGAAATCGATCCCAAGACGCCCGGCGGCGAGGATCGCCTGAAAGATCTGCGGCGGCACGCGCTTGGCGAGGAGGCTTAGGCGCCGACTAGGAACAACTGCTAACTCCGGCCGGCTCGGAGCGCGGCCGGGCGTCACTCCGCCTGCCACTTCCAGGCGACAACTTCGGGCATGTCCTCACCGTATTGGTGTGCGTACGCACGACAGGCGATTTGCTGGTCGCGCAACATGTCCCTCGCGTGGGCGCCACGATCGCACAGACCCGGTACCCGATCGATCGCGTCGATCGCCAGCGTGAAGCGATCGATCTGGTTGAGGATCGCCAGTTCCATCGGCGTATCGATGCTGCCCTTCTCCTTGTAGCCCCGCACATGAAGGTTGTCATGATTGGTGCGCCGATAGGTCAGCCGGTGGATCAGCCACGGATAGGCGTGGAAGTTGAAGATCACCGGCTTGTCTCGCGTGAATAGCGCGTCGAATTCGAAATCCGTCATGCCGTGCGGATGCTCGGTGGCCGGGAGCAGACGGAACAGGTCCACCACATTGACGAAGCGGATTTTCAGGTCGGGAAAGTGGTGACGCAGCAGGTCGGTTGCCGCCAACGCCTCCATCGTCACCATGTCGCCGCAACACGCCATCACCAGATCGGGCTCGCCGTCGGCATCGGTGCTGGCCCAGCGCCAGATGCTGGCGCCCTTGATGCAGTGGTTGATCGCCGCATCCATGTCGAGGAACTGCAGATGCGGCTGCTTGTCGGCGACGATCACGTTGACATAGTTGACGCTGCGCAGGCAGTGGTCGGCGACCGACAGCAGGCAGTTGGCGTCCGGCGGCATATAGATGCGCGTCACGTCAGGGCTCTTGTTCGCCACGACGTCGAGGAAGCCGGGGTCCTGGTGGGTGAAGCCATTGTGGTCCTGCCGCCAGACGGTGGAGGTGATCAGCAGGTTCAGCGAGCTGACATCGGCGCGCCAGGCCAGGTCGTTGCACTTCTCCAGCCATTTGGCGTGCTGGTTCACCATCGAATCGATGATGTGAACGAACGCCTCGTAGGTGGAGAAGAAGCCGTGCCGGCCGGTCAGCAGGTAGCCTTCCAGCCAGCCCTCCAAGGTTGTGCTCGCTCAGCATTTCCATCACACGGCCGTCGGGCGCCAGATAGCGTGCCGTCCGCGTCCTCGGGGAAGTACGCGCCGAGCCATGTCTTGCCGGTTGCTTCGTAGATTGCGTCGAGGCGGTTGGAGGTGTTCTCGTCGGGACTGAACACACGGAACGTTCGACGGATTGCGCCGCACAATGTCGCGCAGGAATTTGCCCAATTCGGTGGTGGCGCTGATTTCCTCGCTGCCGTGTTCGCCGACCTTCACCGCGTAGTCGCGGAAATCGGGCATCACGCAGCGGGCGGCGCACCAGGCCCCCATTGCGCGTGCGTATTCATGCCCATGCGCCGGCCGCCCCGCGGCGCCAGCGCGCGAAGCGCAGGCCGTACCCGGCCATCGTCGTCAAAGAAATCCTCCGGCTGGTAGCTGCGCAGCCACTGCTCCAGCAGCGCTAGGTGCCCGGGGTTCTGCCGGATATCGGCAATCGGGATCTGATGCGCGCGCCAGAAGCCTTCCACGCGGTGGCCGTCCACCTCCTTCGGGCAGGTCCAGCCCTTCGGGCTGCGCAGCACCACCATGGGCCAGCGCGGCCTCTCGGCTTTACCCGTCGCACGCGCGTCGGCCTGGATGCGGCGGATCTCGGTGACGCAATGCTCCAGCGTTGCCGCCATCGCCTGGTGCATGCTGTCGATGTCGGAGCCTTCGACGAAGCACGGCGCGTAGCCATAGCCGCGGAGCAGCGATTCCAGCTCGTCGCGCGGGATGCGCGCCAGGATGGTCGGATTGTTGATCTTGTAACCATTCAGATGCAGCACCGGCAGCACCGCGCCGTCGCGTAGCGGGTCGAGGAACTTGTTGGAATGCCAGGAGGTCGCCAGCGGCCCGGTCTCCGCCTCGCCGTCGCCCACGACCACTGCGACGATCAGGTCGGGGTTGTCGAAGGCCGCACCGTATGCGTGCGAGATCGAATAGCCGAGTTCGCCACCCTCGTGGATCGAGCCGGGTGTTTCTGGCGTGCAGTGACTGCCAATGCCGCCGGGGAAGGAGAAGCGGCCGAAGAAGTGCCGCAGGCCGTCCACGTCGTCGGTGATCTCGGAATAGATCTCGCTGTAGCTGCCTTCCAAATACAGGTTCGACAGCACGCCGGGCGCGCCGTGGCCGGGACCGGCGAGATAGATCATGTCGAGGTCGTATTTGCGGATCAGCCGGTTGAGATGCACGTAAACCAGGCTGAGGCCGGGGTCCGATCCCCAATGGCCGAGCAGTCGGCGCTTCACATGATCGGGCTTCAGCGGCTCGCGCAGCAGCGGGTTGTCGCGCAGATAGATCATCGCCGCGGACATGTACAGCGTGGCGCGCCAGTAGGTGACGGTGGCACGCAGTTCCTCCGCCGATAACGGTGCGCCCGCGATCGTGGCAGCGTGCCGGCCCGTAGGCGCTGATCGCGCTCAGGTCCATTGATATGCTGTCCATCGCTGTCTCTCCCGTTCTGTTCGGTGAAGCCACAGCCACACCCGTCATGCGACGCAGGTCGGCACGTCGGCTTGCCGATCACAGCCAGGCAAGTCTGTCGACCCGCGTCGGCATGACATCTGCCGTCGAGACTACCGGTCTGTCAGCCGCAGCTCGATCCGCCGGTTCTTCGCATAGGCGTCCGGCGTGTCAGCCGGATCCAGCGGCTGGTTGTCGGCAAACCCGGTCGCGGCGAGATGCTCCGCCGGCACGCCATCGGCGATCAGCAGCTTCACCACCGTGATGGCGCGCGCCGACGACAGCTCCCAGTTGGACGCGAACGCGACCGGGCCCTTGATCGGCTGGCGATCGGTGTGGCCGTCGACCCGCATGATCCAGTTGATGTCCGGCGGAATCTCCGGCGGCGATCTGCTTGATGGTGACCGCCAGCGCGGTGATCTCGCTCTGCCCCGCCGGTGTCAGGTCGGCGCTGCCGACCGGGAACAGCACCTCGCTCTGGAACACGAAGCGATCGCCGACGATCTGGATGCCGGGGCGGTTCGCCAGCACCTCGCGCAGCTTGCCGAAGAACTCGCTGCGATACCGCTGCAGTTCCTCCACCTTGGCTGCCAGCGCCGCATTCAGCTTCTGTCCGAGATTGGCGATCTGGGTGTCCTTCTCGTGCCCCTGCGTCTGCGCACAGATCCAGCGCCTTGGCGACCGAGGTGAGCTGCGCCTTCAGCTCGTCCACCTGCTGATTGAGCAGCGCGATCTGCGCCCGCGCTGAATTGCCGAGCCGCTTCTCGTCGGCGAGCTGCGCCTCGACCGCGGCGCTGCGCTGCTGATCCGTCATGGCGCGGGCGGCCGCATCCTGCGCCTGCTTCTCCAGCGTTCGCGCAGCGCGGCCAGCGCGCGGTTCTGCTCGGCCAGTTTCGGCAAGATCGGACAGCCGCGCCGCGATCGTCTCCTTGTCGGCCTTCACCGTCTTGTCCAGCGCGGCCATCTGCTGCTGCATTCGGCGAGCCGCGTCTGGGCATCGGCCAGTTGCCGGTTGGTGTCGGCAAGCTGCGTCGCCACCGTGGCGGTTTCCTGGCGTGCGGCATCGGTGCGGCCGGCCGCCGCGGTCAGGTCCTGCTGCAACTGGTCGACCCGCGCCGCACCCGACTGCGCCTGCAGCCCGGCATCGGCAAGCTGCTGCGCCAGCTTGTCGCGTTCGGCGCGCAGGGCGTCACGGTCGGCGCCGGCGCGCTCGGCCTGGTCCTTCAGTGCGGCAAGCTGCTGTGCCAGCGTGTCGCGCGCGGCGCTCGTCGCCGTCAGTTCGCGATTGAGCTGGGCGATCGATTGCTGCAGGTCGGCGCCGCGGCCGCGCTCCAGCGACAGCATGTCGCTGACCTCCGCCAGCTGGCGGTTGACCCGGTCGAGCTGCTTGTCGCGTCCGGACAGCACGACCGACAGGAAGGCCTGCGCCAGCACGAACACCAGCAGCACGAAGATGATGACCATCAGCAGCGTGGACAGCGCATCCACGTAGCCGGGCCAGGCGTACAGCCCGTTGTCGCCGCCGCCGCGCGGCGTACCGGGCAGCGCCATGGTTACCTCTGCTCGTCTGCCAGGGCGGCGACCGTCCTGGTCAGGATGCGCAGGTCGTTGCGCAGCTCCGCGGTGCTCTGCGCGCGGCCCTGCTCGGCATCGGCCAGCAGGCGCTGCAGATACAGCTCGATGTTGCGCAGATGCGCGCGCGCCGCATCGTCGAAGCCGGACTCCGGCGCTGCTCGGCCATCCGCTGCAACGCCGGTGCGATCGCCGCCTGCGCCTCGGCGATGCGCAGCATCAGTTGCTGGCTGGTGCGCATCGCGTCCGACAGCGTGGCGATGTGCTCGGTCAGCGCCAGCACCGCCTGGTTCGCCTGCGCGCGGCTGTCCTCGCCGCGCGACAGGATGCGCTGCAGGTTCTCCATGTTCTCGGCGGTCTGCTCCAGCAGCGCCTGGACATAGACCGGCACCGAGCCTTCGCCCTCGGCCAGCACGCCCGACGACAGCCGGGTCAGGCCGGCCAGCCATTCCTCCAGCTCGTTGAAGAAGCGGTTCTGCGCCTGGCCCGCGGTCAGATCGAGGAAGCCCAGCACCAGCGCGCCGGACAGGCCGAACATCGAGGCGGAGAACGCCGTGCCCATGCCGGCGAGCGGCCGCGCCAGGCCGGACTTGAGCTGCTCGAACATCGCGTTGAGATCGCCCGAGCCGACCGACATCGAGCCGATCACGTCGGACACCGCGCCGACCGTCTTCAGCAGGCCCCAGAACGTGCCGAGCAGGCCGAGGAAGATCAGCAGGCCGGTCATGTAGCGCGACAGTTCGCGGCTTTCGTCCAGGCGCGAGGCGATGCCGTCGAGCAGGCTGCGCATCGCGCTGGCCGACAGCGTGAAGCGCGCCTGGTCGGTGCGGCTGTGCGCCTCGCGTGCGGCCAGCATGCTGGCCATCGGCGCCAGCAGCTTCGGCGAGGGCAGCGAGGCGAGCCGCGGGCGCGCCGTCTGGTAGGTCTCCAGCCAGGTGACCTCGGGCGACAGCCGCATCACCTGACGCAGGTTCCAGCCGATGCCGATCAGCAGGACCAGCAGGATCAGGCTGTTGAGCACCGGGTTGTTGCCGAAGGCGGTGAGCAGCACGGGCGACAGCAGGGCGGCGACGACCAGCACCGCCAGCAAGGAACACCGCCATCCGGATCAGGTAGGTGTTCGGACGGGTCACTGTTGTTGGCTCTTGGTATCGGCTGGCGCCGGCGTCGAGTCGGCCGGGGCACTGGCCGGTGCTCGCGGGCGCGTTGCCACCCAGCACGCCACGTCCACCCGGTCGGGCGTCGTGTCACCGGCGGTTGCGCGCCGAGCGCGCGAACGTAGATGCGGGTCGAACTGACGCCATCGGCGATCAGCGCGCTGCGCACCGCCAACGCACGCGCCAGCGAAAGCCGCCGCGCGGTCGATGGGTCCTCCGGCGTGCCGGCGGCGTAGGCCACGACGTTGAAGCTGGTGCCGTCGCCGGACGGTGCGGCCTGGACGAGGTCATGGATGGCCGACGGCGCTCGCCGGGCTCAGATCGGCCTCGCCGTCACCGAATGTCACGCGCAGGCCGCCGCCGGTCGCGGCTCGCCGCGCTGGTGGCGCGTATCGGAGATCGGCGGCGGCGGCGGCGGCGCGGCCTGGGCGGGCTGGGGCGGCGGTGCGATCGGCGCGAGCGCGACGCTGGCCGGCGGCGCCGGTGGGCAGGGTTGCCGCCGGCGGGGCAGGCGTCGCGGCACGTGTTCGGCGCCGGTTCGCTGCCGGTGCGCGGCCGGGTCGTCGTCGAGGTCGCGGACTCGGCGCGGACGTGGCGGCCGCGGCTGGCCCGTGCAGGCGATGGCTTGCGTCTGCCGGCGCGACGGCAACGCGCTTGGGTGTCCGGCTTCGGCGGCGGCCGAGTTGCGAGTGCGCGCTCTCCGGTGCGCGGGTTTGGCTGCCGGCAGGGCATCAAGCGCATGCAGATCGACGGTCACCTGCGCCAGCGCGGGCGCGGCCGCGCAGAGCAGACCGGTGAGCAGGATGCAGACTTGTCGCATGCGCGTCAGGATACCGGGGACAGACGTGGGATGACAGTGAACGCAAGCCGTCATCGTATCGTCCACATGGTGACTTCGTGCGACGCCTTGCATCACGGCCTCGCTCAGTGCGGGGTGCAGATGTGGGTTGGCGGCGACGACGTCGCCGGTCTCGCGCGGGTCCTTGCCGGCCGGATCGGTGGCGAAGCCCGCCCGCCTCGCGCACCAGCAGCATGCCGGCCGCCATGTCCCAGCGCTTCAGCCCCAGCTCCCAAAATCCGTCGTAGCGGCCGGCGGCGACCCAGGCCAGATCGAGCGCCGCCGCGCCGAACCGGCGGATGCCGGCAACCTGCGGCATCAGCTGCCCGAGCGTGCGCGCGAATGCCAGCCGGCGATGGGCGGCGACCGCGGCGAACGGAATGCCGGTGGCGAATACGGCGTCCTTCAGTTCGCGCCGCGCCGACACGCGCAGCCGCCGTTCGTTGACGAATGCGCCGCCGCCCTTTTCCGCCCAGAACAACTCGTCCACCGCGGGCGCATAGATCAGGCCCGCCGCCACCTCGCTGTCGCCGTCCGGCAGGCGGCGTTCCAGCCCGATGCTGATCGCCCAGTGCGGAATGCCGTGCAGGAAGTTGGTGGTGCCGTCGAGTGGATCGACCACCCAGCGCCATGCCCAGTTGCTGCGAGCCGGACGCGCCCGACTCCTCCATCAGGAAAGCGTAGCCCGGGCGTGCCTTGTTCAATTCCTCGCGCAGGGTCTGTTCGGCGCGGATATCGGCCTGCGAGACGAAGTCGGACGGCCCCTTCACCGAGACCTGCAGCTGCTCGACCTCATTGAAGTCGCGCAGCAGCCGCTTCGACGCCTTCTGAGCGGCGTTCGCCATGACGGTCAGATGCGGGGAGAGGCGGAGCGCCATCTGGCTCGGGCCCGTCAGCCCTTGGCGCGCTCCACGTAGCTGGCGTCCTCGGTCTTCACGACGATCTTCTCGCCGGTCTCGATGAATGGCGGCACCGAGGTCTTCACGCCGTTGGACAGCCGCGCCGGCTTGTAGGAGGAAGAGGCGGTCTGGCCCTTCACCACCGGATCGGCCTCGACCACTTCGAGCACGACGGTGGGCGGCAGATGGATGCCCACCGGGTCGCCTTCCACCAGGTCGATCGTCACGCGCATGTTGTCTTGCAGGAACGGCGCCATGTCGCCCAGCAGTTCCAGTGGGACATGAGCCTCCTCGTAGGTCTCCGGGTCCATCAGCACCATGTTGGTGCCGTCGGTGTAGGAGTAGTTGTACTCCTTCTCCTCGGTCATCAGCCGCTCGACGGTATCGGCGGTGCGCCAGCGCTCGTTGGTCTTGTTGCCGGATTTGAGGTCGCGCATTTCCACCTGGATGAATGCGCCGCCCTTGCCGGGGGTGATGATCTGCTGCTTCAGCACGGTCCAGCGACGGCCATCGTGCTCGATCACCTGTCCGGCACGGATCAGGTTCGCCTGCTGTTTCATTGTAAAAGAGCCTGTGTCGGTTGGTTTGGGGGTGCCGGCTTCTAGACCGGGCCGGCGGGTGGGGCAAGCTGGTGCCACGGTCGCGGTCAGAAGTGCGGCCGTGCTAAGGTGGTCCCATGAGCGCATTGCTGCAACGGCCGATGGCTTGGCTGAGTTCCTGGTGTGGGAAGAGATGTAGGCACTGCGCTACGAGTTCGACGGATTCCAACCGGTCCGCATGACGGGCGGGACGCTCGGGCATGAGGCCATTTGTTACAGGCTTCGAAGCTTCTGCAGCTTCGCCTCGAAGGCAATTCGTGCCGGCTCTGAGGTCCAACTAACAAGATCGAGGTCCAGGGCCGCATCCGGTAGCTGGACGCACACGTGAACTGCACCTCGTCTCCCCGGGGGACACAGTTGTCCCGGAACCGGTGGTCGTGTTTGATGCAATCAGCCCCGGCACGTTGCGCACGGATCGGATCGAGGGATTGCGCGAATATCAGGTGATTGAGTTAATCCAGCATTACGTCGTTCTCGAACAGGACGGCATTGCCGCGACGGTTTTTCCGCGATAGATGCTGATTGGATCGCACGTGCTCTTACCGAGCGTGACGTGGTGCGGCTGCCGAAGATCGGCATCGGGCTGCACCTGAGCGAAATCTACGCGACGTAGATTTTGGTGCCGGCGAGGACACGCCTGCGACGCCGTCACCGAGCAGATATCGGGTGCAGCGTCCCGCCGGGATCGCGCACGTGGTCGTCCGGTTCCAGATAGTCAGGGCCGATCGGCACCTTACCGTGGCCGCCCGGAATATCCAGCACGTAGGTCGGCCACGCAAGGCCGGTGACGCGGCCGCGCAATTGCGCAAGCAGCCGGCGGCCTTCCTCGATCGGCACATGGAAGCGCGCAGTGCCTGGCGCAGCATCGAGCTGGTGCAGGTAGTATGGCTTCACCCGCGCGGCCATCATGGCGCGGAACAGTGCCTCCAGCGCCGCGGCACTGTCATTGACGCCGTGCAGCAGCACGGACTGGCCCAGCACCGGAATCGCCTGGGCCTGGATGCGGCGGATCGCGGCGTGCGCATCGGCGGTGAATTCGCGCGCGTGGTTGGCGTGCAGCACCAGCCACATCGCCTTGTCCGTGGCGAGCGCGGCGGCGAGCGCATCGGTGATGCGCGCCGGATCGGTGGTCGGCACGCGTGTGTGGATGCGCAGTATCTCGATATGCGGGATTGCCGACAGCGCGCCGACGATCGATGCGAGCCGGCGCGGTGACAGCATCAGCGGATCGCCGCCGGTCAGGATCACCTCGCGGATCGCGGGCGTGGTCGGCGAACCAATTGTATGCCGCCTGCAATTCGGCATCGCGTCAGCAGGCCGCCATCCGGGCCGACATGCTCGCGACGGAAGCAGAAGCGGCAATAAACCGGACAGATCAGCAGTGGCTTGAGCAGCGCGCGGTCGGGATAGCGGTACACCACGCCCTTGATCGGCGACAGCGCGTCATCCGCGATCGGATCGGCGCTTCGTGCGGTGCGGTGATGAGTTCGGCAGGATCAGGGATGAACTGGCGTCCGATCGCGTCGTCAGGCCGCTGGATCAGCGCTGCGCATCGCGGGGGAGATCGCGACGGCATAACGTTGTTCCACGGCCAACACGGCGCCGCGCGCCTCGGGCAGGACCAGGCCCGCGGCAATAAGAGCATCGGCGTCGCGCAGTGATCGCCGACCGATGAGCGATTGAACGGGCATGGCGGCAGGGCTTAATCCCTGCCGCCCGACGTGGCTACCGGTTAATAGGGACGACTATCAGTAATAGGGGTGGTGGAATCCGCCGAACAGCAGGAACAGAACGAGGATCAGGACGATCAAGCCCAGACCGCCGCCATAATGTGCGCCGCCGTAATAACCCGAGCGGTAGCCGTAATAACCGCCACCACCGAACAAGAGGAATATTACGAGAATGAGAAGCAGCAGGCCCATTTCAATTTCCTTTCGTGGTTCCTGATGTCCAGCTTGGCGGCAACCGAGGTTGCACCGTGGTTCAATTGTGGCTATCCGGCGGCGCGACCCCGTCAACGGTCACGTTCGCGCCATCGCAGTCTGCTTGAGCGCGCGATCCGCCCGGGCCGCCGTCGCATTCATGCTTCGCCGGTTGTCGGATCCGCGCCAAGATCGCACAGCCACGCTGCGACAGTGTCTTGGAGACGTGCTGGCGCAGGCGGCAAAGTAAAGTCATCGAGGACCTAAGTTCTTCATTCGTTCTATCTGGTGCGCTGCCCGAAAGAGTCAAGGCGTCCAAGTGTCAGGGCACGAAGATCGCGGTCCGTTCGCATCCCCCGGGCTGGGTCAAATACCGGGTGGTTGCGGCCATCGATGCCACAAAGCGGCATGGGCGGCGCGGGGAGGGGTCCGCAGCCCTGACACGCGTCAATTAAGGAGTAACATCACCGCATGGCACGCCCCCCTGGCACCCCGACGAACTTGCCGCGCGCCTGCCCATCTTGCGTCGTCGGACGCTGTTGACCCAGGCGACACGCGGCTTCTTCACAGCACGCGGCTACACGGAGGTCGAAACCCTCTACGCAGTGCCGACGCCCGGCGAGGAGGTGCATCTGCGCGCCTTCCACACCGATTCATGAGCGGACGGACGGGGCAGCGAGCCACTCTGGCTGCACACCAGCCCCGAGTTCGCGATGAAGAAGTTGTTGGTGGCGGGGGCTCGGGCCGATCTTCCAGCTCGCCCGGGTATGGCGGAACGGCGAGGGCAGCGATCTACATTCAACCGAGTTCACCATGCTGGAATGGTATCAGCCAGGTGCCGACATGGACTGGCTGATCGAGGACACCACCGCGTATCTGCGTGCCGTACTGCCAACGGCGGTGTCCTGCCGTGGTGTCACCACCGACCTCTCACACATCGAACGGATCACTGTGGCCGAAGCCTTTGCGCGCCACGTCGGCGCCGATGTGTTGGCCACCGCCGGCGATGCAGCCGCGTTGGCCGTCGCCGCCCGGACACGTCTGCGCGAGGGCGAAACATGGGAGGACTTGTTCTTTCGGCTGCTGCTGGAGCGCATCGAGCCGCGCATTGGCCGGGCACATCCGACGTTCCTGACCCACTGGCCGGCCGCCCAGGCCGCTTTGGCGCGCCGTGATCCGGCAGACCCCCGTGTCGCGGAGCGGTTCGAGCTGTTCGTCTGCGGCATCGAACTTGCCAATGCCTTCGTCGAGTTGACCGATGCAGCGGAGCAGCGTGCGCGTTTCGAGGCGGATCGGGCTCGGCGCCATGCGTTGTATGGCGGTCCTGACTGGCCGCTCGACGAAGATTTCCTCGCGGCGCTCGCACACGGCATGCCGCCATCCGCTGGCATCGCTCTAGGCTTTGACCGGCTGGCAATGATTGCCGCGGGTGCCGATCGCATCGACCAGGTGCTTTGGCAACCTTCCCGCGGTCAGTGCTCATTGGTCAATCATCAGTAAGATACCAAATAAGCCTGGCTGGAGCTTCGGAGAGCGTTCGATGCGTCGTGCCGTGCTATTTCTGGCGATCGGGCTGCTGGCAGGGTGCGTCGACCAATTGGCCGTGCGGCAGGCACGGCTCAGCCAATTCGTTGGGCAACCCGAGCCGGTGCTGGTGCAGCAGATGGGAGTTCCCAACCGTACCTATGAAACGGGCGGCGTGAAGTATCTTGCGTACGTCGAGCATCGCGTGGACGTGGTCCCGGGCCTTTCGTCGTATAATCCGTTGTTCCCAGGATGGGGGCTCTACCCTGGATGGGACGGCGGCGGTTTGCCGACTCAGGTGATCGAATTGCGCTGCGAGACGACGTTCCAGGTTGCGGATGGGACGGTGAAGTCATTCACCTTGCGCGGCAACGCCTGCGGCTGAGTGTGCCGCCGCGTCAGGTCCGCGCGATCAGCAGCAGCGCCGGCAATGCGAGTTGCGCCACAAGTTGCACGTGCGGCAGGTGTCGTTCGTCGTAGAAGCCGGCACGATGGCACAGGTTGAGCGTTCCTATCGTCTGGCCGCGCCAGCGTACCGGCATGTTCAGGATGCTTTCGCACCCGAGCGAGGCGATCAGCGCGTGATCGAAAAAGTTCTGCTCGATGTCGTGGCGCGTGCGGCCGATGTACGGATCGCCGCCGCGGATGACGCGCTGCATCCAGACTGAGTTGGTCACCGGCTTGCGGCCACCAATTGGATAAGCATCGGGCTTGTTGCTGTAGAAGCGCTCGGACTGGCGCAGCGCTGGATGATGCACCAGGACGGTGAACAGGATATGCCCCGGTTCCTTGCCAAGCGCGGCATCGATCGCGCGGAATGTCGCGGCCGGCTGATCGGGGTCGGCGTGCGCGGCGAGAATGGCGTCGATCATGGCGTAGCGGCGAGCGCCTGCGCATACGCGCTGACCGCGGCGGCGAAACCCATGACCAGAGCGTCGGCGGTCAGTTCATGGCCGATCGATGCTTCGGCGAGGCTCGCGACGCGCGCCGTCAGCGGCGGCAGATTATGCAGGTTCAGATCGTGCCCCGCATTTACCACCAGGCCGCGACCCGCCGCGGCGCGTGCCGTCGTCGTGCAGGCATCTAGCCAGGTGTCATAGACGCCGGTGCGGAACGCCGCGGCATAGGAGCCGGTGTAGATTTCGACGCCATCGGCGCCGCTCGCGACGATCCGGTCAAGCACCGCAGGATCCGGATCGATGAACAGGATAACGCGCGCACCCATCGCCTTCAGATTCGCAATTGCCGGCCGCACCAGCGACATCTGTTCGGGACCGAGCTTCCAGCCTTCCTCGGAGGTAAAGGCGTCCGGCGCGTCAGGCACCAGGGTGCATTGTTCAGGGCGCACATCCGACGCGATCTCCAGCAGGCGATCGTCCGGATAGCCCTCGATGTTCAGCTCCACGGATGGGCGGCATGTTGCGATCGTCTCGGCCAGCATCGGCACATCGGAGCGGCGAATATGCCGTTCGTCCGGACGCGGATGGATGGTGATGCCGCGCGCTCCAGCCTCGATCGCGATGCGGGCGAAGGCGCGCAGGTCGGGCACGCCGGTATGGCGCGAATTGCGCAACAACGCGATCTTGTTGAGGTTGACGCTGAGTTTGGCCATCGGTCAGCGTGCCTCCGCGATTGCGGCGTTCAGCGCGCGCACGCCGGCGGTCGGACCATCCGGGTGGCTCCAGATCGTACCCACCACCGCGAGGAAATCCGCGCCAGCCTGCACCAATGGTGCACAGTTTGCCGCGGTAATACCGCCGATCGCGCAGCATGGCAGTTCCATCAGTTCCGACCACCATTGCAGGATTTCGGGATCGATGAACCGGGAAACATCCTTGGTGCCGGAGGGAAAGAACGCGCCGAACGCGACGTAATCTGCTCCGTCCTCGCCCGCGGCCATCGCTAGATCGCGGCTGCCCTTGCAGGTGACGCCGAGAGTCGCATCGGGTCCCATCAGTTTCCGTGCCTCTCGCGCGGGGAAATCCTCCTGCCCGACATGTGCGCCGTCGCTACCGGTCTCGCGCACCAGATCGGCGCGATCGTTCAGCAGGAACGCGACGCCGCGCGATTGCGTCACCGGAAGCAGTGCGTCGATCGCGCGGCGCCAGGCATCGTCGTCCACGTCCTTCAACCGAAGCTGCACCGCGGCGACATCGCCGGCATCCAGTGCCGCTGCAAGCTAGCTCGGCGAACGGCACGGGATCGAGCTGCGGCGGCGTGATCAGGTAGAGGCGGCAGCCGTCTTGACCACCGCCCATCGCTGCCATTCATCAGGCCTTGCCGAGATAGATGTCGATGATCTTGTTCAGCATTTCCAGCGCGTCTTCCTTCGGCCGCTGGAAGGTGTTGCGCCCGATGATGCTGCCGTTGGCGCCGCCGTCACGGACGCCGCGCACTTCCTCGAACACGCCGTCGAGGTCCTTCGCCTCGCCGCCGGAGAACACCACGACGCGCTTGCCGTTGAATGCGCACTGCATGATGTGCTCGACGCGCTTGGCGAGTGTGGAACCGTCGATCTTTTCGTAGCTCTTCTTCGCCGCTTCCAGGCTGATCACCGCGGTCGGTGGCTTCACCTTGATGATGTTGGCGCCCATCAGCGCCGCCATCTGTGTCGCATAGGCGCAGATATCGAGCGCGGTCTCGGCGGCGCGATCGAGATTGCCACCGCGCGGATAGCTCCACACCACGACGGCCAGGCCGCTCGCCTTCGCTTCGGCGGTGAGTTCGCGCAGTTCCTCCATCTGGGCGAAGGCGAACTCGCTGCCGGGATAGATGGTGAAGCCGATCGCGGCGCAGCCCAGGCGTAGCGCGTCCTTCACGCCGGCGGTGACCGCCTGGTCCTTGTTGGTGGCCAGGCTATTGGAACTGTTGCATTTCAGGATGGTGGGGATCGCGCCGGCAAACGTGTCGGCGCCGGCGGCGAGCATGCCGAGCGGCGCGGCGTAGGCGTTCAGTCCGGCCTCGATCGCGAGTTGGTAGTGGTAGTGCGGATCATACGCCGGCGGGTTCGGCGCGAAGCTGCGGGCGGGGCCGTGCTCGAAGCCCTGATCGACCGGCAGGATCACCACTTTGCCGGTGCCGCCGAGTTTGCCGGTGGACAGGATGCGGGCGAGGTTGGCCTTCACGCCGGGCGGATCGCCCTCGTACCAGTCCAGGATCTTCTTCACTTTCTGGGTGATGCGCATGAGGACGGTCCTTCTTGCTGAGGGTCACGGGTTACCTCGGGTACTAGCCCAGGGCGTCGCCGCTGTCACCCGGGGTGGTTCGCACCTGCAACCAATCGTGTAGCCGGCGGATGCGGCGCGCTCAGCCATATCGAGCGCTGGTGGACGCGCCAGTTAACACCTCGCCGCCAAGTGATGCGGCGATCGCGGCGACCGATGGCCAGCCGGGCGCGGTCAGGGGCTAGCACGATCCGACGCTGGCCGATCCGCAGCGCGCCGAGTGCCAGGCCCGGATGCATCGGCGCAATCGAGGATGTCGTCAATCGGAACGCCGGGGTATTCGCTGCGTGCGCGGTCGATCACCGCGCGCCACCAGCCGCATCCGGCAAACAGCGCCGCGCCGGGCGCGGACAGCAGTGTCACCGGACAGCCGCATGCCGAGCACGGCACGCGCGTCCACCAGACCGTGGATGACGACCGCCGGATACCGATCAACGGTCACTGGTCACCGATCATCGATATCTGCTTGACGTTCAAGCGATTGCCCGCTTTCAGTTCAGCCGGCATTGAAGGCCAGGGGGCGGCGATGGCGAGCGACACCGAAGACCCGGAAGCGGCGGCGGACCGGCTGGAGGCAGCGCTGGAACGGATCGCGCAGGCGGCGAGTCGCGCGAGCGATGGCATCGGCTCAGCGCCCGCGCGCCGGGATACCGAAGAAATTGCTGCGCGAATCGACGGATTGATCGATCGTTTACGGACAGCGCTCGGCAGCGAGGCCGATTGAACCCGGAGGCAAGGATCACTCGATGGCGCAGGTTACCGTTCGCATCAATGGCTACGCATACACCGTCGGCTGCCAGGACGGCGAGGAGCAGCATCTGCAGGCGATGGCCGGCGAGGTCGAACGGCGGATCGAAAGCGTCAGGGCGGTGGCGGGCCCCAGCGGCGAATCGCGCATGCTGGTGATGGCGTCGCTGCTGATGGCGGACGATCTGTACGAGATGGATCAGGCGCTGAAGGCGGCGCGGGCGGGTGGGCCGCAGGACCAGCCATCCGCTGCACCCGCGGACCCGAAGCTCGGCCGGCGGCTCGGCAAGCTGGCAAAACGCGCCGAGGAGATTGCCCTGGACCTGGAGCATCCCTAAGTTGTGAAAGCGGGGCTGCCGGGTGCGTCAGGTAATACATCCCCTGGGCCAGTAAGCAACTCCCTCGGGAACTGGCTCTGTCGGGATCTTGGTCTCGGTATCTGGTGCCCACCTGCACAAGCAGGCTCTGGGAGGATGACACGCCAACGGCCATGGCGGCTCCGCACTCATTCCGGCGATCTGGATCGAAGCCAAGCGCGCCGTCCGGGAACGCGCTCTGGCGGCGCGCGCGGCGTGGGACCCGGCGGTCGGAGCGGCGCTGGGCGAGCACGTGCTGCGCGAGATGCCGCCGCCGGCTGGCGCAGTGGTGTCGGGATTCTGGCCGATGGGGCAGGAGATCGATATCCGCCCGCTGCTGCATGCGCTGCACGAGCGGGGCCATCCGATCGTGCTGCCGGAAACACCCAAGCGCGGCAATCCATTGATCTTTCGGCTTTGGCACCCAGGTGACGTGATGGTTGCCGAACGCTTCGGCACGATGCGGCCGGTCGGCGAGGTGCGTGCGCCGGATTTCCTGCTGGTGCCGCTGCTGGCGTTCGATCGGCGGGGTTACCGGGTGGGCTATGGCGCCGGATATTACGATCGCACGCTGGCGGGATTGCCGGGACGAGTGCGGCTAGGCGTGGCCTACGCCGCGTCAGGAACTGGACGAAGTGCCCGCCGGTCCTTACGACGCGAGGCTGGACGCCGTCGCGACGGAGCGCGGCGTGATCTTCTGCAAGGATTGACGGATGCGGATTCTGTTCGTGGGCGACGTGGTCGGGCGCACCGGCCGCGAGGCGGTGGCAGCGTCGCTGCCGAAGTTGCGCGAGGCGTTGCGCATCGATCTTGCGGTGGTGAATGCGGAGAACGCATCGCACGGTTTTGGTCTGGCTCCCGACATGGCGACGGCGCTGTTCGCGGCGGGGGCGGACGTGATCACGCTTGGCAATCACGCGTGGGACCGCAAGGAGATCATCCCGTTCATCGCTGAGCACCCGCGGCTGCTGCGGCCGCTGAATTTCCCGCCCGGTACGCCGGGGGGCGGATCGATCGTGGTGGAGGTGCCTGGCGGACGGCGGGCGCTGGTGATGCAGGCGATGGGCCGGCTGTACATGGACGCGCTGGATTGTCCGTTCCGCGGCACGGCCCAGGAATTGGCGAAGCACCGGTTGGGCGGCACGGTGGCGGCGATCGTGGTGGATTTCCACGCCGAGGCCACCAGCGAGAAAATGGCGTTCGCGCATTCGTTCGATGGCCAGGTGTCGCTGGTCGTCGGCACCCATACGCATTGTCCATCGGCGGACCACCAGGTGCTGCCCCGCGGCACCGCGTTCCAATCGGATGCTGGCATGTCAGGCGACTATGACAGCGTGATCGGCATGGCGAAGGAGGGTGCCGTGACGCGGTTCTGGCGCAAGATGCCGGGCGAGCGGCTGGCTCCGGCGGAGGGCGAGGCGACGGTGTGCGGCGTGTTCGTCGAGACCGACGATGCGACGGGTCTGGCGAAGCGCATCGAACCGGTGCGGGTGGGTGGACGGCTGGCGGGGGCGATGCCGGCAGTTTGAAAAATCGTTGACGCGAATTTTTGAGCCTACTAGAACGAAATAAGAACTACAAGGGCGGACGACGGGCTGGTCCAACGAACGATCCATGATCATGCTGCAGGTGGATCATGCTGCGGGACGCAATGTCGTTTCGGTTCCGTTGATGCGGCTGCACGATAGATATCAGGGACCACGTCCCGGTTATCCGTGGGTCACCAACGCAGTCCGCTTGTCCGCCTTGTGATGACCGTACTCTTTCTTCACTGCCGTTCTGGCTTGCCGGGCCCTTTTGTGCCGGCCCAGATAGGTCGGTGTTTTAATCGGGATTGAACAGACATGGTTGCCGAAATAGATAAAGACAACGGTTGGATGACCGTTACAATAGATCATCTATTCCTTGAGAAATTGAAATCAATAGAACAAAGTATGGCGGAAACGAACTTGCGGAGCCAGCAAAGGTTCGAAGCGCAAGAAGTCGCGCGCAACGCAGACGGTGCCCATTTCGATAGGAAACTGGAGGATCTGAAAAGTCTCAAGACGCACGACCTCATCAATGTTGAGCACCGTTTCCAATTATCCAAGGAACTAATCAGCGCCGGCTTTGAAACGCAGTCGAAGTCGCTCGATACAGCGCTGAATTCATTACGCGACATACGGGCGGCCGATAATTCGTATTTCGAAACCAAGATCACTGACCTGCGCGATCTCAAGGCGCACGAATTGCAGGCCATCGAGCAGCGGTTCCAGTTGTCCAAGGAAGCGGTCGCCGACGCATTACAGGCGGCGAAAGAGGCCGTCACCAAGGCCGAAGATGCCACAGAACGTCGCTTCGCGTCTGTCAACGAGTTCCGCTCGACGCTGTCCGACCAGGCTGCCCAGCTGATGCCTCGTGCGGAGGCACAGACCCGCTTTGAAACTTTACAGGCCAATGTCGCGCGGATCGAATTGGATATGCGCGGCAGTATTTCCAACTCAGGCGGCAAGTCCAACGCTTATACACAATTCATCGCGACCGGCCTGGCCGTGGCGGCGATCGTTGTGGCATTGGGCGTTGAATTCAATGGATCGCGCTCACCGTCAGGATCTACAACGGGCGTCGACGACAGGCGGATCGACGACCTGGTCAATCGTATTGACGGTCTTTCCAGGCGCATCGAAACAGCTACGCCACCAGGGTCGTCGCGCTGAGCCGGGATAGACGTGGGCGAGGCTGCCATCATGCGAGCATTCTTCCACGATAATCCCCCATGATCTTTCGTCATGGCGTGGATGGAAGATGAGCGCCGCTGGCCAACTTTCCCCGCCCGGTGCCGTCGAGGCTCCTTCGGAGGCAGGTGATCACCCTCCTCTGTGTCGTCCTGTAGCCAGCAGCGCAGCCGCCTCGGATCAATCCGCTCTTTCCACGTTGTACTGCTTGCGTCCTCGCCACGACAAGCCACCACGTTTGGTTCGGTCGCGCATCCCGCGCGGGATCGTCGCCCACCCTGTCACGCCCCGCAAATTGCTGGCAAACTGGTAACAAACCGGGGAGACCATCATGCCGCGCTTCGTTTTCACCTTTGCCCTCGCGCTATTCCCAGTCCTCGCCTTCGCCCAAACCCCCGAGCTCGTCGAAGCGGGCAAGTTGACCTGGGGTGTCTCCGTCACCTTCCCGCCGTTCGAGTTCGAGGAGAACGGTCAGCCCACTGGCTTCGACGTCGATCTGGTCAACACGCTCGCCAAAAAAATGGGTGTACAGCCAGCCATCACGCCGATCGAATTCAAGGGCCTGATCCCTGCACTGCTGGGCAAGCGGATCGATATCATCGTCAGCGGGATGTACATCAACCCGCAGCGTTTGGAGGTCGCCGACATGATCCCCTACCTGCTCATCGGCAACCAGATCGTCGTGCGCGCCGGCAATCCAAAGCACATCGACGGCAAGCCAACGCTGTGCGGGCTGAATGTCGCGGCACCTGTCGGCACGCTGTTCGAGGCCACCGCCAAGCAGGTCAGCGCCGACTGCAAGGCCGCGGGCAAGCCGGAGATCAACCTGCTGTCGCTGCCCGGCACGACCAACTGTGCGCTGGCGCTGACGCAAGGTCGTGCCGATGCGATCATCGTTTCCACCGCAACGGTTGCGGCGTTGATGCATGAGACACCCGACGCCTACGGCACCGGCGGCGCGCCATTCGATACCGACACCAAGGTCGGCATCGCCTTGCGCAAGGACACGCCCAACCTGAAGTCGGCGCTGGAAAAGGCAGAGCAGGCGATCGTCGCGGATGGCAGCTATGCGGCGCTGATCAAGAAGTGGAATCTGCCGCCCGCCAGCTCTGCTTTCTGAGCGCGGGGAGACGCGTTCCGTGTCGCTGTTCCAGCCGCGGTTGCTGGCGCAGTACTTGATCAGTGCGGACTTCTTTCACGGCGCGGTCACCACGTTCTCGCTTAGCATCGCCTCGCTGGCGGCCGGCATGGCGGTTGGTTTGCTGCTGGCGATCGGACAGGAAGTGCCGCTCCGCGCCGTGCGTGCGCTGGTGGTGTTTTACCTGTGGCTGTTCCGCGGCACGCCGGTGCTGCTGCAACTGGTGTTCGCGTTCAACGTGCTGCCGGCATTCGGCATCGTGATGCCGGGATTTGCCTGCGCGGTGCTGGCGCTGGGGCTGAACGAAGGCGCCTACATGGCGGAGATCATGCGCTCCGGCATTCGCGCCGTCGGGCCGGGTCAGCGCCTCGCCGCGCGCGCACTCGGCTTGGAGGAAGCCGGGGTGATGCGCTGGGTCGTGCTGCCGCAGGCATTGCGCATCGTCATCCCGCCGATCGGCAACCAGTTCATTGGCATGCTGAAACTGTCAGCGCTGGTCTCGGTGATCGGTGTGAAGGAGCTGCTGCTGACAGCCGATGAAACGGCATCCGGCAACTTCCGCTACATCGAGACGCTGACCGCTGCCGGCATCTATTACCTCGCACTGACCACGGTGTTCATGGCGATCCAGTCGGTGATCGAACGCAGGTTGCGCCGTCGCCGCGGTGCGCGGCGCGTGGCAGTCGCCGACGAGCCTGCGATGCAGATCATCCGATGAGCGCGCTGCTGAATGCGGTTGCTGTCTGGAAGCGCTTTGGCGCGCTGGAGGTGTTGAAGGGCGTCAATCTGTCGGTGACGCGTGGCGCGTGTCTGGTGGTGCTTGGGCCGTCGGGGTCGGGCAAATCGACTATGCTGCGCTGTTTGAATCTGCTCGAGCCGATCGCCTCGGGCAGCATCGAGTTCGAAGGTCAGGAGATAGCGGCACTGCCGCGCAGGCAGGCCGCTGCGTTGCGCCGGCGCATGGGCATGGTGTTCCAGAACTTCGAGCTGTTCCCGCATCTGTCCGCCACCGACAATGTCGCGTTCGGGCCGATCCGCGTGAAGCGGATGCCGGTGAAGCAGGCGCGTGAATTGGCGCATCACCTGCTGCGCAAGGTGCACCTGCCGGACAAGTTTTCCGCCTTCCCCGATGAACTGTCCGGCGGGCAGCAGCAACGTGTCGCCATTGCTCGTGCGCTGGCGATGGAGCCGGCGCTCATGCTGTACGACGAGCCGACCAGCGCGCTGGATCCCGAGACCGTGGGTGAGGTGCTGAGCGTGATGCAGGAGCTGGCCGATGAAGGCATGACCAGCATCGTGGTCACGCACGAACTGGGCTTTGCGCGGCGCGCGGCGGACGAGGTGGTTTTCATGGAGGCGGGCGAGGTGGTGCATCGCGCTGCGGTGGAGGGGTTCTTCAATGGTGGTGCGCCGGAGCGGGTCGTGCGGTTCCTTCGCCGGATGAATGGGTGAGAGCATAGAGGAAACGAAGGTCGCGGTTCCCTCGCAATTCGTGGATTCTCGCCTTCGCGAGGGTGGTGATGTACCTGCGCCCCAGTGGATCCCCGATAGCCTATGCGCCGGCTCGCCGGCTGACACTTTCGGTCCGCAACTGCCCGCACGCGGCCAGAATATCCCGCCCGCGCGGCGTGCGCACCGGCGAGGCAAACCCCGCATCCATGACGATCTGCGCGAACCGATCGATCGCGCCGTTGCTGCTGGTCTCGAACGGGCTGCCGGGCCAGGGATTGAACGGGATCAGGTTCACCTTGGCCGGCATCCCGGCGATCAGCCGCACCAGTTCGCGCGCATCCGCCTCGCTGTCGTTCACGCCCTTCAGCATGACGTATTCGAACGTGATGCGCCGGGCGTTCGACGCGCCGGGGTAACGCCGGCACGCCGCGATCAATTCGGCGATCGGATATTTGCGGTTCAGCGGCACCAACTCGTCGCGCAAATCATCGCGCACCGCATGCAGCGACACCGCGAGGTTCACGCCCAGTTCCGCGCCCGCGCGATCCATCATCGGCACGACGCCGGAGGTGGACAGCGTGATGCGCCGGCGCGACAGCGCGATGCCTTCGTTGTCCATCACGATCTTCATCGCTTTGGCGACGTTGGCGTAGTTGTACAGCGGCTCGCCCATGCCCATCAGCACGATGGTGGACAGCAGCCGCGGCGTCTCGCCTTTGCGGGCTCGGCCATTCGCCGTAGGCATCGCGCGCCGCCATGAACTGGCCGACGATCTCCGGCGCGCCCAGGTTGCGCATCAGGCGTCTGCGTGCCGGTGTGGCAGAAGCGGCACGACAGCGTGCAGCCGACCTGCGAGGAAATGCAGACCGCGCCGCGATCCTCGTCAGGATCCGGGATGTAGACCGTCTCGGCTTCCTGGCCGTCACGGAAGCGGAACAGGAATTTCCGGGTCTCGTCCGCGCTGGTCTGCACCAGCGCCGCCTCCGGACGGCCGATGACGAAACGCTCGGCCAGCTTCGTGCTGCAACGGCCGCGCGATGCGCGACATGCGGGAGAAATCGGTCACGCCCTGTGGTAGATCCAATGCCAGAGCTGCTTGGCGCGGAACGGCGCCTCGCCGATCGCCGCGACCTCGTCGGCGAGTTCCTCGCGCGACAGGCCGACAAGTCGCGCCGCCCATCGGCGAGCTGCGCCGGCGGCGGATCGAACAGCGCCGACTTGGCGAGGATGCGGATCCGCTCGGCCTCGGTCAGCTCGAGAGCGGCGGCAGTCATCACCGTGGCGCCGGACATGCCTTGTTGATCGCCGCGTAGGCCGCGGTGAAGCCGTGCAGGCTGAACGTGTCGACCGACCTCGCCCGCACGCGGCCCAGGCGAGCGGGCCAGCGCCCGCCGCCCTTCTGAAAGGCGGCGATGGCTGCCTTGCCGTCACGGGCGAAGGCGTGCGCTGTCGAAGTGTAGAAGTCCAGGCCGGTCTGGTCCGACCTGCACGGTCACCGTGGCGCTGGGGGCGTAGGCGAAGCCGGCCTGATCGCCACGGCGTCACGGCCGGTCGGGCGCTCGGTGACCGTCAGCACACGTCGCCGCGGCCGGGCAACGCCGGTGCGGAGTGCCGCGCGCGGGTGAAGGCGTAGCAGACGGTCTGGCCGGCTTCCTGATGCGTCGCGGCGATCCAGTCGTCGAACTTGCCGATCTCTTTCGGGGCGGCGGCGGCGGCGGCGGCCGGCTTTTCGGGCGGCTTGTGCAGCGGCTGCGCGACAGCCGGGGTGGCGAGGGCAAGCAGCAGCAGGGTGATGATCGTGCGCATGCGGGCAGAGATACGGTGTGACGCGGAGGCCGACAAGCGGGGCGGCAGCTGTGCTGTCTTGGCTGGGGGGTGGAAGTCGGAGCCACTGTATGTCGGGATCCGTGCCGCCTGCATGACTTGTAACTTCGATTTGACTGCGGTTTCGGAGCCCGCCACGCTGCCGATCCTGGGTATCGGGATCATCGGACTAGGGGCGGCGCGTTGGCGGCGATCCTGGTGGATGAAATCAGACCCTGGTATACACGGGCGACCACTCTCGACCCTAGTGTCCTGACTCTCAATTGCCGACAAGTAACTCATGCGGCTTCGGCATGTTCGAGGGCTGCGCGAGCGCGCTGGATTCTGGCGAGGATCTCGGCGCCCTGTGCTCGCCACACGTAAGGCTTTGGATCGGCGTTGCGCTCGGCGAGATAGCGCTTGATGTCGCGCACCAGTTCATTGACCGAAGCAAAACTGCCGGCGCGGATCACATCGCCTGTCAGATCGGCGAAGAAGCGCTCGACCAAATGGAGCCAGGACGACGAGGTCGGCGTGAAGTGCATGTGGAAGCGCGGATGCTTCGCCAGCCACGCCTGCACCTTCGGATGCTTGTGGGTGGCGTAGTTGTCGGCGATCAGATGCAGGTCGAGCTCACGCGGCGTCTCACGATCGATCTGCTTGAGAAAGCGGAGCCATTCAACATGGGTGTGGCTCGCTTCGGTGCGGGCGATCAGCTTGCCGGTCAACTGGATGAGGGCGGCAAACAATGTGATCGTGCCATGCCGTGTGTAATCATGTGTCATCGTACGTGGACGCTTCGGCGCGAGAGGCAGGCCCAACTGTGTGCGTTCGAGCGCCTGGCACTGGCTTTTCTCGTCGCAGCACAGCACCAGAGCCTTCGCGGGTGGATCGAGATAGAGCCCTATCACATCCCAGAACTTCGCCTCGAACTTCGGATCGTTCGACAGTTTGAAGGTCTTCAAACGATGTGGCTTCAGGTCATTCTTCGACCAGATGCGCTGAACCGAACGCGCCGAGATGCCGGCATGACGGCTCATCGATCGGATACTCCAGCGGACCTTGCCCTTCGGCGGGCGGGTTGCTTCGGTGACAACGCGCGTTACCTTGTCAGCCGGGATCGAAGACTTGCGGCCACGTCCCTGCCTCTCGTCAAGGCCCGCGAGGCCCAACCTCTCGAACCGTCTCGACCACGTCGACACCCGTTTAGGTGTCGTGTTCAATCCCTCGGCGACCGCTTCAACACCCACACCGTCCAGCCGGAGCAGAATAATCGCGGCAGGTTCGCGATCACGCACCCCGATGGTTGTCGAACGTGACCGACGGCGAAGCTCCTTCACGATATCCGCTTCCGCCTCAAGTCGCTTGATCGGCCGTGCCATCCGAGTGATCCTCCCAACTCATCGACCACGACGCAGATATTAGCTGGCCTGTCATCAATTGAGCCAAACGACGCTGGCGACGAGGTGCACGGCGGCCAGGAAGTTGCGCGCGGTCTTCTCGTAGCGGGTGGCGATCGCACGAAACTGCTTGATCTTGGCGAAGAAGTTCTCGATCAGATGGCGCGCCGCATAAAGCTCTCGGTCATAGTCGCGCGGCGAGGACCGGTTGGTTCGCGGCGGGATCACCGCTGTCTTGCCAGAGGCCATCAGCGGCTCACGTACTCGCGTATCGGCGTCGAACGCCTTGTCGGCGATCAGCGTATCGGCCGCCATCGTGGGCAGCAGGTGGTCAGCTCCCGCAAGGTCGTGTGCCTGGCCGCCGGTCAGGCAGAAGCCGAGCGGGTTGCCCAGCGCGTCGACCAGGGCGTGGATCTTGGTGCTCAGTCCGCCGCGTGAGCGCCCAATCGCCTGGTCCTCACCAGCTTTTTTTGGGCGCCGGCGCTATGCTGATGGGCGCGCACAATGGTGCTGTCGATCATCGCGTATTCGTTGTCGGCGTCTGCGGCGAGATACTGAAACACTCGCTCCCATACACCGCTTTTGGCCCAACGGCTGAACCGCAGGTGGACCTTTGTCCCGTCGCCGAAGCGCTCCGGCAGATCGCGCCAGGGCATCCCGGTACGATAACGATACAGCACCGCCTCTACGAACCGCCGATTGTCCGCCGCGGTCACCCCAACCGAGCCTTCGCGTCCCGGCAAAAGGCCCTTGATCCGCTCCCATTGATCGTCGCGCAGTCCGAACCGCCGCATTGGTCAGCCCCCTACAAGCTGACCGCCTATGAATCGAAGAAACCACCGCGCCGGAATCGGCCACGTATCACCCGGTGCCGATTGACGCCCAAGTGTGGCAATCGGGACTCACCGGCCGAATACGGTGCGCGGTAGCGCCCACCGACCAAGATCGGCTAATTGATGACAGGCCCTAGTCAATATTTGCAGGGCAGGACACTAGGGCCTGTCATCAATTGAGCCAAACGACACTTGCGACGAGTTGGACGCCAGCCAGAAAGTTCCGCGCAGTCTTCTCGTAGCGGGTGGCGATCGCACGAAACGGCTTGATCTTGGCGAAGAAGTTCTCGATCAGATGGCGCGCCGCATAAAGCTCGCGGTCATAGTCGCGCGGCACGGACCGGTTGGCTCGCGGCGGGATCACGGCGATCTTGCCGGCCGCGACCAGTGGCTCGAGCACCCGTTCATCGGCGTCGAAAGCCTTGTCGGCGATCAGCGTATCAGCTGCCATGATGGGCAGCAGATGGTCAGCGCCCACCAGGTCGTGAGCCTCGCCGCCGGTCAGGAAGAAGCCGATTGCGTTGCCCAGCGCATCGACCAGCGCATCGACCAGGGCGTGGATCTTGGTGCTCAGTCCGCCGCGCGAGCGCCCGATCGCCTGGTCCTCGCCGACTTTTTTTTGGCGCCGGCGCTATGCTGATGGGCGCGCACAATTGTGCTGTCGATCCTCGCGTATTCGTTGTCGGCGTCTGCGGCGAGATACTGAAACACTCGCTCCCATACACCGCTTTTGGCCCAACGGCTGAACCGCAGGTGGACCTTTGTCCCATCGCCAAATCGCTCCGGTATATCGCGCCACGGCATTCCCGTACGGTACCGATAGAGCACGGCCTCGACGAACAAACGATGGTCCGCCGCGGTCACTCCGACCGAGCCTTCGCGCCCGGGCAACAGGTTCTTGATCCGCTCCCATTGGTCGTCGCGCAGTCCGAACCGCCGCATTGGTCAGCCTTCTACAAGCTGACCGCCTATCAATCGAAGAAATCGCCGTGCCGGAATCCGTTACGCATCGCGCGGCGCCGAATGAAGGCTGAGTGTGGCGATCGGGACTCACCGGACCAATAGGGGGTGCGGGGTGGCCTCCACCGACCGGGATCAGCTAATTGATGACAGGCCGTAGTCGGACCGCGCCGTGTGTACCAAGCGTCTGATTTTCTCCACCAGCGCGTCAGGACCTCACCCAGTCGGGCACGTTGCGGCGGAAGCGTGGCGCGCCATGACCACTGGCGGCAGTGTCGGCCGCTACGGCGCCCCGGCTGCCAACCGGGCGCTCGGCGAAGCGGCCGTGCTGCAGCAGCCGGTCGTACAGCACCAGCGCGCCGGCAACCGCCAGATTGAGCGCGAAGCGGGTGGGGATGCGCACCACGTGGCGGCATTGTGCCAGAGTTGCGGGCGACAGACCGGAACGTTCCGGGCCGAGCACGTAGGCGGCATTCAGCGGATGGCGGAACGACGGCAGGTCGGTCGCGGTCTTCCAGCAATTCGACGCCGACCAGCACGCAGCCTTGTGGCAGCTGCAGCGCGTCGATGTCGGGGAAGCGCCACAGAGGCACGTGGTCGGGCGTGTCGGCCGTGTCGGCCAGGCGGCCGGCGCGGGCATCGAAGCCGGCGCCGACGATGAAGCAGAATGCGGCGCCGAACGCGTGCGCGGTGCGCAGCAGGGCGCCGACGTTGGCCGACTTCGACACACCCTCGACGCCGATGCCGAAATAGCCGCGTGATCTGGCTTCAGCCATGCGGGCGGTCTATGCCGGCCGGATGACCGACGCAACCGACGCCAGGCTGGCGGCACAGTACGAGGCGTATCCGTATCCTCGGCGCGATCCGCGCGACGAGACGAAGCGGCTGATCGTCGGCAGTCCGGGGCATCTGCGGGAGGTGGATTACTGGGTGTTCGGCGCGCACCGGTCGGTATCGCAGCCATTGCGCGCGCTGATCGCCGGCGGTGGCACTGGCGATGCGACGATCATGCTGGCGCAGCAGATGGCGCGCGGCGGGCGGGCTGGGCACGGTGACTTGGCTCGATCGGTCGGCTGCGGCGCTTGGTATCGCGCAGGCGCGGGCGGCGGCGCGCGGCCTGACCAACGTCGTGTGGGAGCAGCGCTCGCTGCTGGAACTGCCCGGGTCGGGGCTGGGGCCGTTCGATTACATCGACTGCTGCGGCGTGCTGCATCATCTGCCCGACCCGGCGGCGGGACTGCGCGCACTGCTGTCCGTGCTGGCGCCGGGCGGCGGGTTGGGGCTGATGGTGTACGCGCCGCATGGACGTACTGGCGTGTATATGCTGCAGGATGCGCTGCGCATGTTGGCTCCGGCGGACGAGGCACCGGCGGTGCGGCTGGACGTGGCGAAGCGGGTGATGCGGCACCTGCCGGAGACGGCTTGGTTGCGGCGGAACGGTTTCCTCGATGATCATGTGAACGGCGGCGATGCGGGGTTGTACGATCTGCTGCTGAATCCGCGCGACCGTGCGTTCACCGTGCGCGACCTGCATGCGTTGCTGGCGGGCGAGGGGCTGGCGGTGACATGCTGGGTCGAGCCTGCGCGCTATGACCCGATGCCGCTGCTGCCCGATCCGCGATTGCGCGCGCGGGTGGAGGCGTTGGATCCGGTGGACCGCGCCGCGCTGGCTGAGGCGCTGGCCGGCAATGTCAGCGCGCATATCGTGTATTGCGTGCGTGCGGATGAACAGACGGAACGCGCGAATTTCATGGCGAATGATGCGGTGCCGGTGACGCGCGAATTGTCCGGCGCGGAGATCGCCGCCGGCGTGCGGCCGGATGGCACGATTACGCTGGTGTATGATGGTCTGCGGGTGCCGTTGGCGTTGCCGGCACTGGCTCCGGCGATCTTGCACCTGGTGGATGGCAGGCGTTCGGTGAGCGAGATTGCCGCGGTGTTGGCGGAGCGTGGCACTGGCGCCGAATCGTTTGCGAGTGCGTGGCGCGCAACGTTCGGCACGCTGGAACGAATCAATCGAATGCTACTGGCGGCGCCTGGATCGTGAGGGATTGGGAAAGGTCGCCCAACCCAGGATGCCCAAGCTGTTCAGGCTTACCCGCGACGAAGTTGAGCCGTCGAAACATCCAGCCCGCGCCGGTGCCTTGTTTGGCGATCCGTCTCGCGGCGCTATAACCGCCGCCTGATCACGAAAGGATCCGAACGATGCTGACCAGGCGCTGGGACAAGTCGCGCATGCCGTCCCGCCACGTGACGGTAGGGCCGGGACGCGCGCCGCATCGCAGCTACTACTACGCCATGGGCCTGACCGAGGACGAGATCGACCAGCCCTTCGTCGGCGTCGCCACCTGCTGGAACGAGGCCGCGCCCTGCAACATCGCGCTGTCGCGCCAGGCGCAGTCGGTGAAGAAGGGCGTCAACGAGGCCGGCGGCACGCCCCGCGAATTCACCACCATCACGGTGACCGACGGCATCGCCATGGGCCACCAGGGGATGAAGTCCTCGCTGGTTTCGCGCGATCTGATCGCGGACTCCGTGGAACTGACGATGCGCGGACATTGCTACGACGCGCTGGTCGGCCTGGCGGGCTGCGACAAGTCGCTGCCGGGCATGATGATGGCGATGGTGCGGCTGAACGTCCCCAGCGTGTTCATGTATGGCGGCTCGATCCTGCCCGGCCGGTTCCACGACCGCGACGTGACGGTGGTGGACGTGTTCGAGGCGGTGGGCCAGCACTCGGCCGGCAAGATGTCGGACGAGGAACTGCACGAGCTGGAATGCGTGGCGTGCCCATCGGCGGGTGCATGCGGCGGGCAGTTCACCGCGAACACGATGGCGATGGTCAGCGAGGCGATCGGCCTGGCGCTGCCCGGTTCGGCCGGCGCGCCGGCGCCGTATGAGGACCGCGACCGCTGGGCGGTGGAATCCGGCCGCGCCGTGATGGCGCTGCTGGATAGCGGGCTGCGGCCGCGCGACATCGTCACCCGCAAGGCGCTGGAGAATGCCGCGGTGATCGTCGGCGCCACCGGCGGCTCCACCAATGCCGGCCTGCATCTGCCGGCGATCGCGCACGAGGCGGGCATCCGCTTCACCATGGACGACGTGGTGGAGATCATGCGCCGCACGCCGTACATCGCCGACCTGAAGCCGGGCGGCAAATACGTCGCGTTCGACATCCATCGCATCGGCGGCATTCCCGTCGTTCTGAAGGCGCTGCTGGACGGCGGGCTGCTGCATGGCGACTGCCTTACCGTGACCGGCAAGACCATGGCGGAGAACCTGAAGGACGTGGTGTTCCCGACCGATCAGGACGTGGTCTATCCGGTGTCGCAGGCGATCTCGCAGACCGGCGGCGTGGTCGGGCTGCGCGGCAACCTGGCGCCGGATGGGGCGATCGTGAAGGTCGCCGGCATGGAGCGGGATCAGTTGCGCTTCGAAGGCAGCGCGCTGTGCTTCGACTCCGAGGAGGAGGCTTTTGAAGCTGTGCGATTGCGCGCCTACAAGCCGGGCGATGTCATCGTCGTCCGCTACGAGGGCCCGAAAGGTGGGCCCGGCATGCGCGAGATGCTGTCAACCACAGCGGCGATCTACGGCCAGAGCGAGAAGGGCAAGGACGTGGCGCTGATCACCGACGGCCGCTTCTCCGGTGCGACGCGCGGCTTCTGCGTTGGCCATGTCGGGCCGGAGGCAGCGGTTGGCGGTCCGATCGCGCTGCTGCGGAACGGCGACCGCATCGTCATCGACGCCGGGAAGGGCACTATCGATGTGGTGCTGTCGGAGGCGGAACTGGCTGCGCGCCGCGCCGCCTGGCAGCCGCGCAAGACCGACTACAGAGCGGTGCGATCTGGAAATACGCGCAACTGGTGGGGCCGGCGCATCTGGGCGCGGTGACGCATCCGGGCGCGGAGGCGGAGACGCACTGCTACGCGGATATTTGAACGGTCCGATAACGCCTGTTGAGGCATCCCGTGTACCCGACAGACGTTTGAATATGCCGTTGCGCGCCATTGCAGGAGGCGTTTAGCTCAACGTGGCGATTGGCACTGGTTTGCGCCACCGTGGTCCAGGTCGGGCTCGGCGTCGGCACCGCCGCGGCGTAACCAAGGACTTGCGCCGAGAATCAGCGCAGTTCGATAACCACAGGGACGTGATCAGACGGTTGCGGCTCGGCGCGTTCCTGCCGGTCGGGTGCGGCGGCGACAAGGCGTTCGGCCAGCGTGGGTGATAGCAGCGCGTGGTCGATCCGCAGCCCGCAATCGCGTTGCCATGCGCCGGCCTGATAGTCCCAGAAGGTGTAGACCGCGCCGTGGGGATGCACCGCGCGAACCGCGTCGGTCAGGCCGTGCCAGAGCAGCCGGCGATACCGGGCTCGGCTTTCCGGTCGCACCAGCGCGTCGGTCGGCGAGATCGCGCCGGGTGCCGCATCGTCGGCGGTGGGGCAGACGTTGAAATCACCGGCGATGACCAGCGGCGTGTCAGCGTCCAGCAGTGCCTTGGCGCGTTCCGCCAACCGGTCGAGCCACGCCAGCTTGTAGGCGAAGCCCGCATCGCCGCCGGAATTGCCGTTGGGCAGGTAGATGCCGGCGATGGTCATGCCGTCGGCCTCGATCTCGATGTAGCGCGACTGCGCATCGTCCGTGGGCAGACCGGGCAGTGCGCGGTGCGTTACGGTGAAAGGCACGCGGGACAGCACGGCGACGCCGTTGTAGGATTTCTGGCCAACCGCTTCGGTCTGGTAGCCCAGGCCGTGGAAGGTCAGGGCCGGGAAGGCCGGCGCCTCGCATTTGATCTCCTGCAGCAGCAGCACATCTGGCTGGCAGCGTTCCAGCCAGCTTGCGACGTGCTTTTCGCGCTGGCGGATCGAATTGACGTTCCAGGTGGCGATTTTCACGGTGTCAGACTGTCATTGCGAGCGGAGCGAAGCAATCTCGCGTCCAGTGACCACCGGGATCGAGATTGCCGCATCGCTAGCTCCTCGCGGTGACAGCGCGAGCCGTCACTCGACGACAGGGTAAGCGGTCACTCGACGGAAAAACTGGTCCCGCAACCGCAGGCCGACTTGGCGTTCGGGTTGCGCACCGCGAAGTGGCTGCCCATCAGTTCGTCGGTGTAATCCAGCTCCGAGCCCGCCAGCAGGTCCAGGCTTGCCGGATCGACCAGCACCTTCGCCGGGCCGCGCTCGATCACCAGATCTCCGCCTGCGGCGTATCGTCCAGTTCGAAGCGGTACTGAAACCCGCTACACCCTCCGGCCAGCACGGCCACCCGCAGCGCCGCTTCCCGCCCCTCGGCGGCGACGATTTCGGCAATGCGGGCGGCGGCCCGGTCGGTCAGCGCGAACTGTTCCATGTCTGGCAACATAGGGCGTCGCGGCGCGGAATTGAAGCCATGCCCAGGGGGGTGTAAGCCGCGCCATCATGACGCGTGATGCCTCCCTGGCGGCGTATGCCGTGCATGCCGGTTCGTCGCGGGGCCGGCTGCACCCGGAACCGGAGGCGCCGACGCGCTCGCCGTACCAGCGCGACCGCGACCGCATCATCCACAGTTCGGCGTTCCGCAAGCTGCAATACAAGACGCAGGTGTTCGTCAACCACGAGGGCGATTTCTTCCGCACCCGGCTGACCCACTCCATCGAGGTGGCGCAGATCGCCCGCTCGATCGCCCGCGAACTTGGCCTGGACGAGGACCTGACCGAGGCGCTGGCGCTGGCGCACGACCTCGGCCATCCGCCGTTCGGCCATGCCGGCGAGGATGCGCTCAACCTGGCGATGAAGCCGTTCGGCGGCTTCGACCACAACGCCCAGAGCCTGCGCGTGGTGACGCTGCTGGAGAGCCGCTACGCGGGATGGGACGGGCTGAACCTGACCTGGGAGACGCTGGAGGGGCTGGCCAAGCACAACGGCCCGCTGCGCAATCCGCCGGCCTACATCGCCGAATACAACGAGCGGCACCGATTGGACCTGTCGACACATGCCAGCGCCGAGGCGCAGGTGGCGGCGATGGCGGACGACGTGGCGTATCACAGCCATGACCTGGACGATGGGTTGCGGGCGAGGCTGTTCGGGCCGGACGAGATCGCACATCTGCCGGTGGTGGGCGAGGCGCTTGTCGGCGGCGCGGAAGTCCAGCCTGGACGTGCCGCCGCCGCGGTTGCGGCATGAGACGATCCGCCGGGTGATCGACGTCATGGTCACCGATCTGATCGCCGAGACGCGTACGACGGCTGGCGAAGCTGGAGCCGCGCGATGCGGATGCGGTCCGCCGGTCGAAGCAGAAAATGGTGGCGTTCAGCCCGCCGATCGCGGAGGCGAACCAGGTGATCAAGGATTTTCTGCATGCGCGGATGTACCGCCACTGGCGGGTCAACCGCATGACGACGAAGGCGCGGGTGCTGACCGACGGAGTTGTTCCGGCTGCTGCACGCGGATACCTCGCTGCTGCCGGACGACTGGCGCGCGCGGGCAGGCGAGGCGGGCACGCAGCGTGCGGCGAACATCGTCGGCGACTATATTGCCGGGATGACCGACCGCTATGCGATGGACGAGCATCGCCGGCTGACCGACATCTCGGTGAGCGGATGATGCTTACCAACGCGCCTGGTTCTGGACTGGCGACCGCCATGGCTACAAAAAATATTCAACCGCAGCTGCACGCTGATGAATGCAGATAAGATTGGCGGCCGTGTATCAAAACCGGCCAATCTGGCACGGGTGGGGCTGACCTTATCGGCGTTCACCTGTGTGCATCTGCGGTTGAAATTCCTTGCTTGCTTCTCCGGGCGAAGGCATGGCCAACCGATTCGCAATGGTGCCAGCGCAGCATGACCCACGACATCTACGCACAGATGCGCGAAACGGTGCTGACCGCGCTGCGCACTATCGTCGCCGACCTGCCGGACGACGTCGCCGCGCGTCTCGAGGTGACCCCGACCCGCGACCCGGCGCATGGCGACATGGCGACCAACGCCGCGCTGGTCGCGGCCAAGGCCGCGCGTCAGCCGCCGGCGAAACTTGCAGCCGCCATCGTGGAAAATCTGCGTCAGGCGCCAGGTGTGCCGCAGGCGAGCGCCGCCGGGCCGGGCTTCGTCAATCTGCGCCTCGATCCGGCAGTGTTCCGCGCAGCAGTGCCGGACATCCTGCGCATCGGGTATCGCTTACGGCGACAGCACCATCGGCAACGGCACGCGCGTCAACGTCGAGTACGTCTCCGCCAATCCCACCGGCCCGATGCATATCGGCCATTGCCGCGGCGCGGTGGTCGGCGACGCGCTGGCCAACCTGCTCGCCAAGGCCGGCTACGACGTCACCAAGGAATACTACATCAACGATGCCGGCGCGCAGGTCACCGCGCTCGCCTGGGCGGCCTATTGGCGCTACCTGCAGGCGATCGGCACGCCGCTGACCGAAGCGGATTTCGCCGAGGAAGTGCCGGGCGGCCTGCAATATCGCGGCGAATATCTGATCCCGGTCGGCGCGCAGCTCGCGGAGCAATACGGCGCGTCGCTCGCCCTGCCGGACGGTGGCATCGCCGCGCCGGAAGTCTGGCTCGACATCGTGCGCGACTTCACCATCGCCGCGATGATGCAGGCAGATGCGCGAGGACCTGCATCTGCTCGGCGTCGAGCAGGACGTGTTCAGCTCCGAACGCGCGATCGTCGAAAGCGGCGCGGTGGACGCGGCGATCGATTGGTTGCAATCGCAAGGACTGATCTACGAGGGCGTGCTGGAACCGCCCAAAGGCAAGACGCCGGACGATTGGGAGCCGCGGCCGCAAACTCTGTTCCGCGCCACGCAATTCGGCGACGACGTGGATCGGCCGCTGCGCAAATCCGATGGCTCCAACACGTATTTCGCCAACGACATCGCCTATCACGCCGACAAGATCGGCGCGGCTTCGACGTGCTGATCGACGTACTCGGCGCCGATCACGGCGGCTACGTCAAGCGCATGCAGGCCGCGGTGAAGGCGCTGTCGCAACGGCAACACCGACGTTCGAAGCCGTCCTCTGCCAGATCGTGCACATCATGCGCGGCGGCGAACCGGTGAACATGTCGAAACGCGCCGGCACCTACGTCACGCTGCGCGACCTGCTGGAGGAGGTCGGCCGCGACGCCGTGCGCTTCACCATGCTGACGCGCAAGGCCGACGCGCAGATGGAGTTCGACCTCGACCAGGCGGTGGCGCAGACCCGCGACAATCCGGTGTTCTATGTGCAGTACGCGCACGCCCGCTGCCGCTCGGTGCTGCGCGCCGCGGCCGAGATGTTCGGCGACGCCAGGACGACGGACGCGGCCCTGGCCGAAGTCCCGCTGGACAGCCTGCAGGCCGAGCCGGAACTGGCCCTGATCCGCCGCCTGGCGCAGTGGCCGCGCACCGTGGAGGCCGCCGCACAGGCGCGCGAGCCGCACCGAATCGCGTTTTTTCTCTATGACTTGGCGGCCGACTTTCATATGCTGTGGAACCGAGGCAAGGACGATGCCACGCTTCGATTCCTGCAGGCGGACCGGCCGGTGGAGACGCTGGCCCGGCTGGCACTGGTGGCGGCGACGGCGGTGGTGATTCGCTCCGGCCTCGCGGTGATGGGCGTGGAGCCCGTCGAGGAAATGCGCTGACCGCCGGCTCAAACCCGGTGGCCGGCGTTCGCAACGAAGGAAGGCGCCGGTGTCAGACGATCTCAGCATTCCCAGCCCGACCTATCGCGTCCCGCGGCATTCGCGCGGAATGGATCCGGCGACGCGGCGCCTGGCGCTGATCGCCGGCGGCCTGGGCGGCGCGCTGCTGCTGGTCGTTGGCGGCTGGTCGATGATCGGCCATCGCAGCGGCGCCGTGCCGGTGGTGCAGGCCGACAGCCGGCCGATGCGGGTGAAGCCCGACAACCCAGGCGGCATGCAGGTCGCCGGCGCGAACGAGGACATCCTGTCCGGCGATGGCTGACACCGACAGCGGCAAGCTGGCGCCGCCGCCGGAGGCGCCCGACCCGCAGGCCCTGCGTGCACCGCCCTCGCCCGCACCGGCGCCATCCGCCGGACCCGGCCGACCGTCTGCACCGAGTGTCGGCGCCTGCCGCGGTATCGACCGACCAGGGTCGCGCCGGAGAAGCCCGCCAGCGTTGACAGAGACATCCGCCGCCGTGCCGGACAGGCGTGTCGCCGCGGCGGCGCCGGTGACCGAGCCGGAACACACCGCGACGGCCGCCAAGGGAGCGCTCGTGCAGCTTGCCGCGGTGTCGTCCGAAGCCGCGGCGAAGATCGAATGGCAGCGGCTGCAGAAGCGCATGCCCGACCTGCTCGATCGCCGCCAGCCGGCGATCAGCAAGATCGAGCACGACGGCCACATCCTCTGGCGCGTGCGCACCGGCGGATTTAGCCGACGCCGCCCAGGCCACCGTGTTCTGCGAGCACGTGCGCGCCAAGGGCGCCGGCTGCTCGGTCGCCGACTTCTGAAATCCGCTGATCGGCGGCCGATTGCCGGCATCGACCGCATGAAAGCCGCCATCGTCGGCATCGCCGGGCCGGGCTGTCGGCAGGAGGCGGCGCTGTTCCGCGCGCATCCGCCCGCCGGCGTCATCCTGTTCGCGCGCAATATCCAGGACCCGCGCAGCTTCGGCACGCTGATCGCGGCGCTGCGCCGCGTGCTGCCGCCGGCGCGGTGCTGATGGTGGACCAGGAGGGCGGGCGCGTCGCGCGGCTGCGGCCGCCGCATTGGCGCGCCGCATCCGCCGGCCGCCGCGCTCGGCGCGCTGTTTGCCCGCGATCCCGCCGCCGGCCTGCGCGCGGCCTGGCTGACCGGCGCGCTGATCGGCCTGGATTGCGCCGCCGCCGGCTTCGACGTGGTCGCCGCGCCGGTGCTCGACCTGGCGATTCCCGGCGCGCACGCGGTGATCGGCGACCGGGCGCTGGCGCCGGAACCGCCGGCCGTCGCGCGCCTGGGCCGGGCGTGGCCGCCGGGCTGCTCGCCGCCGGCATCCAGCCGGTCGGCCAAGCACGCGCCGGGCCATGGCCGCGCCCAGGTGGACAGCCATCTGGCGCTGCCGCGGTCGAGGCCAACGACCTCGACGCCGATCTGCTGCCGTTCGCCTTGAACGCCGACCTGCCCTGGGCCATGACGGCGCACATCGTCTATCCCGCCTGGGACGCCGCGCTGCCGGCGACGTTGTCCCCGACCGTGATCAGGGCGATCATCCGCGGGCGGATCGGCTTCGAAGGAGTTCTGGTGACCGACGACCTCGCCATGAAGGCGCTGTCCGGCACGCCCGCCGATCTGGCGCGGCAGGCGCTGGCGGCCGGCTGCGACATGGCGCTGTACTGCACCGGCGACCCCGCGCCGACCGCGGACCTGCTGGCGCAGCTGCCCGCCATTGACCGCGGCCGCTGCGGCGCGGCTTGCCGCGGCCCGCGCGCTGGCGGCGCGGCGGCGCCTCGCGCTGGATGCAGCGGCGCTGGCGGCCGAACGGGACCGGCTGCTGGCGTGACCGACCTCATCCTCCAGCTTGCGCTGGCCGTGATCCCCGCGTCCTGGCCATCACCCTGCATGAGGCGGCGCATGGCTACGCGGCGCTGGCGCTGGGCGACGACACCGCGCGGCAGGCCGGGCGGCTGTCGCTCAACCCGCTGCGCCATGTCGATCGCGTCGGGACCATCCTGCTGCCGGGCTTCCTGCTGATCTTCCAGTTGCTGACCTTCCACCGCGTCGTGTTCATGTTCGGCTGGGCCAAGCCGGTGCCGGTCGCGGCGTTCAAGTTCCGCCATCCGCGGCGCGGCATGGCGCTGGTGGCGGCCGCCGGGCCGGCGATGAACTTCTTCCTCGCCTGGGTGGGCGCGCTGCTGCTGCCGTCGCCGACCGGCTTCACCGGAACGGCCTCGACTATCTGGATGCGGCTATCGCGCAGCATCCGATCGTCGGGATGTTCCTGTTCTACTTCATGCTGACCAACCTGGTGCTCGGGCTGTTCAACCTGCTGCCGATCCCGCCGCTGGACGGCGGGCGCATCGTGGTCGGGCTGCTGCCGCTCGAGCTGGCGCGCACCTGGGCGCGGCTGGAGCGGGTCGGCATCGTGCTGGTGATCCTGCTCGTCTTCCTGCTGCCGCATCTCGATTCCCGGCTTCGACCCGTTCGGCGATGCGCTGAACACGGTGGTGCCCTGGGCGATCAACCTGCTGCTTCGGCTGGCCGGCCATGATATCGGCGGAGCCGATGTGCCGCATCTGACGCCGCCGCATCTGACACTGCCGCCCGCCTGACACCGACAGCCTGCTGCTGCAGCTGGAGGGGTTCGAGGGTCCGCTCGACCTGCTGCTCGACCTCGCGCGGGCGCAGAAGGTCGATCTGGCGAAGATCTCCATCCTGTCGCTGGTCGAGCAGTACCTGGCGGTGATCGAGGGCGCGCGGCGCGTCCGGCTGGAGCTGGCGGCCGACTGGCTGGTGATGGCGGCCTGGCTGGCCTGGCTGAAATCCCGCCTGCTGCTGCCGGACGGCAGCGAGGCGGCGGAGGAGGGCGAGCTGGCGGCCGACGTCCTGGCCGCCCGGCTGCGCGACCTGTCAGCCATCCGCGCCGCCGCGCGTCTGGCTGGCCGCCCGGCCGCAGCTCGGCCATGAGGTGTTCGCCCGCGGCGCGCCGGAGGACCACACCGAAATCGACCGCTCGCGGCTGGCGCTGGACCTGGGGTCGCTGGTGCGGGCCTATCTGCTGGCGGTGCGGCGCGGCGCGGGCGCCAGGCGCTACCAGCCGCGGCCGCTCAACCTGTGGAGCGTGCAGGACGCGCTGCAGCGCCTGGCGGCACTGCTGGGCAGCGTGCCGGACTGGACCAGCCTGGACCAGTTCCTGCCGGAGACGCTGGGCGGCCCGCTGGAGCGGCGCGCGGCGCTGGCCAGCACGCTGCTGGCCGGGCTGGAACTGGCGCGCGGCGGCGCCGTGCGGCTGCGCCAGGAGCGCGCGTTCGGCCCGATCCTGGTGCGGCGTAGCCACCGGCGGAGTAGAGGAGGGCGCATGAGCGACGAACCTTCAACCGCGCCCGAGATCGCCGCCCGAGGCCGCGCCGTGAGATCCCCGATGAGGCGCTGCGGCTGGCCGAGGCGCTGGTGTTCGCCAGCGCCGCCCCGGTGGGCGCGCGCGCCTTGTCGCAGCTGCTGCCCGAGACACGTCGACGCCGATGCGGTGATCGCGGCGCTGCGCGAGCGCTATGCCGGGCGCGGCGTGGAGCTGGTCGAGATCGGCGGCGGCGTGCAGTTCCGCACCGCGCCGGACCTGGCGCCGCGGCTGCGCAAGGTGATCCAGATTCCGCGCCGCCTGCCGCGCGTGGCGATGGAGACGCTGGCGATCATCGCCTACCACCAGCCGGTGACCCGGCCGGAGATCGAGGAAATCCGCGGCACCAGCCTGTCGCAGCAGACGCTGGACGCGCTGCTGGAGGCCGAGCTGATCGCGCCGAAGGGCCGCAAGGAGACCCCGGGCCGGCCGACGCTGTGGGGCACCACGCCGCAGTTCCTGGCGCAGTTCGGCCTGAAGGACCTGCGCGAACTGCCGCGCCGCGAGGACCTGCTGCTGGAGCCGCCTTCAGCGCAGTCGGCGCAGCCGAAGCGGCCAGGACGCGCCGGACGAGGAGACCGGCGCCGGAAGGCAGCCGATGCCCTCGGCGAACCTCACTGGCCACTGACCACTGATCACTGCTACCTAGCGCCATGTTCGATTTTGCCTGGTCGGAAATCGCCTTGATCGCGGCCGTCGCGCTGATCGCGATCGGGCCGAAGGACATGCCGGCGGCGATCCGCGGCGTGACCGACATGATCAAGAAGGCGCGCCGCATGGCCGGCGAGTTCCAGACCCATGTCGACGAGATGCTGCGCGAGGCGAACCTGGACGAGGTGCGCAGCCACATCAACGAGATCCGCAATTTCGACGTGCGCGGCCATCTGGAGCGCGCGGTGGACCCGGACGGCTCGCTGCGCGACACCTTCGCCACCAACCCGCTGGAGCCGACGGTGCCGGCGGTCGACATCCACCAGCGGTGGAAGAGATCGCGGTCAGCGAACCGGCGGTCGTGGAGCTGGAACGGCCAGCGGATGTCGCGCCGGAGCCGCCTGCAGAGTCCAGGCGCCGGCATTCATTCCGCCGAACATGCTGCCGCCGCCTGAGATGTGCGCGGACAAAGCAGCGGAAGCCGAAGCAGAGCCGCCGGCTTTCATTCCGCCCGAGGTCGTGCTGCAACGTCGCTCGCGACCCGTCTGCCTGACCACTGACGACTGACCGCTGAAAATGGCCGACATCGAAGAAGACGACGATCCGATCCACGACAAGCCGATGCCGCTGCTCGACCACCTGGTCGAGCTGCGCCGGCGGCTGATGTGGTCGATCGGCGCGTTCATGATCTGCTTCGTCGGTCTGCTACCATTTCGCCGGCGATATCTACTTCTTCCTCGCCAAGCCGCTGGCGGACGTCCTGCGCGAGATGGGCAATCCGGATCCGCACCTGATCTACACGCAGCTTTACGAGGCGTTCTTCACCCACCTGAAGGTGGCGTTCTTCGGCGGCGCGTTCATCGCGTTCCCGATGATCGCCTCGCAGATCTGGCTGTTCGTGGCGCCCGGGCTGTATCGCAGCGAGAAGCGCGCGCTGCTGCCGTTCCTGGTCGGCGACGCCGGTGCTGTTCCTGCTTGGCGCGGCGCTGGCGTACTACTTCGTGTTTCCCGTTCGCCTGGCGGTTCTTCGCCAGCTTCCAGTCGCAGACCGGCGGCGGCGGCGTGCCGATCGAGCTGTTGCCGCGGGTGTCCGAATACCTCGACCTGGTGATGAAGCTGATCTTCGCGTTCGGCATCACGTTCGAGCTGCCGGTGCTGCTGACGTTGCTGGCCAAGGTCGGCATCGTGTCGTCGAAGGGGCTGAAGAAGTTTCGCCGCTACGCGTATGTCGGCATGTTCGTCATTGCGGCGATCCTGGCGCCGCCGGACGTGATCACGCAGACCGGATTGGCGCTGCCGCTGATCGCGCTTTACGAAATTTCCATCTTCGCGGCGAAGATGGTCGAGCCGAAGCCGGTCGAGGTGTAATGCCAGCAGAATGGGTCTCGTTGCCGCGAGGAGAGAGAGCGATCTATTCTGCGACGACACTCCGTTGGTGCAGCCATGCATGACATCCGCGCCATCCGTGCCGATCCTGCCGCGTTCGATGCCGCCTTGGCGCGGCGTGGGCTGGCGGCGGCATCGCCGGACATCATCGCGAAGGACACCGAACGTCGCGCGGTGCTGACCGCGTTGCAGGAAAAGCAGGCACGTCGCAACGCGTTGTCGCGCGAGGTGGGGCAGGGGAAGCGCACCGGCGCAGACACGTCGGCATTGGAAGTCGAATCCACGGCTCTGCGCGGCGACATGGAGGCCTTTGAGCAGCGCGCCGCGGCGCTGGACGAGGAGATTCGCGGCATTCTTGAAAGCCTGCCCAACATTCTCGATCCGGATGTGCCCGACGGACCGGACGAAACCGCCAACGTCGTGCTGAAGCAGCATGGCGAACCGCGCGATCTCGGCTTTCAGCCGAAGCAGCATTTCGAGCTGGGCGAGGCGCTGGGCATGATGGACTTCGCCACCGCGGCGAAGCTTGCCGGCGCGCGCTTCGTCGTGCTGCGCGGTCCGCTGGCGCGACTGGAACGGGCGCTTGGCCAGTTCATGATCGACCTGCACACGCGCGAGCATGGCTATACCGAAATGGCAGTGCCGTCGCTGGTGAACGACGCGACGTTGTATGGCACCGGCCAGTTGCCGAAATTCGCTGGCGACAATTTCCGCACCACCGACGGGCGATGGCTGATCCCCACGGCCGAGGTGCCGCTGACCAATACCGTGGCCGGCGAGATCGTTGCGGAAAAGGATCTGCCGATCCGACTGACGGCGCTTACCGATTGCTACCGTTCAGAGGCGGGCGCAGCGGGACGCGATACGCGCGGCATGCTGCGCCAGCACCAATTCCGCAAAGTCGAGATGGTTTCCATCACGCATCCTGACCGGAGCGCGGAGGAGCATGAGCGGATGACGCGGTGTGCCGAGAGGGTACTGACACTGCTGGAGGTGCCATTCCGCCGCGTCGTGCTGTCGTCCGGCGACACCGGATTCGGCGCCGCAAAGACCTTCGACCTGGAAGTGTGGTTGCCCGGCCAGCAGGCTTGGCGCGAGATCAGTTCCTGTTCGAACTGCCGCGACTTCCAGGCGCGGCGGATGAACGCGCGGTTCCGTGCAGCCGATGGCAAGACGGTCGCGTATGTGCACACGCTGAACGGCTCCGGCATTGCGGTGGGACGGGCACTGATCGCGGTCATGGAGAACTGTCAGCAGGCCGATGGCTCGATCCTGGTGCCGGAGGTGCTATGGCCCTACATGGGCGGCAATGCCGGAAGCATGCAACGCATCACGCCACCAGATGCCAGGTAGCAGCCGCCACTTCACGCGCGCGGCGTACTCCGCGTAGCCCGGCAGTTCGGCGTGCAGCATCCGATCTTCCATCGCGGTGCGCCACAGCAGAATCGGTATGCCAATCCAGCATATCGCGGCTGCGAGCCAGGAGCCGAGTGCGACGCCATTGGCCACAATGAGGACGAGAGCCGCTGTGTAACCGGGATGCCGCACGAAGCGGTACGGACCGTCGCTGATCACGCGTTGGCCGCGGTCGAACTGGATTCGAACGGCGGACGAGAAGAAACGGTTCACGCGCATCGCCCAGATGACCGGCACGCAGGCGATTGCGAACAGCAGCAGCGCTACGGCACGCAGCCATAGCGGCACGCTGTCGGACCAGTGCAGCCGGCCGCGATCCAGCCCGGCCACCGCCAGGTCAACGACGCACAGAAGGATGGTCAGATAGTAGCCGAGCGACGGACGCTGTCCGGCGGGTCGCAGCGCTCGCGCAGCAGATCGGGCTCGATGAGCAGGATCGTGGCGACGCAAATGGTCGCCAGTTCGATGATCCAGCACCAGAATTCGATGATATCCAACCGGCCCGCGGCGCCGAACAGGACGCCAGCGCAGATCAGCACCATCGCGACCATCGACAGGATGGCCGACCGCGGAATGCGATCCTGGATGCTCATCGTCCACCTCTTCCCAAAATGGTAGTCCGGTTCGATGCTGCCGACCAAATACAGGAGGATCGATCATGCGGATTGCGTCGCTGGATACCGATCTCTATCGCATCGAACTTCCTGTGGCCCTGTCCGATTCCACGCACGGCACCATCACGCATTTCGAGCTGATCACCGTGCGGTTGCACGACACCGACGGCGCGAAGGGCGTCGGCTACACCTACACGGTAGGTTCCGGCGGTTCGGCGATCCATGCGCTGATCGATCAGGCATTGCGTCCCGTGCTACTCGGCGCCGAAGCCGATGCGATCGAGGCGCTGTGGCAGAAGATGTGGTGGCATCTGCATTTTGGCGGGCGCGGCGGTTCTGTCAGCCTTGCGGTGTCCGCATGCGACATCGCGTTGTGGGACCTGAAGGCTCGGCGATGCAACACGCCGCTGTGGCGGCTGCTTGGCGGCTTCGATCCGTCGGTGCCGTGCTACGCCGGCGGCATCGATCTGGATTTCACGCTGGATGCGCTGCTGCGACAGACCGACGGCAATCTGGCCAAGGGATTCCGCGCCATCAAGATGAAAGTCGGCCGGACGCGTCTGTCGGAAGACGTGGAGCGCGTACGAGCGATGCGGACGCATCTCGGGCCGGATTTTCCACTGATGGTCGATGCCAACATGCGCTGGACGGTGGATGAAGCGATCCGTGCCGCGCGTGCATTCCAGGACAGCAATCTGATCTGGCTGGAGGAGCCCACCATCCCGGACGACGTCGCTGGTCATGCACGGATTGTGCGTGATGGCGGATTACCGATCGCCACCGGAGAAAACCTGCATACGCTGCACGAGTTCAAGCAGATGATCGAGGCTGGTGGTGTGACTTTTCCCGAGCCCGATGTGACCAATTGTGGCGGCGTCACCGTGTTCATGAAGGTGGCGCATCTTGCAGAGGCGTACAACCTGCCGCTGACGTCGCACGGGGTGCATGACCTGACGGTGCACCTGCTTGCCGCCGCACCGAACCGTTCGTATCTGGAGGTGCACGGCTTCGGATTGGACCGCTACATCGCCGAGCCGCTGGCGATTCGCGATGGCAAGGCGATCGCGCCGGACCGCGTAGGTCACGGGGTCGCGTTCGATTGGGCGGCGCTGGAGAAGCTGCGGGGCTGAGCGCGTGCGGCCAGAGAGCAGGCTCACCTCATTATGGCCGGAGCGTGTGGAGGTCCGTGGGAGGCCTTCGCCTGAAAACGCGTGCGACGTCGGCTGCCGCCGTTCTGCCACCGCGCCAGACGAAACGTTCAGCGCCGCTGGCGGCGTGCGACAATTGCCAGACCAGCGAGGCCAGTGGCCAGGAGCATAAACGTTGTCGGCTCCGGAGCCGGCGCGAACCTGATAAGAAGGACCTCGTCTCCCGCACCGTTGTTCGTGGTCATCGTGAAATAGTCGGTACCGAGCGGCCCGCCGTCCCGATAGAACAGATTGAAGTCGCCGCTGTCACCGTCGGGAGTGCCCCATGGGCCGCCATCGACGGTCGATTGGCCGACGACTTCGGCAAGCCGATTCAGGGCGCCACCGCCGGTCCACCAGCCGACGTTGTCACCCGCCGAAGGAAGCTCGGACTGGTTCCAGGTACCATTGCCTGAGCTCGCGCCGGTAACGGTGACGGTCAGGCTGTCAACATCACCGAGCAGGTCGTACTGCGCCGGGCCACCATTTGGTAATGCGGTCAGGTCAAACGTGATTTGTCCCGTGGCGCTGGCGCCGTTGCCGAACACTGCGCCCGACCAGGCGAGGTCATAGGTCTGGAATACATCTGCGTGCGCAGCCGGCACCAGGGCCAGCAAACCCACCAGGAGGCCTGTGAGCGTCGGGATGGTTACACGTTCTGTCATCTTGAAAAGCATTGCCGCACTTTCGGAGTATTGGTGAGCCGGTGTCCTTCGCGTCACCGGGGCGTCGGAGCAATATTCGCGCCAGCGCTAAAGCCGACGAAATTCCGCCAGTAGTTATGCCGTGATTTTGATAGTGTAAAGTTTCCCGATAAGCGGAGAGCCGTCGATCGCAATACATCGCATACACTCGTGTTGAGACGCCTTGTATGCAGTGTGCAGCGGTCTGCACGATACTCGCATTGATCGGGTGTTGGTAAGGCGCTTGCCGGTCGACGTGGATCACTCCCAGGAACTGGCCCACGTACCCAGTGACACGGCCGGCGCCCTTTGGGCGATTGCCCGCCGGAGGCCAGCCCGGCCCTTGTGCTGACCGTCGGAGCCTGCGACATTTTCCAAAACCATTCGGGAGGATCTGTGATGAACAACGCATCGGCACGATCGCCTGACGTCCACGGCTACCATGCGCATGTCTATTACGACAACGACACGCTGCCGCTCGCGACGAAACTGCGCGAGGCGCTGGCCGCGAAATTCCCGGTCGAACTCGGCCGCTTCAGCGGTGAACCGATCGGGCCGCATCCGGTTGCGCAATTTCAGGTCATCTTCAAGCAGGATGCGTTCCACAGCGTCGTCCCTTGGCTGATGCTCAACCGCGAGGGCCTGGATATTCTGGTGCATCCGCTGACGGATGACATGGTCGACGATCACACTGTTTATGCGCTGTGGCTCGGCACGCCGATCAAGCTGAAACTCGATACGATGCAGCGTAGGGGGTACAGTGCCGCGCTACTGCCGGCCGCCTGAAGGAGCACCGATCCCGGAAACCCGAAAAATGACCGATGCGATCACACACAACGTCATGATCGACGGCTATCACGGCCATGTCTATTACACTGCCGAGACCCGCCTGTTGGCCGAACGATTGCGTGACACGATCGCCGGCACGTTTGGCATCGAAGTCAGAGGAGTGTGAGCCGATCGGGCCCCACCCTGTGCCGCAATTCCGCTTTACATTCGCCGCGGAACGGTTCGACACCATCGTGCCGTGGCTGATGTTCAACCGACAGGGTCTGGTCGTTCTCGTGCACCCGTTGACCGACAATTCCTACGCCGACCACAGCCGCCATGCGGTATGGCTCGGTGCCCCGGTGGCGCTGAGGCTTGACACCTTGCGTGGCTATCATGCGGAGCAGTATCCGACGCGGTGAGGTGGTGCCGCGGCGAGGCGGTGCGGCCACTGGCTGCCAGCCAACGACGATCATTGCGGGGATGACACATTGCCGGGATGCCGCGGAGGTGGATCGCGCTCGCACGCGATTGGCCTGTCGAGGTGGTGGATTTGGACCGCTACAATTTCAATGGACGTGTGCAAGCATGAATGCCATCGCGGTGAGCCTGGCGGTTACGACCTGCATTTTCGTTGGTGGCGTGGCGGGCCTGTATCTCCATCGCATCCTGCCACGGCACCACATGACCAGGGAGACCCAGGACGTCATCAGGCTTGGCATCGGCATGCTGTCGGTGCTGGCCTCTCTGGTCCTTGGCCTGCTGATCGCCACGGCCAAGGGATCCTACGATTCGACCGATCACGCGATCCGCAGCTATGCAGCCGAGTTGGCGCTGTTGAATGAAACGCTGCGCGATTACGGCGGTGCGGCGTCGGTGCCTCGCGATTTGCTGCGCAATTACACCGAGCGGTTACTGCAAGACGGCTGGCCCAAGGCCGGTACGCGCGCCGCATTCCAGGACGACAAAACCGGCCGGCTGCTGGAGCATGTGCGCGAGGCGATCCGCGCCCTGAAGCCGATCGATAGCGGCCAGAAGACACTGCAGGACCAGGCGGTCGACATCAACCTTAATCTGCTGCGGCAGCGCTGGCTGCTGATCGAGCAGCAGGGACCAAGTGTGCAGCGCGTTGTCCTGTTGGTTCTTGTTTCGTGGGTCACGGTGATTTTCGCCAGCTTCGGGATGAACGCACCGCGCAACGCTACTGTCGTTGTAGCGTTCCTGATCTGCTCGATCGCCATCGGCGGAGCGATCTTCCTGATCCTGGAAATGGACCAGCCGATGGGCGGCGTGATGCAAATCTCAAGCTGGCCCATGCGGAACGCGCTTGCGCAGATGAACTGGTAGTTGCGGAGGTTACGGCGCAATTTCATCATTTGGGCAGACGGGGCGGCGGAACGCTTGCGACGCTGTCCCTATCCGGCGGCTGGCATGGCGAAGGTGCGCTCCAAGAAATTTTCATCGCCGTTGCCTTTGGCTGATCAGGCAACGCGCGTTGCCATTAGAGATCGGTGCGCGGTGACGCGTCATGCTTCGGTGAGCGCCGAACTGTTCCCTCCTGCGCTGGCGATCACGGAGCACCATGTTCCGTGGTGTGACACGGAGAGCCACGCTATGACCGAACCGAACCGCATCGCCGCCACCGCCGCGCTACTCGGCGATCCGGCGCGCGCCAACATGCTCGCGGCATTGATGGACGGTCGGGCGCTGACCGCCAAGGAACTGGCGTATGCCGGGCACATAACGCCGCAAACTGCCAGCGAGCATCTGGGGAAGTTGACCGAAGGTGGTCTGCTGGCGGTGAAGAAGCAGGGCCGACATCGCTACTACCGCTTGGCCTCGTTGCAGGTCGGCCAAATGCTGGAAGGCGTGATGGCGTTTGCCGAACCCGAACCCGCGCGCGCCACCACTTGGCGCGGCGGCGAGGCGCTGCGCACTGCCCGTACCTGCTACGACCACCTGGCCGGACGGTTGGGCGTCGCGCTGGCCGATGCGTTGACCGCGCGCGGCTATGTCGCGCTGGGCACGGATGGCGGCGAGGTGACCGAGGCCGGGACAGAATTCCTGGACGCGTTCGGCGCGGCGCTGGCGCCCGGCCGGCGCGTATTCTGCCGGCCGTGTCTAGATTGGAGCGAGCGGCGGCCGCACCTCGCGGGGAGAGTGGGGGCGGCGTTGGCGTGCCGATGCTTCGAACTGGGGTGGATCGCGCGGCAGCGCGACACGCGGGCGGTGGCGATCACAACGGCCGGTCAGGAGGGGATTCCGCGCACGGTTTGGGATTGTGCTGGCCGGATAGGTGCGCCTTCGGTGAGAGGTTCAATTCGGCAAACGGTCACTGCGTCGGGCCGTCGATACTGCGCGCCGCAGCCAACGCATCACCCGTCGTGTCGCGACGTCGCTGCCCCAGATACGTCTCCAGAATGCGCGGATTACGCGCCAATGCCGCGCTTGGCCCTTCCGCGACAACCTCGCCCATCTCCAACACGTAACCATAATCCGAGACCTGCAGCGCAACGCGGACATTCTGCTCCACCAGCAGGATCGACATGCCTCGCTGTCGCAACTCTGCCAGCACGCGAAAAATCTCGCGCACGATCAGCGGTGCAAGTCCAAGACTCGGCTCGTCCAGCAGCAGCAGCCGCGGCTCGCCCATCAGCGCGCGGCCGAGCGCGAGCATCTGCCGCTCACCGCCGGATAGCGTGCCGGCTAGCTGCCGGCGCCTTTCCTCCAGACGCGGAAATGTTGCAAACACCTCGCGCATCGCCGGACGCGCATCACGCTCGCCCGCCCGCCTGCGCGGATAGAAACCAAGCAGCAAATTGTCCTCGACATTCATGTCGGTGAACAATGCGCGCTGCTCCGGCACCAGCACCGCACGCGACATCACCAGTGCCTCGGTCACGCCGGCTGGCGATCCGGCATAACGCACCGTGCCGCTGCGTCGCGGCAGCAGGCCCATCACTGCGCCCATCAGCGTGGTCTTGCCCGCGCCATTAGGTCCCACGATGGCGACCATGCTGCCTTCCCGCACCGTCAGACTGACCCCGTGCAGAACCTCCACATGCCCGTAGCCCGCGCGCAATCCGTCCAGTTGCAGCAACGCAGCGGCAGTCATGCCAGGCCACCAAGATAGGCTTCCAACACTGCCGGATCGGACTGCACAAGGTCCGGTGGACCCTCGGCAATCTTCTGACCGAAATCCATCACCACCACGCGGTCGGCGAGTTCCATGACAAAGTCCATGTCGTGCTCTACAAGAAGCACACCCATGCCTTCGGCGCGCAGTTGACGCAACAGCGCCGCGAGCAATTGTTTCTCCGCCAGCCGCAGTCCGGCGGCCGGTTCATCCAACAGCAGCAAATGCGGACGCAGACACAGCGCGCGCGCAATCTCCACAACGCGCTGCTGACCCAGTGGCAGATCGCCGGCCGGCATTTCCAACACCCGACCGAATCCCACACGCACAGCTTGCGCACGCGCCTCGCCGAGCAACCGCGCCTCCTCGGCGCGATCGAGCCGGAGCATCGCGCGCCACAGACCAGCGCGACCAGACAGATGTGTCCCGAGAGCGATGTTCTCCAGCACGCTGCGATTCGGCAGTAGCTTCACGTGCTGGAAGGTGCGCGCGACGCCCAACGCCGCGATGCGCCGCGACGGCAGATGCCCCACCGGCGTACCGAACAAACGTATGTGTCCGCCACTGGGCGACAGCACACCGCAGACCACGTTGAACAGCGTCGTCTTACCGGCGCCGTTCGGACCGATCAGCGCGACGATCTCGCTCGCATGCACCGCGAAGCTCACATCGCGGTTCGCCACGAGGCCCCCGAAGTTGCGCGAGATCGATTCAAGCGCGAGCAGTTCGGCACCGGGCGCGACCGCAGTCGCCGATACAGGCGCTGGTGGTATTTCGGCAGGCACATCGATTGCCAATCCGTCTCGCGGCGGCGGCCGTCGCTTCAGGTGCGTCAGCAGCGGCAGCAATCCGTCGGGCGCGCGCTGTAGCAGCAGTATCACGACAATGCTGAACACCAGCAGTTCGAAGTCACCCACGCGGCCGGTGATACGGGGGATCCAATCATTGAACTGATCGCGCAGTACCACGACCAGCGCCGCACCGAGCGGCGCGCCCCACAGCGATGCGGCGCCCCCGATGATGACCATGAACAGATAGTCGATGCTGACTCCCAGGTTGAACGGCGTCGGGCTGATGAAGCGCTGGAAATGCGCGAACAGAAATCCCGCGACACCGGCGTACAACGCGGCGAGGACAAAGACCGACCGGCTCAGCCGCGCTGTATCGATCCCCACGCTGTCGCCGATCAAGCCGCGCGCCGTTCAGCGTGCGGATCGCGCGGCCCATGCGGCTGTCGAGCAGACTGGCGGACATCGCCAGCACGATCGCAACGACCACCCAGATAACGCCAGGTTGACCCGCAGGCTCTTGGCCGACAGCGGGCCAAGGCGGAGTGGTGGGATGTCGCCGATGCCGTTGAAGCCGTGCAGCAACGGCAGAGTGCCGAACAGCGAAAAAAAGCTGATGCCCCACGCGACGGAAACCAGCGCCAGAAAGTGGCCGGACAGCCGCGCGGTGACCAACCCAAGAAGCCACGCGGTCGTACCAGTAACGACAAGGCCGACAATCAGTCCCGCGATCGGCGGCGCGCCCCATAGCTTGGTCAGAAGTGTTGTGGCATAGGCGGCGATCCCGACAAAGCTCGCCTGGCCGAACGAAGTCTGGCCGCTGATGCCGGTAAGTAGGACAAGACCGAGTGCGACCAGTGTGGCCAGACCGACATAACCGAACAGCGTGACGTAGAATGTCGGGCAACGCGGCGGGAATGATGACGACACCGGCGATCGATCGCCAGCACACGCCAAGCACGCGCGCAGGCGTCACGCGCGATCCTCGGCCGATCCGCTGCGCAGCGAAAGCCAGACCAGAACCGGGATAAGCAAGGTGAAGACGATCACCTCGCGATAGGCGCTGGCCCAGAAGCTGACGAGCGATTCCAGCACACCCACCAAGACCGCACCGGCGGCGGCCATCGGGTAGGAAACCAGTCCGCCCATGATCGCCGCAACGAAACCTTTCAGGCCGATGTCGAAGCCGGCATCATAGGACAGCGGCGTCATCGCGCCGATCAGCACACCGGCCAGCGCCGCGATGAACGACGCGAGCCCAAACGCCAGCGCGCCGGTCGCGGCCGGCGTCGATGCCGACCAGCCGCGCGCCCAGACGGTCGGACGCCGTCGCGCGCAACACCTTGCCGTGGATCGTGGCGCCAAAGAACCAGCGCAGACCCAGCACCAGTGCGGCGCAGCACAGCCAACACCGACCAGTGATTGGCCGGAGACGTTCAGCATGCCGAGTTCGAAATTTGCGTCGGTCAATGTCGGCGCGCTGGCTTCCTCGGGGCCGAAGAACACCAGGCCAAGGCCGATCAGCACGAAATGCAGCGCCATCGCCAGGATCAGCAGCGCAAGCACCGAGGCATCGGCTATCGGGCGGAACGCGAAGCGCCAGATCAGCGGCCCCATGGGCGTAACGATGGCGAGGGCCAGCAGGATCGAAATCGGCCGGCACCTGGTACGGCGCCAGGAACATGCAGCCGCCGTGACGACAGACGGATAGACGCCCCACGCCAAGCACGCCGCGCAGCGCCGCGCGCCGCCGCCAAACAGCGATGCGACCAGCGCCACCGCGGCAGACAGCCGTCGAGCAACCACAGCGTGCCTGGCAAATGGCCCGATTGCAGCGCCGCGACCGTCAGCGTGCCGAACGCCAGCAAGTCACCTTGCGGAACGAAAATCACCCGTGTCACCGAAAACACGATCAGCAACCCGATCGCCAGCAGCAGATAGATCGCGCCTGTTGTAATGCCGTCCTGCAGCAGCGCCAGGAAGACGAACAGGTCCATCGCGGCGCTGCGACAGTGGGCCGCTACTGGATCGGCTCTCCAGGCGCCGTCCTTCACCTCCACCAGCACGGCGGCGCGCTCGTCCTGCCCGTTATGGTTGGTCGGCGACATGTCGTAGACGCCGCTGACCCCGACCAGTTCATGGGTCTTCTCCAACGCATCGCGCAGCGCGACGCGGAACTGCTTCGGTCCCCGGCTTGCCGGCCTTCAGCGCGATCGGAATGGCGGCTTGCAGCAGCAGCATCGCGTCATAGCTGTAACCGGCGAACGGGCTCACGCTCTGCGGCCCGAACTTCTTCGTGTAATCCGCCATGAACGCCGTCGCGACCGGCTTGACCGGCTTGCCGTCGGGCAACTGGTCGTAAACCACCACCGGGGACGTGACGGCGATCACGCCCTCGGCCGCCGCGCCGCCCACCTTGATGAAGGCGGGACTGACGATGCCATGGTTGCCGTACATGCCGCCCTTGTAGCCGCGATGGCGCAGCGCGACGACGGGCAGCGCCGCCGGTGTTGCCGAAGTGCCCATCATGATCGCCTCGCGGATGCACGCTCATCAGTTTCAGCGCCTGGGCCTCGGCCGATGTATCGGTGCGGGCGTAGCGCTCATCGGCGAGGATCTTGATGCCATCCGCTTGCGACGACTGCTTCGTCGCCGCCAGCACCTGATCGCCCCAGCCGTCCGAGAAGCCGATGTAGCCGATCTCCTTCACGCCGTGCGCCTGCATGTACTTGAACACGGCCGACACCATCAGCGACAGCGGCTGTGCATCGTTGAAGGTATAAGGCTGCTTGGCCGGATCGTATTCGTAGGGCGCCATGGCGATCATCGGCACGTGCGCCTGATTGGCCAGCGGCGCCACCGCCGCGTCCGAGGCGGTGAGCGACGGGCCGATGAAAGCATCGATATGATCTTCCGAGATCATCTTCTGCGCGACGGTGTAGGCGGTGCTCGCATCGGTCGCGTCGTCGCGGACGATGTATTCGACCTTCTGGCCGGCGATCTCACTCGGGAAGAAGTCGAACGCGCCCTTGTAGCCGATGCCCATCGCGGCGCCCGGGCCGCTGATCGACAGGATTGCGCCGAGCTTGATCTGCGCCTGGGCCGCAGCCGAAGCGCCGAGGAACCCCACAGCCGTGGCGGCCGCGAACAGACGCGCTTTCATCCGAATCTCCCTGCTGGCCGATCGGCCCAAAGGCAATGTAGGCGTTGCACCATCAGGCGGCGGTCCTTCAGGTGTCAAGCCGCGGGCCGTCAAGCGGCACGACTGATCCAGGATATTGCCGCGACTAAGTAGAATCCGAAGGTGTTCCAGCCAGTTCGGATCACCACGTCGAAGACGACCGCCAACGATGCGGTACTAAGCTGAACAGATGCATGGAGATCCTGAAGCTGACACATTACCTTTTGGCGGCCACATTGGCGCTTACACTGATGAGTGGTATTGCAATGGCGCAGACGACCTCATCGGAGAGTTCGACCACATCGGTCGTTGCTCCTGCGGTAGGCACATTGAGCACCAGCCGCACCCAGCGATCCATCGACGCCAACGGCACGGAGACCCACAGCCGTCAAACGACCTACAAGAATGATGCCGGGGTGGCAGATGACGTTGTCATCACAAAGAGCACAAATCCACCGGTCAACACCTCAACGAACAGCACGACGACAATCACCCGCTGACAACTCGCGCTCACGCTTGTCCATAGTGGGATTATTCCGCGGCGATCAGGGCGCTGGGGAATATTTCGCCAGTCGTTCCATCCGTGATGCCGAGATCGGTGATGTGCGGGCCGGGATTGCAGGCGAGGCTGGCGCCGACGACCGCCTTGAATACCAGGTAGGCGGCTGTCCAGTCGGCGATCGGTTCGGCGGCCTGCTTTAGTGCACGGAATGCCGCCGCGACTTCATCGGTCGGGGCATCGGACAGCAGGCCGCAGACCGGCAGGGGCAGCAGCGCACGCAACGCACCGCCGCTTGCCACCGCCATGCCGCCCTGAGCGTCGATTATCGCATTGGCAGCAACCGCCATGTCTGACGGGATCGCGGCCGTAGACGATCGAGGTTGTGACTGTCATGCGCGACGGTGGTCGCCAGTGCGCCGCGCCAGTTGCTCCAGCCTTCCAGCACGCCGAGTGAAGGCGTTGCGGGCGCGCGACCGTGGCGATGGATGACCGCCATGAATATCGCGCCTTCGGGCAGCACTACGATCGCCATCACGCACTGCGGCGGTGATTTCGTTCCATTTTGTGAAACGCGGATTCTTTCACGGTGCGCAGTCGCACGGTACCGTTTTGCACGTCGGGCACACGGAGATGGAAATCCGCCGGCGTGACGCGCCCAGCTTCATCGTGCTCGCCGGCAGCGCGACAGGATCGGGCCGCTGCGCAACGCACAGCTTCCCGTCCATGCGCACCTCGCGCCCGATGCGAACACGCGTTCCACCGCCATGTCAGCGAGATCGGACAGCAGATCAGATCAGCGCGCCGCCCGGGCCCAATCAGCCCGAGATCGTGCCGCCCGCAGACGCATCGCGGCGTTCAACGTGGCGGCGCGGATCGCATCAAGCGGCGCCATGCCGTAGCGCACCAGTCGCCGCAGCACGTCGATCATGCCGCCGGCCGTCACAAGATCGTCGGGGAACACATCGTCGGTGCAGATCGTCAGCGTCTGCGGGAACTGCGGCAGCGTCTTCAGCGCCTCGACCGCGCCAGGCAGCACGTAGTCGTGCGACCCGCGCAGCTCGACGGTCAGCCCGGCACGCAGCTTGGCCAGCAGATCCTCGCCCGAGGTGATCTCGTGATCGGACTTCGATGCCGGCGGCGACGAATCCCTGCAGTTCGGCGCCGGCCAGGCCGCGCGCATGGCCGCAGACCAGCTTGCCGCTCGCCAGGCCCTCGCCGACGATGTCGCGCATATGCGCGCTGCGTTCCAGCACGCCGCGCATGTCCATCACCTCGGCGACGCCGGCGATCTCCGGCCAGCTCAGCATCTGCTGCATCTCACGGCCTTCGAACGCCGCGCCGGCCAGTTCCAGCCCGGGCGCGGAGGGCACGCAGGACGGCGCCAGGACCAGGATGCGCAGCGGCAGGTCACGTGCAGTTTCGATCGCCCAGCGCACGCCTTCCAGGCCCAGCACGTTGCCGACCTCGTGCGGGTCCCAGCAGATCGTCGTCGTGCCTTGCGGCACCACGGTTTCGGCGTAGCGCCGAGGCGTGACCATCGAGCTTTCGATGTGCAGATGCGAATCGATCAGGCCGGGCGCGATGAAGCGACCGGTGGCGTCCAGCGTGGTCGCGGCATCGAAACGTGAGCCCGGCGGATGGACGCTGGCAATCAGCGGACCGACCAGCCCGATGTCGGCGGCGCGCAGCTCACCGGTCGCGACATCGACAAGGGTGCCACCGACGATCAGCGTGTCGAAGGCACGCACCCCGCGAGCGGCACGCACGGCGCGGTCGCGCAGCGCGGGTGCGTTCAGATCCTGCATGTCGCGTCTCATCATGGTCCCGGTATCATATACCCACTGCAGCCTCGGCGGATACCTGCCGAGGGCTCGCTACCCAGGCAAGGACGAACCCTGTGCTGCGCGTCTTATGCACGCCTGCACAATGGGCATTCCAGGAAACTACAGACGCCGGCCGCCTGGCCCGATCACGGGACCGCTGTCACGTGGAGGGACCAGCTCGTAGGTCGCATTCAGTGTCAAAACGATCCGTTCAACGACTCCGGCGATCATGTTTCCGGAGCGCTGAATTGCCGGGTCATTATTCAACCGCAGGCGATCCGCGATGAGAGATGCCGGAGTGATCAGCCCTCGGAGATCGTGCCGAAGGCTGGGAAACCAGTCTTTCAAGTTGCGCCACTCTGACGTCCGCTGCATCGTCCATCTGCATCATCTCCTGCCACATACTAGCGGCTTGTCATTGACCCGGGGATCGCAAATTGTTGAAGTGTGGCATTGTGCTTATTATGAACGACTTGCAATCACCGACGTGCCGGGCCGCGGCCTTGGCAGGGTGCGCCGCGGCAGGTCCGGGCCCGACGCACAACCAGCCGCGCGCACCCTTCGGCTTGCCGCACGGTGTTGGCGAAGTCCAGATGATGGTGGTGCCATCGATCAGATGCTTCGCCGGCATCAGGACGCCGATATGCAGGGCATGGTCCGGCGAAAGGAACAGATCGCGGGACGGCCGGCCGACCCAGACGATGGCCTTGAACTTCGCTCCCGGCGAGAATCACCCACGCAACCGGTGACACGATGCGCCGTTCCTGCATGGTCGCCGTGCCGACCTGTGCATTCAACGCGTGAGCATCTCGCGAATCTTCGCCCCCAACGCATCCAACGCGAACGGCTTGACCAGCATATCCATGCCCGGCGAAAGAAAGCCGCCACGCATCGTGGCGTTCTCCGCATAGCCGGTAACGAACAGCACCTTCAGCCCCGGCGCGCCTCACGCGCCAATTCCGCAAGCTGGCGACCGTTCACATGGGGCAGCCCGACATCCGTCACCAGCAGATCGATCCGTCGTTGCGATTGCAGAATTGGCAATGCCGTGCGGGCATCCGATGCCTCCAGATGCTGATACCCCAATTCCCGCAACACCTCGATTATCAGGTGACGCACCGTGGTATCGTCCTCAACCACCAGCACCACTTCGCCGCGGCCGCGGGGTGCCTCGCACTCTGCCACATCCACCGCAACAATCGCATCGACTGTGGCGCGCGCCAGATACAGCTTGATCGTCGTCCCCTTGCCGACCTCGCTGAAGATCCGCAAATGCCCACGGCTTTGCTTTGCAAAGCCGTAGATCATCGACAGCCCCAGCCCTGTTCCGGTACCGGTAGGCTTCGTGGTGAAGAATGGATCAAACGCTCTTGCAACTACATGCGGCGGCATCCCCACGCCGGTGTCAGAAACACTGACAGCGACATAATCCCCCGCCTCCACCTCATCATTCCGGTGCGCATAACTCTGATCGAGATGCACATTCTCCGTCGCAATCGAAAGCCGCCCGCCGTCGGGCATCGCATCTCGCGCGTTGATCGCAAGATTTAGGATCGCGTTCTCGAACTGGTTCGCATCGGTCATGGCAAGCCACAGATCGCCCGCCAGAATTGTTGCCAATTCTACTTGCTCGCCGAGGGTCCGGCGCAGCAGTTCCTCCAGTCCGATGACAAGCTGGTTCACATCGTTCGGCACGGTATCCAGAGACTGTCTGCGGGCGAACGCCAGCAGGCGATGCGTCAACGCCGCGGCCCGTTGCGCGGCAGCCGCCGCCGCATCCATGAAGCGGGAAATATCCTCCGGCAGATCAGTCGCCATGCGTCGCCGAACAATGCCGAGTGAGCCGATGATCCCGGTCAGAAGATTATTGAAGTCATGCGCGATCCCGCCAGTAAGCTGACCCAGTGCCTCCATTTTCTGTGATTGCCGCAGCAGGTCTTCTGTCTGCGCGAGTGCGGCGGCTTGTTCCTTTGCAACGGTGATGTCGCGTCCATTGGAATAAACCAGGTCGCCCTCGACCGAGGTGTGCCAGGATATCCAACGGTGCGTGCCATCCTTGTGGCGATAGCGGTTTTCGAAATTCGTCAGATCCCGTTGTGAAACCGCTGTATCCAGGCCGCGCTGCGTCAACTCGGCGTCGTCCGGCCAAACGAAATCCAGGAAGCTGCGGCCGATGATCTCCTCGGGCGCATAGCCCAGGATGTCGGTCCAGGCCGGATTGACCGAGCGGAAAATCCCATCGGCGCCGATCACCACAAGAAGATCGCGCGTGTTTTGCCAGACCCGATCGCGTTCAATGGTTCTGGCGGCCAGTTCCGCGGCCTGTTCCTTCTCGTAAGTAATGTCGCGTCCGCTGCAGTAATAGGCGTCACCAAGCGGCGCCGCTGCCCAGGCGAACCAATTGTAGCCGCCATCCTTGCGTCGATATCGGTTCTCGAATCGCAGGATGGGGTTGCCCTGCTTGAGATGCTCAAAACCACTCCGTGTTCGTTCACGATCATCCGGGTGCAATAGTTCGAAGATCGATTGCTTGCGAACTTCATATTCCGACCAGCCGAGTACGGTCTGCCACGCGGGGTTTGCTCGTTCGAAGTAGCCATCGGCCTTGAGCACTCCAAGCAGATCCGGACTGATCTGCCAGAAGCGGCCGCCAACGCCGGCGCTTTCGTCTTCGCGGTGTGCCGGCTCGCCAGTCGGCTCGCCAGAGTTGCCCTCGGCCGCCGGGAAGTCCGTGTCCAAAGCCGTTACTCCAAGCGGTTACCTTGCCATGTCTCAGACCGGAGTATGGGCGCTGCCGGCCATTCGGCAATCCAATCCCAAATTTTGCCGCGTGCAACTCTACCCGGCTTTCCTGGCTCGCCTTCCAAAATGCGTCGATGCGTCAGGTCAGCGCGACCCGGCTGGCGAACTGACAGTCTGACGCTCCGTCAGAAGCGCTCGGCCCGATAGGCGGCCAGATCGAGTCCCGGCTGCCTGCCAGCCACCAGCGCAGCAACCAGACGCCCGGTGAGCGGCCCCAATGTCAGGCCGAGATGCTGATGCCCAAACGCGTAGAACACTGCATCGCAATGCGGCGATCGGCCGATCACCGGCAGCGAATTGGGCGTGGTTGGCCGATAGCCCAGCCACTCACGCGTGATAGTGCCAGACAGGCCCGGCAGCGCTTCGCGTGCCGCCGGCACCAGACGGCGAATGCGGGAAAAATCCGGCGGCGCATGCAGTCCAGCCAGTTCGACGCCGCTGGTCAGACGAATGCCGTCCAGCATCGGTGCGAGCACGAACCCGCGTTCGGCAAACACCACCGGTCGCCGCAGCTCGCCGGCCTCACCCGGTTCCATGTTCAGGTGATAACCGCGCTCGGTGTCGAGCATCACGCGGTCGCCGACCTGGCGCGCCAGTTCCTTGGACCATGCGCCCGCCGCGACCACCACCGCGGTGAAATCACGGAAACCGAGCTCGCAGCCGAGACGAACGCCGCCATCCATCGGCTGCACGCCGCGCACGCGTTCCTGCGCAATGCAGCCACCCAGACGCTGGAACTGCGCCGCATGCGCCTGCACCAGCTTAAGGGGTGAGGCGACGAATCCACAGCCCGGTTCGAACAATCCCTTCACGTAGCGCCGCGCCAGGCTTGGTTCGAGCTGACGGATATCGTCCGGATCAAGAATCTCCAACCGAACGCCGTGCGCCAGCATGAGCTCTCGGTCATCACGCGTGGCAGCGAAGGCGGCCTCCGTCTCGTACACCTTCAGCCAGCCAACGGGTCCCACCAGTCCATCCGCGTCGGACCACGCGATCATCTCGCGGTGCGCGTCGTAGGCGCGCGAAACCAACGGCTCCAGCGCGTCCGCGATCGCCGCGACGCGTGCGTGCCGTCCGGCAAGCAGGAAACGAAACAGCCATGGTGTCAGGCGCGGCAGATAGCGCCAACGCAACCGAACGGCGCTGTCGCGATCGAATAGGATGCGTGGCATATCGCGCCAGAGTCCCGGCGTGCTGAGCGGCACCACCGCTCCGGTGACGATCGCGCCGGCATTACCGAAGGAAGTCGCCGTGCCTGGCGCGCGCGGATCGATCAGCGTGACGTCGTGGCCATCGCGTTGCAGGTGTAGCGCGCAACTGACGCCAACGATACCAGCGCCGATGACCGCGATGCGCATCAGCAACCAAGTGCTGATGACGGGGAGCGTGGGGATGACTCTGCCAGCGCACTCATGACGTCACTGATGCGCCGTGACGATCAGCGCATCGACGGCGATGATGGAATCACCAGTGCAGATCAGCGGATTAACATCCAGTTCCGCAATCGTCTCCCGGTGATCCACAGCGAACGCGGCAACCCGACAGATCACGTCGGCCAACCTGTGGCGGTCCACTCCGGGCAGACCGCGGAACCCATCCAGCAATCGTGCACCCTTGAGCTGTGCCAGCAGTGCCAAAGCCTCATCATGGGTCACCGGCGCTGGCGCCAGCACGGTATCCTGCAACAGCTCCACCAAAATGCCGCCAAGCCCGACAACAACCAGCGGGCCAAACAGCGGATCGATGCGCGCGCCGACCACCATCTCAATCCCCTGCGGCATCATCGTCTGCACCAGCACACCGTTGATGCGCGGTCGCGGCATCACCGCTTCGGCCTTCGCCATGATCGCCTGATATGCGTCGCGCACCGCATCGGCATCACGCAGATTCAAACGCACCACACCGGCTTCGGTCTTGTGCGGCAGGTCCGGCGACTCAACCTTCAGCACCACCGGATAGCCCAGCGCACCGGCACCATCCACCGCTTCCTCCACAGCTCTGCGCCACACGCTCGCCGACCACCGGCACGCCATACAACGCCAGCACCTGCTTCGCCTCGCGCTCGGTCAGCGTCTGGCCATCGGCGGCCGCAATCAGCCGACGCGTCTGCTGAACTGTTTCGGCGCGGTGTCGCCGCGATCACCGGCGTTCCCGCCGCGCGCTTCTCCGCCCGCCAATGCCACGCCGCCAGCGCCGCGAAGCAGTGCGGCATCGAGCGGAACAGCGCGACATGCTCCGCCTCTTCCGCCTCCTTCACGCCGGGGCCTTCCAGCCATTCGGTCTGCCAGGCGATGCAGACGATCTTGCCATGCTTCGCCGCCAGTGAATCGTAGACCGGGATGCGCTTGGCCGATGGCGCATAGCCGTAGGTTTGCGGCACGACCAGAGCGCTGTAGCCCGCATCGCCGAGCAGCGCATCGGCGCAGGCGCCCAGCGATTCCGGATTGGCCAGGATCTGCGCCGTCACGTCGCACGGATTGCGCGCCGAACCGAACTCCGGAATATGCGACAGCAGGATTTCCCGCACTGCATCGTTCGGCTGCGGCAGCGGCACGCCAAACTGTTCCGCGCGATCCGCCGCCATGATCGCGGCACCGCCGGATGCGGCAACCACCGCCACGCCACGCGCCTTCGGGGGAGGCGCCTTGGCGAAGAACGCCGCTGTCTCGCACAGCGCCTCGTAGTTCTCCACCAGGATCGCACCAGCCCGCTGGAACACCGCGCGATATGCCGCCTGCGATCCAGCCAGCGAACCGGTGTGCGACATCGCCGCCGCGGCACCTTGTTCACCGGTCGCCATCTTGAACACGATCAGCGGCTTGTCGCGCTGCCAGGCACGCTCCGCCGCGATCAGCATGCGCTCCGGCTCCGCCATGCCTTCGAACACGCAGGCGATCGCCGCGCAGGATGGATCGTCCGCGAGGTATGAAATGTAATCCGCCATGTCCACGTCACAGGAATTGCCCGACGTCATCACGTGGCTGAACGACACGCCGCGAACCACAGCCTGCGCCAGCGCCATGCCGAGCGCGCCGGACTGGCTCACCATGCCGATCGCCTGCCTGCTCGGCGGAGGGATCGGCGTGATGTCCATGAACGTCACGCGCATATCCAGCGGCGCGTTCACCACGCCGATACAATTCGGCCCGACGATGCGCATGCCGGTCTCGCGCGCGATCGCCGCCAGACGCTGCTGCTGGTCGATGCGATCCTGCTTGCCGGTCTCCGCATAGCCCGAGGCGAAGATGATCACGCCGCCGACGCCGGCGCGCGCGCAATCCAGCACGATCTCCTCCACCGCCTCGCGCGCGGCGGTGATCACGGCGCAGTCCGGCACCTCCGGCAGCGCGGCGACATTGGGATAGCAGCGATGCTCGCCGATCTGTTCGTAGCGCGCATTCACCGGGTAGTACCGGCCGCTGTAGTGTTGCAGATTGTGCAGCACGCGCTCACCGAATGAACCCGCCCGGGTCGAGGCGCCGATCACCGCCACGCTGGCGGGATGCAGCAGCCGCGTCAGGTCTGCGTGGCGGTAGACGGATGTTCGTTTCGTTTGCATGGCGGGCTCGATTGACGTTTCCGGATGGCGAGCATACTGATCGGTAGCCCTTCAGCAAAGGACGCCCCGATGTCGCTGTTCGATCTCACCGGCAAGGTCGCTGTCATCACCGGCTCCAGCAAGGGGATCGGCCGCGCGATCGCCGAACGCATGGCGGAGCATGGCGCGAAGGTGGTGGTATCGTCGCGCAAGGCCGATGTGTGCGAGACGGTGGCGGCGGGCATTCGCGCCAAGGGTGGCGAGGCCGCGGTGATCCCGTGCCACATCGCGCGCAAGGAGGAACTGCAGAAGCTGGTCGATGAAACCACCGCGCTGTGGGGCGGCATCGACATCATGGTGAGCAACGCCGCGGTCAATCCGTATCTCGGGCCGGCGGCCGGCGCGTCGGATGAAGTCTACGAACGGGTCATGGGCGCCAACGTGCGCAGCAATTTCTGGCTGGCCAACATGGTATGCCCACAGATGGCCGCACGCGGTGGCGGATCGTTCATCATCATCTCCTCGATCGGCGGCTTGCGCGGCTCCGCCAGTCTGGGCCTGTATGCGATTTCCAAAGCTGCCGACATGCAGTTGGCGCGCAACATCGCGGTGGAATGGGGACCGAAGAACGTGCGCGCCAACTGCATCGCGCCTGGCCTGGTGCGGACCGACTTCGCGCGTGCGCTGTGGGAGGACCCGGTGCGTTATCGCAAGACCACACGCGACAATCCGTTGCAACGCATTGGCGAACCGGACGAGATCGCCGGCGCGGCGGTGTTCCTTGCGTCACCCGCCGGCAGTTTCGTCACTGGCCAGACGCTGGTGGTGGATGGCGGAACGACGGCCGGCGTGGTGCTGCAGAAGGACGAGTGATCTGACGCGCGACGAAGCCGAGGCGCTTGATCGGGCCGACGAACTCGCGGCGTTCCGAGAGCGTTTCGTTATGCCGGATGGCGTGATCTATCTCGATGGCAACTCGCTCGGCCCACTGCCGAAAGCGACAGCCGGCGCGCGTGGCGCAGGTGGTCGAGCAGGAGTGGGGACAGTCGCTGATCCGAAGCTGGACGGATCATGGCTGGATCGATCTGCCAATTCGCGCGTTGGCGAGAAAATTGGGAAACTGATCGGCGCTGCGCCGGGCACCACAGTGGTTGCGGATTCAACCTCGGTCAATCTGTTCAAGCTGCTTGCCGCTGCGCTGGATTTGCGGCCGGACCGAACGGTGATCCTGACCGAGGAAGGCAATTTCCCCACCGATCTCTACATGGCACAGGGTTTGACGGCGTTGCTGCAACGCGGGCATGTGCTGCGCTCGGTGCCGGCGACGGACATGCTGACGGCGCTGGATCGCCAGGTCGCCGTGTTGATGTTGACGCACGTCAACTACCGCAGCGGCGCGATGCACGACATGGCGGCGCTGACACGTGCGGCGCATGCGGTGGGCGCACTGGTGCTGTGGGATTTGTCCCATTCCGTCGGCGCAATGCCGTTGCGGCTTGCCGCGGATGATGTCGATCTGGCGGTTGGCTGCGGCTACAAATACCTGAACGGTGGGCCGGGAGCGCCGGCGTTCCTGCATGTAGCGCAGCGTTTGCAGGCGGATCTGCGGCTGCCACTGACCGGGTGGCTTGGACATGCGGAACCCTTCGCGTTCGAAGATCTGTATCGCCCGGCATGCGGTATCGCGCGTGCCGTGGTGGGAACACCGCCAATCCTTTCGCTCGCAGCGCTCGAGGTTGGCGTTGATGTGTCGTTGCAAGCGTCGATGCCGATCGTGCGGGAGAAGTCGCTGCGCCTTGCTTCGATGTTCATCGCGCTGATGGAGTCCGGAACCCGGATTCAACTTGCTGACACCGCGTAGCGCAGACCTTCGTGGTAGCCAGGTATCGTTCGCACATCCGCAGGGCTACGCGATCATGCAGGCACTGATCAAGCGTGGCGTGATCGGCGATTTTCGCGCACCGGACGTGCTGCGTTTCGGGCTCGCGCCGCTTTATGTGCGGTTCGTCGATGTGTGGGATGCGGTCGCGACGCTGCGCGACGTGATGCGTGAGGATGCGTGGCATGATCCGCGGTTCCAGCAACGGCGCAGCGTGACGTGATGATCCCTCCTCCCCTCGCGGGACGGGGGAGAGGTAGGGGTCAGCGCTATCCGTTCTTCGCCTTGTTCTCCAGCGCTTCCGCCAACCGCTGTGGATCGACTTCGATCTTCACGCCCGCGCGCTCGAGCTGGAGCAGCATCATCGAGCGGGAATCCCGATCTCCCCAGCCGCGGTTCAGCCCTTCCGCCAGATCAGCCAACGCCAGATTGGCCATTCGCATCGGCACATTCAACTCGCGCCCCAGACCTGTCGCCAGCGACACATCCTTATGTGCCAGGCGCAACGCGAAGGCTGGCGGGTCGTACTGGTTCGGCAAAAACTGGTCGGTCAGTGAATCGAATGCGCCGCGGCGTCCGATTGCACCCTGACGCACCGCCTCCCAGATCGCCAGCGGTTCGATGCCGGCCTTCACACCCATGGTGAACACCTCCGCCGACGCAGCCGTGGCTATGTAGCCGAACATGTTGTGCACCAGCTTGGCGACGGAACCTGCTCCCATCGGACCGATGTAACGCGCCGCATCGCCAATCATGTCCAGCACCGGCTTCCACCTGTCGAATACGTCTTCATCGCCGCCACACCAGATCGCCAATTTGCCACTCGCCGCACCGCGCGGTCCGCCGCTGACCGGTGCATCGAACAGATAGGCGCCCTTCGCGGCGAATGCCTCATGGGCCTTGCGCACCACGGTTGGCGAGTTCGTCGTCAGGTCGAAATACGCCGTGCCCTTCTTGATGCCGGCCAGCAATCCGGCAGACACCGCCTCGAACTCCGGCGGGCCGGGAAGCGATGTGAAGATCACGTCGCTCTGTTCCGCCACCGACTGCGGCGAGTCCGCCCAGATCGCACCGTCCCTTATATGGCGAGCGGCGGCCTCGCGGCGGATGTCGTGCACCACCAGTGTGTCGCCGCGCGCCTTCAATCCCTTCTGCAAGTTCGCGGCCATGCTGGCACCCATGGTGCCGAGGCCGATGAATCCCGCCTGCATGTATCGTGCTCCTTACGGGTTGGCTTCGAACACCTCGCGCGCGATGTTCGCCGCCGACATCGCCGCCGGCCAGCCGGCATAGAACGCGAGATGCGTGATCACTTCGGATAGTTCTTCCTTGGTGACGCCCATTGTCCAATGCGCGCTGGAGATGGCCGCGCAACTGTTCCGGTCTGTAGGTCGAGATCAGGGTCGCGCAGACGATCAGGCTGCGGTCGCGCTTGGAAAGCTGCGGGCGCTCCCACACGTCGCCGAACAGCACTTTCTCTGAAAGGTCGATCAGCTTGGGGACAGTGCCGCGGACGCGGTCACGCGATTCAGTCGAAGGTGCTTTTGCCATGGTTTCCTCCATTCGTTGGACCGATCGGCCTATTGCACACCAACCCGATCTTCGAGTCCAATCGGGACAGCTCGGGAAGGACGCACGATGGCGGAACAACACAAGGTCGCGCTGGTCACCGGCAGCGCGCTGAACATCGGCCGCGCGATTGCGCTCGCTTTGGCACGCGATGGCTACCGCATCATGGTGACCGCGCGCAGCTCGGCTGCCGATTGCGCACGCACCGCCGAGTTGGTCGCCGAAATCGGCGGCGAGGCGGCGGTGCATCTCGCCGACATTTCCGATGCCGGGCAGGCGAGGGGACTGATAGAAGCCGCCGTCACGCACTTCGGTCGGCTCGATGTGCTGGTCAACAACGCATCGATCCGCCGGCAGACAAAGTTCTCCGAACTGACCGTGGAAGAATGGCGCGAGATACTCGGCACCACGCTGGACGGTGCGTTTTTCTGCGTTCATGCCGCCGTGCCGCATATCCTGGCGGCCGGCGGCGGCAGCATTGTCAATCTTGGCGGCATGTCGGCGCATCTCGGTGCGAAAGGACGCGTGCACGCGGTCACTGCAAAGGCCGGCATGGTCGGGATGACGCGCGCACTGGCGAAGGAACTCGCACCGACAGTAACGGTGAACTGCGTTGTGCCTGGCACGATCGATACCGTGCGCGGTTTTGCGGCGGGCGGTAACGCGGGCCGAGCGCACCTGGCCGACAATTTAACGGGCCGACCGGGTAGGCCGGAGGAAATCGCGGATATGGTGCGCTATCTGTGCTCGCCGATGGCGCGCTTTATAACCGGGCAGACAATTCACGTGAACGGCGGCGCATTCATGCCGTGACGCTCACACATGGCATTCATCCCTGCTTTCGCGGGTATGGGGATGACGATGAAGCGGGGATGACGATGAATGTGAAGCTAACTCGTCGGTGCAGCATCCAACCGTACAACTATCCCCTCCAACTCCGGTCTTGCCGCCGGATAACGCCGTAGCACCAATGGATCGTGCCCAGGAATGATTGCATTCGGTGCACTGGCAAGCTTCCGCATCGTTGCGTAGCCTTCCAGCGTATCTTCGTGGCTGTGCATGATCGGATACGCGCGGCCTTCCTCCATGTTGGCGTAGAAATGGCTCGCGTCCGATGCCAGCACCACCCAGCCACGCCGTGTCCAGACGCGCACCACCTGCAACCCCTTCGAGTGCCCACCAACGTGATGCACCGATAGGCCCGGCGCCAGTTCGTCAACGCCGTCGTGGAATACCACGCGGCCGGCGAACACCTTCCGCACTATTGCCACCACGTCGTCTTCTTCGAACGGCCCGCGCAGCCCTGCATGGCACATGCAACGGCCTGTGCAGTACGCCATCTCGATGTCCTGCACGTGATAGCGCGCCTGTGGGAATAAATCGTAGTTGCCACAGTGGTCGTAGTGCATGTGCGACAGGATCACGTCCTTCACCTGCGCGGGATCGATACCGATTGCCTCCAGCCCGACGGCTGGCGAGCGGACAAACTGTCTCGCCCGCCGCAGTCCCATGGGTTCGTCAAAGCCGGTATCGAAAATGAACGTGCGGTCCGGCCCCTTGATTGCCCATACGAAGTAGTCGAGCGGCATTGGCCCGTCATGCGGATCGCCACCGATGAATGCGCCCGACCGCCTGGCGTTGGCGTTGTGCGCGTAATGGACCGCGTACAGCTCGTGGGGTTCTGGTTCCGACATCATGACGTCTTCGGCCAAAGCGCTTCCGCCGACGCGATCGAAGCGGGAAACACCGGCGTCGGCCGTCCCTTCTGCCATTGCACGATGCACAGCTTGGCGCCAACCCGCCGACCCTTTTCGTCGTATTGCAAATGACCGTCGGGGAAGAACAGTGCCGGGCCAGTGGTCATGTTCAGCTTGCGGATCTGATCGGCAACCTTGTTCCGGTCGGCGACACCGGCGCGCTCCAGTGCCTCCTTCAGGATCAGCACATGCACATACGCGAAAATCGAGTCATGACCGAACCATGGCTCCTTTGTGCGCTCGACAAAGCGCTTCGCGACATCTGCCACAGCCTTGCCAGGCCAGTTGGCCAGACCCACCAGCACACCCTCCAGATTCTCCGCGCCAGCCACCTTCAGCAATTCGGGTACTGCCCAATGACCGCCGCTCCCAATCAACGGCAACTTGCTGGCCGTCATGCCGAATTCCGAAAACTTGTCAATCAGCAGTTTGTCATCCGGCACGTTGGTTGACTGAAGCAGCACAAAGTCAGGGTGCGTGGTGCGAATGCCCTGGATCAATGTGGTCGCATCAGTTAACGGCGGCGTGTAGACCTGATCACTGACGAGGGTCAGGTTCAGATCCTTCATGACGTGGTCGTGGATCGGTTTGTAGAAGCTGACGCTTGCCGCGGTGTTGTCGCCAAGCATTGCGACCTTCGTCGGACGTTTGCCGCTGGCCTTCTGCGCCAGATCAACCACCATCGGCACCACGGCCTCGGCTTGCGCATCGGCGGTGGGGGAGGACTGGAACACGTAGTGGAAGCCGCGGTTGGTGATCAGGTCGGAATAGGACAAGGTGAGCCACGGCAATTGCGCACGTTCGGTCACTTCGGTGACCGCAAGCGTGAAGGTGGACAGCCAACAACCAAAGCCGCCGACAACGTCGGGCTCCTGCGCCAGCAGACGTTGCGCTGCGTCCTTCGCCTTCTCCGCGGTATCGCCGGTGTCGTATTCCAACAATTTCAGCTTGGCACCGCCCATCGACTTGATGCCACCGGCCTTGTTGATGTCGTCGATCGCCATTTCGGCGCCGAATTTCTCCAAGATGCCCTGCCGCGCCCAAGGGCCGGAAAGCGGCACCAGCATCGCGATCTTCACTTCCTTCGCTGCCTGCGCGCGTGCCCGACGCGGCGCGATCGCAGCAGCGCCAGTGGCGAGGCCCAACCCGATTGCCGATCTGCGGCCGATCGTAGATGGATTTGTCATGACGGTGTTCTCCCTTGCGGCTTTGTTGGGTCAGGCTTCGGTCAGGCCAAGATAGGAACGGCGGACCCGATCATCGGCAAGCAGTGTCTCATAAGTTCCATCCAGCACCATATGCCCGGTCTCCAGCACATAGCCATGATCGGACAGTTCCAGTGCCTCGGCCACCCGCTGTTCCACGAGCAGAATTGTAACGCCATCCTCGCGATGGATTTGCGATATGCGCTCGAAGATCGTGTCGGCAATTGCCGGGGCCAGGCCCATCGACGGCTCATCGAGCATCAGTAACTTTGGCACGGATGCCAACCCACGACCGATCGCCACCATCTGCTGCTCGCCGCCCGACAATGTCCCGGCAAGTTGCGTTGCGCGTTCAGCCAGGATCGGGAACAGCGTATGGATGCGTTCCAGCGTATGGTGCCAATTCGCGCGTCCGGCCTTGGGATAGGCACCCATCTCGAGATTTTCACGCACCGTGAGGGTCTTGAACACCTGGCGGCCTTCGGGGACATGCGCAATGCCGAGATGCGCGCGGGATGCTGCGGGCCTGTCGAGAAGGCTCTCGCCGCGGAAGCTGATGTTGCCACTGACCGGGGGTACGATGCCGCAAATCGTCTTGAACAGCGTGGATTTGCCAGCGCCATTCGGTCCAACAACGGTGACGAACTGGCCCTCCGCCACGGACAGCGACACATCGTTGAGCGCGCGCAACCCACCGTACGCGACAGAGAGGTTGCGCACTTCAAGCATGCTGATCGCCTGCGAGGTGTAGACTGGAAGCGACGGAAACAGTCCCCCTCCCGTCCCGCAAGGGGAAGGCCAGAACATGGAGGTTCGTTTGCGCCATCACGCTAAGCATTCTGCCGCGCCAGCCATTTAGCGCCGAGGTACGCCTCGATTACCGCATGATTCTCTACCACCTCGCGTGGCGCACCGCTCGCCAGCACCCGACCATGATCCAGCACCACGAACCGGTCGGCGATCCGCATCATGGCGTGCATCGTGTGCTCAATTATCGCGATCGTCATGCCGTCTTCGCGCAGGCGCTGCAGCACATCCAGAACCTCGTCACATTCCTCGCGTCCCAGGCCGGCGAGCGTTTCGTCCAGCAGCAGCAGCCGTGGTCGGCCCGCCAGCGCGCGCGCCAACTCCATCAGACGCAACTGCTTGTTGGTAAGCTGTCCAGCCGGGGTGCCAGCCTGGCGATGCAAACCGACGCGCGCGAGTGCACCGACCGCTGCCTCTACAGCCGTATGGTCAGGCATGCCGGCGCCGTAGGCACCGACGACGACATTGTCCAGCAGCGGCAGACGCGGAAAGCTGCGCACCACCTGGAAGGTACGGCCGACGCCCATGCGGCAGACCTGGTGCACCTTGCGGCCGAGCATCGAATGGCCGTCCAATGTGGCAACGCCGGCATCGGCGGTCAGCACGCCATTCAGCACATTGAACAATGTCGTCTTGCCGGCGCCATTAGGGCCGATGATGCCGAGGATCTCGCCTTCCGCGACGGCGAAGCTGACATCACTGACAGCTCGCAATCCGCCGAACGAGCGCGACAGGTTTTCAACGCGCAGCAGCTCCGCTCCGGCAAGGCCGTGTTGCACGACCTGTCGCGCCGGCATGGCCGTCAGCACCGGCGCTGATTCCGGCAGGGCGCGGCGGAACCAGCGGTCACGAACCGTCCAGAACAAGCCATCGGGGGAGGCCAGCATGATGAGAATGATCGCCGCACCGTAAACCACCCCCTGGATGCCGGGGATGATATTTCCCAGTTCCGCATTCAATGATTCGGCAAGCGGCACCAGAATGGCCGCGCCGATCACCGGCCCCCAGATCGAGGCGACACCGCCAAACAGGGTCACCACAACCGCCTGGGCTGAAACCAGAATGCCAAACACGGAATCCGGCGTCAGAACCAGCAGCACGCAGGCATAAAGTCCACCGGCAGTGGCGGCGATCGCGCCCGACGTGACCAGTGCGCGCATCTTCCAGCGCCACGCATCGATGCCGGCTGCCTCTGCGGCCAGTTCGTTCTGCCGGATCGCCATCAATGCCAAGCCGAAGCGGGAATTCTCCACCAGCATGCAGACCAGAAGGCCCGCAGCCAACAAACCCACCGCGATCAGAGTATAGATCCGCTGATCGGCGAATTCGAGGTAGTACACAGGGTGTTCCCGGTGCATCGGGAAGGAGACTTCCTGAAAGCCCAGGTATTGCAGGACGTACAGAATCGCCAGAGGATAGGCGAGCATTGCCAGGGCAAAATAGTGTCCACGCAACCTGAAGGTCGGCATGCCGATCAGGATGCCAGCCACCGCGCCGACCAATGCACCGAGCGGAATGCCGAGCCATGGCGTCATGTTCCAGTAGAGCAGCGCCAGCGTGACCGTATAGGCGCCGATGCCGAAGAACGATGCGTGGCCGAATGAAAGCTGGCCGCCATAGCCGGACAGCAGGTTCCACGATACGCCGAACAGCGCCCAGATCGGTACCAGGGACAGTATGAGCTGGTAGTAGGTGTTGGTGACCTGGCTCGCGGCAGCCAGATATGCCACCGACACGATGACCAGTGCGATGCCGTCGCTCCGCAGCCGTGGGGGTGCGCCCGGCCTCATGCGCGTTCCGCCGACCGGCCGAACAGTCCTTGCGGGCGCAGCATGACGATCAGCAGGAAGACGACAAAGATCGCGGCGTTCTGCAATTGCGGTGGCAGCACGAGCGCGGAACATTGCTGCACGAAGCCGACGGTCAGACCGCCCCAGAACGCACCGAGGATACTGCCCATGCCGCCGAGTACCACGCCGGAATACATGATGATGACGTAGTCGAGACCGATGAACGGGCCGAACGACAGGTAGGTGGCCATCAGGCCGCCGGCCACCGCGGTGATGCCGCAGCCTAGTGCGAAGGCGATGCGATAGGCGCGGTCGACGTCGATGCCCATATACGTCGCGGCGGTTGGATTGTCGGCTGCTGCGCGCAGTGACTTGCCAAGTCGGGTGTATTCCAGCACCAGGTACAGCGTGATCGCGGTGATGATCGCCACGGCGCAGGCGATCAGGCGCGCCTTGTTCAGAAAGACCGTGGCGTCGCCGTAGATTGGCCCGATCTCGAACGCGCGGGAGGCGAGGGGGGTGCGCACTGCTTGTGGCGTGGAACCGAACAGGATCAGTGCGCCATTCTGCAGGATCAGCGAGATGCCGAGTGTGATGATCAGCTGACCGAAATGACCATCGTCGAGACTGCCGGCGGTTCGCAGTCCGGAGACGCGGGCAATCAGGAACTTATGCAGCAACGCGCCGCCGGCGAACACGATCGGGCCGGCACACAGCGCGCCGATGAACGGGCCGAAGTAGGGGCCCAGGAATGCCAGCACGCCGCTGCCGGTCACCAGGTAGAGGCTGGCGTACATGCCAAGCATCAGTAGCTCGCCCTGGGCGAAATTGACGATGCGCATGATGCCGAAGATCAGCCCGAGGCCGATGCACATCAGGCCGTAGATGCAGCCGATGGTGATGCCTGCCGCGAGCGCGTTCAGGACATTTTCGATCAGGACCTCTAAGTCCACCGGTTTTCTTGCGCCTCCCGTGTCGGAGCGTCTTACTGGTTCGCCGCGTCCACCTCAAGCGACCATCCGGCGATGAGTTGTCCGAGTTGGCGCGGCGCTTCGCCAGGCCACAGCGCTCGGCCGGCGATGTTGGCACCCCACGCGGCGGCGACGCCCATGGCGCGCAAGCCATCGGGTGCGATCGCGCGGTAGGTCACGTGGTGGTGGCCGTGCACGATCAGACTGGCACCCATGGCGCGCGCCAGTGCGTCCAATGCGGCATTGCCGGCGGGATGGCTGCGCGGGGCTTCGTGCGTCACAAGAATGTCGGCGCGCTGGCTTGCCAGTTCGTCGTAATCTTCTGGCCAGATTGCTGTTGCGCCAAGAGAATGAACCAATGCGGCGATGTGTTCCTTGGGCCATGCCGGGCCAAGACTTGCCAGGTCTTCCGGCAATTGCTCTCGGCGATGCAGGCGCGGCGACTCCGGCGGTTCCCAGATGCGTGGACGGAATGTACCGCCCAGGCCGGCAATGCGTACGCCGGCGATCTCTGCAACCTTGCCGTGCAGCGCGCCTTGTCTGGTGCGCGGGTTGCGTTGCGGTTCGACCAGGTTGGCCCACATCTCCGGGCCGCCGTCGTTGTCGTGGTTGCCGAAGATCCAATGCACGTCGATTCCGCGATCCAGTAGTGGCGCGGCCAGTTCGTCCAACGGCCGATCGCATTGCAGGTCGCCGAGCAGGATGGCCGCCTGGGGCAGCGGATCGAGCGATGCGAGACCGCGCTCGACAAACTGCCATTGCTGGTGAATGTCGCCGATGAAAACAATCGTCATGGGGTGTGACGTTCCGTAACGAGTGGGCCTGACCTTGACGATGTCGCGGCGGCGTCCCTAGCCTTCCACGAATATCCGCAAATGGAAACAGGATGAACGATCGGATCGACCAAGGGCCGGCAGCATTTCTCGACCGGCTGGAACGTGCCGCGACGCGAACGGAAACGCCGTGCGGTGACGGTAAGATGGTGTGGCGGTTGTGGGGGGACGGCCCGGTACTGGTGCTCTTCCACGGCGGCGCGGGATCATGGCGGCACTGGGCGCACAACATCGATGTGCTGTCGCGCGAGTATCGGTTGTTGGTGCCGGACCTGCCGGGGCTGGGTGAATCCGCGTTCCCGCCGGCTGGCGACGATGCGGCGCAGGTTGCGGTGATTGTGGCGGCCGGGATCGATACTGTGCTTGGCGCGGATGCATTGTACGACGTGGCGGGATTTTCGTTCGGCGGGACGATGGCGAGTTGTGTCGCCGCGATCCATGGCGCGCGCGTGCGGTCGGTGACGATCATCGGTTCCAGCGGCGTCGGGCCATCGGGCAGCGCGGTGGAACTGATGAAGGTTCGGCATCTCAGCGGCGAGGAACGCGTCGCGGCGCATCGCACCAATCTGAACCGGCTGATGATCGCCGATCCGGCGAAGATCGATGATCTGGCGTTGGCGATCCAGGAATGGAACACGCGGCATTCGCGACTGAAGACGCCGATGCTGTCGCGCAGCGGTGCATTGCAGCGGGCGATTGCGCAGGTGAAGGCGCCGGTGAATGGCATCTGGGGTGAAAAGGATGCGCCCGCCAATCCTCGTGCGCCGGAACGCGTCGCGGCATTGCGCGCGATGCGGCCGGACGCCGATGTGCGGATGATCCCGGGTGCGGGACATTGGGTGGCGTATGAAGCGCCCGAACAGTTCCATGCCATGCTGCTGGAGATGCTGCGGCGAACGCGGCCGTAGGGAGGAAATACCATGTCGGACGCAAGTGTGATTGCGCGCGGCCCAGGCGAGATGATGGGCAATGCCGGGCCTGGCATGCTGGCGGGCCTGCGCGTGATCGAGGTGGCAGACGAGCGGGCGGAATACACCGGATTGCTGCTGGCCGGGCTCGGCGCCGAGGTGGTGAAGATCGAACCGCCAGAGGGTAATGCGACGCGGCGGATCGGTCCGTTCCTCGAGGATCAGCCGGGGCTGGAACGTTCGTTATTCTTCTGGAACTATAATCGCAACAAAAAATCCGTAGTGCTGGACTTGCGCGAGGCAACGGCGCGCGAGCGGATGCTGCGGCTGCTCGACGGCGCGGATGTGCTGCTGGACGCGAGCTGCGGTGCGCTGAACGAGGCTCTGGGGTTGGATCGCGGCGCGTTGGGCGTGCGGTTTCCATCGCTGGTGACGGGGCGCATGACGCCGTTCGGCGATGACGGGCCGTGGCGCGATTTCAAGAGTTCTGACCTGATCCACCTGGCGCTGGGCGGGATCATGATGAACTGCGGCTACGATCCCGATCCGCAACTGGAATACGACACGCCGCCGATCGCGCCGCAAATCTGGCACGCCTACCACATCGCGGGCGAGCAGTTGGCGACGGGCATCATCGCCGCGCTGATCCATCGGCATCGCAGCGGGCAGGGGCAGGATGTCTCGGTGGCGGTGCATGAAGCGGTGTCGAAGAATCCGGAACTCGACATCATGCATTGGGTGATGCGGCGAGTACCGATATGGCGCATGACAAATCGGCATGCGGCGGAGACGCCGAACCATTCGCCTTCCATCAGCCATACCAAGGATGGGCGCTGGTTCATCTCGCATGGCATGGGCGCGCGCGATTTGAAGAACCTGGTGCCGCTGCTGTCGAAATACGGCATGCAGGCCGATCTGCAACCGCCACCGCCCGATGCCGATCTGAAGGCTCGTCAGGTGCCGGGTTCCCAGGCGGGAGACGAGACGCGGGCGCATATGCTGGATGTGGTGCAGCGTTTCATCCGCGCGTGGACCTATGCCGACATGCCGTGGCGGGAGGCGCAGGATGCCGGTTTGTTGTGGGCGCCGCTGCGCAAACCGCACGAGAATGCGCTCGATGAACATTGGCTGAAACGAAAAAGCTTCGCCGATGTGCATCACCCGGAGCATGGACGCAGTTTTCGGTACCCGACCAGCAAGTGGCTCAGCAACCGGACAAGCTGGCAGGTTGGGCGGCGTGCACCGCTGCTGGGTGAGGACACCGAGGCGGTGCTCAGCGAGGCGGCACGGCAGCCGAGTGTACCGGCACAGCCGCGCGGCGTGGAGCAGCCGAAGCTATCGGCGCTGCACCAGAAACCGTTCCCGTTGCAGGGCGTGAAGATACTGGATTTTGCGTGGTTCCTGGCGTCCGCGGGCGGCACCCGTTTCCTGTCGGCGTTGGGCGCCGAGAGCTTCAAGGTCGAATGGAAGGACAATCCCGATACCCGGCTTGCAGCGATGGCGCCTGTTGGCGGGCGAGCAGCGCGCGATGCCGCGACCGGGCCGCTGCCTGGCGTGAAGGACGCCGACATGGGCGGCCAGTTCAACAACAAGAACGCCGGCAAGCGCGGCATCTCGTTGAACATCCGCCATCCGAAGGGGTTGCAGATCGCCAAGGACCTGCTGCGGATTTGCGATGTCGTGGCGGAGGGATTTTCACCTGGTGTGCTGCAACGGCTGGGCTTCGGCTATGAAGTGATGAAGAGCATTCGGCCGGACATCATCTACATCCAGCAATCCGGCATGGGCGTGCATGGCACGTATGGTCGAATGCGCACTGTCGGGCCGGTCGCGGCTGCGTTCGGCGGTCAGGGCGACATGTCGGGACTGCCGGAACCCGCGATGCCGGTCGGCTTTGGGTATTCGTATCTCGACTGGATGGGCGCATATGGTTACGCCTTGGCATTGCTCGGCGCGTTATACCACCGGGAACGCACCGGCGAAGGTCAGTGGATCGACGCGTCGCAGTGTGAGTCGGGATTGTTCCTGACCGGGACTACTATTCTCGACTGGTCGGCGAATGATAGGGCGTGGCGGCGCTATGGCAACCGTTCGCCGTACAAGCCGGCGGCGCCGCATGGGGCGTATCGTTGCGCGGGAACGGATCGCTGGATCGCCATTGCCTGCTTCACCGATGCAGACTGGCACGCGTTGGCGCAGGCGGCGGGGCAGGGTGCGTGGCTGGACGATCGCCGCTTCGGCACGCTGGAACATCGGTTGCTGCATCAGGATTTGCTCGATGCGCTGGTGGAAGCGTGGACACGCACGCAGGATGCTTATGACTGCATGATGAAGCTGCAGCGTGCGGGCGTGCCGGCTGGCGTGTGCCAGAATGCGGAGGATCGCTGTGATCATGATCCGCAACTTCGTCATCTGAAATGGCTCACCGAGGTCACCGGCACGAAGATCGGCACGTGGCCGGTTTATGAGCTGCCGATGAAGTTCAGCCGCACACCGGGCTATATCGGCGGTCCGATCGACCGCGGCGCGCCTTGCTACGGCGAAGACAACGAGTGGCTGCTGACAGAATTGTTGGGCATGACGAAGTCGGACGTGCAGCGGTTGGCGGAAGAAGGCGTGATCTGACGCATTGCAAGTGAACGCACTTGCGGCACCGGCTTTCCCTCGACGTCAACTTGGCCATCGCGAACCGGTCGCTGGAATTCGCACGACACCTTATGCCGGCCGGACCTTCGTAACCCGGCCACGTTGTAGAAAGGACCATCCCTGCATGATCCTGGTCACCAATAACGAAGGCACCCTTGGCGTGCCAACCACCGCTCGGCTGCTTGCAAAAGGTGCACAGGGACTGGATGCCATCGAGGCCGGTATCCGATTGATCGAGGCAGACCCATCGGTGCGCACCGTCGGCCGCGGCGGTTGGCCGAATCTGTTGTGCGAGATGGAACTGGATGCCTGCATGATGGACGGCACCACCTTGCGCTCTGGCGCGGTTGGCGCGCTACAGGGTTACCTGCATCCGGTCAGCGTCGCACGCGAGATCATGCGCCGGTTGCCGCATGAGTTGTTGGTGGGGCAGGGGGCAGCACGATTTGCCCTCGAGATCGGTGCTGAAGCGGCGGATAATCTGATCGCTGATTCGCGGCGCGCGTGGCAGGCGTGGTTTGACAACGAGGTGCCCGCGGAACAGCAGCGCGCGTGGCCGGATACCGAATTGGCGTCGCTTTGCCGCCACGCGATCGATCCCGAAATTGGCAGGGATACCACGGTCTTCCTCGCGCACGACAGCGCCGGCAACATCTGTTCCGGGACCAGCACATCAGGATGGGGCTGGAAATATCCTGGCCGGCTTGGCGACAGTCCCATCGTTGGTGCGGGCTCGTATGCCGATACGCGGTACGGCGCCGCGGCTTGCACCGGGGCGGGCGAGATGACCATCCGCTGCTGCACCTCACGTTCCATCGTGCTATACCTGAAGGCAGGCGCCAGCGTGGCCGATGCGGTCGGCGAAGCGGTGGAAGACATGCGTGCGCTAAAGGGCGGATTGATCAGCCGCGTGACGATCCACGCCATCGACGCCAAGGGCAACCACAAGGTGGTCGCGGTGAACGGGGCTGGGGACAACAAATACTGGCTGTGGGAAGGCGATGGCGAACCGCACATGCAGCCGGCGGAACCGGTGGTCATCACCAGCGCCGGGACGCGGCCGACCACGACGACACGCTATACGGCCCCGCAGCGTTGAGCGGTTCCGCGCGCGCCGCAATTCCAAAGCGGCGCTGTGGCATTGCACTGCTGCTCGGTGCCAGCGTGCTGATCAACTGTTTCGACCGCATCTCACTCTCGGTCGTAGGTCCGCAGCTTCGCCAGGAGTGCCATATCAACGCGCTGCAGCTTGGCGTGCTGTTCAGCGCGTTCGCGTGGTCCTATTTGCTTCTGCAAATCCCGCCCGGCATGATCCTCGACCGCGCAAGGACTACGTTACCGGCGCAGCACACTTAGCGGCGGTCGGTGACCGTCCTGCGATGACAGTGAAGGGCGGTGCTACACCACCTGTTGCTCGCGCAATCGCGCGATCGCTGCGTCGTCATAGCCCAGCTCGTGCAGCACGTCGTCGGTGTGTTCACCGGGATCTGGCGTCGCGGTTCGCACGCTCCACGGTGTGCGCGACAGTTCAACCGCCTGGCCCACAACCTCCACGTCACCCAGCGTTTTGTGCTGCACGTGCCGCGTGATGTTCAGATGCCGCACCTGCGGATCAGCGAACACCTCGTTCATCTGGTAGATCGGCCCGCAAGGCACGCCTGATTTGTTCAGCAGATCGATCCATGCGGCGGTGGTGCGCTTGCGCGTAATCGCGCCGATCGCCTCGTGCAGCCGCGCACGGTTCTTCGAACGATCGGCGTTGGTGGCGAATTCCGGATCGCTGGCAAGCTCTGGTGCATCGATCACCTTGCAGAAGCGCCGATAGATCGCCTCGCCCGCTGCGCCGATGTTCATGTAGCCATCGAAGGTTGGGAACACGCCGGTTGGAATGCTGGTTGGATGGTCGTTGCCGGCCTGCTCCGGTACCTCGTGGCCAATCAGCCAGCGCGCCGCCTGGAAGTCCAGCATGGCGATCTGCGCGGACAGCAGATTGCTTTGCACCCATTGGCCCTCGCCGGATTGTTCACGCTCCAGCAGCGCCACCAGAATGCCCATCGCGCAAAAGATGCCGGCCGTAAGATCAGCAACCGGAATGCCCACACGCACCGGTCCTTGACCTGGCAGACCAGTGATCGACATCAACCCACCCATGCCCTGTGCGATCTGATCGAAACCCGGACGTTCGCGATACGGCCCATCCTGGCCAAATCCGGAAATGCTGGCGTAAACAAGACGCGGATTGACCGCGCGCAAGGTGGCGTAGTCGATACCAAGCCGGAATTTTACGTCGGGGCGGTAGTTCTCCACCAGCACATCCGCGTCACGCACCAGGTGCTTCAGGATCTCCACGCCTTCAGCCGATTTCAGATTGAGCGTCATGCTCCGCTTGTTGCGATGCAGGTTCTGAAAATCCGGGCCATGTCGTTCGCCACCCATCCCCGCATCGCCTTCGGGCGACTCCACCTTGATCACATCGGCGCCCCAGTCGGCGAGCTGTCGCACAGTCGTTGGTCCAGCACGCACGCGGGACAGATCGACAACCTTGAAGCGGGCGAGGGGACCTCGGCTTTCGGGGGACTGCATCACGCCTCCGTTCTCATCGGCTGGGATTTCAGCAAAAACACATTGCATGGAACGCTCACACCGTCGAGTTCCGTAACCCGCTTGCAACCAATTCCACCAGTCGCACGTTTGTGATGGGCCGTAGCGGTCGGGAACCGTCATCTGCATGGGCTGTCTGCGTGCTCCGGTGCTATTGAGCCCGGCCGGCCACACCAGATCGATATGCAATGTTGTAGCGATCTGAAGGGGTATCGGGGAAGGGTTTACGCAGTGGTTTGGGGAGACACGGTGTCCTGCTCGACGAATAACAGAGAGGCCGCCACGTCTGAAACCGAGCGTGCGCACCGCCCAAAGCTGATGATCGTCGATGACGACCCCGAGGTTCGGGTCATCGTCGCGGAATTTCTCGAAGATTTCGGCTACCGCGTGTTGCAGGCCAATGGCGGGGCTCAGGCGCTCGATCTGCTGGCGCACACTTCGGATCTGCGCATGATCATCTCCGACATCCGCATGCCCGACATGACTGGAATCGAGTTGGCGAACATCGCAACGCAGCGCCGTCGCGATCTGAAGGTAATCCTGATCTCGGGCTATTTCGTTTCGCAACAGGTCGAACGGCGCTTCCTGCGCAAGCCCTTCCGCATGAAGGAACTGGAAGCCGCGGTCCGGGCAGAATTGGACGAATGATCTGAATTTACCGACGGGACTGGCGCGACTGCAGCCGAAAGAGTTGTCAGCGGCGTCCAGGCACGCTATCCTCGGTCATCAGATCACTGGCCAATGATTTTCGATGATGGATCGGCACGAGTTGTCGAACGGAACCCTGTCCGCCACAGTGAAGTCGGACGGCGCGGAACTATGCTCGCTGCGCGATGCGACCGGCGAGGAGGTGCTGTGGCAGGCCGCGCCGATCTGGCCCCGTCATGCGCCCGTGCTGTTCCCGATCGTCGGCCGGTTGAAGGACGACACGCTGCGACACGAAGGCAAGTCGTACCGGCTGACGCAGCACGGCTTTGCTCGCGACAAGCGCTTCGCCTGGCTCAACCGCAGCGCCACGGCTTGCCGGCTGGTGTTGCATGAGGACGGCGAAACACGTGCGATGTATCCGTTTGCGTTCCGACTCGAAATTGCCTTCACGCTGGACGATGACGCGCTGGAGACCAGCTTCACGGTGGCCAATCCGGGACGCGAGGTCTTGCCCGTGTCGGTGGGAGCGCATCCGGGATTCATCTGGCCACTGGTGGAGGGACTGGACAAGACGGCGCATATCCTGGAGTTCGAGGAGCCCGAAACCGCTCCAGTGCGCCGGCTGGACGGTGGGCTGCTGAAGCCCGCGCCGCAGCCGACGCCTATCAAGGGACAGACGCTGGCGCTGGATCCCGCGCTATTCGCGGCCGACGCGGTGATATTGGACGAGCCCGCCAGCAACTCGGTGCGCTACGCCGCGCCCGGTGCGCCGACGGTCGAGGTCGCCTGGGAGGGCTTTCGCGAACTCGGCATTTGGTCGCGTGAGGGCGGCGATTTCCTGTGCATCGAGCCGTGGCACGGCATGGCAAGTCCGGTCGATTTCGATGGGGAATTTCGCGACAAACCCGGGCTGATGCTGATCCCGCCCGGCGAGCGGCGTGTATTGTCGATGCGGATCAGACTGTGCTGAACATGGGGCAGAACTGCAGGGCGGAACAGCATCCAGTGCGAGATGTTCCACCCTAAGAGGGCTTGGTGGCCTGAAGGGAATACGCCAGCGGCAGCCATGGCTTGTCAGGCCAGCGATACAGCCCGTCCGCGCCTTCAATCAGGCATTCGAACATGCGCCAGGTGATGGCGTCGTGCTCGTGCAGCCAGTCGAGGCGAAGGCCGGCGGAGATCAGCGACGTGACCACACTGCCGAGAGGATGGATCCACTGGCAGGTACTGCTGTTGTTCAAGTGGGCAGCAGGGTCGGCGTAGTCCCGCGTTTCGTCGAGCAGCAAGGGTTCGGTGTGGAAGTATGGTAGGAAAAACCCCGGGTGCCCATTTGGCTGGCGCATCTCATCATCGAGTACCAACGCCGAGGGATGGCCTTCCGCCAGATACAGCGATCCGCCGGGTTTCAGGAAATGCGCGACGATTCGCGCCCAGCCGACAATGTCGGGCAGCCAGGGGATGGCGCCCCAGGTGACATAGACGCGGTCGAATGACGCGGGGTGGGGGATAGCGTTGGGGGCATCGTAGAGGTCTGCCTCTAGGAAACTGGCGCGGCTGGCGAGACCAAGTTCATCGGCCAGCGCACGGGCGGCGGCGATCGCGGGCGAGGAGAAGTCCAGGCCAACCACCGTGGCGCCACGCTGTGCCAGCATCAGAGTGTCCCAGCCGAAATGGCACTGCAGGTGCAGCAGCCGGAGGCCATCGACCGGGCCAAGCTCCGCTTCCTCGATGGCATTCATGTGGGCCTGCCCAGCGCGCAGCGGAACGGGATTGTAGATCGTTGCGGCGAGGTGAATCGGTACCCGCTCGTCCCAGTTGGCCCGGTTCAGTCTCCGCCAGTTAGGGTTCGACATGAAATTCAGCCTCTAACTCGTTCTGTAAGTTTGACTTTGACCCATTCCGCTTCCATCTCCTCAAGTGACATCTCAGCAAGCATCTTTCCCATAGCAGCAGCGTTTTGTTCCATTTTATTGAAGCGGCCCGAGAACTTAAGGTTGGCCTGATGCAGACACGCCTCCGGGTCCAGATCGAGCTTGCGCGCCAGATTGGCGAGAACGAACAGCAAATCACCCACTTCGTCGGCTAACCGATCCGGATCGGCGCCCGGCAGTTCGGCTCGGACCTCGGCGACTTCTTCATCCAGTTTGGCCAGCACGGCTTCGGCGTCCGGCCAGTCGAAGCCGACGCGTGCCGCGCGCGCGGTCAGTTTGGCGGCCCGGTTCAGGGCAGGGAGGCCAACCGGCACCCCAGCCAGAGCGCCGGGTTCGGCTCGGGCAGCCGGTTCGATGCTTTTCTGCGCCTCCCAGGCTGCCGTCTGCGTTGTCGCATCCCGCATCGTGGCGTCACCAAAGACATGCGGATGGCGGCGCACCATTTTGTCTGCGATCGTCCGTGCTACCTCGGCGAAGCTGAACAGGCCGGCTTCCTCTGCCATGCGCGCGTGGTAGACAACCTGCAAAAGCAGATCGCCGAGCTCGTCCGGCAGCGACGCCAGGTCGCGCTGGGCGATGGCATCGGCCACCTCATAGGCTTCCTCGATGGTGTAGGGCGCGATGGTGGCAAAGCTCTGCAACTTGTCCCACGGACAGCCATGATCCGGATCGCGCAGCGCGGTCATGATGTCGAGCAGCCGGCGGAGTTCGGACTCGGCTGTCGGCATCAGTCGCCGTGGACCTCGTTCAAACTGAGGCTGATGCTTGGCGCATCCAGTTCGACACTGCCGGAGCGGATGATGCGGGTCTCGATCCGCTGACCGATCCGGCAATGGCGCTGCCGGCGCTGGTGAGTGGTCCATTGTCGGAATTTGGTGCGGGACGGGCGCTGTGCCATGGGGTCAGCATAGGGAGCAGGCGAACCCGGTTCAATTCGTGTTTCGGCAAACGATGTCGGCGCAAGATAGAAATGACACCTGGAGTGCAAAGTAGAAATGACACCCCTGCGGCGGCGGACACGTTCCAGCGTCACACGGCATTTCGGCCAACTGCCGGGGGCGGGCGACGGGGTCAAGGGTCGCGGCCGGCGCTTGCCGGTACGCGAAATGCAGCCCTTGAGTTCGTCGTCCTCGGCCAGTGGTTTGACCTGGACACCCGCGCGGGCCTCCTGCCAAGGCTTGGCGAGGAGTTGCTTTTCCAGACGCGAGGGGCGCCTTTCGGCGTTCCCACCAGATACTGCACCGGCGGGTCACTGCCGCGCATTTCCGCCAGTACAGCTTCGGTGGGGATTCTGCGGTCCATCACCCAGACGCGCCGCGTGCGACCGTATTGCCGCTCGATCCTGGCGAGGAACATCCGCAGCGTCGTGCAATCCGCCGTGTTGCCCGCCAACACCTCGTAGGCCAGCGGCAGTCCGTTCGTGATGACCACCAAAGCGATTTGCGCGCTCGCAGGATTCTCCTTCGTCAAAACGAGTGGGGGGTTGCGTCAGAGGGGTAGGTACTCCGCTCGCCGAGTCTTCATAACCACGCAGCTATATCACCCGACTTTCCGCGAGGACGGTGAGCTCCTCGCGAGACAATCCCAATTCGCCGCAGAAGATTCCCGCATTGTGCTCGCCGATCAGCGGCGCCCGCCGGGAGATCCGCCATGGAGAGCCATTATAGATAGCCGCCTCGCCTGGATAGATGAAATTGCGACCAAGTTCCTCGTGTTCCACCTGTTTCCAGAAGCCGCGGTCATGCAGGTGGGCGTCATCAAGCAGCGCCTCCGGGGCACGAACTGCTCCCCAGGTGAAGCCGCGTTCCTGCGCAGCGTGGTAGACCTCTTCTGCCGGCAGGCTGGCAATGAAGTTGGCGATCAGATCATCGATGATGTGGGACGTGTTCTCAGTGATGACCGCCTGGTCCCGGTATTTGGGGTCCTGGAGGTCACCGGCCATGCCGTAACTGTCCAACAGCTCCGCCAGGTCCCTGACGAATTTCGGGTTCAGCCGACCGCCGACCAGCGCGCAGACATAGATGCCATCCTTGGCGCGGAACTGGGTACGGGGCGTGGGACCGGCTGCGTGATGGCGACCTGTCTGGCGTCGCAGCACCTCGCCCCGATAGACATAGTTCGCGATGGCCGCCTCGGTCGTCAGCGCACAGGCTTCGTGTATGGACACATCGATATACTGCCCGTGCCCCGAAACCGTTCGGTAGACCAGAGCGGCCATGATGGCCATGTAGGCGAAATGGCAGCCCATGTGCCATGCGTTGCCACCACCGGGCGCGACGGGCGGCGCATTCGGCACGTCTGCATCGTCATAGCCGCAGGATGCCATCTCGCCACCTGCTGCCATGTGCAGTAGGTCGCTGGAGAGGTAATCTCGCCACGGGCCGGTCTGGCCGAACGGGGTCAGCGAGCACACGATCAGCCGGGAGTTTTGTTCGCGAAGAGCCTCATGACCGAGCCCGAGGGACGCCAGGAAGCCTGGGCGGAAGGTTTCCAGAATGACGTCCGATGTCGCTGCTAAACGCGCGAAAAGCCGGCGCCCGTCTGCGGTTTCCAGATTGAGGGTAATGCCGCGTTTGGACGTGTTGTAGTACCAAAAGGACAGACTGCGCTCCGGGTGCGGGATGTCGTCGAGGAATGGCCCGATATGGCGGCAGCGCTCACCACCTGGGGGTTCGATCTTGACCGCATCGGCCCCGAGGTCGCCGAGCAGCTTGCCGCAGAACTGACCCTTTTCATCTGCGAGCTCCAGGACTCTCAGCCCTGCCAACGGGCCCTGCGCATCGGTCACGCGAGCATCTCCTCCATGTACGGAAAGCGCTCCCGCTTCGTGGGCCAGAACGTGCCGTCGGCAAAGCCTGCGCGCAGCTCTTCACGGCTATAGCCCAGCAAGCCTTCGACAATCTCCCGCGTGTGTTGGCCGATCAGCGGAGCAGGCAGGTGATTCGACGCCGGGGTTTCCGAGAGTTTGAACGGGCTGTTCTGCACCTTGTGCAGTCCGAGCGCAGGATGTTCCATCGCCATATACATCTGCCGATGGCGTAACTGAGGATCGTGATCCACCCGGTCTTCGGCACTTTGTACGGGAAGCGCGCGAACGCCGGCAGCCTGGCAGCGCTCCGTCAACTCGTACTTCCCCAGTGTCATGCTCCACGCTTCGATGTACTCGTCCAATTCCTCCTGGTGCTGCAGGCGTCCGGCAACCGCGACAAATTTTTCGGAACTGGCCCACGACGGAGCGCCCATCACCTGCACCAGTCGCTGCCATTCATCGTCGGAGTGGCAGACAATCACGCACCAGTCGTTGTACTCGCCGGGATGCGTACGATAAGCATTATGGGGTGCAACCGTTGGCCCACGGTAGTTGTTAACCAGAGGCGTGCCGGGCCAGTGCGCGCGGTTGCCAGGAGGAAAGCCAGGCCGACGCGACCCTCGTCCGTTCACCGTGAAGTCCAGAAGCGCCGGACCGTTGAGCGGAACGCTCGATACCATCTGAGACAGATCGATGTGCTGGCCTCGCCCCGTCATGTTGCGATGGTAGAGGCCGGTGAGGGCACACATAGCCCCGTACATACCGCCGGTGTCGTCCATATACGACCATCCCCAGCCTGCCGGGGGTTTGTCGGGCAGGCCGGAGAGATGCGTCAGCCCCGCGGCGGCCTGCGCGACAGGACCGAACGTGGTGTAGTGATGGTTCCGACCGGTATGGCCGTAGCCCGACATCGACACATAGACTATGTCGGGTTTGATCCTGCACAGCTCATCATATCCGAGACCCCAGTTCCGCAGTACCCGTGAGCTGAAGTTCTCGATCACGATGTCGGCGACGGCGATCAGCCGCTTGACGATCTCCAGGCCTTTGGCGCTCCGTACGTTCAGGCTGAGGCTCTTCTTATTGACGTTCGTGTCCGCGAAGTTTCCCGAGGTGTTCAGATTGACCTCGAGATTCTGAGGCGTGGTGGTACTCGGCAGCCTGCCGCGCTCACTCTCTGGCCACTCAATCTTTATGATCTCGGCCCCAAGCGCGCCGAGCCATCGTGTGGCCCATGGCCCGGCCCGCACCCAGCTGAAGTCCACTACGCGAATGTTTTCCAGTGCTCGCGGCCGAGACATGGCGTCTTTCTCCACGTCATCCCCAGGTGGCCTGACCGCCGACGGCCGTAATGGTGATGTGGCCCATCGTCGGATCCGCCCGCACGCCATGCCAGTGGCGTTCACCGGGCTTGATATGCACGACGTTACCCACATTGATCTCATGCTGTTCATGCTCCGTCGGCGCAATGTCGGAGCCTGAAGTCGCAATCAGGATCTGATCACAGGTGTGCGTATGCCATGCCGTCGTGCAGCCTTCGCTGAAGGCCACCACACTGCAGTTGTCGTTTGCGGAATCTCCGGGTTCGATGATGGTCCGGCATGACCGGGAAACAGGTCCTGTCCACACCTTGATCCAATCGGCGCCTTCCACCGAAACATTCGGAATGTCGCGAAGCGTGACCACCTTCATGACGATTTCCCACCTCATGTTGACGGGTCCAAGATATCTGAAATCCGGTCTTCGGCAACGCACGTTATCCGTTTTGCGGGGCCGAGTATAAGCAAGGACCGCAAAAACGCCCGCCCCCGCCGAACACCTCGTGTGTTTCAATGGCGTGCTGCAGGTGGACGGATGTCGTGGCTTCAAGCGTCTGGCCGGCGAGCGTGCCGATCAATCGATCCGATTGGCGTTCTGCTGGGCGCACATTAGGCGCGACTTCTTCCAGTTCCACGCGTCGACTAAGTCGCCGCTCGCGGCCGAGGTGCTGACGCGTGTCGCCGCGCTCTACGCGATAGAGGCAGAGATACGCGGATGGCTTGGCTCCATGACGTGCCGGAGCGCGTCATGTCCGGGCGAACCAAGGCTCCTGAGCTCCACACGCTGTTGCCTTGGAATTGGCAGCCAATCAATCTCAGCGAGATCAACAAACTCGCCGCGTAGTGCACGACCTCAATGAATTCGAGCACCAGATTGATGAAACGTTGATCACACTTGGTGTCACCGAGTAATGGGAGGCATCAATGGTAGCCGCGTTTATCAATGCTCTCTGTGCCCTTGCCATCGTTGTTGTGACGACCGACCTGCACGATTTGGCGAAAGCCTCATAAAACGCCTAGAAGCGGCAACGCGAGGTAGAGGTTGATCTGGTCGGCTCAGCGCTTTCCTCGTTCCAACTCGGCGTGCAGCGACGACACTTGCGGCTTTGTGGCGCGCCTGAGGCAACCTGCACGTTCAGGCAAAACCACCGTACTTCACGCGAATGGCTGTATCGTTCAGTTTTCTGGGCATCGAGATGAACGTGGTGCGTGCCGGATCGGTAAGCATCTGAAACATCCGGATGCGGCGCGCGCCCTGCAGCTGCTGCGGAATTCCGTTGAACAGGGAGAAGATGTCCACGTGATCGCTCTCGACGGCGACACAGAAATCGAATTCAGTCTCGCCGTAGTCGGGAAAGTTGTAGATCGTCGTCTGGCCGTCGACGATACGCGCGGCCGCTCCATGATCCACTCCGCGGTTGAGCCGGCAATATCTCGGCTGGACCATGCTGCCATCGGGCAGCGTCACGGTCGGCGAGGTGCCCTTTGCCACGATGGCCCGTGCCGGTCGCTCAGGTTGACCATGACGCCGATCACGGTCTGCGGGTCCCAGGCGGTCAGCACGCACAACACCTGGTTGCCCGGATTGACCGCGAGCCCAATTGGCACCGGGGCGGAATTCGCGACCCCACTCGCCCACCATTGCATCCAAGACTGCGCCGTGGTCGTGCCATCCGGCTGCCGTATCGATACGGTCCCCATCTGTGGGCAGGGACGAATTGAGATACAGGCGCTGCCCGTCGAGACCGATCCAGTTGGCACAAACATATGGGATGTCCGGCGGCCCGCTGCATCGGCCGCAGGCGGCAATTTGAAGATTGTCCGGGATCGTCCAGGTCCCCCATATCTGCAGGAACTGCCGGTCCTGGTTCGCCGTGATATAGGCGCCGGACCAGTTGGAGCTGGTCTCGATGTGGCTGCCCTCGAAGGACATGTCGGTAACCTGATCACGATATAGGCGGTACCGGGTATCTTCGACCAGGTTCGGCTGGACCGTGAACTGCCTGGAGGTTCAACGGCCTGCCGAACCCTTTGTCCCAGGTCTCGCGCAGCAGCGGCTGGCTGTTGGCATCCGGCCTTGGCGGCAGCCCATACGTCCGCAGCAGCTGTGGGCTTGCCTTCGATGGATCGAAGGGCCCCGTGGGCACAGGGAAGCCCGTGAAACGCTTCTCTATATCCTAGATAGGATTTGTACCGGGACCAGTCTCTGATCCAGTCTGGCCGGATTGCCCGCCGCTCATGGTCCTGCTCCCGGTTGCCATTCCTGCTTGCGCGCCGTTGACCGCATAGCTGGTACAGCGTCGATTCCGGTCAAGGCGTCCCCGAGGTCGTTCCGGCGAGGAATATCGGCACTGACGCATGAATTGCGGCAGAGTCGCCGTGCTATGGCCTTGCCGGCGGCGGTGTCGCTTGGATAGTGCAGGCCGGCGATCTCTCGGTTGCGCGCGATGCGATCGGCGAGCGTCCATAGATCGTCGGTCACGTTGTCTACTGCCCAGTGGCAGTCCCTGAGCACATCGCCCATGCACAGCGCCATCAGATGCGCCTGTGTCGAGTGACCGCTTGGAAATGAAGCGTGGCCGGGCACCTGGATCGGCGGCAGCAGCGCTGGGCAGAGTTGCGATGCGCGTGGGCGCTTGTACTGGCCCTTGAAATACATTGCGACGAAGGTGCCGATCTGACTGGCGATGGTCAGCACCTTTGTGGTTTGCGGATATGCCCCGGGATTGGCGGTTAGCAGGTTCAGGAAATAGCTGATGAATTCGTTGGCCTGCGACAGGATCTCGTCCAGCGCGTCGGCCCGCTCATTCGCCGCCGCCGTCACCAGGTCGCCGAGTTCGACCTGCACATTTGCCGACTTGCTTGGCCAGTCGACGGCCCGGCAAAGCGCCCACCCAGCTCGGCCACCATACTGCACAGACCGTGGTCGGATCAATGGTTTGCCAATTCGATGCCGCGAACTCGATCAGCGCCAGCCAGGAATACCATTCGGCGGACCAGTTGCGTGACGGGAAGCGCGCTATGTCCGCGACGATTTTCAAGTCCCCGATCGTTTCGCCCGGCGTCGCGTTGGGCCCAGTGTCTGGTGTTGTGACGAACGGCAGGTTCACACGGTCGGCGAAGTACCAGCCCGAACTGGTGCTGGTGGCGTTGCCACCACCGCCAGAGTTGGCGGCATTGCCGTCGTTGCCGTCATTGCCGTCGAAGCTACCGGTCATGATCTGTCTCCCCTGATTGTTGTCGGTGAGGCACGTAACCCGGCACGTCCTTCAGTCAGGCACCCCAGCCAGACTGAGCCGATGCGCGAACAGGTCGCGGACTTCGCCTCGCAACGGTGTTCGCGCGCGGAACGTCGCCAGGCGATAGTTCGGCACGAACTGCATCAGGTGCTGCACGAACTTGGATGCCTCGGCGATCGCTCCGGCCGCGACCAGACTCGCGATGAGACAGCGCAGGTTTGAGGTATTGGCGCCCGCGTGGGCCGCCGACATCTGGCCCCATGCGATCGCGTCGTCAAAGCGACCTGCGAGATAATACGCCTGCGACAGGTAGTGCTCGAGCCAGAAACTGTCCGCACCGGTCGGCGAGAGCCGCATGGCGCGTTCCGCCCTGGCTACGGATGTTGCGATGTCGCCAAGATAGCCGCAGGTGAGACTGCTGTAGGTCCAGGCCCAGGCACAGCTCGGTCCGGCCGCAAGCGCGCGTTCGAGGTAGTCCTGGGCGACGTTGTAATCCTTTAGCAGGTAGGATTGCAGGTGCCCGTAGATCGCAAGACCCAGTGCGTCGTTGCGATCGTGCTGGATCGCCATCCGTGCCGCGCTTGCCGCCATCGCGCGGTCGGACATCTCATCCTCGGACCATCCCTGGCCGATCCATCGCATGCGCAGCGAGGCCATGCGCGAATATGCCGGCGCGTAGTCCGGATCGAGCGCGATCGCCTGGTCAAGCAATTCCCGCGCCCGCTCAAGTGAGGTCCGCTCCATGCGGTCAAACAGATCAAGCGCCTGCAAGGTCAGGTCATAGGCGGTCATGCTGTTGGAATGCTTTCGCAACGCACGTGCCAGCTCGCGCTCACGCAGATGCGGCGCGATGGCGGTCGCCACCCGAAGCGCGATCCGGTCCTGCAGATCGAACAGATCGGCCAACTCACCGTCGAAGCGATCCGCCCAGATGATGCTGCCGGACGGCGTCTCGCTCAGCTCGACGGCGATCCGCAGCGAATTGCGCGCGCGACGCACGCTGCCATGCAGCACATAGCGCACGTCGAGCTCGTGCCCGACACGGCGCACATCGAGCGGCAAGCGCGCGAAGCCGATCGTCGAACTGCGCGAGATCACCAGCAGGTCCTTCAGGCCGCCAAGTGCGCGAACGATGTCGTCGATCATCCCTTCGGCGAAATAGGCGTCCGACTGGTCCTTCTGCAACGTGCGGAACGGCAGAACCGCAAGCGATGGGCGGTATTCTCCGCCGGCCTCCGTTGCCGTCGTCACCGGAATGCTCTGCCGCGGCAGCGCCGGCATGCTGATCCAGGACGAGCAGGCCACCGCGCGGATCGCATAGACCGTCACGGGGTCGCGGATATTCTTCAGGCGCTGCTCGCCCGCCGGTTCGTACGACGCTGCTACAGTATGTCGCACCTGTTCGAACACCGCCGCCGACAGGCAAACGCCACCGGGCTCGGCGAGCGCCTCCAGGCGCGCGGCGATGTTGACCGCGTTGCCGCCGGTACGGTCCTTCTGCAACATGATCTCGCCAGCGTTGATCCCAATGCGGAATTGAATCTGCTGGTCCGCTGGCAGCGCCGCATTGCGACGGCCCGAATCGGCCTGAATACGCATCGCGCATTTCAGCGCCTCGATCGCGCTCGGAAATTCGGCCATCGCGCCATCGCCGGCGAAGGTGAACACGCGTCCGTGGGATTTCTCGATCTCGCGAAACACCCGATCGATTTCCGCGCCCACACGGCGATGCGTCTCCTCTTCGGCGCGCCCCATCAGCGCACTGTAGCCCACGATGTCGGCGCCGAGGATCGCGGCGAGCCGCCGTTCGATCTTCTGTCTTCCGCCGGCCCGTGTACGAGCCGGAGACCTGTAATCTACTCGGAGCATGCGGTGACCGGCATCGACGCGCTCCCGAAGCAGCTCGCCGTTCACACCATCCGGCACAAGCCGGGTGCGCGACAAGAACGCAGGGTGGGTCTTTCGTAGAAGCAGCATAGGTCACGACAACCGGTCCAAGCAATGTGCACGCGTCAAGCTGCCCGGTCGGGCAGCGTTGCGGAGTTTAGATGACGTGATCGTAAAAGATGTGAGGCAGGTCACACCCTACAACCAAAGGAAGATCCGCGGCGGGTTATATGCCAACGGGCTGAACGACCGACCCGCCGGCACACCAAGCGTCATGACGGGACTTTCGATCAGAGATGAAGGCCGGCTGTGTTCGGTACGGCGATGATGATTATGATGGCCGTCGCCGCGCAAGCGAACAAAGTGCTCGCCACCGCGTTTGAAGCAAGCAGCAGGGTTGTGGCTGCAAGCTCGAGCAGGAACGCCTCGATAGGTTGTGCCATATTTTTCAGGTCGATCGCGAACAACACGAGAGACGCAAATGGAGCCAGGTGGGCAGATCGCCTGCAACCGGGTGGCGATGGTAATACCCTCGCCGTGCAAATTGGTTCCGTCCGGAATGACGTCGCCGTTATTGACGCCCACGCGGAAGCGCATGCGGTGGTCTGACGGATAATCGCCGTCATAGTCTGGAACGTCGCGCTGCCCGTACACTGCAAAACTTACGGCCGAACGATTCTGTCAAACGTGACCAACAGACTGTCGCCGGCGGTGTTCATAAGGGTTCCGCTGTGTCGCACGAGTGCGGATCGATCAGGTCGCGACGCGGCAAAAAATCCGTTACGATTGATAGGATGCGGTGACACCCTGCGCTTGCCGTAATAGGCTGAAACTGAATGGCTCTTTTGCTTTGCACCCGCTAATTGCAGGAACAGTAGGGCGGATGTGAATCGGCGGATCATCCAGATTTACCGGCACAGCCGATAGTTTTGCCCTTTTGGTTCCGGCTCCTCCACCTTAGGAACTAAGATCGGCTCGTGATATGCAAATCACGAGCCGAACATGATTTCTTGTAAATATGTCCGAGCATGGGCGCCGGAACCGAATCCATCGCTGAAGCAGCCATATGATCCACAGTCGGAATGACTCACGAAGACCATTAAATTGCTCTGGCAAGAAAGCAAAACAACAAAATGGAAGAGGCCGGCAGCAGCCGGCCTCTCCGCTTCGCGACCTACGTCGCGAGTTAGCTGTTGGCGCCGCCGTTCTGGTTAGGAGCAAACAGCCACGTGCCACCATTCGATCTGATGATGTAGGTCTGGATTGCCTGCACATTCTGCGCCGTCGCTTCCGCCGGGGCATTCTGCGCAGGAGCCTGGCTAACCACGCCGGGGATCTCGGTGAACTGGGTATTGGCCGCTGGGCCTTCACCGTCGCCGGCATAGGCAGAGCCGATGCCAAGGCTGATCACCATAGAAGCGGCGCGGAGCACAAACATGGTCTTCATGGTCTCTCTCCTGGTTTGGGCCTCCCCCTCCGGATCGGCCTCGTTGACAGGAAGAAGACTTGATTGAGATTCAGGCTCGACGCTCTGAAATCCTTCACACCACTGCGACCGCAGTCATTTTGGCTGTTTGGACCCGAGCCGTGCGCACTGCTACCATGGCGCAGTGAGACGCTCTTTGTCATGTCAGCGCTAGGGTGATCATGGCGGCGTTATTGGGTGTCACGGTCTTCAAGGGAATGGATCCCGCGGAGCTGGATCGGATCGAAGCCAGAAGCCGAATGTTCGAGCCGCGGGACGGCGCTCGGATTTTCGCTGATGCCGATGCAGCAGATGCCGTATACGCCATCGTCAGCGGTACGGGGCATGTTCGAATTGGCGCGGTCGATCGAAATAGCAAAGGACTTATGATCCAGATCTTTGGCGTCAACGAGATATTCGGCGAAATTGCGGTGATTGATAACAGCGCGCGCTCGGCGGACGCCGTTGCAGAGGGTCGGGTACAGCTGTTGCGTATCAATGGCAGCGTGTTTCTCGACGCTTTACGCAACAACTCTGTGCTGGGCTTCAACCTATGTCGCATGCTTGCGACCCGCTTGCGTCGAACATCGGTATTGTTTCGTGACGCGACGTTTGAGAGCCTGGAGGTTCGGCTCGCAAGGCAAGTGCTCTACCTCGCCGGGCGTGCGGGACGGAAAACTGAACAAGGCCTTCGGTTGGCGGGCCGGTTCCGACAGAGTGACCTGGCAGATCTGCTGGGCGCCACGAATCGCAGCATCATTACGATTTTGAATTCCTGGCGCATGGCAGGTCTCGTCATATATGAACCTGCTCGGGCGCAACTTACGATATGCCGGGAAGCAGATTTGCGGCAGTTGGCTAATTCCCCGCTTGGCTGAGGGCATTGGGTTTGCCCCGGTTTCGTGGCGAGGTAAGAGCCTGGGATCATGCGGTCTCGTTTGACGTCATCTTGTCCTCCTGTTTCGAGACATTCTTTGGCTCGGCCCGCGACGACCGTGGAGTGATGTGCGCGCTGCCTGCCTGCGTCGAGAACGCCAGCAGCCATCGGAGGGCCCGTTTACGTGCCAAATCACAAGTTGGGCCTGGGCGAGTTCATCAAGCCCGGATTAGCTTGAGCAGCCCGCCGCCTGGCACACCACTTCCGCTGCCCGGGCTGCCGCCTCGGGCTTCCCACCCAGCAGACCGGCAGTCAGCAAGAGATGATCCACGGGGAGGTTTCTATAGGCGGCCAGGCGCTCAAGGAGACCATCGTTCCCCCGTTCGCAGACGTATCTGCCGAGCAGCGTTCTCGACCACCTGGCCGCGTTACCGACTGCGCTCTGTCGCGGGCGCAGGTAGGAAAACTCAAGCGAAATCAGGAGCTCGAGCGCGTCGAACAGACACTCAGCCTCGACAGGATTCACTGCCGCGCAGGTGATCTCGGTCTCCAGCAGTTCGAACAGAAAGTCGCTGGCCGGCATTCTGCGCTGCTCATAACCCTTGAGCACGTTCCACTCGATGGGACCCAAAGCCAGCAGCGGCAATGCCGTGACTGCTGCCACTTCGCCGCTTGCCCCCGTGACCTGCGTATGCATCAGGTCCCGGATCGTCTCGAGATCACCGCGCGCAAGGGCACCGGCCAGTGCCCAGTAGAAGCACAGGCTGGCGCAGAACGACCTAAGGGCCGCCCAGTATGAATATGTCCGATAGCCCGGTCCCACGATCCCAGGGACCGTATCGCGCGTCCGACCTCGCGATTGGCCTGAGGGGTCCCCCAACGTCCGCTCACCAGACAGGCACGCCGGAGAGTCTCGCTCATCGAGACAAGGCGCGCGATCAGCGCATTGATGGCTTCGGCCGTTGGGATCTGCCTGGGATATTCACCGCCCGTAATGAAATTGCCAATTCGCTCGACCTCCGCGCCCAGAAAGCCCGCCCAATTCTTTGCATATCGATCATCGCTGCAATGCCTTTCGGTAATAGCGACGACAACAGGAACGTCTTGTCGATGTGGGCGCGCGTTGTGGGGTGGGCGTTCCTGCGTGCCACGCCGCTCAGCCATGAGTGCCGCAGTCTGTCCGCTTCGCAAAGCTCTTCCGGCGAGTCGCCTCTTGTCGTCAAACAATGCGGTTCCGGGTTGCGCGGACGGTGCTGTTCGCAGGAGCCCGATGAGATCTGTATTGGCGTATTCGACCCGCCCTGGTCTGCGGCGCTCCAGGGATCCGGGCGATGCCTGCAGAATCGGGGCGCAATACGATGGCCGGTGTGTTGTCCATCAGACTTCTAATCCCGATTGCAGCATCAATGGCCTCAACTGCGGCGGTAGAACATTCGGACTATAGACAACTCTCGGTTTCAACGAGATTTCAACCGGCTGATAGCGAGGGGCTAACGGATGCGATCGCTGTCGATCTGCAGATAGTTCCCGCGCATGGACCTCTGGGGCTCCATGCGGTCGAGGATTTGGAGGCAGTCGGTCCGAACGCGCCGGCGAAGCGGCAGGTGGTATGACCGCGTGTCACGGCAGATCCCCGATAAATGCCTGTGTATGTGTGGCCAACATCACACCGCACTGCACAATGTATGCGTCACTTTCCGTTCGTCAGCGGGGTCGGTGCAGAAGCCCCGGCTCGGGCTGACGACAACTCGATCCGCAACCGCGGAAAACAAAGGAGAGTGCTATGAGGAACTTCGTTTTCGCTGCTCTGGCCGTTCTAGGTCTGGTGCTGGGGACCGCCAGCATGACCGCACCGGCCAATGCGTACAACAGCTTTGCTCCGCCCAATCAGAACAACGACGGCTAAACGCCGGTTACTCTGAAAGGGGGAGCTGGTACAGGAGGTGACAATGATAGTTGGTGTTTTCATTGTCGTCTGTGCTTTGGCAATCGCCGTCGTCGGGTGTGAGATAATTGACCCGAAGCGGGGCTTGTCAGACCCCCAGCCTCGAGTTCGCAACAACAACGACGGCTGAAAGCCAGACATCATGACGAAACGAAAGTAGAGAGCTGATCCTAACGGGTCAGCTCTCTACTCATTTGCGCTGTCGGGTTCGTTCTTCGGAGACTTCCGTTAGCCAGGCGGCGTCCGAAACTCTTCACGGAAGTGGACGGTCCGCATTGAACAACCGGCACGCCGAAAGCAGACAACCGGATTCGCGCCGCGAGTCTCCTGTGCCGGCACCGCGCAGCTACTTTCGGCAGATATCTGCACGGTTCACTTCTCACAGTGTTGGCGTTTACCGCGAGCCTGTCACTACGCACAACTCAACTTACTCAAACATCTCTTCCGCCGGTTGGTTCGATATGAGGGGTTGCGTTCATCCGCTACGGAACTGGGATAATTACCAGTAATTCTTCGTCGAGCACGGCTTTGGTTGCCGAGAGGACGATGCTCCGGAAGATAGTGCCACGGATTGTAGGACAGGTTATTCGCGAACGCGAGCTGCGCCGGGGAATCGAATTCTGCCGAGGGATGTGCAGACGCGCCGCCGGCACGAAGGGCGACAGGCGTTCCGGCCAACGGACTGCGGCGTCCTCGATGGGCATGCGAAGGGTCAGTTTGCATTGCAGCATGATATCGAAGTCCACATCCTGCTCGGCCAAGGTCTTTACCATGTTGTCGCGCAGATAGTTGTCCGGCGGCGTCAGTGGCAGGCGTGGAATATGCCGATACACCTTCGACCGGGGATAGACTGGATACATCATCGCCTGTCCCTCACCCAGCAGGTAAGGCACGCAGCTCCAGTAGCGTTCGCCCAGTGGGTTGCTCTGCGTCTTGTTCCACCAGGACTGCATGACGCCGTCGAGCAAATGGGAATCGTGAGGATCCGCGAAATAGTAGAGTGGCCGACCTTTGAGTATCCACGACTGCAGCTTCGCGTTCGCGCGGGTATCGGGAGTGACAAATGTGGGCGTGCAGATCGAGAGGAAGTCCTGGGTGAGCTTCTCATCATCCAGCAGCTTTGGGCCGGGCACGCCCATGAGTTTGATAGCGCAGCTCACGAATCCCACATCATCGATGTCGCGAGGCCAGTCGGGACCCGGCCCGGAAAGCGTACCCAGGCGCGATAGGTTTTCGGTTCGGCAAACACGCCGTGGCGGAAGCGGGCTGGTAAGTCATCTCGTATGGTCACCTCGCCACGTACGACGCCATGCGTCTTGGTGTTTCCTGCGCGCTGATAGTTTCCCGGCTGCCAATGCCGACGCATATATTCAGCCATCGTGTCGATAATTGACTGAAGGTGCTCCTCCTCATCAGGCTGTTCACGCTCTTGCGCAATGGCAAGTCCTTCGTCCCGCCGCTGCCGATTGATCAGGTACTGGATCAACGCCGCGCCTGGTTCGCGCAACACGGCATCCACCGCTGGACGGAAGAACGGCTCAAACCGACGCTCGATGTGAAGCATCGCGACGATCGCGTCATGCAATTTCTGCCAGAACATCGGCTAGACGCTCCCCCGAGGTTTCCGTCGACACTGTATATGCCGATTTCTTGATTGCAGCAAAATCTCGTTGCATGGCACACAATTTCTATGCTGTTCTTGGGTTATGGTGGCGCGTCTCCATGACCTCGCTCATGCCTTGGCGGCAGAGTTCGCGGCGATCCACGGTGCCGAGCCGCCGATTGACCGACCTCGAGACCTTTCACGAATGCACAGCAGCGATCGAACAATCCGCGTTATGCCTGTCTGGCGGTGGCATCCGGAGCGCCTCCTTTTCGCTTTAGGTGTGATTCAGGCACTGGCCCGAGCAGGCCTGCTCAGGCAGTTCGACTACCTCTCTACCGTGTCCGGTGGTGGCTTCATCGGTTCCTGGTTATCGATGCTGATCGCACAGAAGGGCGGAGTTGCGGCGCGAGCAGGAATTGCGCGACAACGCGCGGCGCCCGCGGTCGCCGCACTGCGTGACTATACTGACTATCTGACGCCGCATGCCGGCATGCTGTCAGACGACACCTGGGCCGGCATCGTCCTCTACTTGCGCAACGTGCTGATCAACTGGTTCGCGTTACCTTCCGGTGTTTGTGCTCGCGGTGCTGGCGGCAATCTTCTATCGCACCCTGCTGTGGACCGTCAGTGCGAACAGTGCAGTGGGGGTGTGGGCACTGGGTATCGGTGCCGTCGCGCTGTTCTGTCCAACTGGCGCGTCTGCCGCGACCTGCCGAGCCATCGGCCGATCGCCGCCGGCGGACATGGCGTGCACTATCTCCCACCACGTTCGGTATGGAACTGGATCACCTGCCGATGCTGGTCTGGGCTTTCCTGTGTTCCGCTAGCCTTGGCGCAGATGGCTCAACGCGGCACCCGATGGCGGCGGCTTCATCCATCCGTGTGGCTGCCGTTGATCTATGTGGCTGCGATGCTGATTGGCTATTGGTGCGCGGCCATTCCCACCGTGCGATCAGTGCTCTATTTTCGGAATCTCGGGCGTGGCTTATCGCCACCGTCGCTTCCGCGCTGCTCTCACCATCGGTCTGGATCTATTAGGGCTTCTACATCTCGATCCTGACGAGAAGATAACAGATCAGGCAGAGATCTTGGCCGTCGTTGGTCCGCTTTGGCTGATCCTGGCCAATGTCCTGCAGTCCACGGTCCATGTCGCGCTGCGTAAGGAAGCGCGCCTGGCCGATCTTGATCGCGAATGGCTCGCGAGGCTGAGTGCGACCAAGCTGAAGGTGGCCGCAACCTGGATGCTGTTTGCCTTCTTCAGCCTGTCAATGGAACGATTGGCGTTTGCGGCGGGGCACGTCGTGTGGCCATTCTGGGCCGTGCCGATCGTCACGTTTGTTTCCGGGCCCACAGCAGCATGGCTTGGGAAGCAAGTGTTCACGCGCTTGGACGCAGTGGCCACTGCTCGCGACGGCAAGATGAAGTTGGTTGGCCTGGGCTTACCGCTGCTGGGCGCGCTCTTCGCGGCTGGACTGATCATGCTGCTGGGCTATGTGTTGAGCCAGTTGTTGGGTGTGCTTCAGACGCCGTTCCCGCAGACCGGCGGCATTTTCCTGTTGGTGCAGGTGATCCTCGCCACCGCGCTGATTTTTTTGACCTGGTATGAGTCGGGCGCATCAACGTCAACCGGTTTTCCATGCACGGTGTTTACCGGAACCGCCTGATGCGCGCTTTCCTCGGTGCGGCCCGCACTGACCGCAAGCCCGATCCATTCACCGGCTTTGATCCTGACGACAATCCGCGTTTGGAGACGCTGTTGTCCGGTGAAACTCCGCGGAAGCTGTTCCACGTGATCAATGTCGCGTTGAACCTGACGGCAACCACCCGAACTGCCTGGAATCAGCGCAAGGCGGCAGCCTTCACCATGACGCCACTGGCGTGTGGTTCGCCGATATTATCCCCTCCAGGCAGCAAGGTAGAGTCGCCTGTCGGCTGTTATGTGCCGACCAGCTTGTATGGCGGCAGTGAGCACGAGACCGGCCGCCGTGATGAACCGACAGGCATGTCGCTGGCCACCGCAATGACAATATCGGGGGCGGCCCTCAGCCCCAACTGGGGCTATCATTCCTCACCAATGACTGCGTTCCTGATGACGTTGTTTAATGTGAGATTGGGTGCCATGGCTGCCCAATCCAGCAGTGGTGACCAATGAGCGGGAGTTGCGACGCGGCTACCCGACGCATGGTCTTGCCGCGATGTTGCACGATCTGCTCGGCACCACCACGGACAGCACGCGCGCGATCTATCTGTCCGACGGCGGCCACTTCGATAATTTGGGTGTCTATGAAATGCTACGCCGCCGGTGCCGCATGATCCTGGTGGTCGATGCCGGCGAGGATCCGCAATGCTCGTTCTATGATCTTGGTGATTCGCTACGCAAGGCCTCAATCGATCAGCAGGTCGAGGTGACATTCTCCGGCTTGACCAGAATCCATGGCCGGGACGGGTTGACGCAGGACGCGGTTGATTTCGCTGTTGGGACAATTGAGTATCCCGAAGGTGGCCCACACGGGCGGATCATCTATCTGAAACCTTGCTTCCTCTCGGATATTCCCGCTGATGTCCGCGCTACGGCGCCGCACATGGCACGTTCCCACATGAAAGCACAATGGAACAGTGGTTCACCGAGAGCCAGTTCGAAAGTTATCGCCACCTTGGCGACCATGAGATGAGCCGATTGATCGCATTCATGCACGAGACAGAGCAGAACCTGACAGCATTGTTCGACGCGGCGGCCGCGGCAACCGAAAACTGATCGCAGGGGGACACGATGGCACATGACGTGGCGCAGCTCTTGAAGATGTCACAGGCGGAACTGGATGCACTTTTCGCTGCGAGCCAAGCCGGTCCAATCCCCGAAGGCGAGGCTGACGGCACGGCGATCATCGCGTCCGGCACGACATTC
>CAWBON010000018.1:0-801326 GCA_963790445.1 uncultured Alphaproteobacteria bacterium | reverse complement strand
TCGGCGGGGCGGCCACCGGCTTCGGCATGCTGGTGGCGGCGCGCGCCGCCCAGGGCGCGTTCGGCGCGCTGCTCGCGCCCGCAACGCTGTCGATCCTGTCCACCACGTTCAGCGACCCGAAGGAGCGCGGCAAGGCGTTCGGCGTCTACGGCGCGATCGTCGGCGCGGGCGGCGCGATCGGCCTGGTCCTCGGCGGGGTCCTGACCGAGTACCTGACCTGGCGCTGGTGCCTGTACGTGAACCTGCTCTTCGCCGGCCTGGCGGTGACCGGAGCGGTGTCGCTGCTCAAGCACCAGCGCGCCCGCACCGGGCCGCGGCTGGACCTGCCGGCGCCGCGCTCGTCTCGGCCTCGATGTTCTGCCTGATCTACGGGTTCTCCAACGCCGCGAACCACAACTGGCACACGCCGTCCACCTACGGTTTCCTGGCCGCGGGCGGGGCACTGCTCGCCGTGTTCGCGCTCTGGCAGTCCCGCGCGGCCAGCCCCCTGCTGCCACCCCGGCTGGTGCTCGACCGCAACCGAGCCGGCGCCTACCTGGCCCTGCTGACCGTCGGCGCCGGCATCTTCGGCGTCTTCTTGTTCCTGACCTACTACCTGCAGCAGACCCTGGGCTACTCTCCGGTGGTCAGCGGCGTCGCCTTTTTGCCGGTGATCGCGACGTGGTGGTGGCCGCCAACCTGGCCAACGTGGTGCTGCTGCCCCGGCTCGGCCCCAAGCCGCTGGTCCCCGCGGCCTGCTGCTGGCCGCGGGCGCCCTGGTCTGGCTGACCAGGATCGGCCTGCACTCGGGCTACGCATCGGCGGTGCTTGGCCCGCTGATGCTGGCCGGCCTGGGCTTCGGCTTCACGATCGCGCCGTCGAACAACACCGGCACGTCCGGGTGGACCGCAGGACGCGGGCGTGGCCTCAGCCACGCTCAATGCCGGCCAGCAGATCGGGGGGTCCGTCGGCACCTCGCTGCTCAACACCATTTTCGCCAGCGCGGTGGCGCACTACCTGACCAGCCACCTGACCCCGGCCACCGTGGTCCACGGGCACCCCGCGCCCGCCCTCACCGGGATGGCGCTGATCCACGGCTACACCACCGCGTTCTGGGTCGCGGCGGCCATCTTCGGCGCCGGCGCGGTAACCTGCGGCACGTTGTTCCGCCGCGGAAGGATCCCGGACGCATGACTGAGCTGAGGGTGAGCGAGACGCTGGCCCGGCGTTTCCCCGGCTGCGCATCGCGGTCGTCGTGGCTCGCGGGTTCGACGGCCGCGAGCCCTGGCCCGAGGCCGACGCCGAACTCGCGGCCCTGGAGCACGCCGCGGCGGACGGCCACCGGCTGCCGGACGGCGAGAGCGACCCGCACATCGCCGCGTGGTACGCCGCGTACCGGGTGTTCGGCACCAATCCGAAACGAGAGCGGCCGAGCGTGGACGCCCTGCGGCGGCGGCTGGCCCGGACCGCCCGGCTGCCGCGGATCAACGCCGCGGTGGACTGCTACAACCTGGTCTCGGTCCGCCATGGTGTCCCGGCGGGCGCGTTCGACCTGGACGCGGCGGACGGTGACATCGCGGTGGGGTTCGCGGTCGGCCACGAGGAGTTCACCCCGCTCGGCGAACCGGGCACCACCGAGCACCCCCGCCCCGGCGAGGTGATCTACCGGGACCGGACCTCGGTGCTGACCCGTCACTGGAACCACCGCGACGCCGAACGCACCAAGGTAACCCCGCACAGCACCCACATCGTGTTCCTCCTGGAGACCACCGAGTCCGCCGTATTCGGCCCGGCCGTCGTCGCCGCCGCCGCCGACCTAGCCGCCCGCATCGCCCAGCGCTCTTCCCACGTCACCACCCACCACCTCACCCCCGCCTCACCCGCCACCGTAATCACCAAAGAAGATCATTTATCCGAACGGACCAATGTGGATCCTCCCCACCAGCACCGTGCTCCCCAGGCGGGAGCGCGGATCCTCGCGCCAGCCTGCCCGCGGCGAGAGCCGGAGGTCGCGGTAACGACGTGGTTGCGGCAACCATGTCGCCGGGTGCGCGTGATTGCGGCAATCATGTCGTTGGGCGGGGTCAGTAACATGAACGGAGGCCAGCGAAGTGACGCAGCGTACGGCCAGGTTTTCGACGAGATCGCGGCCGACTACGACCGCCACCGCCCGCTTTACCCTGACCAGCTCATCGACCGCGCCTGCCAGGTCGCGGGGATCAGCAGCGGTGACCCCGTGCTTGAGGTCGGGTGCGGCAGCGGCCAGCTGACCCGCGGCCTGCTCGCCCGGCGCCTGCACGTCACGGCCCTCGAACCCGGCCCCAGCCTCATCGCCCTGGCCCGGCAGAACCTGGCGAAAGCGGGGGAGGTCGAATTCGTCAACGCCCGGTTCGAGGACGCGCCGCTGCCCCGCGAGCGCTTTGCGGCCGTGTTCTCCGCGTCCGCGTTTCACTGGATCGACCCGAAGGTCAGCTGGCGGAAGACCGCCGACGTCCTCGTCCCCGGCGGGACGCTCGCCCTCATCCAGTACTGCGGGCTCCAGGAGCCGCATACCAAGCCAGATCAGGACGCGGTGCTCGCGGCCCTGGGCCGATCGCCCCGGATGCCGCCGCAAACTGGCCGTCCTACCGGGATCTCGACGCCACCCTCGCCGGGGTGGAGCAACGCCGCGGCAACGTGTCACAGGCCTGGTCCTGGCTCGGCAGCTACGACCTAGCGCAGGATGATGCCGCCTTCTTGTTCGGTGCGGCAGGCCTAGCAGTCACGCCAAAGCGAATCGAGCAAACTCCCGACCAGCTCAACGCCGTCCTTCGCACGCTGTCGTTTTACGCTCGCCTTTCCCCGGATCAGCGCCAGGCCCTGGAACGTGAGTACCAGGCCCTGTACGACCGGCTCGGGCGGCCGATTCGCGCCAGCACGGTCGCCGCTCTGGTCACCGCGGTCCGGCGCTGACGCTGTCGAGCGGGTGCCGCGCCTGTGTCCGCAGAACCATTCGGAGTTCCAGGTTCGTGACGAGCGACCAAGCTCCGGACCCGCGCCGCCGCCTACGCTCGGCGAGAGGACGGGAGATGATGAGCGCGGACAGCGACACGATCAGGACCGCCGCCGCGGATGCCACGGCGGCCCCCTTGGACCTGCTGCTTACCGATGCGGCCACCGGCATGCTGCGCCGGGTGAACCCGGGCGGCTCCGGCCTGCGCCTGGCCGCGGCGCTGGCGCCAGGCCGCGGCTGGTCGCCGGGCGGGGACGCCAGCTGCTGGGCGAACTGGCCCGCGTCGCCGTGGGCAGCTCCCAGGTGCAGCCGGCCCGGCGCGACCGCCGGTTCGCCGACCCGGGATGGACGGGCAACCCGCTGCTGCGCCGCGCGATGCAGGCGTACCTGGCCGCCGCGCAGACCGCGGAGGGCCTCGTGGCCGAGGCGGGCCTGGACGAGAAAGACTCCGAACGCATCGGCTTCGTGCTGACCAACCTGATCGACGCGCTGGCCCCGAGCAACAACCCGCTGCTGAACCCGGCGGCCGCCAAGGCCGCCATCGACACCGGCGGCGGCAGCGCCCTGCGGGGGCTGCGGCACTTCCTCGCCGACATGGCGGTCGCGCCCCGGGTGCCGACCATGGTCGAGCCGGACGCGTTCGAGGTCGGCGTGGACCTGGCCGTCACGCCCGGGTGCGGTGGTCCTGCGGACGCCGGTGTTCGAGCTGATCCAGTACCGCCCGGTCACGCCCGCGGTCCGGCAGGTCCCGTTGCTGATCGTCCCGCCGGTGATCAACAAGTTCTACGTGATGGACCTCGCCCCCGGCCGGAGCATGGTGGAGTACCTGGTCGGCCGGGGCCTGCAGGTGTTCATGATCTCCTGGCGCAACCCGGACGCCCGGCACGCGAAATGGGATCTCGACACCTACGGCGAGGCGATCCTGGACGCCATGGACGCGGCGGCGCGGATCACCGGGAGCGAGCAGACCGTGCTCGCCGGGGCCTGCTCCGGCGGCATCGTCGCGGCGATGGTGGCCGCGCACCTGGCGCACACCGGCCAGCAGGACCGGATCGCGGCGCCCACCCTCATGGTCACCGTGCTGGACCAGGCGCACGCGGGCGTGGCCAGCGCGGTCATCGACGAGCGGACCGCGCGGCTGGCCGCGGCCGCGTCCCGCGCCCGCGGCTACCTGGACGGCCGGTCCCTGGCCGAGGTGTTCGCCTGGCTGCGGCCGAACGACCTGATCTGGAACTACTGGGTCAACAACTACCTGCTCGGCCAGAAGCCGCCGCCGTTCGACATCCTGTTCTGGAACGCGGACACCACCCGGATGACCGCGGGCCTGCACCGGGACTTCCTCCGCGCTGGGCGCGGCCAACGCGCTGGTCACGCCCGGCGGCGCGACCATGCTCGGCTCACCGGTGGACCTGGCCGCGGTCGACCGCGACACCTACCTGGTCGCCGGGATCACCGACCACATCTGCCCCTGGCAGAGCTGCTACCGGTCCACCCAGCTGCTCTCCGGCCGCCCGCGGTTCGCTGCTGTCCACCAGCGGGCACGTCGCCGCGATGGTCAACCCGCCCGGCAACGCCAAGGCCAGCTACCAGCTCGCCAAGGACTGCCCGGAAGACCCCCAGGAGTGGCTGCGCCTGGCGGAGACCTGCCACGGGTCCTGGTGGCCGGACTACGCGGACTGGCTGGCCGAACGCTGCGGCGACGAGCAGGCCGCGCCCGCGGAACTGGGCGGCGGCGGACTGGAGCCGATCTGCGAAGCGCCCGGCACGTATGTCTACGACCATTGACACGCCCGGCCCCGGCCCGGCCGGGGACGACCGCCCCGGCGATCTGGCCTGGGCCGGATCCTAGGCCGGCTGCGGCGGGCCGGGCCGGCCGAGCGGATGAGGATCCTGACGGTCGGCGGCCGCGCCATCCGCGTCGCGGTGCGGGAGGGGACCCGGGCTGGCCGCCGCTGCTGCTGTGCAACGGCATCGGCGCCAGCCTGGAGCTGTTCCAGCCGTTCGTCGACGCGCTCGATCCGCGGCGGCCGGTCATCCGGTTCGACATGCCGGGCATCGGCGGCTCGCCGGCCCCGGTCGTCCCCTACCACCTGGTCACGCTGCCGTCGCTGCTGGCCGGCCTGCTCGACCAGCTCGGCTACGAGCAGGCCGACGTCCTGGGCATCTCCTGGGGCGGCGGGCTCGCGCAGCAGTTCGCGCTGAGCCGCCCGGACCGGGTGCGCCGCCTGGTGCTGGTGGCGACCGCGCCGGGCGCGCTCATGGTCCCCGGGCATCCGCGCGTCCTGCTGCGCATGCTCACGCCGCGACGCCACCGGGACCCGGGATACGCGGCCCGCATCGCCGGCGAGCTGTACGGGGGCAGCGCGCGGGAAGACCCGATCGTGGCCCGCGACCTGCTGCACGCCACCACCCGCCTGGGCCCGGCCCGGGGCTACTTCTACCAGCTGATCTCCACCATCGGCTGGACCAGCCTGCCGCGGCTGCCGAAGCTGCGGCCGCCCACCTTGATCCTGGCCGGTGACGACGACCCGATCATCCCGCTGATCAACGGGCGGATCATGAACTGGCTGATCCCGCGCAGCCAGCTGCACGTCTACCACGGCGGCCACCTCGAGCTGGCCGCGGACCCCGGACGCCTGGCCGCCGCCATCGAGGCGTTCCTCGGCCGAACGCAGGAAGGAGCCAGACGATGACACAGGTGGCTAGCGAGCATCTCGGGGAATCCCTCGGGACGGACTTCTTCTCCGTCCGCGAGCAGTTCACCGACGAGCAGTGGGACGCACTTCATCACCGTCCGGCGGTTCGTCGACGAGGAGGTCGTGCCGGTCGTCGGCCCGTACTGGGAACGGGCCGAGATCTGCTGGCCGCTGGTCAAGCGGCTGCCCGAGCTCGGCATCGTCGGCGAGGACATCAAGGGCTACGGGTGCGCCGGGATGAGCCCGATGGCGTGCGGGCTGGTCACCATGGAACTGCACCGCGGCGACGGCAGCCTCGGCGTGTTCCTCGGCGTGCACGCGGGCCTGGCCATGCTGTCGATCGCGATGTGCGGCTCGGAGGAGCAGAAGGCGCGCTGGCTGCCCGACATGGCCCAGATGGACAAGCTGGGGGCCTTCGCGCTGACCGAACCGGAGCACGGCTCGGACTCGGTCGCCCTGGAAACCTCGGCCCGCCCGGACGGCGACAGCTGGGTGCTGAACGGCCGCAAGCGGTGGATCGGCCTGGGCACCGTCGCCGACCTGGTCGTCGTCTGGGCCCGCAACACCGAGGACGGCCAGGTCAACGGGTTCGTCGTGGAGAAGGGCACCCCGGGCTACCAGGCCCAGGTCATCGAGGGCAAGGTGTCGCTGCGCTCGGTGTGGCAGGCCGACATCACGCTGGAGAACGTGCGGGTGCCGGCCGAGAACCGGCTGCCCGGGGCGCGCTCGTTCAAGGACACCACCCGGGTCCTGGCCACCACCCGGAGCACCTGCGCCTGGGCGGCGCTGGGCCACGCCACCGCCGCCTACGACGCCGCCCTGCGGTACGCGCAGGAGCGGCGCCAGTTCGGCGAGCCGCTGGCCAGCTTCCAGATCATCCAGCAGCGGCTGGTGTCGATGCTGGCCGACCTGACCGCGATGCAGCTGTACTGCCTGCAGATCGGCCGCCTGGCCGAGGCCAGGCTGACCCCCACCGTGGCCGGGCTGGCCAAGATGCACAACACCCGCAAGGCCCGCGCGATCACCGCCGACGCGCGCGACATGCTCGGCGGCAACGGCATCCTGCTCGACTACCAGGTCATGCGGCACATGGTGGACATGGAGGCGATCCACACCTTCGAGGGCACCGAGACCATGCAGACCCTCATCGTCGGCCGCGCCATCACCGGCCTCGGCGCCTTCACCTAGGAAGCGGGCAGCTCACGATGACCGAGAAATCCACCGTCCGGAGCGTGACCTACGACCTGCTGCGATCCCTCGGGCTGACCACCGTCTTCGGTAATCCCGGCTCGACCGAGGAGACCTTCCTGCAGGAATTCCCCGACGATTTCCGCTACGTGCTGGCGCTGCAGGAGGCCTCCGCCATCGCCATGGCCGACGCCTTCGCCCAGGTCACCGGGCGCCCGGCCCTGGTCAACCTGCACTCCTCGGCGGGCGTGGGCAACGCCATGGGGAACCTGGTCGCGGCCTAGCACGGAAACACCCCGCTGATCGTCACCGCGGGCCAGCAGCACCGGGAGCTGATGATCGGGGAACCGTACCTGGGCAACCGCGAGGCCACCACGATGCCGAAGCCGTGGGTGAAGTGGTCCTACGAGCCGTACCGGGCGCAGGACGTGCCGGAGGCGTTCATGCGCGCCTACGCGATGGCGCTGCAGCCGCCGGCCGGACCCGGTCTTCCTGTCGGTACCGCTGGATGACTGGAACCAGCCGCTGGCCGGCCCGGCCCGCGTCCGCACGGTGAGCACCCGGGTGGCCCCCGACGCGGAGCGGCTGCGGCTGTTCGCCGACCGCATCTCCGCCAGCCGCCGTCCCGCGCTGGTCTTCGGACCCGACGTGGACCGCAGCGGCGGGTGGGACGCGGCCGTCGCCCTGGCGGAGAAGCTGCGCGCCGCCGTCTACGGGGCCCCGCTGGTCGACCGTGCCTCCTTCCCGGAGGACCACCCCTGTTCCGCGGGCCGCTCGGGATGTCGGTGAAGACGATCAGCGACCGGCTGGCCGGGCACGACCTGGCCATCGTGATCGGCGCGGAGGTGTTCCGGTACTACCCCTACGTTCCCGGCGACCTCCTCCCAGCCGGCACGGAACTGCTGCAGATCACCGCCAGCCCCGAGGCCGCCGCGGCCGCGCGGGTGGGCGACGCCCTGCTGGCCGACCCCACGATCGCGATCGACCTGCTCCTGGACCTGGTCGCGGAGGGCTCCGCGCGGACCGCCCCGGAGCCGATGGCGCGGCCGCGCCTGCTGCCGCAGGTGCCGAACAGCCCGCTCACCCCGCCCGAGGTCTACGCCGTGCTGAGCCGGGTCAGGCCACCCGATTCGGTCATCGTCAACGAATCGACCTCCACCATGGCCCAGCAGATCGAGTGGCTCCCGACGGTCCGGACCGGATCGTTCTTCGCCACGGCCAGCGGCGGCATCGGCTGGGGCGTGCCGGCCGCGGTCGGGGTCGCGCTGGCCGACCGGGACCGGGGCGTCAGCCGGGCGGTCATCGGCCTTGATCGGCGACGGCTCGTCCCAGTACTCCGTGCAGGCCCTCTGGACGGCCGCCCAGCACCAGCTGCCGATCGTGTACGTGATCATGCGCAACGAGGAGTACTCCATCCTCAAGTCGTTCGCGGTGCTGGAGGAGACACCGGGCGTTCCCGGCCTGGACCTGCCCGGGCTCGGCATCGCCGCCCTGGCCCGCGGCTGGGGCTGCCGCGCCGTCGACGTCGAGACCACCGCAGGAGCTGGAGCAGGAGTTCAAGACGGCCCTGAGCGCCGACACCACCACCGTCATCGTGGTCCGCACCCAACCCCAGCAGGCGATGCTGTAAAGGCCTGCATGGCCTAGCGCCGCCTGCAGGAAGGTTACGCAGCGAAGGTGGCAGTGGCCAGGACCGTGCCGGTGGTGGTGACCAGCCGGGCGCCGGTGAGCGGGCCGCTGGTTACCGGGTCGGGGCTGCCCCAGTAGCCGTAGCCGCCGGTCAGCCGGAACGACCCGACCGTGGTGACGTGCCCGTCCGGGCCCTCCACCTGGCAGATCACCGTGCCGTTGCCGCCGAACCGAGGGATGTCCACAGACATGTACAGCCACCGGGAACCGGCGTCGTAGAAGTAGATCTTGCCCGCCGTCTGGTGGCTGGCGGTCAGCAGCGCGGCGGAGCTCAGCGGCGACGCGGCCGGGGACGAGGTGGCGGCGTGCAGGCCCCAGCCGCCCAGGCCGGCCACGATGACCGCCGCCGCGACGGCCGCGGCGGCCAGTATCCGGCGCGGATAGCTCACCCCGCCCCGGCCCGTCCAGCCGCCGCCGATCCAGTCGGCTAGTTTCAGGCCGAAACGGCGCGCCGGGCTGAGCCGCCGGGCCGGGCCCGGGGCCGGGGCCGGGGTGCCGAGGCCAAGCCGTTCCATCACCCGGGTCTCGAAGCCCGCCGGCGGCTCGATGGCCGGCAGCAGCCCCACCAGTTCCTCGCCCGTCACCGTCAGCTGGCGGACGTTCTCGCGGCACGCCTCGCACTGGTCCAGGTGCGCGAGCGCCTGCGCGCGCTCGCGCCCGGTCAGGACGCCGAGCGCCAGCTCGGCGGCGGCGTCGGCGAACTCGGCGCAGCCCATCTCGTTCACCTCACTCATCGTCCACATTCTCCGGGAGATAAGCGGCGCGCAGTTTCTGCATGCCGTCCCTGATCCGAGTTTTCGCGGTGCCCAGCGGCACGCCTTCGGCGTCGGCGATCTGCCGGGCCGTCATGCCGTAGATACCAGCCATCGCCACGGCGCGAGCTTGCGGCGCCGGCAGGCGGCCGAGCTCGCGGCGCAGCCCCGCGGCCCGGTCGTTGGCGACCGCGACCCGTTCCGGGGTCTCGGTCACCGCGGTGAGCAGAGCGGGCAGGTCGTCCGGGTCCACCGGTGCCGAGGTGCGCGCCCGGAGCACGTCAACGGCCAGGTTATGCGCGATCGTCGTCAGCCAGGTGCGGACGGACCCGCGCCGCGAGTCGTACACCTGCGCGTGCCGCCAGGCCTGCTCGAAGGCCTGCTGGGCTACGTCCTCCGCCGCGGCCGGATTGCCGATGACGGTGATGGCGACGCCGAACACGATCCGCTGAAAGCGGCGCACGAATGCTAGCGCCAGGTCGGCGTCGCCCGCGCCCAGACCGGCGAGCAGTGTTTCGTCCGGCAGCCCGTCGGCCGCGGTTCCCATCTTCTGCACACTCTTACATACGGGCGGGCGGCGCAAAAGGATTGCCCCGCGAGCCACTGGATTATGACCGGCGGCTCAGAAGCGGGGCGGCCAGGACGATGGCCGCGGCGGCCGCGAGCACCGCCGCGCTCGTGAACTCCACGACCAGGGACGTCTCGGCGTACGGAACCGCCAGGCTCTCGACGTAGCCGAACAGGCCGATGCCGGCGCTGAGCAGCAGCCCGGCGGCGGTGGCGGCGGCCAGCGACCGCGCCCGCCGCCAGCAGCACGAGCCGACGGAACGCGGCCAGGGCCACGGCCAGCACGATGCTCGCGATGCCCTGGATGAGGAACAGCGGCCCTATGACCGAGATGCCCGGTAGCCCTCGGACCAGAGCTGGAGGTGGATCACGCCGGACCAGACCAGAAGCGCGGCGCCGGCCACGGCCAGCAGGGTGACCGCCCAGCGGGCGACCGGTGATGTCAGGCTGGCCGGCCCGCGCAGCAGCAGCCGGGGGACCGGCGCGGGAAGCTCTCACGCGGGGCGGTGGCCGGAAGCCGGGGCATGGTAGATGTGCGGTTCATTTCTGATTTTCCCTTGATTGCGTCAGGTACCGAGTGCGGTGACGGCCACGCCCGCGAAGGCCCAGGGGCTGACCGGCCGCGTCCCGGAAACCTCCGTGGCGCGCGCGGCCGGCCAGCGGTGGTCCCCGTGGTCCGGGCCGGGAGGTAGTCACCGGTAACGTCAGCTCCAGCCGCCGCCGGCGTTCGAGCTGCTCGGCGCGGACGACGTGGCCGGCGCCGTGCGGGCGCCGCGGCCGCGGCCGCGGTGTCGGAGACCGGTGATCTCTGCGCCCGAGGAGGCCACCAGCCACCACTTCGCGCCGAAGTTGTCGCTGCCCTGGCCGTTAGTCTGCCCGGAGGCGGAGTCACCGACGAAGTAGTACAGCGGGTGACCGTCGTAGGTCACCTGCTTGGTGCCGTCGGACCGGGTGATCGTGCCCAGGTCGCTCGCCTTCGCGCCCCCGGTGGCGGTCAGCGTGCCGTTCGCGGGCACCGGCGGCCAGGCCGCCGCGCACGCGCCCGAGCACGCGGACATGTTCATGCTGTCCTTGGCCCACAGGTACACCGTGCGCCCCGACCCATCGGTCAGGAACGCCCCCGTCGAGCCGGCCTGGGTGGTGATCACCGTCCCGGTGGTCGACGCGCTGGCCGAGCTCCCCGCGGCCGGGGCCGAGCTGGGCGACGAGGAGGGCGACGTGGCGGCCGCGCTGCCGCACGCCGTCGCCAGCAGCGCCGAAGCCACCGGAATACCCAGCTTGACCGGTATCGGCATCCTCGCCAGTAGTGAGTGGATCATCTTCATCGTTTCCTCCCGGGCGGCGATGTCTGCGGCACCGGGTCTGCGCGACGCAGCCGCCCTCAGTAGTTGCTTGACGAAGTAACTACGGCGGTAGGCCCGCAAAGGCTTGAACCAGCGGGGGTGAACTACATCACGCACGATCAGCCCAGCGCCGCCCGCCGGCCGCGGCGGCCTGCGGGTGCCGCATGGCCCCCCAGAAACAGGACTTCAGTCACGCTGTCACCGCCAGCACCGCAGCCCGTGCCCTCCGGACCGCCCGGATCCGAATGAACCCCGGGGTTCACCTCGATCTAACGTGGTGGAAGCCCAGGTTCACCTCGCTTCAGGTGCGGGATGGCGGCCCGTCGCGGATGTCACCGACGACGGGCAGCGCCCGCCCGCCGGAAATGAACCAGGTCTTGCCCGCGAGCATCATCGATGCCCTCCTCGAACCAGGTCCGGGCCGTAGCGCCACGGTCCGTTCGGCGCCATTTAAAAGCCTTTTGCCCGAACGGTCCGTGGTACCACTCTCCCGTCAGCCTGGCGCGTCAGCCTGGCGCCGGGCTCTCCCGCAGCCGCCGCCGTGACGCTTCGACCTCGGCCTCGGCGGCGGCGCGGTCGGCCCACGCGGTGTCCCGGACGCCCTTGCCCGGCTCGAGCTCCTTGTACACGGTGAAGAAGTGGTGGATCTCCAGCCGGTAGAACTCCGGGATGTCCTCGAGCTCGCGCAGGTTCTCCTGCCGCGGGTCACCGGCCGGGCATGCAGATGACCTTGTCGTCGCCGCCCTTCTCGTCGGTCATCCGGAACATGCCGACCGGGCGGCTGCGGATCAGGCAGCCGGGGAACGTGGCGCCTTCGCCAGCACCACCGCCTGCTGCAACTGGAAGTCGGTCTCGTCGGGCTTCGCCGGGTCGAACTTCGGGAAGCCCTCCGGCGGCTTGTCCGGGATCTCCTTGGCGATCGGCGGCAGGTCGGTGCGCGGCGGCGCGGCTGCGTCCGGCGTGCCGCCCTGGTTCTGCAGCACATGGTTGAGGTCGGCCTCGCGCTCCGGCCCGAAGCGCGGCGGCTCCTCGCGGGTCTCCGCCACCGGCACGTCCGGCGTGATGCCGAGGCCCTGGATCGAGCGGCCGGACGGCGTGTAGTAGCGCGCCGTGGTCAGCCGCATCGCGCCGTTGCCGGGCAGCGGGATCACGGTCTGCACCGAGCCCTTGCCGAAGCTGCGGGTGCCCAGCAGCACCGCGCGGCGATGGTCCTGCAAGCGCGCCGGCGACGATCTCGCTCGACGAGGCCGAGCCGCCGTTGATCAGCACCACCAGCGGCACGCCGTCGATGATGTCGCCGCCCTTGGCGTCCCAGCGCTGGCTGTCCTCGGGGTGGCGGGCGCGGGTCGAGACGATCTCGCCCTGGTCGATGAAGTCGCCGGACACCGCCACCGCCTGATCCAGCAGGCCGCCCGGATTGTTGCGCAGGTCGAGGATCAGCGCCTTCAGCTTGCCGCCCGCCTGCTGCTTCAGCGTCTTCACCGCCTGCTTGAGTGCCGGCATCGGCCTGCTCGGTGAACTGCGACAGCCGGATGTAGCCGATGTCGTCCGGCTCCATGCGCTGCTTGACCACCTGGATCTGGATGACCTCGCGCAGCATGGAGACCTCGATCGGCTTGTCGACGCCCTCGCGCTTGATGGTCAGCGTGATCTTGGAGTTCGGCGCGCCGCGCATCTTGTCGACCGCGTCGTTCAGCGACAGGCCCTGCACGGTCTTGCCGTCGAGCGCGGTGATCATGTCGCCCGCCTTGATGCCGGCCCGGGACGCCGGCGTGTCGTCGATCGGGCTGATCACCTTGATGAAGCCGTTTTCCTGGGTGACCTCGATGCCGAGGCCGCCGAACTCGCCCTTGGTCTGCACCTGCATGTCGCGGAACGCCTTGGCGTTCATGTAGCTGGAGTGCGGGTCGAGCCCGGTCAGCATGCCGTTGATGGCGTTCTCGACCAGGTCCTTGTCGGTGACCGGCTCGACGTATTCGGCGCGCACCCGCTCGAACACGTCGCCGAACAGGGTCAGCAGCCGGTAGGTGTCGGCGCGGTTGCTGCTGTCCTGGGCGAACGCCGCGGTGATGCCGAAACGTAGCCGAAATGGCGGCCGATCAGGCCGGAGGCCGGGCCGAGGCGACGCCGGCGATGAAGGCGGTGCCAAGCAGCAGGCCGGTGCGGAAACGCCGGGAGCGAAGTCCATTCGTTTCATCCTCTGAGCGCCGATGCCGCCGGGCCGGCGCATCTTTCTAGCATGAGATAGGGAAGATCATCTTTTCGCGCGCACTGGGTCTGCCGTCCAGTGCTCAATTCTTACGCCCTGTTCAGAATTGCTTGACCAACCGCTTTCGCGACGCTGGCGGATATGCAGTCATGCGCATGCCTTTAGCTCGCCTTCAGCCACGGCGCCGGGTTGACCGGCTGCCCGTCGTGCCGCAACTCGACATAGAGCGCCGGCCGGTTGCCGGTGCGCCGGGTTCCCAGCCCGGCATCACGCCGACCGGCTCGCCGGCCGCGACCTGCTGGCCCGACCTTGGCGTCCAGCCGGTCGAAGCCGGCCAGCACGGCATGGTAGCCGCCGCCGCAATCGACGATCAACAGCAACCCGTAGCTGCGGAACGGGCGGCGAACACCACGCGGCCGCCGCACGGCGAGACCACGCGGGCCGCCGGCGGCGCCTGATAGGTAGATGCCGGTGGCCGGGCCGGCTTCGGTCGGCGTCGCCCCAGGACCGGACGATGGTGCCGGCGACCGGCGCGGTGAGCTGGCCGCGCGGCTGCGCGCGGAGGGCGATGGTCCCGGCGCCCGGTCGGCGTCCAGCGCGGCCTGGCGCTGGCGCGCGGCGGCGGCTTCGCCGGTGTGCTTCTGGCGTTCCGCGCGGTCGCTCGCTCCTGGGCCTGCGCGGCTTCTCCGTCGGGCGCTGGGCGTCGAGATCGGCCAGCACGGCGCGCAGGTTGTCCGCCCTGCGCCGCCGCGGTGGCGGCGCGCTGGCCGCGGCGGCGGCCTCGCTCCTCGGCCTGCCGGCGGCCGTGCCTCGGCTGCCTGCGATCTGCTGATCGAGCGCCGCGGCCTCGCGTCTGCTGCGCTGCCTCGGCGGCGGCCAGCTTCGGCACCTCGGCCTGCAGCGCCTGCGTCGCTGCAGCCAGCGTGGCCTGTTCGCGGCGCAGCGCCTCGGCTTCCGGCCAAGCTGGCGCGCGATGCCGCGCAGCACCAGCACGCCGCGCACCGTGTCCTCCGGCGGCCGGCACCGCCAGCAGGGTCTCGGCCGGGAACAGCGACAGCCGTTCGATCAGCGGCAGCAGCGGCTGCATCGCCTCGGCGCCTGGCAGCCGAGGCTCGCCTGCGCCTGGCGCGCTGCGCCGGAGCTCGATCCATGCGCGCCGCGGCATCGGCGGTGGCGGCCTCCGCCTGGCGCAGCCGCGCCGCGGCGGCGACGCGCTCCGCGGTCAGGCGCTGTGCATCGCCGCGGCGGCGGCGGCGCGGGCGGCGGCCTCCTGCTGCGCCGCCAGTTCGGCCGCGCGGGCCTGTTCGGCCTCCTCCATCTGCTGGCGGGTCGCATCCTCGCTTCGGCGGCCGGGCCGGCTGGGCGGCGACCGCAGCCAGGGCGATCGGCCGTCAGAGGCCAGCAGGCTACTCGCGCCGCGCGCGCCGCATCGGCACTTGGGTCGAGCGAGGCTGCCCGGTCATCTCGCGCGGCTGCTGCAGGCCCATCAGCGCAGCAGGGTCGGCGCGATGTCGGCCAGCCGGCCATCGTGCAGCGCGTCGCGCCGCCGCCCATCAGCACCACCGGCACCGGATTGGTCGTGTGCGCGGTGTGCGGGCCGCCGGTCGCGGGGTCGCGCATCAGCTCGCAGTTGCCGTGATCGGCGGTGACCAGCAGCGCGCCGCCCTGCTGTCCCACCGCATCGGCGATGCGGCCGAGGCCGGTGTCGACCGTCTCCACCGCCTTGATCGCGGCCGGCAGGCTGCCGGTGTGGCCGACCATGTCGGGGTTGGCGAAGTTCAGCACGATCAGGTCGTATTTGCCGCGACTCGATCGCCGCCACCGCCTTGTCGGCCAGTTCCGGCGCCGACATCTCCGGCTGCAGGTCGTAGGTCGCGACCTTCGGCGAGGGCACCATGATGCGGTCCTCGCCGGTGAAGCGCGTCTCCCGGCCGCCGTTCAGGAAGTAGGTGACGTGCGGGTATTTCTCGGTCTCCGCCATGCGAAGCTGGGTCCGCCCGGCCGCGGCGACCACCTCGCCCAGCATGTGGGTCAGCGTCTCCGGCGGAAACAGCACGCCGAGATACGGCGCCAGCTCGTCGGAATAGCGCGTCATGCCGGCCGCGGCGGCGAACCGGATCACCCGCTTGCGCGGGAACCCATCGAAGTCCGGCTCGAGCAGCGCGGCGAGGATCTCGCGCACGCGGTCGGCGCGGAAATTGAAGCACAGGATGCCGTCGCCGTCCTGCATGCCCTGGTAGTCGCCGATGCAGGCGGGCACGACGAACTCGTCGATCACGTCGTGCGCGTAGGCGTCGCATCGCCACGCTGGCGTCGGCGAAATGCGGCGCCTCGGCCTCGGCCATGGCGGTGTACGCCTTGGCGACTCGGTCCCAGCGCTTGTCGCGGTCCATCGCGTAGTAGCGACCGCAGACCGTGGCGATCGGCACGTCCGCCGGCAGCGCTCTTGCGCAGCCACGCGATGTCGTCCGCGCCGGAGCGCGGCGGCGTATCGCGCCCGTCGGTGAACGCGTGGACGACTGTCTGCACGCCGGCCTCGTGCAGGATCTTCGCCAGCGCGACCGCATGATCCTGGTGCGAATGCACGCCGCCGGGCGACACCAGGCCCATCAGATGGCAGGTGCCGCCGGAGGCCTTCAGCTTGGCGATCAGTTCGATCAGCGCCGGCGCGCGGCCAGGCTGCCGTCCGCGACCGCATCGCCGATGCGCGGCAGCTCCTGCATCACCACCCGGCCGGCGCCGATGTTGAGATGGCCGACCTCGGAGTTGCCCATCTGCCCATCCGGCAGGCCGACATCATGGCCGGAGGTGCTGCAGGAACGCGTGCGGGCAGGTCTGCCAGAGCCGGTCGAAATTCGGCGTATTCGCCAGACGGACGGCATTGTCGGCGGTTTCCTCCCGCCAGCCGAAGCCGTCGAGGATCACCAGCATCACCGGCCGAATCGCCTGCTTCACGATTGCCTCCATCCAGCCGGGAACTGCCTAGCGCCCGGGCCCGCATCGAACAGGTACGCCGTTTCGGCGCGCGGCCGCGGTGAGTCGGCACGGCAGTGGCCAGGACATATCCCTTCAGTGCGCTCACGCTACGTCAGCAAGTTCAGATTGCCTCGCCCGTCAGGTTGCCCCGTTGATGCGTTATTGCCCGTCGTAAGACCGACTAACGCCGGAAACGTGCGGAGGATGCAGTTTCCGCACATCGGGCCAGAGTCCTTGCAGAGCGCGGAGTTCCGCGGGCAGGGCTATCCCCAGATGGCCTGACCGCCGACGAGTGTTATCGTGATATGCCCCATCGTGGTATCGGCCTTGGCGCCATGCCAATGGCGTTCACCGGCCTTGATGTGCACGACATCACCAACATTGATCTCCCGCTGCTCATGCTCCGTTGCCACCATGCCCGAGCCCGAAGTCACGATCAGCAACTGATCGCAGGTGTGCGTATGCCAACCGGTCGTGCAGCCTTGGCTGAAGTTCACCACACTGCAGTTGTAGTTCGCGGAATCCCCTGGCTCGACGATGGTCTGGCGTGACCGGGAAACCGGCCCTGTCCACCCTTCGATCCTCTCGGCGCCCTCGACGGGTACTTTCGGTATATCTAGCAGCGTGACTACCTTCATGACGATTTCCTCCTTGCTGTTGAACAGGTTCGAGTTAGCCCGGCGCGCTCCCCAGGTCTCCCAGCCGACAAGCTGCGAGACGCTGACGCCCGTTCGGCGGACTAACCGATGGGATCCAACACAACGACGGGGATCTGGCGTTCCGTCTTCGTTTGGTAGTCGGTGTACGGCGGCCAGAATTCCAACGACTTTTCCCACAGCCGCGCGCGCTCTTCGCCGGTCGCGGTGCGGGCGCGCGCCTTGACCTTCGCGGTCCCGACCTGAACTTCGACGTCCGGATTGGCGAGGATATTACGATACCAGCCGGGATGCTCCGGCGCGCCGCCTTTCGACGCGACCACGAAATAGCTGTCACCGGCTTTGCCATAGAACAGCGGGAACATGAACTTGTCTCCGGACTTCCGCCCGGTCGTGGTCAACAGCAGCGACGGGACAGTGATCTCCGGCCGGCCCGGCTGGGCCATTTTGTACATGTGTCCCTCGGTGCCGCCGCTGGACAGGTAGCGCTTCGCATGGTCCTGCATCCACCCCGGAAGGTTGGGAGCGAGCTTCGCGTCGGTCATCTGTTCGATCTCCATTTGAGGCTTGGCAGCATAGTTGGGTCAGACGGGCAGCCGCAGCAAGCGATCCGCGTTGCCGTGGGCGATCTTCGCGCGATCGGCCGGTGACACCGGCAGAGCGTCCAGGAACGCGCGGGCGCGGACATTCGATGCGAACGGGTAGTCGACCGAGAACATGATTCGGTCGACGCCGAACGACATCAGCGCCGCGATGAACGGCACCGTGGTGAAGAACCCGCTGGTGGTGAGCCACACCTGATCGAGGATCGTCTGGCGCACCGAACGTCGGAGGTGCGTCTTCGCCGTCGCGGTGGTGGTTTCGTCGATGCGGTCCAGCATGAACGGCAATGCTTCGCCCATGTGGCCGATGACCAGCTTGAGGCCGGGATGCCGGTCCAGCGCGCCGCTGAGCACGAGGCGCAGCGTGTGGATCGCGGTGTCGGCGTGCCAGCCCCATGCGGACAGCGCCATGGTGAAGCTGAAATTGCCCGGCAGCCCGTCGTAGTAGGCGTTGCGCACTGCTTCGGTGGGGATGCCGGGATGCAGGTAGATCGGCACGTCGAGTTCTTCGGCCCGCGCCAGGACAGGTCCGAATCTTTGATCGTCCAGGAAACGGCCGTCGGTGGCGCCGTTCACCAGCACGCCATGGAACCCGAGGTGTTTGACCGTGCGTTGCAACTCGTCGGCCGCCGCGTCGGGAGACAGCAGCGGCAGGTGCGCGAAGCCGCGGTAGCGGGTGGGGTGGCGGGCGCAGGCCTCGGCCAGTGCGTCGTTGTAGGCGCGCGCCAGGTCGATGCCCGGCTGGCCCGGCACGAGGTCGGCGCCCGGGCCGGCGACCGACAGCACCTGCACGGTAATGCCGCTGGCGTCCATGTCCGCCAGGCGCGCGGCGCCGAGCTCGGCCAGTTCGGTACGTTTGGTGGTCTGCGCCCAGACGAAGTCGGGGCCGGGAAAGCCGCGGCGGGCGATCGCGTCGGGGGAGATGCCGGCGACGATGCGAGGCACGGTGTAATGCTCTTCCAGGGCGACGATGCGCATGCGGGTTCCTCCGACTGGGGTTGGTTGGGAGGTTGGCATGGCGGCTGCGCGGGGGCTACGGATCAGGTCGGCGAGTTCGTTGCGTTTGGGGGCTTGGACAAAGCCGAACTCAGGACCAGGAAGGCCGTGTCGAGGGGACCGGCGATTGTCCGCAGTTTTTTCCAGAGCGCCAATGCACATCTAGTTCTCTCCCGTGCGATGGGGCGTGCGGTCGTATCGTAACGGCGCGGACGCCATGCATCGATTGGAGCACTTGGGGTTTTCATGATCGAGGCATTGCGATGCGGAGGCCTATCGGCGTATCGTCGCTTGTGCGCGGACTGGTCATCGCCGGCGGAACGACCTAGGGGAAGCGCGAGCGGGTGTCCCGCAGCCTAGGCATCTCGCAACATCCCTCAACCGCTTGGGTTCATGGACAAAGTTCGTCCTTCTACTATTGTTACCGTGCCGCACCGTGTGGCAGTCCCTCATGGCGGCCAAGGGAGTGAATTTGGCAGTATCAATTGCACCAACTGCCACCTCCATCGCGGTTCTGGAAACGCTCCGTAAGCTCGACGGCGAGTTTGCAGCGGTGGCTAAAGCTGTTGAAAATGGCGAGTTCGCGCTGTGGGTTGGGTCGGGGATTTCGCGCAAAGCGCCCAGCCTCGGCGGCCTCATCACTCGTGCAATCGAGTACCTTCGGCAGAAGGCGATAGATCCGCGGACGCGTCCAAAATTCGACCCAGCCTTCCAAGAGGCACTCAGGCTAGGCGGAGTTGCGCCTGCAACCGCGCCACTTCATCTCGCGGCGCCGTTTGAGACCTGGCCTAACCGAGATGCAATTGTGGACTTAATCTGGAACAAATATTCCAAGCTGCTCGACATCCGAATCCAGCGTGAATCCGATGACTTTCCTCTTTGGACGGCCATAGACATCCGCGATGCCTTCAAGTTCCAGCCCCGCCAGCCTGCGAGCATCTGTGCATCGCGATTTTGATTTTAGAGGGGGCTGTTAGCGAGATAGCCTCGGCCAACTGGGACGGCTTTATCGAAGCAGCAGTTGACCACCTCGGTGGGGGTTCCGCAGGCAACCTGCAGGTCGTGGTTGACCCGGGCCATCTTCGCGACGCGCCAGGCAAGGCCCGCCTGCTCAAGTTTCACGGCTGCGTCATCCACGCAACCCAGAATCCTGCGCAGTTACCGCAAATTCCTCACGGCCAGTGCGACTTAGATCACCGATTGGCAAGGCAATCCTAATTTCGCAGCCATGCGCAACGAGGTGATCTCGATAGCGACCAACCACAAAGCGTTGATGGTTGGCCTATCACTTCAGGATAACAACCTCCAGTGGGTTTTCTCAGTCGCCCGTCGGGCGAATGCGTGGCCATGGCCTTGTACACCGAGAGCTCAGGGACATGTCTTCTGTGAGGACGAAATCGGTGACGGCCAGCGGGCTATGCTGAAGACGGTCTATGCTGACAGTTACAACAACTTCATAGCCGAAATCGAGGCCAGCGCGCATCTTCGGTCCTGGCCCGAGCAGGTACTGCTCGCGCTCGTGTTGAAACTGGTGACCGACAAGCTCTGCGCACTGTTGAGCTTACGCCTCGCCGGCACCGCGATCGCTGGCGAGATCAGCCAGGTGACCGACGGGTTGCATAGGCTGCGCGATTTGGTCGCAGGCGCAGCCATCGGAGATCGTACAACCTTCGCCAATCAGGCTATCAGCATCTGGTCCCGCATGGTCAGCCTGTTCCGCAGCGGGCAGCTTCCGGCTAAACTTCATACCTACGAGGTAATCAGTGGCAGCCCGGTGGGTCAGGTGGCGAACGATCAGAACGTCCAGGCAGCAGGCTTCGGCGAATTCGCCATTGCCCTAGCTCTTCTCGAGCATGGGCGGAGCGCCAACCTTTGGTCGCTCGCGCCGCCGGCGGATGCCAGTCTGCCCGCAGGTGCGATGTCAACAATTGCAGCCTGGCCGGGCGCTACGTTGCGCGCCATCTTTCTGGTGAGATCAGTAGCGATCGCGCTCGATCTCGAGAAGCGCGGCGCATTCGCAAACGACAATACCATTGTTATACATGGCGATGACGTTTGGCAGCAGATGCGACCATCCGGCACCAGCGCTCGCAGGAGCAGGCGGCCACCGGGTCGCACCGGCAAGATCCAGACTCGCCATGTGAGTATAGCGCACATTTTGCAAATAGAGACCAACGTTACTGCGCTCAGGAAGCGCTTCATTGGGGAGGTGATGCTGTGACCGCCGGGCCGCTCGTTGACTTGTTGGTTAAGCGGCTCGTGTCTGCCGGTTATACGCAGCTGCAGACTCCATTTTTGGTCGCGTCGGTGCAATTCGAATTCACTGCGGCGCTACACGGCGGTGGCGGCCGCGCGCTAGATCTTGTCCTTATCGTGGACACGGCCACCGGCGACCATGGAGATAGAGACGGTACAAGATAGTCAGGCATCGTATTGAGGCACTCAGTCGAGCGCTGGACATTACGCACTCGCGCTACCTACTGACGGTGATCCTTGCCGGAGCCACCCTGCAGTATGACATGGACGCGCTCTCGGTAACCTGCCGCGTGCTTAATGTCGAGGCTGTACAACTTGATGGCGACGGCCGGCCGGTCGACTTGGCAGCGACGGAAGCGCTTGACGACTATATTCGCGTGCTACTGCCGCTAGATCTGCCTCATAATGAGGACGAGTCAGGAATGTTGCAAGGAGATGCGATCGGCGAGCTGTTGGCGACTCTTCCCACAGTTTCGAGCAGCCGTTGGTTAAGAGTTCTCGTTGATGCATCGTTACAAGGGGACGATGCGGTTACCGCGGCACTCGGCGGTCGGCTCACCGACGTCCTCACGTTGGATGACAAACCATGACAGACATTTTTGCTGCAGGAAATCGAGATCACGAATTTCAGAAGCATCAAAGGCACCGTGCTAGCACCACTTGATGCCAAGGTTGTCTTGATCCACGGCGAGAACGGCAGCGGTAAGACCAGCTTGCTCTCGGCCATCGAATTGGCGCTGACTGGCCGCGTGCTGTCGCTGGAGCGCGCGGATCCGAACTATGCCAGCCAGTTGCTACATCGATCCGCTGACGGAGGACAGATCAGCCTCCGGACGCTTGGGCTTGCGGAAAATAACCGTTTCCAGACAGTTCTTACCAAAACCGGGATCGCCCCGTACGCGCGGCTTCAGGACGGCTTGGCGTCTTTCTTCACCGAGAGATGTTACCTTCCCCAGTCGCTATTGGGGCTGCTGCTCCAAATCTACCAGGAGTCGGACGCCGCTCCGAATTCACCTCTCTCACGCTTCGTCACGGAACTACTGGGGCTTGATCGTCTGGATGCCATCGAGATGGGGCTGCAGCCCGTCACCGATCTTCGCAATGTGCGCAAGACAACCGAACGGTACGCGCAAGTTGAAACCGAGAAGGCAAGGCTGGACCGCACCCTGTCGGACCACCGCCGAACGCGCCAAGCTATCGTAGTAGCGATGGATGATGCATTAGGCCAACTGAATGCCGCTTTATCCTCTCTTGGGATAACTGTCAGTGCTGACGAAACGAACCTTGCGTCGGCGGAAAAAGTGCTCGCAACAACACCTGAGGAGGACGAGTTAAGCCTACTGGCGGACCAGCGCCGCCAGCTGGGGGCGATTCGGCGCGAGGTCGACCGGAATGCAAGCCTAACCTCGCAGGAGGATGAGTCCATGCTTGCTGAGGCCCACCGAAGTGCTAAAGCAGCCCTCGATACTTGGCAGCAGCAATTCGAACCGCCGGTTACGCGATTGCGTGAGCGGATTATAGCGCTGTTTCCCGCCCTGGCTCCTATGCAATCTAATGTTGAGGATTTCCGTCGCGCCGCGATAATTATTTTACGTGAGCAACGGCGGCATGCGGTCGATCGCGCCGCTCGCGGGAGGCTGGACAGCAAACGCAGAGCAGAGGTTTCAGCCCAGCTGACTGTGGCGCGCAAGAATATCGAGACAATCGACCGCGAAATCGCAAGTATAGCCGAGAACGCAGGCAACCTGGGTGCCGTGCTTGCAGAGCTGTCCACCTTCGTATCAGACGAAATCTGCCCAGTTTGCGACCGTGACTTCGCTGAGGAAAAGAAAGGTCCACTTGCGGCCCATCTGAACCACAAAGTCCGCACGTTGTCCGGATCGGCAGAACGCCTGCTCGGTCTCAGCCGAAACCGAGGCGATCTGCATCTTCAGGTCGAACGCCTCGAGCGTGAAGTTGCCGAACTCGCGGCAAGCCAGTTAGAACCGAAAACTCTCGCTGATCTTGATCGGAACGCGGCTGTGTTGGAGACGATCAGCCTCGAGTTCGACAAGCTGGCCGAAGCCTCGATTGAGGGTTCGCGCCTTGCAGCCGCCGAAACGACAACACGGCGGTCCCTGAGCGACCATCAGTCCCGCAACCTCGCGCGCACTGCCGCGATGGTGACACTGGCCGAGTTCGCCCAACAGACCGGTCAGCCGCCGCCAGAGCCGATCGAGACGCCCAATTCGGTGATCACCCGACTGCTGGTAGTCCTGGAACAGCGGGCGAGTATGCTGAACCTGCGGGCGGCAGCCCGGAATAGCGGAACTCCACGCCGTGCAGCAGGTACGAACAGCGATTACCAGTCGCAACGAGATCGATGCGGTCATTCGCGCAGACGAGCGGGCTTGGCGCCGCAACGACGATGCACTTGCGCGGGCCAGCCGCATACGCGGCGATTCCCAGAAAATACGCACACAGGTCGAGGCGGTGCGATCACGCATCATACGACGCGAGTTCAACGACCGGCTCAATCGCTTGTGGCGAGACCTCTTTGTCCGTCTCGCACCCACCGAGCCATTCGTCCCTGCCTTTAAGATCCCGAGTGAGCCAACGTATCGCCTGCAGCCGAAGCTGATCACTATCCACCGCTCAGGCGGTGCGGGAGGGACGCCCGGTGCGATGCTCAGCGCCGGCAATCTAAATACGGCAGCTCTGACGTTGTTTGTCGCTCTGCATCTCACGGTGGCAGCCCAGCTCCCCTGGCTAATCCTGGACGATCCGGTTCAATCAATGGACGACGTTCACGTAACTCATTTCTCCGCGCTGTTGCGGACACTCTCAAAGGGGCAGAAGCGCCAAGTCATTATAGCGGTGCACGATCGTCAACTGTTCGAGTACCTTAGACTTGAGCTGAGTCCGGCTTTTGCCGGCGACAGCCTTTTAACTGTGGAACTATCCCGTGGCACGCGGGATACGCTGTGCCTCTCCCAGCGACGAACCTATCAGGAGGAGACGGCCTTGCGGTTTGCCGCGTGATTCCCGGCCCATCCTTCGCCGCGTGGACAAGCCCGCCCGATCGGGTGCACACAGCCGCCAGCCCAATCGCGCAGGACACAGCAATGCCGCAGACCAATGTTGGAAGTTCCGAGGACCTGCTGGCCGAGTTGGCTACCTGGGTGGCGATGGAAACGCCTACCACCGACCCGGCTGCGGTCAACCGGCTGATGGATGTCGCCGAGGGCGAGCTGGCGCGGGCGGGCGCGGTGCTGACGCGGATTCCGGGACGCGACGGATTTGGCGACAACCTGATCGCGCGCACGCCGGGCGAGGGCAAGCCGGTGTTGGTCGCGGGGCATCTCGACACGGTCTGGTCGCATGGCACGCTGGACGACATGCCGTATCAGGTGAATGGCGAGAAGGCGCATGGGCCGGGCATCTACGACATGAAGGCTGGCAGCTTCCTCGCATTCCATGCGGTGCGTTCGATCCTGCGCCAGAAGGTGAAGACACGGCGGCCGATCGTGCTGCTGCTGACCCCGGATGAGGAAGTTGGCAGCCCGACCTCGCGCGAATGGATCGAGCGCGAGGCAGCCAGGCCGCGTGCGTGCTGATCCCCGAGCCGGCGGGCAGGGCGGCGCTTGCGTCACCGCGCGCAAGGGCGTGGGACGCTTCGTGATGCGGGTGGAGGGGCGCGGCGCGCATTCCGGCGGCAGTTTCCAGGAGGGCGCATCGGCGGTGGTGGAACTGGCGCGGCAGATTCTGCGCATTCACGCGATGGTCGATCTGGATCGCGGGATCACGCTGAATGCCGCGCCGGTGTGGGGCGGTTCGCGGCCGAACGTGATCTCGCCGGATGCGGGGTGCGAGATCGATCTGCGGGTGAATTCGGTCGAGGACGGCGAGCGCATGGAACGCACGCTGCTGGAGAGTAGTGCGCTGACGCCGGGGTGCCGTGTGATGATGGAAGGCGGTATGAATCGTCCGCCCTATACCGAGGATCCCGGGATTATGGCGCTGTACGACAAGGCGCGCGGGATTGCCGAGCAGGTCGGCATCGCATTGCCGCGGCAGCATCGCGGCGGCGGGTCGGATGGGAATTTCACCGCGGCAATGGGCGTGCCGACGCTGGACGGACTGGGCTGCCCCGGCGCCGGCGCACACGCGAGCCACGAGCACATCCTGTGGCAGCATCTGGCGCCGCGCGGCGGCGCTGATGGCGGGACTGCTGGAGACGCTTGAGCGGCAGCGGGATCAGCCGGCCGCTGCAGCGCTCCGCCAGCTTCATGAAGATCGGCACCGCGGCGGCGAGATCGGCGACGCGCACCTTCTCGGTTGGCGTGTGCGCTTCGGTGATGTCGCCGGGCCGAGCACCACGCATGGTGCGATCGCCTGCAGTTCGGACGCGTCCGTGCCGTAAGGTGCGGTTGTTGGCGGCTGGCCGGCGAGATCGGCGCACAGCCGCACCAGCGGATGATCGGCTGGCAATTCCGGGGGAAGCCTTCGCGAGCCTCTGTCACGGCGATCCCGAGGCGTTTGGCTGCGTCGTACACCGCCTGCAATACGGCGGTTGGATCGACCCGAGCCGAGTAGCGGAATTTGATGCGCGCGGTGGCCTTGGGGACGGTGACGTTCACTGCGGCGCCGTGGTTGTCGATCACCAGGTTGAAGTCGCTGAATGGCGGCGTGTAGTCGGCGTCTTGCAGCGTTGTGTCGGTGCGCAGGCGTTGGAATATCGCTTTCATCTCCACCAGGAACGGGATCAGGTCCCAGTTGGCGTTGTGGCCGCGGCCGGTGCTGCTGTGCGCCTGCACGCCGGTTGCGACGCAGGTGAAGGCGATGTGGCTGCGATGGCCGCGCACCGGTGCCATGCCGGTGGGTTCGACCACCACGATGCCGCGCGGCTGTATCCGGCGCACCAGTTTGGAGGTCTGCGCGATCAGCGCGCGCGCCCTGTTTGGTGGTTTCCTCGTCCGTGGTGATCAGCAGGGTGATCGGCACCGTCGCGGGTAGTTCGCGCGCTGTGACGATGGCGGCGGCGACCGGTCCCTTCATGTCGGTGTGCCGAGGCCGTGCAGCATGCCATCGGGGTCGAGGCGCGCGGACCATGGGTCTTCCTGCCAGCCGGTGTCGGGCACCGTGTCCATGTGACCGGACAGCGCGATGCCACCGGTGGGACCGCGATGCGCCACCAGCGCGCGCTTCGCCACACCGGCGGGGTCGGTGTAGTCGAGGCGTTCGATGTCGAAGTCGGAAAGGGCCGCTTCGACGCGTTCCGCCAATGGCAGGTTGGAAACGAAGCTGCGGCTGTCGAGTGATATCAGTTCTCGCGCAAGCGTGACGACGGCGGTTTCGATGTTTGGCATCGCGGGCAATCCTTGGGAATGTTGCTTACGGGAACGCGCGTTGTCGGTTGGGCCATGCGCGGTTAGGACAGTAAGCAAGTTTTTCATCACTGATTACGCGGATTAAGCAGGGATTTGCACAGAAACGCAAAGGCCGCGCGGTGGTTTCGTGTTGCGGGCACTCCCCATCGGCTCGCAAACACAGAAAATCCGACACTCCCCTGCGATTTTGTTTTCCGTGAAATGAGGTGGACCCCATCCGTTGGACAGGAAACGGGCTGAGCTAAGAGAGCCTCCCACCGGTTGCAAATCCCCCTACCCGTGCGACGGAGGCAGCGAAGCTACGTAGCATGTCCTGATCGTCGATTGAATCCTTTTGTTGCTGTTGTGGTGCCTGTGGGGATGTGGTCAACGCGCTTGCGTTGTCCACATATCCACAGGCCGCCGCAGCCTCGAACATTTCGCGCGGCGTCCGGTAGCCGAGGGCCTGGTGCAGGCGTTCGTCGTTGTAGAAGACAAGCCACCCGCTGATGCCGCGGCGCGCCTCGCCAACCGAGGCATAGGCCTTGATGAACACCTCCTCATATTTCAGGCTGCGCCACAGGCGTTCGATGAAGATGTTGTCGAGAAACCGCCCCTTGCCGTCCATGCTGATCCGCACACCGCGGGCCGCCAGCTCGTCAATAAAATCGCCGCTGGTGAACTGCACGCCTTGATCAGTGTTGAATATGTCCGGCTGGCCGTATCGGTCCAGCGCGTCCTGCAAAGCTTCGACACAGAACGCCATGTCCAGCCCGATCGACAATCGCCATGCCAGAACCCGGCGACTGAACCAGTCCATCACCGCAACCAGATAGACAAAGCCCTTCGCCAGCGGAATGTACGTGATGTCCGCGCACCACACCTGGTTCGGGCGGTCGATGACCAGATCTCGCAAAAGGTAAGGATACACCTTGTGTTCCGGGTGATGCCGGCTGGTGTTCCGCCTCTGGTAGATCGCCTCAAGCCCCATCAGCCGCATCAGTCGGCGCACGCGTTTGCGGCTTACCACTTCGCCGTCCCGCCGCAGCACCGCAACCATGCGACGCGACCCATAGAACGGTGTCGCCAGATATTGCTCGTCCAGCCACCGCATCAGTCGCAGATCATCGGCACTCACCGCCGCAGCTCGGTAATACAGCGTCGAGCGCGCAACCTTCAGCAGCCGGCACTGCGCCACGATCGACAGATCAGCGTCAGACCTGTCGACCAGCGACAGCCGCGTGATCTGGTTCATGGACCAGACCTTTTGCGAAAAAAATCGCGCTCGACCGTCAGCTCACCAATCTTCTCATACAGCCTGGCCAGTTGCGCCTCGTCCGCCGCGGCCCCCTCGGACGCTCCTGCCTTCCCTCGGGCGAACAGCGAACCAACCCCCTCGATCAGCGTCTTCTTCCACGCATGGATCTGACTGGCATGCACCCCATACCGGCTCGACAGCTCCGCCACAGTGCCGTCCTCACGCACCGCCGCCAATGCCACCTTCGCCTTGAACTCAACGCTGTGCTTCTTGCGAACATTCGCCATCTGTCACCCCTGGCCCACCGCCGTCTTAGGGGCGAGATACTCTCTTAGCTACCTGTCCAGTTTTCGGGGGCCAGCTCAAAACTCCCTGGCTTAATCTTCGTAATCTGTGCCAAAGACTTGATTACTTTCTGACAACGCAGCCATTCGAATGTCCAAATCCCACCCGATCCCGCCATCGTCGTGCTGCGAAGCTCTGCCTGCCCCGACGGCCCAGCGACTTGCCTGCACCACGCGCCAGGTCACAAACTGCCCGTGAACACCGGGAGGCGCCGCGACACAACCGCGCACCCGCACGCAGGAGAAAGTACATGGACCTACGGGGCGCGGTCGCGTTGGTGACGGGCGGCAACGGCGGGCTGGGGCAGCGCATCTGTCACGCGCTGGCGCAACAGGGCGCGCATATCGCCGTCATGTACGCCCAGAGCCGCGACCAGGCGGAAGGCGTCGCCCGCGAGCTGGCGTCGCAGTATCAGATCAATGCCGCGGCGTTCGCGTGCGACATCACCGATGACGCGGCCGTGGCGAAGCTGATCGGCGATGTGAGCAGCCGCTTCGGCCGGCTCGACATCCTGATCAACGATGCCGCCTACAACAAGTCGATTCCGTTCAGCGACCTCGACAATCTTACGCTCGAGGTGTGGGACAAGATCATGGCCGTCAACCTGACTGGGCCGATGCGCATGATCAAGGCGGTGGCGCCCGTCATGCAGGCCCAGGGGCGGGGCCGCATTGTCAACATCTCTTCCATTGCGGGGCTCCAGCCGACCGGATCGTCCATCGCCTATGCGATATCGAAGGCGGGCCTGATCCACCTTACGCGCTGCATGGCTGTGGCACTGGCGCCCGAAACACTGGTCAACTGCGTGGCGCCCGGACTGCTGGAGGGCACACGTGCGACAGCCAATCTCCTGCCCGAGATGATCGCGCGCAACGCGGCTGGCTCGCTGCTGAAGAAGGCCGCCGACAAGGACGACTGCGCCGACATGGTGGTGACCATGTGCCGCACGGAGACCATGACCGGCCAGACCATCGTCATCAACTCCGGTCGCGTATTCCACTGAGCGGCGATCTCGCACTGCGTGGCGATCTGTCCCGCACGGGTGACACCCGCGGCCCGCGGATCGCGTCGGACACCCGCCGCTGGTTGCACCCTATCTATGATCGTCGAATACTGCCGGTGCGACGCCCTCGGGCAGCGAAGCGAGTTCACCTGCCTGTGGATGATCGCGTAGCGCTCCGATGGCCCGATGGGGTCGCAAGATCCAAGTGGAGGAAGAACAATGTCATTCTACCGAGGCATGACCTGCGAGAACGTGACCATCAAAGGCGACAAGGGAACGCCGATAACCGCCTACGTGGCCAAACCATCCGGTCCCGGCCCGTTTCCGGGCGTCGTGCTGATCCACCATCTGCCGGGCTGGAGCGAGCTCTACATCGAGACGACACGCCGGTTCGCGCATCACGGCTATATGGCAATCTGCGCCAACCTGTACGAGCGTGAGGGCGGCGGCAGCGACGGCAACCCGGACGATGTCGCCGCCAAGGTGCGCGCCGAGGGGGGCATCGCCGACTCGCAGATGGTCGGCGATACCGAAGCCGCCGTGAAATGGATGCGCGCGCAGCCTGACAACAACGGCAAGGTCGGTCTCATCGGCTCGTGCTCCGGCGGCCGGCACGCCTTCATCTACGCCTGCCAGAAGAAGGACATCGATGCCGTCGTCGAACAATGGGGCGGCGGCGTGGTGATGACGCCGGAGGAGCTCAACGCGAAAAAGCCTGTCGCGCCGATCGACATGACGAAGAACCTGAGCTGCCCGCTGCTCGGCATCTTCGGCAACGACGACCGTGCACCGAGCCCGGAACAGGTGAACCAGCACGAGGCCGAGCTGAAGAAGCAGGGCAAGAATCACGAATTCCATCGCTATGATGGTGCCGGCCATGGCTTCTTCTATTGGCACCGGCCGCTGTATCGGCCGGAACAGTGCATGGATGCCTGGGACAAGATCTGGGCGTTCTTCGGCAAGCATCTGGCGAAGTAGGAGGGCCGGACAATGTGCACATCGATCATTGAGATCGTGCGCGCGGAAGGCATGGCGAAACGCGGGGACCAATGGTTCCCGCTAACGCACTCGGTGGTCGCCTATGACCACGCGCGCCATGCGCCACTCGGCGACGTCATCACGCTCGATTTCTACAACACCGACCTCGACGCCGGTGCGCGAGCGGGGATCGAGCTGACGCTGGAGACGGCCAAGGAGTTGCGCGCCGCTCTCGACCGGGCGATTGCCGCCGCCGAATTCGAGGAGGCGGAAGTGCGGGGCAAGGGCGCCGTGCTCAGCCTCGTTCGGGCGGCGTGATTAACGAGACGCTATCACTTCGGGCGGGCATTTGTCTGGCGTCGCTGTTCCAGGCGGTGCTTGCGCGGGCGAACCGGACGGTGTGAACCGTTCAGATATACAGTGTGAACCGTTCAGACATGTAATGCGAAGAAGCACCGCGCATTTCGCCGCACCGGACGGGCGGAATGCGCGATGCTAACAGCTTGCTTCCCCGAACAGGAGGCTACAATGAACGTAACTCCCGTATCCCCCGGCTGCCTGGCCGGTATTCGCGTGCTCGACCTGACACAATTCGAGGCCGGAACGACGTGCACCGAGGCGCTTGCCTGGATGGGCGCCGATATTGCCAAGGTGGAAAACCCGAAGGGCGGCGAAGCCGGCCGCACCGGCTTCGGCGACGCGTATTATTTCATGATGTACAACGCCAACAAGCGGTCGATCACCGTCAACCTGAAATCGGAGCGCGGCCTGGCGCTCGTCAAAGAGATGGTGAAGCAGGCCGATGTCTTCACCGAGAACTTCGCGCCCGGCGCGGTCGAGCGGCTCGGGCTCGGCTACGACGTCGTCAGTGCGATCAATCCGAATATCATCTATGCGCAGGTGAAGGGCTTCGGCGACGGCAGCCCGTACGAGAAGGGCCTGTCGTTCGACCCGATCGCTCAGGCCGCGGGCGGCGCGATGAGCATCACCGGCGAGCGAGACGGCAGGCCGGTCAAACCCGGCCCGACGATCGGCGACACCGGCACCGGCATGTTGCTGGCGTTCAGCATCGTCAGCGCGCTGTTCGATCGCGCGCGCACCGGCAAGGGACGCCGGCTGCAGGTGGCGATGCAGGATTCGGTGATGCATTACAGCCGCGGCGCTTTCATCACGCAGGCGCGCACCGGGAAGGCGGCGCCGCGGCGGCCGCCTGCGAACAACCCACCCGGCGGCATCTATCCATGTAAGCCCGGCGGTCCCAACGATTACGTCTACCTGCTGACCAGCCGCGCCAACCCCGAGCATTGGCCTCGGCTGCTGAAGCTGATCGGGCGCGAGGACCTGATCGGCGATGCGCGCTACGACACGCCCGACGCGCGGTTGAAGCGCGAGGCCGAGGTGGATGAGATTGTTGCCAGTTGGACTCGGTTGCGTACGAAGCACGAGGCGATGACGCAGTTGAGCGCAGTCGGTGTTCCCGCAGGCGCTGTGCTGGATTCGATGGAACTGACCAACGAGCCGAGTTTTCGTGCGCGCGGGATTTTGCAGACGATGACGCATGGCGAACGCACGATGACAATGCCGACGTGGCCGGTGCGGTTTGATGGGGTGCCGACAGAAGTGAAGGCGGCGCCGTTGCTTGGCGAGCATACCGGCGAGGTGTTGGCGGATTGGCTCGGGCTTGATGCCGATGCGGTGGCGGGGTTGCGGAAGGATGGAATTGTCTGACGGAACGGCGGCTCGGCTTGAACCGATCGGTGCATCACGACTGCCTCTTCGGCTTGATAGTCCGGTCAGGGGGTTGAGGAGGGTGGGATGACACCGTTGTGGAACGCATTGCTTGCCGCTGTCCCGATGATTGCCTCCGCCCGGATCGGGAATGCGTGGGAAAAAATCGCCACGCTCCTCCCAATGACAGCGGGAGACAGCGGGGAAATGATCAGCAGCGCCTCCACCGTGCTCATCGCCGCGGGGGATTGCGTCGCCGCTCCGCTTCTCGCAATGACAGGGGCGATGCACGAACCACCACCCACCGAAATCCTCGCCGCGCTCCGCCGCATGGGCCTGCTCGCACCCGGCACCAACGCAACCGGCGAACGCCTGACCGGCGGCGTCTCCTCCGACATCTGGCGCATCGACCTCCCCGCCGGCCCGATCTGCGTCAAGCGCGCGCTCGAAAAACTGCGCGTCGCCGCCGACTGGCACGCCCCGGTCGAGCGCAACCGCTACGAGGCACGCTGGATGCAGCGTGCCAACGCCGCCGCGCCGGGCGCCGCACCGCAACTACTCGGCTTGGACGAAGCCTCCGGCACGCTGGCGATGCAATTCCTGCCGCCGGCCAACCACCCGCTCTGGAAAACCCAACTGCGCGACGGCGACGCCGATCCGGCCTTCGCCGCCCAGGTCGCCGCCAGCCTCGCGCGCATCCATGCCGCCACCGCCGCGGACCCCACCACGGCGGCCGACTTCCCCACCGACCAGATCTTCTACGACATCCGCCTGGAACCCTACCTGCTCGCCACCGCCCGAGCGCACCCCGACCTCGCACCGCAGCTCACCAACCTGGTCGCCACGACGCAGGCCAACAAGCGCGCCCTGGTGCACGGCGATGTCAGCCCGAAGAATATCCTGCGCGGCCCTGCCGGCCCGGTGTTCCTCGACGCCGAATGCGCCTGGTGGGGCGACCCGGCATTCGACCTCGCCTTCTGCCTCAACCACCTGTTGCTGAAGTGTCTCTGGACACCGTCGGCCACCGCCGGCTTCCTCGCCTGCTTCGATGCCCTGGCAACCACCTACCGCGCCCACATCGCCTGGGAACCGGCCGCCGACCTGGAAGCCCGCGCCGCCCACCTGCTGCCGGGCCTGTTCCTCGCCAGGGTGGATGGCAAGTCGCCGGTCGAGTACATCACCACGCAGGCGGACAAGGCCCGCGTGCGACGCACCGCCCGCGCGTTGCTGGCCGCACCGGTCGACCGGCTCGCCCATGTACGCCAGGCCTGGACGCAGGAGTTAGCCGCATGACAGACACCCGGATCGCCTATGTCCACGGCCGCCGCGTATGGGACAGCCGAGGCCGCCCCACCATTGAAGCCGAAATACTGCTGGAAGGCGGCGGCGTCGGGCGCGCCATCGCACCTGCCGGCGCATCGACCGGCACCGGCGAGGCGCTCGACCTGCGCGATGGCGGCGAAGCGTTCGGCGGCTACGACGTAACGCGCGCGCTCGGTCACGTGAACGGCGAGATCGCCCGCGCCGTGACCGGGATGGATGCCGCCGACCAGTCCGCACTGGACCGCAAGCTGATCGAACTCGACGGCACCCCCAGCAAATCGCGCCTCGGCGCCAACGCGGTGGTCGCCGTCTCGATGGCCGCCGCGCACGCCGCCGCCGCCGCCGCCGGCGAACCGCTGTACCGCTACCTCGGCGGACCCGACTGCCACCTGATGCCCTTGCCGCAAATCCAGATCTTCGGCGGCGGCGCGCATGCCGGACGCCGCGTCGACATCCAGGATTTCCTCATCGTCTGCCCCGCCGCGGAAAGTTTCGCGCAGGCGCTGGACTGGACCGCGGAAGTGTATCGCGCCGCCGGAGAACTGATGAAGGAAGCCGGCACGCTGGCCGGTGTCGCCGATGAAGGCGGCTGGTGGCCGTCCTTCGCCACCAACGAACAGGCGCTGGAAACGCTGGTCCGCGCGATCGAGCGCGCCGGCTACAAGCCCGGCAGCCAGGTCGCCATCGCGCTCGACGTCGCCGCTTCGGAATTCGGCCGCGGCGGCAAGTACAAGCTGGCGCTGGAAGACAAGGAGCTGGACACCGGCGGCATGATCAAGCTGCTGACCGGATGGATCAATCGCTATCCCATCGTCTCGATCGAGGACCCGCTGGCGGAAGACGATGATGCCGGGTTCGCCGCGTTCACCCAGGAGGTGGGCGCGCGCGTGCAGGTGATCGGTGACGACTTCATGGTGACGCAGGCCTCGCGCGTGCGCGAATCGGCGCTGCGAGGCGCGGCCAACGCGGTGCTGCTGAAACCCAATCAGCGCGGCACGCTGACCGAAACACATCGAGGCATGGCAGGCGGCGCAGCAGGCTGGTTTCGCCGGCATCATCTCGGCGCGCTCCGGCGAGACCGAGGACGTGACGATCGTGCATCTCGCGGTCGGCTGGGGCGTCGGCCAGCTCAAGGTCGGCAGTTTTTCCCGGGGCGAGCGCATGGCGAAATGGAACGAAGCGCTGCGTGTCGAGGAAGCGCTGGGCGCCCGCGCACGCTTCGCCGGTGGCACAATGCTGGGACGTTCGCACCGGTAGCCGATCCGCGCCCCGCGCCATTGTCATCGCGAGAAACGCAGCGACAACTGTCATTGCGGATGGGGCACCGGAGGACATCGGCCCCAGAGGACATCGGCCCCAGAGGACATCGCCCCAGAGGACATCGGCTAATGAACGTGCTGTTCCACAACACCGCCGGGCCGGATCTGGCAGCACGGCTTGCCGCCGTCCCCGGCGTGCGCATCACCGCCTGCCCCGAGCAGGACGATGCACTGCTCGCCCACCTGCTGCCGAACACCGACGTTCTCTGGCACGTGCTGAAACGCTGCACCGCCGAGATGATCGCAGCAGCACCGAACCTGAAGCTGATCCAGAAGATCGGCGTCGGCGTGAACACCATCGACCTGGAAGCGGCAAAGGCGCGTGGCATCCCGGTGTGCAACCTCCCCGGCACCAATGCGCGTGCGGTAGCCGAACTGACGCTGGCCCTCATGCTGGCAACGCTGCGCCGCCTGCCGCGCTTCGATGCGACCCTGCGCGCGGGAACCTGGTCCGATCCGGCATTGCAGGACGGCATTGGCGAACTCGGTGGTCGTGTCGTCGGCCTGGTCGGCTACGGCGCCATTCCGCGCCTGCTCGCGCCGGTACTGATCGCACTCGGCTGCAAGCTGCTTTACACCACGCGCAAACCTTTGAGCGATTCACTGGGCGAATGGCGCCCCCTCGATGCGCTGCTGGCGGAATCCGACATCGTCAGCCTGCATCTGCCGCTGACCGACGAAACGAATGCACTGATCGATGCCGCCGCATTGGCACGCATGAAGCCAGGCGCGATCCTGATCAACACCGCGCGTGGCGCCCTGGTGGATCAGGCCGCGCTGGCCGAAGCACTGCGCAGTGGACAACTCGCGGCGGCAGGCCTCGATGTCTTCGTGCACTTGAACCACCCGATCCCGCCGATGCACTGTTCACCCTGCCCAACACCGTGCTGACGCCGCACATCGCCTGGCTGACCACCGGCACATTCGATCGCAGCTTCACGCTGGCCGCCGAAAACTGCCGGCGGCTCGCCGCGGGCGAACCTCTGCTGCATCGCGTGATATGATCTGCCTGGGTCCGGACCGCTAGCAGCAGCAAGCAAGCATATTCATCCGCAGATGCACGCAGATGAACGCAGATAAGTTCAGTGCCACCAGTACGAATTTCGGCCAGTGTTGGCACATTGTCCCCCATCTTATCAGCGTGCATCTGCGTGCATCTGTGGATGAATATACTTCTCTACGCCACGCTACCCCGCAGCAGCAAAGGACAGACACGATGGACGCAGGGTTTCTCGGGGTCGGCGCCATGGGCCAGCCAATGGCGGAAAAGCTGCTCGATGGCGGGCACGACCTCACCATCCTCGACATCGATGAAGCCGCAATGCGCCCGCTGCTCGACCGTCAGGCCAGGCGCGCCCAATCGCCAAAGGAACTCGCCGACCGCCACCAGGTGGTCATAGTCTCGCTCCCCACCCTCGCCGCGTTCCGCTCGGTCCTCTACGGCGACCAAGGCCTGCTGCATGGCACAGCGCTGAAGATCCTGGTCAACACCTGCACGGTAGGCGTCCCCTTCATCCGCGAGATCGAAACAGCACTGGCAGCCAACGGTGTCGCCATCGTCGACAGCCCGATCTCCGGCGGCCCGATCGGCGCGCGGGCGGGCACTCTCTCGGTCATGGTCTCCGGCGATCCGGCCGCGATCGAAACCGTCCGCCCGCTGCTGTCGCTCTGGGGACCCACGCTCACCGTCGCCGGCGACAGGCCCGGCGCCGCGCAGGTGCTGAAGCTCACCAACAACATCCTGTGCGCCGTTGCCCTGGCCGCAACCTCGGAAGCCTTCGTCATGGGCGCCAAGGCCGGACTGGACCCCGAGGTGATGCTGCGCGCGATCAACGCCGGCACCGGCAACAACACCGCGACGCAGACCATGTTCCCCCGCGCCGTGCTGAGCCGCGATTTCAACTACGGTGCCGCATCGCACATCCTGATGAAGGACATCGATCTCGCGATGGAACAGGGCGAGGAACTCGGCGTGCCGATGTGGGTGTGCCAGGCGACGCGTCTGTTGTTCAAGCACGCCATCTTCGCCGATTCAGAGAACACGGACCTCACCGGCATCGTCCGCTTCGTCGAACGCAGCGCCGGATTCGAAATGCCGAAAACCCGATAGTGCGACACGGAAGACTGACCCGTCTGCGCCTGCTCGCCGACGATCTGACCGGCGCACTGGACAGCGCCGCGCGCTTCGTGCCGCTGACCGGCCCGATCGCAACAACCTGGCGCACCGACCCGATGCCCCACGCGATCCGTCGCCATCGACACCGCAACGCGCGACCTGTCCGCAGCCGAAGCAACGCGCGGCGATCGCACGCTTCGCGCCGCTGCTCACAAACGGCGACCCGGCATTCAAGAAGATCGACAGCCTGCTGCGCGGCCACGTCGCGCTGGAACTCGCGGCGTGCATGACGCAGTTCGACCACTGCATTCTGGCGCCGGCCTTCCCGTTCCAGGGCCGCATCACGCGCGGCGGTCGGCAACTTTTCCGCACCGTCGATGGCTGGCGGACACCGGCGTCGATCTGCCCGCCGCACTGCGACAGCGCAACATCGACGTGCGCCTGTGCGATGCGGAAACCGACGCTGACCTCGACGCTATCGTGGCCGACGGCCGCGCCTTGCAGGGACGCGTATTGTGGTGCGGCACCGGCGGCCTGGCCGGCGCACTGGCCGGCCGGCTTCCGGTGGCCAAACCGAAGCTGCCGCGACCGATACTCGCGCTGATAGGCAGCGACCATCGCGCATCGGCCACGCAACTCGCCGCAGTGCCGGACCTGCATCGGCGACTGCCAATGCATCACCCGACACAGATCGCACGCCATCTCGCGCATGGCGCCGCAGTCGTGACCGTCGATCTGCCCGCCGTCACACCGCGCGACACTGCATGCCGCGCGATCACCGCGCAATTCGCCGAATTGCTGCGTGCGATCGAACGCCCCGGCACCCTGTTCGTCACCGGCGGCGAAACGCTGCGTCACCTTTGCGATGCGCTCGATGTGACGCACCTCGACGTTGATGGCGAGATCGAACCCGGCGTACCGACCTCGATCCTGCGCGGCGGCGCCTGGGACGGCCAGCGCCTGGTCTCCAAATCCGGCGCGTTCGGCGATGCCGGCTTCCTGCAACGCCTGCTGCGTCACCGCCGACGTGCTATAGTCGCCGCAACCCGACAACGGAGGCTTCAATGCGACTGGGCGTGATGCTGCCGCTGACCGATATCGGCGGCGAACCCAACGTGATGCGAGACTTCGCCCAGGCAGCGGAGGAGACTCGGCTACACCAACCTCGGCCTGGCCGACCACGTGCTCGGCGTGAACGTCGCGAGCCGGCCCGAATGGGGCGATCGCAACACCTCCGCCGATCTGTTCCACGACCCCTTCGTCGCGTTCGCCTTCCTGGCTGGCGCCTGCCGCGCAACCACCGAATTCTCCACCCAGGTGCTGATCCTGGCGCAGCGCCAGGCGGTGCTGGTCGCCAAGCAGGCGGCAAGCCTCGACGTGCTATGCGGCGGGCGCTTCCGGCTCGGTGTCGGCGTCGGCTGGAACCCGGTGGAATTCACCGGCCTGAACGAGAACTTCTCCAACCGCGGCCGGCGTTCGGCCGAGCAGGTGCAGGTGATGCAGGCGCTATGGGCGGAACCGCACGTCACCTTCAAGGGCAAATGGCACACCATCGAGGACGCCGGCATCAACCCGCTTGCCGGTGCACCGGAGAATCCCGGTGTGGTTCGGCGGTCACGTCGACCAGACGCTGGAACGCATCGCCACACTCGGCGACGGCTGGATCATGAACGCCTATCCGCCCGGCGACGCCGCACTGGCCGAATTCGACAAACTGCGCCGGCTGACCGAACAGGCGGGCCGCGATCCGGCCAAGATCGGCATCGAGGCGTGGATCTCCGGCGGCGCCGGCAGCGAGGCTGACTGGCGCGAGGAGGCCCGGTTCTGGCAGCGCGCCGGCGTCACGCACCTGACGCTGTACCACCACCTTCGCGCGCCGCCACCACAAGCGCATCGCTGGCCGCACGGTCGCCGAGCATCTTGCGGCGATGCGCCGCTTCCACGACGCGGTGGCTGACGTGCTGTAGCAGCGCGGCCGATGTCGCGCTGCGCGGCGGGAACTCCGGCGAGCCGTCCGGGATGGCACGCAACAGCGGAGCGGTGACAACCATGGAATGGCCGCCTACGTAACACGCGACCGCACCAGGAGGACACCGTGACGACCGCACCGAACCTGGCCATCACCATGGGCGATCCAGCCGGCATCGGCCCGGAGATCATCGTCAAGGCGTGCCGCCGTCTGAAGCCTCGCACTCGACGCCGGCGACCTGCGCCTGCTGGTCATCGGCCACCGCTCCGCACTGCACGCCGCGCGCGAACTGCTGCACGAAACGCTGGAATTCCCCGAAACCGACAACGCACCGCTGGGCTTCCTCGCCGCCGGCGAGGAATCCGGCAACGATCCGTTTCGGCGAGATCGCGCCGGAGGCCGGCCGCTTCGCCTACCTCGCGATGGAACGCGCCGTCGAACTCGCCATGGCCGGCCGCATCGATGCCATCGTCACCGCGCCACTCAACAAGGAGGCGCTGAACCTCGCCGGCTACCACTACGCCGGCCACACCGACATGCTGTCGGCGCTGACCAAAACGCCAGGCTCGATCATGCTGCTGGCGCACGGCGACATGCGCGTGGGGCACGTCACCACCCATGTCGCTCTGGCCGACGTGCCGCGGCTGCTGACGCCGGAACGCCTGCGCCGCACCATCGACGCCACCTATCAGGCGGTCCGCGACCTCGGCATTCCGCAGCCCCGCGTCGCGGTCGCCGCGCTCAATCCGCACGCCGGCGAGGGCGGGCTGTTCGGCCGCCAGGACATCGAGATCACCACGCCGGTCGTGGAAGCAATGCCGATCCGATGGGCTGGACGTAACCGGGCCGGTCCCCGGCGACACGGTGTTCGTCAAGCTGCGCGCGCGGCAGTTCGATGCCGTGGTGGCGATGTACCACGATCAGGGTCACATCCCGGTGAAGCTGCTGGGCTTCGATGTCGACCCTGCGACCGGCACGTGGCGCGCCCTGTCGGGCGTGAACATCACGCTGGGACTGCCGGTGATCCGCACCTCGGTCGATCACGGCACGGCGTTCGACATCGCCGGCAAGGGCATCGCGAACGAGGAAAGCCTGATCGAGGCGATCGACTACGCCGAACGCCTGGCCGCGACACGGCGCGCCAAGGCCGCCTAAATCCGTCCCCTCGTCATTGCGGGTTCCGTACGGCCGGTGTGGCGCAGGCCATTGAGCAGCTATCTCCCCCTCCCCTTGAGCTAAGGGAGTCCCAGAAGTGCGGAACGATTGGACAGGTTCCAACCTGCGACCATAGGGTCGAGCGACCTGAGGCCGCGTGCCATGGTCTTTGGGCCTGCAGGTCTGTAGCCGCGGGAGGTGTTGCCGGCCCAACCACCCATGCGCGCCGCGATCCATGCCAACCAAGCCAGGCTGGTGCAGTCGAACGGGTTCTTGAGCTTTTCGGTCGGGCCTTGCAGCGTGGCATTGATCGCCTGCAGCGCGGACACCTCGGCCGGCTCGACCGCATCCGAGAGGCTTTGGCCGGTGCTGCCGTCGCGAGCCAGCACAAGCTGCATCACGCGCACCGCGGCGATCAGCGCGACCACAGTGAGCTTGAGCAGGTTGGCCGGCCGTGTGATGTGCGACGTCTCGATGTCCACGCCATCGGTCTTGAGGGTGCGGAACACCTGCTCGATGATCCAGCGCATCTGGTACCACGCAACGATCTGGTGCGCGTCCAGCTCCGTCTCCACCGTATGAGTGGTCAGCAGACACCAGCGCACGCGATCCTTGGGACTGGGCGGGTCGACCTCGGACACATCCACCACCCGCAGGGTGATCGTTGCCGGCAATGTCCTGCCGGCCCCGCCTGGCCGTCGCAGCACGACTTCGCCGAACCGCAGCGCGACCAGAGCGGTGCGAGCGGGTCGGCCCGCCTTGGATGGCACCTCGACCGGATAGCGGGCCTTCTCCGGCCAGCCGGCGCAGTGCGCGAACAGCGTCTGATCGGCCTCCAGCGCGCGGTCCTGCGCAGCCCGCACCAACAGGTGCACGTTCTCCGGCCGGCGGGCGAACTGGTCGTAAATATCGCCCTCGCGATCCTCCACCATGGTGATCATCGCCGCCGTCGACAGCATCGTGCTGGCAGTCTCGGTGCCCGCCAGCCACCGCCGCGACTCCTTCTCGTCCGCCCCACGCCGCTTGTGGTCCGTCACACGACCGCCGGTGCGGTTCATCACCTCCGCTCCAACCAAGCCGATCAGCCCGCCCTGTGCCGCGTCCACCGCGATGATCGGGTGCAGCAGGACACCGATATCCACCCCATTGCCCACCGTGCCGAAGCCTCGCTTGCGCCCAGTGTGGTTGGCAAAGTTCATCTCCGAGGTATCCGAGATGGCCAGCACATGCCGCCCTGCCACGCGCGCGCCCGTCAGCCGCCCGGCATGCACCAGCATCTCGTGAAGGCTGACCGCATCGTTGTCGAGGAAGCGGTGAAACCGGCGGCTCTGGCTGCGGTCCTTCGCCAGCGCATGCACGCACATCGTCCGCTTCTGCAGCATCGCCGCAAGCAACTCGCCACCGACGCACGCCAGCCGCGTGTCGCCAAATCTGCCCAGCTGCTCCATCCGAATCGACCCCGCGCACTGACTGCGTGGCATAGAATTGGCAGTTCAACGCCTCACAAAGTCGATTCGCACTTATGGGACCACGGTAGCCTCTTGCGGGAGGGGGAGGGGCCATCCCCAAGCAGGGCACACACACCTCTCCGCCTTCTGCCCGTCCCCCAGCAAGGCCCGATTCCCACCAGACCGCACCCTCGCCGCCCCCGTCCCGCAACCGCCCGGTGTTTGATCTCGATCAATGGCAACGCCCCAGCGTGATGCCACGTTAACCTTCCGCTGGCCGTAACAGGTAGGACGCACCATGGATCGAGAAATGTCAGAAATCATCCGCAACCAACAGCCGTTCACGCTGCCGCCCACCGCGACGGTGCAGCAAGCGTGCAAGCAGATGCACGCACGCAAAATCGGCGCGGTATTGATCACCGGCCCGAAGGGCGAACTGGTCGGCATCTTCACCGGGCGCGACGCCGTCCACGTGCTCGCCCAGGGCAAGGACGCTGCCGCGACACGGTTGGGGCATGTAATGACCAAGGACCCCCACCACCTGCCGCCGCGCCACACCGCGATCCATGCCCTGCGCCTGATGCGCGACGGCGGATTCCGCCACGTACCGGTCGTGCACGAGGGCGTCGCGATCGGCATTGTCGCCCGCGGCGACTTTCGCGGGCTGGAACAGGATCGGCTGGACGAGGAGACCGGGATTTGGGAGCGGATGCGCTAACGGGAGCGCGGGCGCCTCACCAGGTTCGACAGCAGACGCACGGCCTGAAACATCAGCGACGAGACAGCGATCGAGCTTACAGCGCTTTCCACCGCCCGTTGACGTACCGCCAACGCTTCCAGCTCAACGCGGCTCGGCGTCGACCGGGTTGCCAGGAACGCCAACACCATCGCCAGCACGAAGTCCACACCACCCAGGATCAACGCGGCATACTCGTGCCGCCAAGTCTGCCGGATCCAGTACCAGGCGGCGAGGTGAACGAATATCACCGAGCCAATCAGGAAACCCATGGCGATCATGCCGAATGCGGCACGAATCGCGGTGCGCTGCGCTCGCTGGCGGAGGCGAAGACCTTCCGCCTCCACCGCGATGCGTGCCAGACGGAAGGTCCGCATGGATTAGCGCAGCACCCGGCCTAGTGCGTAGCCGACCCCCGCGGCGATCAGGATCGCCAGCAGCGGTTGTTCGCGGACCTTACCGGACACCGTCTCGGCCTGCTCGCGTACCGCATCGGCCGCGCCATACATGGCCGCCTCGGCACGGCCAGCCGCATCGGCAACCGCCGGCGTCACCCGATCCTTCATCAGCGCCTCGACCTGCGCGCGCAGCCGGGCGATCTGGGTCGTGGTGTCTTCTACTCTACTGGTTGCGCTCTCGGTAAAGCTTGACATGGCTCGTTATTCCTCTGTTTCCATCGGGTTCCCCTGCAGGGGCGTCCACGATCACCGGGACTGATAAATACATATAAGGATCGAGCACATGGCACGCTGCACTCTTGCGCGAGCCAATGCGAAATTGAATTGGGCGAACCCGGCGTCAGTGCCTACGCGACCGGTTCGGGCGCCGCCCGCGCAACCGTCGGCCGCAGCGTGTCGGCCATCGTCCGCAACAGTTCGGGCACCGCCGCTCCAGGCACTGCGGGGCTGAAAAGATAGCCCTGGACCTCGTTGCAGCCAACCTGGGCGAGCGCATCGAGCTGTTCGCGTGTCTCCACTCCCTCGGCCGTGGTCGCCATGCCCAGGTCGCAGCCAAGCGTGGTCACCGCTCGCACGATCGCAATGCAGTCCGGCTTGGTGCACAGATCGCGAACAAACGTCTGATCGATCTTGATCCGGTCAAACGGAAAGCGCCGCAGATAGCTCAGCGATGAATAGCCGGTGCCGAAATCGTCCATCGCGATCCGCACGCCAAGTTCCTGGAACTGATGCAGGATCGCCAGGGTCGCATCGGTGTCTTGCAGCATGACGGTTTCGGTGATCTCCAGCTCCAGCCGATCCGATCGCAGGCCGGATTCCTCTAACGCCTGGACGACCGCGGCCACCAGGTTCCGGCTCTTGAACTGCACCGGCGACAGGTTCACCGCAAGGCGCAAGTCGCCTGGCCAGCTCGCCGCAGTAGCGCAGGCCTCGCCCAGCACCCACTCGCCAATCGGCACGATCAGGCCGATCTCCTCAGCCAGCGGGATGAACTGATCGGGCGGAATCAATCCCCGTTCCGGATGACGCCAGCGCAGCAGTGCCTCGAAGCCACTCACCGATTTCGTCCGCAGATCGATTTGCGGCTGATAGAACAATTCAAGCTGGCCGGCGCGTACCGCGTGGCGCAGATCGAGTTCCAGCAGGCGGCGCGCCTGCATCTGCGCATCCATCTCGGCATGGAACAGGCGGCAGATGCCGCGGCCGTCTACCTTCGCGCGATACAGCGCAAGATCGGCACTTCTCAGCAGTTGGTCGGGATCCATCCCGTCCTGCGGCGCGAAGGCGATGCCGACGCTGGTGCCGATGACGATCTGGTGTCCGGCGACCTGGAATGGCGTCCCGAGCAGGTTGATCAGCCGTTGCGCGGCTCGCGTGGCGTCGGTCGGGCTTTCCAGCTCGGTCTGCACGATGGCGAATTCATCGCCGCCAAGCCGCGCAACCGTATCGATATCGCGTGACTGGCCTACCAGACGCGCCGCCACGGCCTTCAGCAGCGCATCGCCGATCGGATGGCCGAGTGTGTCGTTGACCGCCTTGAATTGATCGAGATCGAGGCACAGCAGCGCCAGACCCTTGCCACGCCGCGCCCGCACCAAAGCCTGTTCGAGTTCTCGCGGAACAGCACGCGGTTCGGCAGATCGGTCAACGCATCGTGGTTCGCCATATGGGTGATCTGGGCCTCCGCCTTGCGGCGTTCGGTGATATCCTCATAGGTGGCGAGCCAACCAGCCGCCATCGGCTGATGTGTGATCATCAGCGTGCGACCATTCGCAAGCTCCCAGGGCAGCGTTGCCCGTGACCGCGCAGCGACCAGCTCGCTTCGCCGTCCGTTCAATGCGTTCATGCCGGCCCGTTTGATGGTTCCCGCCGCAATGATCAGCTGGGCCACTTCATCATAGGTCACGCCGGGAACGATGGCGCCGTCAGGCAGGTCGAACAACTCGCTGAAACGACGGTTGGCCACCACGATCCTGCTCGCATCGTCAAACATGCAAAGACCATGACCCATGTTGTTCAGTGCGGTGTCGAACAGCACCGCTTGCGCCCGCAGTTCATCCGCCGCCCGTTCCCGTTCCTGTGACAGCGTCAGTTCCAACTCGGCGATCGCCAGTGACGCTTCCGCCTCAAGCTGCGCGGCGTTGGCGGCCTGCAAACTTTCATAGCTGCGCAGATGGCGAATACCCAGCAGCACGATCGCTGCGATAACCAGCTCCAGCAGTGCAGCACCGCCGATCAGCGCTAGCCTCTCGGAACGCCAACTCCCGAGCGCGGATGCGATGGTATCGGTCGCAACGACGATCAGTGGGAAATGCGCCGTTCGCTGCGGCGCGATCAGCCGGTCCTGACCATCCATCAGACCAGGTCGCCGAACGATCTGGCCACTTTTCGCAGCGACCAGGCGTTCGAAAGTGCCTGGCGTACCATAAGTGCGCCCAATCTCCGTCTCGCGATGAGGACTGCGGGCCAGCATGATCCCGTCGTCGCGATAAAGCGCGAACGTGGCATCGCTGCTCACCATGAGCCGGGAAAACAGCGCCTCAAAATAACTCAGCCGAATCCCACTGCCGACGATGCCAATGAATTGCCCGTCGGCGCCGATGAACCGACGGCCATAAAAAATCACCCACGAGCCGTCGCCACGATTGTGAAATGGTGCGCTGATGACCGACGTGATGTTCGGGTCCTCGCTGAGCGCCCGAAAGTAATCCCTGTCGTGCACATCGATGGCCGGTACCGGCCAGAAATGCGAGATGTTCAACAGTCGGCCATGCCGATCGATCAGCATGAGGACGTCCGCGGTGGGGAGGCCGGCGATACGATCGTCCAGATTTTGGTTGACTTCCAACGAGGCCATCCGGCTGTCGAACTTTTCCGGCGTGTCGATGCCGAGTTCGCGCATGTGCTCGATCATCGCGTTCTGAGCCAGCTGAACAGTCTGGAAACTCCGGTCGATCTCCTCGTCCAGCACCAGCGCGAGGTTTTTCAGGTCCCTCGCGGATTCCTCGATGGCGTTGCCTCGCAGCGAGACAACCAGGAGCGCCGCGCCGGCCGCCAACACCAGGCCGATGAACATGCCACCGCAGAGCAGCAGGTATCTGATACGGGCACGGCGGACCAAGGGCGCAAGACCTGCGATGTGGAGGAGCATTGGCGCGGTCCGTTGTGAAGCGACGACATTTGCCCGGGAACCTCTGAAATCGCAGTTAACGAAGCGCCGGAACGGTTGCCGCGAAGCCCCGCCCGCCGGCACTGCCATCCGCGGTTCGCGGCCGCGCGCCTCCCGTGGGTGGCATCACGTCTCCGTTCGCCCGGGTGTAATCGCACGGCAAGCGCATCAATGTTTGTGTGTCAGTTCTGATCCGCAACTGACTGACGCGTACCGTGCCGCCGCTGGCGGGGCGCTGCCGGCATCGCTTTTCAAGGAACAACCAATGATTAAAGTCCGCAACATCGCCGCTCTATTGGCCCTTTCCAGCGTTGCAGCGTTGGCTGCCTGTTCGGGCTACAACAACAGCCAGCCAAGCCGCGTCAGCTATGCCGCGCCACAGCCGGCGGCGGTGTCGCCGAACCTGATCGCGCAGGTCCAGACGCGTCTGCAACAGGCAGGCACCTATAATGGGAATATTGATGGCCTGTGGGGCCCCACCACGGAGGCCGCGGTTCGCAACTACCAGCAGCAGCACAGCCTGAATGCAACCGGTCAGTTGGACGTGCCGACGCTCGCGGCGCTTAACGTGGGCAACGCCAGCCAGACCTATGGGAACGCTCAACCGGCCGTCACGACGCAACCGACTGCGAACCCGCAGCCGAACAGTCAGACTTACGGCAGCAATTACAACCCGCCGGCCGCAACCGACACGTCGAACACTACGTCGACCCCGCCAGCCACCAACCCGACGCACTGATTGTAGCCCGCGCGATGCACTCGGTGTGAGCCGAGGCCCTCCGTGCGAGCCGAGGTCCTCCGTGTCAGCCGAGGCCTTATCCGGCCTCGGCCCGCCGGTGCGTTGCGACGCGCAAAATTTGCCCTCGCCTACTCGGCTGCCGGCTGCTCCAGACTGAGCAGTGAACGCCCGCGCGTTTCCGGCAGCATCAGCAACGCTACGATCATCACGCCATACGCGGCTATGCTGAACAATGCGATTGCCAACGTCAGCCCCAGACGCACGGCAAGAAATCCCACCATCGCCGGAAACAGCGCGCCGATGCCGCGACCTGCATTGTAGCAGAAGCCCTGGCCGGTGCCCCGCACCGCCGTCGGGTAAAGCTCGGTCATGAACGAGCCCATCGGCGAGAACATGATCAGCGAGACATACCCCAGCAGGAAACCGACCGGCAGAAACCACGCGTTGCTCAGTGGCGCGAACAGATAGACCATCGTCAGTACGACCGAGCCGATCGCGGACAGCATGAAGGTACTCTTCCGTCCGAGCGCGTCGGCGAGATAAGCGCCGGTGAGGAAGCCGAAGAACGCGCCAAGGATCAGCACCAGCGTGTAGCCGCCGGTGCCGACGGCCGAGATGCCGCGCACCGTTTTCAGATAGGTCGGCAGCCAGACGGTCAGTGCGTAGCTGCCGCCCTGCGCGCCGGCAACCATCATGGCAACACGCCACGTGGTGGATCGGTACGGCGGTTTCAGCACCGAGAATATGTGCATGAAGCCGGCGGGCGCCTCACGATTGCGTCGGATCTCCGGTTCCTGCACAAACCGGCGAATCCAGAACACCAGCACCGCGGGAGCCAGCCCGATCCAGAACAGGCTGCGCCAGGCATATTCTTCCGGCAGCACTGCAATCAGCAAAGTGTACAGGATCGCCGCGGCGCCCCAGCCGACCGCCCAGCCGGTCTGCACCAGGCCGACCGCTCGCCCGCGGTAGCGATCCTGGATCACCTCGCCCATCAGTACCGCGCCGGCCGCCCATTCGCCGCCGAAGCCCAGGCCCTGCAAGGCGCGAAACAGAAACAGCTGGTTGAAGTCCTGCGCAAACCCGCACAGGAAGGTGAAGACCGCGTACCAAAGGATGGTAAACTGCAGCACCCGGACGCGACCCCAGCGATCCGATAGTGCCCCCGCGAGCCAGCCGCCGAACGCCGATACCAGCAACGTGATGGTGCCAAGTTCGCCGGCCTGAGCAGTCGTGATCTTCCACAGCGCAAGCAGGCTGGGGATCACGAAGGAGAAGATCTGCACGTCGAGCGCATCGAGCGACCAGCCGCCGAAACACGCAAGCATGGTGCGGCGCTCGCGGGACGTGAGATCGGAGAGCCAGGAGAACATGACGTTTCGTCCTTTGCTTGTCGTACGCCGCATTTGGCCAGCGGTCGGATCCCAGCGGTCGGATCAACACGGTGGAGGCTGCAATATCGTGGGTGCCGAAGCAAGCAATGCTCCACGCGGGAGGCATGCATGTGCCTACGCGTGCAGCGACATTCGGACTTGCTCCGCTGGGTGGCGATGTGGTCCCCGTCGGGATTCCGGCCGGACCTTCGACTGCCCGTGTCTCTACCGGCGTCCGCTGCTGTGCCAGATCACGAATCGGTCCGCGTTGCCGTAAGCTTCGTGTTCCACTGCGTTGCTGTCCGCGACGTAGCGGGCAGCGAAACCGTCGACGCCCCAGCGGCGATACTGCATGACGTGCGTCAGCTCGTGCGCCCATAGCTTCAGGTCGGTCTGCGCATCGGTCTCATGGTTGAAGACCACCACGTCCCCAAGTGTGATCGCGGCGACATCGCCATACTGAAACGCGAGCTCCGGCATCGCCAGGTCGGTGATCTCACCGGTGCGGAAACGCACCTCGCGTAATAGATCGGGCGGAAAGTAGCCGGTCAGGCCCGCAACGATCTGCCGCGGCACCGGCTGTGTGCCGGCCGTCATGGTTTCGCGTCGCGATTCGGTGATCCATTGTGCCAGCAACTGCGCCGCCAGCTCCTGTATGTCCTGGCCCAGCACCTCACTGACCGGCGCATACACCCCGTGTGCGCGCGCCGTGGCGGCAGCGCCCATTAGCCCAGCGGTCAGAACAAGCCCAGCGGTCAGAACAAGCCCAGCGGTCAGAACAGGAAGGACGGCGCGACGGCGGGTCACGCCGGAAGGCTGTTCCGGGTGGCCCGCCGTCATGACCGAGGCAATCAAATCACGTGGAAGAGATAGAGCAGGATAATGATCGGGATCGGAATACCAACTACCCAAAGCAATATGCCGCGCATGATAAGACCTCGATCGTCAGTGGGATCGCCAGTGGGATCGTCAGGAGCAACCCACACACCATGCAGATCATGCGTGGCAGTTCGATGGCAGATCGCATCACGCTTCAGTGCCCAACACACCATATGCTCACGTAAACGCGTGGCGCATTCCGCCATCGCCGACGCGAAATCCGCTGCGTTGATGCGCCTACAGCTTCACCCGCACGCCGGCGAGGAAAGACGGCCCCGGTGTCTGATATCCATTCACCGGTTCGAAACGCGAATAGAACAGGTTGCGGCCATTGGCGTATAGCTGCACGTGTGGCGCCACATCGTACGTGACGGTCAGATTGGCGATCAGCCCATCCGGCGATGACACGATGGTACCGGTGGAATTGCCGTTGTCGTCCACCAGGAAGTCTTGGAACGCGCCCGTGAACAGCAACTCCGGCACAATGCTCAAGCCTGCAATCGGCGTGATCGTCGCATCGAACGACGCGGTATTCTGCGGCCGGCGCAGCAGCCGCGAACCGGCATCGGCATTCTGCGCATCGGTAAACGTGTAGGTGGCGTCCAGCAGCAGCCAACCCGCGGGATGCAGCGTCAGCTCCGTCTCCACGCCCTGGATATGCGCAGAGCCGATGTTGACTGCGGTATCCACCGGCACGAGTTGCGCGACGATCAGGTTCTGTATCTGCTCGTTGAAGTAGGTGGCGGTGAAACTGATGAAATCAGGCCGCGCGAATGCATCGAGCGTGGTGGTGAAACCGGCCTCCCAGCCTTGCGCGCTTTCCGGCTTCAGATCGGGATTGCCAATATAGCCGAACGAATCGACGCCAAAGCGGTCGAACAACGAGGGTGCGCGGAACGCGGTGCCGTAGGCTGTCTTGAACCGCGTGTCGAGCTCCGGCACGTTCAGCACCGCGCCAAGCCGCCAGGTGAACGGCGAGTTGTTGTCAACCCAGTCCTGCCGCACCTGCCCGGTCAGCGTCAGCCGCTGCCACAGCGTGGACTGCAATCCGGCATACGTCGCGTTGTCGGTCATCGCGGCCGTGGCGCCCTGATCGAAAGGAAAGCCGCCGGACGACGAAATCACCTTCACATTGATGTTGTCGGCGGTGTGCTCATAGCCGAACGTCAGATCGGTCGCCGTCAGCATCGGTGCATTCATCAGGTCGCTGAGATGCACCGTGTTGTTCCATTGCAGGTCGGTGCGGTACGAGTGATAGCGCGAGTCGTTGCTGGCCTGATTGGGGTCGAGCGGATTGAGTGTCTCGGTGTACTGCCTGTCGCCTTGCAGGCGTCCGAGATACACGCTGGTTTCGTACGTGCCATTGAACAGCTTCGACGTCACGCCGATGCGGCCCAGCAATTCGTCATCCTGCCCGGTGGAATTGCTGTCGTCGAATGTCGGATCGCCCAGTGCGTTGAATCCGAACAGTGCCTGCCTGGCACGCAGAAACACCGAGAACCGGGTGCCGTCGATCGGCGTGTAACCCAGATTGATCGTTCCGACCATCGCACGGAATCCGTCGGGCACGCCGGTATAGATGCTCTCGCGCTGCGGTGTGGTGTCGTAGCCGCGTTCGGATTGCGATTCGAAGGTAGCCGAGTAGTCCAGGCCGCCTGTGATGCCGGATGCGTTGACGTAGCCCTGGACCTGCTTCGGATATCCGCCGGCCAGATCGCCGGTGAAATGCACGCCTTGTTCGTGGCCCTGCCGGGAAATCAGATTGATCACCCCGCCGATCGCGCCCGAGCCATACAGCGCGGCCATCGGACCGCGAATCACCTCGATGCGTTCGACATCGGCGAGTGTATCGACGCCGAAGTTGAATGCGCCCGAGGAATCGGATGCATCGTTCAGCGGCATGCCGTCACGCAGCACCAGCACGTGGTTGGAGTTGGTGCCACGGACGAACACGCTGGCATTGCCGCCCGGGCCCCCGGACTGGCTGACACGCACGCCCGGGATGGCGGAGAGCGCGTCGGTCAGCGTCGTGTAGCCGCGGTCGTCAATGGTCTGTCGATCGATCACCGTGACGCCGGCGGGAATATCGACCACCGGTGTCGGTATGCGCGTGGCGGTAACGACGATTTCCTGCGTTGGGGTCACAGGGTCATCGGCGAAGGCTGGAGTGGCAGCGGCGATAACCGCCATTGCTGCCAACGCAATGACAAGGGTGACGGGCTTAGTGAACTGGAACCTGCGCATGCGGGTCCTCCATCGACAGTGAGTCGACAGCCCGCCCGAGGGTTCACCCCCGCTGCACCGGTACACCCCGCCCGCCGCGTGCGCGCAGTCTCGACACCGGCCGGTCTCCTGGCTCGCGGGTCCGCGCCCGGTTCCGCCTTCTCACCCCAAGGGAATCACTCAGGGCAATGGCACGTTGGAACCCGACTCGCCGCGCACAGTTGCGGGGGCAGCAGCTTTTCGCTTTCCCGTTTCAGCCCTTGCGGGCCACCGGCGTCTGGACCCAGACTAACGCATCCTGAAGAGTACGCAATGATCCAGCACATCGACTTCGAACCGAACGCCCGCGCGCCGCTGGACGGCATCCGCGTGGTCGATCTGTCGCGCCTTGTGGCCGGCAACATGCTAAGCCTGCAGCTCGCCGACCAGGGCGCCGAAGTCATCAAGATCGAGGACCCGCGCATCGGCGATCCGCTGCGTGCCTGGCGCGTGAAAGGTCTAAGCCTGCATTGGAAGGTTTATGCGCGGAACAAGAAGAGCCTGGCGCTGAACCTGCGTCCGCAGGCAGGACGCGATGCGCTGATGGACCTGCTCGCGCACAGCCACGTGCTGATCGAGAACTATCGTCCTGGCACGCTGGAAGAGATGGGACTTGGACCGGATGTGCTGCATGCGCGCAATCCGAAGCTGATCATCGTGCGCATCACCGGCTTCGGCCAGGATGGGCCGTATCGCGACCGTCCGGGCTTCGGCACGCTGGTCGAGGCGATGTCGGGCTTCGCCGCGAAGAACGGCTTCGGCGACCGGCCGCCGGTGCTGCCGCCGCTGGCGTTGGCCGACATGGTCGCCGGACTGTACGGCGCCTATGCGGTGATGATCGCACTGCGTGTCGCCGAGCAGCGGCGGCAACGGCCAGGTGATCGACCTGCCGTTGCTCGATCCGATCATTTCCATCCTCGGCCCGGAGGCGGCGAGCTATCGCGTGTCGGGCGAGAAGCCGCAGCGCACCGGCAGCCGTTCGCTGACCACGTCGCCGCGCAATGTATATGCGACGAAGGATGGCCGGTACATCGCGATTTCCGCGTCGATCCAGGCGATGGCCGAGCGCGTGTTCCGTGCCATCGGCAAGCCGGAGATGATCGACGATCCGCGCTTCCGCACCAACACCGACCGCGTGCGCAACATCGACGAATGCGACGGCGCGGTGGCCGCGTTCATCGCGGAGCGCACGCTGGACGAGAACATGGCGGTGTTCCAGGCGGCGGAGGTCACCGCCAATCCGGTATACGAGATCGACCAGTTGATTGCGGACGAGCACGTCCAGGCGCGCGGCGTGATCGTCGAGGCGCCGGACGACGAAGCGGGCTCGGTGCTGATGCACAACGTCATCCCGCGCCTGTCCGATACGCCCGGCAAGCTGCGCCGCCCCGCACCAACGCTCGGCCAGCACACCAGCGAGGTACTCGACGCGATCGGCTATTCCGCAGAACGGATCGCGGGCTTGGCGGCGGACGGGGTGGTGAAGCAGGGCTGACGGCGCATCCCGAAACACGACGCAGCGGGTCGCTTGTCGCCACGGCGTAGATTACCCCGCCGATCGTTGGTCATGATCTACACGAAGTATCCGTGCGCCATTGGCACGAGATTGCTTCGTCGCTACGCTGCTCGCAATGACAGGGGAACCGGCACGCTCCCGACCCGCGCGCCCCACATCAACAACGGGAAACTCCAACCATGCGTGACGACCTTCCCTCCTGGCGCTCTCTCCTGTTCGTCCCGGTCACCGCCGAAAAATTCGTCCGCACCGGTGCGGATCGCGGCGCCGACGGCATCATCCTCGACCTCGAAGACGCCGTCGCACCCTCGCAGAAAGACCACGCCCGCACGCTGATCGCCGACGCCATCCCGCAGGTGTCGCGCAACGGCGCCGATGTGCTGGTGCGAGTCAACCGCCCATGGCGCCTGCTGGTGCGCGACCTGGAAGCCGCGGTGATCCCCGGCGTCGCAGCACTGATGCTGACCAAGGTCGACAGCCCGGAACACGTGCACGCCTGCGCCGACATCGTCGCGGAACTCGAAGCCGAACGCGGACTGCCATCGGGAAAAATCCAGTTCGTCGTGCTGGTGGAAACCGCCGCCGGCTTTTTCCGCATCGAGGCGATCGCCAAATCCCATCCGCGCGTCGTGGCGCTCAGCCTGGGCACGGAAGATTTCACCGCCGATGTCGGCATGCTGCCCGACCCCGACGCCCTGCTGTATCCCAAGCAGCACACGCTGTTCGCCGCGCGCGCCGCCGGCATCTTGCCGATGGGCTTCGTCGGCTCGATCGCCGACTTCCGCGACCAGGACGCATTCCGCGCCATCGTCCGCCGCTCGAAACGTCTGGGCTTCTGCCGGCGCCAGCGCGATCCATCCGCTCCAGGTGCCGGTGCTGAACGAGGAATTCTCGCCAACCGACCGCGGAAGTCGAACGTGCCGAACGCATGGTCGCGGCCTACGACGCGGCCTTCGCGCAAGGCCTCGGCGCGGTGCAGTTCGAAGGCGCGATGATCGACGTTCCGGTCGTGCAGCGAGCGCAGAACGTGATCGCGCGCGCGGCAGCAATCCGAAAACGGTCCCAACGACCCGCCTGACGGAATCGGCGGTCCGGCTCGATCCAGGACCATGCACGCACCGCGTCGGCCGCGCGTGGCAACGGCATCCCCGCGCGATCGCAATGCGATTTCAGGATCGCACGCGAATCGCCGCTCTTGCCACGAAGGCGGGTGAAGCGAGCCACTTCACATCATCGGCAATGCCACAAATTCGGCCACTTCGCATTCGATTCAGGCAGCGTTACGCCGTCGTCATCAAGACTGACGTCAAGAATGCAGAAGGAATATGCAAGCCATGCGAACCGTATTGACCATCGCGGCAGTCGCCAGCCTCAGCCTGCTGGCAGCCTGCGGCTAGGACGAACCGCAGCGCGCCCAGGGCGGCGCCGCGGCCGGTGCGGCTACCGGTGCAGCGGTCGGACTTGTCGGCGGCCCACCCGGCGTGGTCGTGGGCGGTCTGATCGGCGGCGCCGCCGGCGCCACTGCCGGCGCAACCACCAGCCCGCGCGACGTGAACCTCGGCCCGCCGCCCTGGAGCAACAAGCCGTAAGAAGCATCGCCGTCAGGCCGACCCGGAGACGTAGGCCTTCAGGCTGTCGACCTCGCTCTCCTGCTCCATGATGCGTGCCTTCACCACGTCGCCGATGCTGATCAGCACCGACCAGCACGTCGTGATCCATCACCGGCATGTGGCGGAAGCGACCGACCGTCATTCTGGTCATCGCTTCCGCCACAGTCGTTTCGGGATGCGCAACCTGCAGCGCTCGCGTCATCAATTGCCCGGCGGTCATTTCCAGCGTGCGTGCACCGTTGGCCGCCAGGCTGCGCACGATGTCGCGCTCGCTGACAATGCCGAGCAACTGCTCGGCGCGATCCATCACGAGCGCGGCACCAATGCGATGCTCGGCCAGAACGGCGACGACGTGCTCAATTTTCGCCGTCGGATCGATCGTTGTAACCTGGTAACCCTTGTGTTTGAGGATCGCGGCAATCGTCGTCATGGCCTTCCTCCTTGGCTGTTTGCCAGGCGGGGCCCGATCCGGTCACTCGCATTGCTCAGTCCGGCCGGATCGCGTCAACCCGCTGGCTTGTCGTCGCGCCGATGATGCGCGTTCCAATGTCACACATGCAACTTATAGCTGTGCACTGCACAAAACGGCGGGACGACAGGCATCGCCCCGCTCCAACCATTCATTCCCGATATCGCACCGATGGGCCGATATCGCACCGATGGCCGCCTCCCCGCGGGACCGCCCGCGGGAAAGCGCTCAAGAACCCCGTTAGAATAAGGTGCTGCCGGCCATCAACCCGGCCACCAGCAACACCAGGAACACCACGATCGCAATGAAGAACAGGATGCGCGCGATATCTGCCGAGGCGGCGGAGATACCGCCAAAGCCGAACAGCGCGGCAACCAGCGAAACCACCAGAAAAAACAGTGCCAATCTCAGCATGACCCTATCCGCTCCTGCGGGAAGTGATTGATAGGCCGGAAAGATAAGCGATGGCCCGCAATTCACACGCTCACAGGTGCTTGTGTCGCGAATGCCTGATCAGCCAACCGCCACCAGTGGAACCGACGGTGCAAGCTGGGTCGCGACCAGTTCGGCAAATCGTCCGTTCCGCGCGATCAACTCGGCAAAGCTGCCGCGCTCCACCACGCGTCCCTGGTCGAACACCAGGATCTCGTCCGCGTCGCGCACAGTGGACAGGCGATGCGCGATCGTGAACGTCGTGCGCCCCGCCATCAGCGTCCTCAGCGCCGCCGCCACCCGTGCCTCGGTCGCCGCATCCAGCGCACTCGTCGCCTCGTCCAGGATCAGGATCGGCGGATCCTTCAGCAACGCCCGCGCGATTGCCAGACGCTGGCGCTGGCCGCCCGACAGCGTGACCCCGCGTTCGCCGATCTGCGTGTCGTAGCCCTTCGGCTGGCGCACAATGAATTCGTGCGCGTCAGCCATGCGGCACGCCTCTTCAACCTGCTCGTCGCTCGCGTCCGGCCGGCCGACGCGCAGGTTGTCGCGGATCGTGCGATTGAACAGCAGGTTCTCCTGGAATACCACGCCGATCGCGGCGCGCAGGCTCTCCAGACTGACCTCGCGCAAATCCTGACCGTCGATGGTGATGCGCCCGTTGTCGGGGTCCCACATCCGCTGCAACATCGCCATCGCGGTGGATTTGCCGGCGCCGGTATGCCCGACCAGCGCCACCGAGCTACCGGGCTTCGCCACGAACGACACATCGCTCAGCACGACGTCGGCGCCAGGATAGGCAAACGACACGTCGTCGAACACCACCTCGCCGCGCGGCGCCCACAGGGTCCGCGCATCCGGACGTTCCGGCACCGTGGTCTTCGCGTCCATGATGGCAAAGAACTCCTCGACCGCCGGCAGCTTGTAGAACAGGCTGGCGACGAACGAGACCGCGCTTTCCATCCGTCCGATCAGCAGCATGGCAAACCCCATGAAGCTGACGATCTCGCCGATGCCGGCCTCGTCGCGCGTATGCAGCCAGGTGCCGATGATCACGATCGTGATCATGGCGATCGTGCTGGCCCCACGCGTCAGCACATTGACCAATGCCCACCAGTTCAGCACCGGAAACTGCTGGCGGATCAACTGCTGCGCGATGTCGCCAAAATTCCGCGTCTCCGCTGCCAGTCGGGTGAACGACTGCACCACCATCACGTTGGCCAGCGCATCCTGCGCGGTGCCCGCCAGAGCGGAGTTGCAGCTCTCGACCTTCCGCTGTCCCGCCTCGGTCCGGCGGATCACGAACGCGGTGACGGTCACGAACACGCAGACCAGGATCATCAGCGTGAGTCCCAGCCGCCAGTTCAGCAGCAGCGTAAGCGGCAACAGCACCACCGCCGAGATCAGCGTCGCCAGCTGGTCCCGGAAGAACACCAGCCAGGTGCCGAACAAACCATCGGTGCCGGACAGCATCGTCTTGATCACGCGCCCGGACTGCGTGTCGCCATGGAACGAAGCCGGCAGCGTCAGGACATGCGTGAAATAGCCCCCCATTGCCTTCAGGCGATTGCGGTGGGCCAACCGCTCGGTCTGCACCGACACCACGATATTGCTGATGATCCCGGCCACGCCGACAGAGGCCCAGATGGCGAGCAGCACAGCGGCCTGAGTCCACAGTGATCCGGGCGCCAGGTGATCGGATTGCCAAAGCAGGTTGACCACGCGCCCGAACAGCACGGGGTCGAGGAATTGCAAAGCGGCGACCGCAACATTGACGGCGGTCAGCAACCCCGCGATGCGGAGATCACGCCCCAGGACGCCAAGCACGCGGCCGTACACTCGCAAAAAGCGCATCCAAGCCACTCCGTCAGGGAATTGTCCTCGTAAGCGGCGTGATCGCGTACCCGTGTGGCAGCATGAGGGCAGGCGGCTAGCGAAAGTTTGAATTCCCGACGCAGAATCCAGCCGCATTGTTGGCGCTCCTGCCGGTGTGTTCCTGCCGGAGGGCGCCGCCTGATTGCGCTGCCTGGCGGCGCTGCCTGATCGCAATGGGGGAGGGGGGACGTTCGTGATGCCGCGATCTCGGGGCTGGAACCCGGTCGCCATACTTCGCGTGCTGCTGGCCGCCTCGGTGATCATCCCGCTGGCGGTGTTCGCAGGCGCGGCGTGCATGCTGCACCGCGCGGAAGCCGATGCCGCGCGTGATCGCGTCACCCACACCACCGATGTCGCATTCGAGCATGCCGCCAAGGTCTTCGAGACGCACCAGCTGCTGTTGGGCGAAATTGACGAACTTCTGCGCGGCTTGAGCGACCGCGAGATACTGAGCCATGAACCCGAGTTGCACGATCAGCTTGCCGCGATTGTTCGTGATCTCCCCCAGGTCCGTGATGTCGCGGTCATCAGCCGTGATGGCCATCCCTTGCTCGCCGCGAGGGAATTTCCCGCGACACATGCGCTTAATCTGGCTGACCGCGATTATTTCACCGTGCTCCGGGGCGGCTACCCGGGGACCTACGTCAGCAGCGTCCTGCTCAACCGCCAGCCGGTACGGCAACGCTTCTTCGCGGTTGCACGCACGCGGAAGGGGATGCGACGGCTTCAATGGCGTGATCGCCATTTTCGTCGATCCGAATTATTTCGGGAACTACTCGGCTCCGTACCGGCGCGGTCGACGCGCGGTGGCCGGGCTTCCGGATTGGCCTCGCGCGAGCCGACGGCACCCTGCTGGCGCGCCAGCCGATCCCCGGACCCGACGAACAATGGCGCATCCCGCCGCCCGTCATGGCGCAGATTGAGGCATCGCCCGAGCAAGGTTTCAGTCGCATCCAGGACGGCGGCGATTACGATCGCCTGGTGACCTATCGCCGGTTGGCAACATTGCCGATATATGTGTTCGCATCCGTGCCGACATCGGCGATCACCGCGGCCTGGCTGCGTCAGATGGCAACCGATCTGCTGCTGGCCGTGCCCGCCACGCTGGCACTCTTCGGCCTCGCGCTGGTGGCATTGCGCCGCGCCCAGGCGGCCGAGGCCGCAGCCGCGCTCGCAGTTGCCGAGACGCGCAAGCGGCACATCGCTGAAGAAGCCGTCCGCCAAAGCCAGAAACTCGAGGCCCTCGGCCAGCTCACCGGCGGTGTCGCGCATGACTTCAACAATCTGCTGTCGGTCATCATCGGCAACGCCGAACTGATCCGCGGCAAGCCGCCCGAACGCGTGGAACGCTCGGTCGGTCAGATCATGCAGGCGGCCCGGCGCGGTGCCGAACTCACCCAGCGCCTGCTGTCCTTCTCAAGCCGCCGCATGCTCAGCCCGAAGCCGGTCGACCTGACAGCCGATCTGCCGCGTCTGACCGAACTGCTGCAAACCTCGTTGCGTGGCGACATCAGGTTTCGTGGCCAATTTGCCGAGGGACTATGGCCGGTCGAGGTCGATCCCGGAGAGTTGGAAATCGCCCTGATCAACGTGGCAGCGAACGCCAGGGACGCAATGCCGGGCGGCGGACGGTTCGAATTCACTGCCCGCAACGTGACGGTTTTCGCCGGCGAACTGTCCGGCGCGCCGGACATTGGCGGCCAGTTCGTCGCGCTGGCATTGACCGATACCGGCAGCGGCATGACGCCCGAGGTCGCCGCGCGCGTGTTCGAGCCGTTCTTCACCACCAAGGACGTCGGGCGCGGCACCGGATTGGGCCTGAGCCAGGTCTACGGCTTCGTGCGCCAGTCGGGCGGCGCCATCGCGCTGGACAGCGAGCCAGGCAAGGGCACCACTGTGCGGATCCATCTGCCGCGAGCCAGCCGGCAGCCGGTGCCCGACGCAACCCCGGAAACCGCCCCGCCGGTCACGTCCGGCCAGACGTCGCGCCGCATCATGTTGGTCGAGGACAATCCGGAGGTTGCCGAGATCACTGTCGAAATGCTGCGTGGCCTGGGCAATCAGGTCGAAACGATGAGCCGCGCGCGGGCCGCGCTGGACCGGCTGGCAGACGCGGCGACGTTCATCGATGTCATCATATCCGATATTGTCATGCCCGATGGCATGAACGGATTGCAGTTCGCGCGCGAGGTGCGTCGGCGTTACCCCGACCTGCCGGTGGTGCTGGTGTCCGGCTATAGCCAGTCGCTCGCGGAGGCGGGTGAGGATTTCACCGTCATTGCCAAGCCCCTGACGCAGGCCGCGCTCGCCGAGGCGATCAAGCGCCTGTTCGTCGAACAGTCCCCGCCGCGCATCGTTGTCGACAACACGCGATAGGCTGAGTGCGTTGATGCGAGCCCGTCAGTGTGAGAGGCGCAGCGACTCGGCAATCCCCATCCAATGGCGCACGCCCAATGGCGCACGCCCAATGGCGCACGCCCAATGGCGCACGCCCAATGGCGCACGCCCAATGGCGCACGCCCAATGGCGCACGGATGACATTGAAATCCCGCTCCACCGGGCCGTCACGACTGTCTCGACCAACGGACTGGACGGCAACGTTCGCACCAGCACGCTACACATTTGACGTGTGGCGACCAGCCTTGGTCGTTGGGCGACGATACCCTTGCTCTTGGACGCCGTCACGTGAGGCCTCACTGTAGCTCTCTTGTTCGCAAGTGCGGCGAGCGAGCATTTCTCCAGAACACCCGCGACGGCGTCGCGCGCTTGCTGCATCAACGGCTGCAAGTGGCATCGCCGGATGTCCACGCAATCAGTGCATGGGCGGAATCGCGTCCGGCTCGCACAAGGTGTGAGCGCCAACGGTCCATCCACAATACGGATGATGTCTGCGACCGAAATATTGTCGGGATCGCGTAGCAGGCGGTAACCACCGTGCACGCCTCTCCGGCTTTCAATGAGCCCGTGGTCACGCAACTGGACCAGTATCAGCTCCAGAAACTTACGGGGAATTGCTTCTTCCTCCGCGACCTGTGCTGCCTGTGCCCAACCCTCCGAGCGTGCGAGCCCGGCAAGGAACATGGCTGCACGCACCGCATATTTTGCCTTGCTCGACAACATGGGTGGCTCCTGCTCTCGGGCTTGGCGGTCAAGCGCCGCCGCTGCCTGGTGAATTTTTGGTTGACAGCGGCATGCCGGATGTCCCCCAATCCCCATAGACTTAGTAGGAATTACAAAATGCAGCAACCGGCCGACCACCTGACCGGGACCGCCTATCGCGCCGCGCCAAGGTTCGATGACCAATGAGGGCCGATTTCCAGTTTGCCGGTGGCGGCCCGCGCTCGGGCTCGCACGAACATTCCACCGAACGGCGGCGTTCCGGTTCGCGCCGTCCCGGAGTTGGTTGACCAGTAGAAGGGGGTTGTGATGACGCATCTGTGGCCTATCGATCCGCTGGTACTCGTTATCCGGCTTTTTTGTTGGGTTGCTGGTCGGCCAGACGGGCATGGGCGGTGGTTCGCTGATGACCCCGATTTTGGTGTTGCTGTTCGGGGTGCATCCTGCGACCGCAGTTGGCACGGATCTGCTGTACGCGGCGGCCACCAAGTCGGCAGGGACATTGGTCCATGGCTTCAATCGGACCGTCGATTGGCGAATTGTTGGCCGTCTGGCCGCCGGCAGTGTACCAGCGACGATCGTAACCCTTCTGATCACCGCGCGGTTCGACTTGAACGGCCAGGCCGCCAGCCACGTCATTTCCTGCGTTCTCGGAACCATGCTGGTTCTCACTGCATTGTCGCTGGTTTTCCGGCGCCAGTTCATCGCATTGGCAGGAGGTCGGCTGGACCGCCTGTCGCCCCGATGGATCGCCATGCTGACCGTGCTCATAGGGTTTGTGCTGGGCGTATTGGTGACGCTTTCGTCAGTCGGAGCAGGCGCAATTGGTGTCACAGTTCTGCTTCTGCTCTATCCGCGCCTGCCCATGGCGGTCATCGTCGGTTCCGATATCGCCCATGCGGTACCGCTCACCCTGGTGGCCGGCGTCGGTCATTGGTGGCTCGGTTCGGTGGACTGGCCCTTGCTCGGGGGACTGCTGTCCGGTTCCATTCCAGGCATAATCGTCGGCAGCTATCTGGCTGTACGGGTCCCGGAATTGGTTCTCCGACCGATACTCGCCGTCACGCTGGTAATAATTGGCGGCCGGCTGGTGTTCTGACAGGGGGTTGCCTAATCGGACGTGCCGGTGGTGGTTGTGTACCGCCATAGTGAGCGGCCCACCGAGGCGAGGAATTCACGGTCGTCGCCAAGCCGCTGATCCAGACCGCGCTCGCCGGCGCCATCTGCCGGCCGTTCGCCGAACACGTCTCGCCGCCCATCATCGTCGACAACCTGCGAAACGCCTGACGCCAATTAACCGGTTATTAACCGGTCCAGCCGCAGAAGCGTACGAATGGTTCCAAGCACTCCAAAAACGGTCGCCAGCCTCTCAACGTCATACACGGTCGGCCGATGAATGGAACTCTCGCGGCTTGCTCACGGCAAGGTAGCGGACCGATTCCCCCTCTCGGACGCCAAGATCCGTCCCTGCCAGACCATGCTGGCCAATTCTACCAGGACTGCCTGCGTATCATTCACGAAACGATGCGCCCCGAAACCTATCTGGAAATAGGGACGTTGAACGGTGACACGCTCGCCCTGGCACAATGTGCCGCGATCGCGATCGATCCGTGCTTCCAGGTCAACCAGGCAATAATGGGACAAAAATCGTCACTGTTCATGTTCCAAACCTCCAGCGACGCCTTCTTCCGCAGCAACAGGGCTTCGGCGATCCTGGGCAGACCGCTGGACATGGCGTTCCTGGATGGAATGCATCTGTTCGAATATCTCTTGAGGGATTTCTCCAATACCGAACGCTGCTGCATCACCAGATCGATCATTGTATTGCACGATTGCATTCCGCTCGATCTCCACATGGCAGTTCGCGCTGCCGACGACACGACGGCACGCTCGCTTTCGCGCTACCCGCTGTGGTGGACGGGCGACGTGTGGAAGTTTGTGTGTATCCTCAAGAAGTATCGTCCTGACCTCATCATAGACGCATTCAACGCGCCCCCGACCGGCCTTATCCTCGTCAGCAATCTCGATCCGGATTTACGGGTGCTGGAGACGCATTATGACGAAATTGTGTCGCAATTCACCGACCTGCCAGACGAACTTGAATTGTTCACGACATACATCACCACGTTGACTGTGACCGATACACAGGAATTGGAACGGATCATCAAGGAAAGGCAATGTCCCCGATTTCACACTGTTGACAAAGACCTGACCATGACCGGTTCGATCATAAGAGCCTCACGGCTGGCCACGATACTGGACGACGGATTGACATCGGAACAGGCGCGGTCCGCTGGCATTAGCGAACCCCTGCTCATTGCTCCAGCAGGATCCTATACGCGCGTACCACCTGTCTTTACAGACACCGACCGGGCAACAATATCAACTAGGCAGTATTTCGATCATTACACTCAGGTATTACAGCAGTCTTACGGCAATATACATTGCGTAGCCCTGCGTGACGCGACGGTCGTTGGTCAAGGTTCGGTCATTACTACCAATAGTATACTGCTGTGGGAGAGTGCCTCAGAATTTCTTGCCCATGACCGTGTGCCTGACGGCCTGCAAAGTGTTGGCAAAGACCGATGGCGACTTGGCAATGATCCTGCAAGGCACATCGACACATCCTGCCTTCTTGTGAAACGACCGTGGTTTCGTAACTTCGGCCACTGGCTAATTGATTTTGCGACATTGCTCGCGGTCATGGGTGACGATGTGAGGCGTCATGGCTGGAGCATCGTTATTGGAGCCAACGAGAACCCGGTCATGCGACGCATTGTTCGTGAGACGCTCGACTTGCTCGTGCCCGGCACGCCTGTTCTGGAGCATCCTGACGATGAGGCATGGCAGTTTGCCGAGTTACGATACGTGATGCCGCTGCATGTTCCGCCGCAGTTCAAGTTGCCCGCCGCAATCCAGCGGCTCCGATTTCTAATTCTTGAGAGGCCGGAAGTTCCGCCAAGCACCATCCGATCTCAGAATTGTCGGGTCTATTTGTCTCGCCGGGACATTGGTGTGCGCACCGTGGTCAACGAGGAAGAATTGGAGGCACTCCTGGCCTGCTTCGGTTTCGAGACCATCTATCTGCACGGCCTCAGTCTCTTCGAGCAAGCACGCCTCTTCAGCGAGACGGAGGCTATCGTGGGAGTTAAAGGTGCCGCCCTGGCAAATATTGTCTTCTGCCCGGCGCACTGCTCAGTGATGGTGCTGTCACCCAGCGATTTCCCGGATCCGTTCTTTTGGGATATCGCTGGCCAGCTCAGCTTGAATTATGGCGAATTGTTCGGACCCACAACGACCAACCGGTCGCCGGGACGGAACGATTTCTTGGTTGATCTGATCGCCATCGCCCGGATGCTCGGCGCCGTGCTCGGAAGTGCCAAAGGTTTGCGGATCCCTTCTCCAATCCCTGAGAAGCGACATGAATATCCCCACAGTCGGCTATCTGACTGAACCCGCTACGACAACCACATGATCACGACCCAACGGGGAGCAACACGCAGATGCCTCCAGACGGTTTCCTTCATCGGTATTTTTTGAATAATTCTCATAAATCTATGAACAAATGGATGCACTACTTTGACATCTATGAGCGGCATCTGGAGCAATTCCGGGGCACGTCGCCTGTAATGCTGGAAATCGGTGTTGCCGAGGGCGGCTCGCTTGCCATGTGGAAAGAATACCTGGGCAAAGGTGCCAAGATCGTCGGCATCGACATTAACCCTGCTTGCAAGGCGCATGAGGCCGAGGACATCGAGGTATTTATCGGCAGCCAGGACGATCCCGCCCTGATCGAGCAAGTCCTCCAGAAGTATCCTCGGCTGGACATTATCCTGGACGACGGCAGCCACGTTATGACGCATATGATCCGCTCGTTTGAGCTTCTATATGACCAGGTCGTCCCTCGCGGCGTCTACATAGTGGAGGATACCCACACCTGCTACTGGCCCGAATTCGGAGGCGGATTGAAGCGCCCAAACTCGTTCATGGAGTTCGTGAAGGATCGTCTGGACGACATCAACGCCGTACATGCCCGCGAGGCACTGCCGGTGTCGCCCTTTACTCGTACCACCGGCGCTATCTGTTGCTACGACAGCGTGGTGGTGTTCGAGCGTTGGCCGCAGGGCGCGCGGCAATCGTCAGTCACGATGGGGATGTAACGTCCACCGGGCGGTGATGGACTCTCGTTTCCCCTCGCGCCCCAGGAGGGCGCAACGATCTGTTGGCACCATACCAGCCAGCTGCCATAACCATCGGCACCACATATGATCTGATCCTGGTGATCAAAGCCGCCGAATGCGTCGCTGTGCCTCGATCTCGCGAACGAACTCGCACCGCTCGTCGCGGAAGCGTTGGATGGCACTGCTGTTCCATTCATCTGCGATCTTCCGCAGCTCCTGCTTTCCGCTGAGCAGCGTGTTGCACCGCGGTCAACTCAACGCGTAGCGCGGCGGCAAAAATCGCCAAGGTCGTCGCGCGATCGCGGACAATATCCTCGTAGCGCAGGAACCTGGCACGCAGACCACGGCGCTTCAGTAACGCCAGGTTGTCGTTCTCGATGGCGACGATGTGGAGCATCCATTCGGTGATCTGGTCTGCGTCGTACTCAGGCGCGATCGCCGGGGCATCGGTCGAGTGGTAGCGCTTGGTCGTGACCGCGCGATAGAGCGAAACGCCCTGCGCAACGATGTCGTCGCGCCACAGAAAAAATACCACCGCATTGTCACCGAATGCCTGAAAGAACTCCGTCTCCCCAAACAATTCGATATCGCCGGCGCGCGCCTCCATGGAGAACACACCATTCTCGGTCTTCGCCCAGCGCTTGAGCATCGGTATCAGCGTCGCGTGACTGGTGGCGCACACCCCCTTGGCAACTGCTTCAATGAAGGCTGGATTGATGTACTCCTCCAGGAAGCCAAGTTGCTGCGTGGCACTGACAATGCCGGTCAACCATGAACTGCCTGAACGGGGGGTAAACAGGACAAGCGCGCAGCGATCCGCAGCCGCGGTATCGGCGATCGCCTGCGCGGCGATCCTGGGATCGCAGTCGGGCCACCGGGCCAGCTCTGCGAGATTCTCGTTCAACCATTCCTCCTGCCCTCGTCTTGGGGGTTCATCTGCCAGACGATATCCGCCTGCCCTCGTTGCGCCACGCAGCAAGACAGTAATCGTTCGGCTCCTCAGAGTGGTTGGTGCAAGCCATGCTACCGCGCCACCTCCGCCATCAGTTTGCGAACTCATCCAACCCGATCCTGGCAACGCTTCATTAACACTCCCACTATAGCGTGCCGACGATCTGCCGCAATTGTCCGCGCAGGAAAGGCACCGGGTGAACAACGATCGCAGCGCGGCAGTGGAACACGCCTTCAGCCGCGCCGCCGCAGCGGTAGTTCGCGGGCGATTTCCAGACCGCCGTGCTGCACTACGAATACGCCCAGCGCAGCGCGCCGTCCGACGGCGACATCACCATGGCCATCGGCGCCACGCGCCTGGCTTTGCAGGACCCGCGCGCCTCCGAGCCATTCGAACTGATCGCCACACGCGACGACTGTACGCGAAGCCTGGCTCGGCCTCATCGCCGTCCGCAACCAGCACGGCCATAACGACCTCGCCGCCCGCGATCTGCGCGAACTGCTGTCGCGCTTCGGCTGCAGCCACGATGCCGTCAACCTGCAGATGTTCGACATCGTCGCGCGCACCCAAGGCAATGTCGGCTGGTGCGGCCTCACCGCGGACGGCATCCTGCACGTCACGCTGTTCGACCCGCTCGCCAACCTCGACAGTGTCGTCGTGATGTTCGACGGCGTGCCGGTCGGCAGCCGGCCGCGCAGGCGCAGCCGCGACGGCGACTATCAGCGCGCCGTCCACCTGCTGCCCGACGCATGGCGCGAAGCCAGCCGCATCGCCGTATGCCTGAAGACACGCCACCTGCTCGGCAGCAAGCTGCATCCGGCTGCCATTAGCCGGGTCGAAGGCTTCGTCGGTATCGAGCACGGCTGCCTCACCGGCTGGGCGTGGCACCCGCACGATCCTGATTGCGCGCCCACGCTGACCGCTCCGCGATGCCAACGGCCGCACACTGCGCATCGCCGCCCGTGAACCGGCGCCCGGAGGTGGCGCACGCAACGTCCGCTCGCCAAGCCCAGGCGCCTCTACGTTCCCGTAACCGACCTGCACGGCTTCGTCTCGCCAATCGCCGTGCTCGACGCCTGCGGCCGGCATCTCTACGGCAGCCCGCTCGATCCCCAAGCCGACAAACGCAGCGCCGCCGGCGCCGCGGAACTCGCGCGCCGCATGTTTCCCGCATCGGCGCGCACGCCGGAACGCGCGATCGAACTGCCGCTGCCGCTCGGTCCCGGCGGACATCGTCGGCCCCGCACCGATCGCGAAGCGTACCGCCCAGTCAGCCGGCATCGATGTGGTCATCCCGGTCTATCGCGGCCGCGCGCAGACGCTTGCCTGCATCAAGAGCGTGCTCGCATCGCTGCCTAACGGCGCACGCTGCATCGTCGTCGAAGACGCCTCGCCCGAACCGGCGTTGACCGATGCGTTGTGTTCGCTCGCCGCACGCGGTCGCATCGTGCTGCGGCGTCAACGCGTCAACCTGGGTTTCCCGGCCACCGCCAATGCCGGCATCCGTGTCGCCGCCGGCCGTGATGTCATCCTGCTGAACAGCGACACGCTGGTGCCGCCCGGCTGGATCGAGCGTCTCAGTGCGGCCGCCTACAGCGCGCCCGACATCGGCACCGTAACGCCGTTCTCCAACGACGCGACGATCTTCAGCTATCCGCGCGAGGACGCTCCGAACACGGTTCCCGACGAAGCGGCAACCATCCAATTCGATCGCCTGGCAGCCCGCGCCAACGGCAGCGATGTGACGGATGTGCCGAGCGCCCACGGCTTTTGCGTCTACCTCAGGCGCGACTGCCTGGCCGCGGTAGGGCTGCTGCGCGCCGATCTGTTCGCCCAGGGCTACGGCGAGGAAAACGACTTCTGCATCCGCGCCCGCCATCTCGGCTGGCGCCATGTCGCGGTGCCCGGCGTTTTCGTCGCCCACGCCGGCGCCGGATCGTTCGGCGGCGCCAAGGCGCAATTGATGGCGCGCAACCTGACGATCCTGAACCGCCTGCATCCCGGCTACGACGCGTTGATCGCCGCATTCCGTCAGGCCGATCCGCTGGCGCGCGCGCGCTTCCGCATGGATGCGCTGCGCTGGCGTAACCAGCGTTCGCGCAAGGGGTCGGTCATCCTGATCACCCACGGTCGCTCCGGCGGCGTGAAGCGCCACGTGGCCGAGCGCTGCAAGGCGATCGCGGCGTCCGGATTGCGACCGATCGTGCTGTCGCCTGTCGTCGACGCCCAAGGCCGCACCTGCTGCCAGCTATCGGATGCCTCCGGTGAGGAATTCCCCAATCTCCGCTTCGCGACCAACAGCGGCCTCGCCGACCTCGTCGGTTTCCTGCGCGACGACAAGCCGGTACGCGCCGAACTGCATCATTTCATCGGCCACGATCCCGCGTTGTTCGGCCTGCCCCAAGCGCTGAACGTGCCGTACGACGTGGTGGTGCACGACTACGCCTGGATCTGTCCGCGCATCACGCTGGTCGGCCCCGACAAGCGCTATTGCGGCGAACCCGACATCAATGCGTGCGAAGCCTGCTACTCCGATATCGGCGGCAACATCGAGCAGGACATCAGGCCGTCGGCGTTGCGGATGCGCTCGCACAGCGTGCTGACCGGCGCGAACCGCGTGGTGGTTCCAAGCCGCGATGTGGCCGACCGGCTGCAACGTTACTTCACGGGAATATCCTGCACCGTGACGGCATGGGAAAGCGACGCCGATCTGCCGGCGCGCGCGGCCGACCCGCGGGTCAGCCGGCTGCGCCTGCGTGTGGCCGTGGTAGGTGCGATCGGCATCGACAAGGGCTACGAGTATCTGCTCGCCTGCGCGCGTTACGCCGCCGCACAGCACCTGGCGCTGGAATTCGTCGTGGTCGGCTACACATGCGACGACAAGCGCCTGCTGGAAACCGGCACGGTCCACATCACCGGCGGCTATGCAGAGGCGGAAGCGGTCGAGCTGATCCGCGCGCAGCAGGCCGGACTGGGCTTCCTGCCGGCGCTATGGCCGGAGACCTGGAGCTATACGCTGTCGCAGATGTGGCAGGCGGATCTGGACGTGGTGGCGTTCGATCTCGGAGCCCCCGCCGACCGCATCCGCGAAACCCGCCGCGGCCGGCTGCTGCCACTGGGATTGCCGCCGGCATCCGCCTGTCGCGCGCTGCTGGCTTATCGTTCCGGCGGCGATGTCGGTCGTTTGGCCCCGCCGATGGACGCTGCGCCGCTGGCCGAAGCGGTGGCGTAACCGCAGCACAGCCTTCCCCTCTCTCGTGTGAAAACGGTAGGGCACAAGGGCAGGGAAACGTGGGAGGGAAGGCGCGTCGCATCACGGCGTGAGCGCTCGAAAGTCGGCGCCGGCCACCGGATCCTTCGGCACATTCCTGTCCAGCTCCGCCAGCCAGGCAGCGGCGTTGCCGTCGGAGGGCGCGCGCCAGTCGCCGCGCGGCGACAGCGAGCCGCCGGCGCTGACCTTCGGTCCGTTCGGCATCGCCGAGCGCTTGAACTGGCTGAAGGCGAAGAACCGGCGCAGGAACACCTCCAGCCATTTGCGGATCTCGGCAGGTCGTAGGCGCCGCGCCGTTCGGCGCGGAAAGCCCGGCGGCCAGTGCGCCGCGCGCCGCGTCGCCCCAGGCGTGCAGCGCCAGGAAGGCGACCTTGGACGGCACGAAGCCGTAGCGCAGCGTGTAGTACAGGTTGAAGTCCTGCAGCGCGTAGGGGCCGACCATGGCCTCGGTGCTCTGCGGCGTCTCGCCGTCCTCGGCGGGCACCAGCTCGGGCGAGATCTCGGTGGCAGGATGGCGTGCAGCGTCGCCGCCACGTCCGGCGCGAACTGCTGTGAGCCGATCGCCCAGCGGATCAGGTGCTGGATCAGCGTCTTCGGCACGCCGGCGTTGACGTTGTAGTGGGACATCTGGTCGCCGACGCCGTAGGTGCACCAGCCCAGCGCCAGCTCGGACAGATCGCCGGTGCCGACGACGATGCCGTGGTGGTGGTTGGCGAGGCGGAACAGGTAGTCGGTGCGCAGGCCCGCCTGCACGTTCTCGAACGTCACGTCGTAGACCGGCTCGCCGCGCGCGAACGGATGGCCGATGTCGCCCAGCATGCGTGCGGCCGCGGGCCGGATGTCGATCTCGTCCGACGTCGACGCCGAGCGCTTTCATCAGCGCGATCGCATTGGTCTTGGTGTACGCCGAGGTGGCGAAGCCGGGCATCGTATAGGCCAGGATATGGCCGCGCGGCCGGCCCAGCAGGTCGAGCGCCCGGGCGCAGACGATCAGCGCGTGGGTGGAATCGAGCCCGCCGGAGACGCCGATCACCACGCGCTTGATGCCGGTCGCGCGCAGCCGCTGCGCCAGGCCCGAGACCTGGATGTTGTAGGCCTCGTAGCAGTCCTGCTCGAGCCGCGTCGGGATCGGCGGGCACGAACGGAAACCGCTCGACCTTGCGCGCAAGCCGATATCGCCGGTCGGCGGATCGAGCGCGGAACGCCGACGACGCCGGAACGCCGGCGGGATTGCGCCGGCGGTTGTCGTCGAAGCTGCCCATCCGCATGCGCTCGTGGCGCAGCAGGTCGAGATCGACGTCGGCGAGCGCGAACTGGCTGTCGGCGGGGAAGCGCTCGGTCTCGGCCAGCGTCGCGCCGTTCTCGAAGATCGACGCCTGGCCGTCCCAGGCGAGATCGGTGGTCGATTCGCCGGCGCCGGCGGCGGCGTAGAGATAGGCGGCGACGCAGCGCGCGGACTGCGACGCGCACAGCAGGCGGCGCGTCTCCGCCTTGCCGATGGTGATGTTGCTGGCCGACAGGTTGGCCAGCACCGTGGCGCCGGCCAGCGCCGCCTGGCGAGCTGGGCGGGATCGGGAACCCAGATGTCCTCGCAGATCTCCGCGTGGACGACGAAGCCGGGCAGATCCGTCGGCGGCGAACAGCAGGTCGGTGCCGAACGGCGCGCTGTGGCCGCCGATGGTGATCTCGCCGCCGACCATGCCGTCGCCCGGCGACGAAATGCCGCGGCTCGTAGAATTCGCGATAGTTGGGCAGGTGGACTTTCGGCACCACGCCCAGCAGGCGGCCGCGATGGATCGCCAGCGCGGAGTTGTACAGCGCGCCGGCGTGGCGCAGCGGCGCGCCGACCAGCAGCAGCGGAAGCAGCTCGCGCGACGCGGCAACGATGTCGCCGATCGCGGCTTCCACCGCGTCCAGCAGCGTCGTCTGCTGCAGCAGATCGCTGATCGCGTAGCCCGACACACCGAGCTCCGGAAACACCGCCAGCGCGGCGCCGCGCTGGTGGCAGGCGCGCGCCATCGCAGGATCGCCGCGGCATTCGCCGCCGGATCCGCCAGTGTGCACGCGCGTCGTGCAGGCCGCGACGCGGACCAGTCCGTGGCGATAGATCGAACGGAACTCAGCGCCCATTGGGCACGGCACCCGATTCTGTCACGCCATCAATATGGTACATGGCGGCGGCGGCGTCACCCGCCAGAGCGGCCCCGCCAGAGGCCCCGCAAAGCGACCGCGCGAACGCATAAAGGGCACCCAGGGGCCTGACCCCTGGGTGCCCTTCATGCGTCGCGCCGGCTATCGCGACCTACAGATGCGCCAGTACCGATTCAGCCTTGCTGACATCGAACCCGCCCGGCGGCTCCACCGCGAGATGCGTCACCTTGCCGTCCTGCGCCACCAATGCATAACGCTGGCTGCGGACGCCCATGCCGCGGCCCATCAGATCCAGCTCCAGGCCGATCGCCTTGGTGAAGGCGGCCGGACCCATCGGCCAGCATCGTCACCTTGCCCTCGGTGCCCTGCTCCTTGCCCCACGCCGCCATCACGAACGCGTCGTTCACCGCGATGCACGCGACCGTATCGACACCCTTCGCCTTCAGCGCATCGATGTTCTGCACGAAGCTCGGCAGATGCTTGACGCTACAGGTCGGCGTGAACGCTCCCGGCACCGCGAACAGCACCACTTTCTTGCCTTTGAATATCTCGTCGGTTGAAGTCTCCTTGGGTCCCTCCGGGGTACCCATCATCAACTTCATGGACGGAATCTGATCGCCGACCTTGATCGTCATGGTCTCATAGCTCCCCTCTGCCTTGACAGCCGGCGACTCCTACCCTCCTCGGCCGCCGCTGTCACGTCACCCGGAGCGCCGCTTGCGTAGCCGCTCCGTCGGCCCCAGATTTCAACTCATGGAACCGACGCCGACACCTGAGGACGAACCGCCTCCGCCGCCTTCCTGACCGGCCAGTTGCTGATCGCCATGCCCGCAATGGCGGACCCGCGATTTGCCCAGAGCGTCATCTATCTCTGCGCACATACATCCGAAGGCGCGATGGGCCTCGTGCTCAACCGTCCGCTGCAGCGCCCCAGCTTCGACGACCTGCTGCGCCAGCTAGAGGTGGCGCCGGTGCCGCCCGCGCGGCGCATCCGGCTTTGCCAGGGCGGGCCGATGGATAACGCGCGCGGCTTCGTGCTGCACACCGCCGACTGGACCGGCGAAGGCAGCCTGCGCGTCAACGAAGCCCTGGCGCTGACTGCCAGCCTCGACGTGCTGAAGGCGATCGCCGAGGGCGGCGGTCCGCGCGAGGGTATCCTCGCACTGGGCTATGCCGGCTGGGGACCCGGCCAGCTCGATGCCGAGATCCAGCAGAACGCCTGGCTCTCGGTGCCCGCCGACGAGACGATCGTGTTCGACGGCGACAACGACACCAAATGGCGCCGCGCGTTCGGCACGCTGAACATCGATCCGCTGCTGCTGTCCGACGCCGCCGGCCACGCCTAGCGCGCATTAACACCGCGGCATTAAGGGTATTCTGTCGTGTAATGCGGCCTCTGGCTACCAGAGGTTGCCGCGATCATGCCAACCAGCCGCGACACCGACTGCGCCGCGATCCTGCGTGAAGTCACCGAGCATATTCCGCTCGGTGTTCGACGACCCGTTCCTCGAGCTGACGCCCGATACCACCAGCGACGATCTGCCGGCTGGGACTCGATGAATCACATCGCGCTGGTGGTCGAAGCGGAATGCCGCTTCGACATCCAGTTCCAGACCGCGGAAATCGAGGAACTGACAAGTGTCCGCGACCTGGTGCGGATGATCCAGGCGAAGCGCGCCCAGGCGAAGCGCGCATTGATCCACGCATAGCCTGTCATCGCGAGTGCAGCAAAGCACCGCGGCAATCGCGGACCCACGAGCTCACACAGTCGCCCACCGTCACCGACTGCAAGCCGCCCCGCCAAGCACGCAGAACGACGCGCAATAAGGATGATTGAGCGCCACCGGCCGCGCCGCCTCCGCCAATGTGCGACCAAGCTCGAACTGCGGATCATACGCCAGCAGCGTACAGGCCAGCACCGCCGGCGCCGCCGCCCCCGCGCGCTTCACCACCATCCGCGCCGACGCACACATCACATCGTCGGGCGACTTGTGCAGGATGCCCCAGCACGCGGTGGTGATCTCCGGCACATCGCGTTGCGGATCCATTTCCGGGAACAGCATCAGTTGCACCGGATCGCCCGCGTCCACCGGCACATCCAACTCGGCAAACAGCCGCGCAAACCCAGCGCGCAACGCCGCCTCTGCCTCGCCGGAAAACCGCCGTCCCGCTACATCCAGCGCGAACCCATTGCGCGCCAGCCACACCAGCCCATCGATGGTCGGTGCCCAGCTTCGCCGGCCACGCTCCGCCTCGTGCACCGCCGCAGAATAATGATCCAGCGAAACGCGGATCCGCAGCCGCTCGCCATGCGCCGAACGCAACGCCAGCAACTGCAGGCCGCAGCTTCCGCATCGGCTTCATCGCGTTGGTCAGCACCAGTGCGTCCAGCCCGCGCGACAGCACATCGTCCAGCATCCCGATGATGTCGGGATTCATGAATGGCTCGCCGCCGGTAAAGCCGATCAGACGCGTCGGCAATCCATCCCGCGCGATCTCCTCCAGATACCCCCGCACCTCGTCGCGAGTCAGATAAGCCAGACGATCATTCCGCGGCGAAGACTCGATATAGCAGTTGCGGCACGTCAGATTGCACAACGTGCCCGTGTTGAACCAAAGCGTTTCCAGCGCACGCAACGCCACCTGCGCGCGCGCCTCACCCTTCGCGGTCACCAGCGGATCGTGAAACTTGCCCGGATCCAGCGGCTGAAACAGTTGGTCCATTACCAGGTCCCGATGCACAGGGCGGCAAAGCCGCAGCGCATTCCGCCGATTGCCGATCAACGTGGTGCAACGCACGATGCTTCCCCTCATCTACCGCCCCGTGAACACCGGCTGACGCTTTTCCATGAACGCCTGGCGCGCAGCGCGATAATCTTCGCTGTTCGCCGCCGCGTCCTGCACCGCTGCGATTTCCGCCGCCCGCTGCTCCGCCTCACCGCGCGCCAACGCCTCCAGCACCACCTTCGCGCCACGCTGCGACAACGGCGCGCGAGCCGCCAACTCCTGCGCCAATGCGTGCGCACCCGACAGCGCGCCGTCCTCCGACACCACCTCGATCAGCCCCATGGCGCGGCAATCCGCCAGCGGAAAATACCGCCCCGAGTAAAGCACCAGTTTCGCATTCGCCAACCCGACCGCGCGCAGCAGCAGACTGCAATCCAGCGTGTCGTAGACGATCGACAGCCGCGCGGCGGGAATGCCCATCTGGGTCGTCGCATCGCCCACCCGCAGATCGCACGCCAGCGCCAATCCGCAGCCGCCCCCCACGCCATAGCCCGTGACCGCGGCAATCGTCGGCTGCGGCAGATCGATGATCGCCTGCGTCGCCGCCTGCCCCGTCTCGCTGTAGACGCGCGTATCCTCGACGCTATTCCGCACCTTCGAGAATTCCGAGATATCCGCCCCGCCGCAGAAATTGCCGCCCGCGCCGGTCAGGATCACCACGCGTATATCGCCGCGCCTGGCAAAGCCCGAATAGATCTCGCCCAACTGACGCCACATCGCCAGCGACACCGCGTTGCGCTTCTCCGGCCGGTTCAGCGTCACCACGGCGATCCCGGCGGCGTCCACCTGAACCATGATATCCTCTGCCATTCGGCCCTCCATTCCCTCGCCGGCCACCATGCCATCAGGCTGCCGTCGTCAACAACCTGCGGAGGCAGTGTCACACCTGGCGCATTCGTCCGGTATTATGTAGCAACAATCATCGGGTAAACGGTAGCCTGTTACTGCATGATGCCGCGTCTCTCTGAAGGAGGAAGGGATGTGACGAAGATATCAGGTGCTAATAGCCGCTGTGGCAAGCGCGCTGCTTTAATTTGGCGCAAAGATAGGGAACGCGCAGATAGATGTCAGCGACCCAGGTGGCGAACTTGTGCGTAAATCAAGCCTTTTGAGGCTCCCAGACGGCGATCGTAGCTGATCGCATGCTCAGGAATTCCCAATGTCGCCAAACCATTAAACAACGTTAAGTCCGTAGGTAAGCGAACAGATCGCGTAGCTCCTAGCTTCTTTTCCTACTTGGACAGCATAGAATACCGCTGATGTTATTCGATTGCTGGCTTCTAGTCCAAGCGTTCGATTAAATGCGCCGCCCGCTGCTATTAGGACTGAAAGCTGATCTGAATTGACAGACAATGGTGATAATTTTTGCAATCCATCTATGGTGGATGTTGTTATTGTTATAGTAGTCCCTATGCCCGGTATGGCGCTCATGGGCCCCAATATCCAGGGGATCTGGGCGGCATTGCTTTTCATTTTAAAAAACCGTGAGAAATCAGAAGCTTGTTGTGCGGCCAAAACCTTTTGGTCAATAACAAGAGGTTTTCCGCCTTGGAGGCGAGCATAAGTTGCTTTAGGAAGGTTAACCCACAGATTTCCGGATGCTAGTGAGCCATCAATCGATAGGCCGGATGTCGGGAACAGCGAGCCCACCGAAAGGAAGGCGGCTGAGAATCCGAAAGGATCGGTGATCGAGAAGTAGCCTGTCGGCATGGATAGGTCCCTCGAATTACTTCATCATCCAACGTAAGGGACTACCTTTGTCGGCGCAATCCGAGAGCGAGCCGGATGCCCAATCTTAGTCCACGAGTTCCGTGCACCCACGCATAAGTCAAGCAGACCGTGTGAAAACGCGCTTGCGCGGCTCCGAAAGCAATACCCACCGCCAGCGAGGCACGAGGGGGCAATAATCAGCCTCTCCGGCCAACTTTGCGATAAGAGACCGGTTCAACGGTGCCATTCTCAGCGATAGCGTCGCCCCTCCCAGCAACGAAGGCCCAGGCACCGGCCATTCAGGCCGTCACGGCGGCCATCAGCTCGGCGAACTCGACGATATTGAGGACCCGCCTGAGATTGTAGGCGAGCGCGGTCAGGCTGAACTCGGCGCGCACCTTCTTCAAGCGACGCATCAGAAACGCCCCCTGGTTCATCCATTGCTTGATCGAGCCGAACGGATGTTCGACCGTCTCGCGGCGGCGGTCGAGCACATCCGGGCGCTTTGCCAATCGGGCCTGCATCCGGTCCAAAACGTCTTCGTTCTCGAGCCGAGATACGGTGCGAAACTTGCCTCCCGTGCATCGCGAACGGATCGCGCAATCGTCGCATGCCAGTTTGTTGACGTAATTGATCTTCTTCAGGCCACGCAGAGGAGAAGACGAATAGGGATGCAGGCGCCGACCCGCGGGGCAAACATAACTGTCTCCAGCAGCGTCATACAGAAACTCATCCTTGCGGAACAGGCCCGCCTTGACCGAGGGCCCGCGCTGGGGCCGCGGTACGTAAGGCTCGATCCCGGCTTTCTCGCAGGCCTCGATGTCTTCGATCTTGAAATAACCCTTGTCGGCCACGACGGCGATTGTCTCGACGCCAAGGACATCTTTTGCCGCCCCCGCGGTCTGCGTCAGCAGACCCATGTCGACGACCTGGTTGGTGACCTGCTGCTCCACGATCAGCTTGTGCTTCACATCGACTGCGATCTGAACGTTATAGCCCACGGCAACATGCGTGTGCGCAGCCATCGCCCGGCTGTCGGGATCGGTCAGTGAGATTTGGTCCTCTCCGGTCCGGTCCAGTTGCGCCAGCATGGCCTTGCATCGCGTGCGTCGCTCGCCGATCGCGGCGATCTTCTCGGCCAGGTTCTTGACCCGCGAGCCGACTGTTCCGTTCTCGGTGACATCACTCTGATCGAGCCGTTGCAGATAATCGTCGAGCTTGGCGTCAGCGAGCTTGATGAATTGCGTCAAAGACGCGCGGGTGAAGTTGCGGTCCTTGTTGTTGACCGCCTTGATCCGGGTGCCATCCACCGCCAGCAGTTCCCGGCCATACAGGTCCAGTTGACGACAGAGCAGCACGAACTGGCGGAAGATCGGGCGGAACGCGTTGCGGTTAGCGGAACGGAAATCGGCGATGGTCTTGAAGTCGGGCTTCAGGTGTCGCAGCAACCAGATCACCTCGATGTTGCGATGCGTCTCGGCTTCGAGCCGACGGCTCGACCGAACGCGGTTGCGGTAACCGTAGATGTAAAGTTTCAGCAGATCCTTGGGTGCGTAGCCCGGGCGCCCGGTCCAATTGGCCACCACACGGGCGAAACCCGCTGTCGTCAGATCCAGCCCGTCAACGAATGCGTCGATGAACCTCACAGGGTTCTCTGGACCGACATAGTCGTCCACACTCTCTGGCAAAAGCAGGGTTTGGGATCGGGCGTGACCGGTGATGTGAGACATGCCGGATTTTAGCAAGGCTCACGCCGCGCCGGAATCCTTCCACAAAGGGTTTTCACACGGTCTGCTTGAATAACGCAGCACTTTGCGTCCTAGGCGGCACGCTGTCGCTACCCGCCGCGTGTCCGACCTGCGTCAAGGGGATAATCCCCCAATGGACGGTACGACCAGTCAAAACGATGATCGTGCAAACGCTGTTCCTTGTTGTCGCCGCCAAACTCGTCCTCGTCCGTCCTGCCTCCCTTTCTTCCGCTCTTGATCATGGCATGAATGAGATTGGCCTTCTCGGTAGCAAGCTGGGTGTCGTCCATACTGAGGCGGGCGGCACTCGCCTGCGGGCAATAGAACCTCAGATAGCCGCTGGCGTGAACCACGCACAGGCAGGCGATCGTCTTGCCCTTCGCCAGAAGCTTGGAAGGTGCGGTGCCATGCCTAATTCGCAGCGAGAGTGTATCCGCCGTCGGCAGGTCAATAGAATATTGCTGCCGCATGCCGACCCAGTCGATACGCTCAAGCATGTCCGCAATATCGTCGGTCTTGACGTCGCCGGGCCATGCGTTCGTGCCCTTTACCTGTTGAAGGTCACTCGCCGACAGGACGATGGCGAATGACTGGTAATAGATCGTGTTCCCTCTGACCCGCATTCGGGTGACGTCTGGCTGATGCAGATGTGATTCGAGCTGGTGATAAGACCCGCTCTTCGGAGGAATGAACACCATGCCAGTGTGGTTGGGACCGCGGACCTGGTCCGATGTCCGCCATTCGTATCCGCCGGAACCGTTCACTTGGCATATGAAGAAGCGGTTTTGGAAACCGTGGAACTGCGCGATGTCGCCGCGCTGCACATTGGTACCGGCAAGCCTCCCCCACGTGTAGTGAGGGCCGGTTTGCTGAATGTGGAGCGTTCTATCGCGATCCAAAGCTCGCGCTTCGAACAATGCGGCGTAGATCCAGTGCGTGCACTCGTTGCCTATCCCCGGTCGATTGAACATCATTTGGTACACGCCGAAGTCCGTCAGTGTGCGCCGGCGGCTGTCGTCAATGTCCATTGCGATCAACTCCCTGGCGTTTGGCCTCACCTTCAGCGTCGCCGCGAGGATAATGTCGGAGAAATGAGAATGGCAACCGTGTCCCGACTGGAATTGATTCGCAAACACGACTCCTGAACCCTCCGTTAGGTGGTGCCCCAGTGCAGGAGGTATGGGCCGGCCGCGTGTTCACACGCCTCGATCTGCCCGCTGTGCGAAATTCAAGAATTATGACGATGCGGCTTGCCTTCACGAAATCAGGCGCTTAGTTTCGTCATAAGTGAGTCCCAAAACACCAAAAAAACGTCGGATCGGCTACGCGCGAGTCAGCACGCAGCAGCAAGACTTTGCGCGGCAGACGAAGGCGCTAAAGCGCGAAGGCTGCGACGAGAATTTTGCCGACAAGGCGTCCGGCGCGAGCATGGCCGGAAGACCGGCGCTTGCCCGCGCCCTCGACCGGCTCGATGAAGGTTTTGAATTGGTCATTGCAGAATGGGACCGCGCCACTCGCTCGATGTGGGACGGCTTGCAGATCATCAAGCAAGTGATCGACGCCGGAGCCTCGATAAAGGTTCTCGACCGCAGCTATATCGACCTCGCCACCCCTATGGGGCGCGGTTTCATGGCGATGCTGTCCGCAATGGCCGAGGACGAACGCTTGCGGATCATCAAGCGCACGCACGAAGGCCGACAGATCGCGCGCGCAAAGGGCGTTCGTATGGGCCGCAAGCCCAAACTCACGCCGCACCAGATCAAGGAGGCGCGGCAGCGCATCGCCCAAGGCGAGCCGACGCGCAGCCTTGCCAAGAGCTACGGCGTCAGCATCAGCACGATTTCGAGGCTGGCAGCGTGACCGTCTCACCACTGCCCACGCCAACATCATCTGAGCCAATGTTTCATTTGCAGACTGCGAGCATGGGCGCACTTCCTGTCGGCCGCCCGCGTCTCAAAGATTGGATGTGCGTTTCCAAGCAGGCTCACGAACGGAAAGGTATCTCTGCATCTGAACTGACCGACCTTTTCATCGCCACACTAGCCAAGACCGAAGCGGGCGCAAACCTCACGCGCGAGCAAGCCGAGTCGCTGTCGGCCGCCGAGAAGGACGATTTTGCCGAGCAATTGCTGAAAGCCGAAGACCATATGTATCGGGAGCAGGTCCGCGAGAAAACTAAGGACGAGAAAGGAAATATCACTGTACATTCCAGAAAGGGAGACGTGACCCTTCCAAGGAGTCCCGACGAACCTGCTACGCAATATCTTCAACGTGCTTTTGCACATTATGAAAACGAGACCGCGAAGAAAATCGCTGATGCAATCAGCCCGACGCTTAATCTTGCTGCGTCGATCAAGAACTTGACAGGATGGGCGAAGCCATCGGCGCTTGATGCGCTCTCAGCGAACGCCGCGATCTCGAACTCTCTGTCAACGAAAATCGCTGCGATGCGTCTCCCTGGGATACCCGTTCTTACATCCCTTCAGGATTCGCTGCGTAGTTTGTCGGGCCTCAAGATTCCACCCACCGGATTAGGTATTCCGAGAGTGAACGACGCAGGTTCTGCCGAGGACGATAGTACGCCAACAGAATTGCCAAAGACTCCATTTCCCGATGTCATCAAGCTTCCACGAAGTCCGGTTTATGATACTAATGAGAGGCTGGACAGCTTGATCGAACGCTTTGACCGGTTCGCGGGGATTGCCGTCGAGACCGTTGAACTCGTTAAGACTATGAACGACGCGGCATCAGGCCTACTCCAATGATTTGGCGAAGGAGCCAAAAGCACAGAGCAGTATGCACGACGCTCCATTTGCATCGCCATCATCGCGCTCATGACGACGGTATTGATAGCGGCGTTTCAGCTTGGCTACGGTATTTGGCAATCCCGCCAGCAGGACGGCGAGACGAAGGCCATTGTTGAGAACATTGTGCGTCAAGTCACGAGTTCACAACAGGAGGCGTCAAATGGAATCCGTGAGACGATAACAAATCAAGCCGATCGCGTTCATGCCGATCAAGCGGGGCTTGCAAAGGCGATAACGGCCGTAGGCGAAGCGCTTCGTGATCTGAACGAGCAGCGTTCACCGTCAGGCAGTTCGGGAAGTGCCACTAAGCCATAGTGGGCCTTCCGACCCATCACCGACCCAAGGCCGGATTCCGCTCGCTGGGCGACTCATGGGCGGATACCACGACTCCCCACGGGCGGCTTATGCTGGCCGTGCTGGGCGGCCGCAGAGTTCGAGCGCGACCTCATTCGCGCGCGGATGAGCGAAGGCCGCAAGCGAGCGTGGCGCAAGGCGTGAAAATGGAGCGCAAGCCGAAACTCACACCGCACCAGCAGCGCGAGGCGATCAGGCGGCGCGACAGCGGCGAGCCGATGCGGACATCGCCAGCAGCTACAACGTCAGCCACACCACGATTTCGAGGCTTGAAAGAAACGCAGCATGAAACGCATGCTACGATCAATCCTGATCCTTAGCGTCCAGGAGTCACCCGTGAAGTTCCGAGCACGAGTCGTGATGGCTGCCATTCTGGCATCCGTGGCAGCAGGTGCGACGCAAGCGCAACCCGCAGCTTTCGATATAACATTCGATGCCTTTCGGAAGGCGTTAGACAATAAGATTCGGGAGGACACGACCGACAAGAGCCGCCCGGACTTCAGCACAACAAGCGTCTGTCGGAAGGCACAGGACAGTTACATCTGTGATTTCCATGATGCGGGATTCCAGAGCACCGTCGCCAATTTTAAAAAGCTCGATGTATTGAATGGCCGCTTTGTTCTCAAGCTGGAGCTTGACGTGGACACGGTGGGAGGGAAAGTCAGTCGCATCACACTTTCTGGCGACCGAGGCGACCCCGTGAACCTGTTGCAGTTCATTGGAACCGTCGAGAACATTATGCAAACCTTCGACCCAGAGGTGGGCCAGGGAGAAGGCGAGTCAACGAAGATTGTTGACGAGCTCGGTCTGATGCGAGGGGACGATGCCGATGATATTGGCGAGCGGCGCACGGCAATTGAACCATATGCTGTGATCGACTGCCTTAGTCGGGACTCCCATGTAAGCACGCGCTTGCAGTGTCAGTTTGTCCCAAGGTCATAGCCGGACACGGACTTATGCGAAGTGAGCCTGAGCCGACGGTGATAAATATTTACATCGAGTGAGCGCCATGCCGGTGCCGTGCGGTCCCTGCACGCCGCTCCGGCACAGCCGTTGCGCCACAATCCTCGCGCCGGCACACGAGCGGGGCACTTCGCCCCGCCGGAGGTCCGCCGCCAGTTCGTGGACGACTACGAGCTAGGTTACGAAATCCAGCGCGACGCAATCATCATTGTGCGCCCATCATTGTGCGCCTCTGGCACCCCGAGGACGACCGCTGGCGGCCCATCTCCAGCCACCGTCATCAGCCAAGGCGCAGCAAGATGCCCGCCCGCCGAAATCCCCGTCAGCCTGCCCAATCTCCAGCCCAATCCCCTGATTGCAGTATCCTCACCCACCCAACCACCGTATAAGAACAAAGAAGGAACGCAGCAGTCAGGATACCCAGATGGCCGCAACCTCCACCCCAGCCCCATCCGCCGTCCAACCGCAGCCCGAGGCCCCCCAGCCCGACCCAACCCCAGACACCCAACCGCCTCCCCCACGGAAAGAAAGCACCGCGGCAACCCGAACCTCGGCCTCGCGCCCCGCTGCGGCGCACGCACCCGCGCCGGCTGCCCCTGCCGCGCCCCGGCCATCCGAGGCAAACTCCGCTGCCGCATGCACGGCGGCCGCAGCACCGGCCCCCGCACCGCGGAGGGTCTGGCCCGCCTGCGCGCGGCTCACACCATCCACGGCGGCTACACCGCGGAGGCCCGCGCCCTGAACCGGAAGATCCTCACCCAGCTCGGCCGCAACCGCATCGCCCTGGAGGCGATCCGCCGGCGCGACCGGCTGCTGCCGGAACTGGTCGCCCGGCTGAACAGCCTGCCGCCGGAACTGATGCCACCGCCCTGGCCAACCGGCGGTCTGACCCGCGCACAGGATCAGACAGCTCGGCAGGCAGAGGCGGCGAACCTCGCACCATGGAAGCGCGCTATCGAAGCCGCCCAACAGGCCACGCGCCGCGCGGTCGCCACGACTCGCGGTGTACTGGCCAGCGCGGCCACCGCGCTGACAAAACCCCATGCACCAGAACCGCACCCCGCCGCCCCGACCGCATCAAGCAACGCCACGGCAGGTGCGCCCTCGGGCACTCGGCCCGAAAGACCCCATGCACCAGAAGCTCCAGAGCCCCGCCAGCCGACGCCGCACCTTCTGCCAAGCGCCACGGTCGCGACCGTGGCGGCAACACCCCATGCACCAGAAGCGCCAAAGCCCCGCCAGCCGTCCCCGCCGCCCTCGCCAAACCGCACCATCGCGACCGCAGCGGCAACACCCCATGCACCAGAAACGCTGCCGCACTTCGCCACCACCCGGGGTAGCCTCCTGGCGGGCACCAGTTTCACCACCGCAGCCACGCCCCCGAACCGCCCGGCAGACTGGACGCACGCCTTACGCGAGCCCCAACCGTCTCGCCCGTTCCGCCAGCAGCAGTGCCGACCACCCCAATGACGCACCCATCGCAGCCAGCAACGCGATCGGAACTCCCAGCGGCACCGCGGCCAGGTGCAGCACCAGCAGCGCCAGCCCGAATCCCGGCATCGCCCGCAGCGCGCTCGCCATGATCGCCGCCGAGGCCGCGCCGCCCAGCCGAGGCAATACCAGCAGCGAAAAACTGGTGAACGCCACCGGGAAAACCGCCGCCATCCCGGTCAATTCCGGCCCCAGCGCGTGGCTGCCGGTCACCACGCCGCCCACCACCGACCCGACCATAGCCGCCCGCGCCGGCAGCTCGTACCACCGCCGCCGCACCGCCGTGCGCGGCGCGCCGGCCTCGCCGCGTCCCATCGACCGCGTCAGCCAAAGCGACACCACGATCAGGCCGATGTTCAGCAAACTCGCGCCGGTCGCATCCCACTCGACTTGGCGGATCAACAGCACCGCGACGGTCCAGGCGCCCAGCCCGCCCGCCAGCGCCCACCCCCAGCGCACCCGAGTCGCCAGCAGCCCCAGCGCCGCCAGGAACACGAACGTCGCCGCATTCACCGTGAAGCTGCCAAGCGCACTGGTCGCGATGAATGCCGCGTCGTGCTGCAGCGCCAGCATCACGTACGCCGGTCCCGCGCCGATCGGCAGTGACACGATCAGCCCGCCCCAGAACGCCCCGGCCGACTCGGCCGCGACGGTGGCGGCCACCACCACCAGGGCAGAGGTCGCGGCGCGGACCAGCAGAGCAAACCAGAACGTCGAAACCATCGTGATCTTTCAGCCAGTCCTGCCGACGCCCCGGTGGCGGCCTGGACGCCCCGACGTTGGCCTGACGCCCCGACGTCGCATCATGCCCGACCTCGCATCATGCCCGTCGTAAGATTCTCCCCCTCCCATTGGGCGAGACGTTCCAATGTCCGAAACCGGTGGGCGCACGCACCCCTCCCCCAACGGGAGAGAAAAAATACTTCCCCTACCTCGCACTATTCCGACGCCATGGGGTCTAACCCCCGGATGCTGCGGAAACGCCCCTGCCTGCCCCCCACCAGCCGCACGCACCGCCAGCATCCCCCCAACGCCCACGGAAGATCATCCCCGCCACGAGTCTTAACCTTTGGTTCATAAAATGTTTCACGTGAAACATTCCGGATCACCCCTCCACGAACGGGTTCTTCGTCCCCCGCAACTGCAACCGGATCGGCGTGCCCGGCAGTTCGAACGCCTCCCGCAGGCTGTTCACCAGATACCGCTGATAATCCTCCGGCAGCCTCTCCGCCCGCGTCCCGAACGCGATAAACGTCGGCGGCCGAGCCTTCGCCTGCGTGACATACCGCAGCTTCAACCGCCGCCCGCTCACCAGCGGCGGCTGATGCCGAGCCAACGCCTGCTCGAACCACCGGTTCAGCGCCGCCGTCGGCAACCGCGTGTTCCACACCGCATGCGCCCGACGCACCGCCGGCAGCAGCCGCTCCAGCCCCGCCCCTGTCAGCGCGGACAGCGTGACCACCGGAATCCCCTTGACCTGCGCCAGGCTCTCCTCCAGCCGCTCGGTGATCAGCCGCCGCGTCGCCGACCGGTCCGCCACCGCGTCCCACTTGTTCAGCGCCAGCACGCAGGCGCGCCCCTCGCGCTCGATCAACTGCGCGATCTGCAGGTCCTGGTCGTGCAGGCCGTCAACCGCGTCCACCACCAGCACCACGACCTCCGCCAGCTTCAGCGCCCCGATCGAGGCCCCCACCGCCAGCTTCTCCAACGGCGCCTCGATGCGCGCCCGACGGCGCATCCCGGCGGTATCCACCAGCTCGATCGGCCCGTCCTTGTCGGCCAGCATCGTCGCCACCGCGTCCCGCGTCAGCCCCGGCTCCGGCCCGGTCAGCATCCGCTCCTCGCCGAGCAGCCGGTTCAGCAGCGTGGACTTGCCCACGTTCGGCCGCCCCACAATGGCCAGCTTCAGCGGCCGAGCACCCTCCTTCCCCCCACCATCCTCCCTCCGGCCTCCTCCGTCACCTCGGCCGGAACCGCCGGCAGCCGGTCGGCGATCTCCGACATCAGCTCGGAGATCCCCTCGCCATGCTCCGCCGAAACCGCAAGCGGCTCACCCAACCCCAACTCGAACGCATCCAGCACCGAGGACCGCGCCGATCGCCCCTCCGCCTTGTTCGCCACCAGCAGCACCTGCCGGCCCTGCCGCCGCAACCACTGGGCAAAATGCCGGTCAGCCGGCGTCACCCCGACCCGGGCATCCACCACGAACACCACCACATCGGCCGCCGCGGTCGCCACGCCGGCGCCCTCCCGCAACCGGCCCGCCAATGTCTCCGGCGCCGCCTCCTCCAGACCCGCCGTATCCACCAGCCGCACCATCCGCCCGCGCAGCATCGCCTCGGCTTCCTTGCGGTCGCGGGTAACGCCGGGCGTGTCCGCCACCAGCGCAAGGCGCCGCCCCGCCAGCCGGTTGAACAGCGTGCTCTTGCCGACGTTCGGCCGTCCCGCAATCACCACCAGAGGCAACATTGCCATGCCCGCGCTCAGCGCAGCGCCAACAGCCTGCCGTCGTCGGTCACCACGAAGACAGTGCCCCCCGCCACCACCGGACCCAGCGATGCCCCGCCCGACAGCGGCTGGCGCCCGATGATCTCGCCGGTATACGGGCTGACCGCCAGCGCGTCCTTGTTGGTGCCGGCGACCACCAGCCGGTCGCTGACCAGCAGCGGCCCGAACCACGTGATGGCGTCCTTCTCTTTGCTCAGGGTCCTCCCATCGCGGCAGTTGGGTTACCCACGCGATGCGGCCGTCGTCGCGGCTGATCGCCGCGATCCGCTGATCGAGCGATATCACGAACAGCCATGACCCCGCCGCCCATGCGCTGTCCACACTGGACACCTCACGCTCCCACAGCCGCCGTCCCGACGGCAGGTCCACCGCGACCATCAAGCCGCCCATGCTCACCGCGTACACGCGGCCATCGCCGATCACCGGCCGACCGCGAATAGCCGAGAAATCCGCCACGCTGCCGGTGCGTACGGCGGCCGCCAGATCGTCGGTCCACACCACGTCGCCGGTGTCCGCGCGCACCGTCGCCAGTTCGCCCGAGCCGAACCCCGCCACCACCAGGCCGGCGGAATAGGCAGGCGCCGGCCGCCCCAGCACGCTGGTCGTCGAAGTCGCCGACTGGTGATCCCAAAGCCGCCGACCATCCTCGGTGGCCAGCGCCACCAGCCTGTCCTCGATCGTGGTGACGAACAGCCGCCCTTCCACCACGGTCGGTTCGGATCGCGCCGGCGCACCGATCGTGCCGCGCCAGTGCATCGTGCCCTTGGCGGCGTCCAGCGCAACGACTTCCGCCAGCCCGTTCACCGCGTACAGCACGCCCTGGTCGACCGACAGACCGCCGCCCACGTTGGTGCTGTCGTCGTCCCCCAGCTTGGTGTCGAACCGCCAGACCCGCCCGCCACCTGCGGCGTTGAACGCGGACACCACCGCATCGGAATCCATCACGTAGACGATGCCGTTCGCCACCAGCGGCTGCGCCATGATCTTGCGGCGATAGCCGCCGCCGCTGCCGATATTGGCGCTCCAGGCTTCCCCCAGGCGCTCGCCCGCCGCCAGATGGCCCATGAAGTGCGCCGGATTGCCGCCGGCCTGTGGCCACGCCGCGTTCGGCACCGCCGGCGGCAGCACCACCTTGGGCACGCCGTCGTCCACGGTCAGGCCGCCGCGCCCAGACAGCACCGGCTCGCGCTTGCCCGCCAACGGCGTCTTGTGCGTGCCGAACCAGTCGTCCCATAGCGAGCACCCGCCAAGCGCGAGCGGCGCCAGCAAAGCCATCCGCCGGCCCAGCTTCACACCCCTAGCCGGCCCGCGATGGACCCAGCCATCTTTCGTCATTCCGGTCATCCGCCCAATCGGTTCAGCAGGCTCTCCGCCCGCCCGCGGACACCATTGGGTGCCGTCGTATCCTGCGCCAGGCTGCGCAGCATCGTCTTCGCCTGGTCCGGCTTGCCCAGCCGCATGTCCAGCAGCGCGAGCTGTTCATCGGCCAGCGCGTGCCAGGGATTGTCGGGCGCGGTCAGCGCCTTCAGCCGATCCTGCAGCAACGAGGGATCGGCGCTGTCGATCAGATGCGACGCCCACAACAGGCTCGCGAGGTCGCGCAGCAGCGGATCGGCCGACCCGTCCGCCGCCACCTGGTCCCACAACGCGGCGGCACCCTGCCGGTCGCCGGCATCGGCCTTCAGCGCCGCCGCCCGCAGCCGCGCCAGCGTGCGGTAGCCCTCGGGCGCGCTGGCCACCACTCGCTCGAACTCCGCGATGGCGGCAGAGCGGGCGGCCGCACTGCTGCCCGCGGCTGGGGCGTTCGCCAGGTTCATCGCGATCAGATACTGGGCGGCTGCGGCCTGATCCTGCCGCGCCTGGTACCAGTGCCAGCCCTGCCAGCCGGCAGCGGCAGCCACAATCAGCAGGGCGGCGGCGACGATGACGCCGGCATAGCGCTTCAGAAGCTGCTGGGCGCGTTCGGCGCGAAGTTCCTCATCGACTTCGTCGAAAATGTCGACCACTTGGGTTCTCGCTCTCTGCTGACGCCCTGCTGACGCCGTGGAATCGGCCTGCCGACGGCGGCCGGACCATACCCAAGGGAATGCGGCCCGGCAAACGCGCCGCAAACCATTGATTTACCCAACTGGCACAGACTGTCGCCATGCGGCACCTGGTATTCCTGCTACTGCTGGCCGGCTGTGGGGCAACCCCCGAGCAGGCACTGACCGGCGTCGCCGCCGTAGGCATAGGCAGCATCGTGATCATCGGCCGCAGTCCGTTCGACGCGCTGTATTCGGCGGTGACCGGCCGGGACTGCTCGATCGTGCGCCTCGAGCAGGGCAAGACCTATTGCCGGCCGATCGAACCGCCGCCGGAAACCCAGCCCTACTGCACGCGCAGTCTCGCCGTCGCCGACTGCTGGCTCGATCCCGCAAGCCTGCCCGACCATCCGCCCGATCTGGGCGACAGCCCGCCGGGGCTGACCCCCGCGCAGAACGCCAACCGGACCAGGCGCTGGCCGCCGCTGTAGTGGCGATCTACTCCGTCGAGGCCGCGGTCTTTTCCGCCGCCTGTTCGCCCACGGCCGCCTGTTCGCCCACGCTGCTGGCCGCCTGTTCGATCGTCGCCACGTCGCCGGCCAACGTGGTCCGGCGCACGTCGCGCACCTCGTTGCGGTCATAACGGCGACCGCGATGCATCGTCTGGCGGTTGTCCCACATCACCAGGTCATTCGGCCGCCAGGCATGCGAGTAGACGAACTCGCGCTGCGTCGCGAATTCCGTCAGGTCGCGCAGGAACATGCGCGCCTCCGGTATCGTCCAGCCGATGATCGTGCCGGCATGCGACGACAGGAACAGCGACCTGCGTCCGGTCACCGGATGCGTGCGCACCAGACGCTGGCGCACCGGTGTGAACGCCGACCGCTCGTCCGCCGTCAGCTCGGTGAAACCGATCGCCTCGCGCGAGTAGATCAGCGAATGCTCGCAGACCAGGTCTTCGACCTCCGCCCTGGTGCGCCCATCCAGTGCATCATAGGCGGCGCGCATGTCGGCGAATTCGGTATTGGCGCCCCACGATGGCAGGATGCGCCCGGACAGCAGCGAATACCGGGCAGGAATCGGACGGAACGAACTGTCCGAATGCCACAGCCGGTCGCCAAGTTTGAAGAACCAGACGCGGTCATCAGCCGAAATGATGGCGCCGTTCCGGTCAAGGTTGGAAAAGTCCGCCATGCCGGGCCGCAGCCGGCTGTCCTCGCGCTTCTGGATGTGCCCGCGTGTCTGGTAGTTCTCCAATTCGCCGAACTGCCGGGTGAACGCAAGCTGCTGGTCGTCGGTGATGGGCTGGTCGCGAAACACCAGCACAGCGTATTGGTCCATGCCGGCTTCCACCGCCGCAACCTGATCGTGGTTCAGCGGCACACGGCAATCGATCCCGCCGACCTCGGCGGCGAATGCCGGATGCAGTTGACGGAAGGTTATCGGCCATCTCGGACGTTTCCTTTGGCAGCTCTGGTCGCGTGCGCAGCATGCCACGCAAAGTGCCGGTCCGGCAGTGGTCGGCGGTTTGCCTTCCCGGGCATGGCAGTTCAGGGTATCGGGCCCATATCGTGGCCGGAGGTGCAGCCATGTTCATCGCGATGAACCGCTTCAAGGTCGCGCTTGGTTCGGAAGCGGACTTCGAGAAAGTCTGGACGTCCCGCGACAGCCATCTGTCCGGCGTGCCGGGCTTCACCGCATTCCATCTGCTGCGCGGGCCGGCGCACGACGACCACGTGTTGTATTCGTCGCACACGATCTGGCAGAGCCGGGACGACTTCGAGGCCTGGACACGGTCGGATGCCTTCCGACGCGCCCACAGCGGGGCCGGACAGAACCGCGGCCTGTATCTCGGCCATCCCGAATTCGAAGGCTTCGACGTGATCCAGGCGATCGAGCCGGGCAACAGCTGACCTGGAGATGACGCCATGCGCTTTGACGGCAAGATAGGCCTGATCACCGGCGCCGGTTCGGGGATCGGTCGCGCGACAGCGATCGGCTTCGCGCAACTTGGCGGCACGGCGGTGATCGCGGATGTGAATCGCGACAGCGTCAATGCGGTGGCGGGCGAAATCGCTGCATTCGGCGGCACCGCGGGCGCGATCGTGGCGGACATGGCGAAGCCCGCCGATATCGACGCCATGGTGGCGCATGCCGTGGAAAAATTCGGCCGGCTGGACGTGCTGCACAACAACGCATTCGGTGTTCCCGCGACGCTGCGGCAGAACCGATTGGCCCGGTCGGCCGATATCGACCAGGCGGTGTGGGACTACACGATCCAGATCGGCCTCACCGCGGTGATGCAGGCGATCCGGGCCGCCTTGCCGATCATGCAGCGGCAAGGCGGCGGCGCCATCGTCAACACCGCGTCGATTTCCGGCTTGTTCGCCGATTACGGCATCGCCGCGTACAACGTGATGAAGGCCGGCGTGATCAACCTTACGCGCGTAGTCGCCGTCGAGTACGCGCCGCACGGCATCCGTTGCAACTGCGTCTGCCCGGGTGCGATCGACACGCCGCTGCTGCAACGCTCCTTCAGCATACCGGGCTTCGCCGATGCGACGCGGGCCGCCATTCCAATAGGCCGCCTCGGCAAGCCGGAGGAAATGGCCAACGTCGTGCTGTTCCTGGCGTCCGATCTTGCGTCATATGTGACCGGCGCAGCCTTCGTGGCCGACGGCGGACTGACTGCCAAGACCGGCATCCCGACGCGCTTCACCGATAACGAGGGATGACCTGATGGCGTCACTGCCGAACCGCCTGCCGGGCCTGAACTTCGATCTCGGCGAGGCGGCCGACATGCTGCGCACCACTGTCGAAGTCTTTCGCCGCAGACGAAATCGCACCACGTGCCGCCGCGATCGACCGCGACAATGCATTCCCGATGGACCTGTGGCGCAAATTCGGCGCACTCGGCGTACTCGGCATCACCGTGGAAGAGGAATACGGCGGCGCCGGCATGGGCTATCTGGAACACGTCGTCGCGATGGAGGAAATTTCCCGGGCTTCTGCCTCGGTCGGCCTGTCGTACGGCGCGCATTCCAACCTCTGCGTCAATCAGCTACGCCGCAATGGCACCGAGGCGCAGAAGCGCCGCTTCCTGCCCCGGCTGATCAGCGGCGAGCACGTCGGCGCGCTTGCGATGAGCGAACCTGGCGCGGGTTCAGATGTTGTCGGGATGCGCACGCGAGCGGAGAAACGCGGCGATCGGTATGTGCTGAACGGTTCCAAGATGTGGATCACCAACGGACCTGATGCCGATGTGCTGGTGGTCTATGCCAAGACCGATCCGGCTGCCGGTCCGCAGGGCATTACCGCGTTCCTGATCGAGAAGGGATTCAACGGGTTCACCACAGCGCAGAAGCTGGACAAACTCGGCATGCGCGGATCGAACACCTGCGAGCTGGTGTTCACCGATTGCGAAGTGCCGGAAGACAACGTGCTCGGCAACGTCAACGACGGCGTGCGCGTGCTGATGAGCGGCTTGGATTACGAGCGCGCCGTGCTGGCGGCCGGCCCGCTGGGCATCATGCAGGCCTGCATGGACGCGGTGGTGCCATACGTGCACGAACGGAAGCAGTTCGGTCAGGCGATCGGCGAGTTCCAGCTGATGCAGGGCAAGCTCGCCGACATGTACACCACGATGAATGCCGCCAAGGCGTATGTATATACCGTGGCGAAGTCATGCGACCGCGGCGAAACCACCCGCAAGGATGCCGCCGGCGCCATACTCTATGCGGCAGAGAAGGCGACCTGGATGGCGCTGGAGGCAATCCAGTGCCTCGGCGGCAATGGCTACATCAACGACTATCCCACCGGTCGGCTGCTGCGCGATGCCAAGCTGTACGAGATCGGCGCCGGCACCAGCGAAATCCGCCGCATGCTGATCGGCCGCGAACTGTTCCGCGAAACCGCATGACGTTCGGCAGGCGACATACTCTGCCGCCACTTGCGGGAGGTGGTTGGGGGAAGGGGTCCACACCCGCCCATGGTCGGTGGCAGTACGCGCCCCTCCCGCTGCTCCGTCCCGCAAGCGGCGGAAGACGCCGCCGCATCCAGACTGCCGCATGACCGTCCTGCGCTCCGACACGGACCCGCGTTCACCCGAATTCGCTGCCAACGCCGACGCCATGCGCGCTCTGGTCAAGGACCTGCGCGCGCGGGTCGCCGAAGCGCAGCTTGGCGGCGGCGAAACAGCACGCCAACGCCACCTCGCTCGGAACAAGCTGCTGCCGCGCGATCGCGTCGCGGGATTGATCGATCCCGGTTCGCCGTTTCTGGAATTGTCGCAACTGGCCGCGTACGGTCTCTACGACAACGAGGTACCGTCAGCCGGCATTGTCACGGGCGTAGGCCGCGTGTCCGGCCGCGAATGCGTCATCATCGCGAACGACGCTACCGTGAAGGGCGGCACCTACTTCCCGATCACAGTGAAAAAACATCTCCGCGCGCAGGAGATCGCGCGGCAGAACCGACTGCCGTGCATCTACCTGGTTGATTCCGGCGGGGCGTTCCTGCCGATGCAGGATGAAATCTTCCCGGATCGCGACCACTTCGGCCGCATCTTCTTCAACCAGGCCAACCTCTCGGCACAGGGCATTCCGCAGATCGCCGCGGTAATGGGCTCCTGCACCGCGGGTGGCGCCTACGTGCCGGCAATGAGCGACGAGACGATCATCGTACGCAAGCAGGGCACCATCTTCCTCGGCGGACCGCCATTGGTGCAGGCTGCAACAGGGGAAATCGTCAGCGCCGAGGATCTCGGCGGTGCTGAGGTGCATGCGCGGACTTCCGGCGTGGTCGATCACTATGCCTACGACGACAGGCACGCTCTGGCGCTATGCCGGCGCATCGTCGCGGGCCTGAACACCGTCAAGCAGCCACCGGTGGCGCTGCGCGACCCGCGGCCGCCGCGCTACGATCCCGCCGAACTGCACGGCGTCGTGCCGACCGATCTGCGGGTAACCTACGATGCGCGCGAGGTTATCGCGCGCATCGTCGATGCCAGCGATTTCGACGAATTCAAGCGCCTGTACGGCACCACGCTGATCTGCGGCTTCGCGCATATTTTTGGTTATCCGGTCGGCATCCTCGCCAACAATGGCATCCTGTTCTCCGAATCGGCGTTGAAGGGCACGCACTTCATCGAGCTGTGCAGCCAGCGCGGCATCCCGCTGGTATTCCTGCAGAACATCACCGGCTTCATGGTCGGGCGAAAATACGAGGCGGGTGGCATCGCCAAGGACGGCGCCAAGCTGGTGACCGCCGTTTCCACGACAGCGGTGCCCAAGCTGACAGTGATCATCGGCGGCAGCTATGGCGCCGGCAACTACGGCATGTGCGGAAGAGCGTACGAACCGCGGTTTCTGTTCATGTGGCCGAACGCGCGCATCTCTGTGATGGGGGGCGAACAGGCCGCGACGGTATTGTCGCAGGTGCGTCGCGGTGAGGCCAAGACCACGGACGAGCAGGAGGCATTCAAGGCGCCGATCCGCGCGCAGTACGAGAGGCAGGGCCATCCGTACTATGCCACCGCGCGGTTGTGGGATGACGGCATCATCGACCCGACCGATACACGTCGCGTGCTGGGGCTCGCGCTATCGGCTGCGCTGAATGCGCCGATCCCGCGCACGCGGTTCGGCGTGTTCCGGATGTGATGCCAATGTCAGACGATTCGACATGTTTCGCACCCTGCTGATTGCCAATCGCGGCGAGATCGCCTGCCGCATCGCCCGCACGGCACGGCGCATGGGCATCACCACAGTTGCCGTGTATTCGGCAGCAGACGCCGATGCAATGCATGTGAAAATTGCCGACCGCGCAATCGCGATCGGACCGGCGCCCGCGCGCGACAGCTACCTCGACATTGCTCGCATCATTGGCGCGGCCCTTGACACGAACGCCGATGCGATCCACCCCGGCTATGGTTTCCTGTCGGAAAATCCCGCGTTCGCCGAAGCCTGCGCCGCAGCGGGCATTGTCTTCGTCGGGCCGCCGCCTTCGGCGATGCGCGCCATGGGATCCAAATCTGCGGCCAAGGCATTGATGGAGAAGTCCGGCGTACCGCTGCTGCCCGGCTATCACGGCGACAATCAGGACGCTGGGTTTCTCGCCGCGCAGGCGAAGCACATCGGCTTCCCGGTGATGATCAAGGCGGTCTCGGGCGGCGGCGGTCGCGGCATGCGCATCGTCTCGACGGCCGATGACTTCGCCGCGTCACTCGCCGCGGCGCGGCAGGAATCCGCAGCGGCCTTTGGCGATGACCGCGTGTTGATCGAACGCTTCCTTGAACGACCGCGCCACATCGAAGTGCAGGTGTTCGCCGATGCGCATGGCAACGCGGTGCATCTGTTTGAACGCGACTGTTCGGTCCAACGGCGCCACCAGAAGGTGATCGAGGAAGCGCCCGCACCAGGCCTGCACAGTGCACGCCGCGCCGCCATGGGCGCGGCTGCCGTGGCGGCGGCGAAGGCTGTCGGCTACCAGGGCGCCGGCACCGTCGAATTCGTGGCGAACCCGGACGGGTTCTTCTTCCTTGAAATGAACACCCGGCTTCAGGTCGAGCATCCGGTCACCGAGATGATCACCGGGCTTGATCTTGTCGAGTGGCAGTTGCGCGTTGCCGCCGGCGAGCGACTGCCGGCCACGCAGGACGCGATCTGTAGTACAGGGCACGCAATCGAGGCGCGTATCTACGCAGAAGATCCGGCGCGTGACTTTGCGCCTTCCACCGGACGCCTCGCGCTATTCCGCACGCAGAATGCAGCGGACAGCATCCGCATCGATACCGGCTTTGCGACCGGCGATACCGTTTCTATCCACTACGACGCCATGCTTGCCAAGCTGATCTGTCACGCCAGTACGCGGGACGATGCCTTGCGCATTCTGCATCGAGCGCTGGCGGACACCGACGTGGTTGGCGTCGCCAGCAACCTGGATTTGCTGGGCCGCATCACGGTGCATCCGGACTTTGTCGCCGGCGGCATCGACACCGGTTTCATTGCGCGCAACGCCGGCACACTGCTCGCGCCGGCGCAGGATCCGACCGCTGAAGTGCTCGCTGCCGCGACGCTGTGTGTGTTGAGCGACGAAGCCGACACAGCCGCGGCGCAGGCTGCGACAAGTGCCGATCCGCATTCGCCGTGGCATGCGCGCGATCAGTGGTGGCCGAACGTCGCGTCCGAGCGCGAGCTGCAATTCACCATCGACATCGACGGACCGCAGCTCCCGGTTCGCGTGCGGCACACCGACGCGGCATGGCGCCTGACGATAGGTGACCGCATCTTTACGGCATCGGCGACACGCGGATCGGATGGTCGGCTCGACATGACCCTGGACGCCGTACGGGAACGCGTGTCGGCAACGCGCCTCGGCGAGACCGTCATCGTGCGTCGCAACAGCGAAACCTGGCGGCTGCACCTGCCCGATCCCATAGCCGCGGCGGCCGAGGAAGACGATGCCGGCGGCAGGCTTGTTGCCCCGATCCCCGGTCAGGTCACCCAGATCATCGTCGCACCCGGGATGGCGGTCACGCGCGGTCAGATCATGGTGGTGCTGGAGGCGATGAAAACGGTGTTCCGCCTTGCGGCGCCATCCGACGGCATCGTTGCCACGGTGTCCTGTCAGGTCGGCGACAGTGTCATTGAAGGTCAGCTTCTGGTCAGCTTTGCCGAGGAAACCGAGCCCACGCCGGGGAAGTCGGGTTGACGAGTGTTGCGTCCATGGTCGGGCACGGCCACAGTGGCCCGCTTTCCGGTTCTGCGGAATACCGCGGGCCAGGCAAACGACCAATCGGCAGGAGGAAGACAATTCCATGATCGGTAGACTTGCAAGTATAGCCACGGCTGCTCTGGCCGTCGCGCTCACCACAGGCGCGATAGCGGCGGACACGCCGGGCGTCACCGCGACCGAAATCAAGATCGGCAACACCGTGCCCTATAGCGGTCCGGCATCGTCCTACAGCGTACTCGGCAAGCTGGAGAGCGCGTTCTTCGGCATGGTCAACGAGCAAGGCGGGGTTGCCGGTCACAAGATCGACTACATCTCGCTCGACGACAACTATAGCCCGCCGAAGACGGTCGAGCAGATCCGCCGCCTGGTGGAGGAGGACAAGGTCGCGTTCACCTTCGCCACGCTGGGCACGCCGACCAACAGTGCCATCGTGCACTACATGAACCAGAAGAAGGTGCCGCAGCTGTTTGTCGCCACCGGCGCCGACAAGTGGGGCGACTACAAGCAGACCCCGTGGACGATCGGCTGGCAGCCAAGCTACCGGACCGAGGCGCAGATCTATACCAAGTACATCCTGCAGCAGAAGCCGGACGCGAAGATCGCCATTCTGTATCAGAATGACGACTTCGGTAAGGACTACCCAGCTGGCGTGAAGGACATACTCGGCGCCAAGTTCGACAAGATGGTCGTCACCGCGACCTATGAGACGACCGACCCGACGATCGACAGCCAGATCACCACGCTGCAGGCATCCGGCGCCGACGTGCTGCTGGTCGCGGCGATTCCGAAGTTCGCCGCGCAGTCGATCCGCAAGGTGCATGACCTCAACTGGAAGCCGATGTTCTTCATGTCGAACGTGTCGATCTCGGTCGGCGCGGTGATGACCCCGGCGGGACCGGAGAACGGCATCGGCATCATCAGTGCCGGCTATCTGAAGGACGCCGACCGATCCCGACTGGAAGAACGACGCCGGCATGAACGAGTGGCGCGCCTTCATGAACAAAGTACATGCCAGGTGCCGATCAGACCGACGGCGGCTACATCGCTGCCTACGGTCTGTGCAAGACGATGCTGCAGGTGCTGCAGCAGTGCAACGGCGACTTCTCGCGCGAGAACATCATGAAGCAGGTGGCCAACCTGCATGACGTGGAGAACCCGGTGCTGCTGCCTGGCATCAAGATCAATACCAGCCCGACCAACTACCATCCGATCCGGGCGATGCAGCTGCAGAAGTGGGACGGCAAGACCTGGGTGCGATTCGGCGACGTCATCGAGGGCACGCAGTCCTGATGCGTTCGGGCGTGGCGGTGACATGCCGCCACGCCTGTTGCCGACCGATTACGCCGGGAGTCTGTGCGAATGGACATACTTCATGTCGTCGTTCTCATGCTGGAGAACCGCTCGTTCGACTGCATGTTTGGCAAGTTGCAGGCGCAGATCACCGGGATCGACGGGTTGAATGGCGCCGAGACCAATGTCTGGCACGCCCCTAATGGTGCGACCGACGTTCGTGTCTGGAACGACCCGACCATGACATCGCTGTCGGCCACGATCCCGGATCCCGATCCGGGTGAGCTTTACACCGACATCGCGCTACAGATTCGTGGCATGAATGGCGATGCGCCGATGGGTGGCTTCGTCGACGACTACATGAACCAGAAGCCGGCGGATCGGCTTTACGATCCCAAGGCTGTGCTGCACTACTTCACACCGGATCAGGTACCAGTGTTGAGTCAGCTTGCCTACGAATTCGGCGTATCGGATCGCTGGTTTGCCTCGGCGCCGTGCCAGACGTGGCCCAATCGATTCTTCGCCCACACCGCAACGGCTGGTGGCTGGCTCAACAACGATCCGCCGCACTTTCCCTACATGATGCCGACGGTGTTTGGCCGACTGACCGAGAAACACTGTGACTGGCGCGTGTATTTTCACGATTTCCCGCATGCCGCGACGCTGGCGACGTTATGGGATGATGTGCCCACCCACTTTCGTTTCTTCAACGCGTTTGCCGCGGATGCAGCGGCCGGCGCGCTGCCCACCTACAGCTTCATCGAGCCGCGCTATTTCGCCGACACCGTGCTGAACCTGATTCCCAATGACATGCACCCGCCGCACAACATCGCATACGGCGAGCAGTTGGTCGCCCAGGTCTTCAACGCGGTTCGAGCGGGCCCGCGATGGAACCAGACACTGCTGATCATCACCTTCGACGAGCATGGCGGATGTTATGATCATGTCTTGCCACCGGCGGCGGTACCGCCTGATGCATCTCCCGCCAATGCGCCGTTCAACCGTTACGGCGTACGCGTTCCCGCGGTGATCGTTTCGCCTTATGTGCAAAAGGGCAGCATCATTCGCCCACCCGGCAACACCCCATTCGATCACACGTCCATCGCGGCGACCCTGCGCGGTCTGTACGGCATCCGCCCGCTTACGGCGCGTGATGCGGGGGCGCCCGATCTGCTCGGCGCGCTCGACACGCAGCCGAACAATAATGCACTGCAGCGTATCGACGCACCCGTTCCGCCGCCAGCAGCGGCAGAGGTCGCTCGCGTGGCCGGCAAACCGCCGAACGATCTGCAGGCGAGCCTGACGGGCGCGGCCGCGCATCTGCCGACGCTGGGCGCCAACGTTGCGGCACATCTCCAACGGTTGATTGCAGCACCGCCGGAACTGCCGGAGCACGACACGGTGCAGCTCGCCGCCGGGGCGATACAGGCACACGTCAAGGCGTTTCTTGGCATGGTGTAGTTGCCGCGCGATGCCGTGCCGCGTTTGACACCCCAATCGCCGGCGCACAGTCTGCGCCGCATCCGAAGCAGGAGGCTTGATAATGCCCGCGGATGAAGGCAACGGGAGGCGTCTGCGCAGCCGGCGCTGGTTCGATGAGCCAGCAGATCCGGCGATGACGGCGTTGTATCTCGAGCGCTACATGAATTACGGCATCACGCCGGACGAACTGCGCGGCGGCAAGCCGATCATCGGCATCGCGCAGACCGGGTCCGATCTGTCGCCGTGCAATCGGCATCATGTCGAACTGGCAAGCCGGGTGCGCGATGGCATCCGTGCCGCCGGCGGTGTGCCGTTGGAATTTCCGATCCATCCGATTCAGGAGACCGGCAAGCGTCCGACCGCGGCGCTGGATCGCAACCTGGCGTATCTCAGTTTGGTGGAGGTGCTGCACGGGTATCCGATCGACGGCGTGGTGCTGACCACCGGTTGCGACAAGACGACGCCGGCGTGCCTGATGGGCGCTGCAACGGTGAACATTCCGGCGATCGTGTTGTCGGGCGGTCCGATGCTGGACGGCTGGTGGCAAGGCCGCTTGTCAGGATCAGGCACGATCGTGTGGGAGGGTCGCAAACTCTTCGCCGAGGGCAAGATCGGCTACGACGAGTTCATGCAGATGGTGTCATCGTCGGCACCGTCGGTCGGTCATTGCAACACGATGGGCACCGCCACGTCGATGAATTCGCTTGCAGAGTCGCTCGGCATGTCGCTGCCTGGCTGCGCAGCAATTCCCGCACCGTATCGCGAGCGCGGCTGGATGGCGTACGAGACCGGCAAGCGGATCGTGGCGATGGTGCAGGAAAACCTGCGCCCGTCCGACATCATGACGCGCCAGGCGTTCGAAAACGCGGTGGTCGCGGCCGCTGCGCTCGGGGCATCGTCGAACTGTCCGATCCACATGGTGGCGATCGCGCGCCATATGGGCGTGGAGCATTCTCTGGACGACTGGCAGAGGCTGGGGCCGGACATCCCGCTGCTCTGCGACGTGCAGCCGGCGGGCCGGTTCCTCGGCGAGAAGTTCCATCGCGCTGGCGGTGTTCCCGCGGTGCTGAAGGAACTGCTGCGGGCTGGCAGGCTGCATGGCGAGGCAATGACGGTCACCGGACGCACACTGGCGGAGAACTTGCGCGACATGCCGGATGGCGATCGCGAGGTGATCCGCGCCTACGACAAGCCGTTACTGGCAGCCGCGGGCTACGTGGTGATGTCGGGCAATCTGTTCGATAGCGCGGTGATGAAGATCAGCGTCATCGACCAGGAATTTCGTAAACGCTTCCTGTCCAATCCCGATCGTCCGAACGTATTCGAGGGCAAGGCGATCGTGTTCGAAGGTCCGGAGGACTACCATCACCGCATCGAGGATCCCGACCTCGGCGTGGAAGAGCAGTCGGTGCTGATCATCCGCAATTGCGGTCCGGTCGGCTATCCCGGCAGCGCCGAGGTGGTAAACATGCAGCCACCGGCTGCACTTTTGAAGCGCGGTATCAATACGCTGCCCACCATGGGCGACGGCCGGCAGTCCGGTACGTCCGGCAGTCCGTCGATCCTGAACGTGTCACCAGAAGCCGCGGTTGGCGGCGGGCTGGCGTTGCTGAAGACCGGTGATCGCATCCGCATCGATCTCAACACGCGCAAGGTGGACGTGATGCTGCCGGCGGGCGAACTGGCAGCACGGCGTGCCGCATGGCAGCCGGCGAAACTGGTGAACATGACGCCGTGGGAGGAAATCTATCGTTCCATGGTCGGCCAGTTGGGCACCGGCGCGTGCCTGGAGCCGGCGACGCTGTATCTGAATGTCATCGAAACGCGCGGCGAATCACGCAACAACCACTGAGCCACGTTCATGCAATTCGGCATCGCCATCCCAACTGCCGCTGACTCCTGGCGCCTTGTTCGCCGTGCGGAAGAACTAGGTTTCAGCAACGCGTGGTTCTTCGACACGCAAATGCTCAGTGCCGACCCGTTTGTTGCCATGGCGGCTGCGGCAATGAAGACCACGCGAATCAAGCTGGGCACCGGCGTACTGATCCCGTCCAACCGCATCGCACCGGTCGCCGCCACAGCGTTCGCGTCGCTGAACAAGCTGGCGCCCGGCCGCATTGTGTTCGGTGTCAGCACAGGATTCACCGGCCGCCGCACGATGGGCCTAGGTGCGGTCAGGCTTGCCGACATGGAAGAATATATCCGCATCGTGCAGGCGTTATGGCGCGGCGAGACGGTGGACATGGAACTGGAAGGCAAGCGCCGGCCGATCCGCCTGCTGAACCCCGAGCTTGGCCTGATCAATACGCATGATCCGATCCCGCTGTTCATCGCCGCATCCGGACCGCGAGCACGCAAGCTGACGGCGAAACTTGGCGCCGGATGGATCGATAACGTTGCTGACGTAGACCGGGGTGTTGCCACGTTGCAGCAGATGCGCACGACCTGGCAGGAAGCCGGCCGCGCGCATGAAGACCTGTCCGCGATTGCCTGGATCGGCGGCGCAGTGCTGGATGAAGGCGAACCTGCCGATGGTCCGCGCGGCATGGCGCTGGCTGCGCCGCGCGCCGCGATGTTGCTGCATCGCGCCGCCGACACCGCGTTGGCCGGCTATCCCGCTCCACTCGCCATGTTGCCGGAGTTCACCGACGCTGTCGCAGGCTATGTCGAACAGGCGCGGACGCTTCGAGCCGAAGGATGCATATTATCTGTCCAATCATCGCGGACACCTGATGTTCGTGCGACCGGACGAACGCCGCTTCATCACCGCGGAGATGATCCGCCGCACCTCGTTCATCGGCACCGCATCCGACCTGACGGCGCGCATCGCGGCATTGGCGGACGCAGGCTTCGGGCAGGTGGTATTCTCCATCCCACCAGGACAGGAACACTCGATCGAAGACTGGGGACGCATCCGCCGAGCGTTTGGCTGATCCACCAGCGCTAATCCAGGAGGGAGGTATGCATGCCAGGACGCCTTGCTGACAAGACCGCGTTCGTCACCGCCGCGGGTCAGGGTATCGGCCGCGAAACAGCGCTGGCATTCGCGGCCGAGGGTGCGCGGGTCATCGCGACCGATGTGGACGAGGCGAAGGTGCATCGGATCGCGTCGGACAAAATCCATAGCGCCAAGCTGGATGTTCTGCATATGGCCGACATTGCGCAGGCAGCCATCGATGCAGGCCCGGTCGACATACTGTTCAACTGTGCCGGCATAGTTCACCAGGGAACCTTGCTCGATGCGACCGAGAACGAATGGCAGTTGGCATTCGATTTGAACGTGCGATCGATGTTCCGTACGATGAAGGCGTTTCTGCCGGGGATGCTGGCGCGCGGCCGCGGCGTGATCATCAACATGGCGTCGGTGGCCAGCAGCCTGAAGGGCGTGCCAAACCGCTTCATCTACAGCGCGACGAAAGCCGCGGTGATCGGCATGACCAGATCGGTGGCGACCGACTATGTGAAGCAGAACATCCGGTGCAATTGCATCTGTCCAGGGACGGTGCACACACCAAGCCTGGAAGAGCGCATCGCAGCAAATGCCGCACAGGCCGGTTCGGTGGAAGCCGCCCGCGCGGCTTTCGTCGAGCGCCAGCCGATGGGACGACTTGGCACGCCGGAGGAGATCGCCGCACTCGCCGTGTATCTTGCGTCCGACGCCGCGCAATTCGTCACGGGGCAGGCAATCGTGATAGATGGCGGCCTTACGCTTTAAGAGGAGATCGACACATGAAGCTGCTGCGCTATGGTCCGCCGGGCGCCGAGAAGCCCGGGATGCTCGATCGGGACGGCACAGATCCGCTGCCTTGCATCGGTGGTGCGCGATATCGATGGGTTCGCTCTGTCGGCCTCGGCATTGCAGATGATTGCCGGTCTTGATGCAACTGCGCTGCCGAAGGTCGATGCGTCGGCGCGGCTGGGATCCTGCGTGGCACGACCGGTGAACTATATCTGCATCGGGCTCAACTACGCCGATCACGCGGCGGAAGCGGGCATGCCGGTGCCGAAGGAGCCGATCATCTTCCTGAAGTCGCTCGGTGCGCTGTGCGGAGCGAACGACGATGTAAAAATGCCGCGCGGATCGAAGAAGCTCGACTGGGAGGTCGAACTCGGCATCGTCATCGGCAAGAAGGCGAGTTATGTGCCGGAAAGTCACGCGATGGACTACGTCGCCGGCTACTGTGTCTGCAATGATGTCAGTGAGCGTGAATACCAGCTTGAACGCGCGGGCACCTGGGACAAGGGCAAAGGCTGCGACACGTTCGGCCCGACAGGACCATGGATGGTGACAAAGGACGAAGTCCGCGATCCGCAAAATCTTGCGCTGTGGACAGAGGTAAATGGCAAACGCTATCAGAACGGCACGACAAAGACGATGATCTTCGGCGTCGTCAAGCTGGTCAGCTATGTCAGCCACTTCATCACGTTGTATCCAGGTGACGTGATAGCCACTGGCACTCCGCCAGGCGTAGGCCAGGGCGTAAAGCCGGAGCAGGTATTCCTGCGGGCAGGCGACGTGATGAAGCTGTCGGTGGACGGTCTTGGCGTGCAGACGCAGCGCGTGGTGGAGGCATAGCGGCGATCATTCAGGCAGTGGCAGCCCGACATAATTTTCTGCCAATGCCAGCGATGCGGCGCGCGAGCTGAACACATAGTCCAGCTCCGCCGCCTGCATCTGCTTTTCAAACGGAGTGTGGTCGAAGAACCGGTGCAGCAGCGTCGTCATCCACCAGGAGAACCGCTGCACCTTCCAGATCCGGCGCAGGCATGTCGTGGAATACGCATCCAGCTTGTCGGTCGCCGCGTCCCTATAGAACGCCGCGATCGCGCGTGTCAGCACCGCCACATCGGCGGCCGCGAGATTGAGACCCTTCGCCCCTGTCGGCGGCACGATATGCGCAGCGTCGCCCGCGAGGAACAGCCGCCCGCATTGCATTGGTTCGGCTACGAAGCTGCGCATCGGCGTGATGCCACGCTGTAAAATCGGCCCCTCCGCCAGCGCGAAACCATCGCGAGCAGGCCCGCGCTTGCAGTTCCGACCAGATCCGATCGTCCGACCACGCGGCGATATCTTCATTCGGCGCACACTGGATGTACAGCCGGCTCAAAGTGGGCGAACGCATCGCCAGCAGCGCGAAGCCACGCTCGTGGCTGACATACACGTTCTCTTCCGTTGAAGGCGGCGCTTCCGCCAGAATGCCGAGCCAGCCGAATGGATACTCACGCTCGAACACACGCAAGACATTGTCGGGAATCGATGGCCGGCATATGCCATGGAAGCCGTCGCAACCCGCGATGATATCGCACGCAATTTCATGTTCAGCACCGCCGTGCCGATATCGGATGCGCGGCTGCGATGTGTCGAAGTCATGCACGCTGACATCGGTGGCCTCGAACAAGATCTGTCCATCCGCGGCCAGTCGCGCCGCGATCAGATCCTGCACCACCTTGTGCTGGCTGTAGACCATCACATGTTTGCCGACGAGTTCCGAAAAATCGATGCGGTGATCGGCGCGATCGAAGCGCATCACCACACCCGGATGCAACATGCCCTCGCGCCGCATGCGTTCGCCGACCCCGGATTCGTTCAGCAACTGCTCGGTGCCGTATTCCAGCACGCCCGCACGAACGCGGTTCTCGACGTATTCGCGCGATCGCGCTTCCAGCACAATGGACTCGACACCCTGCAAATGCAGCAGATGCGACAGCAGCAATCCGGCCGGACCAGCCCCGACGATACCAACCTGCGTTCGCATCCCGTCGCCTCCTTCACGGGCCAGTGTAGCCGGCCCGCGTGCGGCGTGCATAATCGGGGTGCGATTCAGCCGATGAGGAGCCGACATGGCCGAAGCCCCACCCACTGACACGCTGGCAGCCGAGTTCGACTGCTTGATGTCGCGTGCCGGTATCACGGTGCCACCACAACGCCGAGATGCGGCGCTAGCCGCCTATGCAGATCTGCGCGGCCAGATCGCGTTGCTGCATGGCCGTTACGGACCGGAATCGGAACCATCCAACGTGTTTCGCCTCACGCCAACCGGAGGCAAGTGATGGATACGCAGGATCTTTCCATTGCCGAGATGGGTCGCCAGTTGCGTGCGGGCAACGTTACCGCCGAGATGCTGGCGCGCGATGCACTCGCACGTGTAGCGGCACGGGATAGCGCGCTGCACGCCTTCGTGCTGGTGACGGAAGAGCGCGCGCTGGCCGATGCGCGCCGTGCGGACGAAGAACGGAAGTCCGGCCGAGACCGTGGGCCGTTCCACGGCATTCCCTATGCGCTGAAGGACATCTATGACACCGCGGGCATCCGCACGACGTGTCATTCTAAGCTGCGTCTGCACAACGTGCCGAAAGAGGACAGCGTTGCGGCCGCGCGGTTGCGCGACGCCGGCGGCGTGCTGCTCGGCAAACTGGCGACGCACGAGTTCGCCATCGGCGGCCCAAGCTTCGATTTGCCATTTCCGCCCGCGCGCAATCCGTGGAACCCCGCGCACATCACCGGCGGTTCGTCGTCCGGGTCAGCCACCGCGATCGGCGCGCGCATGGTGCGCATGGCAATGGGATCCGACACCGGCGGATCAATCCGCGGACCAGCGGCATGGTGTGGCACGGTCGGGATCAAGCCAACCTATGGCCGCGTATCACGCCGCGGCGTATTCCCACTGTCGTGGACGCTGGATCACATCGGTCCGCTAAGCCGCAGCGTGGAAGATTCGGCAATCACGCTGCAGGTGTTGGCCGGTCACGATCCGCAAGATACGGCCAGCGCGGACGTGCCAGTGCCGGACTACAGCGCCGACCTGGAGAAGGGCGTCGCGGGATTGCGCATCGGCATTCCGCGCGAGTTCTTCGCGACGGCGCCGGCCATCACGTGGGACGTGACTGCGGGCATCGACCGAACGATATCGCAATTGCGCGAAGCGGGCGCGGTGGTGGAGGATGTGAAGCTTCCGGACTACGCGCTTTTCTCGGCTGTCGGACGCGTGATCATGATGGCGGAGGCCTTCGCGATTCACGAATCGGATATGCAGACCCGCCTGCTGGACTATGGCGAGATTACCGCGGGACGCTTCATTCTTGGTGCTGCGATCACGGCTGCCGACTTCATTCACGCCCTGCGTGCGCGCCGGGAACTGACCGATGCAGTGAATGCGGGCATTGTCGCACTACGATGCGCTTCTGACACTGTCCGCGCTGAATACGGCGCCGCGATTCGATCAGCCGACCGATTCGTTGTCCTCTGCATCGCCGATCCAGACCATCCCGTTCAATGTCACCGGCCATCCCGCCATGAGCGTGCCGACCGGTCTCGGCGCGAATGGACTGCCCATCGGCGTACAGATCGTCGGACGGCCGTTTGATGAACCAATGGTGTTCCGCATCGGTCGCGCGATCGAGAAACTCTCAGGCTGGGAGAGCGTAAAACTACCGGGAGGCTGAACACCTCCTGGTCAGGGGTCGGCATGACGCGTGCAGGAACGGTCCGAATTGGCATTTCTGGCTGGACCTATGCACCGTGGCGCGGCGTTTTCTATCCGAAGGGCCTGCCGCAGAAGCGCGAGTTGGAATACACCACCAGCCAGTTCAACTCGCTGGAGATCAACGGCACGTTTTATGGCATGCAAAAGCCCGATTCGTTCGGCGATTGGGCGGATCGCGCGCCGGATGGCTTTGTGTTCGCGGTGAAGGCACCGCGCTTCATCACGCATATCAGACGCCTGCGCGACGTGGAAACGCCACTGGCGAATTTCATTGCGTCCGGCTTGTTACGTCTCGGCGCGAAGTTGGGGCCGATCCTGTGGCAGTTCCCACCGAATTTTCAGTTCGATGCGGAGCGGATCGAGGCGTTTCTGGAGCTGCTGCCGCATGATACCAAGGCGGCCGCGCGTTATGGTCGCAAGCATGACGGCAGGCTGAAGGCGCGGGCCTGGTTGAAGGTAGATGCCGAACGCCCGATGCGACACGCATTCGAAATCCGCAATGAATCGTTCCGCACGCGTGCGTTCATCGATCTGCTGCGCAAATATGACGTGGCGCTGGTTTGCGCCGATACGGTCGAATGGCCGCGGCTGATGGATCTGACATCGGACTTCGTATATTGCCGGCTGCATGGGTCGGAAGAGCTGTACGCCAGTGGATACGACGAGAATGCGCTGGATGCCTGGGCAGCGCGCGTAGCAACATGGGCGAAGGGCAGTGAGCCGACGGATGCCGACCGGGTTGGCGGGAAAGGCCGCAAGCACAAGCGCGACGTGTTCGTGTACTTCGACAACGATATCAAGGTTCGGGCACCATTCGACGCAATGGCGCTGCGCGCGCGGGTGGACAGCTTGCTGCGCCGTTCACCACGCGGACGCGAGGACCCGAAGGGGTAGCCAATCGATCCCACGCAATGACAGAGGCACGCTCTATTCAATCGCGCTGACCGACCTCGCGATGTCCCGCAGCACGAACTTCTGGATCTTCCCGGTCGAGGTCTTCGGCAATTCCCGGAACACGAAGCTCTTTGGGACCTTGAATCGCGCCATGTGCTCACGGCAGAACGCGCGCAACTCTTCCGCACTGACGCTCGCGCCTGGCTTCAGTTCGATAAATGCGCACGGCGTCTCGCCCCATTTCTCATCCGGCTGCGCCACCACCGCGGCGCTCAGCACGGCGGGATGGCGATACAGCGTCTCCTCCACCTCAATCGACGAAATGTTCTCGCCGCCCGAAATGATGATGTCCTTCGAACGGTCGCGGATTTTCACATAGCCATCGGGCTGCATCACCGCGAGGTCGCCGGTATGGAGCCAGCCGCCGAGAAACGCTGCAGCACTGGCCTTCGGATTCCGCAGATAACCCTTCATGGTGATGTTGCCGCGGAACATGATCTCGCCCATCGTCTCGCCATCCCTTGGCACCGGCGACATCGTCTCCGGATCGAGTACCGTCATCGCCTCCTGCATCGGCACGCGCACGCCCTGGCGCCCGTTGCGTTCGGCGCGCTTGTCGATCGGCATGGCACTCCAGGATGCATGCTTGGCGCAAACCGAAGCGGGACCGTAGGTTTCGGTCAGCCCGTAAACATGTGTCAGCTCGATGCCGATCTTCTCTGCCCCTTCGATGATCGCAGCCGGCGGTGCTGCGCCGGCGATCTGCCCGGCGATCCGATGGTCGATGCCGCGCGCGCAGTTCATCCGGTGCGTTGATCAGCATGGAATAGACGATCGGCGCACCGCACATGTGCGTCACCTTGTGGTCGTGAATCGCATCCAGTGCCGCCTTCGCTTCGACACGGCGCAGACAGATACTGGTGCCGGCACGTTCAGCGACCGACCATGGAAAGCACCAGCCGTTGCAATGGAACATCGGCAACGTCCAGAGATACACCGCGTGCTGCGGCATGTCCCAGTCGAGTATGTTGCTCAGCGCATTCAGATAGGCGCCGCGGTGGTGATACACGACCCCCTTCGGGTCGCCTGTCGTGCCGGACGTATAGTTCAGCGAGATCGCATCCCATTCATCCGCCGGCCCTTGCCACTCGTAATCCGGATCGCCCTCCGCCAGGAAAGCCTCATAGCCGATCTCTCCTAGCAGCTTGCCACCTTCGTAGCTCGGATCGTCGATGTCGATCACCAGCGGCGGCTTATCCAGAAGCGTCAGTGCCTGTTCGATCGTCGCGGAGAACTCGCGGTCAGTGATCAACACGCGCGCATCGCCATGGCGCAGCATGAACGCAATCGTCTCGGCGTCCAGCCGCGTGTTCAGAGTATTCAGCACCGCGCCGCACATCGGCACGCCGAAATGCGCCTCGTAGACCGCCGGTATGTTCGGTGCCATCACCGCTACGGTGTCATTCCGGCCGATGCCGCGACGCTCCAGCGCGGACGCGAGCCGGCGACAGCGCGCATAGGTCTCACGCCAGGTGAAGCGCTGCTCGCCATGCACAACGGACGGATGATCAGGATGCACGTAGGCGGCACGCTCGATGAACGTGAGCGGCGTAAGCGGCGTGTAGTTGGCCTGGTTCCTGTCGAGCCCGACCAGATAGGCGCTGGTTTCAGCCATGCGGTTCCTCCCGCGCTTTACGCGACGTTTCCTCGGGGGGAACAGTGTGTGCGGCCTTGGCGTCGCGCTCAAGGGCTACGACAGCGGGGAGCGGCGACCCGCTGGCAGCATCGCATCGGCATGAATGCCCAGCCTCAATCGCTCATGAATATCAGCGCATCAACTCGCGGATCGCCTGCACTACGGCTTCCGGTTTCTCGTTTGGCAGGAAATGGCCCGCAACCGGAATCACGCGGCGTTCATAACGCGATGTGAAATGGCGCGCGTGCTGCCGCGAGTTTTCCGGCGGACCGACACCGTCGGCGGCGCCGTGCAGCACAATCGTGGGCACAGTGATCTTCGGTTGTTCGGCAAGACGTTGCTCGATTGGTTCAAGTGCCGGATCGCCAGGCGCATTGCCATAGCGGTGGCGATAGGACTGGATCACCACATCGACGAAGTCAGGGATTTCGAAACTTTCACCCGTGCGCTGGTAAGTGGCATCGTCGAAGTGCCAGTTGGGCGACCATAGCTTCCACAGCAGACGGCAAATGTCGTGGCGGTTCTGCGTCAGCCCGGCGCGTCCCCGCTCGGTATGGAAATACCATTGGTACCAATGACAATATTCGGCATCAGCCGACGCGGGATTGCCGGACGCCGCAATGTTCTGGATGTTGTAACCGGTGACGGAAACCAGACCGCGCACGCGCTCTGGCCAGAGCGCTGCGACGATGCATGCGGCGCGTCCGCCCCAGTCGTAACCGGCCAGTGTCGCCTGCTGAATGCCGAGTGCATCCATGAAGTCGCGCAGGTCGGCGCCGAGGGCGGCCTGCTGGCCGGATCGCGGCGTGGCCGGATCGAGAAATCGTGTCGGCCCATAGCCGCGCAACCATGGCACCAGCACATGACATCCATCCGCGGCAAGCAGCGGTGCCACGCCGTCATAGGCATGCACGTCGTCGGGAAATCCGTGCAACAGAATAACCGCGGGACCGTCGGCCGGTCCGCTTTCCAGGTAGCCGATGTCCAATGTTGCTGTGCGAATGCTCTTGATCATTTGCATCAGTCCAACGGCGCGCCGGCGAATTCGGTGCTTTGATCAGCGATCGCGAACGTCTCGAAATAGCTTATCCGAGGTTCGCAGCCATAGCGACGTCGAATGCCTTCAAGCCACGGACCGTTGTAGAATGCCTTCGCCGCATCCAGGTCCTTCCAGATATACGAGCCGCCGGCAACGCCTACCGTCGACAGCATGAATGAACTGTTTGCGAATGAATCCCGGCACGCCGAGAAAGTCTGGTGCGATCTTGAGGAAATGCTGCCGGCATGCCTCACGGTCGATCTCGGGCGGCAGGTCATAGAGGACGATGGCGGTAATCATCGCGCTTCTCCTTGCACCAGGCGAGAACTGGTGTCTAGCGGACCAGGTTGTTGGTGACCGCGCCGCCCGTTGCGGTGCGGCCACCGTCGGCGACGTACTGCGCACCGGTGATGTTGCTCGCCAGATCGGAACATAGGAACAGCACCAGATTCGCGATTTCTTCTGCCGTGCCGTAGCGGCCGATTGGAATGTTGGATTGGTAGCGGTCAGCGACGCTGCCCGGATCACTGGGGTTGAACATCGACTCCAGCGAGTGGATCATGCGCGTGTCGATCGGCCCCGGACACACGGCGTTCACTCGCACCCCGGCGCGCGCCACTTCACCCGCCGCGGTCTTGGTCAATCCGATCACCGCGTGCTTGGAGGCGACATAGGCCGACATGCCCGGCGAAGCGACGAGACCAGCGACCGAAGCGGTGTTCACGATCGCCCCGCGCTGCTGCTTCAGCATCACCGGCAGAACGTGTCGAAGACCAAGGAACACGCCCTTCACATTGACGCTCATCACCGCATCGAACATCGCCTCGTCGTATTCCGCCGTCGGGGCAACGTTGCCCTCGATGCCGGCGTTGTTGTGGAAGCAGTCGATCGTCCCGTAGGCATCGAGTGCGGCTTTCACATAGGCCTGCACATCGGCGGATTTCGTCACGTCGGCGGCGACGAACAGTGCATCACCACCCTGCTGGCGAATGATGCCCGACTGTGCCTTCGCCTCCTGCGGTGTCACGGTCCACCACGACGACCCTGGCGCCGTCACGTGCAAAACCGACGGCAGTGGCACGGCCGATGCCATTGCCGGCGCCGGTGATCAATGCGACCTTGCCTTTGAAGTCCATGGTTTCCTCCAGTGCCTGGATTTGTTGAAGAGCCTAGCACAGGCGGTGTCAGGCGAAAAACTCGCGCCGCGCTTCATCCAGGCAGTTCCAGACATAGGGCGCGAACGAACGTGCCACCTCTATGTGGAACGTCTCCGCGGCGGTGCGCCAGAGTACGATTTCCGCCTTGCCAAGCACGGTGCGCGTGCACATGCCGACTGCGAAAGCGGAAGGATGCAGGTCAAGCGCACAGAATGCATTGATTGCCCAGCCGGCGCGTGGGCCCGAGACAGACAATGCGGTATTGCGATGCGATACGTCGACGACACAGGCGGTATCAATTGCCGGCATGAGGTCATCGGGCGCCAACAGCAGAAATTCCTCCGGGCCAAGCCACAGCAGCGCCCGCTCGCCAAACTTTACCGCGCCGGCAGGTGCGGGCAACTCCATGCCGATAGACGCGATGGCCGTCGCGCCGCCCCTTATTATCAGGCGCGTTGCCGGCGGCAGCGCGGCCAGTCGCACGGCATCGCAATCGGGCGACGCGGACGCCAGCGCGGCCAAAGGATGAGTGCGTTCAACCATGCAGCCGCTTGCCTCTTCGAATCGTAGAACATCGGATCCGTCACACGCACGGCGATGGTACGGTCGGGCATCGGTACATACAGCGTCTGACCAAACCGCGCCCGGCCACCGGCCACCAGCCCCAACGCGATCGGGCGGCCGCAGCGCCCCGCTCCAGTAGGCCGATGTAATGTGGCCAAGCATCGCCATCGGAACAGGAGAATTTGCGTTTGCGACGATCTGCGCGCCCTCTTCCAGCATGTCTGGCGCCAGCAGCCCCACAAGCTGCTTGCGATCTGTGCGCAGCATGTCGGGGCGCATCAGCGATCGCTTGCCGACGAAATCCGCTTTCGATTTGCCAATCGCCCAATCGAGACCAAGGTCGGCGGGGATCACGGTGCCGTCCGTCTCCTGTCCGACGACAATGTAGCCCTTCTCGGCGCGCAGCACGTGCATTGTCTCCGTACCGTACGGCGTGATGCCATATCGCATGCCGACGCCGAATACCGCATCCCAGACGGCGTGCCCGTAATCAGCCGGCACGTTGATTTCATAGCCGAGTTCGCCGGTAAAACTGACACGGAACAGTCGCATCGGAACATCGCAAATGCGGCCTTCACGCACCGTCATGTGCGGCATCGCTGCGGGCGATATGTCGGTGCCTCGCACCAACGGCGCGATCACGTCGCGTGCCATCGGTCCCTGCACTGCGATGACCGCCCATTGCTCGGTGATGGACGTGAGCCACACGCGAAGTTCGGGAAATTCCGTCTGCAGGTAATCTTCCATATGATGCAACACGCCGGCGGCGCCGCCGGTGGTCGTGGTGACATGGAAGCGATCCGGCGCCAGACGTGCGACAACACCATCGTCCATCACGAAGCCCGCTTCGTTCAGCAACACGCCGTAGCGGCAATGGCCAACGGCGAGCCGACTGAAGTCTGTTGGTATAGAGGCGGTTGAGGAATTCGACTGCATCAGGACCAATCACCTCGATCTTGCCGAGTGTGGTGGCATCGAAGATGCCGACGGCATTGCGCACGGCGCGGCATTCGCGCGCGACCGCTGCAGGCATATCCTCGCCGTTACGCGGAAAGTAGCGCGCGCGCTGCCATGTCCCAACATTTTCGAACACAGCGCCCTGCGCCGCGGCCCAATCATGCATCGGAGTTTGACGAACCGGTTCGAACAGTGCGCCACGCGCGGCGCCGGCAAGGGCACCAAACGTTACCGGCGTATACGGCATGCGAAATGTCGTGTGTCCGACTGCGGGAATTGGCTGGCGCAGGATGGTCGACACGATCGCCAGGGTGTTCATGTTGGATGTCTTGCCCTGATCGGTCGCCATGCCGGTCGTGGTATAGCGTTTGACATGTTCGATCGAGCGAAAGCCTTCTCGCGTCGCAATATGCAGATCCTTGACCGTCACGTCATTCTGAAAATCGACAAATGCCTTGCCGCGCATGGCCACCGACTGCTCCACCGTTGCGGATGGCACGAAGGCAGGCAGACCGGAGACGGCAAACCGCCGATGCGTAGGCGCAGCACTGTCGCCGGCGGCGTAGCCCTGCTCCAGGCACGACGCCAGGCTGAAGGCGCCATTGCACGCACCGACTGACCGTGCCGCTACGCGTCGACTGTACTCGGCAGGAAAGCCCCCAACACCTCGTCGAATCGCAGCTTTCCGCGGGATTGCGAGAACAGATGCACTGATGGCGTCCAACCGCCGCACATCAGCAGTGTGTCGCATGCGATGGTTTCGCCGCTCGATAATGTCGCGTGAGTTATGCGCAGACGGCCGCTGGTGGCCACCACACCTGTGCCGATGCGCACGTCCAGACCGGATTCGCGTGCAGCGTTGCTCGCCTGGGGGCGAAGATCGGCAACCGCGGATATGGCAACGCCCGCCTGTTGCAATGCGGTCGCCGCCGCATAGGCGGTGTCGTCGCTGGTCACCATCACCGCGCGTGCGCCGACCGTCACGCCGTATCGCAGAAGATAGTGCCGTGCGGCATCGGCCAGCATGACTCCAGGCCGGTCGTTGTCGGAAAAAACCAGTGGCCGCTCGATTGCGCCCGCGGCGATGATCACCTCCTGCGCGCGCACCTGCCACAACCTCTCGCGTGGCAGTTGCGCTTCAAGTTTCGCCAGATGATCGGTGACGCGCTCTGCCAGTCCGATGAGATTATCAGGAAACCAGCCGAACGCGGTGGTCCGTGGAAGCAGCGTGACGTCCGCATTTTGATGGAGAGTTTCCAGTGCGTCCCATAACCAAACCGGTGCCGGCTTGCCGTCGATCGTGGCCTGCGTCTCAGCCAGCAGTGATCCGCCCAGCTCTGCCTGCTCATCACATAGCACGACGCGTGCGCCACGCGCCGATGCGGCAAGCGCTGCCGCGAGACCGGATGGTCCCGCGCCGATAATCAACACATCGCAATGCGCATAATGCTGCGAATACCGTCGGGATCTGGCGAGACTGGCGCATGTCCCAGCCCGGCAGCGGCGCGGATGGAAGGCTCATACAGATGGCGCCAGAATGCGCGTGGCCACATGAAGGTCTTGTAGTAGAAGCCCGCCGGAAGCAGTGAGCCGATTGCGTTGCTGACGGCGCCGACATCGAACGCCCAGTGAGGGAAAGCGGTTCTGGCTGTGTGCCTGCATCCCGTCATATAATTCGAGCTGCGTTGCGCGTAGGTTGGGTGTGACGCGGCCGGGTCCACGATCAATACTCACCAGCGCGTTGGGCTCCTCCGATCCAGCGGACAGAATTCCGCGTGGTCGATGATACTTGAACGATCGGCCAACCAGATGCACACCATTTGCCAGCAGTGCCGAGGCGAGTGTGTCACCCTGGCAGCCAGTGAATTGCTTGCCGTCGAAACTGAATGACAGGGGCCGGGCGCGATCGATGCGACCGCCTTCCGGCGTGCGGAACGTGTCCGTCATTGAGTGGACGTATCCGGTCTTGGCTCGCCGGGCTTGTAGGTCGCCAGGATGCGATCGCTGACCGTATCGCGCACGCAGTTGAAGAATTGCCCGCAACCATGGATGTGGCGCCAGCGTTCGTAGTGTACACCTTTCGGATTGCTGCGCATGTAGAGGATTTCGGCCCACGCCGCATCGTCCAACAGCCCCGGATCGCGCGGACGCGCAATGTGCGCCTCGCCACCGTAATGGAATTCGTTTTCCGGCCGCGTGCCGCACCAGGGACAGGCGATCAGCAGCATCAGTGCGCCACCGCCGCGGCCGCGGCTTCGTCGATCAGGCGTCCGGTACGGAATCGGTCCAGCGTAAAAGGTGCCGCGATCGGATGCGGCGCATTGTGCGCGATCGTCGCGGCGAATACATGACCCGACCCTGGTGTCGCCTTGAACCCGCCGGTACCCCAGCCGCAATTCACGAACAGTCCCGGCACCGGCGTCAGACCAATGATCGGTGACCGATCCGGCGTGACATCGACAATGCCGCCCCAGTTGCGCAGCATGCGCAGGCGGCGGAACGTCGGAAACAGTTCGCAGATCGCCTCCAGCGTGTGTGCGGAAATGTGCAGCCCGCCCGCCTGGCTGTACGACACGTAGGCATCGGTGCCGGCGCCAATCACCAATTCTCCTTTGTCCGACTGCGAAATGTAGGCGTGGATGCCGTTGGACATCACCACGCAGGGCAGCACCGGCTTTATCGGCTCCGACACCAGCGCCTGCAACGGATAGCTTTCCAGCGGCATGCGCACGCCGGCCATCGCCATCACCACGCTGGTATGGCCCGCCGCAACCACCGCAATCTTTTTCGCCGCAATTCGCCCGCGTGTCGTGTCCACCGCGTTCACCGCTCCGGACGGCGCTCGGCTGATCGCGGTCACCTCGCAGTTCTGGATGATATCGACACCAAGCGCGCTCGCACCGCGCGCATAGCCCCAGGCCACCGCATCATGCCGCGCCACGCCGCCTCGGCGTTGCAGCGCGGCGCCCAGGATCGGATGACGCAACTCGGTCGAAATGTTTAGCGGCGGACAGAAGCGCTTCGCCAGTTCTGGCGTCAGCCATTCGTTGTCGATGCCGTTCAGCCGGTTGGCGTGCACGTGACGCTTGAACACCTGCACATCGTGCAGCGAATGCGCCAGCATCATCACGCCACGCGGCGAGTACATGACGTTGTAGTTCAGCTCCTGCGACAGGCCTTCCCACAGCTTGAGCGCATGTTCGTACAGCGCCGCACTCTCGTCCCACAGGTAGTTCGAACGGATGATGGTGGTGTTGCGCCCGGTGTTGCCGCCACCGAGCCAGCCACGCTCCAACACCGCGACATTACGCACGCCGTGTTGCCTGGCGAGGTAATATGCTGTGGCCAAACCATGGCCGCCGGCGCCAATGATCACGACGTCATAGCTTGCGCGTGGCTCGGGCGAACGCCATTGCTCCGGCCAGGCGGCCCCACCCAGCGCATGGCGCATCAAACTGTAGATCGAAAAGCGCAACGTTTCGTGTTCCCCGTCGCATCCTCACCCAGGCATCGTGTTGAGGCAAGCGGCGTCAGCCTGTAGCATGTGCAACAAGAGGGGGAACGGAAATGGCGGATTACGACTACATCATCATCGGAGCCGGATCAGCGGGCTGTGTGCTGGCCCACCGGCTGAGCGAAAACCCGCGCAACAAGGTGCTGTTGCTGGAGGCCGGCCCCAAGGATGATTCCATGTGGATCGCCATCCCGGTCGGCTTCACCAAACTGCTCAACAGCGAGCGTTACAACTGGAATTTCGCCACCGAGCCCGAGGACAACGTCAAGGGTCGCTCCATCCCCATCCCGCGCGGCAAGACACTCGGCGGATCGAGCTCGATCAACGGCATGCTGTATGTCCGCGGCAACCCGCTCGACTACGATACGTGGGCGCAGTTCGGCAATCGCGGCTGGTCGTATGAATTGGTGCTGCCGTATTTCCGCAAGTCGGAACACTTCGAACCTGGTGGCGACGAAACGCGTGGTCGCGGCGGTCTGCTGAACGTTGCCAACATGGTCGAACGCGCCGAATTGCCTGATGCGTTCATCGACGCGGCCGCCGCCGAGGGCTATCCGCGCAATCCGGACTACAACAACGGCAAGCAGGAAGGCTTCGGCTATTATCAGGTCACCCAGAAGAATGGCAGGCGATGGTCTACCGCGCGCGGCTTCCTCGATCCGGCGCGCGGCCGCGCGAACCTGCGCGTCGAGACCGAGGCCCATACCACGCGGATCCTGCTCGAAGGCAAGCGCGCGGTGGGTGTGGAGTACCGCCAGCACGGCCAGACGCACCAGGCACGCTGCGGCAGTGAGGTCATACTTGCCGCGGGTGCGGTAAAGTCGCCGCAGGTGCTGGAACTATCCGGGATCGGCCAGCCCGAACTGCTGCAATCGCTTGGCATCGAGGTGAAGCACGAGTTGCGTGGTGTCGGCGAGAACTACCGCGACCACTTCGCGCCGCGCATGAACTGGCGGGTGAAGCTGCCGATCACGCTCAACGAGCAGACGCGCGGCCTGGCATTCGCCAAGGAGATCATCAAATACTATACGCAGCACCGCGGCGTGCTGACATTTACCGCTGGCATCGTCTATGGCTTTGTCAGGACGCGGCCGGAACTGGTGCAACCCGACGTGCAGTACCATTTCGCGCACGCAAGCTACGCGACCGCGCAGACCCGCGTTCTGGATCGCCAGCCCGGCATGACCTTGACGATCTATCAGTGCCGACCGGAATCGCGCGGGTCTATCCATGCGAAGTCTCCCGACCCGCTGGCAGCGCCCGCGATCCGGCCGAATTTCCTGGCCGAGGAACTGGATCGTCAGACGGTGGTGGCTGGGATGAAGATCGGCCGTCGCATCATCAACAACGCGGTGATGGACAAGTACCGCGCGTTCGAGATGAATCCCGGCGATAAAGTGCAGACGGACGAGGAGTGGCTGGATTTCGCGCGCATGAATGGACAGACCACGTATCATGTCACCGGCACATGCAAGATGGGTCACGATCCGATGGCGGTGGTGGATGATGAACTGCGCGTGCACGGAATCGCGGGACTGCGGGTGATCGATGCGTCTATCATGCCGACACTGGTATCCGGCAACACCAATGCCGCGGTCATCATGATCGCGGAGAAGGGCGCCGATCTGATCAAGGCCGCGTCGACGCAACCAGTGCGTGCAGCGGCGTAACTGTCATTGCACGGCAGTCAGCCCACGTAGCGTACCAGCCGTCCGACAGGCGACCCCAGTACCTCGTCTTCGCGCATCACCGTCTGGCCGCGCACGATTGTAGCGATCGGCCAGCCGGTGATGTCCATGCCGGCGAACGGCGTCCATCCACACGGCGATTCGATCCAGGATTCCTCGATGCGGCGGCGGCGCTTCAGGTCAACCAGCGTAAAGTCCGCATCGTAGCCCGCGGCCAAGCGACCCTTGCCAACCACGCCATAGACCCGCGCCGGCCCCGCGCACATCAGATCGACCATGCGCATCAGCGAAAGCCGGCCGGCATTCACATGGTTCAGCATGACCGGCACCAAGGTCTGCACGCCCGTCAGCCCGGCGGGACAATCCGGCCAGGGCAGCAGTTTCTTGTCGCGTGCATGCGGCGCGTGGTCAGAGCCGATCGTGTCCACCGTGCCGTCGTTGATTGCGCGCCAGCCCGCCTCCAGATGACGCGGCCCGCGGATCGGCGGATTCATCACGCCGAAGCCCTTCAGCTTGTCGTAGCAATCCGGCGCCACCTGCGTCAGGTGATTCACCAGCACCTCGCAGGTGGCAATGTCACGAAAATCCTTGAGGTAATCCAGCTCCTCGGCTGTAGATACGTGCAGTATATGCGCCGGCCGCCGGGTCGCGCGTGCCAGCGCCATCAGGCGACGCGTGCCGAGAAACGCCGTCTCCTCGTCGCGCCATTCCATATGGCTGGAATAGGGATCGCCAGACTTGAACAGGCGGCGGCGATCCTGCAACCGGTATTCATCCTCGGAGTGATACGCGATGCGTCGGCGTCCCGACCGCATCACGCGTTCCAGATGTTCATCGTCTTCCACCATCAGGTCGCCGGTGGAACTGCCGGCAAAGATCTTGATCCCACACACTCCGCGGCCCAGTTCCAACGATGCGAGCTCCGGAATGTTCTGCTTGGTGCCACCAACGTATAGCCCGATGTCGCACCATGATTCGCGCTCGACGTACTCCTGCTTCCAGGCGAGGCGTTCGGCATCGGTGATAGAGGGCGATGTGTTCGGCATGTCGAACACGGCCGCAAGTCCACCCAACACTGCGGCCCGGGTGCCGGTCGGGATGCTTTCCACCGCCTTGTCGCCGGGATCGCGCAGATGCACGTGCGGATCGATCAGGCCGGGCAGCACGTGCAGGCCATTGGCATCGATCGTCGCGTCAGCGGTCGCGCCCGATCCAACGCCGAGTGCGGCGATGCGGCCGCCACGTACTCCGACGTCCGTGGCTTCGATGCCCCAGGGCAGCACACAGTTGCCATTGCGGATCAGCAGATCGAAATGTGCGGGCATCTTTTTCTCCCCATGCCGTTTTGATTGTCCGCAGGCTGTCAGCAACCTGTCATTGCGAATGGAGTGCAGCAATCTCGGGGCATTGCTGCACGAGATTGCTTTGCTTCGCCCGCCATACCAGCGTGCGCGCTCATCCCGCATCGATCCGGCCCATCTCGCGCTCGCCGTACCGCCAGCTCCATCCGATCATCAGCGCCATGCAGCAGATCCACATTGCCTCGCTGAGCGGCAGGAACAGCGCGATCGGCAGCAGCGGGATCAGGATCAGGCGCAGCGATGCCTCGCACAGCAGAGCGACGGCCCACACGACAGTGATGCGGCGCATCAGGCGGCGGTAGCGGCGGCTCCGTCTCCCACATCCTCTCGGCTTCCGCCCGGTCTTCGGTATCGGCGCTGAGGTTCGCCAAGTGGAACACCAGCGGACGACGTGCAAACAGCGATCCCAGCATCAGCAAACCAAGCGAACCGGTGAACAGCGAGCCCTTCGCAAGCACAAAGTACGGACTGGTGAAATATAGCGTGGCGAGGATCGAGGCGACCGTCGCCACCAGCACGATCATGCCGAGAGCCTGCACCCGGCGCTCGCGGACAAAGCCATAAATGATCGAGGCGACCGGAAACACCGCTCCGGCGGCGAGCGCCTGCACCGTTGGCACACCTTCATAACTCAGCAGCAGATAGGTCGCGTAGGGCAGGCCGGCATTCACGCCGATGTCCCGCAACAGCACCGCGCGATCGCTCATAGCGTTGCCAGGGTCTCGAACACGTCGCCCGCCGGCGGCAGCCCGAGAATATGCCGGCGGTGCCACAGTGCATAGAACAGCAGCTTCCATGCGGCGAAACCCTGGCGCCAGCGGTGAATGTGGCTGAACAGCGTCCGCACCTTCGCCGGATCGGCGATTTCCGCAATGCCGGGCTGAGCCGCCACCAATGGGCCGAGTCGCGATCCCTGTCCCTTGATCCACGCGCCGACCGGCACGGTGAAACCTTGCTTCGGCGCAAACGGCCGAGCGATCGGCAGATGCTTCTCCAACCACTTGCGCAGGATCCACTTGCCCAGACCAGCACGTAATTTCATCCCATCCGGCAAACGGAACGCGGCATTCGCCACGCCAGGATCGAGGAACGGTGTGCGTCCCTCCACCGCGTGCGCCATCAGGCAGCGATCCAGCTTCAGCAGCAGATCGTGCGGCAGCCAATCGGCCATGTCGGTTGCCTGCGCCGCCGCCAGACGCGAACGGCCACCTTCCGCCGCCTCCGCTTCTGCCGCGGCGATGCCGTCACGCCAGGTAGTGGAACGCGAGCGCAGCACGTCCACGCGATCGAAGCTGCCGCGCGCCCACATCGTCCGTCCGCCCAGCCACCACGGCTTCATCGCGCTGCGATAGCGCCCATAGCCGGCGAAGATCTCGTCGCCGCCTTCACCGCTCAGTACCACCTTCACGTCCTGCCGCGCGCGCTGTGCCAGGAACCATGTCGGAATGATCGCGTAATCCGCCGCCGGGTCGTCCATGCAGCCGACGATCTCGGGCAGATGCCGCCAGACCATCTTTTCGGTGATCTCGATCGTCTCGTGGTGCGCGCCGAGAGCCTTCGCAACTGTCGCGGCGTGCTCGCGTTCGTCGGCCGCGCCTGGCGCATCGAACCCGGCGGTGAACGCCAGCACCGGCTGACTGTTCAGCCGCGCCATCAGTGCAAGCAGTGTGGAACTGTCGATGCCTCCCGACAGGAACATGCCGTACGGCACGTCGCTGCGCTGATGCAGATCGACGCTTTCCTCCAGCGCGCGGTCCAGCCGTGCCAGCGCCGCATCCTCGTCGATGTTCTCCGGCCCACCCTCAGGAATATGCGACACACGGCGCCGATCCAGCACGTGGCCATCGGCACAGGTCAGCGTCTCGCCAGGCAGCAGGCGCTGGATGCCTTCGAAGATCGTCTCGGTGCCGGTGGTGAATTGCAGCTGCAAAAGCTCTTCGCGCGCGGCCGGCCGCACTGTGCGTGCCACCAACCCGGCCTCCAGCAGCGCCTGCGGTTCGGACGCGAATGCCAGGCCGCCGGCGACCTGCGCGATATACAGCGGCTTGATGCCGAACGGATCGCGCGTCAGCGTCACCGTGCGTTGCATGCGTTCATGGATGGCGATGGCATACATGCCGCGCAGGTGCTGCGCATAGTCCGCGCCCTCCTTCAGCCACAGATGCAGCGGCGGCTCGCAGTCGCTGTTGGTAGCGAAGTTCACCTCCGGCATCGCGACACGCAACTCGCGGTAATTATAGATCTCGCCGTTGCAGACCAGTGTGGCGGGGCCGGCGAACAGTGGCTGGTCGCCGGTCACCAGGTCGATGATCGACAGCCGGTTGTGCACCAGGGCGACCCGACCGACGACGGCGTGACCGGTGCCGTCGGGTCCACGATGCGCCAGTGAATCGATCAACCGCGACAAGGTTGCAGGGTCGGGCGGGGGCGCCCCGGAGGACAGGATCAGGCCGGCAATGCCGCACATTCAGGGCTTCTCCACGGTGGCAAGAAACTGCCGCCAGCGCGCCACCACGGGCGCCTCGGCGTACGCCGCTTCGTAGCGGAGGCGGCCCGCTTCTGCCAGCGCCGCCGCATGACCGGGACTATCCAGCACGCCGGCGATGGCGCTGGCCAGCGCTTTCGGGTCCTCCGGCGGCACCAGCAGCCCGTCGCGCCCGGGCGTAATCAGCTCTCGCGGGCCATCCGAAGCGGCGGCGACCACCGGACGGCGTGCGGACCAGGCCTCGATCACCACGTTCCCCAGCGGCTCGACGCGGGACGGACAGACCAGCAGATCGGCAGCGGCGAGCAACTCCGCTGTGTCGCTGCGCCAACCGGGCAGGTGCAGCCGATCGGCGACCCCCTCGCGGCGGGCAATGTCCAGCAAGGCGGCGCGTTCCGGACCCTCGCCGGCGATCACCGCATGCACGCCGGAGACTGCCGGCATGGCGCGGACCAGTACGTCGAACGCCTTGTTGCGATGCAGCCTGCCCAGGGCAAGGATGATCCGGACGCCATGCGGGCACGGGGAGGGATGCCGGTATGGCGTTCGCCATATCCGGCGCGAAGTTGGGTAGGTGATGCGCCCGCGCCGCGGGCCAGCCCTGGCGCGTGATCCAGTCGACGATCCCGCGGGTATTGCCGATCAGGTGGTCACAGTGCCGGTAGTGGCGCAGGTCGTAGTAGCCGCCGAGCCGCCCCGCGAGCACCCAGTCGCCGCGCGGCGTGAAGTGTGCCGCGCGGTTCATCCAGGCCACCGTGACGCGCGGTGCGAAACGTCGCAGGGCCGCATGCAGCCGTGGGCCGGTCAGCAGGTCGAACGGTCCGCCAAAACCGAGCTGTACGGGGGTTGATCCTGCGCTTGTCAGCCGTTCTGCGCGCGCCGCATTGCGCCGGATCACCGGCAGGACGGTCTCGCCTGCCTGTGCCAGTGCGATGGTCAGCCGCTCGAAGAACAGCTCTGCCCCGCCGGCCGGCGAACCGGCCATCACCTGTGCGATCTTCATGTCGCTGCGTGTCTAGATCAGCGAGCGTCGTCATTGCGAGCGGTGCTTCCACAGTCCTCGTGGGCTCGGACCACGAAGCGGACGACGCAGGGGGAGGGGGCGTTGCACAATGGGACGGAGATCGCCGTTTTGCTGCACCGCGCCATGCGCCCATTGAAACCGGTTTCCGTCAGGGAACGGGTCGGTGCCAGCCGGTACAGTGATCGTAATGACAGGTTGTGCTTCCACACACTTCTTGCGGGTCGCCGCGCCAAAGCCCACTCTTCCACGCATGACGCGGCTGGCAGCATTGCCCGAACGGGGCGTGATCGAAGTCGGTGGAGAGGACCGGGAAACCTTCCTGCAGGGCCTGGTATCCAACGATGTAGCGCAGGCGGTTCCCGGTCGTGCGGTCTGGGCGGCATTGCTGACGCCGCAGGGCAAGTGGCTGGCCGATTTCTTCATCCTGGCCGACGGCGACCGCCTGCTGCTGGATTGCGAACGCGCCCAGATGCCGCTGTTGCTGCAACGCCTGTCACGCTTCCGCCTGCGAGCCAAGGTCACGTTGCGCGCTGCCGAGGAATTTTCCGTTTATGCCGCGTGGACCGACGCACCCACAGCGCAGGCGATCATCGCCCCCGACCCTCGGCTGCCCGAGGCTGGCTGGCGATTGCTGTCCGCCACGCCGCTGCCAACCACCGCATCGGAGGTGGATTGGGATCGTCACCGGCTGGCTCTCGGCCTGCCCGACGGCTCGCGCGACCTGGAACCGGAAAAGACCGTACTGCTGGAGGCCGGATTCGATGAACTGAACGGCGTGTCCTGGAGCAAGGGCTGCTACATGGGTCAGGAATTGACCGCGCGCACCAAGTACCGCGGCCTGATCAAGCGCCGCCTGATTCCGGTGGCGGTAACGGGCAGCTTGCCGCTGCCAGGCACGCCGGTGTTGCGCGGCGCGACAGAGGTCGGAACGATGCGCTCCGGCCGCGACCAGTCGGGACTGGCGGTGCTGCGGATCGACGCAATGCGCGACACGCTGACCTGCGGCGAGGCGACGCTTGCTCCGCGACTGCTCCGGTGGATGGCGCTGACGGAGGCGGTGGCATGACCGACACCGACACCGACATCCTGCTGTGGAGTGAACGTCAGGGCGAACTGCTGCGCCGCCGTGCCGCCGGCGAACGGGTGCGCGCCGCCGGCGAACTGCTGAGCGACGAACCATGACCGAAACGCAGGCGATCGACTGGGAAAGCCGTTATCGAGCCGGCAATACCGGGTGGGAGCGCCCTGGCATCAACCCCGCTTTTCTCGCCTGGCGCGAAGCGGGCGAACTGGCGCCGTGCCGCATCCTGGTCCCCGGCGGCGGACGCAGTGTCGAACCCGTGGCCCTGGCGGAAGCCGGTTTCGACGTCACCGTGGTGGACGCGGCCGCCAGTGCGGTTGCCGCGCAGCGGGCTCGTCTGGAGCGACTGCATGTCGCGGCGCAGGTTGTGCAGTCCGACCTGTTCACCTGGAACCCGGATGCGCCGTTCGACGCAATCTACGACCAGACCTGCCTGTGCGCGTTGCCACAGGCCATGTTGCCGGATTACGCGGCGCGCCTGCATCGGTGGCTGCGACCGGGCGGCAAATTGTTCGTTCTGTTCATGCAGACCGGCGTGGCGGGTGGACCGCCGTTCCATTGCGACATTGACGATATGCGACTGCTGTTCGCCGATGGCCAGTGGCGCTGGCCCGAGGTGCTGCCGGTGCCGGTGGCACATTCGCCTGGCCGGGTGGAACAACCCGCCATCTTGCAGTCGCTTTGACGCGATGATCTCGGCAACGAAGGGTCGCCATGCCCCTGTCATTGCCAGCGGCCTGGCAACGCAGCAGGCTCACACCGGTTGCGCGTCGCTTTGTCGCCATGACCAGCGTCTCGCAATGACCAGCGTAGCGTGACGAGTTGCACGTCATGAGCAGCGCGCGACAGCAGCGGGAGATGCCGATGGAATCGTCGTTCGAGCAGGCCCTGGAGATGCGCGTGGCGGACATCCTGGAACGCTGCACTGCGTGCGGCGCCTGCGTCGAGGTATGCCCGATGCCGGGGCCCGCAGGCATCGATGCCAGTGACTCTTCGGCACTCGCGTCTGGTGTACTGGCGATCCTGCGCGGCGACGACAACCACGAGGCCTCCGCGCGCTGGGCAGCAGTGTGCACCGGCAGTGGCCATTGCATTCCGGCGTGCCAGTACGGCGTGAATCCGCGCTTCATGCTCGCGATGGCGCGTTTCGCCAAGGAGAAGCGGGCCGGATCGGCGGATCGTCGGCGCATCGGGTTCACCCGCTTCACCGGCATGACGACCGGCGTGCGCGTGCTGTCGCGGCTGCAACTGCCACCCGATCTGCTGGCACGCTTCCGTCCCGAGGAAGACAGCGACGAAGCACAGGACGTGGTGTTCTACACCGGCTGCAATTTGCTGAAGACGCCACACATCGCGCTGCTCTGCTTCGACATCATGGATGCTCTCGGCATCCGCTATCGCGTCATGGGCGGACCGTCGCATTGCTGCGGCGTGCTGCAATTCCGTGCCGGCGATCTCGCGACATCCGGCCGCATCGCCTATCGCACCATCGATCGCCTGGCGAGCGCCGGCAATCGTGTCCTGTCCTGGTGCCCATCATGCCAGGTGCAGCTTGGCGAGGTTGTCGTCCCGGGCAAGACCGACTCGAGGCTGGAGCTGGAGCCGTTCCTGCTGTTTCTCGCCGCGCGGCTCGATGCGCTGCGTCCTCTGCTGGTGCATCCGGTCAACAAGCGCGTCGGGCTGCACGAGCATCCTGGCGTGCCGGGTATCACCGACGCCGCGCGCAGCATCCTGCTGGCGATCCCCGGTCTCGACTTCGTCGATCTGGAGCAGCCGCGAATCGGCTGGATGTGCAACACGTTGAACCCGGTACCGGAATATAAGCGGCAAATTCATCAGGGCCAGCTACAGGCGGCGGCGGATGCCGGTGTCACGACCTTGGCGGGCATCTACCACGCGTGTCATCGCGAGCTTTGTTCGCACGAGCGCGACTGGCCGTTCGAGGTGGTGAACTTCCTCGAGCTGGTCGGCGAAAGCATGGGCCTTGCCCGCCCTGACCTGTTCAAGCGGCTCAAGCTGATGCAGGACGTCGACGCGATCCTTGCCGACGCTGCGCCGATGATCGAAACGCATCACCTCGATCTCGACGAAGTGCGGAGCGTCATCCTCGCGGACATGCTGGGTGAACAACCGTTGCCGCTGCGCGTGTGAAGCTGCGCATCACGTCGGGCAATCGGGTGAACGCGATAACGACGCGCTTTTGTTGTCGTTGCGAGCGGAGCGAAGCAATCTCGGGTGGGTGGGGCACTTCGATGGAGATTGCCGCGTCGCCGCGCTGCTCGCGATGACAGGGATGCCAGAGTTGTAGCTCGGGCCGACCGGTCAGCGAATGCCGGCCCACCAGCCCACCCGCACGGCAATGGACTCACCGCCCACTGTGGCGCACGAATGTCCATTCGAGGCTTCCCTGCACGGCACCTCATCTGAACACTGCGCCCTTCCAGCGGTCCCCACACGAGAACGCGAGGCCAACAACTGCATACCCGAGGGACTTTTGAAACCATTGCGAAAAGAACTGGATGCAAACTCTTGAACTATTCGTTAGCATTTTAAATGATCAATTGCTGGCCAATCGTAGGGCGGGACCTTTGCGTCCCGATAGGTGGTTGATGTGGACCGGCTGACGAGCATGACGGTATTTGCCAAAGTGGCCTCCAGACGGAGCTTCTCCGGGGCGGCGCGCGAGCTTGGCATCTCCCAGGCCACGGCAAGCAAGCATGTGCAAACACTCGAGGATTGGCTCGGCGCCCGCCTGCTGCACCGGACGACTCGGCGCGTGGCCCTGACCGAGGCCGGCGAGAGCTTCTATGTCCAATGCTCGCGCATACTTGAGGACATGGAATCGGCGCGCTGTTCGGCGAAACCCGAGGCGCCGGTCCGAGGCAGCCTGCGGATGACCGCGCCGGTGGTGTTCGGCAGCACACGGCTGGGGCCGCTGGTGGTGGATTTCCTGAAACAGTACCCCGAACTGTCCTTGCACGTGGAACTATCCGATCGATCGGTCGATCTGATCGAGGAGGGCTACGACCTCGCGATCCGCACCGGGCCAACCGAGGGAGGGGGTCTGGTCGCCTGGCGCCTGATGCCGCTGGATTACGTGGTTTGCGCCGCGCCGGCCTATCTGGCCAGCCATGGCGTGCCCCTCGTTCCCGGCGAACTCAGCGGGCACCACTGTATCATCAGCGCGGACACGCTCGGGGCGACCTGGCAATTCAGCGGGCCGGACGGAGATACGGAGGTAGCGATCTTCGGCAGGCTACAGGTGAACAACGCCATGCTGCGTTGTGATGCAGCCCGTGCCGGGGCCGGGATCTTGCTGTGCGCAGGATACCTGGTCGAGGAAGATATCGCCAAAGGTCGCCTGACCAGACTGCTGCCAGACTACACTCCGGCAGGCGGCGCGCTGCACGCCGTCAGCCCGGCCTATCGCGCGGGCTCGCCGAAGGTGCGCAGTCTCGTCACTCATTTGACAGCCGAACCTCGGCGAAGAGGAATGAAATCGCCGCGGCGGCAACCGCCGCGGCCAGTTCGGGCTGTCTGTTAAAGACGTCCAATGCGCCAGCTTGCGGGTGAGATTCGCGGGCAGCATTTCCATCCACCGTTAATTTGCTTCAGCAAATTCTGGCCCGACTCCTGGCGGCCTGTTATTCACCTGGCCGTGCCGAACTTTTTGCTGGAAAAGCGTGCTGGCGGCCGCGTGGCCGGTGTGGACGAGGCAGGGCGCGGGCCGCTGGCCGGCCCGGTGGTCGCCGCCGCGGTGGTGTTTCCCACCGGTGTGCCGCGACGGCTTGCCGGCTTGCTCGACGATTCGAAAAAGCTGTCGGCGGAGCAGCGGTTGGTCGCGTTCCAGGCGCTGCGGCTATCCGGGCGAGCCGAGATCGGCGTCGGTGCCGCCTCGGTGGCGGAGATCGAGCGTCTGAACATCCTGCGCGCGGCGTTGCTGGCCATGTGCCGCGCCGTCGCCCGCCTGCCGGCTCCACCCGATCTCGCGCTGGTCGATGGCAATCAGCCACCGGCACTCGACTGTGCGGTGCGTTGCGTGGTCGGTGGCGACGGATTGTCGCTATCGATCGCGGCCGCCTCCATCGTGGCCAAGGTATTGCGCGACAGGGCAATGACCCGATTGGCCGTGCGCTTTCCGGATTATGGCTGGCACACCAATGCCGGCTACGCGACGGTATTCCATGTGACCGCGCTGCGCCGTCTGGGCCCCACTCGCCATCACCGCCCCAGCTTCGGGACGGTAGGGCAGCTTGTGCTCGATCTGCTCGATCGATGATGCACCGTTGGCGGAATGCGCTGCGATCTTCCGTCCTACGTACGGCGCGTTTGAAACGCAAAGACCCCCGTACGCCGAAGCGTTGAACGGGGGTCAAATTGCGGAGTTCATAACACTCCGCGCCCGACTCTGATCGTCGAGCTAAGCGTGGTCTTGCAAATTCGTCGCCGATGCCACGTCAGTCGGCAACTGGGGAACTGCCCGGTGGAGTCATGCTGGTTATGCATCCTCCTTTTGCCGTTGAACGCAAAGCGTTGCGCGTCAGGCTTGCTCATGTCAAGGCAATGCCGGTACATGAACGCGAATTCATTGCCACGCACAGACTGTGTGCCGGGGCACAGCCTGTGTGCCGGCGCGCGTCAGTGCGTCGCGGCCGCTACATCCGCTTCGCTCTGACGCAGCACATTCACCAGCGCTGCCTTTAAACCTTCGGCAATTGCCGAAGGTTCGGTTCCCACAAGCTTGACATCCGCACTCTCGGTTTTCTGCAACAGCACCTTGGTCGGATTGGGACGCTGATCCAGCAGCACCAGCGCAAGCGAGGCGCGCGCCGAACCTGTGTTGAGATCCGCCATGAAGGTGTTGAGTTCGCCCTCCAGCACGAAATCGGCATGCAGCAAACTGCCCGGTGCAACCACCGCACTGAACAGTCCCGCATCCGCCAGCCACTGCCGCAGATCGTCCTCCACCGCCTGTGCCGGCGGCACCGCCCATTGCTCGTAGAAGTCGACGTGCACGCTGCCGTCGGGCTGCAGCCATTGCAGGCCGCGCGCCCCAAGCCCCGGTGCCGCCTGCACGCTGCGCACCAGCAGAACGCGGCCGCGCCGTCGCGGCGGCAACGCCGCATCTCGCCGCACATCGAGCGGCCAGTCGCGCCGCTGCACATACGGCGTCTGCGGCAGCACCGAGCAGCCGCCCAACGCCGCCATACCGGCAAGCACCATGCGGCGCCTCATCGCGCGGGTTCCGTAGCACGCGGCGGCGGCGAGCTGAGCACCTCGGCGGGATAACGCCGCAGCGAATCGGTCAGCTCCCGCAGGTTCTGCGTTGTCGCCTCCAGGTCCCGCAGCAGCGGCACAAGCGCTTGCTGCAGATCGGCCGTGCCATTGCCGGCACGCTGCGCTGTCGCCTGCAAAGAGGCGATCAGTGCCGGCAGCCGTTCGGATGCGCGCGCCGCGTTGGCCAGCGTTTTGCGCATCTGCTCCCCCTGCACCGTGTCGCGCACCGCCGCGGACGTGCGCTTCAGATCAGCAGACAAGCCCGGCAAATCCGCCGCTGCGATAGCCTCGTTGGTAGTGCGCAGCACCGCCGTCGCCTGGACCAGAGTATTGTGCAGATCGCCGCTCGACATCTCGGCACGAAGATCGCTTAGCAGGCCGTTCAACTGCGCGGACAGTGCGTCGATGTCCACCCGATTGAGCTTGGCCAGAAACTCCTGTGCCGCGTCCTGCACCTGGGTGAACGTACTCGGCATGGAGGGAATGTATTGAGCCTTTGGCGTCCATGGCACATCCAGTGCCGGGTATTGCGCCGGATTGACGAAATCCAGCTCGAGATAGCTCAGCCCGGTTATGCCCTGGGACGCCAGCCGCGCCCGCAGTCCGAGTTCCACGGCTGTCTTGGTGTCCGGCACGCGGCCGATCTTCGCCGTATCCACCACATAGCGCACGAACACCAGTCGATAGGTCTGCCGCTCGACGTCGATCGTTTCACCCGTGCCATACTCCGCGCTGACCAGACCGAGAGCGGTGACCCGGCCGATGGTGACGCCGCGATATTTCACCGTCGCGCCGACCTCCAGGCCCTGCACCGATTCGCTGAAATACGATTCGAACAACGTGCCGTGCCGGATCTCGCCGCCACCCAGGAACCAGATCAGCGCCACCAGCAGAGCGACCCCGGCAAGGATCAGCAGCCCGACGCGCAGATAGAGCGCACTGCCCCGCATCAGGCGGCAACCGCTGCCGGCAATTCGCGGCGGAAGAACGCGCGCACCATCGGATGCGTGCTGGTGTCGCGCAGCACGCGCGGATCGCCTTCGGCGATCATGCCGCCCGCATCCGGATACGCATGACGATCCAGCATGATGCAGCGATCGGCGATCGCCAGGATCGAGGCGAGCTCGTGCGTCACCACCACGAACGTCGCGCCGAGATCGTGCCGCAGGTCGAGGATCAGCTTGTCGAGCCCCGCCGATGTGATCGGGTCAAGCCCCGCCGACGGCTCATCCAGAAACAGCAGCGGCGGATCAAGCGCCATGGCGCGCGCGATGCCGGCCCGCCGCGCCATGCCGCCGGAAATCTCCGCCGGCATCAGCGAGGCGGCGTCGCCCAGTCCGACCAGGCCGAGCTTCACCCGCGCCACCGCCTCCCGACCCTCCGGCGGCAGGTCGGTGAACATCTCCAGCGGCAGCATGACGTTCTCCAGCAGCGTCATCGAGCCGAACAACGCGCCCGACTGGAACATCACGCCGATCTTGCGCTGCACGTCGTGCAATGCCGCCTCGCCATTCGCGCCGGTGATGGCGTGACCGAATATCTCGATGCGCCCCGCGCTTGGCTTGCAGCAGGCCGATCAACTGCTTCATCAGCGTGGATTTGCCGCAGCCCGAACCGCCGAGAATGACGAACACCTCGCCGGTGTGCACGCGTGAACGAGACATCGCGGAAGATCGTGCGGCTGCCGAAGCGCTGCGCCACAGCGTCCACGTGAATGATCGGCTCGCCGGTCACAGGTGCAGCCGATAGAAGATCAGGGCGAACACGCCATCCAGCGCGACGGTGGCAACGATGCCGCCGACCACCGCCGCCGTCGCCGACAGGCCGACGGCGCGCGGGCCCACCCCGGTACCCAGCCCGGCGCGACAACCGATCGCGGCGACCGCCATGCCGAAGCAGACCGCCTTGAACAGCCCGCCATACAGGTCGCCGGCGCCCACCCAGTCCTGCACCTGCAGCGCGATCGCCTGCAACGGAAAGCCGAACCCGCGCATCACGGTCGCCATGCCCAGCAGGCCGGCGATTTCGAGCAGCAGCGTCATGACCGGCATCACCAGCATCGCCGCGATCATCCGTGGCAGCACCAGCATGGTCATCGGATCGAGCCCCATCGTCACCAGTGCGTCGATCTCCTCGTTCACCTTCATGGTGCCGATCTCGGCGGCGAAGGCCGATCCCGTGCGGCCGGCCAGGATCACCGCCGCCAGCAGCGGCCCCAGCTCCCGCAGCAGGCTGATCGCCACCAGATTGGCGACGAAGATGATCGGCGCCGAACCGCCGCATCGGCACCGCCGACTGGAACGCCAGGATCAGCCCGATCAGATAGCCCAGCAGCACGACCAGCGGCACCGAGCGCACGCCCGTCTGGTCGGCGTAGCGCAGCAGGTCCGGCAACCGCAGCATGCGCCGCCGCGGCGGGCAGCCGGACAACGGCCACCGCCGCCTCGCCCAGGAAGGCTATGCTGGCGGCGACCAGTCCGAGCGCCGCGCGTGACGATGTCCGCGCGTGTCCATGGCGCCGCGGCCTCGGCGCGCGGGGCTGCCTGGCTGGCGGCGCGCGCGCGGCGCAGCAGCGCCACCACGCGCTCGTCGGCGCCGGTCACGTCCGCAGCCTCACCGTGCGCCGCTTCGATGGCGGCCAGGAATGTCGCGCCACCGACGTCGCAGAACGACACGCCGCTCAGGTCGAACACCAGCGGCTCGGCCGCGCGCGCGTTGCGCCGCGTGCATGCCCTGGCGCCACAGCGCGCCGATCGTGTCCGCCTCCAGCCGGCCAGCGAACGCCATCACCGCTCGCCCATCGCGTTGTTCGACTGACAGTCGGGCAGCCTGCGTCAATGCGTCAGCCAGGTCGTCGAAGCGCTGGCGCAGCTTGGCCAGGTTGTCGTGCCAGAAGCCGCTATCCACCCGCACCGCGGCGGCGAGATTGGCCGGCGCGGTCGGCGAAATCTGCGCCAGCTCCGGCGGCAATCCGTCATTGGCGCCCTTCGCCAGGCCGCCGTCGCCGAACAGCCCGACCAGCCGCGCCTCGATCGCCGGCGTGCCGGCGAAATACAGGAACTGCGTGGCCTGGCGCAGGTTCGGACTGCCCTTCAGGATCGCCCAGCTCTGCACCTCGTACAGGCTGGCGGTCCACTGCACGCCGAAATTGCGGTGCGCGGCGCGGTTGACCATGGCGATCGGCGGCGCGATAGGCGCTGGTCATCAGCACGTCGCCCGAGGCCAGGATGTGCGCGGCTTCGGCGCCGTCCTGCCACCACACGATATAGGGCTTGAGCTGGTCGAGCTTGCGGAACGCGCGGTCCACGCCGTCGGATGTCGCCAGCACCTTGTAGACGTCGCCGGGCGCCACGCCATCGGCGATCAGCGCGAACTCCAGGTTGCCGCGCACGCCGTGAAACAGGCCGCGCTTGCCGGGATACTTCGCCACGTCCCAGAAGTCCGCCCAGCCAGGCGTGCCGGGAAACTTGTCGCGGTCCCATGCCAGCACGAGGCTGGCGACACCGGCACCGACGCCGCAGTCGCTGACCGCCTGCGGCAGGTAGTGGTCCTTGCCGCCGATCGCCGACCAGTCGAGCTTCTCGAACAGGCCGTCCGAACAGCCGGTGGCCAGTTCGTCGCTGTCCACCATCACCAGGTCCCAGGTATTGTCCGGCGCCTTCGCCTGGGTGCGCGAGCGCATCGATGCCGCCATCCCAGCTTTTCGCCTGCACCGCGATGGTGGTGGCCGCGGTGAACGGCCGGGCGAACACCTCCCTGGTCGCCTGCTCGCGGTGCTGCCGCGCGCGACGACGGTGAGGTCCCGCGCCGCGGCGAAGCCGAACGACAGGGCGAGGATCGCCGCGGCGGCCACAAGCGAGCGGGCATGCATCGATATCAGGCTCCGGGTTCGTGCCGTGCGGCAAGGCGCTACAATCGGCGAATTCGGCTGGAAACGAAAGCGGGGAGGAGCGGTTTCCTTGGCTTTGGCTGTGCGGGACGGGTCAGTGCCCAGTTCGCGCGCGGGCCGCGCAGACGCCACCGAGAAAGCCCGGACGGCGCTTGGCATGCGGACCCTCACTTGCCTGTCGGCACCCAACCGACGCCATATGGACCGCCAGCATGCGAAGAGGCGCACATGCAAAGTGAAGAGACTGTGATCGTCCGGCGCGACGGCCGTGTGGGGCGGCTTGTGCTGAACCGCCCCCAGGCGCTCAATGCAATCGATCTGCCGATGATCCGCGCCTGCACACGCGCTCTCCAGGACTGGCGCGACGAGCCGCATGTGCACGCTGTCGTGATCGAGGGTGCCGGCGACCGCGCATTCTGCGCCGGCGGCGACATCCGCGCGCTGCGCCAGTACGAGCTGGATGGCGAGCATCACAGGGCAGAGGAGTTCTTCCGCGAGGAATACGAACTGAACCTGATGATCGCCACCTATCCGAAGCCCTATGTCGCACTGATCGACGGCATCTGCATGGGCGGCGGCATCGGCGTGTCGGTGCACGCGCCGTATCGCGTGGCGACTGAGCGGGCGGCATTCGCCATGCCGGAGACCGCGATCGGCTTCTTCCCGGATATCGGCGCGACGTTTTTCCTGCCGCGCCTGCCGGGGCAGCTTGGCACCTATCTCGGCCTGACCGGGACTCGCATGCAGGGCGCGGATGCGATGCATGCCGGCCTGGCCACGCATTTCATCCGGCGCGAGGACCTGCCAGCGCTGTCGCAGGCGTTGGCAGAGGACGGGCCGGCGGCGCTGGGCAGCAGTGTTGCGCCGCTGCCGGCGTTTTCGCTGGCGGCGCATCGCACGGCGATCGATGACTGCTTCGGCGCCGACAGCGTTGCCGAGATCGTGCGGCGGCTCGACGCGATCGGCGATGAATGGGCGGCGAAAACTGTTGCGACGTTGCGCGCGGTGTCGCCATCGGCACTGTGCTGGACGCTGGCCGCGCTGCGGCGTGGCGCGGACCTGACGCTGCCGCAGTGCCAGGCAGCCGAGCTGGCATTGACGCGCACCACGATGCGGCATCCCGATTTCGCCGAGGGCGTGCGCGCCATGGTGGTGGACAAGGACCGCAAGCCGCGCTGGCAACCGGCGCGGATCGAGGACGTCGATCCGGGCGTCATCGCGGCGATGTTCTGCCCGCTTCCACCAACTTTTCTGTAGGTGAGCTGCCGCCCTTGTTTTTTTTTTATCGCCAGATCGGTCCGCTGCACGTCATCCACGCCAAGCCTGATCCGGTGCGAACAGCGGAAATCGAACTCGGTCAGATACCTCTGCAAATGCGCCTCGGAAACGTGCTGATACACGCCATAGATGCGGCGCTTGAGGATCGAGAAATAGCCTTCGATGGTATTCGTGTACACGTCGTCACGAACGTATTCGCTTGAATCTGTGATTGACTGTCTCGTGCTGCTCTTGAAGCGAAAACCGAGATCCAGAGACCGTTCCGCTATCGGTCATATAGCGAATATCGGTATGGATGTGCCGCACAATGATCTGTTGCAGGTTGGCGGCGGTGACATTCGGGACATGGAAGCTACGGACCTTCCCACCACGCTGCCTCCAAAGACATGACAGACTAGCTTCCGAGACGGCGGAAGGAATGCACCGCTGGTAGGACTTGCGGCCTATGAAGGTTTCGTCGCCTTCTAAGACAAGGCTAGAGTAAGCTGACGGATATCGCTGCGCTCCGCGCATCCTACGATTGCGGCGGTTTCGACACACTGACGGAGGGGTAGGCCGAGGCCACCACGCATCGCCAACAAACCACCGCGGCATTCCCAGTGACGCGCGTCCCGCGGTAAGCTCCCGCCGCGAGAACCGAGGAAGCGTACCCTATGGACGGCAGCAGCGCTTACCCGCGCAGCGTGGAGACGCGGACGTCCTGGGTCGTCGCCCTGGTCGCGCTGGCCGTGCTCAGCGTGTCGTATGGCGCACCGCTGGCCACCGTGGTCGCGATGAAGCCGATCGCCGCGGAATTCGGCGCCACGCGATCCGCGCCCGCACTCGCGGTGGCGCTGACATTCATCGGCGCCGGCAGCGGCGGCATCGCGATGGGCTGGCTGGCGGAGCGGATCGGCGTACGCGCCGTGGTGATCTTCGGCGGCACGATGATCGGCACCGGCCTGGCGATCTCCTCGATGGGCGGGCTGATGCAGCTTTATGTCAGCAGCTTCCTGCTGGTCGGGCTGCTCGGAGCGGGGGGCATGTTCGCGCCGCTGATGACGTATGTCAGCCGCTGGTTCGACGTCCGCCGCGGCACGGCCATCGCACTGATTTCGGCGGGCCAATACATTGCCGGAGCGCTTTGGCCGGCGGTGTTCCAGTTCGGCATCGACCGCATCGGCTGGCGCAACACCATGCTGGCGTACGCGGTGCTGGTCGTGGTGGTCATCCTGCCGCTGGCGGCGATCTTCCTGCGCCAACCGCCTGACGATCCGACGGTGTCCGGCGGCATGCCTGTTGGCCCGCGCGTCGGCGAGCCCGTGCTTGGGTTGCCGCCCAACCTCGTCCTGGCGACACTGGCGTTCGCAACCTTCTGCTGCTGCGTGACGATGTCGATGCCGATGGCGCATATGGTCGCCTTTTGCAGCGACATCGGCATCGCGCCAACGCAAGGCGCGGCAATGCTGTCCGTGCTGCTCGGTTCGGCGTTCTTCGCGCGCCAGTTCTGGGGTTGGCTGGCGGACCGGATCGGCGGCTTGCGCACCATCCTGTGGGCATCCGCGGCGCAGGCCGCCGCGATGGCCGGCTTCCTGGTGACGCAGAACGAATTCGGACTGTTCAGCATTTCCGCGGTGTTCGGTTTCGGATTCGGCGGGCTGATCCCGGGCTACGTGCTGGCCGTGCGGGAGCTGTTCCCGGCGTCCGAGGCAAGCTGGCGCATTCCCACCATGTTGTTTCCCGGCTCTCTCGGCATGGCCGCGGGCGGCTGGTTGGCCGGCCTGATGTACGACCACTTCGCGTTCTATACGCCAGCGTTCGCTGTCGGTGTATTGTTCAACCTGATCAACCTTGGAGTGATCGGTTCACTGGTTGTTCGGCATTCGCCGATGCGTCTGGCACCGGCCCCGGGTTGATCACGCTTCCTGGGGCCCTCCGGTGCCGTCGGCACCAAGCCACTCCAACAGTTTCGACTTGAGCACCGCCATGGTGAGCGGCTTGGTCAGGTGGTCGTTCATTCCGGCGGCCAGGCTCATCTCCCGGCTGCCCTCCAGCGCATGCGCGGTCAACGCCACGACCGGAGTCGTGCGACCCTGGAATGCCTCAAGCTGGCGGATCGCACGCGCAGCCTCGTAGCCATCCATCTCCGGCATCTGGCAATCCATCAGAATAAGATCGAAACTGCCGTCGCGGCACGCTGACACCGCTTCGAGACCGTTCCGTGCCGGCGTGACATGGCAGCCGATGGCTTCGAGCAGTGCCTGCGTGACCCTCATGTTCGCTGGATTGTCTTCCACCAGCAGGATGCGGATGGTCGAAAGTCCGGTGCGGCCGAGTGCCTCCTTGAACGCACGCTGTATGGCCGAGACGGGCTTGGTGTCGGCGTCTGCTGGCGCGGGTTGCGGCAACGCCGCATTGCTGCGCGCCACGCCGGCCGATGGTTCCTTTGATGCCTGCTGTTTCTCCAGCACCGCGGTGAACCAGAACGTGGAACCTATGCCGACCGCGCTGTCGACGCCGATTTCGCCGCCCATCACGTGGCACAATTGTCGCGCGATCGACAGGCCAAGCCCGGTTCCGCCGTAGCGGCGCGTGGTCGAACTGTCGGCTTGCGAGAAGGCATCGAAGATCGACTCCTGCTTGCTGGCGGGCACGCCAATGCCCGAAATCGGTGACAGTGAATCGCAGGCAGAGCGCGGTACCTCGATCTTCCAGGCAGCTGACGCTGATCGTCACGCCGCCCTCGCTGGTGAACTTCAGCGCGTTGCCGACGAGGTTGGTGAGGATCTGAAGCAGCCGATGCGCATCACCGACCAGGACGACATTGAGATCGCTGTCGATAGACGCCGACAAGGCAAGACCCTTGACGCGTGCCTGATCGGAGAACAACGACCGCGCATCGTGGATCACCGACGGCAGATGGAACGGGGCGCATTCCAGTTCCACCTTGCCGGCCTCGATCTTTGAAAGATCGAGAATGTCGTCGATCAGCCGCGACAATGCCTGGCTGGATTGCGTCGCCGCTTCAAGGTAGCGCTGCTGGATCGCTGAAGGATCCGACAGTCTCAGCAATTCGATCATGCCGACCACGCCATTGAGCGGCGTTCGGATTTCGTGACTCATGTTGGCGAGAAACTGGGTTTTGGCCAGACTCGATGATTCCGCCTGGCGCAGGGCGAGCCGGGTTTCGGAATTTTTGCGCCGCAGGTCGTACAGCATCGTGTTGAATGCCAAGCCAAGCTGACGGATCTCGACCGGGACAGATTCGGAGAAGTCGGGTACCGACACAGCTTCGTTGCCGGCCAGCACAGCTTCCGCGGTATGTGCAACCTGCCGCAGCGGTCGGGCCAGATAGAACGCGATCAGCCAGCTCATGAACGCTGCTGCTGCAAAGGAAGTGCCGGCGATGACAGTTGCAAGGGTCGCGCCCTGACCGGCTCGCTGACGAAGTTCGGAAAGCGGTTGCGCCACCATGACGCCCCAGCCGATCTCCGGAGCGACCGCATAGCCGGCAATCATCATGCCATTGATGGCCTGTGAGTAGAACTGCCCCACGCCGGTTTCCCCGCGCATCATGGCAGCCACCACGGGTATGCCGGAAATATCGCGCGATGCCGCTACCCAATCCTTGGACGGGTGGGCGATGACCTGACCAAGGTGGTCAACGATGACGGCGTGGCCGTGATCGCCGAACGCGATCGCCTGCTGTAGCGAAATCAGATAATCGGTGGTCAGCACCCCGAGCCCAATGCGACCGTTGGGCAGCCGCTTGGCCAAATAGAACACCGGCCGGCCGGATGCATCGTGTTCCAGGTTTGTCAGCCCGGGTGCACCGTTCGGCGTGGCCGCGACGGTGGTGAGCGCGGCGAGCAGCTTTGGATCGAGCTTGCCTGGCGGCGGCGGACGAAGCCCCTGCATCCAGCTCTCGATCGTGCCATCCGGAGCGACGATACAGACATGGACGACATTCAGCGACTCCAGGAGGTGGGCGAGACCCGGAATTGGCGTCTGGAGGGCGCCGCTCTCGAATACGACGCTGAATGCCGACTTCACGTCCGTCACGTAGCGCGTGATTGTCGAGGTCAGATTGCGGGCGACCAGCAGGTGGCGCTCGCGGACGGAATTTAGCTCGTAGTGATACGAGCTGCGTTCGTCCCACGTCGAGAGCACGATGACTGGCACCGCGGCGACCAAGGTGAAAGCCAGGAACAGCAAGCGATGCATCCGAAGGCCGTTGTGCAGACGCTTGCCGACGCGTTGGAACGCGCCTGGCCGCGTGGTACGGTCCATCGGCAATACGGCGTCGATCATCATACGCGCCTCTCCCCGCGGGCGCTGTAGGCAATGCGGTCATGAGGACGCTTAGATTTTGAGACGCACGACAATCCAGGCCCACCGCCAAAAGATGTGTATCAATAGTCGTGGTCGTAGCCAAGTGTGACAAAAAACGCGATTATCCTCAACGAAAAACATTCACCTATTGCTTCTACGTAACGTACGTATTGTTTATCGCGGCGGGCATTCCTTGGAATCCGACGCCCGCAATCGGCGCCGGGTTCAGGAAAGCCCTGCAGCGCTTCATGCAACGGCGCCCAGTTAACCGTGGTGGAGGGGAGTAGGCCACCAGCGTGTTTTTCCGGCGCCGAAGCAGTCCAAAGGCGACAACGCCAGGCGCCCACAGCAGCGCAAATGAGGGTTCCGGCACAAATCTCCCATAACTACTGGCGCCGATGAGGTCGCCGAGTTGCAATGCGCCCTCCACCGCCTGCGGCGCGTGCATGCCGCCGACAACTCGGCCGAACTCCTCGCGTCGGGACCGGAAGGCGCATCGGAAAAACTGCCGAAGGTTTCGCTGATCGGGCAGATCAGCGGGCTGGAGTTGTACGGCGTGCCGCGGTCGTGGTTGGCGGTGCTAGGTCGCCAGATACACTCCGTCGCCGGCCGCGTACGAAGTCCGGAATGAAATGAGAGTGGCCGTTCCAATTAATGTGTCGAAGCTACCAAAATAGACAGAGTAGGCGACCGGAGAGACGGACGCCGTTGTCTACATTCGGCGCGGAGAAGCAGCCGCCGCTTGCGCATTTACACCATGGCTGCAGCGATCATGAGCTTCCAACCACGATCAGCAGAACCCCGCACACCACCAGAAAGAGGCCGGCGACGTCTCCGCTTTTCAACGTCTCTTTCAGATAGAACCGGCTGAACAACAGGGTGAACACGATTTCCACCTGGCCAACCGAGCGCACCAATGCAACATCCGCCATGGCGAAGGCGGTGAACCAGCAGGCCGATCCCAGCGCCGAGAGCGTTCCCACCATCGCTGAGCTACGCCACGTGGCGACGGCCTTGCGCAATTCGTTCGGCTCGCGCCATGCGAGGAAGGCACCCTGCATCAGGATCTGCAGCGTGTTCATGACGACCAAGCTGAGCAGCGCGCGCACGAACAGACTGGGCCCGCTCAGCGATCGGTTGGCCAGCTTGATGAACACCGTGGTCAGCGCGAACATGAAACCCGCACTGAGGCCGGCGCGCGCGGCCGGCTGCACCGTCGCCCGCGCCAGTTCCGCCGGCCGCATGCCTCGGCCCGCAAGCGACAGCGTCATCACGCCAGATAATCCGAGCGAGATGCCGACCCAGGCGAACGGACGCAGCACCTCGTGCAGCACGATCAGCGCCACGACGGCGCTCTGCGCTGTCTCGGTCTTGGAATACGCGGTGCCGACGGCGAAGTTGCGATAGCCGAACGCCATGATCAGCAGATTGGTGGCGAGGATCTGTGTCAGGCCGCCGGCGATGCAGTAGATCACAAATCGCAGATTTGGTGTCGGCAGCGGCACGCCGGTGACGACCAGTGCGGCAATCAGCAGGACCAGTGCGGTCGGCGCGCCGTACAGGTAACGCACGAAGCCGGCGCCGTTGACCGACAGCAGATGGCGCAGCTTCTGCTGCATGGCCGTTCGCCAGCACTGGAACAGCGCCGCGGAAACGGTGATGGGTATCCATAGGGGCATGCCGCAGAGCTCCAGGGTCCGGTTGCGGCCGGAGCGGTCCGGCGATATCGATGCGACAGCCTATTGACCTGCCGAGAGGCGTCAAGAAAGGCCGGTCCGAGACCGAGGGCCACCGAGGAAGCGTCCCACAGAACTACCGGGAAAGATGGTCTGGCGCTTCGCGAACCGCGGGCGCCCGGCCTTCGCTCGGGGCAGGCTTTGGGCTTCAACCGGTGCGGCGGACGGCCCTCGGTGTAATGCCAAACGTCGCAAGTAATGGCGCGCAGAGCGTTTCGTTTCCGCGAGCGGATTCACAGTGTCGGACTGATCGACCTCTGCGAAACAACTTGATCTTCGCCCAGAATCAACTGGATCAACCGTGACGACGGCGGCCGTCCTGTCTGGCTCACTCACTTCCGTCCAATGCGGGTACGAACACCGGCAGCGTCAGTCCATCCGTCGCCTGCTCGAACGCGATCCGTACGGCCAGGCCAACGCGTAGTTCCGCCGGTTCGAATTTGCGAAGCTGCGCGTTCATTCGCACATCCTCATCGAGATCGACGGTTACCAGTGTATAGGGCAGGTCTGGCCTAAATCCCGGATGGAACGCATGATGCGTGATCGTCCAGCTATGCACGCGACCGCGCCCGGACGCGTCGATCCATTCAACGCGCATCGAGTAGCACGCGTCGCAGACCGGCCGTGGATAATGCCGTACCTTGCCGCAATCGGCGCAGCGTTGCAGCCGTAGCTTGTGTGCATTCAAGCCGTCCCAGTATGGCTGTGTATCCGGCGTCGGCTGCGGCGTCAGCTTCGCGTAATCGGCCATGTCAGCCCCGCCGCATGATGGCAAGCGAACCGTCGCCCATGTCGCCATAGCCGGTGACGAGGCCGATTTCGGCGTTGGGCACCTGCGCCGAGGCATCACCGCGCAACTGATGGGTCAGCTCGATGATGTGGTTCATTCCAGCCATGTGCGCCTGCGACAGGAGCCCACCATGGGTGTTGACCGGCAGCCTGCCGCCGAGACCGATCGCGCCATCCTGCACGAAGCCGCCGCCTTCGCCCTTCTTGCAGAATCCCAGGTCTTCGATCTGGCACATCACGATGTAGGTGAAGCAGTCGTAGATCTCCGCCACGTCGATGTCGTCATGCGTGACACCGGCCATCGCGAACGCCTTCGGCGCCGCCTTGGCGAGCCCGAGCGTGGTGAGGTCGGGGCGTTGGGTGATCACGCTCGGTGAGTCGGGATGGCCTTCCGCCACGCCCATAACGATGACCGGCTTATGCTTCATGTCGCGGCGCGCGCTCGGTGGCGCTGATCACCACCGCGGTGCCGCCGTCGCTCTCCAGCGAGCAATCGAGCAGGCGCAGCGGATCGGAAATCATGCGCGAGGCCTGGTGATCCTCGATGGTGATCGGATTGCGCATTGTGGCGTTGGGATTGAGCGAGGCGTGCTGACGCGTGGTGACGGCGATTTCCGCCGAATTGGCGCGAGGTGGTGCCGTACAGTTCCATGTGCCGTCGCGCCATCACCGCATAGAGCTGTGCGGGAGCGATGGCGCCGGACGGCATCTCGAACTCGCCGATCAGGCGGAACTGCGGCATCTGCTGCACGCGCGTGCCGATGCGGCCGCCGGAATAGCCGGTGCGGCCGAGTGACAGCAGCACGTGGTTGCAGATTCCGGCGCTGATTGCGGCGACGGCGCATTGGATCGCGGCGACCGCACTGGCGCCGCCCATCGGCGTAGTCGCGGAAAACCGAAGGTCCGGAATGCCGAAATTGGTGATGAAGTCCTCGGCCACTGCCCCGTGGCCGTAGGGAATCACGCCGTCGATATCGGTCGGCTTCAACCCGGCATCGGCGATGGCCTTCAGCGATGCTTCCAGTTGCAGCGATAGCGGCGTGCGGTCGGTGCCACGCATGTAGTTGGTCTCGCCGACACCTGTGATGGCGCCGGTCTCGTGCAGGGACATGGCTCGCACTCCGTGACGGCGGCGGATTGCGGAGTCTACAGCAAAGTCAGGGCGGCAGGAAAAGCGCAACGCTCGCGTTGCCGCGTGATGCCGTCGGGCTGGCGAACAACTGCGCTTCGGCCGGCGCGGGGGCGGTCGACGCAGCCTGCCCGATATCGGCCTCTGGCGGTCGATATTGCACGGTGTCGACCACACTCTGACCGGCGCGCTTGGTCGCGACCACCGGTGTTGCTTCGCGCACTAGCGTTAGCCACGTGCCATGTGTTGTGTCACCAGCTTGTCCGCCTCCGCGCAACCGCAATGCGCCAGTTGTCCCTGCATGTGCGCGGGAACGTGAGCCGTGGCAGCCAGTCCGGGCTCCAGGTCCAGCGCCACCGACCGCGCCAGCAGATGCAGCGATCCCGGCCCCCCGCCGTAGACCGGATCGCCGAGTACCGGGCAGCCAAGCAGTGCACAATGCACCCGCACCTGATGCGTCCGACCGGTATGCGGGGTAAGCTCCAGCCACGCCGTATCCGCCGTGCTGCCCAGCACGCGCCACTCGGTCACCGCCGGCTTGCCGCCAGCGCCGGCGATCATGCGCCAGCCACCGGGCGCGCTGTGCCGTGTCAGGGCTGCATCGACCACGCCGGCCTTGCTGCCCGGATCGCCGCGCACCACGGCCCAGTAGGTCTTCTGGGCACGCCCCGCGGCGAACTCCGCTTGTGCCGCCAGCAACGCCGGCCGGCGCAGTGCGACAATAAGACAGCCGGACGTGTCGGCATCCAGGCGATGAACCAGCCACGGTCCGTCCTTCCGCCGCGATAGTGCGGGAAACCAGTCCTCGACGCTGGGACCGCCGCGCGGGCCGGCGTGCACCGCCAGGCCCGCGGGCTTGTCCAGCACGACGAAGCGTTGGTCGCGGAACAGGATCGGCGGCATGTCGGCTCATTGCCGGAATTTGTCGGCGATGGCAAAGCCGTGGCAGGCTTCCCGCGATGCGCATCCACATCCAGAATCCCATCGATGACCCGCACTTCCTGTTCTCCCGCACGATGTGGGACAAGGCGGCCGCTCGGGCGGGCGGGCCCGGCACCGGCCATGTGATAACCATCGGCGACACCGATGCCGACTTCGCCGCCGGGATCGCCGAAGCGGAGGCGCTGGTTACCGAGATCGGTGTCGTAGCGGCGAAGTTCCCCTGCGCCGCGCCGAGGTTGAAGCTGCTGTTCATCACCAATGCCGGCCTCGACCGCCTCGCGCCATTCGATTGGCTGCCGCCCGGGGTCGCGTTGCTGAACAACGCCGGCGTGCATGCCGTGAAGGCCGGCGAGTTCGCCATCATGTCGGTGCTGATGCTGGCCAACCGCGTGCCTGAAATGGTGACCCACCAGCGCGCCGGCGATTGGCACAAGCTATGGGGGGCGGTGCTGGACAACCGGTCTGTCACTGTGGTCGGGCTCGGCTCCCTAGGCGGCGCGGCGGCGATGCAGGCGGCGCGGTTCGGCATGCATGTGACGGGTGTGCGTGCTATTGCCCGCCCGCACCCGCACTGCGCCGAGGTGATCACCACGGCGGAGTTGGACCGCGTGCTGCCGCGGACGGAGTTCTTGGTGCTCGCTTGCCCGCTAACCGATGCGACACGCGGGCTGCTGGATCGCCGGCGCCTGGACCTGCTGCCGCGCGGCGCGGGCTTGGTGAACATCGGCCGCGGGGCGCTGGTTGACCAGAATGCGCTGTGCGATCTGCTGGACGATGGCCACCTGTCAGGAGCAGTGCTGGACGTGTTCACCCCGGAGCCGATTCCGCCGCGCCATCGCCTGTGGACCACGCGCAACCTGATCATCAGTCCGCATACCGCCGCCGATGATCCGGCCACCTATAACGCGCGCAGTCTGGATCTGTTCTTCGACAACCTTCGTGCCTGGCGCGAAGGCAGGCCGATGCCCAACCTGTTCGATCCGGGACGCGGATACTGACAGGCGGTTGATACAGGTCACCGGGTCATGACAGAGCGATCAGCAAACCGTCTGGTTTCCTGACATTAGGAGAAGCGCGGCGACGCGGCTCGGTCGAAGTGCCCAACTCGCCCAGATAGCTGCGCCTCCGCCGCGCAATGACAGCGAAAGCCGGGCCGGTCAGCATGTTTCGCGGCCTTCACCCCGATTGGTCTGCTGATCCTCTGGCACCGCTAGTGGAGACTTGCGGTATGCCGTAAACCGGTCGACGTTTGGCCGCACGGCAGGGAGAGACGCGATTATGGAATTCGGCATGTTCCACGAGTTTCAAAGGATGCCCGGGCAAAGCGAAGCCGAAGCATTCACCAGATCATTCGAGCAAGTAGACGCCGCGGAACGATGGGGGCTTGACGTGATGTGGCTGGCGGAGTTGCACACTGCACCGGAGCGCTCGGTGCTTGCCTCGCCGCTGATGATCGCCACCGCGATCGCCGCGCGCACCAAGCGGATGAAGATCGGCACCGCGGTGCAGGTGCTGCCCCTGTGTCATCCGCTGCAACTGGCGGAAGAGGCTGCCACGCTCGATCACATCAGCCACGGCCGGCTGATCTTCGGCGTTGGACGCAGCGGCTTTCCGCGGGTGTATCAGGCCTACGGCGTTTCGTACGCCGAGAGCCGCGAGCGCTTCGTCGAGGTGCTGGAGATTCTGAAGCGCGCCTGGACGCAGGAGCGGTTCAGCTTCGAGGGCAAGTACTACCATTTCAACGACGTCTACCTGGTGCCGAAGCCGTACCAGCAGCCCTACCCGGAAATCCGTGTCGCAGCGACCAGCCCTGACACCTATCCGTCGAACGGCGAGCAGGGCAATCCGATCTTCTGTGCCACGCGCCTTGGTGATCTGTCCGAATTAGGCCCGAACCTTGCGGCGTATCGCGAGGGGTGGGCCGCCGGCGGTCATGCCGGCAACGGCCAGGTGTTTCTGCGCGTTCCGGTCTATGTCGCGCCAACTGAGCAACGCGCGCGCTCTGAGCCGGAAGAGAGCGTGATGAATTTCTACCGCTATCTCGGCGAGCGGATCGAGGAATCCTCGCGCCTGGAAGGGGCACGCGCGATCGAGAACCGCGCCGAGCGTGGTCAGCGGCTGCAGTCGATCAATTACGATGAGGTGCTGCGCAGCAAGATCATCGTCGGCACGCCGGCGCAGGTGGTCGATCGGCTTGGCGAATTGCGCGAGACGCTGGGGCTAAGCGGCATTCTGGCCGAGATGAACTGCGGCAGCCAGATTCCCCACGAGCGGGTGATGACGTCGCTGCAGTTGCTGTGCGAGGACGTGATTCCGAAGTTCAAGTGACGGCGCGTGATGTGCGGCGGCGCCGGTCAGGAACGCGTGTGCGCGCGTACGGTGCCCGAGATAGCGTTGTCGTCCGTGAACGAACGCAGATCAATCGGGCGAAAGAATTAGTGCAGAGCTGTTGGCTGTGTTCACCAGCGCGCCGACGCACAGGCTGGCGAGGCGGAGCAGACACAACGACGCCGCGAGCCATGTGAGCAGGTGGCTGATGTTACCCGACGGCTGCCAGGATGGCACTGGCGGTATCGCCATCATGGCCGGCGAGAGCTGATATAGTAAAATTGCATTCCCGCGCGGCGGCTGCCGAGCGCTGGCAATCGTAATATCGCATGGGGTTACGCCTATGCCATTTGAGCACCGAGTTAACCGAACGTTAACCGAGCACTTGTAGCCGGGTCACGTTGTTGGTTCGGAGGCCGAACCCCCACACGCGACCCGTCCTGATTGCGGGAAACGGCGAAGTTGGAGCCATTTCGATGCAGCAATCCGTCCAAACGGATAGCCCCATACCGGTGACGCCGGTAGCGGTTGGCCATTACTGCCCGCACTGTCATCGCGCGCCGCTGGCGGCTCGGCACGCCGCTTACCATTGTGGCTCATGCGGGCGAAGCTACCCGGTCGTAAATGGCGTTCCCATCCTGATCAACGATGAGAACAGCGTGTTTGCCGTGGCGGATTATCTGGACACCTGTCCTGTTGCGTCCAACAGCAAGCGCTCCAAAGCCACCGGCCTGCGCGCCGTCTATCTTCGTGTCGCTCATGCGATATCAGAAAAGAAGGTAATGCCGACGCGCTTCAACATGGAAACCGCGCTCGCCGATGCCGCCTCCTCCGACCGGGCACGCGTGCTGGTCATCGGCGCCGGCGGTGCGCGCTACTCTTATCCCGCTGATATCGTCTACACTGATGTGGCATTCTCGCCGGGCCTGAAAGCTATTGCTGACGGCCACGATCTCCCCTTCGGTGACGGCGAGTTCGATCTTGTGATATCGATAGCTCTGCTAGAGCACGTCGCTGATCCGCAGCGTGTGGTCGATGAGATATGGCGCGTGCTGAAGCCTCGTGGGCGTGTGTTCGCGTCTACGCCGTTTCTGCAACCGGTTCACATGGGCGCTTACGATTTTACCCGCTTCACTTATCTTGGCCATCGCCGGCTGTTCCGCAAGTTCGCTGATCTCGACAGCGGTATGGATTTGGGACCTGGTGCGGTCATGGCATGGTCGATGCAATCGCTGTTGATCAACCTGTCCGCTCGCCGGACCTACCGCCTCATGGCGAGATTTGCCGGGCTGCTGATTGCGTTTCCCGTCAAATATCTGGACTACATTGTGCGGAAAAACCCAGCATCGACCGACGGCGCGGGTTCAGTGTTTTTCTTCGGCCGAAAACAGGAGAACGCGATCTCGGATCGCGAATTGATCGGGCTTTACCGAGGCGGCTTCAATCATCGAACGGCATCGCTGTACTGGGTCGGCCAAATCGGAACGGAGTGACATGCAGATGCCAATGAAAGATCATCCCTGATCGGTTGAGAACGCACCGACCCGCCTCGTGCCATCGGAGTTGTCGCTGCGCGTCTCGCCGTGACAGGCCGGACGCACAGGTTGCGGCTACACCCTCATTGGCATCAGCACATAGAGCGCACTGGCGTCCGCGGCGTCGCGCACCACCGTCGGGGCGGAGCCGTCGGAGAAGCGGAATTCGACGTCGCCCTCGATCTGATCGGTGATGTCGTTCAGGTAGCGCGCCTGAAAGCCGATCTCCAGCGGACCAGCCTCATACGTCACGTGGTCGGAATCCAGTTCTTCGGTCGCGGTGCCCTGCTCCGGGCTCGCCGCCGACAACACCAGAAGGTCGCGCGCCAGGGACAGCTTCACCGGCCGCGAACGTTCGGCCGAGATCGCCGATACACGACCGACCGCGTCGGCGAAATCCTTCTTGCCGACCCGCAGCACCTTGTCGTTGCCGCGCGGGATCACCCGCTCGTACTCCGGGAAGGTGCCGTCGATCAGCTTGCTGGTCAGCAGCACGGCATCGGCGTGGAACTGGATGCGGGTGTCCGACAGTGCGATCTCCACGTTGCCGCTGACCTCGTCCAGCAACTTGCGCAGTTCGTTCACCGTCTTGCGCGGGATGATCACGCCCGGCATGGAGCCGGCGCCTTCCGGCAGCGGTTCCTCGACACGGGCCAGGCGATGGCCGTCGGTCGCCACGGCGCGCAGCACGCGGGTGCCCTCGCTGTCCGCGGCGTGCAGGTAGATGCCGTTGAGGTAGTAGCGGGTTTCCTCGGTGCTGATGGCGAACCGGGTACGATCGATCAGCGCGCGCAGCACCTGGGCGGGTAGATTGAATTTGTGCGGCAAGGCGCCGGCGGTCATCGAGGGGAAATCCTCGGTCGGCAAGACCACGAGGCTGGTCGAGTAGCGCCCGGCGCGCAGGGCAAGCTGAGCATCGCCGCCGGGATGATCCAACTCCACCTCCGCCCCTTCGGGCAGCTTGCGGACAATTTCGTACAATGTTGCCGCCGGCGCGGTGCAGGAGCCGTTCCGGGTGGTGCTGGCCGGCACGTCCTCGACGATGGCGATTTCCATGTCGGTGGCGGTCAGGGTCAGCTTCCCGTCCCGCACGGCGAGCATGACGTTGGCCAGGATCGGAATGGTGTTGCGACGCTCCACCACGCTCTGGACGTGGGCCAGCGCCTTCAGCAACGTGGCCCGGTCGGCCTTCAGCTTCATGGCATCCATCCTCAAAGGGCCGGGTGGCGGGGGGCGCCCAGGCGACTCCTGTTCGCGCACTGTAGCAATGGCGCGGTGCGCGGGGAAAGGCGCTTATACGGTGGCCGGTCGGTTTCTGGCCGTATGTTGCCCGCCAGGGTGGGTCAGCGCGACCGGCAGGCGCCTGATCAGGACTCCAGCATCCGCCGCAGCAGCTCCACATCTTCGGCAAAGCCGGCGTCGCGGCCTATCAGCTCGGTCACACGGGCGACCGCGTGCATGACGGTGGTGTGGTCGCGGTTGCCAAACCGTCGGCCGATTTCCGGCAGGCTGCGCTGAGTGAGCTGTTTGGCCAGATACATGGCAACCTGGCGTGGCCGCGCCACAGCCCGCGCCCGGCGCGCCGAGGTCATGTCGCTCATGCGCATGGAAAAATGCTCGGCGACCCGCTTCTGGATCTCCTCGATCGTCACGCGCCGGTCGTGTGCCTTCAGGATGTCGTGCAGCACCTCCTGCGTGGTTTCCAGCGTGATCGCCCGGCCAAACAGATTGGCGTGCGCCACCAAGCGGTTCAGTGCACCCTCCAGCTCGCGCACATTGGTGGTGATCTTGTGGGCGATGAAATCCATCACCTTCGCGGGCACCGCCACGCCGGCGCGCGCCGCCTTCGCCTCCAGGATCGAGATGCGCAATTCGAATGTGGTGGCGTGCAGATCGGCCACCATGCCGTAACCGAGCCTGGTGCGCAGACGATCATCAAGGCCGGACAGGTCCGACGGCGACTTGTCGGCGGACACCACGATCTGCTTACCGACGTCGACCAACGCATTGAACGTATGGAAGAACTCTTCCTGCGTGTTATCCTTGCCGATGAGGAATTGCAGATCGTCTATCATGAGCACATCGGCGCTGCGAAGCTGCTCCTTGAACTGCATGGTGGACTGCGTGCGAATGGCCGCGATGAAGCGATACATGAACTTCTCGGCCGACATGTAGGCCACCGAGACGGGACGCGCGCAATTGGTCTTGTTGCGGGCCACTAATTCCCAGGCCATGGCGTGCATCAGATGGGTCTTGCCGAGCCCGACGCCGCCATACAGGAACAATGGATTGAAGCCCTGGCTCGACGGTTGTTCCGCGACACGCCGCGCGCAGGCGTGCGCGAACTCATTGGGCTTGCCCACCACGAAGGCATCAAAGGTGAAGCGCGGATCAATCTGCAGTTCGGAGCGCTGATCCATCCGTTCCTCGAGCCGATTGGGGACCACTGGAGGCGGTTCTGGAACCGCCGCGAGACTCTCCGCGAGCCCCACAGTGGGCGACGCCGCGCCCCCTACTCGGATGTCGACTCGGCGAATGGCCGGGTTCTCCGCGTGCCACAACGCATTCAGTCGGTCGCCATAGCGACAGCGTACCCAGTCGCATAGAAAGCGCGTCGGCAGCAGCACCGTGATTTCGTCGCCATCGACACGGGCGAGTGTCATTTGTCGGAGCCAGTTGCGGTATTCGACGTCACCGACTTCGCCTTGCAGCCGGCCTCGGACACGCGCCCATTGGGTTGCCAACTGAGGCATCTCCATGTCCACGATCTCCTGCTCCATCGTCGTGGACAATATCTGTTCCATGCTGCCGCTCCCCGACGCAACGAACCCTAGCCCCACCACGACGGTCTTATCGCCGTCGCTTAAACATAACGCATACCGCCTGTTCTGCGGCAGATCGACGAGATCGAGAGATGGGCTGGCCACCGGCTGGTAACCAACACAGTGAAGATTATGTCATATTGCAGAATGGTGGCAATCGAAAACTGACCTGCCGCCAATGGTCCAAGTAAAACGCAACAACATTTCTAATTAACGTAGGTAATTACGGAAGTGCACATAGTATAAAAATTTGTTGCAGCTTATGGTTGCTGCTGCGGTTGAAAAACCAAGCTCGGCACGATTGTCGTTGGTCCCGCCACGCCGGTCAACCGGCGCAGCCATTCGTCGTCAGCCAGCGGCGAGCGCCTTGATCCGCGCGGACAGCCGTGAAAGCTTGCGGGAAACGGTGTTCCGGTGAGTCACGCCCTTGTTGGCGGCACGTTGCATTTCAGGCTGCGCCGCATGCAATGCCTCGCCCGCGGCTTGCTTGTCGCCACTGGCAATGGCCGTCTCAACCTTCTTGACGAAGGTTCTCATGCGCGACTTGCGCGCCTGGTTGCGCTCGGTGCGGCGTTTGGTCTGGCGGTTGCGCTTGCGCGCTGAAGCGGTATTGGCCATGGAATCCCGTGGTTCGATAATAGCGGTTGGCCCGCGACCGTGACGGCCTGCGGGGTCGGACGACGATTTCTATGCACCGACCGCCCCCCGGTCAAGCCCGGCTGACTGTCGATGGCGCGGCGGTCGCATCCAGCGACAGACCGGGCGCTGCATTCAGCCCAACGCTGCTGTAGCGTGCGGCGAGGCAGACACCGCCATTTGTGCCCAATTCGGCGACGCCGACATCGTCGATGATCCGGGCAGCAACCGGCCGGCGGCGCGGCGGCCTCGCGGACGTGCATCCGGCTGATCCGGGCGGTTTGATGCTGCGGCAGATTGTGGAGCGCAACGGGATTCGAGCCGCCGATGACGACGATGTCGGGTTCGGTACGATCGACGTGGTCGGTCCGCTGGTCGCGAATTTGGCGCGAACCTGCTGGCTCGCATCCGGGCTGCCGTTGGCGGTGCCGGGTGTCACCGGCGACCGGCAATGCGGTTCCTCGTAGCAGGCCGGGCATTTCGCGGTGCAGGCGGTCATGAGCGTACCCGGGATGTGGTGATCGCCGGTGGTGTGCAGATCATGAGCCAGTTTCCAATCACTGACTGCTTAACCGCCGGCTGACCAGCCGGCTTCAAGGATCCGCTTTCCGGCAGCCAGGGATGGGTGGCGTGGTTCGGCGGCCAGGCGGTGTCGCAGTTCAAGGGCGCCTCCATGGTCGCCGAGAAAGAGGCTTCACGCGTGAAGCGATGGAGATGTCTCGCTGGAGAGGCACAGTTGCGCCTTGCGTGCAATCAGAGGGGCGGTTCGATCGCGAGATCATGTCGCGATCCCAACGCGCCCAGACGGGCACCAACTCTGTTGTCGCTCGAGAGACGGTGCGCAACCCGCAGTGACAATATGCGTGGCGTCGCGAGAGACATAACGACGCACCAGTCAGTTCTGTCCCAGCGTAACAACCCCGCGTGCCGCAAGCTCCGCGATCTCGTTCGCGCCATAGCCGTGCTCGCGCAGAATAGCCTCGGTGTGCTGGCCAAGCCCTGGCGATAGTCGCGAGCACGCTGCCATCGACGAATGGCGGTGCGCCGATCACCTGCGGCATCGGCAACGGCTTCGGCACATGCGGATGGTTCAGCCATGCGATGGCGCCACTTTCCGCAACGTGCGGCTGTTCCAGGAAACCGGTGTAGCTGTTCAACTGCTCATGCATGATGCGCTCCGCGGCAAGCCGTTCCGACCAATGCGCGAACGGCTGCGTCGCCAGCAACGGCCGCAGCACGGCATTGATCTCGTCGCTATGGTCGTAGCGTCCCTGCGTCGTTCGGAAGCGCTCGTCGGCGGCGAAATCCGTCAGGTCCGTACCGCCTTGCAGAAGCCCAGCCATTCGTGCAGCCGCACCACGGTGATCGTCAGCCAGCCGTCGGCGACCTGATACACGCCGCTGGGCGCACCGGGCGGACGGATCGCGCCACCTTCCAGATACGACTGCATCATGCGCACCACCTGGAGTCCGGCCGCCGCCTGCAGCAGGCTGGCCTCGATATGCCGGCCGCGCGGTTCGTCGCGACGCGCATACAGCGCCGTGGATACGGCTGAATAGGCGTACAGCGCGGTGCTCATGTCGATGGCGATGATCGGCGCGCGATGCGGGATGCCGTCCTCGCCCTTGTTTTCCACCGTGAGGCCGGTATAGGCCTGCAGGATCGGGTCCATCGCCGGCCGTTCGGCGAGCGGTCCCATCTGGCCGAAGCCGGATACCGACAGATAGATGATGCGCGGCTCACGTTCGGCGACATCCTTGTAGCCGAAGCCCAGCCGGTCGATCACGCCAGGGCGAAACCTTGCAGGAACACATCCGCGCCACGGATCAAGCCGCCACAGGATCGCCTGACCGTCGTTCCTGCTTCAGATCCAGCGCGATCGCGCGCTTGCCGAGATTGGCCGGGATCGAATATGCGCACTGGTCGCCATAGACCACGCCGAGGTTGCGTGCCCAGTCGCCGGTGCCTGGCGGTTCCACCTTGATGACGTTGGCGCCGTACTGCGCGAGCAGCATGCCGCAATATGGGCCCGGCGACGCCCTGGCTCACGTCGATCACCTTCAGGCCGGCGAATGGCTTGTCGTAGCTCATGTTCAGTGATCAGTTTCCAGTGATCAGTGATCGGAAGGTAGCCCGGATGTGAGATATTGCGAGCCTGCCTGCTTAGTCTTCTGGCACTGCTGCTGCCGCGGTGGCCGATGCCGGCTGTTCGCCGATCGCGTTCGGCGTGCCGCGCGTGATGCTGGCCGCCGCGACACGCGGACGCGATCACCATCACCTTCCTCGGGCACGCCAGCTTCCTGATCGAGACGCCGGGGGACGTGCGCGCTGTCACCGACTACAACGGCGTCAACGTGCCGACCGATCCGCCCGATATCGCCACGATGAACCATGCGCACTCGACGCATTATACGGATCATCCCGATCCGCGCATCCGCCATGTGCTGCATGGCTGGCGAGACGACGGCAAGCCAGCGGAGATCGATCTGACGGTGGGCGATCTGCATGTGTCGAACCTGCCGACCAATATCCGCGATCTGGCAGGGCGGCACGGAGATGTATGGCAACTCGATCTTCCTGTTCGAAAGTGCCGGCCTGTGCATCGCGCATCTGTCGCATTTGCACCATCTGCTGACCGAGCAGGACCTGGTGCTGCTGGGTCACATCGATGTGGTGATGGCGCCGGTGGACGGCGTGTTTACGATGAGCCAGCCGGACATGGCGGCAGTGCTCGATCAGATTCATCCGCGGCTGGTTCTGCCGATGCACTACTTCACGCGCGATGTGGTGGATCGCTTCGTTGCATTGGTGCGTGACAAATATGCAGTGCGATTCAGCGATTCACCCACGATGGAGATTTCGCGCGTGACGTTGCCGCGGCAGCCAACGATCGTGGTGCTGCCTGGGGTACTGAAGGCAGCGGGATGCTTCACCGCCGCTGCCCTATCCTGTCATTCCCGCGCAAGCGGGAACCCAGACGTCGCAGCACGGAATTTCCCGCTGGGTTGCCGCTTTCGCGGGAATGACAGCGGGAGGGAGACCGCTAGGCCAGCATCGCAGTCTGCACGTCGCCGACGCTCTTGAAATCGGCATGCACGCGATCGCCCGGCTCGATCGGGAACTGGCGCGTGAACGAGCCGCTCATGATCAGATCGCCGGCGCGGATGCTGCGGCCGAACTCCGCCAGCTTGCGTGCCAGCCAGATCACCGAGTTTAGTGGATTGCCGAGTACCGCATCGCCGCGTCCGGTCGCAACTGTCTTGCCGTTGATCTGAATGGTCGCCTCGACGCCATGCAATGCCAGTCCACCAAGCGGCACGGGATTGCCCAGGATGACGGTCTTCTGCTGCGCGTTGTCCGCCATGGCGACAGCGATCTGCGCCGACAGATCGCCGCGCGTTTCGATGATCTCGAGTGACGGATAGACCCTGTCGATCGCATTGCGCGCGGTCGCCATGCTGATCTCGCCGCTCAGGTCCTGGTTGACGCGCAGGCAAAGTTCCGGTTCGAAGCCAGGCCGGATAAGTTCATCGCGGCGGAACACGTGCCCGGATGCGTGACGGTCCAGGATGCAGCCGAAAACCGGCTCGTGAAAGCCGAATTGTTGCTGGATCGGTTCGGCGGTCAGCCCGACCTTCCAGCCGATCTGGCTTTTCGCCGGAGGCGCAGCGGCGCGCGATCATGTCCAAGCTGGATGCGATACGCTTCGTCCAGCGTCAGGCGGTCGAACCATTCGGGCGGGAAATATTCGCCGCGTACGCGCGCTAGCCAGAAGTCGCCGATCGCTTCCTGTTCGTCGAACGCCATTGTGATGCCTCTCCGGCTTGGTCGGCACAGGCTAGGGCCATCGCGCAACGGTTGCCAAGGACGGGCCGGCATGCGACGTGACGCCCTGAACCATAGACGCCCTGAACCATAATCGTGGGAGGAGATCGCCAGAATGCGGATCGCCATCATTGGTCAGCAGGATTTCGGCAAGGCAACGCTGGAGGCGTTCCTCAACCGCGGCGATACGGTGGCCGCGGTGTTCTGTGCGCCGGAGAAGGGCCGCCCGGACCCGCTGCGTGTCGCCGCCGAGGAACGTGGCGTACCGGTGCACCAGTTCCCGAAGCTGACCGATCCGGCGGCGCAGGAAGCGATGCGGCAGGCGAACGTCGATGTCGGCGTGATGGCCTACGTGACGCAGTTCGCGCCGCAGGATTTCTGCACGATCCCGAAGTTCGGAACCATCCAGTTCCACCCTAGTCTTTTGCCGCTGCACCGCGGCGCGTCTTCGATGAGTTGGGCGATCATCTGCGGCCGCACGGAAACCGGCTTTTCCATCTTCCGGCCGACCGACGGGCTGGATGAAGGCCCGGTGATCCTGATGCGTTCGGTGCGGATCGAGCCGCAGGACACGCTGGGCTCGCTGTACTTCGGCAAGATCTTCCCGATGGGTGTCGCGGGCCTGGTGGAAGTGGCCGACCTTGTGGTGGCCGGCAAGGCGCCCGCGCTGGCGCAATACGAACCGGATGCCGGTTACGAAGGGATCATCCGCGAGGCGGAGTCACGCATCAACTGGGCGAACCACGTCGACATCATGTTCAACCTGATCCGCGGCTGCGATCCCGCGCCGGGCGCGTGGACAACGGTGGATGGCAAGAAGCTGTTCGTATTCGATGCGATGAAGCGCATCGCGCGGACGTTCTCCGAGGTGAAGGGCAAGAAGCTTGGCGAAGTGGTGGCGGTGAACGGCAGCGCACTGGTCGTGCACGGCCAGGGCGGCTTCATCGAGATCGGACGCGTTCGTCCGGACGGCGGCCGCAAAGGTGCCGCGGCTGAAGCCGGCATCGCGGTCGGCACGATTCTGGGAGTGTGAATCGGTTATCTGCGAACTTCGATCCTGAACAGTCAACGGCGGCAAGCTGCCGGTGTATATTCAGTATGTCGAGAAAGTCGGTCGTCCAGTGCGCGGCTACGACTATAGCCAGCATGCAGCCAAACCTGTCGCAAGCCACTCGGCTAGAACATCAGCTCCAGCGCCGCTGCGCCGGTCATCCCCGGTGTGACGCCGAGTGCGGCGGCCGCCGGCGTGCAGTCGAACACTCGGGCGGCCAGCAGATCGCGGATTTCGCGCACGTCGAGCACGCGCGCCGCGATGATCTTCCGCTCCGGCCTGCGCTGTTGCAGGAACGGGAGATCGATGTATCCGGCCGAAATGTAGCCCTTCGTTGTGCTGATGGTCAGCTGACGGGTCTGCGGCAATTCCACCATGACACCGACTGCCACGCCGTGCTGTAGCTGGATCGGCTCGACCTTGATCAAAGCGATGTCCCCCTTCGCTGACACTTCAACGGGTCTGTCGTTGCACATCCCTCGGTGGTGCGGTCGGGCGCGCGGATCATGCGCAACGTTTGTTCAGGCCAGCGGCAAACCAGCAGCGCAGGCACGGGCAGTGCGATCGTCGAGGGTTCATGCACGTCAACCCCGCATGTTGTCGATGCCGAGGTTATCGCCGGAAAAGCCATCCTGCCAAACGGGTGGCCAGCGGTAACCCGTGCCGACAAGATTGGAACTCAGAAGCGTACCGCCATCGCTGTCGCAGATCGGGGCGCTGGAACTTAGGAGATCGCCCGCCGCGTTGAAGTTTTTCGTCAGTTGCGTCGGAAACGACCAGGCTGCTTGTCGTCGCGTGTCTTCCAACAGGCGCGGACGGTGACGCAATGTGTGCCGCCTGTTATCATCGCGGCGCTCAATGGGAAGGAGACCGAACCATGCCAGTCGTCCGTGCATCCGCGCGCCCAACCAAGCAGGCGCCGGCTTCGAATTTCACCGGGACCGTCTACCAGGACGAGATCGTCGTCGGCACGACGCCGTCGCGCATGAGGGCTTCGGTGGTATCGTTCACCCCGGGTGCGCGCACGGCATGGCACGCGCATCCGGTGGGACAGACGCTGTATTGTCTGTCCGGCGTTGGGCGCATTTGCTTCAAGGGCGAGAAGCCGCAGACGCTCAATCCAGGCGACACGGTGATGATCCCGCCTGGCGTGCTGCATTGGCATGGCGCGGCGCCGGACCGTCTGTTCGCGCATCTCGCGATGTCCGAGAACAGCGATGCCGGTGCCGGCACGTCGTGGGGTGAGCACGTCAGCGACGGGGACTACGCCGCGCCGGTTAGCTAACAACGTGTCATCCCCGCGAAGGCGGAGACCCGGCTTCTGGTCTGCGCCTGTGCGGGGACGACGAGTTTCGCTATTCCGCCGCGGCCCGTGTGACACCGCCGAGAGCGCCGGATGCCTTGATCTCGGTAATCCGGCCAGCATCGAAGCGCAGCACATCACGCAGGATTTCGTCGGTGTGCTCGCCGAGCAATGGTGAGCGCGTCACTTCCGACACGTGGTCGGACATCTTGATCGGGATTGCCGACGCTCAGGTACTTGCCGCGCGTCGGATGATCCACCTCGACCACTGTGCCGGTCGCGCGCAGCGACTGTTCTTCCGCGATCTCCTTCATCGAGAGGATCGGTCCGCATGGAATGTCGTACTTGTTCAGGATGTCCATGGCCTCGAACTTCGTCTTGGTCATGGTCCAGTGCTCGATCGTGTCGAAAATCGCCTTCAACCGCGGCAAGCGTGCCGGTGGCTTGGCGTAGTCCGGATCGGTTTTCCATTCCGGCTTGCCGATCACGTCGCAGATCGCTTCCCACACCGGTGCCTGGGCGATGAAGTAGATGTAGGCGTTGGGATCGGTCTCCCAGCCCTTGCATTTCAGGATCCAACCTGGCTGTCCACCACCAGACGCATTGCCCGCGCGGGGCACCGCTTCGCCGAATTCTCCAGCTGGGTACTGCGGATATTCGGTGAGCGGCCCGTGCGCCAGCCGCTGCTGGTCGCGCAGCTTGACGCGACACAGGTTCAGCACGCCGTCCTGCATCGCACACAGCACCTTTTGGCCGCGGCCGGAGCTGACGCGCTGGTACAGCGCGGAGACGATGCCGAGTGCCAGATGCAGTCCGGTACCGGAATCGCCGATCTGCGCGCCGGTGACCAGCGGCGGTCCATCGTCGAACCCTGTGGTGGACGCAGAGCCGCCGGCGCATTGCGCGACGTTCTCGTAGACCTTGCAGTCCTCGTATGGGCCGGGACCAAAGCCCTTCACCGAGGCCAGGATCATGCGGGGGTTCAGCGACTGGATGTGCTCCCAGGTGAAGCCCATGCGATCGAGCGCGCCTGGAGCAAAGTTCTCCACCATCACATCGCAGGTCTTCACCAGCGCCTCGAGCACTGCCTTGCCCTGCGGATTGCGGCCGTCGATGGTGATCGAACGTTTGTTATGGTTCAGCATCGTGAAATACAGGCTGTCCACATCAGGGATATCGCGAAGTTGGCCGCGTGTGATGTCGCCGACGCCAGGGCGCTCCACCTTGATCACATCGGCGCCGAGCCATGCGAGAAGCTGCGTGCACGTCGGTCCCGACTGCACGTGGGTGAAGTCCAGAATGCGAACGCCGTCGAGTGCCTTGACATCTTATGCTCCTGCCTTCTTCGTCAGGGCGCTTTTCGGGTTGAGATTGCCGATGTTGCCACTCTCGCTGCCCGCCGCCGGGTCGATCACCGCGTTGATGAGTGTGGGCTTTCCGGAGTCCATGGCCGCGTCGACGGCGCGCTTCAACTCGTCCGGCGTGGTCGCATTGACGCCGACCCCGCCGAACCCCTCGATCATCTTGTCGTAGCGGGCGCCCTTGACGAACATGGTCGTGGCCGCGTCGGCGCCGCCGCTCGGATTGACACCGTCGCCGCGATAGATGCCGTCGTTGTTGAACACGACGATGCAGACCGGCAGGTTGTAGCGGCAGATCGTCTCCACCTCCATGCCGGAGAAGCCGAACGCGCTGTCGCCCTCGATGGCGAGCACCGGCTTTCCGGTCTCGATCGCCGCGGCGATGGCAAAGCCCATGCCGATGCCCATCACGCCCCAGGTGCCGACATCCAGGCGCTTCCGCGGCTGATACATGTCGATCACGCCGCGGGCCTGGTCGAGCGTGTTCGCACCCTCGTTCACCAGGATCGCGTCCGGCCGCTCCTTGATCACGTCGCGCAGCACGCGCAGCGCGGAGTGGTAGTCCATCGGGATCGAGTTCTTGCCGAGCCTGGACGCCATCCTGGCGATGTTGGTTTCTTTCTTGTCCTGGATCGCCTTCGTCCACTCCGCCGGCGGCTGCTTCCAGTCTCCACCCATGCCGCGCAGCAGCGCAGCCACGCAGGAGCCGATATCGCCGACCAGCGGTGCGGCGATCTCGACGTTGCTGTCCATCTCGCGCGGCTCGATGTCGATGTGGATGAACTTCTTCGAGCCCGGCGGCCCCCACTGCTTGCCCTTGCCGTGACTGAGCAGCCAGTTGAGCCGCGCGCCGATCATCATCACGACGTCGCTGTCGGCCAGCACGGTCGAGCGGGCGGCGGCGGCGCATTGCGGATGCGTGTCGGGAAGCAGGCCCTTGGCCATGCTCATCGGAATGTATGGAATGCCGCTCTTCTCGACCAATGCACGGATGTCGTTGTCGGCCTGCGCATAGGCGGCGCCCTTGCCGAGGATGATCAACGGACGCTTGGCGCCGCGCAGCACGTCGAGCGCACGTTCGACGGCGGATGGTGCCGGGAGCTGCGCCGGCGCCGGATCGATCACCTTGACGAGTGAGCGGCGGCCGGCCTCGACCTCCATCACCTGGCCGAACAGTTTCGCGGGTAGATCGAGATACACGCCGCCCGGCCGGCCCGAAACCGCGGCGCGGATCGCGCGCGCGACGCCGATGCCGATATCGGCCGCATGCAGCACGCGGAACGCCGCCTTGCACAGCGTCTTGGCAACGGCGAGCTGGTCCATCTCCTCGTAGTCGCCCTGCTGCAGGTCGACGACCTCGCGTTCGGACGAGCCGCTGATCAGGATCATCGGAAAGCAGTTCGTCGTCGCATTGGCGAGCGCGACCAGGCCGTTCAGGAAGCCCGGCGCCGAGACCGTGAGGCACACGCCCGGCGACTTTGTCAGGAACCCCGCGATCGCCGCCGCATTGCCGGCGTTCTGCTCGTGCCGGAACGAGATCACCCGCATTCCCGCGGCCTGCGCCAAACGGCCGAGATCGGTGATCGGGATGCCCGGGACGCCATAGATCGTCTTGATGCCGTTCAGCTTCAGCGCGTCGATGACCAGGTGGAACCCGTCCGTCAGTTCGGCTTCGGGTTCGCCGACATTCTGCTCAAGTGCTGCGGACATTAATCCCTCCGTACCGTGTCATGGCCACCGCACAGCGTGAAGTTCGTGTCCACACCTGCGGCTTTCAGCGCCTTGGCCATCGGATGACCAGCGGAGATCACGCCCCCGTCGCGCTGCTTCCGTGCGAGTATGTCATTGACCGTTGTCGTGGACATTGCCATCTCGCTATGCGTATTGCCGGCGTCGTTCGTCATCCGCTCCGGCAAACCGGTCGAGGAAATCGCCGTGCGCCTCGACATGCGCCGCCAGCCCCATCGTGTGCTCGCGCACCAACCGTTCAGCCAGGTCCGCGTCGCGTCGTGCCAGTGCGGCGATGATATCGCGATGATCGACGATCGAGCGTTGCGCCCGGTTGTCCTGCGTCATGGTCACTGCGCGGACGGCGCGCATGTGAATGAACAGATTATCAGTCAGGCCGGTCATCAGTTCGATGCCACCCAGACGGATGATCGCCTTGTGGAATTCCATGTTCGCCTGGGAATACTCGCTGATCTGTTCGGAGGGATCCTCCTGGAACACGTCCACCAGCGCGCGCAACCCGGCCAGTTCCGCTTCGGTCACGCGTGGCGCGGCGAGCCTTGCCGCCATGCTCTCGATCGCCGCCCAGACGGTGATCATCTCGACCACCTCGCGCTTCGATTTGCGCACCACCAGCAGGCCTCGCCGAGGCACCGAGCGGACGAAGCCCTCTTGCTCGAGCACCGACAAAGCCTCGCGGATCGGCGTTCGGCTCATGCCCAGGTCTTGCGAGAGTTGGCGTTCGTCCAGGCGGATCTCGAGCGGGTGCCCGTAAATGTTCATTTCAGTGATAGCGCGTTTGATAGCTTCGCACGCCTGCCTGCGCAGGCCAATGCTGACGGCGAGCGGCTCGATCCGCAGCCTGGAATCAGTGGCGGTTTCTTGCACCCTTTGGTTCCCTGTTGCCTACCGTGACTGTACGCCAGCTGTGCATCACTCTTGGTATACCAAGAATAAGCACAAGTCTGGGCTACATGACAAGACCCCGCGGTTGACTTGATCGCGCGTCTTCGTCTACCTCGCGGGCAAGCCCCCGAAAGCGCGGGCCAGCAAGCAGGGGGTACGCATGGGAAGCCGTCGGAGCCCCGATCCAATCGGCCGATCCACCATGCGCCCCACCTGATGCTGGCTGCTGCTCCACTACTTCGTGTGTCCAACGTTGCGATGCGCTTTGGCGGTGTCGTCGCGCTCGCGGGCGTCTCGTTCGACGTTGGCTACGGCCAGATCTGCGGCCTGATTGGACCCAACGGCTCGGGCAAGACCACGCTGTTCAATTGCATCAGTGGCTTCTACCGCTTCACCGACGGCGACATTGCGTTCGAGGATCGCTCGATCAAAAATCTGGCGCGCCACCGCATGGCCGGCCTCGGCATCGGTCGCACCTTCCAGAATGTCGCGTTGTTCCGCCGGATGAGCGTGCGCGACAACATCCTGGTCGGCGCGCACCACCTGGCCCGCTCCGGTTTCATCACCAATGCGCTGCGGCTGCCAGTCGTTCGGCGGGAAGATTTGCAGTCGTCCGCGCGGCTGCACGATCTGCTGGAACTTCTCGATCTGAACGACGTAGCCGATGTCGAGGCGGGCAGCCTGCCGTTCGGCACGCAAAAGCGCGTGGAGCTCGCGCGGGCGCTGATCGGCGCGCCGAAGCTGCTGATGCTCGATGAACCAGCCGGCGGTCTGAACCACAGCGAAGTTGATGAACTGGCGCAGTTGCTGCGACGCATCCGGGAGCACTTCGAGCTCAGCATCCTGCTGGTCGAACATCACATGAACCTCGTGATGCGGGTTTCCCACAAAGTAGTAGCGCTGGAATTCGGCCGGAAGATTGCCGACGGCACACCGGACGAAGTGCGCAGCGAACCCGAGGTGATCCGCGCCTATCTCGGCGAGACCCAGGAAGAACAGCATGCCGGCGCTGCTTGAGGCTCGCTCCTTGCACGCGGGCTATGGCGAGACGCACGTGCTGCATGGCATCGACTTTGCGGTTGAGCAGGGCGGTGTGACTGCGTTGCTGGGCGCCAACGGTGCCGGCAAGACGACCACGCTGCGCGCGATCTGCGGCATGGTGCGCACGAGTGGGGAAATCCTGCTGGGCGGCGAGCGGATCGACGGCAAGTCGACCGAGGACATCGTGCAGCGCGGCGTGGCGCATGTGCCCGACGGCCGCGGCACCTTCGTCGAACTGACAGTGGAAGAAAACCTGCGCCTTGGCGCCTACATCCGGCGCGATCGCCAGGGCATCGCAGCGGACTTCGAACGCGTGTTCGGCTATTTCCCGCGGCTGCGCGAACGGTTCCGCCAGCAGGCCGGCACCTTGTCCGGCGGCGAGCAGCAGATGCTGGCGATCGCGCGGGCGCTGCTGCTGCGTCCCAAGCTGCTGCTGCTGGACGAGCCGTCGTTCGGCCTGGCGCCGCTGATCGTGCAGGAGATTTTTGCGATCATGCATAGGATCAGGTCGGAGGAGGGCGTGTCGATCCTGCTGGTCGAGCAGAATGCCAGCCTGGCGCTGGATATTTCCGAACAGGCGTATCTGCTGGAAACCGGACGCATCGTGGTCGCCGGGCCAGCGGCCGAAATCCGTCGCGACGAGTCAGTTCGCCGTTCGTACCTGGGGTACTGAATATGGTTGCAGCATGACCAACTGCTTAAGTGGCGCTGCGACATCGCGTCTCCCCAATGTCATTGCGAGGAGCGCGGCGGCACGCCAATCTTGCGCCGGTCGCGCGCAGACGAGATTCCCACGGATGCCCGGGGATTGCTTCGCTGGTCGCGATAACAAGTGAACGATAGGAGATATCAGCGTGGAAGGCGTGCTGCATCAGGTCTTGTCAGGCATTGCAAGCGGCGGCATCTACGCCTCAGTCGCGCTGGCGTTGGTGATGATCTACCAGGCGACCCATCACGTTAATTTCGCCCAGGGCGAGATGGCGACATTCTCTACCTATATCGCCCTCACCCTGATCAATTTCGGGCTACCGTACTGGGTCGCTTTTTTCATCACTGTTGTGGTGTCCTTCGTCATCGGCGTGCTGATCGAACGCATCCTGATGCGACCAATGATGAATGCCCCGGTGCTTGCCTCGGTTGGCGTGTTCATCGGACTGCTGCTGATCATCAATAGCTGCACCGGCTGGGCGTTCGACTACATGATCAAGACTTTCCCCACGCCGTTTCCAGGCGGTCCGGTACTGTTCAGCGGCTACGTATCGGGTCACGAACTCGGCGCAACCGGCGTGACTCTCCTCGTGCTCATCGCGGTATACCTGTTTTTCCGCCACACCAAGCTGGGACTGGCGATGCGAGCGGCGGCTTACAATCCGGTGTCGGCGCGTCTTGTCGGTATCCGCGTCGGCTGGATGCTGGCGCTTGGCTGGGGACTTGCGGCGGCAATCGGTGCGATCGCCGGGATGATGGTGGCACCCATCGTTTACCTGGATCCGAACATGATGGGCGGCATCCTGCTTTATGCATTCGCCGGCGCGCTGCTCGGCGGCATCGACAATCCCCTCGGCGCGGTACTCGGCGGATTTGCTGTTGGCATCATCGAAAATCTGGCGGGCGCCTATCTGGTGGGCACCGAACTCAAGCTGACGGTGGCCCTGCTCATCATCGTCTCGGTGCTGGTGGTGAAACCGTCCGGACTACTCGGACGCACTGTGATGAGCAGGGTGTAACTGGATGAACACGGCCAAGATGCTTCGCGCCGGAATGTTGGCCGTATTGCTGTGGCTTGCCGCCGCGCTGCTGCCGATCCTGCTGTTCAGTAACTACCATCTGTTCCAGCTCACCATGATGGTGGTCTACGCCATCGCCATACTCGGGCTCGTCGTACTCACCGGATACAACGGCCAGATATCGCTCGGTCACGGCGCGTTCTATGCGATCGGCGCCTATGTCACCGCCGTGCTGATGTATCAATACGACTGGCCCTATTGGGCGACATTGCCGGCGTCGGCGATCGTTTGCGCGGCGGTCGGCTTCCTTATTGGGCTACCGGCTCTGCGGCTCGGTGGACTATATCTCGCACTGACGACATTCGCACTTGCTGTTGCGGTACCGCAACTCCTAAAGCACAACGCGCTGGAGCCATGGACCGGTGGCGTGCAAGGGCTCGTCATCGACAAACCCGATCCGCCGTTCGGCCTCGATATCTCACCCGATGCATGGCTGTATCTGTTCTCGCTGTTCATCGGCGGGCTGCTGTTTCTATTTGCGTGGAACGTGGTGCGCGGACGTATCGGCCGAGCGATGATGGCGATCCGGGACCATGCACTGGCAGCGGAGGCGATGGGCATCAACATCGCTTTGCTGAAGACGCGGACATTCGCGCTCAGCGCGATGTTCACCGGCATCGCCGGATCGCTTGGCGCAATCGTGGTGCAGTTCGTCGCGCCCGACAGCTTCGGTATTTTTGTCTCGATCTATTTCTTTGTCGGCCTCGTGGTCGGCGGCGTCTCGTCGATCGGCGGCGCGATCTTCGGCGGATTGTTCATCGAGTTCGTGCCGAACCTTGCCGAGACAGTGTCGAAGGCGGCCCCCGGCGCCGTCTACGGCGTAATCCTGATCGCTGTGATGTTCCTGATGCCGTCCGGGGCTGCCGGTTTCGTCGGTGCTGTTTTCGCACGCTTTCGTCGCGGAACGAAATCGGCTGTAGTAGCGCCAGCAAGGATGGGGGAAGCCGGTGCCGACGACGTTTCCGCTACGGCTGCATTGCCTCGCGGTGCTGGCCCTGACGTTGGCGGTCACCGCAGCCTGTAAGAAAGAGAACGCGTACGCCCCGCCGCCGCCGCCGCCGGTCGGCGTGGCTAAACCGTTGCAGCAGGTCGGTGCTGCCGTATCTGGAAGTCACCGGCAACGCTGTCGCGTATAACCAGGTCGATCTCGTCGCGCGAGTTGAGGGCTTCCTGCAGGAGATCGACTACAAGGACGGCGCCGACGCGAAGCAAGGCGACACGCTGTTCGTCATCGAGCCGACGCCGTATCAGGCGAAATTGCAGCAGGCGCAGGCGACCGCCGCGGCGACCCAGGCACAGCTTGTGCAATCGCAGGCCGAGTACAACCGACAGGCCTCACTTGGCCGCAACGATTTCTCCTCCCAGTCAGCAGTAGACCAGGCGCGCGCGACGCGGGATACCAATCAGGCAAACCTGACCAACCAGCAGGCCGGCATCACGCTGGCGGCGATCAACCTCGGCTACACGCGCGTCAATGCGCCGTTCGATGGCGTGGTTACGGCGCATCTGGTGTCGGTGGGCGCGTTGGTCGGCGTCAGCAGTCCAACCAAGCTCGCCACCATTGTGCAGCTTGATCCGATCTACGCGTCGTTCACCGTCAGCGAGCAGGACGTGCTGCGCATCAGGACCGCGATGGCCCTGCATGGCGTCACCGCCGCAGACCTCGCCAACGTGCCGGTCGAGGTCGGGCTGATGACCGAGACCGGCTATCCACATGTCGGCAAGCTGAACTACGTGGCGCCCGAGATCGACCCATCAACCGGAACGCTGACCGCGCGCGGCCTGCTGCAGAACACCGACCATGTCTTGTTGCCCGGCATGTTCCTGCGCATTCGCATTCCGCTGACCTTGTCGAAGGCCAATGCGCTGCTGGTGCCTGACCAGGCCCTGGGCGCTGACCAAAGCGGCAGCTACCTGCTGGTGGTCGATAACGACAATGTGGTTCAGCAGCGCACGGTGAAGACCGGGCAATTGGTGGGCAATCTGCGGGTGATCGCCTCCGGCCTTGCGGCTGAAGACAGGGTCGTTGTCAGCGGCAACCAGAAGGCGATTCCCGGCGAGAAGGTGACGCCACAGAATGCCACGATCACCGCCGACTCCACATCCGGCAAAAAGTGACCGACAATGATCTCGACATTCTTCATCAACCGCCCGGTGCTGGCCAATGTGCTGGCCATCGTCATCGTCCTGCTCGGCGCGGTAGCGCTGTACACGTTGCCGGTGGCGCAGTATCCCAACGTCGTGCCGCCGACCGTGTCGGTCACCACACGCTACCCGGGCGCCAGTGCCGCAGACGGTGATGAACACTGTCGCCCTGCCGATCGAGCAGCAGGTGAATGGCGTGCAGGGCATGCTGTACATGCAGTCCACCAGCGCATCCGACGGCAGCTACACGCTGACGGTGACATTCCAGATCGGCACCGACCTGAACTTCGCCCAGGTGCTGGTGCAGAACCGTGTTTCCGCCGCTCTGGCGTCGCTGCCGCAAGCAGTGCAGCTGCAGGGCGTCAACGTGCAGCAAAAATCCACGTCGATCCTGCAGATCGTCACGCTGACCTCGCCGGATAATCGATACGACAGCCTGTTCCTCAGCAACTACGCGACGATCACGCTGGTACCAGAGCTGTCACGCGTGCCTGGCGTGGGCAATGTCAACGTATTCGGGGTCGGGCAGTATTCCATGCGGATCTGGCTTGATCCGCAGAAGCTGTACGCGCGCGGACTGACGCCGACGGACGTGATCAACGTCGTCCAGCAGCAGAGCCAGCAGGTCACCGCGGGCCAGATCGGCACGCCGCCGGCGCCCGCAGGGCAGGACTTCCAGTACACGGTCAATGTCGAGGGCAGGCTGACCGACCCAGCCGAGTTCGGCAACATCATTGTCAAGGTCGACAGCGCGAATGGCGGCCAGATCACCCGGGTGAAGGACGTCGCGCGCGTTGAACTTGGCGCGCAGACCTATTCCATCGCATTCGCGCTGAACGGCAAACCGGCGGCCGGCATCGCCATCTACCAGTTGCCGGATGCCAACGCGCTGAACGTGGCGACGTCGGTGAACGCCAAGATGGCCGAGCTGGCGAAATCGTTTCCGCAGGGCCTGAGCTACAGCGTCCCGTTCGACACCACGAAGTTCGTCAATGCCTCGATCCACGAGGTTTACAAGACGCTGCTCGAGGCGGCGGTGCTGGTGCTGATTGTCATCCTGCTGTTCCTGCAGGACTGGCGCGCCATGCTGGTGCCGGCGACGACGGTGCCGGTGACGATCATTGGTGCGTTCGCGGCGATGGCGGCGATGGGCTTCACCGTGAACCTGTCAACGCTTGTTCGCAATCATCCTGGCGATCGGCATCGTGGTGGACGATGCCATCGTGATCGTGGAGGGCGCGGCGCATCACATCGAGCAGAGGTCTTTCGCCGCACGATGCCGCCGTCAAGGCAATGAGCGAGCTGCTTGGCCCGATCATCGGCATCACCCTGGTGCTGATGTCGGTGTTCATCCCGGCGGCTTTCCTGCCAGGCCTTACCGGACAGATGTACGCGCAGTTCGCCCTGGTGATCGCGGCCACTGCCATCATCAGCGCGATCAACGCCGCGACGTTGAAGCCGACGCAATGCGCGCTGTGGCTGCGCCATCCGGTGCCGCCGGAGAAGCGCAATTTCGTGTTTCGTGGCTTCAACCGGGTCTACGATCCGATCGAACGCGGCTACGTCGGGTTGATCGGCCGCATGGCCGCGCGCAGCGGCATCATGGTGATCGTCGCACTGATCGTCGGCCGGTATCGGCGTGTGGGGTATCGCGCGCCTGCCGACCGCGTTCATCCCGATCGAGGACCAGGGCTACGTCATGGTCGGCGTGCAACTTGCCGGACGGCGCTGCACTCGGCCGCACGCAGGCGGCACTTGATGAGGTGACAAAACTCGCGCTGGCAACGCCTGGCGTGGACAGCGTGGTGGCGATCAGCGGAATTTCCGTGCTGGACAACAGCGCGACGCTGCCGAATGCCGGCGTCGCCTATGTGGTGCTGAAGGACTGGAGCCAGCGCGGCAAGGGCACCGGTGCCGACCTGCTGTCGCTGTATCGGAACCTGCAGGGCAAACTGAACAAGCTGCCCGACGCCGCGGCATTCGTACTGATTCCGCCGCCGATCCAGGGCATCGGCAATGCCAGCGGCTTCACCATGCAGGTGGAGTTGCGTGACGGCAGCTTCGACTACACCAAGCTGCAGACGCTCAGCCGCACGATTGTCGGCCGATGGCAACAGCAGACGGGGCTGACGCATCTGGTCACGTCGTTCCGCGCCGGCGTTCCGCAGCTTCAGGTGCTGGTCGATCGGGTGAAGGCGGAAACGCTGCACGTATCGGTCGGTGACGTATTCGCCGCACTGTCCGCCTACATCGGCTCCAGCTACGTCAACCAGTTCAACGAGTTCGGCCGCACGTTCCAGGTCTATGTGCAGGCGGATGCGAAGTACCGCTTGCAGCCGCGCGACATCGAGCAGCTTACGGTGCGCAGCCAGAACGGCGAGATGATCCCGCTTGGCACGTTGGTGCAGGTGCGCCAGATGGTCGGACCGGCGCTTGATCAGCCTGTACAACCTGTATCCGACGGCAACCATCGTCGGCGGTCGCGGCGCAAGGCTTCAGTTCGGGCGAGGCGCTGTCGCTGATGGAGCAGATCGCCGACAAGACGCTGCCGCGCGGCACCGGCTATGACTGGACAGCGATGTCGTACCAGGAAAAGGCGGTCGGCAACCAGATCATCTACGCGTTCGGGTTCGGCTTGCTGCTGGTTTATCTGTGCCTGGCCGGCCAGTACGAAAGCTGGATCGCGCCGCTGTCGGTCATCCTCGCAGTGCCGCTGTCGCTGCTCGGCCCGGTGATCGCGCTCACCAGTCTGGGTCTCGCCAACAATCTCTACACGCAGATCGGCCTGGTACTGCTGATCGCGCTGTCGGCGAAAAACGCCATCCTGATCGTCGAAGTGGCGCGCGAGCGGCGCATCGAAGGCGAAGCGATCCTGCAGGCGGCGATCGACGGGGCGCGCGCGCGGTTCCGTCCGATCCTGATGACGTCGTTCGCCTTCATTCTCGGCGTGGTGCCGCTGGTGACCGCGACCGGCGCCGGCGCCAGTGCGCGCGCTTCACTCGGGCTCGCGGTGTTCAGCGGCATGCTCGCATCGACCTGCCTCGCGGTGCTGTTCGTTCCGTCGTTCTTTGTCGTGCTGCAGCGTTTCGAGGAATGGCGCAAGCCGCGCAATGCGCCGTCGCCGGTGCACTGGCGCGGTGTAGCGCGCATCGCGTCGCCGCCGTAAGCTCCATGTCGCACGGCCGGAGGAGATAGGAATGCTGGATCTGGCTGGAAGGGTGGCAATCGTCACCGGCGCGGGCTCGGTCGGCCCGGGCTGGGGCAATGGCAAGGCCACCGCGACATTGCTCGCGCGCCAGGGTGCGTCGGTGTTCCTGGTCGACATCAACGAAGCGGCGGTAACCGAGACGCGGCAGATCATCGAGGGCGAAGGCAACACCTGCGCCGTCCATCGCTGCGACATGCTGAAGTCAGCCGAGGTGCAGGAGATGGTGCAGGCCTGCATCGACCGGTTCAAGCGGATCGACATCCTGGTGAACAATGTCGGCGGTTCCGCGCCAGGCGATCCGGTGACGATGACCGAAGAAGTCTGGGATCACCAGATCGACATGAACCTGAAAACCGCGTTCCTCGGCTGCAAATATGTGCTGCCGGTGATGGAGGCACAGGGCAAGGGCGCCATCGTCAATCTGTCGTCCGTGGCGGGTTTGCGCAACGACGGACATGGCGGGCGCGTGCATGTTGGCTACAGCGCGAGCAAGGCGGCGATCATCCAGTTTACCCGGTCCACTGCCGGCGCGTTCGTGAAGAAGGGCATCCGCTGCAACACGGTGGTGCCAGGGCTGATGCACACACCGCTGGTGGAGTATCGCCTGGCGCGCACGGTCGCCGGCAACGATGCGACGGCGCTGATTGCCAGCCGCAATGCACGCACGCCGATGGGGCGGATGGGCACTGCGTGGGATGTTGCGCATGCTGTGTTGTTCCTGGTGTCGGACGAAGCGAACTACATCACCGGGACCGAGATCATCGTCGATGGCGGCCTGATTTTGGCATCGCCATAACGGAAGGGAGAGGCAAAATGAGCGAACGACGGTTCAAGGAACTGACGCCGGAGACCATGTCGGCGGAGCAGAAGAAGGTGGCTGACGCGATTCAGTCGGGCCCGCGCGGCGCGGGTTTGCGTGGCCCGTTCAATGCGCTGCTGCGCAGTCCGGAGATCTGCGATCTGGTGCAGCGCGTCGGCGCTTATGTGCGCTATTCCAGCGCGATCCCCGCGCGGCTTAACGAGATGGCGATCATCATGGCGGGGCGGAAGTGGACCGCTCAGTACGAGTTCTATGCGCATCGCAAGCTGGCGATCGAGGCGGGCTTGAAGACCGCAGATCTGCGATGCGATCGCCACCGGCAAGCGACCCGCGGCGATGCAGGACGATGAAGCCGCAGTCTACGATTTCTGCACGGAGCTGCTGGGCACTGGGCAGGTGTCAGACAGCAACTTCAAGCGCATCGCCGATCGGTTCGGCGAACGCGGCGTGATCGATCTGATCGGTGCTGTCGGTTACTACAGCCTGGTCTCGATGGTGCTGAACGTCGATCGCGTGCCGCTGCCCGCAGGCGAGACGCCGCCGCTGAAGCCACTGTAACCCTATCCCAGCGGGCACGATTACCCGACGGCCGGCTTGCCCGTCATGGCCGGGCTTGTCCCGGCCATCCGGACCGCACCGGTACCGCGACGGATGGCCGGAACAAAGTCCGGCCATCACGCCAAATGTGCGTTGCTTTCCTGTCAGGGCTTTCCTGTCAGGAGCGGCTTGCAACGACAGCAGTCGGTTGCATTGCTCGGTCCAGTATATCGAGCGCCGAATCCAGCTCGGCTTGCGTGATTGTCAGCGGCGGACACAGCGTCAACACATTGCCGCCGCCCACCTTGAAACTCAGGCCATTCGCCAGGCAGCGATACATCACCGTCTCGGCATAGGCTGCATCAGCTACCTCCACGCCGAACGAAACCCCCAGCGCACGCACTGCACGGGCGGTGGCGAATGCGCGCAGCCGCTCCAATCCGCGCGCACCCAGTTCACGCGAGCGCTCCAGCAACCCCTCGTCCCGAATCACATCCAGCGTAGCGATCGCCGCGGCGCATCCGACCGAGCTCTTCTCATGCGTGTAGTGTCCCAGCGCGCGATCCGCCGCCACGTCCAGGTCCTCGCGCGCGATCAATGCCGCCATCGGAAACACGCCGCCGCCCAAACCTTTGCCCAACACCAGCATGTCCGGCGCGCAGCCCGTCTGTTCGCACGCGAACATTGTGCCTGTGCGACCGAGGCAACTCGGGATCTCGTCGAAGATCAGCAGCGCGCCATGTCGGTCGCAGCTTGCACGCACGCGCGGCCAAAAATCCGCCGGCGGCGCTTCCAGCGTTGTCCAGCGCACCGGTTCGGCGATCACCGCGCCGACATCGCCCTGCACCTCCAGCACATAGTCGATGTAGTCAGCCAACCGTTCATGACCGCGCGCATCATCGCCGAAAAAGCGCGACGCCAGCGCGGGCGGCGGCACGTGCTCCGTTCCCGGCAGCAGCGGCCCCGCATCGCGACGAAAGATCGCCTCCCCGCCGACCGAAATCGCATCCAGCGATGCGCCATGAAACGCATCCCACATCGACAGCGTCTTGTGTCGTCCCGTCGCGTGACGCGCGAGTTTCAGCGCCATGCCGATCGCCGCCGTGCCACTCGGGGCGAACAACACCTTGTTCAGCCTCCCCGGCGCCAGCTCTGCCAGCCGTCGCGCCAGCTCGATCGCCGTGCGGTTGGTGTACCGGCGTGGCGAGAACGGCAGAGTCGCCATTTGTCGTGTCACAGCCTCGATAATGCGCGGATGCCCGTAGCCGACCTGGTGCACGGTGTTGCCGTGGAAATCCATGATCCGTCGACCCGCGGTGTCGATCAGGAAAATCCCTTCGGCCCGCTCGACCACATTCAGGCACGGCGTCGACAGCGACTGATGCAGGAACCAGCGCGCATCCTCCTCCAGCAAGGCGCGCGTCTCCGCGTCGAGGTAATCGCGGTGCCAGGCGGCGCGCGCGTCGCCGAGATTGATGTCGCCTTCGCTGCGATCCTGCATGGCCCATGCTGGGCGGTTGGCGGCGACACGGCAAGCGTGCTGGTATCCAACGCATGAACCCGTTGCACCTGACAGCCGCCATCCTCGATTGGGCCGGCACCGTGGTGGACCATGGCAGCCGCGCACCGATGGGCGCCTTCGTGCGCGCCTTCGCACAATTCGGTGTCACGGTCAGCATCGCCGATGCGCGCGGCCCCATGGGCATGGCGAAATGGGACCACATCCGCGCCGTGGGCCATGCGCCGGCGGTCGCCGCGGCGTGGCGCGAACGACATGGGCGAGACTTCGCCGAAGGCGATGTCGACGCGATCTTCCAGGTGTTCGAGCCGATGAACATCGCCGCCGTACGCGATCACGCCGACATCATTCCCGGCGCAATCGCCGCGATCGACGACATTGCGCCAACGCGGCATCAAGATCGCCGGCACCACCGGCTATACGCGTTCGATCATGGACGTTCTTGCGCCGCTTGCCGCGGCAGCGGGCTATAAGCCGGAACTGACCGTCTGCGCCGGCGATCTTCCATCCGGGCGGCCGTCCCCGCTGATGATGTGGTACGCCATGGCAAAACTCGGCGTTTGGCCGGCCGCCTGTGTGGTGAAGGTGGACGACACTGCACCCGGCATCGGCGAAGGCCGCGCGGCGGGCACCTGGACGATTGGTATCGCGCTTACCGGTAACGCGGTTGGCTTGTCGGCCGACGAGTTGGCGGCAACGTCACCCGCAGCGCGCGCCCGCTTGCGTGAACAGGCGGCGGTTGAATTGGGCGATGCCGACATGGTGATCGACAGCATTGCCGATCTGCCGCGGGCGATAGCGGCGATCGATCTGCGTCTCGCCGCAGGGGAACGCCCGCGATCTGCTACTGCGTCTGCTCCGGGCTGACTTCCGCGATATAGATCACATCGCCCTCCGCCGCGTCGGGACTGCCGGGCGGCTCCGTCACAACGACATGCCCGTTGCCCTGCATCGCGATCCAGCTTGGTTCGGCAATAGCGGCTTTCTTCGCCTCCTTGATGACGTCGTCAGGAACTTTCGACCACAGCGCCTCTTCGAGAACTCGGATGCGACGATCCATCATGGCCTCCTATACGTATCTGCATCAACGCCCAGCGCAAGCGCGGGGTTTCTCACGTCCACATGAGCCACAGCGATCCGACCACCAGTGTCAGCACCGTCAGCGGCGCGCCGACGCGGAAGTAATCCCAAAAGCCTATCACGACGCCGCGCCGCGCCGCCTTCTCCACCACGATCAGATTGGCAATCGAGCCAAGCACGGTGAAATTTCCTGCCAGCGTTGACGCCATGGCGATCACCAGCCAGGCGCGGTCATGGTCCGGCAATGCGGCTACGAACGGCTTCAGCAGCAACACGGCGGGGACGTTGCTGACGATGTTCGACAGCGCCGCGGTGACGAAGCTCAGCACCGGTATCGTGGCGAGATGCAGCCGCCCGACTGCGTCGACGATTTGCGGCGACAGCAGTTCCCGTTCCGCACCGGCGACGATGATGAAGAGGCCAGCGAACATCAACAGCAGCGACCAGTCGATCTCGGCATAGACGCGTGCGCTCTTCACCCGGCGGGTGAGCAACAGCAACGCGCCGACCACGATCGCCGCCTTTGCCGGCGGCTGACCGGCAAAGAACAGCGCCACCACGATCGCAGTGGCCAACAGGGAACGTGCCACCAGCACACGATTGACGTGCAGGCGCGGCAACAGAGGGTGCAAGCTGTCTCCGCGCAGCTCCGTGCGATGCAACAGCGCCAGCAGTGCGACTGTCAGCACTAGCCCGATCAGCGCCACCGGTGCCAACGCGGCAGCGAACTGGGTGTAGGGGATTCCCGACATGCTGCCGATCATCATGTTCTGCGGATTGCCGGTGATCGTCGCCGTGGAGCCGACATTCGACGCCATTGCCACGGCCAGCAGATAGGGCACTGGGTTGCGTTTGAGACCAAGCGTCAGTTCCAGCACAAGTGGCGCCATGACCAGGCAGATCGCATCGTTCACCAGGAACGCGGAGAACGCCCCGGACACCAGCACGATAGCAGCCAGCAGCATTGTTGGCCGACGCATCCCGCGCGCCACCCAGGCATTGACCAGCGCGAAGAAGCCGGAGATGCGCAGGTTGGCGACCACGATCATCATGCCGAGTAGCAGCGTGATGGTTCCCATATCGACTGCGCGGTAGGCATCGTCCAGCGTGATGACTCCGGACGCCACCATCAGGCACGCGCCGACCAGTGCCACGCCGGCGCGATCGATCGATAGGCCCGGTACCTTGCCGATGGCGAGTGCAAGATAGCTCGCAGCGAAGATGCAGACGGCGGCGATGCGGCGCGCTGCTTCGTCTTTGGAAGGCATGATCCAGGGAAGCGCGGCTGACCCGAACGCCAGCGCCAACAGCATTGCCACCGCAATCAAGCTAGCCAGCCTACCGGCGCTCCCTGCTTTCCACCGGTTGTTCATTCAGTGATTAGGCCACAGTCCGGGTGTCGCGACTTCCAGCGAATTGCCGTCGGGATCGCGGAAATACAGACTGGTGCCGCCGCGCGGCCAGTGCACGCGGCTTTCCACCTCGATGTCTGCGTCGCGCAGATGCGCTTCCCACGCGGCAAGCTCGCCAAGTGGGATGGCGAAGCAGAGATGCAGTTCGCCGCTGCCATGATGTGGCGGGATGAAGCCGCCCGGCACGGGGGCCGGCTCGTTGGTGCTGCCGAGGTGGAACAGCAGCAGTACCTGGCCGCCTGGCACGCCGAGTGCGCACATGCGTCCGTCGTGCACGAAGCGCTCGAAGCCGAACACGCGCTGATAGAAGTCACACGAACGATCCAGATCGGCGACATACAGCGAAGTCTCCAGCACGCCGCTGGTGCGCGGAACTCCGGTCATCGAGCCATCCTATTGGTTTGGTCATTGCGAGAAGCGCAGCGGCGCGGCAATCTCGTCGGCACATCAAGGGCGCGAGATTGCCGCGCCGCTGCGCTGCTAACAAGAAGGAGTTGCCACCGCCAGGATCGGCAAACCTCGGAAGTCCTTGGTCTTTCATCCAGGGCCGGTACGGAACTCGCAATGACCGGTCGAACGTTGCCGATCCAGATAGGTGTCATTACGGAGTGGTCTACGGCTACCGCATTGGTGGACAGCATCAATCCAACGCGACCGCCCGCAACTCGTCTAACGGCACCAGCCGTCCGTCGCGCTCGAAGTGCCAGAACGTCCAACCGTTGCACGAAGGCGCGTTCTGCACCGTTGCGCCAACCTTGTGGATCGAACCCCTGAAACCCGACGCAACGATCGTCCCATCCGCGGTAACCACGGCGCTGACGCGGCGCATCCGGTCGTACAGCCTGGTGCCGGCTGCAATCACCCCCCGCTCCACCAGACTGCCAAATGGCACGCGCGGCGTATCGCGCTTCGATATCGCTCCTGCCAGCCCCTCCTCCGGCATCGGCCGTGTTGCGCGCACCCGCCCGATCGCCGCCTCGGCATAAGCCGGATGCCGCTCGATCCCAATGAAATGCCGGTGCAGCCGCCGTGCCACCGCCGCGGTCGTGCCGGTACCCAGGAACGGATCCAGCACAATGTCGCCGGGTGAGGTGGAGGCCAGCAGCACGCGGTGCAGCAATGCCTCCGGCTTCTGCGTCGGGTGCAGCTTCAGTCCGTGCTGGTTGCGCAGCCGCTCGGGGCCTGTGCACAGCGGGATGAACCAGTCGCTGCGCATCTGGATGTCGTCGTTCAGCGCCTTCATTGCGGCGTAGTTGAAGCGGTACCGCGAGTCACGCCCACGCGCCGCCCAGATCAGCGTCTCATGCGCGTTGGTGAAGCGTCGGCCACGGAAGTTCGGCATCGGGTTGGACTTGCGCCAGATCACGTCATTCAGCACCCAGAACCCCAAATCCTGCAAAATGGTGCCGATGCGGAAGATGTTGTGGTAGGCGCCGATCACCCACAGCGTGCCGTCCTTCCGCAGCAGCCTGCGGCACTCGGTGAGCCACGCGCGGGTGAACGCGTCATACGTCGCGAAATCGGTGAAGCGATCCCAGTCCTCGTCCACGCCGTCAACCAGGCTGTCGTCCGGCCGACGCAATTCACCGCGAAGCTGCAGGTTGTAGGGTGGGTCGGCGAACACGCAATGCACCGATGCCGGCGGCAGCATGCGCATCAGTTGCATGCAGTCCCCCAGCAGGACCTGATCCAGCGGCAGTTCGCGGACGACTTCCAAGTGTCTCCGGGGTGGACAGAGTTGGTCGGGACGGCATCTCCCCCAAGCCCGATGCCCAGGGACCCAGCCATCGTGGCGGTCCGGCCGAAGCCGCGTCAATCGTTCAGATCGGGCGGCCCGGATCTGGTCTCCTCCCCCTGGTCTGCTCCCCCTGGTCCATCCGGCAAGGCGACGGGGACGATTCGCGACCTGCTGCGTTGCGCCTTAGTCTCGCACCATGAGCGATGCTTCCGCGCGGGTCGTGATTGTCGGTGCCGGCCATGCCGGCGGTTCGGTCGCGGCACTGCTACGACAATATGGCTGGCAAGGACCGATCACGCTGATCGGGGCTGAACCTGTCGCTCCGTACCAACGGCCGCCGCTTTCGAAGACCTGGCTCAAGGGCGGCGGTGATCTCGCCGGCCTGCTGCTGCGACCAAACAGTTTCTACGCCGCCAACCGGATCGAACTGGGTCTGGCGACACAGGTCACCGGCATCGACCGTTCCGGCAAGTTAATAACCCTTGCGACCAACGATCGGGTCCCCTACGACCATCTGATACTCGCGCCAGGCGCACACGCACGACCGCTGCCGCTGCCGGGCCACGACCTTGGCGGCATTATCGCCCTGCGAACGGTCGCCGACGCAGACAGCCTGAAAGCAGCGCTGCGTCCAGGGGCGCGCCTCGTCATCATCGGCGCCGGCTACATCGGGCTGGAAGCCGCTGCCTCCGCGCGCGCTACTCGGCGTCAATGTGGTGGTGATCGAGCAGGCGGCACGTGTCCTGCCGCGCGTCGCCGCCCCACCGCTGTCGGACTTTTTCCAACGCCGGCATGCCGCCGCCGGTGTGCGCATCGTGCTGAACGTCGCCGTGGAAGCATTCGAGGGCGCCCATGGCCATGTCAGCGCGGTCCGGCTATCGGATGGCGAAAGGCATTCCATGCGACGCCGTTTTGGTCGGCATAGGCGCTGCACCGAACGACTCACTTGGTCGCGCAAGCGGCCTCGATTGTGCCAACGGCATCATCGTCGATGCCGCCGCACGCACGTCGGATCCGACGATCCATGCGATCGGCGACTGCACCCATCGTCCGCTGCCGCTGTATCACCGCTCCGGTCGGCTCGAGAGCGTGCCGAATGCGCTGGAGCAGGCGAAGCAGGCCGCGGCCGATCTGTGTCGCCGTCCGCCGCCAACGCCTGAAGTGCCGTGGTTCTGGTCCGACCAGTACGACGTGCGATTGCAGATCGCCGGCCTGCCGTTCGATGTGGCAGAAACCGTCGTGCGCGGCGATCCTGGATCCCAGTCCTTCGCCATCTTCCATCTATCCGCGGAGGGCAGCGTGCAAGCGGTCGAGGCAGTGAATGCCCCGGCCGAATTCATGGCCGGCCGGATAATGATCGCCCGCCGAACGCGCACCGTAGCGGCCCGGCTGCGAGACGTGTCATGCTCGATGAGGGAGCTTGCCAGCTAGGCGCGGAAGCTTGCCAGCTAGGCGCGAACGGGGCCGCGGGGGAGGATCATGCCGAAAGTCACCTATGTCGAACACAACGGCACCGGGCACACGGTGGATGTGCCGGTCGGCACCTCGGTCATGCGCGGCGCGGTCGACAACAACGTTCCCGGCATCGACGCGGATTGCGGCGGCGAATGTGCCTGCGCCACCTGCCATGTCTATATCGATGCCGCGTGGCAGGCGCGCATCGGCACACCGGTGCCAGGTTCACAGGAAGCCAGCATGCTGAGCTTTGCCGCGGTCGCCCAGCCGAATTCCCGATTGTCGTGCCAGATCGAGATGACCCCAGATCTGGATGGGCTGCTGGTGCGCATGCCGGAAGGCCAGCACTGAGGTTTTCTCGGCAGCGCCTGCGGGGTATCGGCCGCGCTCTATCCATCCTGCCGCGCCGGCGCGGCAGGATGGCCAGAGCGCAGGATGGCCAGGGCGCGGCGAACGCCTCAACGCCTGTGCCAGAACGCGATTACTCGGCGCAGGCGATCACCTGTCCCTCTTCCCAGATACCAAGACAGACACACTCGTCGCCACATTCGAGCAGCAGATACGGATCAAGCACGACTTGGTCGCGCTTCAGTTCGCCGAGTATCACCGCGGCATCCGGTATATCGCGTTGCAGCGCGCGCGCGACCCTGGCGATGGGCTCGGGCACCGCGCCGCCGCCGAGATAACTCGCGGGCATCAGCCGCTCCTCCCAATGGGAGCCTGCGCGCAGCCGGACCAGACCCGTGCCGGTCACCAGTGCGACAAGGCACATCCACGCAAAGCTGCTGGCGACCGCGAGTGTGCTGGATTGCGGCGTGAATCCCTGCGTCGCGCCGACGATCACACCGACCGCCGGACTGGCGAAAATCAGCCCAATCGACAGCATCGTCTGATGACGATGCCAGAAGCTGGGCCCGAATTTTCGCTGCTGTGCCTGCTTGTGTGCCGTCAGCTCCTCCCAGGGAACTGGCGTCAGGTTGAGACGCTCGAGCGCGTCGGAAACCGATTTCCGCGGCGTGACCGCGATCAGGGCATCGAATGGCATGGCGGTTCCTCGTCGATGTGCTGCTGACACTCCGCTATATGGACAATTTGGTGACGGCCACATTAACTGGCGCACATAACATTGCTGCGAGTGCGGACCGGTGCGCTGAGCACCAAAAGGAGCCCGGCATGCCCGATCAACAGACCCCTCTTGCCGACCGTTTGGGCACGCCGATCGAGCGGCCGTTGCCGTTGCCCTCGGGCAACGCGCTGTTCGGCAGCGATGTGGTCGCGGAGACGCTGCGCGCGTTGGAGATCCCGTTCATCGCGCTGAATCCAGGCGCAAGCTATCGCGGCTTGCATGACAGCCTGGTGAATTACCTGGGCAACGTGCAGCCGCAGATGCTGCTGTGCCTGCATGAAGAACATGCCGTGGCGATCGCGCAGGGCTACGCCAAGGTGACCGGCAAGCCGATGGCGGCGGCGGTGCATTCCAACGTCGGGCTGATGCACGCAACAATGGCGATCTTCAACGCCTGGTGCGACCGCATGCCGGTGCTGGTACTGGGCGCGACCGGACCGGTCGATGCGCCGAAGCGCCGTCCCTGGATCGACTGGATCCACACCGCGCGAGACCAGGGCGCACTAATCCGCGCGTACACCAAGTGGGATGACCAGCCAGCGTCAGCCGAGGCTGCGCGGGAGGCATTGTTGCGTGCCTGCTGGCTGGCTCGGACGGCGCCGATGGGGCCGGTCTACGTCAATCTCGACGCCGGCATGCAGGAGGCGCCGCTGGCCGATCCGCTGCCGCCGATCGACGCGTCCCGGTTCGTGCCGGACGTGGCGGCCGGCGTGTCAGCCGAGTTGGTCGCACAGGCCGTGGCAATGCTGCGCCAGGCAAGGCAACCGGTGATCCTGATGGGTCGCGGTTCGCGCAGCGAGCAGGCATGGGACAACCGCGTCGCGTTGGCTGAGGCGTTACGCGCCCGGGTGGTGACCGATCTGAAGATCGGCGCTGTGTTTCCGACCGAGCATCCATTGCACACGGGTGCGCCCGCGTCGTTTCCGGTGCCGGAAGCCGCGCAAGCGATCGCCGCGGCCGATGTGATCCTGAGCCTTGATTGGGTCGATCTGGCGGGGACGCTGAAGGCCGCATGCGGAACGGCGGCTCCCGCCGGCAAGGTGATCAACGTGTCGCTGGATCATCAGCTTCACAACGGCTGGAGCATGGATCATCAGGCATTGCCACCCGCCGATCTGTTCATTGCCGCCGGCGCGGATACCGTGGTCGCCGCCATGCTGGCGCACTTGCCGCTGCAGGCTAAGGGAGCGGCGGAGTCATCGTCGCACCCTGATGTGGTTGCTGAGCCGGGTGCCATCAGCGTCGCGCAGATGCAGCACGCGCTGCGACATGCATTGGGCACGCGGGCGGTGTCTTTGCTGCACGTGTCGCTGTCGTGGAATGCGGCACTGTGGCCGTTCCGCCATCCGCTCGATTTTATCGGGTCGGATGGCGGCGGCGGAATTGGTGGCGGCCCGGGGATAGCGGTCGGCGCGGCGCTGGCGTTGCGCGGCAGCGGCCGGCTTCCGGTGGCGGTGTGCGGCGACGGCGACTTCCTGATGGGCAACACCTCGCTGTGGACAGCGGTGCATTACAACATTCCATTGTTGGTGGTGGTCGCCAACAACCGCTCATTCTTCAACGACGAACTGCACCAGGAGCGCGTGGCCCGCACGCGCAACCGGCCCGTGGAGAACCGCTGGATCGGGCAGCGAATCGCCGACCCGGAGATCGACCTCGCGCAACTGGCGCAGGCCCAGGGCGCGCAGGGCTTTGGCCCGATCACCGATGGCGCTGATCTGGCAGCGACGTTTCGCCGCGCGATCGAAGCGGTAGAGGGCGGCGCCGTTGTGGTGGTGGACGTGCGCGTGGCACCCGGTTACGCACCCGCTGCAACTGCCGCCATGTTGCGCGGATGAGCGTCTGCTGGTTCGCGCTGTTCCGTCATCCATCCGAGCCGTCGTTGCGTGCGAGCGATGCCGACCTGGCATGGCTGGCGCGGTTCCTTGCCGCCGCACCCGGGCTGCAGCGGGCGCTGATCTATACGCCGTCCAGCACCAGCGATCCGTATCTGGACGATGGACCGCCACCGCAGCTTGGTCTGCAACTATATTTCCACGACATCGCGGCGCTGGAGGCAGCGGCGGCGGCTGACGGCACTCTTCAGGGTCTGGCCGCGCCGGATGCGTTGCCGTCGCTGGCTGGTGCCGATGTGACGCAGCAGGCGATGCTGGTGCGCCGCTACCCGGTTCCTGATTCGACATTCCGCACGCCGCGTGGCGAACTGCCGTGTACCTATCTGGTGGCGTATCAGGGCGCGGCGGAGGATCTGGCCGCCTGGCTTTCCTTCTATATCGCCGACCATCCACCGATCATGGCCCGCTTCCCTGGCATCCGGCAGATCGAGATATACACTCGTATCGACTGGTGCGGCTGCCTGCCGTGGCCGCGCGTCGCGTATATGCAGCGCAACAAGGTGGTATTCGACAGCCAGGCTGCGTTGACTGCCGCGTTGAACTCACCGGTGCGTCATGAGATGCGTGGATCGTTCGCGCGGTTCCCGTCGTTCAGCGGGCCGATCACGCATTTCCCGATGGCGACCACAACCGTGGATCCCGCCGCGATTGAACCAGCCACGTAACCCCGTCATGGCGGATTGCGCAGCGGCTGCTGACTGGCCAATCCTGGCCGAAAACGGTTTCAATGGCCGCCATGGCGCGACGCGGTCAGGCACCAGAGCCTCGCCCTACTCTTGTGGGAGCGGGCAGGGGAGGGGGCGCACATGGGCCAGCACTATTTCCCCAGGAGGAAGCATGCCAGTCGATCCGCAGATCCAGGCCTTGCTCGACAAGGGAACCGGCGTGCCGGCCACGCATACGCTGTCGATAGCAGAGGCGCGGGCGCAGTATGAGGCGCGCATCCGTATCATGGCGCCGCCTGCTTCAGTCGGTTCGGTCAGCGAGCGCACCATCCAAGGTCCGGCCGGCGATCTGAAGCTTCGCATCTATCATCCGGCGGGGCAGGGGCCATTCGCGCTTCTGGCATTCTTCCACGGTAGCGGCTTTGTGCTGTGCAGCCTGGATACGCATGACGGCATGTGCCGCAACCTTTGCGCGGGTGCGGGATGCATCGTGGTCTCCGTCGATTACCGATTGGCGCCGGAGCACAAATTCCCCGCCGGTCTGGATGATTGTGTGTTGGCGACGCGGTGGGTTGCCGAACATGCATTGGAATTGAACGGCGATGCCAGGCGATTGGCGGTGGGCGGCGACAGCGCCGGCGGCAATCTCGCCGCGGCTGCCGCGCTGCGTATCCGGGACGAAGCCGGGCCGGCGTTGTACGGCCAACTGCTGATCTATCCTGTCACCGACTACCATACACCGGGGACGCCGTCGTACCAGGAGAATGCGGAGGGCTACGGCCTGACGCGCGATACCATGCGCTGGTTCTGGCACCATTACATCAACGACCCGAAAGATGCAGCGCAGCCTTACGCGTCACCGCTGCGGGCAAGAGATTTCAGTGACCTGCCGCCTGCGTTGGTTGTCACCGCGGAATATGATCCGCTGCGCGATGAAGGCGAGCGTTACGCGGACAAGCTTCGCGCCGCCGGGACGTCGTGCGTGCTGTCACGCTGGCGCGGCATGAATCATGGCTTCTTCTTCTGGGTCGGGCTGGTAGACAAAGCCGACGAAGCAATGGCAGAGACCTGCGCTTGGCTGCGAGGGATATTTCAGGTCGCCGAGAGCTGATGAATCGGGTGCGCTTCGCGCGAAGCGCAAGGAACGCTTGGTCCGCGGAACTCGCCGGCTTGATCCGCGTAATCCGTCTCAGCTTGATCGCTGTCTGAACGACGCCTGGGCCAAGCGCGCCGGGCCACGCGGCAGTTAAGTGCGATTGCCCCGAGGTTTGCCGGGTTGAGGTTGCCGGGGACGGCGGCGGCGTGCTAATTGCGCGGTCCCGCCGGTTCGTTTGGGGGATAGTTTAGCGGTAGAACTCCCGGCTCTGGACCGGGCAGCCTTGGTTCGAATCCAGGTCCCCCAGCCAAATCGCAGCCTTTCGAAAAGCTGCATATCCCGTATCGCAGCTCGACTGAACTTGGCTGTTCGGACGGTCAGCGGCCGGGTGACCATCGCCGCGTGCCGGACCCTCCTGTATCGGACGGGTCCTATGGCCGCCTTTCCCCGCTTCCTTTGCCCAATATTCGGAGCAAGGGTTTGTCGGGATTTTTTACACACTCATCACAGACGCAAGAGCCCACGCCCGTAAGCGGTTGACTTACAGCAATTTTGACCAGTGGCACGCCGCTTGCCCATTAAGTTGTATCGTCTCTTTTATAGGGTAATGTTGTGAAAAGTATTCTCTTGGTGGCGTCCGGTCTCGCGCTTGTTGGCATGCTGGGCATCGCGCTCGCGTCGGCCTCCGCGCTGCTCTCGCTCAACAAACCAGTGACCTGTAGCGGTTATTATAATTCGGGCTCGGAAGTTTTTCCGTGTTCGAGCGTCGACAATGGCCAGACAGGCGATACCGGGTCGCCTTACAACTGGTCGTTCTGGCTGAGCCCCCAAAGCACAACCGCTGGTCAGTCCGTGACCATCGATCTCGGGTCAGTGGACGCCATTTCCCAGATCACCGTCGAGGACACCCACAACCGCGGTTACTATGACCGCGGCACCCAGGATTTCACCATCGGGGTGTCGAACAACGGCGTCGATTTCACCACCGTGGTAACCTCGGCTTTCACAGTTGCGGAGTGGGAGAACCTGACCGACGTTACCTTCGACCTCGCTACCACCGGTCAATATGTCCAGTTCACCGCCGTTGGCCCAGATTCTTGTTACGGCTGTCAGAGCATCGGCCTGAACGAGATGTCGGTATTCGGCTCCACAGTCGTCCCGGAGCCCGCCTCCATGACGCTGCTCGTGGTGGGATTCCTGGGCCTTGGGCTGAGCCGGTACCGCCACGCCTGAGTGCTTCTGCCGGCGCATCGTCGCGCCGCCGATACAAAGTCCGGCGGCGCCCCTGTACTTGCGCAACATGGCCACGCGGCTTCCCGCCAAGGCGCCGGCACGCATTCCGGCTTGCTTCTCCCTGCCCGGGCGCATGCCTTGGGCGCTGCTGGCGGGTGCATCGCTTGGCGGTTGGCTGACCGGAGCGTACGGGTTCGCCGGCTTCGGCCTGGCGGCGGGTGTCGCGGTACTCGGCGGTGGGCTTGCGATGGTCAGGCGCCGATAGGGTAGTGCCGTCCGGCTGGCAACTTTGCCGGCACGGACCTGTTCGCCGAGCACAGGTGTCATGGTTGCTGCAATGCGTCGCATGGCCGGTTGCCCCACAGCGCCGCGCATTCTTGACGATGTCCCGTCACACCGGATGTTCGACCAGCCGGTTGGTGGCGTCGGCCCGCGCGTCAGCCGCGGCCGCCGCTTGCCTGCACCTTCGCCCAGGTATCGCGCAGACCGACGGTGCGGTTGAACACCAGCCGATCCGGCGTTGAATCGGGATCCGCGCAGAAATAGCCCTGGCGTTCGAACTGCACCGCCTGGCCGATCGTGGCAGAGGCGAGCGCGGGCTCCACCAGGCAATTGTGCAGCACTTCCATCGAGTCCGGGTTGAGATCGGCCATGATGTCGCCGTCCGCACCAGGATCCGGACGCGCGAATAGATGATTGTATAGCCGCACCTCGGCCGGCACCGCATCGGCGGCGGCCACCCAGTGCAGCGTTGCCTGCACCTTGCGTCCGTCGGGCGGTGCGTTGCCGCCGCGCGTTGCCGGGTCATAGGTGCAGCGCAGTTCAACCACTTCGCCGGCGGCATCCTTTATGGCTTCGCGGCATTTCACGAAATAACCGTAGCGCAGGCGTACCTCGCGGCCCGGCGACAGCCGGAAGAATTTCTTGGGCGGGTTCTCCATGAAATCTTCGCGCTCGACATATAGCTCGCGGCCGAAGGTGATGGGGCGACTGCCAGCGGCGGAGTCTTCGGGGTTGTTGATCGCTTCCAGGGTTTCCGTTTTGCCTTCGGGCCAGTTCTCGATCACCAGTTTCAGCGGCCGCAGTACCGCCATGCGGCGCGACGCCGTACGGTTCAGCAGTTCGCGGATGGCGAATTCGAACGCCGCGTAGTCGGTGATGCTGTTCGACTTGGTGATGCCGCCACGGCGCACGAAATCGCGCAGTGCCGCCGGCGGCACGCCACGTCGCCGCATACCGGCCAGCGTCGGCATGCGCGGATCGTCCCAACCGGTGACTTTGCCCTCGGTCACCAAACGGGTCAGGATGCGCTTCGACATCACCATGTAGGCGATGTTGAGTCGCGCGAATTCATACTGCCGCGGACGCGCGGGTACCGGCAGATTGTCGAGCAGCCAATCATACAGCGGCCGATGATCCTCGAATTCCAACGTGCACAGCGAATGCGTGATGCCTTCGATCGCATCCGACTGGCCGTGCGCGAAGTCGTAGGTCGGGTAGATGCACCACGCGGTGCCGGTGCGCGGATGTTCTGCGTGCAGGATGCGGTAAAGCACCGGATCGCGCAGGTTCATATTGGGCGATGCCATGTCGATCTTCGCGCGCAGCACGCGGGCGCCATTGGGGAATTCGCCGGCGCGCATGCGGTGGAACAGGTCGAGATTTTCATCGACCGACCGATAGCGGAATGGGCTGTTCTGTCCGGGTTCGGTCAGCGTGCCGCGTTGGCTGCGCATCTGGTCGGATGGCGTGTCGTCCACGTACGCCTTGCCTTCGCGAATCAGGTGTTCGGCCCATTGATAAAGCTGCTCGAAGTAATCGGACGCGTGATGCAGGTTCTCGCCCCAGTCGAAGCCGAGCCAGTGCACGTCGTGCTTGATTCCGTCGATGAATTCCTGTTCTTCCCTAGTGGGATTGGTGTCATCGAACCGTAGATGGCAGCGCCCGCCGTATTCCTCGGCGACACCGAAATTCAGGCAGATGGCTTTCGCGTGACCGATGTGCAGATAGCCGTTCGGCTCCGGCGGGAAGCGGGTGACCACCTGCGATATGCGTCCGGCATCGATGTCGGATTGAATGATGTCGCGAATGAAATCGCGGCCCGGTTCGGCGGCTGGTGTCTCGGGTCCGGTCATCAATGGCTCCAGGCAGATCTACCGCCGGCAATCTACACAGCGCCGGAGTTTACACAACTTAGGGCGGAAAACCCCGGATCAAGTCCGGGTTTCCGCCCCGCGTTGTCGCCAACGGGTCCGTCAGGCCACGCCGGATATCGCCGTGCCGGGAAATTCTTCCCGTACCCGCGGATAGACCTCGCGCGCGAAGGTGCGGATGCCCAACACGGTGTCGTCATGTTCCAGGAAGCCGGCCTGGCCCATGATCAGCAGGTGGCCGAAGCCGCCGACGTGGTCGTAGAGCTTCTTCATTTGCCGGTACACCTGATCGGGCGTGCCGGCGAACATGATCCCGGCCTCGATCGCACCCTCGACTGTCGCCGCACGGCGGAACGCGCTGAGCGGATGTTCGGCGCCGCGCAGCATTGCCACGTTGGCCTGCACCGGCACATAGCCGGGCGGATTGGCGATATGCGGCGGCACCTTGTTGGACGTGACGTACCACAGCAGCTTTTCCGCGCCGGCGCGCGCATCGGCTTCATTCGGTGCGGTGTAAACCAAAGCCGAATAGGCCAGCCGATCGATCGGCACATCGTTGCCGCGTCCTGCCTCGCGCCAGCCGCGACGATACGCATCGTAAATGGTGCGCGTGCCATCGAAGCCGGTGAGGAATGTCGCCTGGATGTAACCGCGCGCGCCAACCTTTGCGGCACCGTCGGCGCTGGTGGTACTGATCCAGATCGGCGGATGCGGTTGTTGGTACGGCCGTGGCCAGATGTTCACGGCGCGATAGTGGAAGAAGCGGCCTTCGTGGCTGAACGGACCGTCATGATTGGTCCACGCCTTGACGATCAGGTCCAGCGCTTCCCACTGGCGTTCGTTCATGCGCACCGGATTGCTGTTGGCGGGCAGCACTTCGTACGGCACGCCGCGGACGAACCCAGCCTCCAGCCGTCCGCGCGACAGAATGTCGACCATCGCCATTTCCTCCGCCACGCGCACCGGTTGGCGGCGGTTGGATATCGGATTGCCGAGGATCAGCAGCCGCGCTTTCTTCGACAGTCGCGCGAGGGCTGCAAGCACCAATGGCGCAGCGGGATCGACGCAGGTCGCGGTCTGATGGTGTTCGTTCAGCATGATCTCCATGCCCTCGTCTTCCGCGATCAACCATTCGTCCAGGAACCGGTCGTACAGCGCGGCGCCCTTCTCCGGATCGTAGATACGATTGGGCAGACTGACGCGGATTGATTCGTATTCTTCCGCGGGAGGCAGATACGGATAGGCGTTCTCGCTGAAATGCCAGGCTTTCATGACACTGCTCCTAGGAACGCAAGCACTTTTGCGGTGAATGCTTCCGGCTGTTCCGTCTGCGGTGCATGGCCGGCCGCGGCAATCACATCGGTGCTGGCGTTCGGCATGAGCCGCGCATAAGCCGCAAGATAATCCGCCGACACCAGGCCGTCGCTTTCGCCGCGCAAGAACAGCGTCGGCGCGGTGACCCGATGCAGCCGGTGCAGCAGCTTGGGATTGTGCATGTACGGCTCCCAAGACAGCAGCGCGAGCGTTTCGCGATTGCGCACGCTGATCGCAAGCTGTTCGTCGGTAAGACGCGACGGGTCCATGCGCATGCGCTCTGGATCGTGGAATAGCAGTCGCTCCATTTCGCTCTGCGGGATGGCGAATATGTCGGGAATGTCGAGGCGGTCGATTGGCCCGGTCTTCACGCCGACTGGACCAACCAGCACAAGCTTGTGCACCGACGCGGGGGATTTGGTCGCGAGTTCAGCGGCGATCCAGCCACCGATCGAGCAGCCGATCACATCGAGTTGTCTGAGGTTCAGCCGATCCAGCAGTTCAAGGTAGATGTAGGCGATGTCGTCGATCGCATCGATCCAGTCGGGCAGGCTGGATTTGCCGAAGCCAGGATGGGACGGCGCGATAAGGCGGCGGTGGGCCGACAGCCGCGGCACATAGGGATGGTCCGGCGCGAAGCCTTGCGCGCTGTGCAGGAACAGGAGGGGCGGACCGTCGCCATCCTCGAACAGGTCGAGTTCGACGCCGGCGATCACGATGCTTCCGCGTTGCAAGGGACGTACCTCCGGATTTTGCTGAGGACACTAGGGCCTGTCATCAATTAGCCGATCTTGGTCGGTGGGCGCTACCGCGCACCGTATTCGGCCGGTGAGTCCCGATTGCCACACTTGGGCGTCAATCGGCACCGGGTGATACGTGGCCGATTCCGGCGCGGTGGTTTCTTCGATTCATAGGCGGTCAGCTTGTAGGGGGCTGACCAATGCGGCGGTTCGGACTGCGCGACGATCAATGGGAGCGGATCAAGGGCCTTTTGCCGGGACGCGAAGGCTCGGTTGGGGTGACCGCGGCGGACAATCGGCGGTTCGTAGAGGCGGTGCTGTATCGTTATCGTACCGGGATGCCCTGGCGCGATCTGCCGGAGCGCTTCGGCGACGGGACAAAGGTCCACCTGCGGTTCAGCCGTTGGGCCAAAAGCGGTGTATGGGAGCGAGTGTTTCAGTATCTCGCCGCAGACGCCGACAACGAATACGCGATGATCGACAGCACAATTGTGCGCGCCCATCAGCATAGCGCCGGCGCCCAAAAAAAGCTGGTGAGGACCAGGCGATTGGGCGCTCACGCGGCGGACTGAGCACCAAGATCCACGCCCTGGTCGACGCGCTGGGCAACCCGCTCGGCTTCTGCCTGACCGGCGGCCAGGCACACGACCTTGCGGGAGCTGACCACCTGCTGCCCACGATGGCGGCCGATACGCTGATCGCCGACAAGGCGTTCGACGCCGATACGCGAGGTACGTGAGCCGCTGATGGCCTCTGGCAAGACAGCGGTGATCCCGCCGCGAACCAACCGGTCCTCGCCGCGCGACTATGACCGAGAGCTTTATGCGGCGCGCCATCTGATCGAGAACTTCTTCGCCAAGATCAAGCAGTTTCGTGCGATCGCCACCCGCTACGAGAAGACCGCGCGCAACTTCCTGGCCGCCGTGCACCTCGTCGCAAGTGTCGTTTGGCTCAATTGATGACAGGCCCTAGTGTCCTGCCCTGCAAATATTGACTAATATCTGCGTCGTGGTCGATGAGTTGGGAGGATCACTCGGATGGCACGGCCGATCAAGCGACTTGAGGCGGAAGCGGATATCGTGAAGGAGCTTCGCCGTCGGTCACGTTCGACAACCATCGGGGTGCGTGATCGCGAACGTGCCGCGATTATTCTGCTCCGACTGGACGGTGTGGGTGTTGAAGCGGTCGCCGAGGGATTGAACACGACACCTAAACGGGTGTCGACGTGGTCGAGACGGTTCGAGAGGTTGGGCCTCGCGGGCCTTGACGAGAGGCAGGGACGTGGCCGCAAGTCTTCGATCCCGGCTGACAAGGTAACGCGCGTTGTCACCGAAGCAACCCGCCCGCCGAAGGGCAAGGTCCGCTGGAGTATCCGATCGATGAGCCGTCATGCCGGCATCTCGGCGCGTTCGGTTCAGCGCATCTGGTCGAAGAATGACCTGAAGCCACATCGTTTGAAGACCTTCAAACTGTCGAACGATCCGAAGTTCGAGGAGAAGTTCTGGGACGTGATAGGGCTCTATCTCGATCCACCCGCGAAGGCTCTGGTGCTGTGCTGCGACGAGAAAAGCCAGTGCCAGGCGCTCGAACGCACACAGTTGGGCCTGCCTCTCGCGCCGAAGCGTCCACGTACGATGACACATGATTACACACGGCATGGCACGATCACATTGTTTGCCGCCCTCATCCAGTTGACCGGCAAGCTGATCGCCCGCACCGAAGCGAGCCACACCCATGTTGAATGGCTCCGCTTTCTCAAGCAGATCGATCGTGAGACGCCGCGTGAGCTTGACCTGCATCTGATCGCCGACAACTACGCCACCCACAAGCATCCGAAGGTGCAGGCGTGGCTGGCGAAGCATCCGCGCTTCCACATGCACTTCACGCCGACCTCGTCGTCCTGGCTCAATTTGGTCGAGCGCTTCTTCGCCGATCTGACAGGCGATGTGATCCGCGCCGGCAGTTTTGCTTCGGTCAATGAACTGGTGCGCGACATCAAGCGCTATCTCGCCGAGCGCAACGCCGATCCAAAGCCTTACGTGTGGCGAGCACAGGGCGCCGAGATCCTCGCCAGAATCCAGCGCGCTCGCGCAGCCCTCGAACATGCCGAAGCCGCATGAGTTACTTGTCGGCAATTGAGAGTCAGGACACTAGCCGCCATCCGGTCAGGCGTCACGCGATCCCGCAGGGAGGTTTGACACAGCGCAAAGCCAAATCGGGAATGCCGTGAAAGCCGGCAGCTCAGTACCGTTTGTATGGCCGGAACTTCCTCGACATGGTGATCGTCACCCGGTCGGCATTCTGATCCGACTGCCGCTCCGCGCCATGTCGAAGTCGATCGCGCTCATGACGCCGTCGCCGAACTCCTTCTGGATCAGTTCCTTCGAGGTGGTTCCACAAACCATGACCGGTTCGTAGAACCGATAGATCAGCGGATCGATCGGCATCCGCATACGCAGCAAGCAAGGATCACGCCGACGCTGGACCGCGCACGCTGTGCTCGCTTACGCTTGCCGCCGCATCGCCGGAGGCAGCGCCATGGAGCCGAACCTTGTGGCCTATTCGCCGATCCTGCACCGCCCGCCGCTGCGCTGGCCGAACGGGGCGCGCGTCGCACTCTGGGTGGTGCCCAATATCGAGCACTACGAGTACCTGCCGAAATTCGTCCGCACGCGCGACCCATGGCCGCGCTCGCCGCATCCCGACCTGCTCGGCTACACCCAGCGCGATTACGGCAACCGGGTTGGGCTATGGCGGCTGTTCGACGTCACGGACGCATTGAACATCCGCTGCACCGTCAGCCTCAACATGGCGGTGCTCGAACATTTTCCCGAAATCCTCGGCGCGATGGAGGCACGCGGCTGGGAGTACATGTCGCACGGCATCTACAACACCCGCTACCACTGGAATTTCTCCCGCGACGAAGAGCGCGCGGCGATGGAGGAATCCAAGGACATCCACCAACGCCTGACCGGACGGCGGCTGCGCGGGTGGTTCAGCCCGGCGATCACCAACACGCTCGATACGTTCGATCTGGCAGCCGAGTGCGGCTATGACTACACGGCCGACCTGTATCACGACGATCAGCCATTCCCGTTGAATGTGCCAACCGGAAAACTGCTCTCGATGCCATATTCGGTCGACTTGAACGACGTGATCCTGCACCGGCGCGGTGAGGAGGCGGCCGAATTCGCCCGCCAGATCCGCGATCACTTCGACACGGTGTATGAAGAAGGCGCCGAGCAGGGGCGGGTGATGTGCGTCGCGCTGCATCCCTACTGGGTGGGTCAGCCGCACCGCATTCGTGCGGTACGGTCCGCACTGGAATACGTCCTGTCGCACCCCGGCGTCTGGCAGACCACCGCCGGGGACATCACCGATTGGTACAACGCCAACCACCTGCCATTGATCGAAGCGCACCTCGCGGCGCGGGAGGCAGCCAATGGCTGACCACGTTCCGGCCAAGACGCCGCCGGTCGGCGAGCAGCGCCGCCCCGGCATGGACCATGCGCACGGCGCGTTCCGCACGCTGACCGCGGCGCCGCGTTTCACCTGGCCCGATGGCGCGCGCATTGCGTTCACCGTGACGCTGGTGCTCGACTACTGGGAATTGAACCCGCCGGAGGGCGCCAACCGCGATCCGCGCATTGTCTCGCCGCTGGGCAACTTCTTTCCCGATTGGCTGACCTGGAGCCAGCGCGAGTATGGCGCGCGCGTCGGCATCTTTCGCGTGCTGGATGTGCTGGATCGCTTCGGCGTGACGCCGAGTGTGGCGCTGGGTGAGGCGGCCGCGACACGCTACCCGGAACTGGTTGATGAGCTGGTTCGCCGCAACGCCTGCTTTCTCGCGCACGGCACATATGCCACACGGCGCATCACCAGCCGCATGAGCGAAACGGAGGAACGTGCGTTGATCGCCGCGGGCCGCGATGCGGTACGCGGTGCGGCGGGTGTGGCGCCAGTCGGCTGGTGCGGCCAGGATTTCAACGAGTCCGAGCGCACGCCGGCATTGCTGGCCGAAGCCGGATTCACCTACACGACCGACTGGGCGAATGACGATCGGCCTTATCTGCTCGGGCCGTATCGTGGGCACAGCCTGGTCGCGCTGCCGCCGCAGCCAGAGTGGAACGATCTTGAATGCATGTGGCTGCGCCGCGTGTCGCCGCCGGTGTGGGCCGACAACATCGCGGAAGGCTTCGCGTTCCTGCACGACGAGGGCGGGGCGTCCTTCAATCTGACGCTGCATCCTTGGATCTCCGGTCAGGCGCACCGGATCCGCTGGCTGCGCGAGGCGCTGTCTCGCACGTTGGGCCGCGGCAAGATTTGGCGCACCACAACTGACGAGCTGGCACGGGTCGCGCGTGAACATCTGTGACGCGTGTGTACGGGCCGGCAGTTTCGCCGCGATCACGCGGCGCGCGGTCCCTGCCGCCAGACCTATTCCAGCGTGAGGCCTATTCCAGCGCGAGGCCTCGTCGATGCCAGCCATCGGTTCCGCCGCGCAGCACGGCAACACTTTGAAGACCTGCGGCCAGCAACGCCACCGCGGCCTGGGCGGAACGGCGATCGGTCTTGCAGACCACCACGATCCCGCGGCCGCTGGCGGTAAGCTCCGCGGTGTGGCGCGGCAGATCAGCCAGCGGCAGGTTGACGGCGCCAGGCAGATGACCCGGCGGCGCAGTGAACTCCTCCGGTTGACGAACATCGATCAGCACGGGTGCATCGCCGGCTGCCAGACGACGCTGCAATTCATCGCACTCGATCCATGTCGGCGCAGCTTCACGAGGCCGGCGGAACAGACGGGACAGTAAAGCGATCATCGCGACGACTTTGGCACCACTCGGCTGCTGACGCAACTCGGCGAAGGACTGCCGAACATGCTGGAACCGCGGCCCGATTGTGAGCTGGGCCTGATTGGTCAAAATCGAGGCATTCCTGCTGCGTAAATCCGTTGCGTAATGGGGGCGTGATTTACGGCTATGCGGCGCTGGACAAGCGGCATAGGTTGGGCTACATTGTAGCTCACAAGGAGTTTCAGCCATGACCGAAAATTCCGTGGTCCGCGCCCGCATCGACGAGGCGACCAAGACCGAAGCCGCCGCCGTACTGGCCGCAATGGGGCTTTCCCTGTCCGATGCTTTCCGGCTGTTGTTGAAGCGGGTGGCGGCGGAGAAGGCGTTGCCCTTCGAGCCGCTGGTGCCGAACGCCGAAACCGTGGCGGCAATGAAGGCGGCTCGCCGGGGTGATGTTATCACGGTTGGCAAACCTGCTTCCCTTCTCGCGAACCTGAATGCGGACGGTTAAATATACGAACCGCTTCAAGCGTGACTATCGGCGCGAGAGATCAGGGCAGCATGGCAAGAAGCTGGACTCTCTCCTGATGGCGACCGTGAATCTGCTGGCTGCGGATACGCCACTGCCGCGCCGCAACTTCGATCATGCCTTGACGGGAGAATGGGGCGATCATCGCGATTGCCACATCAGGCCCGATCTCGTGCTCATTTACCGCAAGCCAGATGACGACAACCTTGAGCTTGTGCGTCTCGGTTCTCACAGCGAGCTTGGTCTGTGACTTCAAGGAGAGCGGCGAGGCCGTGCGGGCGGTTGGCCGGAGCCACAACATCCACAACAGCACTATTTCGAGGCTGGGCGCATGAGCAATGTCATCGAGGTTGAAACGTGGGATGAGTGCTACACCAGCATTCAGGTCAATAAGACGCGAGCACGCTCGGCAAGCTCAAAATCTATGGTTTCGTGGTCAGTCAAATTCGGGATGGAAGCTGACTACGACACTGGAACGCCGTGCCAGCCAGACATTTAGCTTCATAGATTACTATAAGCTGGTTTTAAGAATCCGAGCGCAGATTGAGGCTGAATCCGGCCTCATCTGGGACGTACCAGAGTTCGATGAAATGGCCCATTGGGCAAGGCAGTATGACCAGAACCACTATAGAATGTTGGCATATGAGTATCTGGCTCACCTCCGGCACAACGGGTTTCCGTCTCCACTGCTCGACTGGAGTTGTTCCCCTTATGTCGCCGCCTATTTTGCATTTTCCGGAGCGAGATCCGACAACGTCGCGATATACGTCTATTTGGAAGCGCCAGACGGCATGAAAGGAGGTGGGAGTGGGTTCCCCGCGATACGAACGCTCGGCCCGTATGTCAGAACCCACAGGAGGCATTTCCGACCGCAGTCAACATATACAGTGTGCGCGAAATATACAGTGTGCGCGAACTTTCTGAAAGATGACTTCGATAACTCGTATGCATGGCGCTTTGTTAGCCACGAGGACGTGTTCGAACTCGCATCCGCCGACGAGACAAGATTTGCTATGGAAGATCGTTCTTCCGGCGGAGGAGCGCGGAAAAGTCTTGAGGCTCTTGGACGAATTCAACTTAAACGCTTATTCGTTATTCGGCTCCGAAGAGAGACTGATGGAGACACTGGCATATCGCGAGATAAGATTCGAAGCCGCCAAGCTAAGACAGGCGCGCTGTGGCGCCACGACAGGCAGGGCTTCCCCTGCTGCAGCGACTTTCCGTAAGGCACGTTACGCCGCAAAACCATCTTACGCGGCATACTGCGCCGTTCACCGTGTGCCGGCGGTGGGCGTGGACTTGCGCGCATGCCTGTCGCCCCTGTGTGCGCGCCGTTCACATGCCCTGGACTGGAATGCAAGCTCAATCGCCGCGCGCTCAACCCGCGCTGGCTGTGCCGTAGCACGTTGGGCATGATCCAACGCGCTGCAAGAAGGCACCAGCGATGGTGCTCTTTTCAATTCTGGCTTGCGACGCGCCAGCGTGAACGGCTACACGGCCGGGGGGATCGATCTGACGGGGCGCTCTCAGGGGACGCTCTGGCGACATTCCGTATAAGGACCGAAAAACACCTAGTCACAGACTGAAAGCAATCGAACATGCTGCAACTGCGACCCAATTGCGAGTACCTGCGACAAGGACCTTCCGCCGCATGCGACAGATGCCCGGATTTGCAGTTACGAGTGCACGTTCTGCGCGCACTGCGTTCAATCGGTGCTGTCTAATGTCTGCCCGAATTGCGCCGGCGGGTTCGTGCCACGCCCGATCCGGCCGGTCACCGAACGCCGCCCTGGCGTGTGTCTCGCCAACCACCCGCCATCGATCGAACGGGTCCGCCTTAAATGGGATCGCGCCGCGTTGGCGGAGTTCGTGCAGACCGTGCGTGACGTCAGGCCCGAAGACCGATAGTGCATTGTCGTGCGTGATTGTCGCTGCGCTCCTCGCAACGACACTGGTTCCTGCTGGCCGTAACGTTCAAGGCATGACATGGCGACGCGCCGGATTCACATCGTAGGAGCGTCCGGCGCGGGCGTCACGACACTCGGCCGAGGGCTTGCCAGCGCGCTGGGCGTGCCGCACCACGATACCGACGATTACTTCTGGTGCCCGACGGCCCCACCATTTCGCGTGCAGCGCGACATCGCCGATCGGCTGCGACTCATGAGCGAGATTTTCCTGGATCGACCGGATTGGGTGTTGAGCGGCTCGCTCGATGACTGGGCGGGCCCGATCGTTCCGCTGTTCGACCTGGTGGTTTTCCTGCATGTGCGCACCGAGGTCCGCCTGAACCGGTTGCGGGATCGCGAGGCGCGGCATTTTGGTCGTGACGCCGTTGGTCCCGGCGGCTGGCGGCACGAGGAAACCGAAGCCTTCATCGAATGGGCATCGCATTACGACGACGGCACCCGCGAGGGCCGCAATCTTGCGCGCCACCTGGCCTGGCTCGCGACCCTGACCTGTCCCGTGCTGCGCCTGCATGGCGCACAGCCGACCGCCGACCTTGTCGCACAGGTCGTGGCGGCGCTGGCGCCGCCGCCTACAACGCGCGCCGGAACGTCAGATTGATCCGGCATCGGCCAGTCAGTTCGTCGTATGCATCGGCGAGCGGGTCAACACCATGGAACGCAAGCCGCGCCGGGCCACCCCATACCACGACGTCACCGCTCTCCAGGCGGATGCGGCGAGGCCGATCGTTGCGGCGCAGCCCGCCGAACAGAAACACCGCCGGCAGCCCCAATGAGACGGAAACGATGGGCGCCGCGTAGTCACGCTCGTTCCGATCCTGATGCAGCGAAAGCCGTGCGCCCGTTTCGTACCGGTTGATCAGGCATGCGTCGGGCTCGAACGCGTCGAAGTCGCATGCCGCCGCGGCGGATGTGGCAATCCGCGCGAACGCGCCGGGCATCGCGGGCCACGGCCGGTGCGTCACCGGATCGATCGCGTCGTAGCGATAGCCGCCGTGATCGGTGACCCAGCCGGCGGTGCCGCAATTGGTCATTGCCACCGACATCCGATGACCGCCGGGCGTCACCATGTGGCGGAATGGCGCAACGTCGGTCACCTGCCGCACCGCCCGCATCAATGCCGGCGTGTCGGCCAAGGCAAAGCCGCGCAGCACCGCAGCCCCGTCGGCAAGCGGCCGCTTTGCGACCGGCGGCGGCAGGCCGGCGAACAGATCATCCATTGCCGTGTTCGACCGATGACGCCGCTATCAGGCGTGCGGTCGTGATCCACCCTTCATCTGCGTGCGATGCATGATGCGCCGGCTTCCCGCATCGAACGGGTCGCGCCGGTGCATCGTGCAGCGGTTGTCCCACAGCACCAGATCGCCGACCCGCCAGGTGTTGTACCAGCTCAGTTCGTCACGCGTCGCATACTGCCACAATTCGTCCAGCAACGCCTCGGAATCCGCGAGCGAAAGCCCCTCGATGTACGCATTGCGTCGCCGGCCGAGATAGAGACACCGCCGCCCGGTCTCCGGATGCTGGCAGACCACCGGGTGATAGGTTCCCGGTGAGGCAACCGGATCGTCGGTCGCGGTAACCCCCTCCCGCACGTAGCCGCCGCTGTTGTAGGTGCCGTCGTGCTTCAGGCGAAGCCCATCGATTCGCCGCTTCAGCGCCGGCGGAAGTTCGTCGTAAGCCCGGTACATGTTGGTGAAGCCGGTATTGCCCCCGGTCGGAGGCACCTCGAGCGCGTAGAGCATGCTCGCCTTGGGCGGATCGTCGAGATAGGACATGTCGGTGTGCCATACCGCCTCGCCGGCGCCGAGGCTGCCGATCGCCACGCCGTTCTCGATCACGTTCGAGACGACGTAGATTTCCGGATAGCCGTCCACGAAGCGACGGCCGTTTTCCTGGATCGGCGCCAGATCGAGCTCGCCGAACCGACGGCTGAACGCGGTCAGGTCGTCATCGTTCAACGTCTGGCCGCGGAACAGCAGAACCAGATGATCCAGCCACGCGCGATGGATCGCGGCGAAGTCGCGGTCATCGATCCGCCGAAGATCGACGCCGCGGACCTCGGCGCCGAGTGCCGCGCCGGTCGGAACAGTCTGAATGCGGTCGTCGACCGCGGCGGCGGCGCTGCTGGCCATGCCGAGCCTCCCGAGAATGATTTGACCGCGAGCTTAGCGCGTCTTGCCATCGGCGTCAGCGGCAGGGATGACTTGGCCCGACAACATGGGGGACACCAGCATGTCGACAAGCAGCTTCCTGCCGAAGGCGCCGTCCTGGCTGAGCGAATTCCGCGGCTTCATCATGCGCGGCAACGTCGTGGATTTGGCAGTAGGCATCATCATTGGCGTCGCCTTCACCGGCGTGGTCAATAGTCTGGTCAAGGATGTGTTCAACCCGCTACTCGGTCTGGCGATCGGCGGCATCGACTTTTCCAACCTGTTCTGGTCGCTGAACGGGCAGCATTACACCAACCTGGCCGATGCGCAGCACGCCGGTGCGCCGACCTTGAACCTGGGCCTGTTCATCAATGCGATCATCAACTTCCTGATCGTCTCCTTCGCGATCTTCTGGGTGGTGAAGGCGCTGACCAAGCTGCATATTCGCGAGGACGCCAAGGCCGGGCCATCGAAGAGCGAGGAGCTGTTGGGCGAAATCCGCGATTTGTTGAAGACGCGGGCGGTAGCGCCGCCAGCCGCGGATTGAGCGTAATCGTTGCGTTGTCCGCCTTCCCTATTTGGGGCGGTGGAGGGGAATGGGTCTACAGGCACCGGGTCTCAGTGATTTTACCCACCCCGCTCCCCCCAACCCCCTCCCGCAGGGGGGAGAAGATTGGTGCACTCCTTCCCCTAGCCAATCGCGCAAGGGCAGGGGAGAATTTTGTAGCACGACCGCTTATGTTGACGCACATGCCCCACGCCGCAGAAGGGGAGGGGCAAAAATTTCACGCGGGCAGCGACCGCAAAAGGTCACTGGCTCGGGCCATTGGCATTAGACTGCCGCAGTTGCAGTGGGAGGATTATCGTCATCATGCTCCGTGTCGCGCTGCCGGCCGCTGTGCCGGCGACCGTGCCGCGCGGTGTGGCGGACGCTGATGCGACTGTCATGCGGGTCCGCGCCGCGCCGTGATGCGCGCGCTGATCCTGTTCGCATTACTTGGCATGACGGGGTGCGCGACCGATCCCGGCGCGCCGAACGCCGCCGGTATCTGCCCGCTGATCCGCGAGGCCGAAATGCCCGTCGAAACCCATGGCAACATGCTGTTCGTCCGAGGCACCATCGGCGGTGACCCGGTGACCCTGCTCGTGGACACCGGCGCCGAACGCACCCTGCTGACCGAAGCCACCGTCGAGCGGCTCCATCTCCCCCGTGACTTCCAGCACGTCACGCGAACTTACGGTATCGGCACTCCCTCCACGAGCTGGGACGCGCGGCTGCCGGATGGCTTGACGCTGGGAGGAACGCGGTTGCCGGTGGACACTGTGTCCGTCGGCCACTTCGGCATCATGGCGGTTGCCGGTGCGCCGGCTGACGGCCTGCTGGGCGCTGATATTCTGTTGGCCTTCGACGTCGACCTCGACCTGCCGGCCCATCGGATGATTTTTTACCGCGCCCGCCGCGACTGCCCTGGCGCGGCCCCGCCGTGGACCGAAGCCTATGTCGGCGTGGCTGGCATCACCACGAAGCGCGACCGGTTGCTGGTGCCATTCGAATTGGATGGCGTGCCCGGGGAGGCAGTGCTGGACACCGGCGCGCAACTGAGCTCGATCAGCCAGCGCATGGCAGAGCGGATGGGACTGGACGAGGAACAACTGGAGCTGGACAGGAGGGTGATGGCGCACGGCGCGGCGGCGGACCAGGTCGCGGTACGGATCCATCGTTTCCACGAATTGCGTGTCGGTCCGGCCGTGATGCAGTCGCCGGTGCTACCGGTGGTGCCGATGACTAGCGGGATGGGCGATGCGCTGATCGGTGCAGACTTCCTGCGCGGACGCCGGATCTGGCTATCGTTTGCCACCCATCGCGTGTTCGTCACCCCGATCGAGCGGGGACCCCTGGTCGCCGCGACACAACCGCACGAGTGATCTGCTGGTCCTCATATCTGCTGCTCGCCTCGCACGTCAGGAGAAGTGGTGGAGCGGCAAAATTCTTCCCCAGGCCCGTTGTGGGAGGGCGAGGGGGTCAGGGGAGGCGGCAGGGGGTGGGCGTTCGAACGTCCGATACCGGTAGAGTAAGCGCTGCTCCCCCCCCTCACCGCATGACGCGCGCCTCACCACAGAGGGGCGCGGCTTCGCGCCGGATCGATCGCGTGATCGTGAATGAGTGGCACACCTCGTTCCGGCGGTCGCCCGCAGACGCTTGACCGCCAGATGGACTCTTTGTCATCTCCAGCCAGTGACTCCGCGGCGAGGATTGATAACTTCGTGAAAGAAACTCCTGGTACCGGTAGCCCAATGCCACTAAAGGTGCTCATTGCCGACGACCACTCCCTGTTGCGCCAGGGGCTCCGCCAACTTCTGGCTGACGAGAATCCCGATTATGAATTCGCCGAAGCGGACGGTTTCGATGCTACTTTGACCGCTCTGGCCGACGGCGGTGATCTACTGCTGATCGACCTCGGGATGCCCGGAATGGTCGGCGCTGAAAGCCTGCGGGCGCTCCGGGAAGCCTACCCAGACACCAAGGTTGCCGTCATCACCGGCGCCGATGACCGCGCGACGATACTGGAGTGCCTTGGTGCGGGCGTGCATGGCTACATCCTGAAATCGTCGCCGGTGGAAGACATTCAGCGCGCAATCGCGACCATCCTTGCCGGCGGCGTTTATGTGGCGCCTTCGCTGGCGCAGATCAGTGCTGGCCCGATCCCCAGAACGACCGACACGGAATTGGAAATCCCCCAGCCGATTGGCTCGGATACATCGATCGACGCGCCACGCTTCACCAGCCGGCAGCTGGACGTGTTGCGGCTGTTGGCGGAAGGACGTTCGACCAAGGATATTGCGCGCACGCTGGAACTCGGGCCAGGCACGGTGAAGATCCACCTGGCCGCGATCTTCCGCACGCTGCACGCGCACAACCGCACCGAAGCCGTGGTAATGGCGTCGAAACTCAATCTATAGTCTGCATCGCCGGGGACTGTGCGAGCAGTTCGGTCACTTTGCTGCGCAGCACCGCGGCGTCGAGCGGCTTGATCATCCATGGCGTCCCTGAACGGCGCAGTTCGTCGAGTGCCTGGGGATCGGTGGCGCCTGTGACGATGATCGCCGGGACGTCACCGAAGCGCGCGCGCAGCAGGGCCAGCAGTTCGATGCCATTGGTCCCTTCGCCCAGGTCACGATCGACGATCGCCACGTCCGGCGGGGCGGAGCCGAGTGCCCATAGTGCCGCTTCGGCGCTGCCGACGACGGTGATCCTTGCACCCCAGTCGGCGATTTCGCGTGCCAGCGCCGCACGAACCAGCGGGTCGTCATCAACCAGCAACACGCGGTGGCCAGCGAGCGATTGAACCGTCTCGCTGGTGTCGGTCTCCGGCGGCATGGTCGTGGCCACGCGCGGTGCGATGACCGTGAACACCGTACCCACGCCAACTTCCGACATGATCTCGATCGGCAAATCGAGCAGCCGCGCCAAACGGCGAACGATGGCGAGGCCGAGTCCGAGGCCTCGCTCCGCGGCATTCGACGTGTCGAGGCGTTGGAATTCCTCGAAGGCCCGCTCGATCTGGTCCGCCGGAATGCCCGGGCCGGTATCGCGGACTTCGAGGCAGGCCAGATCATCGCGTTCGAGGCACTGCACGCTGACGCGGCCTTGCCGCGTGTAGCGCACCGCGTTGGAAACCAGGTTGCCGAGGATGCTCTCCAGCAGCACCGGGTCGGTGTTCACCACGCTGGCGGTTGGCGCAATATCGAGATCGACCCCCTTGGCCGCGGCTGAGGCGGCAAAGGCATTGCGCAACCGGGCAAGCACTTCCTCGACCGGAAAATCCCGCATTGCCGGCACCACGGCGCCGGCATGCAGCTTGGATACATCGAGCAGGGAATTGAACATCATCTGCATCGATTCGGCAGCCGATGCCATGTTGGCAACCAGCTTCGTCGCCTCCTCACCAGCGACACGCCGTCGCAGCGCGCTGATGAACAAGTTCATCGCATGCAACGGCTGACGCAGGTCGTGGCTGGCGGTGGCGAGGAACTGCGACTTCGCGCGGTCGGCGCTTACCGCGGCATCGTGTGCGCTTTGCAGCATGATTTGGGTGGTCCGATTGGCCCGCATGAACAGCACGGCGAGAACGCTGGCCGCCAGCATCATCAGCATCGCGAACGCGCCGCCGCCGGCCGACACGGCAAGTGCGATGTCCTGCTCCCGCTTTCGTTCGTCGAGGCGGGCGGCAAGGCGGTGGGTTTCATCTGCAATCATGGTGGCAAGGGCGTTGCGCAAACTGCCCATGACGAACAAGCCGGCATTGCTACGTACCAGCGCGAGAGCATCGGCCCGTTGGCCGGTCCGTTCCAGATCGACGGCCCGGTTCAACTCGGCAAACTTGGTGTCGGCAAGCCGCGCGATCTGGTCGAGCCTCACCAGTTCGATCTGGTCGCCGAGAGGACCTGAGAATTCCGTGCGCAGGTGCCGCGTGATCGCATCGATGGCGGCGGGTGCAGCATCGAGTGGCGCCAGGTAGCGCGGATCACCGGTCAGCAGATAGCCGCGCTGTCCAGTTTCGGCATCCGTCGCGTGCAATTGCAGTTCGCGCAGCTCGCCGATGACCTCTTCGGAGTATTGGATGGCCCGATCTCTGGACCCTTGCTGGAGACCGCTCTCGATCACGAAAAAGATCAGCGCACAGCCCAGCACGGCCAAGGCGCCGACCATGAGGATTGCAGGGCTGCGCAAGGATTCGGAGCGCACCGACGTCTCCCGCATGAAGGAGCGTTAAGCTATCCGATGCCATTGCCAATTGTCGAATTCGATCTCATTCACGCGCGGTAGTTGCGGCGGCCAGCCACTCGCGCAGTTTCTCCGGATCGACCGGTTTGTTGAAGAATGTGAACCCATGCAGTGATGCCTGGGTTCCCGAGGTACGCCCGAGACTGGCCGACATGACCACGGTCGGGATCGGGCGGCTGGCGTTCCGCGCGACCGCACGGGCGACATCGGCACCAGTTTCCGAGCCGCCGAGATTGAAATCCGCGATGATGGCAGCGACGTCTTCCGGCGCAAATTCCAGCGCCTTGTGGATGGCTTCGCGTGACCTGCCGGTCACCACCCGGTAGCCCCAATCCTTGAGCAGCATCTCCTGCCCGAAGAGCACCAGCGGGTCATCTTCTATCAGGACGACCCGGGGTGCCAGCGGAGCATCGGTCATCAGCCAGTCCTTTTCGTACAATGTGAGGTCCGCCATTGGTGCAAGATGTGCTCCATATGGACTGTTGGCCAGCCGACACGGCGGTCTAGTCCGCATGTCCGAAGCGTGTTCCACGCAGTCGCCGGTGCCTGGAACGTCGTGACGTCACGCTGGTTCGACTTCGGCCAAATGGCCTAGTGCCTCCGCTCAGTTCCGCATGGCCGAATAGCGGGTTAACTTCCGACGCGCTACCTCCGGGGCACGACAACGAGAGTGAAGGAGCGGCTTCCGATGATCCACGGCACACACGGCATGGTGCAAACCGATCCCACCGTCAGCCCACTCATTCTATGCGACCGGTTGCTGACGCTTGCAAAGGACGCCGATCGCGCGGGTCTGCGGGGCGCCGCGGAACACCTGCTGGACCTGGCGTCGGAAGTGCTCCAGCCGGTGCCGGTCGGCCGCATCGGGTGCAGGTTGCGGTGATGAGCGGACGGTCGCTCCGTCTCGCCGGCCGCTTTATCGGGCTTGGCCGGAACCTGCGCGGCAACGCGGTGCAGGCGGTTGATGGGCCGCCGGCGCGAACGAAAGGTGCCGACCTGGCCAAAAGCGATCTCGCTGACATTGCCGAGTGTGCCAAGGTGCTGCCTGGTACCTGGCACATCGACACCAGCAAGGGCGCCATGGCGGGCGACGGGAGTGCCTGGCTTCGGCCGCTGGGTGACAAGAAGGCGCCGGCCTTCGGGATTGCCCGATCCGATGGCGTGATCATGGTTCGGATGAGTCGGACAGATGGTGCCCGGAGCAGGGGCCCGCTGATATTCGGCGTCTTTGGGTCCATCGTAGAGGCGTTAGACGCCATCCACATCGATATCGCGAGCCGGCGGAACGGCGGGCACCGAAAGGCTGCCGGCGCGTCGTAGCGGGGTACTTTCTTCAAGGAGCGCCCGGGTTCAACGGGCGCCAGGGTGCAGAGGACGATGGGTGACGAGGTTCGACGGGTGACTGGGTTCAACGGGTGACTGGGTTCAACGGGTGAGGGGGTGGGTGACAGGATGTGCAGCAGTTTCAACGAGGCCTATTCGTCGGCTCGCAGCAGCTACTCGGATGACCAGTGGGACACGCTGGGCGTGCGTACGCAGACCGCGGCAATCTACGTCGAGATGCGCCGGCTTGACGCCGAGGCAATGCGCACCGGTCGCCCCGACACAGTGGCACCCGGTGACATGCCGACTGGCGGTGCGCACTGATATTCAGTGGAGGGCCAGGTCCCAGTCCTCCCCCACCATCGGCGGGCCGAAGTCGCGGTGGGGCGCACTGGCCACCAGATGGAATCCTGCCTGCTGGTAGATGGCGCGCGCCACGACCAGCACATCGTTGGTCCACAACGTGATGCTCCGGTAGCCGGCCTCGCGGGCGAAGCTGATGCATTCGGCGACGAGACGCCGCCCGATACCAAGACCGCGGGCCGCTGGTTCCATGATCAGCAGGCGCAGCTTCGCGACCTCGTTTGATTTCCGCATCAGGAACACCGACCCGACATTCACCCCGTCGCGCTCGGCGATCCAACAGCGTTCCCGCGTGGGATCATGCTGCGCCAGGAATTCCCCCGCCACGCGGGCGACCAACGCCTCGAAGCGTGCGTCGAGGCCATACTCCTTGGCATATAGCGCACCGTGCCGTGACACGACCCAACCGATATCGCCCGGCCGGTGCTGGCGCAGCAGCCAGGGCATTGCGTGACGCGCGCCAAGCAGCGTCTCGATCCGGTTCATCGCTGCGACCAGTGATGCCTGCGCAGGCTCCGCCAAACCAGCGAGCAGCACGCCGATCTGTTCGCGCGACCGCGTGTCGAGCGGAGCAAAGGCCGCGCGGCCCAGATCGGTCAACGACAGCAGGCTTTGGCGGCGGTCGGTTTCGGCACGCGGCGCGGGCGACCAGGCCGTCCCGCTCAAACCCCTGCAGAATGCGGCTGAGGTAACCGGAATCCAGCGTCAGATCACGGCCAAGCTCGGACGCCGTAGTGCCGGGTCGCTGGGCGAGTTCGTAAAGCACCCGAGCCTCGGCGAGGGAAAAGCCACTCTGTAGCAGGCCATCCCCGAGGACGCCGATTTCACGGGTGTAGAACCGGTTGAACCGACGGACGGCGGCGACACGATAATCGAGGGCGGCAATGGCGGAGGATTGCGTCATCCGGCAGCCATTGTCAGATTATTATATGACTGCGTCAAGTATCTATTTGACTGAGGCGTGCTTGGCGCGACGGGCCCCACGACTTCGCCGGGCAACGCAGATTGAGGACTACGACAATTCGCGAAAGCGTGAAGTGAATAATTTCAGTGTGATGTGACCATGGTGCCCTTTCACAGCCCCACGGCTGCCGCATTTTGCGCCGAGCTGTTGAACAGTTGAAATCACGGCCTGGAAACTGGCCGTTTCATTTCTAATCTGACGCTCGATAGAAGGAGAATCAGCGATGTTGATGCGACATATTCACTTGGCTTTACCCGTGTTTGCCTTGTTGGCAGGCACCGCCTCTTTAACACCGGCAGCGGCACAGTCGGTCCAGGTCATCACGCCTGCGCCGGTGCAGCCTCAGGTCATTATGTCTGCGCCAATGCCGAGCGAATCGGCCGTGGTGGTCGCTCCGAGTGCACCGCCACCGCCGCGCGTTGAAACCATTCCGCCGCCGCCGGGCGTGGAGAGCCAGGCGATGTATTGGCGACCGGGCCACTGGATGTGGGAAGGCGCAAACTGGGAATGGTCGCCGGGCCAGTATGTCCAACGGCCGCAACCCCAGGCAACCTGGGAGCCCGGTCATTGGGCGCAGCAGCCGAGTGGCGGTTACGTCTGGATCGATGGCCGCTGGCAGGGCTGAGCCGATGAGCGTGTCAGGCGCCGCGACGATCGGCGCCTGACGGTGCGCATGGCACGCCGCATTGAATGGAGCTCCAGAATGCCTCGAATATTGTCCGCCTCACTTGTCATTCCGGCGCTGTTCGGGCTGAGCGCCTGTGTGACCGAGGAGCCTGCCCCGCGCGAGACCCAGGTGATCGTCCAGCCGGCGCCGCAGCCGGCTCAAATGGTGGCCATCGCGCCAGGGCCGCCGCCGGCACCGCATGCGGAGCTTGTGCCGCCACCGCCGCAGGGGGCTGGCCCGGTGGTCTGGCAGCCAGGCCACTGGCAATACACCAGTAACCCAGGCAACCCGTGGTCCTGGCAACCTGGGCAATACGTGCCGCCACCGTCAGGTGAGACCACATGGATTCCTGGGCGCTGGTCGCAGCAGCCGAGTGGTGGATGGAGCTGGATCGAGGGTCACTGGGCGTAGCTTGACGGCCCGCATGGTCGGGTTGTCGGGTTTCGTCCGCCAGGCGGACTTCGTCCGATTGTCAGAGCGTGGTTACGGTGGTCAGATGACCGCCAACACCTGACAATCGACGGGGGCGGACATGAAGCTGCTGTGGTTCCACCTGATGCCGTACACCGAGCTGCCGGATGATTTTCGGCAGAAGCATCCGTCGGTCTGGGTGGACATCCATTCGTCGCTGTTCGACCCAAAGCGCGCGCATCTGATGTACAACGACTTCATGGACGAGATGGAGTTCGCGGCCGATTGCGGTTTCGATGCGGTGTGCTGCAACGAACATCATTCCAACGGCTATGGCTTGATGCCCTCGCCCAATCTGATTGCATCGGCGATCAGCCGCCGCACGCGTGACACCGCGATATGCGTGATGGGCAATTCGCTGGCGCTGTACAATCCGCCGACGCGCGTGGCGGAGGAATTCGCCATGATCGATGTGATTTCCGGTGGACGCCTGATTGCCGGCTTCCCGGTCGGCACGCCGATGGACACCTGCTATTGCTACGGTCAGAACCCGAGCCTGCTGCGCGAGCGGTATCTGGAAGCGCATGATCTGGTGATGAAGGCTTGGCAGGAGCCGGATACGTTCGCCTTCAACGGCCGGTTCAATCAGCAGCGCTACGTCAACATCTGGCCGCGTCCGGTGCAAAAGCCCCATCCGCCAGTATGGATTCCTGGTGGTGGTTCGATCGAGACGTGGCAGTGGTGTGCGAAGATGGACTACGTGTACGCCTACCTGTCCTATTTCGGCTACAAGGACGGCCGCGCGACGATGGACGGGTTCTGGGCGGAGATGTCGCGCCTGGGCAAGGATCGTAATCCGTATCGCGCCGGATTCCTGCAATTCGTCGGCGTGGCAGAGACGCGCGAGAAGGCGATGGAGCTGTATCGGGATTCCGCCGAGTACCTTTATGGCCGCTGCCTGTACACCGATTCACGTTGGGCGACGCCGCCGGGCTATGTCACCGAGCCGACAATGCGGGCGGGGCTGACCAGCCAGGTAGGGCGGGCCGCATCGGTCGCCGCGCGCGAGCAGGCACGCGCCGCGACACGCATGGAAGAGATCGTCGAGCGCGGCTATGTCATCATCGGCTCGCCGGATGAAGTGGTGGAGCAGCTTAGCGAAGTCGCGACATCGCTGAATGTCGGCCACCTGATGCTGTTGCTGCAATTCGGCAACATGAGCAAGGCGCTGACGAAGTACAATACGAAGCTGTTCGCCGAGAAGGTGATGCCGAAGCTGCATCCGCTGTTCTCAGAATGGGAGGATCGCTGGTGGCCGCAGCCCATGGATGCGGCGCAGCGGGCCGAGGTGCCTGCGTTCGTGCCGGGTTTGGCGGCGGAATAGCAGGCGGCGCGGCAGCCGTGGTGGTGGGGGCGTGTCCCCAAGGGGCTTGTCTCAGCCTCAACGTGTGGACCAGGTCGCAGGTTCGAAAGACGTGGATGGCTGGCGCCAGGCCAACCATGACGAATGAATACTAAGCTTGGCATTTCGCTGTGGGGCACCGTGCCCGTGGCGGACTTGGCACGCCAGGCGCAACTTGCCGAGGCCATTGGCTGCGACAGCGTCTGGGTGATCGATTTCGCAGTTGCTGTGCCGCGAGGTCTACCTGACGCTCGCGGCGTGTCTTGCGCAGACCACGACGCTGCGCGTGGCGACGGGTGTCACGCAGCCGGTGACGCGACATCCTTCCGTCGCGGCAAGTGCGCTGGCGACGCTGGCCGAGATGTCGGGCGGACGCGCGGTCATGGGCATCGGCACCGGCTTTTCATCGCTGCGCACCATCGGATTGCCCGCGGCGAAGATCGCGGAAGTCGCAGCGTACGTCACAACGGTGCGACAGTTGCTGCGCGGCGAATCCGTGGTGTTCGAGAACGGCGTGCAGGGACACATCACATGGCTGGATCATCCCGTCGAACTACCGGTTGTTGTCGCGGCATCCGGGCCACGCATGACGCGCGCCGCGGTACGTTTCGCCGATGGGGTCATCCTGCATCAGGGCATTTCCCCGGATCTGCTGCACCGTGCGCTTGGCTGGGCACGCGATGGAGCGGATGACGCGATGCCGGAAATCTCCTGCTGGGTGCCGTATGCCATGGCTGACGATCCGCACGAGGCGCGCGACCGGGTCCGCGCGCGCGTCGCCGGCGCGCTGATGAACACCAACCCCGACTGGTTCGACGGCGAAGACCGCGCTGCCGTGGTGCGTTTGCAGCAAAGCTACGACGTATCGGATCACGCGACCGCGCAGCCGCATCACGCGGCGTTGGTCACCGATAGCCTGATCGCGCGCTATGCCGTCGCGGGAACGCCTGGCGAAGTGCGCGAGCAACTGTCGCGGGTGATTGCGCAGCCCGGGATCGATCGTGTCATCCTGACACCGCAGGTGAGCGGTCCATCTGCAGTGCCGATCGAACAGGTGTTGCGCGACCTGGAAGCACAAGTGCTGAGGCGCCTGTAGTCGGATCGATACAACGGGCCAACATCGCATGCAGCATCGAATCAGGTAAGCTGGACGGTCTTGCCGGACGTGAAGGTGCCGGCATCGGGGCCGAAATCGCTGATCTGGTAGCTCGAGCCGCCCTTGTGCTGTCCCATCGCGAACAGGTACAGCACGGTGCCCCGCTCATAGTAGAACAGCGTCACGCTGGAGACACCGACAACGCCAGCCGAGGCATGCTTGGTTTGGTTGCCATTATATTGTAACGTACCGTTGGATTTCCCTTGATCGTTGAACGCCTGGTTCATCGCCTGCGACAGATTGGTGAGGCGCGTACCCGGGCCGACCAGATTGGCCAAGTACTTTTGGGCGATGATCTGTGGCATCGTAGTGGTCTCGCCGCCGCCGTGTTGTGTGGTCTTAATGACGACCATGCCCGTGGCCATGGCATCTCCTTCCGTTGTATCGGTGACAAACGCGCGCCACACTCTCGCGAAGTTGGACTTCAGACAAGGCAAAACTTGCATGATAACGATAGCATAATGACGGCGGACGCGTTGGCCGGTTGACCGGCACCGTGCTCTCTCTCTATTGACGCTGCCGCTTGCGCCGCACTCAGAAGGACGCTCGATGACCCTGCGCCTGGGCCGCCTCGCTGCGCCGCTCGTGGCTTTTGTACTACTCGGCTCGACCGTGGCCGAAGCGCAGATGCCAGGCGGACCACCAGCCGTCGGCGTCGTACGGGCCGCTAAGCAGGCGGTCACGGAAAGATCGGAATTTATCGGTCGCGTGCAAGCGGTGGATCGCGTCGTGCTGACCGCGCGTGTGACAGCGTTTCTCGATCAGCGACTGTTCATCGAAGGCACCGAAGTGCATGAGGGCGACCTGCTGTACCGACTCGAGCGTCCGCCGTTCGAGGCCGCTGTGGCGCAGCAGGAGGGCGCCGTCGCCGACGCCAGCGCGCGGCTTGCCAACGCCAACATCCAACTGGCGCGCGCCCAGTCGCTGTTGAACACGCCGGCCGGCCAGCGTTCCAGCGTGGACGATGCGGTCGCCGCCCAACGCTCGCAGGCGGCGCAGTTGGCGGGCGCACAGGCACAGCTCCGGGTGGCGCAGATCAACCTCGCCTATACCGAGATCCATGCGCCAATCAACGGCAAGATCGGCCGCACCGCGGTCAGTGTCGGCAATGTCGTTTCGCCGAGTTCCGGCCCGCTTGCGACCATTGTCAGCCAGGATCCGATGTACGTGCTGTTCCCGATCGCGGTGAGCGCGGAGCTGGAGCTGGAGAAGCGTTATGCCGACCAAGGCGGCATGAGTGCCGTCGCGATCAAGCTGCGTCTGCCGGACGGAACGATGTACGACCAGGCCGGCAAGATCGACTATATCGAGCCAACCGTGCAGGCCACCACCGACACCATCCTGCTGCGTGGCAAGATCGCCAATCCGCCACGCAAACCGATCGTGGCGGGTCAACCGGTCGATCGGCCGCTGATCGACGGCGAGTTCGTCACCGTGCTGGTCGAGGGCATCCAACCGGTCATGGCGATTACGGTCCCGCGCGCCGCCGTGCTGTCGGATCAGCAGGGTGACTACGTCTATGTGGTGAACGCGCAGAACCACGTGGAACAGCGCCGCGTGCGTCTGGGCCAATCGACACCGTCGACCGCCGCGATCATGTCCGGCCTCAAGGAAGGCGAAATGGTGGTACTGGACGGCATCCAGCGCGTGCGGCCGGGGATTCAGGTCGTGCCGGGACCCGCCACGCCGCCACCTGTGACGCCCACGCCGGCGGGGCAGTAACCGGATGATCTCTGCCGTCTTCGTCGATCGCCCGCGACTGGCGATCGTCATCGCCATCCTGATGACGCTTGCGGGCGTATTGTCGATACTGCGCATTCCGGTTGCGCAGTTCCCCGACATCGTGCCGCCGCAAGTGACGATTTCCACCACATTCCCCGGCGCCTCCGCCGCCGTGGTGGAAGCGACGGTCGCGCAACCGCTGGAAGCGCAGATCGTCGGCGTCGACAAGATGATCTACATGAAGTCCAACAGCGGCAACGACGGCAGCTACAGTCTGACCGTCAGCTTCGAGTTGGGCACCGATCCCGACATCGACACGGTCAACGTCAACAATCGCGTGCAGCAGGCGCTGTCGCGGCTGCCGCCTGAAGTGCAGCAATTTGGCATGACGGTGCGCAAGCGTTCCGCTGCCATCCTGGAGTTCCTGCAGTTCTACAGCGAAGGCGGCAAGCAAGACCCGCTGTTCATCAGCAACTACGTCACCATCAACGTGCTGGATCGACTGGCGCGCACCCCAGGCGTGGGTGATGCGCTGCTGTTCGGACGGCTGGACTACTCGATGCGCATCTGGTTCGATATGAACCGGCTGGCGAGCCTGAACCTGGCACCGTCGGATATCATCACCGCGATCCAGCAGCAGAACGTGCAGGCGGCGGTGGGACGCATCGGTGCACGGCCGACCAGTGACGCGACCCAGTTCCAGCTCAATGTGCAGACGCAGGGCCGACTGACCACGCCGGAACAGTTCGGCAAGATCGTGATCCGCGCCAATCCGGACGGTTCCGTTCTGCGTTTGTCGGATATTTCACGGGTCGAACTTGGCGCGGCCAACATGGACACCGAGAGCAGGTTGAATGGCAATCCCGCGGTTTCCATCGGCCTTTACCTCGCGCCCGGTGCCAACGCGGTGCAGACCTCGGCGCGAGTTCAGGCCGGGCTCGATGAAATGGCGCACCGCTTCCCCGACGGTCTGAAGGCGCGCGTGTTCTACGACAGTTCGTCGTTCGTCGCTTCCACGATCACCGAAGTGGAAAAGACACTCGGCATCGCCTTCGTGCTGGTGATTCTCGTCGTGTTCCTGTTCCTGGGCAATATCCGCGCCACGATCATTCCCATGGTCGCCATTCCGGTCAGCCTGATCGGCACGTTCGCCATCCTGCTGGCCGCCGGGTTCTCGGCAAATACCGTGTCGCTGCTTGCCATGGTCCTTGGCATCGGCGTCGTGGTGGATGACGCCATTGTCGTGGTGGAAAACGTCGAGCGGGTGATGGCGGAAGAGCCCGAACTGTCGCCAAAGGAAGCGACCAAGAAGGCGATGCGGCAGATCACCGGGCCGGTGATTGCAATTTCCCTGGTCCTGCTGTCGGTGTTCGTGCCTGTGGGATTCATTCCCGGCGTTTCCGGTTCGCTGTTCCGCCAATTCGCCGTCACCATCAGCGTCGCGATGCTGATCTCGGCCACCAATGCGCTGACGCTGTCACCGGCGTTGTGCGGCGTGTTCCTGCGCCAGCACGGGCGGCCGCGCGGCCCGCTGCGATACGTGCTGGTCGGTATCGACCGGGTACGCAACGGTTACGCGGCGGTGGTTCTGCGGTTGTTGCGTGTATCCGTGCTGTCGGTGCTGCTGATCGCTCTCGCGGGCGCCGGCATCTGGGGGCTAGCGCTGCGTACGCCGACCGGCTTTCTGCCGGAGGAGGACCAGGGCGCCTTCTTCGTCTCCGTGCAGTTGCCGGACGGCGCTTCGGTATCGCGCACGCGCGCCGTGGTGCAGCAGGTGGAGAACCTGATCCGGCCGATGCCGCAGGTGGACGGCGTGCTTTCGATCGTCGGCTTCTCGCTGCTCGACGGTGGCGACGAGCCGAATGCCGCGTTCGTGGTGATTCGTCTCAAGCCATATGCTGACCGCACCACCGCGGCGGACAGCGCACAGGCGGTAATCGGGCGCGTATTCGGCGCGGTACAGCAGGTACGTGCGGCAAATGTGTTTCCGTTCAATTTGCCGCCGATCATCGGGCTTTCGACCAGCGGCGGCTTCGAATACGAGTTGGAGAATCTGGAAGGCCACGATCCCGCAGAGATGGCGAGCGTCACGGACGGACTGGTCGCCGCGGCCAATCAGGACCCGCGACTGGCACGCGTCTTTTCCACATTTACGGCCAGCAACCCGTCGATCTGGCTGGATATCGACCGCGAAAAGGCGCAGGCGCTTGGCCTTAATATTTCGGACGTATTCAACGCGCTGCAAACGACACTCGGCGGCTTCTACGTCAACGATTTCAACCTGTATGGTCGCACCTGGCAGGTGAATATCCAGGGCGATGCGCCTGATCGCAGCGATGTCTCCGATATCTACAAGATCTATGTCCGCAACCGGCAGGGCGCCATGGTGCCGCTGCAAGCGATCGCGAAGCTGCGCGTCGTACTCGGCCCACAGGTGATCAGCCGGTTCAACAATTATCGCGCCGTGACGGTCAATGGCGGACCGCGGCCTGGCGAGTCGTCCGGCGATGCATTGGTCGCCATGACTCAGATTTCCGCGAAGACACTGCCGCCGGGTTATTCATTCGAATGGTCGGGCACGGCCTATCAGGAGATTGCGGCATCCGGCCAGACGGGTTCGATCCTGGCACTGTCGGTGTTGTTCGCCTATCTGTTCCTGGTGGCGCTGTATGAGAGCTGGGTGATTCCGATCCCTGTTCTGCTGTCGGTGACCGTGGGTGTGCTGGGCGCATTTGCCGGCATACTGATCTCCGGCCTGTCGCTTGATCTCTACGCGCAGATCGGCCTGGTGGTGCTGATCTCGCTGGCGGCGAAGAACGGCATCCTGATCGTCGAGTTCGCCAAGGAGCAGCGCGAAGCGGGGCTGCCGATCCTGGAGGCCGCGGCACTTGGCGCGCGCATCCGGTTTCGCGCGGTGATGATGACCTCGATCGCGTTTATCTGCGGCTTGATCCCGCTGGTATGGGCGCAGGGCGCGGCGATGCTCAGCCGCCGCGCTGTCGGCACAGCGGTTTTCGCCGGCATGATCGTCGCGAGTTCACTCGGCGTATTCCTGATTCCGATGCTGTACGCGACGTTCCAGGGACTGCGCGAGCGGGTGAAGGCACGGTTCGGTGGCGGCCCAGGACGTCGCCTGGATCACTGATGCGGGCTACGCAGCGGACGGCAAATTGAGATGCGCCTCGATCCGTCGCACGCGATGTTCAAGTTCGCTGATCAGAATGCCATGTCCGATTCCGACGAATGGTATTCCGACCACAATCCGTCGCAGCGTGGTTTGGCTGTACTCGATAGTCTACAGCCTGTGGCCGTGATCATGCAGCAACACGACGTGGTCGTTCAGAACGCAGGTATGTTCGTTCAAAGTCTTGGCAACCTGTGACAGCGGTTGATAGACCGCCGCTATCACCACGCCGTTGCCGTCACTGCTCATGATGCGGACGCCTGAATGCACCCAAAGGGTATCGTGCCCTCACTTGGCAGGGTAATCGTCTTGCCAAATCGTTTATGCGGAACCGATCAGCGCCAGCGTATGGCGTGCGATGACGACCTCCTCATCCGTCGGGATCACATAGGCCGGCCGCTCCGAATCCGCCTGCGTCAACAGCGTGCCCGCCAGCCTGGTTCGCCGCCTCGTCAAGCGAGAAGCCAAGCCAGTGCAGTCGCCGCAACACGCGCGCACGAATTTCCGGACTGCGCTCGCCGATGCCGGCGGTAAACACGAGAGCATCGATGCCATCCATGCTGGCAGCCAGCGCGGCCGCCGTACGCGCCACGTGGTAGATGAAATGCTCTACCGCCAGCCGCGCCAGCGGTGCCTCGCTTGCGAGCAATGTGCGCATGTCGTTCGACACGCCGGACAGCCCTTTCAGGCCGCACTCGTGATAGAGGAAGTGTTCGACCCGATCGACATTCCATCCCTTCTGTTGCTGCAGCCAAAGTATCACACCGGCATCCAGCGATCCCGGTCGCGTTCCCATCGGCAGACCGTCCAGCGCGGTGAATGTCATGGAGGAATCCACGCTGCGCCCGCCGGCCAAGGCGCACATCGAAGCGCCGGACCCGAGATGCGCGACCACGACACGTCCCGGTGCGATCTTCGGCATCTGTTCGGCCAACGCGCCGGCGATGTATTCATACGACAGGCCGTGGAAGCCGTAGCGCCGCACGCCTTCCTGATACAGTGCATCCGGGATTGCGAACCGATCGGCCACCGCCGGATGGCCGCGATGGAACGCTGTGTCGAAGCACGCCACTTGCGGCAGTTTTGGAAACCGCGCGGCCAGCGCCTTCAGCACGGCAACTGCTGGCGGATTGTGCAGCGGTGCAAGTGGTTCAAGCGCCTCGATCCGGGCGAGTGTCGGCGCATCCACCAACACGGGAACAGCCAGATCCGGGCCGCCATGCACGACGCGATGACCGAACCCGATCAGGCCGCGTTCATCGAGCGGTCCATCGCGCAGTGATGCCAGCGCATCAAGCGCGGCCGCATGATCGGCGGTGCTGACCACCTGGTCATGCACCGGTTTGCCGTCCGCGGCACTGACCAGGAGACGACCCTTGCCGCCAACCTGCTCCACCTCGCCGCTCTGCCAGCGGCGCAGCGCACCGTCCGCTACGCCATAGACGGCGAATTTCAGACTGGACGAGCCGGCGTTCAGAACGCACAGGCGATGATCTTGCATCCCTCTTGGCCTTTCATATCCAGAGCGTGCATGCTCCCCATTCCAACCGCAGACGAGCCCTGGAGACAGCGACCATGACCAAATTCGGCCTCGCCCAGTCCGTCCGTCGCGTGGAGGATCCGCGCCTGCTGATCGGCAACGGCCGCTACACCGACGATATCGTGCTTCCGGGCATGTTGCACGGTGTCGTGCTGCGCAGCCCGCACGCTGCGGCCAAACTCGGCGCCATCGACACGGCGGCGGCAGGATCGGTGCCGGGGGTCAAGGCAATCTATACTGCCGCGGATTTGAACGCCGACGGCATCGGATCGCTGCCCTGCGCGGTCAGCCTGGACAACCGCGACGGCACGACGATGGCAAGTCCGCCCCACCCGGTGCTGGCAGATGGGGCGGTGCGCCATGTTGGCGACCCTGTCGCGTTCATCGTTGCCGATACTGCGAAAGCGGCGCGCGATGCAGCGGAACTGATCACTGTCGATTACGATATTCAGCCGTCGATCACCGATCTGGCGAAGGTCACCGATGCCGCATCGCCGCTGGTATGGCCCGACGTGAAGCGCAACATGGTGTTCGACTGGGAATTTGGCGACAAGGCGAAAACCGACGCGCAGTTCGCCAAGGCCGCGCATGTTACCAGCCTGACCGTGGTCAACAACCGGATCATCGTGTCTTCGATGGAGGCGCGGGTGTCGATCGCCGACTACGACGCGACGACGGGGCGCTGGACCATGTATGCCAACACGCAGGGCGGCTGGTTGGTGAAGGGACTGATCGCGCCGATGTTCAATGCTGAGCCGGAGAAGTTCCGTATCGTCACGCCGGACGTCGGCGGTGGTTTTGGCATGAAGCTGTTCCTTTACGCCGAGCATGCGTTGACCTGCTATGCTGCGCGGAAACTGGGCCGGCCGGTGAAATGGGCTTCGGAGCGCAGTGAGGCATTTCTGTGCGACACGCAGGGCCGCGACAATCTTACGCTTGGAGAACTCGCGATTGACGCCGACGGCAAATTCCTGGCGCTGCGCACCCGTGTCGTTGCCAACATGGGCGCGTATCTGTCCAACTTCGGGCCGTATATCCCAACCATTGCCGGCACCAGCGTGATCGCCAGCGTGTACGGCTTCCAGGCGGTGTATGCCAATGTGATCGGTGTGTTCACTCACACTGTGCCGGTGGATGCCTATCGCGGCGCGGGACGGCCGGAGAGCAACTACCTGATGGAACGCCTGGTCGATGCGGCCGCGCGCGAACTGAAGATCGATCGCACAGAGCTGCGCCGGCGCAACATGGTACCATCGTCCGCCATGCCGCACACCACGCCGTACGGCACTGTCTATGACAGCGGTGATTTCCGCATGGTGCTGGACGCGGCGCTGAAGACAGATGGATTACGCCGGGTTTCGCCGCGCGGCGCGCCGAGGCGGCGAAACGCGGCAAGCGACGCGGCATCGGGCTTGCGTACTATCTGGAGGCGACCGGCGGCGATCCCACCGAGCGCGCGGAGATCCGCTTTGCCGACGATGGCGGCGTCGATGTGTACGTCGGGACGCAATCGACAGGGCAAGGTCACGAAACTGCCTATGTGCAACTAACGTCGCAGCGCCTTGGTATCGACGCCGAGAAGATTCGTATTCGCCAGGGTGATACCGATGTCATTCCGGTCGGCGGAGGCACAGGTGGCGCGCGCAGCCTGTATTCGGAGGGTCAGGCGATTCTGCTGACCGCCGATTCAGTGATCGACAAGGGGAAACAGGCGGCGGCTGAAGTATTGGAAGCATCAGCCACCGACATCGCCTTCGCGGACGGACGGTTTGCCATCGTGGGGACCGACCGTGGCATCGACATCATCGCACTGGCAGCGACCCAGCGGCAGAGAGCCGCGGCAGGGCAGTCGGCGATCACGCTGGACACAGCCGAGGTTGCGAACATCGACAGACATACCTTCCCCAATGGGTGCCACATGGCGGAGGTCGAGATCGATCCCGACACCGGCGTGGTGGAAGTCGTTCGCTATCGCGTGTCCGATGATTTCGGCAAGGCGGTCAATCCGCTGATTGTGCGTGGTCAGGTGCATGGCGGCGTTGCACAGGGCTTCGGACAGGCGGTGCTGGAACGCACTGCGTACGACGCGTCCTCGGGCCAGCTCATATCCGGCAGCTTCATGGATTACGCACTGCCACGTGCCGATGATTTGCCGAATATCGAGGTGGACTTGCTGGAAGTACCCTGCGTCGGCAATCCACTCGGCGTGAAGGGCGCTGGCGAGGCGGGTGCCGTGGGCAGCCCGCCGGCGATGATCAACGCCATTGTCGATGCACTGTCAGTGGACGGCGTGACGCACATCGACATGCCCGCTACGCCGGAGAAGATCTGGCAGGCGATGTCGATGGCGCACGCAGCCTAGGGCGGCACAGCGGGACGCATTCCGCCATGCTGCCGGCGGAATGCGTCCCGGAACTAGAGTCCGGAATATTCCATCCTACCGCGGCGGATCGAGATCCCGCGCGCCGAGAGTGCGTGCGCGTATCGCTTCCTCGGGCGCCTCCCGGCCAAAATCGGTGAATGCGCGCTTCACCGCCTCGACTGTCGAGCCGAACACCTGCTTCCGATTGTCACGCGCCCAATTGTTGGAACCGGCGATCGTCGTCAGCGAGCCTTGGAAGTGCGGCATCACATAACGTGCAAATAGCTCGTAACTGCGCAGCGTCTGTTCCCGGTTCGCCCATTCGTGCGCGCGGAACAGGATGCCCCCGAAGCCGCCCTGACTGTATTCGAGCAGGCGCTTGATGCCCTTTACCACGGTCTCTGGTGAGCCGACCATTGTCGTGCCCATCTTCACACCATCACGCAGCGGGTCGTCGGCGCGGCCCGGTGGACGCCCGAGCGTGTCCTCGAAGTAGGTCTGCGTCTCGATGCGTTCGCCCTTCTTCACCTCTGCCAGCGCCTGCTCGTCATCGTCCGCGACGTGCGCATTCACCACGACGCGCCAGTTCTTGCGGTCCATCGTCTTGCCGTTCTTCTCGGCGGCTTCTTCGGCAATCTTCCACTGGCTGGCCAGGCTTCCGGACCACCTGGCAGACCCGCGCCGATCGACAGCACACCCACGCCATGCGTCCCGGCGGCGATCATGCCGAATGGCGTGATGGTGCTGGCGACGGCGATCTCGAAATGCGGATCGGTGTACGGCGCGAGATGCAGTCGTGCATCGCGCATTTCGAACCAGTCGGTCTTCATCGTGACGGGCTCTTCGCATTTCAGCAGACGCATGATCGCGTCCATCGCTTCCAGCATGCGCGGACGCTGCGTGCTAGGTTCGATACCCAGCATGTAGGCGTCGGAGGTCAGTGCGCCTGGACCGCAACCCATCATCGCACGGCCGCGCGTCATGTGGTCGAGCTGCACGAAGCGCTGCGCGACCATGAAGGGATGGTGATACGGCAGGCTGGTCACGCCGGTACCAAGTTTGATGTGCTTGGTGCGTTCGGCGGCAGCGGCGATGATCAGTTCGGGCGAGCGCGATCAGCTCCCACCCGGCGGAATGATGTTCGCCGATCCAGGCTTCGTCGTAGCCAAGCCAGTCCAGCCACTCCAGCAGCTCTACGTCACGGTTGATCGCCAGCGTCGGGTTTTCGCCGACGCGATGGAACGGTGCCAGGAAGATGCCGAACTTCATGCCGCGATGGGCCATGCGCGTATTCTCCACGTCTCGCAGGGCAGGGTGCCCGTCTTGATGCGTGCATCGTGCATCGTACTGGCGCCGGTAGCCAAGCTGGGCCACTCGTGGCAGCCTGAATGGCAAGTGGATGGTCGGGAGGAACGAAGCATGCGCCTGGAAGGGAAAGTGGCGATCGTCAGTGGTGCGGCATCCGGCATGGGCGCCGCGACGGCGCGCCGGTTTGCCAAGGAAGGCGCCAAGGTTGTGATCGCCGACATGCTGGAGGAAGAGGGGCGCAAGATCGCCGCCGACATCACGCGCGCGAACGGCATTGCCGAGTTCATGCGGCTGGACGTGACCAATGAAGCCGACTGGAAGACGGTGGTCGACGCAACCGTGCAGAAACACGGCAAGCTCGACATCCTGGTGAACAACGCCGGCATCAGCGGCAGCGCGTTTGCCGATATGCTGGACACCGATGCGTGGGACAAGCTGATGGCAGTGAACGCGCGCGGTGTCTTTCTCGGCACCAAACATGCAGTGCTGGCGATGAAGCAGTCCGGCGGCGGATCGATCATCAACCTTTCGTCAATCTCCGGCAACGCCGGGCAGACGATGACGCATATGGGCTACAACGCATCGAAGGGTGCGGTGCGCACGCTGACCAAATCCACCGCGGTGCAGTTCGGTCGCGACGGCATCCGCGCCAATTCGGTGCATCCCGGCCTGATGCCGCCGATGCGCACATCGGGCGCGACGGCCGATCCCGCGGTGCGCGCGAAGATGCTGCAAGACCGTGCCGCTGCGACGCGCCGGCGAGGTCGATGAGGTGGCGAACGCGATCCTGTTCCTGGCGTCCGATGAGGCTTCCTACATCACCGGCGCGGAACTTTATGTCGATGGCGGCTATCTCGCTGGCTAGGCGGAGGTTGTGCGATGGTGCTGAGCAAGCAGCAGCTCCGGCAATTCGACAAGGAAGGCTATCTGTTCTTGCCGGATCTGTTCTCGGCGGAGGAGATTGCGATCCTGCGCCGCGAAGCGGAGGGTCTTTCCGTACCGACCGCAAAGAGATCTGGCGGGAGAAATCGGGCGCGCCGCGTACCGCCTTCGCGGCTCACACCTACAACGAGGCGTTTCGCCTGCTAGGTGCCCATCCACGAATGATCCGGCCCGTCGAGCAGGTGTTTGGCGAGCAACTCTACATGCATCAGTTCAAGATCAACGCGAAGGCGGCGTTCGATGGCGAAGTGTGGCAGTGGCATCAGGATTACGGCACCTGGGCACGCGACGACGGCATGCCGGAACCGCGTGCGATGAACATCTCGGTGTTTGTGGACGAGGTGTTGCCGATCAACGGGCCGCTGATGCTGGTGCCGCGCAGCCACACGGAAGGCGTGCTGCAGGCCGGACATGATCTGTCCACCACGTCTTATCCGTTGTGGACGCTCGACAACGATACCGTGAGCCGGCTGGTGCAGCAGGGCGGCATCGTCACGCCCACTGGCAAACCGGGGGCGATGCTGCTGTTCCACGGCAATCTGGTGCACGGCTCGGCCGGCAATATCACGCCTTATCCACGCAAGATCGTGTACCTGACGTTGAACGCGGTTTCCAACTACATCCGCACACCGACGCGTCCGGACTGGATCGCCCACCGCGACTTCCGTCCGATCGAACCAGTTCCGGACGACGCGCTGCTGCGTCACGCCAGGAGTATCCAGGCCGCGGCAGATTAGGCCAGGGTGGCGGCAGACCGCGGGTGGGCAGGCAGGCGGGTGTCGGTCTCTAACTGGTTAGTCACCGCCTGCTATTATTGGCTGGCACGAAACAAAGAGGGCTGTCGCTGCCGTGCCATCCAGGAAGAAGCGCGAGGGGGGATCCGGGTCGGGCCCGCGCAAGCCGGACGCGGCGCGCACCCGCCAGGACATATTGCGCGCGGCCAGGGAGGAATTTGCCGAGCACGGCCTCAGTGGTGCGCGTGTGGACGCGATCGCTGCGCGCATGCGCACAACGAAACGCATGCTCTACTATTATTTCGGCAGCAAGGAGGGCTTGTACCTCGCGGTGCTGGAGCAGGTTTATGGCGATATCCGCAGTGTGGAACAGGAGCTCGATCTGGCAAGCCTGAAGTCCAGTCGAAGCCATACGCCGCATGATCGAATTCACCTTCGACTACGAGGAAGCACATCCGGAATTCATTCGCCTGGTCAGTATCGAGAACATTCACCACGGGCGCCATTTGGCGCAATCCAGCACACTACAGAAGCAGAACCTGATCGTGATCGATACCCTGGCGGGGATTTTGGAGCGAGGGCAACGTGCGGGCGTCTTCCGCTCGGACATCGACGCGGTGGACCTGCATCTGATGATCAGCGCGTTCTGCTTTTTCAGGGTTTCGAATCGGCATACATTCGGGACATTGTTCGGCTGCGATCTGACCGCGCCGCTACTGCGAGCGAAGCACAAGCAGATGATCGGCGATGCCATAATCCGCATGTTGGAAACAACCGGCGACACACGGCTGCGATCCGATCTCGCGGACCGCGAACGGCCGCGGCCAGCGCGGGCGTCAACGGTAAGGAATGATGCTTCAGGCTGCAGACAGTGCGGCAAAGTTTCGCAGCATGCGGCCGGCATCCGGGGCGATGTCGGTGAACAGGCGAAATGCCTCGACTGCCTGGAATACCGCCATGCCACCACCATCGAGCGTGCGACAGCCAACCGCGCGTGCGGTACGCAACAGGTCGGTTTCCAGCGGGAAATAGACGATCTCGGCGACCCAGAGTGCCGACCGCAGGAACTCTGACGGCAACGGCAGTCCGGGGTGGTCCGCCATGCCGATCGGCGTGGCATTGATGACGCCGTCGGCTGCTGCCATGGCGCTCGCCATATCGGTAGCCACGACAGCACGGCCGGCGCCGAACCTGGCGCAGAGGCTGTCGGCCAAAGTCGCCATGCGTCCGCTATCGATATCGCAGATTGTAAGCTCACCAACGCCGAGTGTCAGCGCTGCGTGTGCCACGGCGGCGCCAGCGCCGCCGGCACCCAATTGCACGGCTCGGGCAAGCGGGACATCCGGCAGCCCACGCCGAAAGTTTTCGGCAAACCCGTACCAGTCCGTGTTGCAGCCGACGCGTTTGCCGTCGCGTAGCAGCACAGTGTTCACCGCGCCGAGCGCGCGCGCGTCGGGCGACAGCTCGTGCAGATACGGGATGACCGCCTGCTTGCAGGGATGCGTGATGTTCAGGCCGGCGAAACCCAGGCGCTCGGCAGCCGTCAACAGTTCGGGCAGTGCGTCGACGCCAAGGCCTAATTTCGCGATGTCGATCAGTTTGTAGATGCAACGCAGCCCTTGCTCGGCGGCTTCCCCCTCGTGCAGCGCAGGGGCACGTGAGGCCTGGATTCCGGACCCGATCAAGCCAAGCAGCAAACTTTGTGCGGCGCCGAGGGGCATGGTTTGATCACTCACGGGGGGGCCAGTCGGCCAGCGGCACTTTTGCCCTTGCGGTGGGCATCGTCACGCTATTAACTATCTAGTTAATCCACGTCAACTACGGCGTTTTGCCTATATAGATCGTGCCAATAGCGGTCGTGCCAACACATTGGGCCCGCGGCGAACCGGGCAGGAGGCGACGTTGAACGAAACCATTCCACCCGTGCGGCCGCCTTTGGCAAAGTCCATCGCCACCGTTTCGCTCAGCGGCACCTTGCCCGAAAAGCTTGAAGCAGCGGCAGCCATCGGCTTCGACGGAGTGGAACTGTTCGAAAACGACCTGTTGACGTACGACGGGTCACCCGACGACGTGCGCAGGATCGCCGATGGCCTCGGTCTGGCGATTACACTGTTCCAGCCGTTCCGCGATTTCGAGGCAATGCCCGAGCCGCAGCGCACACGCAATCTCGATCGCGCCGAACGCAAGTTCGACGTCATGCAGGCACTCGGCACCGATCTGGTGCTGGTGTGCAGCAACACCCATCCCGCCACGATCGATGATGATGCGCGCGCCGCCGCTGACCTTGCTGCGATGGCGGAGCGGGCACGGCGGCGTGGTCTGCGTGTCGGCTACGAGGCTCTTGCCTGGGGTCGCTACGTCAACCGATGGCGACATGCCTGGAACATTGTGCAAGCAGCCGACGACGACGCGCTTGGCCTGATCGTCGACAGCTTCCACACGCTCGCGGTCGATGATGATCCGTCCGGCATCGCGCGATTGCCCGCCGACCGGCTGTTCTTCGTGCAGCTTGCAGATGCGCCGCACCTTTCCATGGATGCCCTGTCCTGGAGCCGACATTTCCGGAACTTCCCGGGCCAGGGCCAGCTACCTGTTGCGGATTTTTTGCGTGCGGTGCTGGCCTGCGGTTATCGCGGTCCGTTGTCGCTTGAAGTATTCAATGATGAATTCCGCGCCGCCCCCGCGCGCCTGATTGCACGCGACGGCCTGCGATCACTGCTGCTGGTCGAAGCGGAGGCAGGTGCCACGACCCTGCCGCCGCCGGCGTCGTTCGACGGTATCGAATTCCTCGAATTCGCGGTGGACGACGAAACCGGCCGGCGGCTGGGCGAAATGCTGCGCGATATCGGTTTTCACTACGCCGGCCGCCACCGCTCCAAATCCGTGGATCTGTATCGCCAAGGGCGCGTGAATCTTGTGCTGAACAGCGAGCAGGACAGCGCCGCGGCCGAACATTTTCAGTTGCACGGCCCATCGGTGTGCGCCATGGCGCTGATCGTGGATGATGCGGCACGAGCGGTAGAACGCGCGCGGGTCCTGCTATGTCCGCAATGGCAGGAACGCATCGGCCAGGGCGAGCGCCGCATTCCGGCAGTACGAGCGCCAGATGGCACACTGATCTACCTGGTGCAGCCCGATCCGTCGGGCCGCAGTATATATCAGGACGATTTTCGGTTGTTTCCCGAACAGTCCCCGCAGTCGGTTCTTACCCGCATTGACCACGTGGCTCAGGCACTTCCTGTCGGACGCATGGATAATTTTGTGTTGTTCTATCGCGCTGTGTTCGGCTTCATCCCGGAGCAACTGTGGGAGATTGCTGACCCATACGGTCTGATCCGCAGCCGCACCATGGTCAGTCCCGAGCGCAGCGTGCGTCTGCCGCTGAACATATCGGACAGCCGCCAGAGCAGCACAGGACGGTTTTTGACTGCCTATGCCGGTGCTGGTGTGCAGCATATCGCCATGGAGACCGACAACATAGTCGATACACTTGACCGTCTGGCGGGGCGCGGCGTTCGCATGCTGCAAATCCCCGAGAATTACTATGATGATGTGGCGGCGAAGTGGGGACTGGACGATACCCGCATTCAGGCTTTGCAACAGCTCAACCTGCTGTACGATCGCGATGACGCGGGTGAGTTTCTGCACGCCTACACCAATACTTTCGACGACAGATTTTTCTTTGAAATTGTCCAACGTTGCGGCGATTACCAGCAGTATGGCGCAGCCAATGCCTCGGTGCGCATGGCCGCGCAGGCCCAGCAGCACGCCGCGTCGCACCTGACTGGGTTGCTTGCGTAGTGCAGTCGCGCTAAGCGAACTGGCAGAAGCCTAGGGAGGAAATATGAACACCGGGAAATCGAGCCTTGTCGTGCCACGCCGCCAGGCGCTGCTGGGTGCTGCCGCGATCGCCGCGGCGCCGCTGGCCCGGCCGTTCATCGGCCATGCCGCCGCAGCCGAAACGATCAAGATCGGGCTGCTGCTGGCCAAGACCGGCGACATCGCGGCGCAGACTGAATATCTGGCGAATGGTACGTATCTGGCGCTGGAAGAACGCGGCAACAAGATTATGGGTCAGCCGGCAGAGTTGGTCTGGCTGGATGAACCCTCGCCGCAGGGCTCGCAGCAGAACATGCAGAAGCTCGTGCAGGAGAATAAGGTCGTCGCCATTCTGGGCGGATCGCTCAGCTCAAATGGTCTGGCCGAGCAGGCCACAGCAGCGCAACTGAAGATTCCGTTCGTCTGCAACAATGCCGCGGCCACCGACATGAGCGGCAAGAACTGCAATCACTACACCTTCCGGTTGAACACGCCGGTAGCTGTGCAGGCTGCGATGTTCGCGCCGTACCTCATGGGCTACGGCAAGAAATGGTATTTCATCACTGCCAACTATGCATTCGGCCAGGACATCGCCAAATCCTTCAAGGAGATCCTGATCAAGGCCGGCGGCACCGTTGTTGGCGATGACAGCGTGCCACTGAATACACCGGACTACAGTTCGTTCATCCTGAAGATCCGCCAGGCGAAGCCCGACATGATCCTGGGCGGCGTGCCCGCCGGCGACCTTTCAACCTTTCTCAAGCAATGGAACGAGATTGGTATGAGGGGCAAGATTCCTGTCTGCGAGATCGCCATCGGCGATACGGACATTTGGGCGGTTGGCCAGGAGGCAGCGACCGGTCTTGTATACGTCGCTCTGGTGGTACGATAACCCGAGCAATCCGCCGGACGAGAAGGCGATGGCCGCAGACTATCAGAAGAAATATGGCAAGCCGGCAGCCGACAAGGCGTGGATGGGCTGGATCGCGGCCAAGTCGCTGTTCGAATCGATCGAGCAGGCAAAGTCAACCGAGACCGAAGCCATCATCAAGGGACTGGAAAGCTGGAAAGGCGGCACGGCCGCCAATCCTTACTACTGGCGCAAGGGCGACCACCAGATGCTGCTGCGTAACCTGGTGGTGCAGGTTAAGCCGAAGATCACCGACAAGTGGGATTACTTCGACGTCAAGGGCGTGGTGCCACAAAACGTCGCCGATCTGGAAAAGGTGTTCGGCGATCCGGTGACGAACGGCTGCCATATGACCTGACGCTGTCGTGCTGGACGTTCTTCTTTCGCAGGTGGCCGCCGGGCTGGTGCTCGGCGGCCTCTATGTGCTGATCGCCATCGGGCTGTCGATCATATTCGGCCTGCTGGGCATCGTGAACTTCGCCCATGGCAATTTCTTCGCACTCGGGGCGTATTTCGCGCTGACGCTGTATCAGTACTTCGGTTGGCCGGCGGTGCTGTTGGCGCCAGTGCTGGTTGGCGTTGTCGGCATGGCGGTTGAACGCACGCTGATCCGGCAGCTTTACGACAAGGAGCCGTTGGTCAGCCTGATCGTTACTTTCGCGCTCGCTCTGATGATAGAGGCGCTGCTGCGGTTGATCTACGGTGGCATCGGCCAGCCGTTCAATCAGCCGCCGTTCCTTTCCGGCATCTATCTCTGGGGACCGGTGTTGATCACCAAATACCGGCTGACCGTGTTTCTCACTACCATAGCGCTGCTGATCGGCCTGTGGGCCTTCATGCAGTTCACGCCGTTCGGCCGCATCCTGCGTGCCGGTTCGCGCGATCCCGAAATGGTGGGACTGCTCGGCATTCGGTTACCGCGTGTGCTGACCGCGGTGTTCGGCCTCGGCTGTGCGCTGGCCGGGGTCGCCGGAATGCTGGCGGCGCCGTTGTGGACGGTGATCCCATCGATGTCGGAAAACGCCATCATGCCGGCGTTCGTGGTGGTGGTGATCGGTGGCCTGGGTTCCTTCGCCGGCGCAGTGATCGCCGGCCTGCTGGTGGGCGTGATAACGGCGCTGACCATCCAGTTTCAACCGGACGCCGCGAACGCCGTGATGTACGTGTTCATGGCAGCGGTACTGCTGGTGCGCCCGCGCGGCCTGCTGGGCGAGCGCTGGGAGCGCTTCGAATGAGCGCCCTGCTGCGCCATCCGATACTGTGGGTTTTTCTCGTATTCGTCGCGCTGACGGTGGCCTGGGATGCCATCGGCGCGCCGGTAAGCCTGATCACGCAGATCGCCATCTACACGCTGTACGGCGCCGGCGTGAACCTGTTGGTCGGCTACACCGGACTGGTGCCGTTCGGCGCCTCTGTATTCTTCGGTTGCGCCAGCTATGCGGTGGCGATTTCGCTGCGCGGCTTCCTGACCAACGAAGCCGAGGCACTGGTGTTCGCCATTGGCTTTTCGCTGGTACTGGCCACGGCGATCGCGCTGGTGATCCTGCGCCGGCGTGGTTTGTATTTCTCCTTGCTGACACTGGCATTTTCCCAGATCGCGTTCGAGGTCGCCTACAAGTGGACCGATCTCACCGGTGGCGAGAACGGCCTGCAAGATGTGCCGCGACCATGGTTGGTCAGCGACTGGTCGTTTCACGTATTTACCGTGCTCACAGTGACGGCCGGCATGTGGCTGCTATGGCGCATCGCGCACGCACCGTTCGGCCGCTCGTTGCAGGCGTTGCGCGACAACGAACAGCGCGCGCAGAGCCTGGGCTATTCAACATTCCGCTTGAAGTTCGAAGCCTTCGTCATCCTGGGCGGCATGGTTGGCTACGCCGGAGCGCTGCTCGCCTTGATGCTGCGCGGCGCCTACGCCGACAACCTGGGCTGGCAGCACGCCGGCGACGCATTGCTGATGACGGTGCTGGGTGGTGTGCACCAGTTCCTTGGTCCGTTATGGGGCGCAATCGCCTTCACGCTCCTGCAGGACAGGCTCAGCGCCATCACCGAAAGCTGGTGGCTATTGTTTGCGCCGGTCATCATAATATTCGCACTCGTCTCGCCGGAAGGGATCCAGGGCGCGGTGCAGCGGGTGTTGAGACGTGAACGCTGGACCCTGGTGCGCAACGGTATTCCACCGAGGCCCGAGCGCATCGCACGGTTCGGCGAAATCCAGCGACAGGATATGGCGCCCGACCAGCCGATCCTTACGGTTAGCGGCCTGCACAAGCGGTTCGGTTCGCTGGTGGTTGCAGCCGATGTGAATCTCGAGGTGCATCCATTTTGCCTGCATAGCCTGATCGGCCCCAATGGCGCCGGCAAGACGACATTCTTCAACATGCTGACGGGCTTGCTGCGCGCGGATGCCGGGCAAATACGCTTTGCCGGTCACGACATTTCGCAACTTCCGGTGCATCGGCGGATTCGCCTGGGCCTAGGTCGTTCCTTCCAGATCCTCAGCGTGTTCCGCAACCTGACGACGTTCGAGAACATACGCGTGGCAGTCCAGGCGCGCAGTCCGGAGCAGAACAGCTTGTGGCGCGACGCCTATGATATCGAGCCGATCAACGCGCGCACCTGGTCGCTGCTGGCCGCTGTCGGCCTGGAAGATCGTGCCGCCGAACCCTGCGCCAATCTTTCGCATGGCGAGCGACGTCTGCTGGAGATCGCGATCTCGCTGGCCACGGACGCTAAGCTGCTGTTGCTGGATGAACCGCTCGCAGGCCTTGCGGAAGCCGATCGCGAAGTGGTGGGCGCGCTGATCCGCCAGCTTGCCGCGACCCACGCCGTGTTACTGATAGAGCACGATATCGACCGAGTGCTGGCGCTGTCCGATCGCATCACCGTGCTGCACCAGGGCCGCGTGATCGCAGATGGCAAGCCAGCCGAAGTCGCGAGCAATCCGGACGTCATCACCGCCTATATGGGCACCGCGCGTGCCGGCGGCCCCCAGCCGACGGTGCAAGCGGAAGCAATTCGTCCCATCGCAGCCAAGCCCATGCTGCAACTCCAACAGGTGCGTGCCGGTTATGCCGGAAGTCTGGTGCTGACGGATCTCGATCTGGTTGTCCACGAAGGCGAAGCGGTAGCCCTGCTTGGCCGCAACGGCGTTGGCAAAACCACGATGTTGCGGGCGATCAGTGGCACGGTGCAGAAAAGTGCGGGCCACATCACGATGGATGGCAAGGATATCACCCATGCCAAACCATACGAGATCAATCGGCTTGGCATTTCGATCGTGCCGGAGGGACGCCGCCTGTTCCCCAATCTGACCGTGATGGAGAACCTGCGTATTGCCGCACGCGCGGGCGGTGCAACGTTCGACGAAATCTTCGAGTTGTTCCCGAAGCTTCGCATATTGCAGCGCGCGCGCGCCGAAAGTCTGTCGGGCGGTGAGCGGCAGATGCTGGCGATCGCTCGCGCGCTGACCGTGCCGAGCCGTCTTATTCTGCTGGACGAACCATTCGAAGGCCTGGCACCCGCTGTCGTGCAGGAAGTGATGGACGCGCTGGTGCGGCTGCGCGGGCGCGCCGCGATGATCATCGTGGAGCACCACGCGGAGACCGTGCTGCCGATCGTGGACCGCGCTTACGTGCTGGTGAACGGCCGGGTCGCCTATCAAGGCAGTGCCAAGGCGCTTGAGGCCGATGCCGCCTTGCAGGCGCGACTGCTTGGCGTCGTGCAGCCGGAACTGACGGCGGCATAACCGAACCGCCCCCACTCGTATTTGTTACTGCAACAGCTTCATCGCACCGACGGCCGGACGGAAGAGATTTGCGGAAGCCGCAGCGCTGTTCATCGCACTTGGGTCGTCAAAATGCCTCGGATTCGCGCACGCGTTCAACTGCCTCACGAGCGGAGGGGTCAAGCTGCACCGCATCGAGATGCGCCAGGATGTCACGGCGCATTCTGGGATCCCAGAATTTCTGGATGTGCTCGGCGATCGCAGCAACCGCCTTGTCGTGCGGTTGGTGCGCGAAGAACTTGCCGATCTGGTTGGCCATGTAGGCGAGCTTGTCAGGCGACATGTTGCACCGGTTGTGCTGCGATACGCTCGGGATGAGTAAAGACCTCGAAGCCATCGGCGCGCGCGATGCCAACCAACGTGATCCCGGCGGCGTCAGCCACGCGCACGGCAAGCGCTGTCGGTGCTGATACCGCCACCACGACCGGCGCGCCGAGCATGGCGGATTTTTGCACCATCTCGACAGAGATGCGGCTCGACAGCAGCACCAGACCTTCGCCCACGGCAACACCGTTGCCCGCGAGCGCGCCGGTCAGCTTGTCCAGCGCGTTGTGCCGGCCGACATCCTCGCGCAATGCCACGAGGCCGCGTGCAGGATGCCAGAAGGCGGCGGCATGCACAGCGTGGGTTTGCTGGTTGAGCTTCTGCGCGGCGGGCAGCGTCGCCATTGCGCTGTGGACCGACGCCGCGTCGAAATGCACCTGCGCATCGATGTGGGGCGGCGTGCGCACCGCATCGGCGAGGCTCTCCAGCCCACACAAGCCACAGCCACTCGGCCCGGCAAGACGACGCTGGCGGACACCCACGGAATCCGCGCGTTCCGGCGCCAGCCACATGCGCAGCTCGATGCCCTGCTCCACCGGGACGACATCGAGTTCCTCGATTTCAGCCGCGTGCCGCACGACACCTTCGGTAATGCTGAACCCGACAGCGAAGTCTTCCAGGTCCGCCGGCGTGGCAAGCATCACCGCATACGTCGTGCGGTTGTAGCTCAACGCCACAGGGATTTCTTCCGGGATCGCACGCATGCCGAGTGTCACCGCATCGCCGCGGAAGGCGTTGCGCGCGACGCTGCGGACTGGCGATGGCAGCGGAGGCGACGGCCGGGGCATCACTTCGCGGGCACAGCCTCTATGCGGCGGCTTTTTTGCGTCAGCTCGCGGTACTCCTCCTGCCACTCACTCGGGCCATTCGATGGCGTCACCTGCACCGCGGTCACCTTGTATTCGGGGCAGTTCGTCGCCCAGTCCGAATAGTCGCTGGTAACGACGTTCGCTTGCGTCGCCGGGTGGTGGAACGTGGTGTAGACCACGCCCGGCGCCACGCGATCGGTGATCTTCGAGCGCAATGTCGTTTCGCCCGACCGGCTTGCCAGCCGCACCAGATCACCGTCGCGGACACCACGCTGTTCGGCGTCGTGCGGATGGATCTCCAGCACGTCCGCGTGGTGCCACACGACATTCTCCGTGCGCCGCGTCTGAGCGCCGACGTTGTACTGGCTCAGGATGCGCCCGGTCGTCAGCAGCAGCGGGAAGCGCGGGCCAGTCTTCTCATCGGTGGGTACGTACTCGGTGACGACGAAGTTGCCCTTGCCACGCACAAAACTGCCGATGTGCATCGTCGGCGTACCGTCCGGCGCCTGCTCGTTGCATGGCCACTGGATCGAGCCCTGCTCGGCCAGCTTCTTGAACGATACACCGGAAAAGGTCGGCGTGGTGCGGGCGATCTCGTCCATGATCTGCGAGGGGTGTGTATAGTTCCACTCCATCCCCATCGCGCGCGCGATGGCCTGCGTCGCCTCCCAGTCCGCCAGGCCGGCGCGCGGCGCCATCACCTTGCGCACCAGATTGATGCGGCGCTCGGCGTTGATGAAGGTGCCATCCTTCTCCAGAAAGGTAGAGCCCGGCAGGAAGACATGCGCGTAGTTCGCCGTCTCGTTCAGGAACAGGTCGTGCACGACGACGAATTCCATCGCCGAGAGACCCGCGGTGATGTGCTGCGTGTCCGGGTCCGACTGCGCGATGTCCTCGCCCTGGATGTAGATGCCGCGGAACGAGCCATCGACCGCGGCGTCGATCATATTGGGAATGCGCAGCCCAGGCTCCGGATCCAGCGTCATGCCCCATTCGTGCTCGTAGATCGCACGCACCGCCGGATTCGAGATGTGCCGATAGCCCGGCAGCTCATGCGGGAAGGAGCCCATGTCGCAGCTGCCCTGCACGTTGTTCTGGCCGCGCAGCGGATTCACGCCGACACCGGGGCGCCCGATATTGCCAGTCGCCATCGCAAGGTTTGCCAGTGCCATCACCGCGGTGGTGCCCTGGCTGTGTTCGGTCACGCCCAGTCCGTAGTAGATCGCGCCGTTGCGCGCCTTGGCGAACAGCAGGGCCGCGGCGCGGATGGTCTGCGCCGGTACGCCACTCATTGCTTCCACCGCTTCAGGACTGTTGCGGTCCTCGGCGACGAAATGCGCCCAATCCTGGAACGCATCCCAGTCACAACGTTCGCGCACGAAGTCTTCGTCCACCAGACCCTCGGTGACGATCACGTGCGCCAATGCGGTCAGCACCGCGACATTGGTGCCGGGACGCAGCGCCAGGTGATGCTCCGCCTCGACATGCGGCATGCGCACCAGGTCGATGCGGCGCGGATCGACGACGATCAGCTTGGCGCCCTGGCGCAGCCGCTTCTTCATGCGCGAGGCGAACACCGGATGCCCGTCGGTCGGATTGGCGCCGACCAGCAGCATCACGTCGGTATGCTCGACCGAGTCGAAGTCCTGCGTGCCGGCGGAGGTGCCGAAGGTCGTGCTGAGGCCATAGCCGGTCGGGGAATGACAGACGCGCGCGCAGGTGTCGGTGTTGTTATTGCCGAATACCTGCCGCGCCAGCTTCTGCACCAGATAGGTCTCTTCGTCGGTGCAGCGTGACGACGTGATGACGCCGATGGCGTTCTTGCCAGCTTCTTTCTGGATGCGTTTGAACTCGGATGCGACGCGGCCGATCGCTTCCTCCCAGGTCGCTTCCCGCCAGGGATCGGTAATCTTCTCGCGCATCATCGGCTTCAGGATGCGATCGGGATGCGATGCATAACCCCAGGCAAAACGGCCCTTCACGCACGAATGCCCGTGGTTGGCCTTGCCATCCTTCCAGGGCACCATGCGGATCACCGTATCGCCCTGCATCTCGGCCTTGAAGTTGCAGCCGACACCGCAATAGGCGCAGGTGGTGATGACGGAATGTTCCGGCTGGCCCAATTCGATCACCGACTTTTCAAGCAGCGATCCGGTCGGGCAGGCCTGCACGCATGCGCCGCAGGAGACGCATTCCGAGGCCAGGAAATTTTCGCCGGCTCCAGCGGCAACCTTTGACTCGAAGCCGCGGCCTTCGATGGTGAGAGCGAACGTGTTCTGCACTTCCTCGCAGGCCCGCACACAGCGTGAGCAGACGATGCAGCGCGCGGGATCGAACTGGAAATATGGATTGGATACGTCGATTTCCGAATGCAGATGGTTGACGCCATCCTGGCCGTAGCGCACCTGACGCACACCGATGAGCCCCGCCATCTCCTGGAATTCGGAATTGCCGGCGACCGGCGAGGTCATGCCGTCAAGCGGGTGATCGGTAAGATACAGCTCCATCACGCCACGGCGCACGCGGCGCACGCGGTCGGTCGTGGTGGATACCTTCATGCCAGGCGCCACCGGCGTGGTACACGATGCCGGCGTGCCCCCACGTCCCTCGATCTCCACCAGACACACGCGACATGAGCCGAAAGCATCCAGCGAATCGGTAGCGCACAGCTTCGGGATCTTGATCCCGGCATCCATCGCGGCGTGCATGATCGACGTGCCGGCCGGCACAGTGACCTCCTGCCCATCGACTGTCAGCGTCACCTGCTCGGTGGCGTTGCTGGTTGGCGTGCCGTAGTCGATTTCGTGAATCAATGGCATTCGCAGTCTCCTTACTCCGCCGCCGCGCGTTGCGCGGGACGAGGCATGAAATCCTCGGGGAAATGTTCCAGCGCGCTCATCACCGGATACGGGATGAAGCCGCCAAGCGCACACAACGAACCGAACCTCATCGTGTGGCAAAGATCGCGCAGCAGATCGAGATTGGCCTCCGGCCGGTCGCCCGCGGCGATGCGGTCGATCACTTCCATGCCGCGCACCGAGCCGATGCGACATGGCGTACACTTGCCGCAGGATTCCTCGGCGCAGAACTCCATGGCGAAGCGCGCCTGTTTCACAAGATCAACCGTGTCATCGAACACCACGATACCACCGTGGCCGATAAGCCCGTCCCGCGCGGCGAATGCCTCGTAATCGAATGGCGTGTTGAACAGTGCCGGCGGAAAATATGCGCCAAGTGGTCCACCGACCTGCACCGCGCGCACCGGCCGGCCGGTCAGCGTGCCGCCGCCGATGTCGTTCACCAGTTCGCCGAGAGTGACGCCAAAGCCTGCCTCGAACAGGCCGCCATACCTGATGTTGCCGGCAAGCTGGATCGGCATGGTGCCACGTGACCGTCCCATGCCGATCTCGCGATAGAACTCCGCGCCTTCGGTCAGGATGATCGGCACGCTCGCCAGCGAAACGACGTTGTTGATCACGGTGGGCGCGCCGAACAATCCCTTGTGCGCCGGCAGCGGCGGTTTGGCGCGCACCTGGCCGCGCTTGCCTTCCAGGCTGTCGAGCAACGACGTTTCCTCCCCGCAGACATAGGCCCCGGCGCCCACCCGCTGCTCGATGTCGAACACATGCGACGAACCCAGCACGCTGCTGCCCAGCACGCCTTCGCGTCGTGCCACGGCAAGCGCCGCGTTGAACGTGGCGATCGCGTGCGGGTATTCCGACCGCGTGTAGACATAGCCCTTGGTCGCGCCGACCGAGATGCCGGCGATCGTCATGCCTTCGATCAGCACGAACGGATCGCCTTCCATCAGCATGCGATCGGCGAACGTCCCGGAATCGCCTTCATCGGCGTTGCAGACGATGAACTTGCGCTCGCCCTTCGCATCGGCTGCGGTCTTCCACTTGATGCCGGTGGGAAAACCCGCGCCCCCGCGCCCCCGCAGGCCGGACTGCGTCACCATCTCGATCGTCGCGGCACTGCCGAGTTCGATAGCACGTGCCAACCCCTTCAGGCCGCTATGCGCGCGGTAGTCATCCAGCGACAGCGGATCGACGATGCCGCATCGCGCAAAGGTCAGACGCTGCTGTCGCGCGAGCCAGGGAATTTCCTCCGGCCGGCCCAGCCGCAACGGATGTGCGCCGCCCGTCAGCATGCCGGCCTCGATAAGCCCCGAAATATCTGCCAGGCTCACCGGACCATAGGCGATGCGGCCCTCGTCGGTCGCCACCTCGACCATCGGCTCCAGCCATAACAGTCCGCGCGAACCAGTCCGCACGATGTCTACATCCGCCGCCTGATGCAGAAACGCGGCGACCGCATCGGCGCCCAATGCCAGCGCGGCAGCGTCACGCGGAATGTAGACGCGGGTGCTCATCGTGCGCGATCCAGTGCGGCATCGATACGCGCGCTATCAATCCGTCCCATCGGATTGCCGTCGAGCATCGCCGACGGACCGACAGCGCAAAGACCAAGGCAGAACACCGGCTCCAGCGTCACGGCACCGTCGCCGGTCGTTTCATGCCAGTCCACGCCAAGCCGCTGCCGCACGTGCAATGCCAACGCATCGGCGCCCAGAGACTGGCACGCCTCCGCGCGGCACAGTCGCAGCACATGGCGTCCCGGCAGGTCGCGGCGAAAGTCATGGTAGAAGCTGACCACGCCATGCACCTCGGCGCGCGTCAGGTTCAGCGTCTCGGCGATCATCGGGATCGCTTCCGCATGGATATAGCCGAATGCCGCCAACAGCGCATGCAGGATCGGCAGCGTTGCGCCTTCGCGCGTCGCCTCCGAGGCGATAATCGTGGCGCCGCGTTCCCTGTTCCATGGCTCGAATCCGGCCACCGTCAACCCTCCTGACTGACCAACCCCAACGAACCCTCTAGATGAGGGCGTTGGCGGCCGAAATGCAAGCAACCGCCGGGCAACCGCCGGGCGGCGGGGTCGCATTGCTGACTGGCAAACGGCTGAAACAGCCATTTTCAGCGGCAAGCGGCGGTCGCCGGGCGCTGACCGCGCGGGCGCCGGCATAGGCAGCGATAAGCCGCCGGCGATATCGGTTAAGGCACAGCACCCGGGATGTTCGGCAACTGGATGCCACGCCGCGGGCACCCTTACGTCGGGTTGCGCATGGCGGCAACCGGCCGCATCGTTCCATGCATGTACGAACCACTATCCGATCGGGCCGGCCCACCCGCGGTTTACGCCAACGGCGCGCAGCCGCCACCTGTCACACAGAAACTCGCAGGCCAGCACCATGTCACGGTCGCGGTTATCGGCGCAGGTTTCACCGGACTATCCACCGCGCTGCACCTGGCGGAGACCGGGGTCGATGTCGCGGTGTTGGAGGCGAACGAGATCGGTTGGGGCGCGTCGGGCCGCGCGTTCGGCCAGGTCGTGCCGTATCTGAAGCCGGGGCAGGACGCAATTCTGCGACACTATGGGCCCGATCGAGGCCAGCGAATTGTCGATGGCGTCGCGGCGGGGCCGGATCTGGTCTTCGAGCTGATCGGCCGTCACAAGATCGAATGCTGGCCAATGCGCTCCGGCCTGATCTTTGCCGCGCATTCCGCCAGTGGACGGCGCGACCTGGAGCTACGCACGCGATATTGGCAGCAGCGCCATGCACCGGTGGAGATGTTGGCAGGCGCACGCTGCGCCGAGATGATCGGTTCGACGCTGTACCAGGCGGCTTCGCTTGACCGCAGGGGTGGCAACATCAACCCGTTCGCCTATGCGATCGGCCTGGCGAACGCCGCGGTCGCGGCCGGTGCCGTCATCCATGCCAGGACACCGGTACGCGGGGTCACGCGACGCGACGGGCGTTGGATGGTCGATGCCGGGGGCGCCGGCGTGACGGCGGACAACGTGGTGATCGCCACCAACGCCTATACCGGCAATCTGTGGCCCGGCCTGCGCGAGAGCGTCATTCCAATGCGCGGTCATGGCTTTGTCAGCGAACCGTTGTCGGACAATGTGCGTCACACAATCCTGCCGGAACGCCAGTCGCTGACCGATACGCGGCAGCTTTACTCCGGCGTGCGGATGCTGCCCGACGGGCGACTGCACGCCAGCGCGCATGGCGCGAGCTTTGGCGCTGAGCCGAAGCCGAACTGGCAGCGTGTCGATGCGCGGATCAAGCGGCTCTATCCGCACCTCGGCCCGGTGAAGTGGCAACAGGGGTGGAGTGGCTGGGTCGCGATGACCATCGATCATTTCCCGCGTTTGCACGAGTTGGCACCCGGATTGTTTGCCGGCCTGGGCTACAACGGACGCGGCATCGCCGCCGCCACGATGATGGGGCGCGATCTCGCCACTCTGGTGCGCGGCGCACGGGATGATGCGACGGTGTTTCCGTTGCAGCCGTTGCGTCCGCTGGCCTGGCATCGGATCGCGCCGACGCTGATCCGCGGGCTGGTGCAGGTTTATCGCGTGCGTGACGCATTCGATGAACTTCGCCTGCGTGCCACGGCCTGACGAAGGAGAACCCAATGGACCTCGAAAACCCAATTCACCTCGGAAACAAAGTAGTGCTGATCACTGGTGCGGCGCGTGGGTTGGGCTTCGAATATGCACGCAGCCTGGGTGCCGCCGGCGCGCGCATTGTCGCCGGCGACATGGCCGATTGCGCGGCAGCCGTGGCGGCGGCCGGCAACGGCGCGATCGGCGTGAAGCTCGACGTGACCGACGTCGCGTCGGCTGATTCGATGGTTGAGCTGGCGATGGAACGCTTCGGCCGCATCGATGCGCTGATCAACAATGCGGCGCTGTATGGCGCGCTGCGGGGCGGCCGCTTCAACCAGATCGCGGAGACCGACTGGGATGCGGCGATGGCAGTGAACGTCAAGGGAATCTGGAACTGCTGCAAGGCTGTCGTGCCGGCGATGCGCCAATCTGGCGGTGGTTCCATCGTGAATGTCGCGTCGCTCGCCGCGACATACGGCATGCCTTACGCGTTGCACTACACCACTTCCAAGGCTGCGGTGATCGGCCTGACGCGCGGCCTGGCGCGCGAACTTGGCCGCGACAACATTCGGGTGAACGCGCTGGCGCCGAGTGCGGTGATGACCGAAGGCACGGTCGAATTCCTGGGCGACAAGCTGGATCGCGGCCTGGAGGTAATCCGTTCCGCCCAATCGATACAGCGCACATTGGAACCAGCCGACCTGACCGGGACGGTGGCGTGGCTGATCTCTGACGGCAGCCGTTTCGTCACCGGGCAGACGATCGCCGTTGACGGCGGGACAGTCATGCTATGATCGCCACTGGCAACGTTGGAAACCTGCCGGTAGATTGGCCGCAATATTGGATGCGGGGGAAATTTACATGTCGCAGGTAAAACTATCACGCCGGGCGGTCTTGTCCGGCCTGGCCGCCAGTCCGGCCGCCATGGAATTTCTCCGCAGCGCCGTGGCCGAGGCGCAGACCAGCCTTTCGCAATCTGGCCTGGTGGGCAAACTTGAGGGGCCGACCATGGTTACCGATCCCGCGAAATGGCCGACCAAATTCGCCGAGGCGCCGATGTTCGCGGACCTCGTGAAAGCCGGAAAGCTACCGCCGGTCGAGCAGCGAATCCCCGCCGAACCGATGGTCTGGCAGCCGTTGAACGAGATCGGCAAATACGGCGGCACCTGGCGGCGCGCCTTCACCGGCCCGGGCGATGTGGAGAATGGCAACCGCATCAACTCGTCTGACAAGTGTTTCTTCTGGAGCGCGGACGGCAGCAAGATCGTTCCCAGCGTCGCCAAGGCCTACGAGCTCAGCGACGATGGCAAGACCTACATCATGCACCTGCGCAAGGGCATGAAATGGTCCGATGGCGCACCGTTCGGCGCGGACGATTTCGTTTTCTGGTTCGAGGACATGTACTCGAACAAGGAGATCGTGCCGGTGCCGATCCCCGACATGTCGCCGCGCGGCAAGCCTGGACGCATCGTCAAGGTGGACGACCTGACGGTGCGCTTCGAATTCGACGTGCCGTATTTCCTGTTCGAGGAAATGATGGCAGGCGATACCAACATCGGCGGCGGCCAATCCGTGCGCCAGGCGCAGAAACTGTCCTATGGCGCCTACTCCCCGGGCCACTACCTCAAGCAGTTCCTGCCGAAATATTCCTCGGTCGATGCATGCAACGCGAAGGCCAAGGCCGCCGGCTTCGATAACTGGCTGCAGATGTTCCACTACAAGAAGGACTGGTCGCTGAACACCGAACTGCCGACGCTCGGGCCGTGGAAGATGGTGCAGCCGATCACCCAGCAGATCTGGTTGCTGGAGCGCAATCCCTTCTACTACGCCGTGGATACCGCGGGGAATCAGCTTCCGTACATGGATCGCGTGCAGTTCACCCTGGGCGAGAACCTGGAAGTGATCAACCTGCGCGCCATGGCCGGCGACTACGACGAACAGGAACGTCACATGGATCTCGGCAAGCTGCCGGTCATTCTGGATAACCAGAAGAAAGGCAACTACACTGTCCATCTCGATCTTGGCTTTGCCGGCGCCGATTTCCTGTTGCAGCTCAATCAAAGCTTCAAGGCCGATCCGGAGATTCGCAAATGGCTGACCAACGCGGATTTCCGCCGCGCGTTGTCGATGGGCATCGACCGCGACCAGTTGAACGAGACGTTCTGGCTGGGCATTGGTACGCCGGGCTCGCCGGTTCCGGGTGAAAGCATGCCGCAAAATCCGGGGCCGGAATGGCGCAAGAAATGGTCCGTGCTGGATATCGCCCAGGCCAATGCGATGCTCGACAGGATCGGCCTGAGCAAGAAGGATTCCGCCGGCTTCCGGGTGCGTACCGACAACGGCGAGCGGCTGCGCATCCAGATCATCGCGGTGCAGGCGTTCCTGCCGTATCCCAAGCTGTCGGAGATGGTCGCCGATCAGTGGATCAAGATCGGCATCCAGGCCGATGTGCGCGAACTGGAACGCAACCTGGCGATGACCCGCGTGCGCAACAACGAGCACCACATCTACATCTGGAACAACGGCGGCACCGAACTGCTGTACCTCTTCCCGCGCCACGCTATCCCGGTCGACCCGACAGAGGCGTATATGGGACCGGACTATGCGACCTACTACGCTTCCGGCGGCACGCAGGGCACCAAGCCGGATGATCCGAACATCCTGAAAATGTGGGACCTGTTCAGCGAGGCTGCCAGCCTGAAGGTCGAAGGCCGCAACAAGAACGCGCAGGAGATCTGGAAGATCCTGGCGGATCAGCAGATCGGCATCGGCACGGTCGGCCAGTCGCCGGCCGGACTTGGCGTGCGGCTGGTCAGCAACCGGCTGGGCAACATCGCCTCGCGCGTGTGCAACGCGCAGCACTGCCGCACCCCCGGGAACTCGCATCCCGAGACCTGGTACTTCAAGACCTGATCCATGCTGGCCTATCTTGCCCGCCGTCTGCTGCTGGCTGTCATCACCCTGTGGGCGATCACGGTGGTGACGTTCATCATCCTTCAGTTGCCGCCTGGGCGATTTTGTCGATGCCTATGTCGCCCAGGCGTCCGCGATGGGTTCCGCGATCTCGGCTGCCGAAGCTGCAGCGCTGCGTCACGCCTACGGTCTGGACCAGTCCTACCTGGTGCAATACATGAAATGGCTGAACCTCATCGTGCATGGTCAGTTCGGCAATCCTTCGAATACAGCCGCCCGGTGACCGAGGTGATCGGCGACCGCCTGTGGCTGACCATACTGCTGTCGTTCGCCGCGATCATCGTCACCTGGGTGCTGGCGCTGCCCATCGGCATCTATTCGGCGGTGCGGCAATACTCGACCGGCGACTACGTTTTCACCTTCATCGGCTTCATTGGCCTGGCGGTGCCCAGCTTCCTGCTGGCGCTGATCGTCATGTATCTCGGTCTGCGACTGTTCAACGTCAATCTCGGCGGACTGTTTTCCGCGCAATACCAGCTCGCGCCGTGGTCGTGGGGCAAGCTGCTGGATCTGATGAAGCACCTGCCGGTGCCGATGCTGATCCTGGCACTCGCCTGGCATCGCGCAACTGGTGCGCATCATGCGCGCTAACCTGCTGGATGAACTGCGCCGCCCCTATGTGGTAACCGCGCGCGCTCGCGGTCTGGCCGAACACCGCGTGATCCTGAAATACCCGGTGCGCGCAGCGCTCAATCCGTTTGCCAGCACCATCGGCTATCTGCTGCCCTACACCGTGTCGGGCAGCATCATCATATCGGTCGTCCTAAGCCTGCCAACGGTCGGGCCACTGCTGCTGCATTCGCTGATTTCGCAGGACATGCTGCTGGGCTCGACGATCATCCTGCTACTCGGCTTTCTCACCGTCATCGGCACCCTGCTGTCGGACCTGCTGCTGATGTGGATCGATCCCCGCATCCGCGCCGGGCAGTTGCGATGAGTGCCACTGCGCTCGACGCAGGCACGCCACCGCTGGTCACCGAAGCGGAAACCCGCGTCGCGGTCGCCACGCAGCGCCAACTCATCTGGTGGCGCTTCAGAAAGCACAAGCTGGCCGTGGTCAGCGGCATCATCGTCCTGGTATTCTACGCCGTTGCCGCGTTTGCCGATTTCATCGCCTACGCCGAACCGTTCGATACCGAGGCATCGCGCAGCTACATCCCGCCGCAGCCGATCCATTGGTTCGATGCACAAGGACATTTCCATCCGCAGGTCTATGCCCTGAAGGGCAAGCGCGACCTGCGCACCTTCAAGCTCAGCTACGCGCCCGACCCAGGCGAGCCGCGCGACCTGGCACTGTTCGCGCATGGCTTTCGCTATCGGCTGTTCGGTCTGTTCCCCACCGACATCCATCTACTCGGCGTCAGCAATGGCCGGGCGACCGATGCATTGTTCCTGTTCGGCACCGACCAACTTGGCCGCGACGTGTTTTCCCGCCTGGTGCTGGCCACGCGCACTTCACTCACCATCGGTCTGGTCGGCGTGACGCTCAGCCTGGTACTTGGCGTGCTGCTGGGCGGCATCTCCGGCCTGTTGGGCGGCTGGGTCGATACAATCGTGCAGCGCATCATCGAAATCCTGCGCTCGATCCCGACCATCCCGCTGTGGATGGGCCTCGCCGCCGCGATACCGACAAGCTGGTCGCCGGAGCAGGTCTATTTCGCCATCACCGTCATCATCTCGCTGATCGGCTGGACCGAATTGGCCCGGGTTGTGCGCGGCCGGTTCCTGGCGTTGCGTGAGGAAGACTTCATCACCGCGGCCGTACTCGCCGGCGCCTCGCACATGCGTATCATCTTCAAACACATGGTGCCGTCCTTTCTGTCGCATATCATCGCCGCGATCAGCCTCGCGCTTCCCGCCATGATCATCAGCGAAACCACTCTTTCGTTCCTTGGCCTCGGACTGCGCCCGCCGGCGATCTCCTGGGGCGTCATGCTGCAGGATGCGCAAAATCTGGAAACACTTGCCCTTGCCCCATGGCTGCTGGTCGCCGCCGTACCCGTAATCATCGTGATCCTGGCATTCAACTTCCTGGGCGACGGCCTGCGCGACGCGGCGGATCCGTATGGCTGAGCCGATCCTGTCGGTGCGCGACCTCAAGACGCATTTCTTCGCGGACGAAGGCGTGGTGCGCGCGGTGGATGGCACCTCGTTCGATCTGTTCCCCGGCCGCACACTCGGCATCGTCGGCGAATCAGGCTGCGGCAAAAGCGTGACGGCACGGTCCATCCTGCGCATCGTCGAACGTCCCGGACGGATTGTCAGCGGCGAGATCATCCTGCGCCGCGCGGACAGCCGCACGACCGACCTGGTGCAACTGCCATCCGATGGCGCGGAAATGCGCGCGATCCGCGGCGGCGAAATCGGGCTGGTGTTCCAGGAGCCGATGAGTTCGCTGTCCGCCTTCTACACTGTCGGCAACCAGCTTATCGAAGCGATCCGGCTGCATTCCACTCTGTCAAAACGTGCGGCACGGGCACGTGCAATCGAACTCCTTGCGCTTGTCGGCATCCCGCGCCCGGCCCAGCGGGTGGATGCCTACTCGTTCGAATTGTCCGGCGGATTGCGCCAGCGGGTCATGATCGCACTGGCGCTTGCCGCCGAACCGCGCATCCTGATTGCCGACGAACCGACCACCGCGCTGGACGTCACCACGCAGGCGCAGATCCTGGAACTGATACGGCGGTTGCAGCAGGAACGTGGGCTGGCGGTAATCCTGATCACCCACGACATGGGTGTGATCGCCGAGATGACGGACGACGTGGTGGTGATGTATCTCGGGCCACGAGGTGGAGAAAGGTCCGGTCGACGCGATCTTCCACGCGCCACGCCACCCGTATACACGCGCGTTGCTACGATCGATCCCCAGCGTGCTGGCCGAGCCGAGATCGCGGTTGGCAACTATTGCGGGGTCGATTCCGCATCCTTATGCACGGCCGCCAGGATGCCCGTTTCATCCGCGTTGTCCTGACATGATGGCAGGCCTCTGCGAGAAGTCATTTCCGGTCGAAGTGGCGGTCGGCGAACGCCACGATGTCGCGTGCCACCTTTACACCGCAAGCGTGGACGTCGCGGCATGAGCATGACGCAGCAGGTTCTTGATGTCCGCGGGCTGCGGAAGTTCTACCCGATCCATCGCGGCGTGCTCGGCCGTCTGGTCGGTCAGGTACGCGCGGTCGACGATGTCAGCTTCACCATCGAACGCGGCGAAACGCTGTCACTCGTCGGCGAATCGGGCTGCGGCAAAACCACCACCTCGCGCTGCATCCTGCGCGCGATTGCGCCGACCGCGGGTGAAATCCGCTTCCGCACGGCAAGCGGTGCGGAGATCGACGTGGCGCGGCTTGGGCGCAAGCATCTGCGGCCGCTGCGACGGCAGATGCAGATGATCTTCCAGGACCCGTTCTCCTCGCTCAATCCGCGCATGACGATCGCCGAAATCATCGGCGAGCCGTTGCTGGTGAATGGCATGGGCGACGCACGCGCACGCAATGCGCGGGTCGCGGAACTGCTTGAACTGGTGCAATTGCCGAGTGCGTATCTCAATCGGTTCCCGCATGCGTTTTCCGGCGGGCAGCGGCAACGCATCGGCATCGCGCGCGCCCTTGCCCTGCATCCGTCGCTGATCGTGGCGGACGAACCGGTGTCGGCGCTGGACGTCTCGGTGCAGGCACAGATCGTCAACCTGATGCTGGAACTGCAGGACCGGCTGGGCATCGCCTATCTGTTCGTCGCGCATGATCTGTCGGTGGTGAAGCATGTCAGCCACCGCGTCGCGGTGATGTATGTCGGCAAGATCGTTGAAATCGCACCCACCGAGGCATTGTTCGCCACCCCGCGGCATCCGTACACCGAAGCGTTGCTGTCCGCGGTGCCGGTTCCCGATCCCAGGATGCGGGCCAGGCGGATCGTGTTGGAGGGCGATGTGGCGGACCCGTCCGATCCGCCGCCGGGTTGCGCCTTCCATCCGCGCTGCCGCTACGCGACTGAACAGTGCCGCCAGGTGGTGCCGGCGTTGGAGGAGCTCGCGCCTGGGCATTGGGTGCGGTGTCTGCGCGCACGCGAATTGGCGCTGCAACCAGTCAGCGCGGCCGGAGTGTAATGCGCGATAGCGTCCGCCGCCGCACCGTCGACACAGGTTGGTTTCGCCATCTGGCAGTGCTGCTGATACTCGGCTTGACGGCGCTTCACGCTATCCCCGCTCGCGCGGCGGCGGTGCAGGCGCCGGGTTCCTGGGATGGCACGTACCTGTTCGATGGTGCGGCCGGACACACGGCCGCCGGCTCGCCCATCATCTATCACTACACGCTGTCCATCCGAAGGTCGGCGTCAGCGCCGTGCTGCGAGCTGAAACTTGAAGGCTACCAGCAGAACGAATTGCTCCGCTGCGCAATCAGCGGTGATCGCCAATCGATTGACGTGGCATTCACCACCTATGCCAACGGCTCGGTGGTCAACATCTACGGCATTGCAATATACCGGTCCCGGCGAACCGCTGTTTCGGTTGGCATGGCACAAGCACGGCGGGCGCGACGAGTTGCGCACCACCTGGCTTGCATTGCATCCGGATGGGATACCGGACGATGGTGTTTTCTTCCGTCAGGCGGGGCGGTAAGGTTGCACCGCAGGCCCCTGGTGCTCGTGGTCGAAGACGGATGCGGTCGGAGACGGACATGGTACAAATCGCCTCGACGGTTGGTCCTAACGCAGTAAACCTGCCCGATGACGTCCGTGCAGTGCAGATGCTGCTGAACCGCTATCAACCCAGCAACAAGCCATTGCTGGCCGTTGACGGCAGTATCGGTCCGTCAGACCTTTACTGCGATCGAAACATTCATCGCGAGTTGAATGCTGGTCTGTGCGGAGCCGGTGATCCGGCCGGCAAGCCCGGAATTGGAGGCCTTGAATGGCGGGTCGGTGGATCGGATAGCCTGGGGTGGCGTCGTCGATGCAGCGTTCAAGACGCGAGTTACCAGCATTTCGCTGGAACTACAGGTAGCCGTGGATTTCCTGATGGCGGCGATGGCGTTCGAAAGCGCGGGCACGTTCAGTGCTTCGGTGCCCAATGCTGCCGGCAGCGGCGCGGTCGGGCTGATCCAGTTCATGCCCGCGACGGCGCGAGGCCTTGGCACAACGACGGCCGCGCTTGCTGCCATGTCGGCAACCCAGCAGCTTGACTATGTACGTCTCTATTTCTTGCCGTACAGCGGCCGTCTGCACACTCTGGAGGATGTCTACATGGCCATCCTTTATCCCGCGGCAATCGGCAAGGGAGCCTCGCACGTCCTGTTCTCCTCCGGCACAACTGCATACGCGCAGAATGCCGGATTGGATACCAACAAGGACGGCTCGGTCACGGTGGGCGAGGCTGCGGCCAAGGTGCGCCAGCAGCACGAACGAGGCCTGGCGGCCCCGCATCTCGGCTGAACCTGCCCCGCTGGCGGCCACCTGCCGGGTCGATGGCGAATTTCCCCCGAGTGCAATCGCCATCGTCAGCGCGATCATATTGTGGTTGGCAAGGCCTTGATATGCTAACGGGCCTTCGCACAGAACCTTAAGCGGCCGGGTCGAGCAGGTGACGTCACCTCGTTCAGGGTCAAGAGAGCCCGAAAGCTGCAAGGCAGAGGAGGTCGTTAATGCTGATCGGGATTGACGGCACGGGCTCAGCATACCTCGGGATGTCCAAGCTTGACGGCTCCATACCGCCGGAAGAGCGGCAGGGCTATGACACGGACATGAAAACCAGTTTCGTTCGTGAACTCGTACGAGAATACAGCGGCCCGGGAGGAGGCATGTACTTTCGGGGCCCGGGACTAACGGGAGATGAATGCGACGAAATCGCCCGCCAATGCATGATCGCGGCGAGGGTTCCACTTCAGCTCGGCAGCGTCATTCACCTTGCAGGATACAGTCGTGGCGGCGCGATTGCTATTGCCCTATCGCAACAGATACGCGCGGAATTTCCCAATGCCAGAATCCCGGTCATGGCTCTGTTCGACGCGGTCGACAGAGAAACCAAGTTTGCTGACCTGCAAACCATCCCCGGGAACGTCGAGATTGCATTCCATGCGCGTCGCGATCGGATTGTCGGATCTCGATTTTACTTCGGCAATTGCGGGACTGCTGCAGAACCTCCGTGCAAGCTGGTACAATTGACCTTCGTGACCACCCACGGAGGAATGGGAGGCGTGCCGTGGATCGGGCAACCGCCAATTTCTGAGCGATTGGCCACTCATGGTTATGTTTCGGAGATCTTCACGGTAGCCAACGATACTTATCACATTGGAGAACCTATTGAGGTAGCAACCGACTACTGGTTCGGCTCATCATCAGCCCCCTCTCAGCTGGCAAATGAACTATTCGGCGCGCCATTCGGCTCGCCATCATTCGGTGGCCAGACCGAAATTCAGCAATCCAAGCTGGTCCACAAATGGATGTGGGCAAACCTTCGGAAGCACGGGATCGTTCACTGACGAAACGCCGTGCACAGAACCGGCAATTCTAAATGGCGCTCGGCTGACTTTTTGCCGGCACGGCTCCGGCTGTCTGGTGCATTGCGGGGCGGGATTGATCTGGCTGTGGTCAAGGCGGCCGGATGGCTCCGGCGGAATGCTGCGCCCCTCTCACTGGGCATGCCAGGCATGCCAGCCATGTCCGGTGTCCGGCCGCGCTTCCCGCACTGCCACTGTCCGAATGGTGCCGCCCGCGGCTGCACCCGGCACGGGAATGTCTCGCGATTGGATCATTTCTGGTATGCTTACGCCACGGCCGGGTGGTATCTGGCTGGTGTGCTGGCGTCACAGCTGGAACGCCTGATGTAATGCTCGGGAGCAGGGAAGCAGTGAGCAGCGAAAGTCCAATGTCCGGCCTGTCAGGCTAATCCATGCCGTGGTCCCGTGCCAACGCCTTGATGGCCATGACTTCGCCCCTCGGCGGCGATGTGCTGATCCCGATTTCGCTCTCCGCGCAGGAGGCGATCAGCCAGCCGTTCCAGTTCGACGTCAGAGCGGTGTCCCAAAAGCGCGGGATCGACCCCAACGACTTGCTCGACAAGCCGGCCTGCGTCGTGCTGCAAGACGCCGGGAAGCCGGTCCGCTATTTCCATGGCATCATCCGGAGCCTGACGGCCGCAGGGACGACGCGTAGCGCCGATTCAGTCGACGCCCATCAACTCTATCAGTTGACCCTGGTGCCGCGCCTGTGGTTCCTCAGCCAGACCATTGACTGCCGTGTCTACCAGAACAAGTCGGCGGGCGACATCATCAAGGCGATTTTCCAAGATGCCGGGCTGACCGACTTGTCCGGTCCGCCGTCGAGCACCACGCGCGAATACACGGTGCAATTCAACGAAAGCGACCTGACTTTCGCGACGCGGCTGATGGAGGAGGAGGGGTGGTTCTACTTCTTCCAGCACGACGAGAAGAAGCACACGCTGGTTATCGCCAACCAGAACGTCGCCTTCAAGGACATCGATGACGCCACGTTGTTCCTGGTTGGTGGGGACGACAACACTCACAAACTGCTCGACTTCAATCACGCCGCGGCTACCGCGCGTGGTAAGATGACCTACCGCGACTACGATCCGACAAAGCCCGACACGCTGCTGCACGACGAGCAGCCAACCACGCTGCAGACCAGCGGAAATAGCGCGCGCGACCATTTCCGTTGGCCGGCGGTGACCTTCGACAACAGCACCGTCGCCGACCGCACACAATGGGAAATGCAGGCAGCCGAGGCAGCGGCGGCGCTGTATCATGGGGCCTGCGATTTCGGTGGCATGGTAGCCGCCGGGAAGTTCAAGGTCGACAGCAAGCCCGCCAACCCAGGCTATGACGGCAGTTATGTGGTGCGCAGCGTTTTGCACAATGCCTCGGACGATACCTGGCTGACCGGCGGAGGCTCCGCCTTGTACTCCAACAACTTTATTGCTTTCAAGGCGGACACGACCTGGCGCCAGCCGCGGGTCACGCCGCGCCCGCGCATGGAGGGCATTCACACCGCATTGGTCATGGGCCCGCAGCACGACGACGGACGCGCAGATCAAGAGTCAGGACGGCGAGGAGATCCACACTGACAAGCTGGGTCGGGTGAAGGTCCGCTTTTATTGGGACCACCGCGGCGAGGCGACGGGCGGTCAGGCCATATGGGCTCGCGTCGTCCAGCCCTGGGCCGGCAAGGGTTGGGGCGCGCAATTCATTCCGCGCGTCGGCACAGAGGTGGCGGTCGCCTTCGTCGACGGCGATCCGGACCGCCCGATCATCATCGGCGGGCTGTACAACGGCCGCGATACACCGATTTACAGCGAAAGCGACAAGACCAAATCCGGTATCCGGACGCGAACGAGTTTGAACGGCGGTTCGTCGGATTTCAGCGAATATACCTTCGACGACAAGAAGGGCAGCGAGCTGATCTACGAACAGGCGCAGAAGGACCTCACCACATACGTCAAGAACGATCAGACGCTGAAAATTGACAACTGCCGCATCGTCACCGTGAAGAAGGACGAAACAGTCGATATTCAGAATAACCAGACCATCAAGGTGAAGCAGAATCACAGCATGACGGTGACCAGTGGCAACCACTCCATCGAGGTCAGCCAAGGCAACCACAGCATGAAGGTCGACACGGGCAACCACTCGACCGACGTGGCGATGGGCAACGTCAGCCTAAAGGCCGACGCCGGCCAGATCAGCCACGAGGCCATGCAGAGCATCGTGCTGAAAGTCGGCGGTAGCTCCATCAAGCTTGACCCGACGGGCGTCACCATTACGGCCATGATGGTGAAGATCCAGGGCCAGACGATGACGCAGATCCAGGGCACAATGACGCAGGTCAGCGGCGACGGGATGTTGACCCTCAAGGGCGGCATCATGATGATCAACTGATATGTCCCAGCCCCTGGTGAAGATCGCCGGCAGCAGTTTGGAAACGGTTCGCGCGCGCGTTCCGCTGCCCGCCGAAGCAGCGCAGGTGATCCAGAATTGCACCCAGCTCGCCGAAGCAGTGGACCGGCTCGAGGCTGCCGGCTTCCTGGTCGAGGCAACGCAGTTCGTCGCCCACGCATTGCCCAAACGCGAAGCAGTCTGGTGGGCCTGCATGTGCGCCACGCACACCGCGCCCGCCGATCTGCCCGACGCCGATCGCAAGGCCCGCGAGGCGGCGGAGGACTGGGTGCGCCAGCAGGGTGAAAAGCCGCGCCGCACGGCCTGGGCCCGCGCGGAGGTCAGCGGTTTCGGCACACCGGAGGCGTGGGCGGCCGTCGGCGCATTCTGGAGCGGCGATTCGATGGCGCCGGAAGGCCAGCCAGCCGTGCCGCCGGCACCGCATCTGACCGGCACCGCGGTCGCCGGCGCGGTCGGTTTGGCTGCGGTTCGCGGTGATGCCGCACGCCAGCAGGTAAGATTGCATAGCTTTCTCGAAAGTGGGCGTAATATCGCCGCGGGCGGGCCCGGCCGACTGCCCGCCGAAACGGCATGAAACGACGCACGGGCGGCCGGCCCGCTGACGACAATCGCCTGCTGACGACAATCGGCTGAAGCCATGCAATTGACGATGACGGTTCTGCGCTGTCCGGACACGGTGGCCCCCGAAACCCGCAGCGTGCCCGGAGGCGAGTTCTCCGTCGGTCGCGGACCGGGCGTGGACTGGGTGTTGCCCGACCCCGAACGGCTGCTGTCCAAGCGGCATTTCGCGGTGGCATATCGCGGGGGGGCCTGGCAGCTCGCCGATACCTCTACCAACGGCACGTTCATGAACCGGGAGACCGATGCCATCGGTGCCGGCGACGTGCGCAGCCTGCGCGACGGCGACCGCCTCCGCCTGGGCGACTACGAGATCGAGGTCCGGCTGATTGAAGAAGCCGTGCAGCGTCCAGCCAGTGCAGCCGGCAGCCCGTTCGGCGACCCATTTGCCATGGACCCGTTCGCCGCCCCCCAGCACGTGAGAAACCCGTTCGACGAACCGGACCATCCGAGCATCAACCTCAACCCGAACACGGCGCAACTGCCGCATGATTTCGACCCGCTGGCGCCGGATCCGAACGAGGCTCCGTTCCGCGGCGCGACCCAATCGGACCATTCGTCGAGCATGGAGGATGCGTATCGCCCGCCAGCACAGATCGGCCAGATGCCCATGCATTCGGGCGGCATAATCCCCGGCAACGATCTGTTGCCGGACGACTGGGACAAGGAGCTGCTGGAGGGCATCACTCCCGCTGGAACCACACCGCCGGCGCATCCGATGCCCGCTGCTCCACCGCCGGCGCCGATTGCCCGCGCGGCATCGCCGCAACCGCCGGCACCGCCGCAACCGTCGGCGCCGCAGTTCGAACCGCCGCCGCCGCAGTTCGAACCGATGGAGCCTTCGCCGTTCGACGAACCGGCCGCGGAGCTGGTACCGCCGTCGCCATTTGCCGGGCAACCTGCCGTCCCCGCGCAGACTGCTGTGCCTGTGCCAGCGTCGCCCGCTACTGCCGCGCCGCCATTGGTCGCCGCGCCGCGTGCCCCGCCCGCCGCGCCCCCGGCCGTTGCGGCGGCGCAGCCAGCCGCCGACGATGGCGCACTGCTGGCGGCATTCCTCGAGGGCGTCGGCCTGCGGGACGCGCATCCGACCGATCCTGCCGCCACCATGTTGGCACTCGGCAAGGCATTCCGCGCGCTGGTGGAGGGCGTGCGCGCCGTGCTGATCGCGCGCGCCTCCATCAAGAGCGAGTTCCGCATCGAACAGACGATGATCCAGGCGCGCGGCAACAACCCGCTGAAGTTCTCTGCCGGCGATGACGATGCGTTGGCAGCACTTCTCGGTACTGGCCGTCGCACCGACATGGCACCGCACGAAGCGGTGTCCGATGCGCTGCGCGACATCAGGCTGCATGAACTGGCATCGATGGCGGCGATGCAGTCCGCTGTTCGCGCCATGCTGGACGGTCTCGACCCGGCCAGGTTGCGCGCCAGCGCCGAACAAGGCGGCCTCACGCTGCTGCCCGCGCAGAAGAAGGCGCGCGCCTGGGATGCCTACGAGGCGCTGCATACCCGCACCCTTCAGGCGCTCGCCGATGACTTCGACAGCGTGTTCGGCAAGGCATTTGCCCGCGCCTACGAACGTTCGCTGCAAGAGGTTTCCGCAAAGGACCGAGGATGATCCGCCGACGTTCGCTGCTGGCATTGCTACCGGCCATGGCTGCTCCGCTGACCCTGCTGCGCTGCGCGCCCCCGCCCAAGCCGCCCGCGGTGCTGACCCTGACAATGGTGGGCAGCGCCGAGCAGAATCCGGACGTCTCGGGCAAGCCCGCACCGGTCGCGGTGCGCATCTACCAGTTGACCGCCACCGCCAAGTTCGAGCGCGGCGACGTGTTCGCGCTGACCGAACACGAACAGCAGACACTCGGCCAGGACGACGCCGGTTCGCAGGAATTCGTGCTGTCGCCAGGCGAGACCCAGACCAAGACCTTCGAGCTCAAGTCCGGTGTGCAGGCGGTCGGCATCGTCGTGCTGTATCGCGACATCGATAAATCGCAATGGCGCGCGGATGCCCCGGTGGCGGACAGCGGACCAACGAAACTGGTACTCAATGTCGGGAAACTTGCTATCACGTTGAAGCCGTCCGCATAAAAATGGCGCGGGCGGCACGCCTGCGTCGTGATACAGCCGATTGGGGGGATGCCGGTCGATGAGCTGGACGAATCGCGTGGTCTGGCAGGAAGGCATGTTCCTGCGCACGCAGCATTTCCAGCAGCAGGATCGCTGGACGGAACAGCTGGTGCGCGGTCGGGTGCAGGCGTTGCGCCCGCATCCCTGGGGGCTGGTCGAGTACGCGCTGGACCGCGATCTTCTCGGCACCGGCCGCTTCGCGCTCGCATCCGCCGCCGGTGTGTTCGAGGACGGCACGCCGTTCGCCCTGCCTGGCGAGGCCGATCATCCACCGCCGCTGGACGTGCCGGACAGCGCGCGCAATGTGCTGGTGTATCTCGCGCTGCCGATCCGCCAGGCCGGCGCGGTCGAAGTCGCGGACAGCGCCACCGAGGGTCGCTATGCCGCGCGGCCGTTCGAAGCTTACGACACGCACTCCGCCTCGCCGCAGCCAGCCGAATTGCAGATCGGCCGGCTGCGCATGCGCTACCTGCTGGAGACCGACGAACGCACCGGCTACCTGTGCATCGGCCTGGCGCGCATCACGGAGATCACTGCCGATCGGCGCGTCGTGCTGGACGAACGCTGGGTGCCGCCATCGCTGGTGTGCTCCGCCGCTGCGCCGCTGGCGGGACTGATCGCCGAATTGTCGGGGATGCTGAACCAGCGCGGCGAGGCACTGGCGGCGCGCATGACAGCACCAGGCCAGACGGGAGTCGCGCAGGTCGCCGATTTCCTGCTGCTGCAATCGATCAACGGCTGGCAGAACGTGCTGGCGCATTGGGCCGATGCGGCGAACGTGCATCCGGAATCGCTGTACGCGACGCTGCTGCAAATGGCGGGCGAGTTCGCCACGTTCCTGGAGACGCGACGGCCGAACGCCTATCCCGCATATCGCCACGACGATTTGCAGCGCAGCTTCGCCCCGGTGGTCGCCGATCTGCGTCGCGCGCTGTCCGCCGTGCTGGAAGCAACCGCGATTCCGATTCCGCTGCGCGAGGCGCGTCACGGCGTCAGCGTCGGCCCGATCACCGACCGTTCCATCCTGCGCGCGTCAAACTTCGTGCTGACCGTGCAGGCGGATGTGCAGGCGGAACAATTGCGCCGACTGTTCCCGTCGCAGGTAAAGATCGGCGCGGTGGAACACATCCGCGAACTGGTGAACGTCGCATTGCCGGGCATTGCGGTGCGGCCCTTGCCGGTAGCGCCGCGGCAACTGCCGTTCTACGCCGGGGCGACGTATTTCGAGCTGGATCGCGCCAGTCCGCATTGGCAGCAGATGCAGAACTCGGGCGGCTTCGCGATCCATGTGTCTGGTGATTTCCCCAATCTGCGTCTGGAACTTTGGGCGATCCGCGGATGATGCAGTTAACGCCGTGGCGGGTGCGGGACTGCCAATATACTCCGCCTCCCCTTGTGGGCTTGGGCCGCAATGCGGACCGAGGTTGGGGCAGGGGGCCCTACCACCAGCAGCAGCGCGTGTACCCACCCCTCCCCCCAGCCCCTTCCGCAAGGGGAGGGGAGGAGTATACGACATGAGCGACAATCCATTCTCCGAACCCGACGATTCCGACCGAACCGTGATCCGCCCGGTACCCGGGGGACGCCGCACCGCAGCTTCCCCGCAAGCACCAGCGCAATCCGCATTTCAGGCCGCGCCGCCGCCGCCGGCCCCGGCACCCCAGGCCGCCGCGCCATCCGCCGGCGGCGCCGAAAAGATCGACTTCGGCCTCAACCCGCTGATCCAGGCGGCGGCACCGCTGCTGCAACTGCTCGGCCGCCTGCGCAACACGTACAGCCAGCCCGACCCCGGCGAACTCCGCGAACGCGCCATCCAGCAGATCCGCGCGTTCGAGCAGTCGGCACGCGACGCCGGCGTACCGATGGACCAGCTTCGCCCCGCGCATTACGCGCTGTGCGCCAGCCTGGACGATGTGGTGCTGAACACGCCATGGGGCAGCGCCGGCGGATGGGCAGCACGCTCGCTGGTATCCAGCTTCCACCAGGAAGTCCGCAGCGGCGAGCGGTTCTTCGATCTGCTCGGCCAGCTTCGGCAAACCCCTGGCACCTTCCTGCCCGTACTCGAGCTGATGTACCTCTGTCTCAGTCTCGGCTTCCAGGGACGCTACCGTCTCTCGCCGCGCGGCCCCGGTGAACTCGATAAGCTGCGCGAGGATCTCTACACGATCATCATGCGCCAGCGTCAGGCCGCCGATCCGGCGCTGGCACCGCACTGGCAAGGCGTCCAGGCACCCTACAGGCCGGCACGCGCCATCGTGCCGACCTGGGTCATGGCTGCCGCCGCACTTGGGGTGATCGGCCTGCTGTTCGTCTGGTTCTCCACCGGCCTCAATGCCGCGTCGGACGATGTATTCGCGCAGATGCTCGGCGCCCCGCTCGCCCACATGCCGCAGATCACCCGCGCCGCACCGGTGCGCCCGCCGCCGCCGCCGCCGCCACAAACCATCGCTCCCGACCCACTCTATGTCTTTCTCAAGCCGGAGATCGACCAGGGGTTGGTCGCCGTACTTGGCGACCACGCCATGCCGATCGTGCGCATCCACAACACCGGCCTGTTCGCATCGGGCAGTGCCACCGTGGCGCCGAGTTACGTGCATCTGCTGGAACGCATCGGCGAAGCATTGAAAGCCGAGAAAGGCCCCGTCACGGTGAACGGCTACACCGACAACCAACCGATCCACACCGTGCAGTTCCCCTCCAACTTCCAGCTCTCCACCAAACGCGCGGAGGCGGCGCGCGACATCATCGCGCGTGCGCTGGGCGATCCGGGTCGCATCACCGCGCAGGGCCACGCCGATGCCGACCCGGTAGCGCCCAACACCACGCCGGAAGGCCGCGAACAGAACCGACGCATCGAAGTCGTGCTGCGGAGGCAAGACTAGACCATGCGTGCCGTTCTTCGCTTTCTCGGCTCCCGCTGGTTCCTGAGCTTCATCGGCATAGCGCTGCTGGGCGTGCTGGTCTGGCTGTTCGGGCCGTTCCTGTCTTTCCTGGAAAGCTGGATTGCCCGCGCCATCGTCATCGTGGTGATGCTGCTGATCTGGGGCGGCGTAAATTTCTGGCTCGATCGGCGACGCAAGAAGAACGAGAACGCCCTGGTCGAGGGCGTCACCGCCGCGCAGACCGACACGACCGCATCGGCATCGGCCGAGGAAGTCGCGGCGATGCGCGATAAGCTGACCACCGCGCTGGCGCTGCTGAAGAAAGCCTCCGGTTCGCGCGGATATCTGTACGAACAGCCGTGGTACGCGATCATCGGCCCGCCCGGCGCCGGCAAGACCACCGCGTTGCTGAATGCCGGCCTGACATTCCCGCTGGCCGCCGAAATGGGCCAGAGCGCGGTCGCCGGCGTCGGCGGCACCCGCATGTGCGACTGGTGGTTCACCGAAACCGCGGTGCTGATCGACACCGCCGGCCGCTACACCACGCAGGACTCCGACGCCGCTGTGGACAAGGCAGGCTGGCAGGCATTTCTCGGACTGCTCAAGCGCACCCGAGCGCGCCAGCCGCTGAACGGTGTGCTGGTGGCGATCGCGCTATCCGACATCGCCGCCGCATCGCCAGCCGAACGGCTTGCCCATGCCCGCGCGATTCGCCGCCGCGTAAGGGAACTCTACGACCAGCTTGGCGTGCGCGTGCCGGTCTACGCGCTGTTCACCAAGGCCGATCTGATCGCCGGCTTTACGGAATTCTTCGACGATCTGGACCGCGAGCGTCGCGGCCAGGTGTGGGGTGTGACCTTTCCGCTGAACAAGGCGGAAACCGGCACCGCCGCACAGTTCGGCGCGGAATTCCAATTGCTGGTGGAACGGCTGAACCAGCGTCTGCTCGAACGGTTGCAGACCGAACGCAGCCCCGATCGGCGCACGCTGATCGCCGGCTTCCCCGCGCAGGTCGCCAGCCTTGCCTCACCACTCGGCGAATTCCTCAACGAAGCATTCGGCGGCTCGCGGCTCGATCCTGCGCCGTTGCTGCGCGGCGCCTACCTGACGTCGGGCACGCAGGAAGGCACCCCGATCGACCGCCTGACCGGTGCGATGGCGCGCAGCTTCGGCATCGACGCGCAACGGGCGACATCGCTGCGTCCCGAACAGGGGCGCAGCTATTTTCTTAGCCGGCTGCTGAAGGACGTGATCTTCGGCGAGGCGATGATGGTCTCGCGCGATCCCGCCTCGGTGCGCCGCAATGTCCTGATGCGCACTGGCATAGCCGCGATCGCACTTGTTGTCGCTCTCGGCGGTGCCGCCGCCCTGATCCAGACGCGACAGGCGAACCAGTCGGCAATGGCGGACTCCAACGCTGCTCTCGCGGCATACACCAAGCTGGCGCAATCGCTGCCGCTCGATCCGGTCAGCGATGGCGAGCTGCCGCCTGTCGTGCCGTTGCTCGACGCGGCGCGCGCCCTGCCGTTCGGCGTGGATGCGCCGCCGCCGCCGACACAGTGGTTCCCCGGTCTGTCGCAGACCGACAAACTCGGCGCGGGCGCGCTCGAGATCTATCACCACGACCTGCAGCACGTGCTTCTGCCGCGGCTGATCACTCGGCTTGAAGGCCAGATGCGAGCGCATTTCGAGCAGCCGGCATTCCTCTACGAAGCGACCAAGGTTTACCTGATGCTCGGTTCAAGAGGCCCGCTGGATCGCGACCTGGTCAAGGAATGGATGAAGCTCGATTGGCAGTCAGCCTGGCCCGGTCCGGCGGCGCAGCCAGTACGCGACAAGCTGGCGCTGCATCTCGCCGCACTGCTCGACCAACCGCTGGAGAAGGTGTCGTTGGACGGCGCACTGGTGGAGGATGCTCGGCGCTCCTTCAGCCGGGTCACGCTGGCCGAGCGTGTCTACAGCGCGATCAAGGGTTCGCCAGCAGCGCGCGCCGTGCCGCCGTGGCGGCCGGCCGATGCCGCCGGCGCATCCGGTGTGCGTGTGTTCATCCGTCGCTCCGGCGCACCAATGACCGATGGCGTGCCGGGTTTCTATACCGTGGACGGTTTCTACAAGGTCCTGCTGCCAACTCTGCCCGCGGCAACTCGACAGGTGGCGAGCGAGAGTTGGGTGCTCGGCAAGGACGCGCAGATCGATCCGGCAAGCCCGCAGGTGCTGACGCTGCAGCATGACGTGGTCGCGCTGTACACCGCGGATTATGCCAGGCAGTGGGATGCGCTACTGGACGATCTGGACGTCGAGCCGATGCGCAACCTGCAACAGGCGGTACAAGAGCTATACATCCTGGCTTCGCCGCAGTCGCCGATGCGCGACCTGCTTGCCGGCATCACCCGCCAGCTATCGCTGACGCAACCGCCGCCGCCGTTGCCCGGCGCCGCGGGCGCCGCCGTGGGGGCGGCGCAGGCGGCAACCGCCGCTGCGTCGCAAGCCGCGGGCGGAGCAGCTGCCGGTTTGCAAGGCCTGTTCGGCCAGACCAACGGGCCGCCGCCGGAACCGCCGGGCAAGGCGATCGAGACACGCTACGCGGCACTGATCGCGTTCGTCGGCAAAGGTCCGGGCGCACCGATCGACAATGTGCTGAAGCTGTTGAACGACCTTCAGGTACAGCTATCGAAACTCGCCGCGGCACCCGTGGGCGGTGCGGCGGCGGCGATCGGCGGCGGCGATGATCCTGCCCAATTGCTCCAGGCCGAGGCGAGCCGTGATCCACAACCGGTGGCGCGCTGGCTGCAGGCGATGGCGATCAGCGGCAACCAGTTGCGCGGCGGCGGCGCGTTGGATCAGGTGAAGAAGGCGTTCGGCGCACCGGGCGGCCCGGCGTCGCTTTGCAAGCAGGCGGTGGCAGGGCGTTATCCGTTTTTCTCCAGCTCGCCCAACGACATCCCGCTGGATGATTTTGCCCGCCTGTTCGCGCCCGGTGGCCTGTTGGACAAGTTCTTCAACGACAACCTGGCATCGTTCGTCGATACCTCGGGCGCCACCTGGAAGGCGCAAGCGGTGGCCGGCGTCACCCCGCCCGTGTCGCCGGGCGACCTCGCGCAATTCCAGCGTGCGTCGCAGATCCGCGACTTGTTCTTCGGCACTGGCGGCAACCAGCCGACCGTGCGCTTCGACATCACGCCGATCGATACCGACGCAAAGCAGGTGACGCTGGATCTTGACGGCCAGCCCGTGGTTTACGCGCACGGCCCGCTGCGCCCGACGTCGGTGACCTGGCCTGGACCAAACCGCATGATCAGCGTCCGGCTGGTGTTCGACCCGCCACCGTCGAGTGGACCGCCGGTCATTCAGGCGACCGGCCCATGGGCGTTGTTCCGCGTGTTCGGCCAGGGCACATTGCTGCAAGGCGGTTCGGCCGATCGATATACGCTCAGCTTCACGTTGGGCGACCGCCACGCCTCGTTCGAAATCCGCGCCGGCTCGGTGCTCAACCCGTTCGCCCCCGGCGTATTGCGAGACTTTCGGTGTCCGGGTCTCTGACCCCTGAGGCGCTGCCTGGGGGCGGGGTCCCCGGGGCTGCTCCTGCCTCCCCGCCCGGGGGCGTGGCGGTGGGCTTCTATGGCAAGCTGCCCGCGCGCGGCGATTTCGTGCGCGCCGGCCTGCCGCGCGACTTCACCGACCGTTGGGATGACTGGCTGCAATCGGTGATCGCCGGCAGTCGCGCGCTGATGGGCGAGGCGTGGCTGCCCGCGTTCCTGGAGGCACCGGTCTGGCGTTTCGCCCTGCCGCCGGGCATGTGCGGCCAGCGCGCCGCGCTGGGCCTGATGCTGCCGAGCGTCGACAAGGCCGGCCGCTATTTTCCACTCACCTTTGCCGCACTTCCCGCCGCGGGCGCCGTACTTCCCGCCGTGGGCATTGCAAGCGCCGCATCGGGCCCCGCGCGTGTATGGCTCGATCGTTGCGAGGCCACTGGACGAACCGCCTTGGAACGCGATACGTCGCCACAGGAAATCGCGGACGCGCTTGGCTGGCCGGATTTGCCGGACGGGGTCGCGGAATGTTTCGATGGCGTGTGGTGGAGCGACGGCTCGCTGCGCGTCAAGCCTGCGCAAATGTTTCTTGCCAGCCTGCCAGATGTGGCAACCTATGCAGCGATGCTGGGAATGGATGCAGCTTCCGGTGAAACGGAACAGCTGGCTTCGGGGGAAACCACATGGGATCCATTGCCATGACGGCCCCGCGTTTCCGTTCCTGGGCCGTGACACATCCTGGCGCCAGACGGTCGCACAACGAGGACGCATACGTCGATCGGCCCGATCTCGGCCTTTGGGCAGTGGCGGACGGCGCGGGTGGACATGCCGCCGGCGAAGTGGCGTCCGGCATGATCGCAGAAGCTCTGGAGGCAATTCCGTCCGAGCTGTCGGCGGCGGAACTTTTGGCGGAGGTGCGCCTGGCAATCGAACGGACGCATGTCGCGTTACGCGAGGAGGCGGCGCGGCGCGGTCCCGACGTCATGGTGGCCTCGACCGTCGTGGTGATGATGGCGCGCGGCGAGCATTTTGCCTGTCTGTGGGCCGGGGATTCCCGCGCCTATCTGCTGCGCGCCGGCGCGATGCGCCAGATCACCCGCGACCACAGCCTGGTGCAGGAATTGCTGGAGGCCGGCGCGATCGGACCCGATGAGGTGGAAAACCATCCGCGGGCCAATGTCATCACCCGCGCCGTCGGCGCCGAGTTGGATGAATTCGAACTCGACAAGGTCAGTGACCGGCTGTTGCCGGGCGACCGGTTCCTGCTGTGCAGCGACGGCCTGTGCAAGACGCTGCGGGAGGCTGAGCTGGCCAGTCTGCTCGGTGCGATCGACGGCGTGCCACCGCAGGCGCTGATCGATGCGGCACTTGCGGTAAATGTCAGCGACAACGTCACCGCGGTTGCCGTCGAATTCACCGGCTGAAATGCAACAAGGCCGGGCGATGGCGCCCGGCCCTTCATGACACGAAACGCGGATTTGTGTCAGGGTTTGCTCGTCATTTGCGTCATATCGTACTGGACGGTGTCGGGATCGCCGCCCACCTTTGGGTCGCGTTCCGTGTAGGTAAACATGACCTTGGTGAAGTTGATCGAGAGGCTCTCCATCGGAATACCTTCGGGATTGGCGCTCATGGACAGTGAGCTGCACGCGCAATCGCTCAACTCGAACGCGAGGTAGGTGTCGACCTTGTCCTTGGTCGTGGTGGTGAATTTGAACTTCACCGTCTTGCTCAGGTCGCCGGCGACGGCTTCGGTGAACAGTTTGGTCGACGCTTTGTCGAGCACCTTGGTGATGACGACTTCGCTGAAATGCGGTTCGGATGCCTCGCGCGTCTTCGAGCCGCGCGCGGCGGAGCCGATGTTGCGGCCGACTCCCCACTGGAACGAGTAGACCTCGATCCATTTCTCGAAGCCTTTGGTCGTGACTGCTCCGGGGGCTCCATCCCAATTCATGTAGATCGACACGATGCGCTCCTTTTGGTTCTTCCGGCGAGGCGGTTGTTGAGGTTAGCCGATATGGTATTGAAACGATCCAGCCGTGTCCACGCCCACGGTGACCGCGTTTATCGTTACGCCCTCGGCAAGGCGGGATAGCACTTCAGCGGACAATTCCGGCAATAGCGTCCGCGAGAGGATCTTCTCTACGTTGCGCGCCCCTGACGAAGTTTCGGTGCAGCGACTGGCTATCACATCCGCCAGTTCTTTGTCCCAGGCGAATTTGGCACCATAAGATTCCTGGACTCTCCTGCTCGATTCTCCCGAGTTGAAGCTCGACGATCTGGCGAATGATTGCCGGCGAGAGCGGAAAATACGGGACCAGATTCACGCGGCCGAGGAAGGCGGGCTTGAACGATTTCATCAGCTCCGGCATCAACGCATCGGCGAGCGCCGACGCATCGGGCGCGGTTTCCGGGTCCGCGAACAGCCGGGTGATTAGGTCGGTGCCGGCGTTAGACGTCATGATGATGACGGTGTTCTTGAAATCGATGTCGCGTCCCTCGCCGTCCTTCATGTTCCCCTTGTCGAACACCTGAAAGAAGATGTCTTGCACGCCAGGATGCGCCTTCTCCATTTCATCCAGCAGGATGACGGAATACGGCCGCCGCCGAACCGCCTCGGTCAGCACGCCGCCTTCCCCGTAGCCGACGTAACCGGGGGGCTGCCCATCAGCAGGCTGACCTTATGTTCCTCCTTGAACTCGGTCATGTTGATGACGGTCATGTTCTGCTCCCCGCCGTACAGCAGGTCGGCAAGCGTCAACGCGGTTTCCGTCTTGCCGGTGCCGGACGTGCCGACCATAAGGAATACGCCGATCGGCTTGCGTGGATCGGTCAGTCCGGCGCGCGACGTGCGTATCGCCTCCGCCACCGCTTCGAGCGCATGCGGCTGACCGACGATGCGCTGCTGCATCGCCTCCTTCAGGTGCAGCACGGTGCGGATTTCGTTGGACTGCATGCGGCCGGCAGGAATGCCGGTCCAGCCCGCCACCACCTCCGCCACCGCCTGGCGATCCACCACCGGGAAGATCAGCGGCGTCTCGCCTTGCAGCGTCCGCAACCTGCCGGAGATGTCCGACAGCGTCACCCGCAGCGCGTCCTTGTCCTCGGTGTTCGCCGGGTCCTCGATCTGCCCGCGCGTTTCGCCAAGCTGCGCCGCGAGCGCCTTCTCCTGCTCCCAGCGCGCTTCCAATCCGGTCAGTTCGTCAGCGATGCGCGCGCGTTCTTCCAAGAGATCCTGGCGGCGCGCGGCATGCGGTTCGCCGGCGGCGATCTCGCGATCCAGGATGGCAACCTCGGTATCGATCAGCGACATGCGTCGCTGGCGATCCTCGATCTGTGGCGGCATCGCCGCCTGGCTCATGCCGACGCGCGCGCATGCGGTATCGATCAGGCTCACCGCCTTGTCGGGCAACTGGCGCGACGGAATATAGCGCGCCGACAGTCGCACCGCCTCCGTCACCGCCTCATCCAGGATGCGGACGTTGTGGTGCTTCTCCAGCGTATCCACCAGACCGCGCACCATCGCGACCGCCATCGGCTCCGGCGGTTCGTCGACCTTGACCACCTGGAAGCGCCGGGTCAGCGCGGCATCCTTCTCGAAGGTACTTCTTGTATTCGGCCCATGTGGTGGCGGCGATGGTGCGCAGCTCGCCACGCGCCAGCGCCGGCTTCAGCAGATTGGCGGCATCGCCCTGCCCGGCCGATCCGCCGGCGCCGATCAACTGGTGTGCTTCGTCGATGAACACGATGATCGGCTTTGGCGACGCCTTGACCTCGTCGATCACGCCGCGCAACCGGTTTTCGAATTCGCCCTTCACGCCGGCGCCCGCCTGAAGCAGCCCGAGATCGAGTGTGCGCAGCGTGACGCCTTGCAGCGCGGGCGGTACGTCGCCGGATGCCAGCCGCAGCGCGAAACCTTCCACGACTGCCGTCTTGCCGACGCCGGCCTCGCCGGTGAGGATCGGATTGTTCTGCCGCCGCCGCGTCAGGATGTCGATGATCTGGCGGATCTCGGTGTCGCGGCCGAGTATCGGATCGATCTTGCCCGCGCGCGCCTGCGCGGTCAGGTCGGTGGTGAACTGGTCCAGTGCACCCGATCCACGCGGCGCCATCGGCGCGCCATCGCCAGCCGCACCGGCATCGCCTGACGCAGCTGCCGCCTGTGCCTCCGCCGCCTCCGCGCTGTTGGCGGTGATCGCGGCGAAGTCCCGCTTCAGCGCATCGGCGTTGATCTTCAGCAACTGCCCGGACGCTTCGCGCGCCCGTCGTGCCAAGGTTTCGTCCGCCAGCAGCGCCCAGAGCAGATGGCCCGAACGGATGCGCCCGACGCCCTGTTCCAGCGACGCCAGCAGCCATGCCTGCTTGGCCAGCTCGACGATATCCGGCGCCAGCGACGGTGCGCGTCCGTTGCCGGTCTTCATCCGTTCCAAGGCGCGATTGAGATCGGTGGCGAAGCGCCCCTGGTCGATTTCGTAGTGTCGCAGGATGGCGGCGATGTCGCTGTCGGCGCGATCCGCCAGTGTCACCAACCAATGCTCGATCTCGACGTTGTAGTGGGTGCGCGACAAGGTCAGGCCGGCCGCTGCCTCCAGCGCCCGTCGGCACGGATCGTTCAATCGGCCGACAAGTTGCTTCAGGTCGATCGTCGCCATCCGGTTTTCCCCCGAGGGATGCGATCCCCCTTTTCGCGGCTCAAGACGTATGTGTTACCGGGAGCCATTGTCCATTGAAAGGCGCATGAATGCCGGACCTGCCGGATGGCTTCGACCTCGAGGCTCTGCTGGCACCGATACCAGGGGAAGCGCCGCAAGGCATCGATATACGCGAAGATTTTTCCTCGACCTCACCGTACAATCGACTGCGTGACGCACGATCGGAGGCGCGCGACGCGGAAGCGTAGCCAGGATGCCGGCGAGACCGATACAAGCGGATACGGTCCGCTTTGGCGCACTGTCCGGCGAACTCGCGCTGAAGACCCTGACGGAAACCACCAAGGACCTGGAAGTCGCCGCATGGCTTACCGAGGGGCTGGTCCGCAGCCACGGTTTGGCTGGACTGGCCGCGGGCGCGCAACTCATGGCGGGACTGGCCGAACAGCACTGGGATGGTCTGTTTCCGCTGCCGGACGACTATGGCATGGAGACCCGGATATCTCCGGTGACAGGGCTCAATGGTCGTGACGGCAACGGCTCGCTGGTCCAGCCGCTCTACAAACTGACGCTGTTCAGCCGCCCGGACGGCACGCCGATCGCCTACTACCAATACCAGCAGTCCGAACAACTCGGCACGCTCGATGCCGAACGGCGACAGCAGCGCATCGAGGCCGGTGCGATTCCGCTGGAAGAGCTGGAGCGCGATGCGCGCGGGGCCGGCGCGCGTGTGTTCGGCGCGCTGCTGGCCGATGCCCGCGCGGCGCGCGAGTCGTGGCAGGCGATGGCGGCCGTGATGGACGAAAAGGCCGGCGCCGATGGTCCTTCCACCACGGCGATTCGGGATCTGCTGTCCGGCGTCGTCGAGATTGCCGCCCGCTATGCGCCGCCGAAGCGGCCGGCGGCGACGATGCAGCCGCTCCCGACGCCGCGGTGCCGGGCGATGCGGCCGGCAGCGCGGCAGGCGGAGCAGGTCTCACCGTATCGGCCGGACAGGTCGCCAGCCGCGAGGGTGCATTGCGCGCTCTGAGCGAGATCGCCAGTTTCTTCCGCCGAACCGAGCCCCACTCGCCGCTCTCCTACACGCTCGATGAGGCGGTCCGCCGCGGCCGCATGACATGGCCCGAACTGATGGCCGAAGTCGTTGCGGACGCGGACGCGCGCAATGGCATCCTTATCACGCTCGGCATCCGTCCGGCCCCGCCGGAGGGTTAGGCATGCCACGTTGGGCGGGAGATGACCCCAACGGGATGATGGCGGCTGTGATATGGGCCACAGACGCAAGGAATTATTGACCATACTTGTCTCGCACGTCTAATCTTTGCGCACTAGGCCGATGAGCGCGCATGCGCCGACGCCGGACGGCTGGCCCGAACCGATCATCAGCGATGGGGAAGCGAGACCATGAGTGCAAGCATCCACGACAAGCTCAATCGTGTCCGCAAGCCGCGGGTGCACATCACCTATGAGGTCGAAACGGAAGGCGCGGAAGTCCTGCGCGAGCTGCCGTTCATCGTCGGCATCATGGGTGATTTCTCCGGTGACCCCACAGCGCCGCTGCGCCCGCTGGCCGATCGGAAGTTCATCCAGATCGACCGCGACAACTTCAACGACGTCATGGCCGGCATGACCCCTGGACTGAAAATGCGGGTCGACAACAAGCTGTCGGAAGAGGGCGGCGAGATGGGTGTCGATCTGAAGTTCAACTCGATCGAGGATTTCGAACCCGCACGCATCGCGCAGCAGGTTCCGGCGTTGCGCGCGCTGCTCGAGACGCGTGCCAAGTTGCGCGACCTGATGAGCAAGGTGGACCGCTCCGAGGAACTGGAGGGTTTGCTTGAGCAGGTGTTGAAGAACCAGGACGAACTGAAATCGCTGTCGAGCCAGCTAGGGCTGGACAAGCAGGAGGGTTGATCGATGTCAGGTGCACAAACCGCAGCGAAGACTGCCGAAGCGACGACGACCGAGGGCGTATCCTTCCTCGATCAGGTTGTTGCGGCAACCAAGCAGACCACCCCCGACCATGCACAGGACCTGGTAAAGAACCTGGTCGAGCAGGCGCTGTCCGGCACCGTCACCTTCGACAAGAACCTCAGCCGCACATTCGATCGCGCCGTCGCCGCCATTGACCAAAAACTGTCCGATCAGCTCAACGCCATCATGCATCACCCGAAGTTCACCGCGCTGGAAGGCAGCTGGCGCGGGCTGCATTACCTGGTGATGAACAGCGAGACCGGCACCGGCATGAAGCTGCGCGTGCTGAACATGCCGAAGCGCGAACTGTCGCGCGATCTGCAGCGCGCTGTCGAATTCGACCAGAGCCAATTGTTCAAGAAGATCTACGAGAACGAGTTCGGCACACCGGGCGGCGAACCGTACGGCGCGCTGATCGGCGACTACGAGTGGACGCAGCACCCGGACGACATCGAAACGCTGCGCCTGGTGTCCAATGTCGCCGCGGCAGCGTTCGCACCCTTCATCTCGGCTGCCGGCGCCGGCATGTTCGGCTTCGACAGCTGGCCCGAACTCGCCAAGCCGCGCGACCTCGCCAAGATCTTCGAGACCCAGGACTATACCAAGTGGCGCAGCTTCCGCGACAGCGAGGATGCACGCTTCGTCAACCTGGTACTGCCGCGTACCCTCGCCCGCCTGCCGTACGGCGCCGCCACCAAGGCGATCGACGAATTCGACTACGAGGAAGCGCCGCAGGACGACGCCGGTGCCGCCAAGGCGATGAACCACAACGATTACTGCTGGATGAATGCCGCCTACGCGATGGGCGCTCGGCTTACCAATGCGTTCTCGCAGTACGGCTTCTGCACCGCCATCCGCGGCGCCGAAGGCGGCGGCAAGGTGGAGAACCTGCCGTATCACGTGTTCACGTCGGACGATGGCGACATGGACGCGAAATGCCCGACCGAGATCGCCATCACCGATCGTCGAGAATTCGAACTTTCCAACCTCGGCTTCCTGCCGCTGTGCCACTACAAGAATACCGACTACTCGGTGTTCTTCGGCGCGCAGACGGTACAGAAGCCGAAGAAATACGATCGCCCGGAGGCGACCGCCAACGCCGCGATCTCTGCCAGGCTGCCGTACATCATGGCGACCAGCCGTTTCGCGCATTATCTGAAGGTGATGGCGCGCGACAAGATCGGCAGCTTCATGGAAGCGTCGGATTGCGAGAGCTTGGCTGAACCGCTGGATCAAGAACTACGTCAACGGCAACGAGAATGCCGGCCAGGAAATGAAGGCGCGCTTCCCGCTGCGCGAGGCACGCGTCGAAGTCCGGGAAATTCCCGGCAAGCCGGGCTCCTACAACGCGGTGGCATATATGCGACCTTGGCTGCAGATGGAGGAACTGACCACCAGCATGCGCATGGTGGCCCGCATTCCGGCCGCCGCGAGCTGAACGCCGACCTTCGCGACAGGCGGGCAGCACGGTGAACGAACTCGATCTCGCCGTGGACCTGCCCGCCCAAGCGCCCGCGCCGGATGCCGACCCCGGGGCGGCCGGAGAACCCACCGCAGGATCAGTGTCCGGGGCAGGGGTGCGCGATGCGATGCTGTTGGGACACTTTGCCGGCAGCCGCGACCTCACGCTGGCCGATACCATCAGTGACTTCCTCAATGCCGCTCCGGGCGATGCGATCGATCGGTGGTTCGGCCCCCAACGCGGCGCGCGATTGCGCGTCGATGAGCAGGCGCTGCGCGATGCGCTCGACCGCGACATCGCCGCGATCGACGCCATGCTCTCCGAGCAGGTCGATGCCATCCTGCACCACGACCGCATGCGCAAGCTGGAAGGATCGTGGCGTGGTGTTGCGTGGCTGGTGGACGGCACGGAGCTTTCCAGCCGGCTCAAGGTCAAGGTGCTGAACATCGCCTGGCCGGAACTCTGCCGCGATCTGGAGCGCGCCATCGAATTCGACCAGAGCCAGTTGTTCCGCAAGGTATATGAGGAAGAGTTCGGCACGCCGGGCGGCGAGCCTTACGGTCTCCTGGTGGTCGATCACGAGGTACGGCATCGGCCAAGCCCGACGGCGCGCACCGATGACGTCACCGCGCTTGCCTCGCTGGCTGGTGTTGCCGCGGCGGCCTTCTCCCCGCTGATAATTGGCGCCTCGCCCGCATTGCTCGAGGTCGACAGCTTTGCCGACCTGGCCACATCGACCGAACTGGCAGCCCCGCTGCGCAACGCCGAGCATGCGCGCTGGCGCAGCCTGTCATCGCGACCCGACATGCGCTTTATTGCGGTTGCTCTTCCGCGCGTGCTCGCCCGACCGCCGTGGCTGGATGATGGCGCGCGCGCCGACGGCTTTCGCTATGAAGAGTACGCGCCCACCGGCGAACACCGCGTGTGGATGAGCGCCGGCTACGCGTTCGCCGCGGTGGTCGGCCGTGCCTTCGCCCAATTCGCCTGGCCAGCCGATGTGCGGGGCGTGGAAACCGATCGCGTCGGCGGCGGGTTGGTCACCAATTTACCGTTGGAGCCGTTCCGCACCGATCCCGACAATGTCTGGGTGCGCTGCCCGGTTGAGATAGTACTGAACGACCGGCAGGAGCGTTCCCTGCTCGAGGCCGGCCTGATGCCGGTTTCGTCGGTGCCCTACAGCGAGGATCTGGTGTTCGGCTCGGTGCGCAGCCTGCTGGCGCCGCAACGCCACCTCGGCCCGACTGCGAATGCAGCGGATGCGAACTCTCGGCTGTCCACGCAAATCAACTCGATCCTGTGTGCCTCGCGTTTCGCCCATCATCTCAAGATGAAGGGGCGGCACATGGTCGGTTCATTCAAGACCGCCAGCGAAATCGAGCAATTCCTGCAAGCCTGGCTGACGCAATACTGCAACAGCAATCTTGCCTCGGGCGGCGACAGCCGCGCGCGTTACCCGCTGGTTGCCGGCCGGGTCAGCGTGAATGAAATGCCGGGCAAACCAGGCAGTTTCGGTTGCGTCGTGCATCTACAGCCGCACTATCAGCTCGACGATATATCCGCCGCCTTCCAGCTTGTCACCGATCTCACCGGTCGATAAGCGGCAGCCGACATGCATGAGGGACCCATGAGCGGAACTGATCAGACGGCAGCGGCACTGCTGCGCGCCGGCAAGCTCGATGAAGCTGTGACGGCGGCGCAGGCGGCGTTGAGAAAGGCGCCGACCGATCTCAACGCCCGCGTCCTGCTGGGGGAATTGCTGGTCTTCACGGGTAATCTTGAACGCGCCGACGTGGTGCTCGACGCCGCGTCGGCGATCGATCCAACCACCGCGCTCGTGGTAGCGGAATTCCGCCAGCTCATTCGCGCGGACATCGCACGGCGGCAGTTGTTCCGTGACGGCAGGGTGCCCGAATTCCTCGCCGATCCGACCGAAACGCAGCGCCTGCAACTCGCCGCATTGGTCGCGCTGCGCGCCGGCGACCTTGCCGAGACCGCCAGGCAGGCCGAAGCCGCGGAAGCCGTGCGCCCGGCCACGCCGGGTCACCATGGCGAGGTTGCGTTTGACGATCTGCGCGATGCGGACGACCTGCTGGCCGGCAGCTTCGAGGTGCTGACCACGACCGGCAAGTACTTCTGGATTCCCACCGAACGCGTGCAGACGCTCGAATTTCATCCACCCAAGCGACCGCGCGACCTGCTGTGGCGGCGTGCCTCGATGTCGGTCGCCGATGGGCCGGATGGCGACGTCTATCTGCCCGCCATCTACGCCGCCGACGATCCGATGACCGATGCGCTGCGTCTCGGCCGCGAGACTGATTGGCGGCAGGTTGAACCAGGTCCGGTGCGCGGCGTCGGCCAACGCCTGTTCATGATGGGCGACGACGCGGTGGCAATGATGGACCTCGGCAACATCCGGTTCGGCGCATGAGCGGACGCACCGGTCCCGCCAATCGCGGTACGCCAGCACGTGTACAGGCACCGCTGCTGGATCGGTTGATCGACGATGCGCCGGATCAGCAGCGCGATCCACCGGTGTCGGCGGGCGATTCACTGGTCGCACTGCGCAACTCGGTGCGTCGCGATCTGGAAGCGCTGCTCAACGCAAGACGCCGCTGGCGGTCATGGCCCGCGCACATGACCCAGCTGGCGACGTCACCACTCGGTTATGGCATCCCCGACTTCGCCTCTGGCGCGTTCAACGAAGCGCGTCGGCAGGAAGAACTGCGTATCGAGATCGAAGAAACCATCCGACGCTTCGAGCCACGCTTCCTGTCGGTCCGCGTGCATTTGGTCGATACCCAGGAACGTCTGGAAACCACGCTCCGCCTGCGCATCGAGGCAATGCTGCACGCCGAACCGGCACCCGAGGCGGTGACATTCGACACCCTGGTCGATCCAACCACCGATGATGTGGTGGTGCGGCCAGGCCATGCCGGGTGAGCCCGCTATCGATCCCGCCGGCGTCATGCCGGGCGCACGGAGGCAGCCCACAGAATCCAATTTCTCCTCCTCCCCCTGGGGGAAGGTGTAAGGGGAGAGGTGCGTACAACCACCATCAGTGGGCGCGTAGGCCGCTCCTCCTACGGCCTCCCGCATGGGGATGCGGAGCGAAAAGGGATGCTTGGTACTGCATCTGATGTCTGACGATCTGCTCCCCTATTACGAACGCGAACTGGATGCCATCAAGCGCCTGGCCGCCGAGTTCGCCGACACTCATCCAAAGATCGCCGCCCGGCTGCGCCTCTCGGCCGATGCGGTCGATGACCCGCACGTCGCGCGCCTGCTGGAGGGCACGGCATTCCTGGCGGCCCGCGTACACCACCGCCTGGACGATGAATTCCCCGAACTGACCGATGCGCTGTTAGGCTTGCTCTACCCGCATTACCTGGCCCCTGTGCCGTCCTGCATGGTCGCGCAGTTCGATTGCCAACCGGAACTGCAAAACCCGGCCCGCCTGCAAGCTGGCGTGGCAATCGAAACCGAACCGGTGCGCGGTGAGACGCTGCGCTACCGCACCACCGCCCCGGTGATCCTCTGGCCAGTGGAAGTGGAGAACGTCCGCTTGTCCGGCCTGCCCATCGTGGCCCCCGCCAATCCGGCAGCCGCCGGCGCGGCCGGTCTGCTGCGCATCACCCTCAAATGCGTGTCGCCCGACGTCAGCTTCACCCAACTCGGCATCGATCGATTGCGCTTTTTCCTGCGCGGCCCGGCCAACCAGACACTGGCGTTGTACGAGTTGCTTGGCGCGCACGCCATCTCGATTGCCTACGCCGACAGCGCCGTCGATCCGCAACCTGTCGTCGTGCCAGGCAGCGCGATCGAACCCGCCGGCTTCGCGCCGGACGAGGCGCTTCTGCCATGGTCCGCGCGGGGCTTTTCGGGGTTCCGCCTGCTCACCGAATACTTCGCATTCCCAGAGAAGTTCCTGTTCTTCGACTTCACCCGGATCGACACCAAGACGCTGGTATCCGCCGGCAATCGGCTGGAGATCTTCGTCTACCTGGACCGCTCGCTACCTGAACTGGAGCGGACTATCGGCCCGCAATCGCTGGCACTCGGCTGCGCCCCGCTGGTCAACCTGTTCCCGCAGCGCTGCGAGCCGGTGACGCTCAGCCACATGGCTACCGAATACCGTATCGTGCCCGATGCGCGCCGCCCCCGCGCGGCGGAAATCTGGAGCGTCGAACGGGTGCGCGAAACACAGCCCGACGGGTCGTTCCGTCCGTGGCGACCGTTTTACCGGCTGACCGACAGCGATCCCGGACCCTGGCGTTCCCGGCGGCTTCTATCACGTGGCACGACGGCCGGCCGCATCCGGCGTGCCGGGAACTGAAGTGTTCCTCGCGCCCCACGATCCCGACTTCGATCCCGCCAAGCCTGCTGAAGCCGTGCTGTCGATCGATGCCATTTGCGTCAATCGCGACCTGCCGACCGATCTGCCGTTCGGCGGTGGCCATCCACGCCTGCGCCTGGTTGAGGGCGCCGCCGCCGTCGCGGCACTGAACGCGGTCACCGCGGCTACCCCCACGCTACGGCCGCCGCTGCGCGAGGCCGGCTTCTGGCGCCTGGTTTCGCATTTGTCGCTCGGCCACCTTTCGGTCACCGGCGGCACCGAGGGCGCCAGGGCGCTGAAGGAAGTGCTCCGACTCTACGATTTGCGCGATACGGCGGAAACCCGCACCGGCATCGAGGCACTCACCGCCATTAGCGCAGGCCCAGGCACAGCACGCGCCCCAGGTCGCGCCGGCGGGTTCTGCCGCGGCCTGGACATCAACCTGGAGTTCGATCCGCGCGCCTGGCAGACCGGCGGGCTCTATCTGCTTGCCGCGGTGCTGGAACGCTTCCTTGCACTCCACGGCACCATCAACAGCTTCACGCGCACCCGCGTCACGTTGCGCGGCCGTCCCGACGTCGCCGCCGCCTGGCCGGCCCGCAGCGGCACCCGTGTGCTCGCATGACCTCGGGGCCAAGAAGGCCAAGGGGCTCCGCCCCCTGGACCCCCGCCAGGGGCCGTCGGCCCCTGGACCCCGATCCTGGTCTTCGCTGAAGGGGGTGGGCTACACCGCTGTTGCCCGCACCAACCAGCCCACCCCCTTCAGCGAAGACCAAAAATGGGATGCAAGGGCCGCCGGCCCTTGCTGGGGGTGCAGGGGGCAAAGCCCCATGGCCTTCTTGCCCCAGAGCAATAGGCATGAAAGACCGCTCCGCGCTAACCACGCTACAGTCGATGCCGCGAAGGTTTCGCTTCGACGCCGCGGTACGGGTGCTGACAAAGTCCAGGCAGGCGTCGGATCCGGCTGATGCAATGCGGTTTCGCTCGCCGGCGGGTCTGGTCTATCCGCCGTCCGATGTGCTCGAGGTCAGGCAGCAGGGTGATGCGCTGCCGGTCGTGACGGTGGGCCTGATGGGCCTGACCGGTCCCTCAGGTGTCCTGCCGCGCTACTATTCCGAGATCGTTACCCAAACAATCCGGGCACGCTCGACGGCGTTGCGCGACTTCCTAGACCTGTTGGCGCATCGCTTCATCGCGTTCTTCGCTGGCGCCGGCATCAAGTACCGCCCGGCCAGGTCGGCTGAGGCCGCGTTGCAGCGCAAGGTCATCGGGCCGGACCAGGTGACCCAGGTATTGTTGGCGCTCACCGGCTACGGCACGGCGCATCTCACCGACCGCCTGGCGGCAGGCGCTGAACCGCTGCTGCACTACGCTGGGCTGTTCGCACTGCGCCCGCGGTCGGCCGATCGGCTGGGAGCCCTGATGTCCGATTGGCTCGGCATGAAAGTGGAAGTGGTGGAATTCGCCGGCGCATGGCTGCCGTTGCCGCCTGATCAGCGCACACGATTGTCCGCGAATGGGGCGTGGTGCCGGCTGGGCGTCGATGCGGCTGCGGGTATACGCGCCTGGGATCCGCAGGCGCGTATAATCCTGCGCATCGGGCCACTCGATCTGCAGGGGTTCCAGCGGCTGTTGCCCGACCGTGTCGCATTGCACCGGCTGGTGTCGCTGGTGCGCGCCTATATCGGCTTTGAGCTGGGGTTTGCCATCAATCCGGTGCTGGCGGCGCTGGAAGTGCCGCCGCTGTTGTTGACCGCAACCGCTGATCCTCCGCCAAGACTGGGATGGAACACCTGGGTTCCCGGACCGGCAGGCGGCGTTATCCAACGCCAGGATGCCGCGGATGCGATCTTTGAAGCTGAGGTCATTGAGGCGCAGCGGGTCGACTGGCGCAAGATGGAGCGGGCGGCATGAGCGGATGGGGCGGCGGCTACGTGACCGACATCACCTACCTGGCCGGCTACTATCGCCAGCAGTCGCCGGCAATGATGTCGCTGGCATGTTTGCTGGGCGGCGTGGCTTCACCCATTCCAGGCCCCGACGATCCGGTCAGTTATCTGGAGCTTGGTTGCGGACAGGGCTTCGGCGCATTGATCCTGGCGGCGAGCAACCCGCGCTGGAAGGTCACCGCGATCGACTTCAACCCGGCGCATATCGCGGCGGCGCGCACCTGGGCCGTGGAAGCCGCGATCGACAATGTCAGCTTCATCGAAGCTGACCTTTCGACGTTGGCGGAGGATCCCGCCGCGGCCCGGATACCGGAAGCGGACTTCGTCAGCATGCACGGCCTGTGGAGCTGGGTGCCGCCTGCCGTGCAGGCGGGCATCGTGCGACTGCTGCGTGGCAAGGTGACGCCAGGTGGCGTGGTCCACGTCAGCTACAATGCGCTGCCTGCCTGGGGACCCGCGCTGGGGATGCAACACATGTTGCGCGAGTGCGGCATGCGGCTGAGTTCGCGCAGCGACCGCCAGGCCGAAGAGGGTCTGAAAGTGGTGAAGGCGTTATGGGACGCCGATGCTGTCCAACTTATTCGTTCGCCCTGGCTGAATTCGCTGATCAGTCACTTGGACTCGCTGCCGCCGCAATATCTGGCACACGAGTACATGAACGACGCCTGGGCGCCATGCTTTCACGCCGACGTCGCCAGCTGCATTTGCCGACGCCAAGCTGGAGTGGGTCGGGGCGGGCAACCTGCTGGAGAATTTCCCCGACCTCACGCTCACACCCGAACAGCGCGCAGTGGCACAGCGCTTCGACGATCCGCTGATTCGCGAACTGATCAAGGACGCCTGTCTGGAACGTTCGTTGCGCCACGATTTATTCGTGCGCGGCGCGCGGCGGATGAACCCGGCCATCCGCGACGCCACGCTGATGGAGGTGTCGCTATCGCTGAACATCAGTCCCGAAGAGATGCCGTTCGAGGCCCCGATGGCGGCGGGCCGCGCCGAACTGAACCGTGCCTTTTACGGTCCCATCACCAATGCGCTGGCTGCCGGACCTCGGCGGGTCGACGACCTGCTCAACCTGCCCACGCTGGAGGGCAAGCGCGACAACCCGGCGGAGTTGATCGGCATCCTGCTCGGCCTCGATCTGGCAGAGCCGGCGTTACGGGCCGGCGTTGAACCAGCGCGCCAGGCGTTACGCTTCAACCGGGTCATGGCGGCTAAGCTCATGCGCACCGAGAACCTCGGACGCACGGTCGCCGCCGCGAGCTACGTGCTTGGCGCGGGCGCGCCGTGCAGCCTGTTCGACCTGTACGTTCTGGAGCGAGTGCACGTGGGCGAAGATGAAGCGAATATCGACGATTGGATCAGGCACATCGGCGGCAGCCTGGAAGGGGAGGCACGCGGCCAACTGCACCAGGTGCTGACCCGATGCCTACAGGTGCGCGTGCCAATCCTGCACGCGCAGGGTGTGTTCTGACGCAGCCTTGCACGGCCTCACAATGTCTCGCATCGGATTGGTTCCATGCTATAACGCCGTAATAAGTCCGGAGGATTGAACCCGTGCGTTCCCTGATAGCCTCGATCATCGTCGTTCCGCTCGTTTTCGGCAGCCTTCCGGCGTTGGCTCAGGGCAATCCGTCCGCCGACCAGATCATCAATTCGCTGCGGCCGAGCGGCAACCTAGTGCTTGGCGGCACCCGCGGAATCCGGCTCGCGCCAGCGGGTGGCGCGGCAAGCGCAACGCCTTCCCCGACACAGCAGCCACGCATTGCCTCCAGTCGGCCAGTGACCGAAGCCGCGTCATCCGCACCTGCTCACATCAGTGGCCCAGCGGTCAATCTGACGGTCAATTTCGCGGCTGGCTCCGCCGACCTGACACCTGACGCAATCCATACGCTCGATGCGCTGGGCCAGGCGCTTAGCAGCAAGGACCTCGCGGGTTACCGGTTCCGCATCGAAGGTCACACGGACACGGTTGGCTCGCAGGATGTACAATCACGCCCTGTCCGAGCGGCGCGCCGAGGCCGTGGTGAACTATGTCGCCAAGAAGTTTGGCGTTGACCCGAGCAAACTTCAGGCCGTCGGCATGGGTGAGGATGGCCTGCTCGTCCAGACGCCGCCACAGACGCCGGAGCCGCGCAATCGCCGGGTGCAGGTGATCAACCTGGGCGCCTAAGCCGCGCCGCGCCGGAAGCCGTTGCATGAGGCCGGCCAAGCCGGATCTCGACGACACCGTCCGCATCGCTTCCCCACAGCGCCCTGGGCATGGCAGATCGCTGGCCGCCGTCGCCGCTCGTGGCCGTCCTGCTCGCCGGTTCGGTTGGCGGCTGGCTGCTCTGGCCACGCTCGGCCGCGCCGCCCGCCGTCACCGCCGCGCCCGCGCCAATAAGCGCGCCGCCCGGCGTCCCGGCCTCGCCCGGCTTTTCGCATCGAGACCGCGACTGAACAGCAGATACTCGATGATGTTCCGACCGGCCTCACCATCTTCCGCTTTGCCGACAATCCACGAATCCTCGTGCTGGATTTTGCTTCGCTGCACGAACAGGGGATGATGTTGAACCGCGTGGCGGCGCTGATCGAGAAGGCTGGACTGCCGCGTGATCGCGTATTGACCGACCACGAGCTCGACGCGGCGATCCGCGCCGAGGGCGACACGGTCGAAACATTCTATTATGGTCATGACTATGCCGCGGCGTCGCTGGTACGCTTTTTTGCGCTGGCGGACAGCGAGCACATCAAGCTGGATCCTCAGGAAGAGACGCTGCGCGCCCTGCTGCGTCAGGAAGACTGGTTCACCCCAGGTGCCAACGCAGGCCTGATATCGCTGCCCGCCGTCGGTTCCGATACAAAGGTGACTGCCACCGCGCGAGCTGCGATCCTGCGTCATGAACTGTCGCACGGCGAGTTCTTCAGCAATCCGGTCTATGCCGCCTACGTGCATGATTTCTGGCTGACGGCGCTCACGGAACCGGAGCGCACCGCATTTCGTCGCTTCCTCGGGAGCGAGGAGTACGACGCCGGCGAAGAAGAACTGATGTACAACGAAATGCAGGCCTATCTGATGTTCACCCGTGACCCGTTGTTTTTCACCCCTGCAATGGCCGACCTGACGTCGGACCGTTTGGCCGAACTGCAGGGCGTTTTCTGGCCGGCATGCCGCCTGGTTGGCTGCACGACGTCCTGGCTGGCTACCCGAAAGCCGTGTCAGCGCAGTAGCGCGCCGTTTCGTATGCCGCCGGGTGTGGGCGAATACACCGCTGCCTCGTCTACACCACTGCCGACATCCTGGTGGGTGCGACTATCCGGGGCCGTTCAGCCAGCGACCGGTGCGGAATTCGCAATGAAAATAAACGCCAGCATCTTTGGCGCGTTCACCCATCACTTCGGCAATGCATCCAGCGTCACCGCCGCGCCGGCCAGTCGAACCCCGCGCTGCCGCGCACGGTCGATCGCCGCCTGCAAATCCCGTAGATAAACGCTCGCGGTTTCCGCGTTGCTCGGACGTGGACGCTCGAACAGTGGCTCCGATGATGCGACGGCGATGATCATGTCGGTGCCGTAAGGCTCGGCGATGGTCCAGGACGGATGCCCCAAATTGACCGGTTCGCCGGCAGCAAAGGTCCGTGGCGGATCGGCCGCGATGCCATCCTTCGGATCGGCCAATTGCGGATACAGATGCTGCACCGAGCCATCATGCGCGACGTAATCGACCCGTAGCCGACTGGCGAAATCCGGCATGACAAGCTGCACGCGCACCGGATCGCCATCGTGCAGCCGCGTCTTGCCATCCGCCATCTGCAGGCCGAGCCGCGGGCCGCCGATTGCGCCGAATGCCGGGACCAGCGGATGCAGCAGGTTCAGCGCGGGGCAGAACACCTGATCGACGCCCTGCACCCGCCAATCGATCTGGCCAGCCGGCGCAATCGCATCGGCTCCCTGTCGCAATCCATCGAGGTAGCGATCGCCCGCCAGGCCAGTCAAATCGACCGACCCGCCATCACCCACGTTGCCGCCCAGCAATGCGCAATTCTGACTGCCGGCCCAATCGGCGACCTGCCGGCGCACACCGTCCAGGCCAGCCATGGCTAACTGCTGCTGCTCGGTGTGCGCCGCCGATGAGGCAGCTTGCGGGGCTGGCGTGGCGACCGGCACAGACAACGGCGCGGTGGGCGTGACGGCGTGCCGGCGGCGTCGGTATGGCCGCTGCGATCGGCTGGTTCGCTTGCGCAGGCGTTGCCGCGGCCGGAGCGCTGATCGGTGCCAGCTGCAACCGTTGCAGGCGCGCTCGGTGTGACCGCATTGGGTGAGGGTGGCGTGCCTGCGGACGAAGCCGCCGTGGACGGAGGCGACGCTGGCGAGGGTGTTGGCACCGGCGCAACCGGCGATACGGCAATGGCGGCGGTCTGCATCGGCACGGGCGAGCGCAGCAAGAACCACCATGTCCCGCCGCCAACCGCTGCCAGCAGCACGACAGCCGCAATCGCGATCATCGCAACCGGCGAGCGCGAGGCTGGCTGCACGACCGAAGCGGCCGGCGGCAGCGAAGCCGCGGTCCCCCGCCCGGGCACCGGCGCCGCGACCATCGTCGCCTCGTCTTCGCTCGACCGCTTCCACCGGGTTCGCCACCGCCGTGCGCACCGCCTCGATGAAGGCTGTCGCCGTGGCAAACCGGTCCTCCGGCCGCTTCGCCATCGCCCGGCGCACCACGGCGTCGAACGCCGGCGGCGCGGTCACCGAAAGCTGCGACGGCGCACGGCGGCTCGGTGTTCAGCGCCTTGTGCATGATCGCCGACATGCCGCCCTCGAACGGCCGCTCGCCGGTCAGCAACTGATACAGCAGCACCCCCGACGAATAGATGTCGGTGCGCGCGTCCACCACCTGGCCCATGAACTGCTCGGGCGACATGTAGGCCGGCGTGCCCAGCACGGTGCCGGCCTGGGTCATCGAGCTGCTCTCGATCCGGGCGATGCCGAAATCCGCGATCTTCGCCTGGCCCGACGCGGTCAGCATGACGTTCGCCGGCTTGATGTCGCGATGCACCACGCCGCGCTCATGGCTGAACTGCAGACCGGCCAGCAGGTCTTCCATGATGCGGACGATGTCCGCCAGCACGAAGCGCTCGTGCTTGTCGAGCACGTCCTTCAGCGGCGGCCCGTCGACGAACTCCATCACGATGTAGGCCAGCTCGCTGGTCTCGCCGTAGTCGAACACGCCGACGATGTTGGGATGCGTCAGCCGGCCGGCCGCCTGCGCCTCACGGCGGAACCGGGCCAGCCCTTCCTCGGTTTCCGGATCGGAGGCATCGGGCAGGCGCACCGTCTTGATCGCGACGCGACGCGCGATGATCGGATCCCAGCCCTCGTAGACCGTCCCCATCGCGCCGCGGCCAAGCGGTCGCTTGATCTCGTACTTGCCGAGGGCCTCGATGGTCTCCATGCCGCTTTCCGTTCCGCGTCTCGGCGGAGCTTATAGACCGGCCAGCGTCCTTGGTGAAACGTGGCGTTCGGCAGTCGACGGGTCCACGCTCGCCGCCTTCGCCGATCACCGCGAACGGCGCCCAGAAGAACGGATGCGCGATCTCGGCCGGCAGTCCCTTGCCGGCATCGGCCAGCATCGCGAGCTGCGCGTTCCGCAGCGCGCCGGCGATGCCCAGGTTCGGGTTCTCCTTGCATGCGGCGCAGCGTGTCGGCCACCAGAAAGGCCGCCACCTGATCATTGACCGACCAGTGCGTCACCGCGAGCGACCGCGCGCCGGCATAGAAGAACGCGCGCGCCAGGCCGGACAGGCTTTCGCCCGCCGTGGTGCCGCCGGGACCGCCCGAGTTGCAGGCCGACAGGATCACCAGGTCGGCGTCCAGATCGAGGCCCACAACCTCCGACGCGGTCAGCAGCGCGCCTGATGCATCGGTCGCATTTGGCGGCGCCGATGTGACGATCGCCGGCTCGCTCTGGCAGCGCAGTTCGGCGGGCAGCAAGGCGTGGGTGGAGAACTGCAGGATGCGGTAGTCCTTCAGCCTCGTCTTCAGCACCGCATCGGCGGTGAACGCCGGGCCCGAGCAACTCGTCGGACGCATCGGCACCGAGCAGCGCGCGCGCCGCCTCCAGCTCCTTGCGTGCATACGGCAGCGGCGGCAGGCCGGCGAGCAGCTTGGCGCTTTCGCCGCAGCCCGGGCCGGAGAAGGTCTTCTCCGCCTGCGCCAGCGTCACCGGACGGAAGTCGCCGAAGCCGAACCACGGATGCGACGCGCGCGATCCTGTGGCGATCTTGCGCAGCGAAACGAAATTGGACGGCGCCGGCACGTGCGCCAGGGTGAACTTGCGCACCAGCCACGGCGCATCGGCCAGCGCGCGTGGCATCGGCCGGCCCGGTCAGCAGCACGTCGAACGGCAGCGACAGCAGCGGCCCGGCCGGAGCCACGACCAGTGCCTTCACCCCGTCCAGCGAGCCGGCCACGCCGCCGAGCGTGAGCTGATAAAGCTTCTGCGCATCGGCGATATCGAAGGTCGGCAAGCTGGTCGGTGGTCAGCTCGATGCCGGCGCGAATCCGGCGCACCAGTTCGGCAATCTCCTTCACGCCGCCATCGACCTTCGACACCGTGATGGTGCCGTTGCGCAGCAGGAACACCCAGCCATCGTCCTCGCTCAGCGTAGATGGCGGCGAACGCCTCGTCGGGATGCAGCGCGCGCGAACACGTCCTTCGCCGGCACCACCTGCTGCACCAGCTGACCGTAATTGGGCGACGCCGCCTGCAATGCCGCGTCCGCGTCGGCCAGCGCAGCCTGCGCGTCGCTGATCTGCTTGTCGAGGTCGGCGCCGGTGGTTGCTGTCGGCGCGATGGTCGCGCCCTGGCGCTGCGCATCGGCCAGTTCGTCGCGCTGGCGATAAAGCTCCGACAGCCTGGCGGACGCGTCCTGCCGGTGGCGGATCGCCTCCGCCACCTTCGGGTCGCGCGAATTCTCCGACAGCCGCGCCGTGGCCTGGGCGATCTGCTGGCTGGTGATGCCGCCCTGCGCGAGCTGCGCGGCGGTGAACATCTCCGCCAGCAGCGTCTGGCTTCTGGTCCTTCTGCTGTGCCGCCTCCGCGGCATAGACGTCCAGGCACGGACGCCATCAGCACCGGCGTGGTGCCGGCCTTCAGCGCGGCCAGCGACTGCACGGCGTTGCGGCAGATCGGCAACGCGGCGTCAGCCTGGCCGCCCTTCACCAATTGCACGCGCACGCAGCAGATAGGTGTCGGCCAGCGGCTTCGATCCGGGCAGCGAGCGGTCGAAAGCCGCGGTCGACTGCAGCAGGTCGGCCAGCGCCTGATCGTCCTGCGCCCTGCGCGGCCGCCGCCACGCCGCTGGTGCGATACAGGCGAGCATTGAGGATCGGCCGCGCCAGCCCATTGCCGCGCGCCAGATCGGTCGCGGATTGCAGCACCGCATCGGCTTCCTGCGGCCGCCCCATGATGCGCAGCACCACGCCGCGGTTGCGGCGTACCTCGATCAAGCCGAGCAGTGCCGACTGCGCCCTGGGATCGGTCACGCAGGTCCTGGCTCGGCAGCAAGTCGGCCAGACGGATCTGCCCGGCTCCGGACGAAAGGATTGGCCGTCTGAGCCGCGCGTGCCCGCGGCCGCTCAGCGCATCGGCGGGGATTCCGTGGCATAGGCGGCATCCGCCTGGGTCAGCAGCGTCAACGCCTGTTCAAGCTGGCCCTGGTTCATCGCGTCCAGGCCGCGATAGTGCAGCAGCCGGGCCTGTGCGGTGGCATCCTCCGACGCCGGCACCAGTTTGCCCGGCGTCGGCGAACATCGCATCGGCCTCGGCGTAGCGGCCCTCATTGGAAAGCTCCAGCGCCAGCGACATCAGCGCGGTCGCGGTATTCGGGTTGTCCTTGCCGAGCGCCTTCTGCTGCAAAGCGAGGGCGGCGCGGAACGCAGTCTCCGCCGCGCCCGGATTGTCCGCCAGATTGGCGCGCGTGCCGGCGGCCATCAGCCCGTCGAACTGGCCGATATCGCCGGAGCTGAACGCCTTGGCGGCGAGCCGGCTGGCCAGCAGCGCATCGGCGCCCGAAGTCGGCGCGACCGCGTCCGCGCGCGACACGCCGGACAGCACGCCGATCGAGCGTTCCATCACCTGCGCCGCCGGCAGCACGCCATCGGCGTACCAGATCGTGCCATTCACCAGCGACACCATGGCGACATGCGCCCAGCCGCCGACCAGCCGGGTGCACTGCATCAGTTCGGCCGGCTGGCCGCCAAGGATCGTGGTGGCGACCGGCGGCTCGCAACGGAAGCGGCTGTCGATGCCGGTGCGCCACGGGCTGGCCGTGGCAAGCTGCGCGAGCTCGCCGGCGGTGCCCGCGCCGCCCGAGCGAACACGCGCGCTCGGCTGCTGCCAGGTGCCGCAGAACACATCGGCGCTCTGCCCGCGCTCGGCCTGCTGCGTGCAGTCCTCGCCCACCGAGTTCTTGCCGATCGCCACCTGCGCCGCCGGTTTGGCAGTATTCTCGCCGCCCTTCACATAGGCATCGGGCGGCGGCGTCTGGCAGGCGAACAGCAGCAGCGAAGCCAGCAGCGGCAGCAGGCGGAATGCGCGTGTTTGCGCGCATGATCAATAGTCCTGGTCGGAGACGATAGGCAGCAGCAGGTCGTCCTGATCGTCCGGGTTGAACAGCGAGCCGAAGTCGATGTCGTTCAGCGGATTGGCCGTCGGCACCCCCTGGGTCGGCAGCAGCACGCAGTTCACCGAATGGATCGGGCAGGAATTGAAGCGGAAGTTGGAGTTCGGGCCTCGGCTGGATGCCCGCGGCGCCCGCCGCCGCCGGACCGTGAGCCCGGCCACCGACCCGGTCAGCGTGGTGCTGCCGGATCGCGCGCCGCGGCGAACCACGTCGAGACTCTGGACGAACACGTTGCCGGTGGCCTGACCGGTAGCGATGCCAAGGATCAGCCAGGTGGTCGGGCCGTGCAGCCCACCGATCTGATCGAAGGTGATATTGCCCGTGCCACTCGATCCTGAGGATGCTCGGACCACCGCCGATGCCGGAAACGAAGCTGTTGCCCTGCTGGGTGAACTCCCCGAACTCAGGAAGGCGCCGACCGGACTGGTCGAGGCAGTCGGGAAACTGGTGACGGCACCGGTCGGTCTTGCCGTGCCACCGGTCACTATCGTCGCGTCGTTGGCGAGGACGTTATCGGATTTCCCGTTGCATTGATGGCGATGAAGGGCGCGGTCAGTGTTCGCTGATCAGCAGGCCGGTGCCATCGTTCAGGCTGAAGCTGCTGGCGGAGAAGCTGCCAAGTTGCTGCACCTGATTGCCGGTGCCGCCGGCATTCCCCGTCAGATCGACCGTACCACCCGCGCTGCCGGTCAGCAGATTGGTGATCAGCGAACCGGTTTCCGTGATCGCCCCGGCCGTGACGAGGTTGACGCTGTTCGCGCCCTGCACCGCGCCGGGGATGGCGATGCCGCCGCTGGCGTTGATGTCGATTGCACTGGCGGTGAGCAGGCCATCGACGGTCAGATGCCGGCGACATCGAGTTGGCCGAACGGTCCGCCATTCACAGCGCCGGTGATGGTGAGGTTCGTGCCGTCGGCCAGCGTGAAGTCGTTCGCCGAGAAGTTGCCCAGCGCCGCGATCACTGTTGGAACCGTTGAAACCGGCGGCGCCCGCAGCACTGCCCGAACAGATGTGCCGGCAGTGATCGCTCCGGTTTCGCCGATTGTCCCGGTTGTGGCGATCAGACCCACCGTCCCGCCGCCGCCGCCGATATCGCGCCGGGGATGGCGATGTTGGTCGCAGTCAGCGCCACCGCATTGCCCGTGATGCTGCCGCCGACAGTCAGCCCCGCTGCGTCGGTGATCGTGGCAGTCGCACCGCCCGCCAGCGCGCCACTGACCGACAGCGCCGCGCCGTCGTTCAGTGCGAACCCGGCAGCGGTGAAGTTGGCCAGTGTGGCAATCTGGTTGCTGCCGGTCAGGCTTGCGGTGGTGACCGCGCTGCCGGACAGCGTGCCGGCAATCAGGCTGCCGGTTTCGCCGATCGAGCCGGTAGTCGCGATCAGGCCGACCGTTCCGCCGCCGCCGTCTGTCACCACACCGGGGATGCTGATGTTGCCCGCGGTCAGGCCGATGGCGCTCGCGGTAACGGTGCCGCCGATCGTCAGGTTGCCGTTATCGACAATGCTTGCGGCCGGGCCACCGTTCAGCGTGCCGTTCACCGCGAGGCCGATGCCATCGTTCAGCACAAAGTCGGTCGCCGAGAAGTTGCCAAGCGCGGCGATCTGGTTGGTTGTCGGGGTTTGCCCGACCAGGTTCGTGGCACCGGTCGAACTGCCGGTCAGAGTGCCGGAGACCAGCGTGCCTGTTTCCGTGATCGTGCCAGCGTCGGCGACCAGGTTGACGGTGCCGCCGCCGCTGTCGGTCACGACGCCCGGCGATGCCGATGTTGTTGCGCGGTCAATGCGATCGCCGCGGCGGATAGCGTGCCGCCGGCGCCGATCGTCAGTGAGCCATTGTCCAATACCGTGGCGTTCGGGCCGCCGATCAGGTTGCCGCTTACGGTCAGATCCGTACCATCGTCGAGCGTGAAGCCCGCCGCGGAGAAGTGGCTCACCGTGCCGACCTGATTGATTGTCGGCGTGGCACCCGAGAACGTCGCCGCTGCCGCCGCGCTGCCCGAGAGTGTACCGGCGATCAGTGTGCCGGGTTCGCTGATGGGGCCGAGGTTGGCGACGAGGTTGGTGGTACCCGCGCCGCCGTCGGTGACCAGCCCGGCAATGTCGATATTGCCGGCTGTCAGGCTGACGGCGGTTGCCGACACCGTGCCGCCCGAGGCGACCGTCAGGGTGCCTTGGTCGAGCACCGTGGCGCTCGGTCCACCGACCAGCGCTCCGGTCACGGTCAGACCAGCGCCATCGTCAAGTGTGAAGCCGGGGGCGCAGGAAGTTGCCGACGTACCGCTACCTTGTTGGTGGTCGCCGTCGCTCCGGTCAGGCTGGTGCCGCCAGTCGAACTGCCGGTCAGCGTCCCGGCAATCAGCGTTCCCGTTTCGCCGATCGTGCCCGATGTGGCGATCAGCGCCACCGTTCCCGCCCCGCCGTCTGTCACTTCGCCCGCGATCGCCATGCTGTCGGCCGTAAGGCTCACTGCCGGAGCCGCGATCGTGCCGGTCACTGAGAGCGAGGGTACGTCGGCAAGAAAGCCTTCATCGGTGATGGTGATGCTCGAACCGCTGACGACAGGACCGGCAACTGAGAGGGCGACGCCGTCATCGAGAGTGAATGGGGACGCAGTGAAGCTGCCCAGGTGAACGATGGTATTCGTTCCTGGAGCAGCGCCGGAGAAATTCGCGGCACCGGTTGCGCTGCCAGTCAAAGTGCCGACCACGAGCGTGCCGGTTTCGTCGATCGACCCTGCATTGGCGATCAGCGTGGTGGTGCCGAAGCTGTCGGCCAGAAAACCGGAAATCGCGATGCTGCTGGCCGTCAGGTTCACGCTGTTCGTGCTGACGATGCTGCCGCTCACGGTCAGGTTGCCGCTGTCGAGTATCGTCGCACTGGGTGCGGCAGACAGGGTACCGGCGACGATCAGCGGGCTGCCATCATTCAACGTGAAGGCCCCGGCGGTGAAGTTGCCCAGGGCGGCGACGTGGTTGGTGACCGCTGTCGTTCCGGTCAGGCTCGCGGCGCCCACCGCGCTGCCCGACAATGTGCCGGATACCAGCGTGCCGGTCTCACCGATCGTGCCGGTGTTGGCCACAAGGCTGGTGGTGCCGGCGCCGCCGTCCGTCACCAGACCCGGAATGGCGATGTCGCCCCCGGTGAGGCCGATCGCCGCCGCAGTCACCGTACCGCCGGCGGCGATCGTCAGCGTACCGGTGTCGAGCACGGTGGCACTTGGGCCGCCGGAAAGCGCGCCGGTCACGTTAAGGCTTTTGCCGTCGTCCAGCGTGAAGCCCGCCGCATTGAAATTGGCGACTGTCGCGACCTGGTTGGTCGTCGCACTCGCGCCGGTCAGAGTCGCAGCCGTTGCTGCACTGCCGGACAGTGTACCTGCAATCAGCGTACCTGTTTCGCTGATCGCGCCCAGATTGGCGAACAGTGCGGTCGTGCCGGTGCCACCGTCGCTGACCAGGCCCGAGATCGCGATGTTGCCCGCGGTCAGGCTGATCGCGCTCGTGGCAATCAGGCTGTTCGATACGGTCAGCAGGCCGCTGCCGTCATCGATCGTGATGCTGCTCGCGGTCAGCTTGCCGCCCACGCCAAGGTTGCCGGTGTCGATCAGGTCGAACGCGCCGCCCGCCACAGCCAGCGAACCCACATTGGCAACCGCATTCCCGACACCCAGAAGGTTGACCGCGCCGCCAATACCACCCGTGCTCTGCAACGTGCCCGCTGCGATCACCGCCGTCGCCGCCTCGGCTACCCCGCCGCCTGTCGTCGTCAGATCCACGATCGCGCCGCTGTTGCCCACCGACGCATTGCCCGTCAGCGCGATGCCGCCAGGCCCGGCGGACAGATCGATCGTCGGTCCCGCGATCAACGCGCCGGTGCCGAAGTCGAGCGTCCCGCCGGTCAGCGCGATCGTCGAGGCAGCGCCGATGCTGCCGACCACCACCAGCGTCGGCGAGCCGGTGATCGATACGGTACCGGCACCCGTGTCGGCAGTGACCGGACCGATCACGTCCAGCGCGCCCGAATGGCCGTTGTCGTTCAGCGCGAACGAACCGCTGCCGCCGACGGCGATGCTGCCGAGGTTGAAGATGTTGTTGTCGCCGAGTGGAAGATTGGCCGATCCGCTGATCCCGCCGGTGCTCCGAAGTGTGCCCGCGGTGATGCCGGAGACGCCTGCCTCCGTCACGCCGACGCCGGTCGTGGTGAGATCGACGATGGCGCCGATGGTGCCCAGGATGGCATTGCCGGCGAGCGCTATGCCACCGGCCGCGCCGTTCAGATCAATGGTTGCACCGGTAACGATCGCGCCGGTGCCAAGCGCGATGCCGCCGGCGCCGGATGCCAGCGATACCGTGCTGGTGGCGCCGACACTGCCACCGACGGTGATGCCGGGTGCGCCGCTGATCGCGATGCTGCTGGCGGTCACCGGACCGCCCACGCTCAGGTTGCCCGCGATCCCGCCATCGGCCAGGGTCAATGTGCCGGCACTGACGTTGAAGCTGCCGAGGTTGTTGATCGCGTTGGCGTTGCCCAGGTTGACGCCGGTCACCGCATTGCCGGTCAGCGTCGAGGCAGTCAGCGCGGATGCGCCCAACTCGCTGATCGTGCCCAGCGTGTCGAGTTGCAACGCCACGCCGCCACTGCCGAAATTGCCGCCGATCGAGATCGATCCGGCCGTCGTCTGCAACCCGCTGAGCGGCACGGTAACCGCGCCGAGTCGCACGCTGGTCGCGCTGATGCCGGACAGGCTGGCAAGCGACAATCCGCCGGTCGAGCCGAGTGTCATCGCTGTGCCCGGCGTGAGCGGTGCCAGCTCGAACGTCGGCGCCGCTATAGTGGCTAAGGGGGCGACCGTCAGGTTGTCGGCCTGCAGGCCGACCGTGCCGCCAGCCGACAGAGCCGTGCCGAGGCCCACGGAAGTGGTGGGATCGGCGAAATAGATGTTGCCTGTCGCCGACACCGAGCCAAGCAGCGCCGCGGCCGCATCGAACAGCTGGATATTGCCGCCGGTCGCGGTCAAACCGTTGATTTGCGAGAACGCGTTGGCGGTATTCATCAGGACATAGCTGGCGGCAGTGCCGCTCAGATGACCGTTGCCCACAAGCGGCGCGGCCTGGGTCACCGCACCCGATGCATCGAGAATCAGGTTTGTCGCGCCGGTCGCGAACGTGCCGCCGACATTGAGGGCGCCTGCCGTGGTCGGCGTGCCGCCACCGGGCAGCGTCACCGCGCCGATGCGAATGTTGCCCGTCGTGATGCCCGTCATCGACGTCAGCGACAGACCGCCGCCGCTGGCCCCCAGCGTAACCGTGCTGCCCGTGGTGTTCGGTGCAAGTTCGAAAATCGCCCCGCTGACGGAACCGCCACCGGTGACGCCGAATGCGTCGGTCCGGAACGACGCGAGCGACGAACCCCCTGGCGCCGTGACGGCGCCCCCAGCTCCGATGGTGATGCCACCGGCGTTCGACGATTGCAGATAGACCTGGCTGGACGTGCCTGCGACGGAAACGGTGCCGGCCACCGTCAGCGCCGAGGCGTCGGCCAGGTCGAAATTGCCGCTGCCGCCCACTGCGAAGTTGCCGACATTGGCCACGGCGTTGCCGATGCCGCGCAGACTATAGCTGCCAACCGGCGCACCGCTGCTCAGCAACGTGCCCGCGGTGATGACGCTGGTCGCTGCCTCGGTCATGCCGGCCGCCGAAGTGATGTCGACGGTGCCAGTTGTCGAACCGATCGCGGAATTGCCGGCCATCGCGATTCCGCCGGCGCCGCCGATCAATTGCACCAGCGGGCCGGTGACGATCGCTCCATTGCCCAGGGCGATGCCAACGTCATTCAGCGTAACCGTGCCGATGGCGCCGATGCTGCCGGTCACGTTGAGCGCCGTCGCGCCACTGATCGTCACGTTGCTGCCGGTGACCGGACCGGACACGGTAAAGCTGCCGGCCAGGCCGCCGTCGGCGAGCAGAAAATCGCCATCGGTCGCGGCGAAGCTGCCAAGATTGCTGATCGCATTGGCCTGATTGAGTGTCGCGGACGCGGCAGTGCCGGTCAGCCTGCCGACGGTGGTCAAGGCCGCGGTCTGCGTAATTGCACCACTGGTCTGCAGATCGAGATCGGCGCCGCCCAGGTCGAACGCGCCCGTGACGCCGATCGCGTTGGCGATAATCGTTGGCGACGCGCTGCCAGGCTGTGTCACGGCGCCGATGCGTAATGTGCCGGCGGTGATGCCGGTCATATTGGTCAACGACAGGCCGGTCGCTTTGCCCAGCGTCACGGGATTGGCGGTATTGGGCGCCAGTTCGAACGTGCCGGTCGCACCGGCGTTCGCCTGGCCCGTCGCCCCCGTCACGCCGAGATTGGCCAGGGCGTTGGTCTGCAGCCCGACCGTGCCACCGGCCACCGACGCAACGGTGAACGCACCAAACGTGATGCCGGCCGCCGAAGAGTTCGCCAGATACACGTTGCCGGTCGTGGCGGTCACATTGCCGGCGATGCCGAGAGCCACCGAATCGTTGATCGCGATATTGCCGGTTGTCGCCGTGAAGGCATCGAGGTTGCTGATCGCATTCGCAGTGCCGAGCAGCGAGACGTTGCCGGCCACGCCGGCACTCGCCAGTGCGGCGGCGGTGATGCTGCTGCCGGCGACCTGGCTGAGCGTCCCAGCCAAGTCGATCGTAACCGTATTCCCCGCCGCAGCGATCGATTGATTGAGCGCGATGCCGCCGGAGGTCGTCGTCGTCAGCGAGACGTCGCCGGCATTCGTCGTGATGCCAGACACTCCAGAGACGGTGCCGACGGCAAGCGCCGCCGCCGCGTTGTTGAATGTCAGGCTCGACCCCGCACCGCTGAGCTGTGCCGCGAGCTGGGTCACTGTGTTGGCCCCGGTCAACGACGCCGATCCCGTCGAGACGACCAGCAGCGGGCTCGCCAGGATCCCCCCGGCGGTCTGCGTGATGCCGCCAGTCGTACTCAGGGTAATGGAATCACTGGCGGCAACCTGCAGGTTGCCGGCAAGCGCGATCCCGCCCGTGCCGCCGGTCAACTGGATATTGCCGGTAGATGCATCGCCCACCGCCGCGTTGATCGTCAGCACGCCGGCGGGGTTGAAATTGGCGAACGCGGTCGAACCGTCGGTTGCCACCGCGGCGGCGAGGCTGAGCGACCCGCCAGCGGTACTGACAGATTGATTGACCGTCAGATTGTTACCCGCCAGGAACTGCACCGTGGAACCAACGGTCTGATTGGTGAACACGAGCGGCGTATCGATAGTCAGATTACGGCTCGCCTCGATCTGCAGATTGCCGGCCAGCGCTGTCAGCACCGACCCGGTGACGGTGATGGAGGTTGCCTGGTCGGGACTGCCGACATCAACGCCCGTGCTGCCGGCAGCCTCATCGTCGGCTCCGGCGGCAACGATATCGAGGTCCAGCGGATCGAGCAGGATGGTGCCTGTCACGCCCATCGGAGCCGACACGTCGACCATGCCGGTCAGCGAGAATCCGGTGTTGCCCGACACCTCGACGAAGCCGCCGTTGCCGCCGGATGCGCCGCCCTTGGCGTCGATCGTTCCGGCCATGCGTGGTAGACGATCGTCGATAGCACCGTGACGCGCCCGCCATCGCCCTTGCCGGTGGCATTCGCGCTGATCTTCGCGCCCGCCTGGATCGTCGTGTTGGCGGCAACCACCGTCGGCGTGACACTCGGCCCGCCCCTGGCGCGCGCCAGGTTCGTGCCGATCGCGACCACGCCGCCGCCGGCCTTGCCGGATGCATTGATCCGCGCGGTGGATGCCAGCGTGACGTTGCCGGTCGTGGCGACCTCGATGGCGCCGCCCTTGGTGCCCGGCGCGCTGCCGGGCGCCGAAAGCTGGCCCTCGACCACGATCGAGCCGCCGACGCCGTTCAGCGCCACCGTCGCCGGTCTGCTCGCCCATCGTCGCGGCGCGGATCTTGCCGCCGGCCTGCACCAGGTTCTGCACGATGCCATCGGCGGCGCGCGCGGTAAGCTGCACCGTGCCGCCATCGGCGATGATGACGCCGGTGTTGGTCACCAGCGCGGTCGACCGCCTTGCCGTTCTTGTCGACCGGCGTCTGCGTCACCTGATTGGTGACATCGAGCGACAGCAGCCCGTCGCCGTACAGATCGAGCGTCGCGGTCTTCGCGCCGGCCAGCACGACATGGCCGAGCTTCGCGGTGATCGCGCCGGAATTGGCGACCTGCGGCGCCACCAGTGCGGCGAGGCCCGCCTGCTTGACGGTGATGTTGCCGTGGTTGTCGATCTTGGCGTTCGGGTTGCCCGGCTGGTCGAACATCATGGCGCCGGCCATGAAGTTCTGCGTTGCTGATGCCGGCGGCCGAGACCATCAGCCCGTTGGCGTTGACCTGCGCGCCCTTGTAGAACGTCACGCCCGACTGGTTCACCAGGACGATCTGGCCGTTGGCGTCGATGCGGCCGGCGATCTGCGACGGATCGGGCCCGGTGACGCGGTTCAGCGTGACCGCGCTGGCGATTGGGCTGATTGAACGTGACGCTCTGCTGCGCTGCCGACATTGAAGCTCTGCCAGTTCACCGCGGCGCGCTGGCGTGGACTGATTGATCGCGGTGTTGTTCGCGGTCTGGCTGATCGCGGCGGCTCCCGCCACCACCACGCCGCCGGTCGGCCGGGCATTCGGCGCGGGCTGCGCAACGGCGGGCGTCGCCAGCACCAGCACGACGGTCGCCTGCAATGCCGTGCTCATCAGTAAGGCCGAACGTTTGCGGCGGACGACGCCGAGTAGCCTGACTTCGTTCGTGCGCCGAGCCTTCGCCATAATAACTCCACTGTCGCCGATATCGCGCCGATGCCTGCATGGTCCCGTTCAGAACCTCGTCAGCACCCGCCAATAGAATGCCCCGCCGTACAGCGGCGACACGCCGCTGCCAGGCGTGTCGCCACCGGTCGGGAATCGGTTGAAATCGCGCCAAGCCTTCCAGGTCGACCTCGACGTAGCGCGTAAGCTGCGTGCGCACGCCGCCGCCGGCCGAATTGATCATGGCGGCTGTGGTCGGTGCTGAGATTTTGCCAAGTCTCGCCCCAGTCATAGAACAGGTAGAACTGGTTCGCGATGTCCAGCGATTTGCCGAACACGGTTGCTTCGAATCCGGTCGTTGAGCTGCAGTTCGACGGTGGCCGCGAGTGCCTTGTCGCCCGGCACCTGGCCGGCATAATAGCCGCGGGTGAAACGCGAGCCGCCGAGATAGAACTGTTCCGCCGGCGGCAGGATGTCGTCTGACCACTGCCCGGTCAGCAGGCCCATCAGCCGCGACGCTGGCGCCGTCCCACGGCTGGAACAATGTCTGCGTGCGGCTGGTTTCGAAGTTGATCTTGGTGAAGCCGGTCTGCTCGCCCTGTCGCGGTGACGTCGCCGCATCGCCGTTCGTCGTCGCACCCAGCAGCTTCATGCCCTGCGACATCCGCACGGACAGCTGCATTGATCGCCGAATGGTCGGCGCCGAGCAGCAGATCCGACAGCGCGTAGTCCTCGCCGAGACGCAGCACGCGCAGCGAATCGTAGCTGGCTGTCGCACGCACTCCGGTCGTGGTGTTGGTGATCGTGGACTCCAGCCCGTCGAACGCGACCATAGACGTTCAGCGTCTGCTGCCGCGAACGGATCACCGGATAGCTCAACTGGCCGCCGAACACTGTGGTGATGCCGTTGTAGCCGGTGTGCACCCAGGCTGCCGGTCGGCATCGGTCGGGCCAGAGCCGCCGTAGATGCGTCCCTTCAGCCCGGACGCATCCGATGAACACCTCGGTCGAGGCCTGGCCGAAATTCTGGCTGTTGGGAAAGGCGTGGTAGTAGGAAACCTCGGTCTTCTCGCCGTACTCGGTGAAGCTGTTGAAGTCGAGCAGGCCGAGCATCTCGATCGGGCCGGTCTCGTTGAACGCGCGGTTGTCGATTGTGGCCAGGCCGGAGACCGGCTTGCGGCTGACCTGGGCGATCAGGTTGAGCGCGCCCGGCTGGTCGGACGAGGGCTCCAGCACGGCGCGCAGGGTGACGCCGGGCACGTCCTGCGCCAGCAGCAGGTAGCGCTCCAGCGTGACCGAATCGATCGGCTGCTTCTCGGTCAGCCGGTTGAGGAAGCGCAGCACCTGCGTGCCGGCGGGTCCGATATCGCCGTCCAGCTTGACGCTGGCGATGCGCCCTTCGGTGACCACGAAGCGCAGCCGGCCGTTGCGCGTCGAGATTGACCGAGACCGTGGTGAGCACATAGCCGTCGGCGCGATAGCGCTGCAGGATCGCCTGGCGCGCCGCATCGATCTGCGGCAGCGGCACCGCCGGACCGACCAGGCCGGCGGCAAGCTGCGCGATCTCCGGCTGCGGATAGGCCGTGACGCCCTCGATCGCGACGTTGGCCACCCGCACCGGCTGGTTCGGCACCTCGGCGGCGGGCGCGGATGGCGGCGGGATGACCGTGCCGGGCGCAACCGACGGCGGCGCGGGCGGCAGAACGCGCGGAATCGGCGAGCCTTGCGGCACCGGGTTCGGCGCCGCCGGTGGCACCTGCGCCATCGCCCCCGAGGCAGCGCCAACCGCACCCGCCAGCATCAGCGCGCCGAAGACAGGGCACCATGCCGCGCGTGGTGAACGCCGTGTTCCCGGCGCGTGCGGTGGCCGATTTCCCCAGGGTTCACGTTTCTGCCTTCTTTGTCCCGCGCGACCCGGAGGATCGCCCCGGAACACAGCTTCGTGAACCGTTGCAGTGGGGTCAATGATTAACCGTTGCATCTTACGCTATTTTCCGAATCATGCTGAAACTTTTCGTGATCAACTCTTGACAGCGAATCCGTAACGAATTTCCGAGCGTTCGCCGCGGCAATGCAGGCAGGCAGTGGACAGTCCTGTCATTGTCGCCGGTAGCCGACCACGCGGGGATAACCAATCGGCACTGCACAAGACGGGCGTAACCCGAGCGCCGTCATGCCGACGAAGCTCGTCATCCGCGTCGAGCCCGTGCTTGCTTGTGGCAAAGCCGGCAATACCGACCTATGTCGGCATGACGCGTATGGGCCTCGCGCGTGCGTCCGCCCGGTTTTTTGTGCATCACCGCGGCAACAGCCTCAATCGAGCGCGTCGCGCAACTGCCGTTCGTAGTGCCGATAGTATTTGTCGGTGACCAGGTCCGTCTTCACCACCACTGCCACATCGGTGGTGTTGAACTGCCGATCGATCACCGCGCCGTCGCCGACGAATCCCCCCAGCCGCAGATAGCCCTTGATCAACGGCGGCAACTGCGCCTGCACACGCTTCGGATCGATCATGCTGGGGCAACATCCGCCGCATGTCGACGTAGCGATGCGGCAGCGCCCGCGGGCGTACCGCCGGCGGCGCGAGATGGTTGTAGTACAGATATGTCAGATCCGCGGCCATCGCGTCCGGATCTGTGCCCTGAAGGCTGGCGCAACCGAACATCAGATCGATCTGGTAGTGGAACACGTAGGCCGCAATGCCGCGCCACAGCAATTGCATCGCGACTCGGCTACGATACGCAACATCGACGCAGGAGCGGCCAAGCTCGAGAATGCGACCAGGAAAATGCATGATCGGCGTGATGTCGTATTCGTCCGCCGAATAGAACCGACCGAGCTTCGCGGCCGCGTCCCGCTGGATCAGCCGGTAAGTGCCGACCACGCCTTCCGCGCCGGCACCGATGGCGTGGTCCACCACCAGCAAATGGTCCGCCACCACATCGAATGCGTCATGGTCACGCTGACTTGCGGTAGTTGCCGCATCGGCCCGCGCACCCATCTCCTGGTAGAAGACCCGGTAGCGAAGTGCCTGCACAGCATCGATCTCCGCCGCCGTGGCAGCGATCCGGACACCCAGATTGCCGGCGCGGAGTTCGGGGAACGGCAGGCCGCCAGTCGGGGCACGAATCGGGGCGCCAGGATGGCTGCCGGTCTGGCCGCTCGTTTGGCTGATGGCGACTTTCTGCTCCACCGTCATCGCGCCGCCCTTTCCTGCAGCATGGCCGGTTCGCCATCGCCCTCCGTCTCGACGCTTGCAGGCCGCGACGCAGGCCGCCGCGCCGCCTTGCCGCGCGCTGTTTGCGCCGGCTCGCGGTGGCGACCGAACAGCTCCAGCCGGAGCGACACAAGCTCGAACCCAAGACGGTCGGCCATCGTCTGCATCAGCCGCTCGTATTCCGGATCCTGAAACTCGATCACCTTGCCGGTGTCGACGTCGATCAGGTGGTAATGGTGGCCGTGCTCGGTCGGCTCATAGCGGGCGCGTCCGCCGCCGAAGTCGCGCCGTTCCAGGATGCCCTTCTCCTCCAGCAGGCGTACCGTGCGGTATACCGTGGCGATCGAGATGCGGGCGTCCAGCGCGCTGGCACGGCGGTAGAGTTCCTCGACGTCAGGATGATCGGCGGCCTCTGACAGGACCTGGGCAATGACACGACGCTGCCCGGTCATCTTGAGGCCTCGTTCGACGCACAGGCGCTCGATGCGCGATTCCATCGGATCCCTTGCGATCAGCCTAGCCCGGCCCGGCCTCCCCGAGCCAGCCCCCAGACGCCGCTTTGGTCAAGTCCGAGAGCAAGCCTCAGAGCAAGACCGAAGGCGCGCCAGGACGCCCTGGACTTGCACCGGCGTAGCCGATCAGGGTCGCGGCTGTCCAATGTGACGCATAGGCGACATCCTCCCGCCCGGTCACTAGCCGCGTACGCCGCCGCGCGGACTTGGTGCCGAGACCGATCTTCTTGGCCAACGAAGAGCGGTGCTTGGCATAATTCGGCGACACCATCGGGTAATCCGCCGTCAGACCCCACCGCTCACGATACTGTTCTGGCGTCAGATTGTACGAGGTCTTCAAATGCCGTTTCAGCATCTTCATCTTCTTACCGTCCTCCAGACAGATGATGTGGTCGGGGAAAACCGACTTTTTCACGGGCACCGCCGGTTGCGGCCGTTCAATCTGCGCCGGTTCCTTGCCGACACCGGACAGCGTCTTGTACACTTCCTCGATCAACGACGGCAGCGCATCCGGAGCGACGGAATTGTTTGATACATGCGCCGAGACGATTTGCGCCGTCAGTCCCAAGACGTCGGTGGGCGGCATCTGTTCGGGCATGGAAGTTCCTTTCAGGCGGAGGACTTCCGGCCATATATGATCGGGCCCGGCCGTTTCGCAATGGATATTTGGCGGGCAAAGAAGCCGATCAGTAACATGACAAACAAGCAAGGCGCCGATCAGGAATTGGACATAACCGGCGAAGTCTGCCCCATGACCTTCGTTCGCACCAGACTTGCACTCGACCGCATGACCCCCGGTCAGACATTGCTGGTCCGCCTGCGCGGCGACGAACCGCTGCGCAACGTTCCACGCACTGCACGCGAACAGGGACACGAGGTGCTGTCACAGGAGACCGGTTCCGATGGCATAACGCGTCTTTTGCTGCGTCGCGGCGGCTGAGCCGACTTCGCACGATCACAAAAGACTCAGCCGCAGCACAATCGCATCCGACGAAATCGGCATAATATCGCCGCCGCCGTCCCACCTCGACGAAGCCGGATCGTGCATAAAGCGCCCGGCCGCGCTGTTGACCGTCGCCACCTCCAGAAATGCCGCAGCCGCCGCCGCGCGCCTTCACCTCCGCCAGCGCCGCATACAGCAGAGCCGAGGCAATGCCCTGCCGACGCGCCATCGGCAGCACCGCCAAGGTGAGCACCTCCGCCTCGTCCGCCGCAACACGTGCCAGCAACATGCCTCCGCGCTCATCGATCAGACCGAACGCACCCGGCAAAGCTACTTGCATCGCAATCGCATCAGCGCCCCAGGCTTCGCCCGCCGGAAATGCCGCCGCGTGGATCGCGGCCAGTGCGGCCGCATGGGCCGGCGTCGCAAGCCGGATTGTCACGCTCATCCGACCGGTGGCGGACGCAGGCCGCCGGCCGGCAGTTGCGCCTCCGGTGGATCGACGTACAGCGGCTGCGCCGGCAGCGGTCGCAGCATCCCCTTGAACCGTCTCTCCGCAACCACGGCGACATGTCGCACCAAAGCCAGCCTGGCGTCCGTCAGCATCACATCGACATCGCGCGCCGCCAGCCTGGACGCCACCGCCGCTGCCGCATCGCCCGCCACCGCCACCTTCCCCTGGGCTGCCGGCAACGCATCCAGGGCGACCGCCAGGACAACCCCGTCACGCTCCAGGAAAATCCGCCCCCGCCGGCTGTCTATCGCCACCCACAAGCGCCGATCCCCGAGGTGCGGCAGCGCGACCGCAAGCGCCTCACCGACCGTCACACCCACCACCGGCGCTCCGACAGCGAGGCCGATGCCGTGCGCCAGCGCCAGACCCCGCGCGAATGCCGGTAAAGCTTCCAGGTCCCACGGTAACCGCCACCAGATCCAGCGACGTCGCACGCAATCCCGCCTCGTCCAGCACCGCATTCGCCATCACCGGCAGCAGCGCCGCGTGCCCACGCGCGACATCCTCCTGCCGCACTGCGACAGTCTGTTCGTCAACCACGACAGCAGCAGCGCACCGCGCCAGGGCGGCATCGAGTGCCAGCACGCGCACCTACGCAGCGAAGCTCAGCTTCACCGCACAGAACCGCAGAGACACAACCAACGAGCACGCCGCGTCCTAAGCGCGCTGCCATCGATCCCCACGTCTCCATGTCGTTCCGGTGAATCTGCATCCTTCCTGCAGCAGCCCTACAGCAGCACGCACGCCTCATCGAATTCCAGTCGCGGAGACCGCGCGAACAGCCCCGCCGGATCGCCATGTCCGATATTGCACAGGAAATTCGACCGCCATCCGCGGTCCGCCAGAAACACCTCGTCCACCATCGCATTATCGAAACCCGACATCGCGCCGATATCCAGCCCAACCGCGCGCGCCGCCACGAGCAGATAAGCGCCTTGCAGCGTGCCATTCCGGAATGCCGTCGTCGCGGCCAGCGACTCGTTGCTGGTGAACCACGACCGCGCATCCTGATTGTGCGGAAACAGCCGCGGCAGATGGTCGTGGAATTTCGGATCATACGCGACGATCGCTGTCACCGGCGCGGCCATGGTCTTCTCAAGATTCCCGCTCGACAGCGCCGGCGCCAGCTTTTGCTTGGCCTCCTTCGTCCGAAGGAACACAAATCGCGCCGGCGACGAATTGGCCGAGGTCGGACCCATTCGAAGCACGTCGTACAGCGCGCGCAGTTCGTCGTCGGTAACCGGCTGGTCGGTGAACTTGTTGTGGGAACGCGCCTCGCGAAACAGCAGATCGAGCCCTGCGGCGTCGAGCGTCATGGCAATCCTTCTCCCAGATCTCTGTCCCAAATCTCGATCATCGAGACCTCGCCTGTCAGTGCGAGATCCCCGTCAGTGCAAGTCCCCCGTCAGTGAGAGGAACAAAGCAACGCGGCAATCCCGATCAAGTTCGGCCCCTGTGATGGCAGATTGACCAGTCATCACGCGCCTCGCAATGACCGGCGCTGTCACTCGGCGTTTTATTCGGTCAACGGAGACAGCGAGGGCGTTGAGCCACCAAGGAACCGTCGGGCGGCCGCTCAGATGTCGACCTGCTCCACCGCGACAACCTCTGGCACATAATGCCGCAACATGTTCTCGATGCCGTGCTTCAGCGTCGCGCGCGACGATGGGCAGCCCGAGCAGGATCCCTGCATGTGCAGCTTCACGATGCCCTCGCGATAGCCGCGGAACACGATGTCGCCGCCGTCGCCGGCCACCGCCGGACGCACCCGTGTATCCAGTAACTCCTTGATCTGCGCCACTATTTCCTCGTCTTCCGGCGCAATCTCCTCGACCAGATCCGCTTCGGCAGCGCCCTCGATCACCGGCAGGCCGGCGACGAAATGCTCCATGATCGCGGCGAGCACCTGAGGTTTCAGTCCCTGCCAGTCGATCTCATCGGTCTTGGTCACGGTGATGAAGTCGCCGCCGAGAAACACGCGCGCGACCCCAGGCAGCGCAAATAGCGCAACGGCCAGTGGGCTGCGGTCGGCGGTCGCCGCGGACGCGAAATCCGCCGTACCGGCGCCCATCACGTAGCGCCCGGGCAGGAATTTCAGGGTGGCGGGGTTGGGCGTGCCTTCAGTCTCGATGAACATGGAAGCGGGCCTGTTGTGTTGGTGGAAGGGGATACCGGACCGGGCCGGTCAGCTTTACGTTACATCGGCTGAATTGGCCGGAATAACAAGGGGGGACAAGGCCGGGCAGGGCTGTCGATCCCCGCACCTAATTCTCGCGCACCAGCGGTGTGTCTGGTTGTCCTGTCATCCCATGTCATCGCGAGTTCCGTCCCGGCCTGGATGAAAGACCAAGGGCTTCCGCGGTTCCCGAATCCTGGCGGCGGCAAGTCTTTATTTAGTTCAGGAGCGCAGCGACGCGGCAATCTCAGTCACGATGCGCGCGAATGTCGCCCGGCGTCGCACTGACGCGTAGCGGCCGTCCGTCAGTCCGCCGCGGCCAATAACCCACCAATCCGCCCATCCGCTGCATAGGCATGCACCGCCGCCGCAAACAGCTCGAAGATGCGCCGCGACACAATATCGGTGTCCCAGTCGTTCTCCGGATGCCACTGCACCCCGATTGCAAATCCCGGCACCCGCCCGGCAGGGGTGGCAACCACATTCACCGCCTCGATCGTGCCATCGGGCGCGGTGCCCTCTACCACGACACCGGGCGCAAGCTGGTTGACCCCTTGATTGTGCAGCGAGTTCACCGCGATCTCGCTGGCCCCAGCCAGACGATGCAGCCACCCACCCGGCGTCACCCTGATGCTATGCGCCTTGGCGATCCGCACCTCACGCGAAGCGACCATCGGCGAGGAATGATCGATCCGATCCGGCAAATCCTGCAGCCGCTGATGCAGCGAACCGCCCAGCGCCACGTTCAGTTCCTGGAACCCCCGGCAGATCGCCAGCAGCGGCACGCCCCGAGCCACCGCCGCGCGGATCAGCGGCAGCGTCGTGCCATCGCGCGCCATATCCTCCCAGGTGCCTTCCGCATGCGGCGGCCCATCGTAATAGCTTGGATGCACATTCGACCGACTGCCGGTTAGCATGATCCCGTCCAGCCGCTCCAACAGCGTCTCGATATCAGCGGTAGGTCCATTGGCCGGAATTAGCACCGGCACACCGCCCAAAATGCGGTCAGTCGCTTCGACATAGGTATTAGAGGCGGCATGGTTCGGCATACCAAAAATGCCGAACTGCTTGGTGCAACAACTTATGCCGACGAGCGGCTTGACGACCCGGTGCGACCTCATGTCGGAAGATAATGTTCGCTTTTTACGGCAAATTGAAGTCATTTTCTGCGATAGCCGGCATGACCGCACCGCAGAGTTGTATTTCAGCGTGGCAAATCACCCTCGCACCCATCGTCACCTCGCCCCCCATGCGCGCTTGCGACGGCCGGTGCCCAGGAGCCGCAGATAACCGCAATGCCCAGCCCCGGCGCGATACGTGCGATGCGACGACCGTCAGCCCGGTTGCAATGCCCGAGGATCGATGAATACGAACAGCTTCTGATCGAAACTGCCACCCAGTTCGGCGTTGTACAGCGTTACCCGAGTCTCCTGACGCTGCGCGTCCAGCACCGTCCATTGCCGCAGGGTCAGCGGATTGTCGGCGAAAACCAGGGTCAAAGTGCCGTCGCCCGGTGATGCCGTGCGCACCAGACTCACCTGGATCTGTCCCGGCAGGTGCTGCATGCCGGTCACCGTCACGTCGCCTGACAGCCGCACATGGTCGGCCAGCAGAATGCCCAGCGGAGTCTGCCCCATCGGGATATTAGTGGTCTGATTTAACGACTTATCGTAGAACACCACCAGCCCGTGGCCGGCTACCAGCAGCAGTGGGCTCGGTGGATCGTACTGAAACCTCATCCGCCCCGGACGATCCAGCCACACCGTCCCCTGGCTAATCGCTCCATTCGGCGCAACTTGAAGGAAGTGCGCCTTCAGGGTCTTCAGGTTATCAAGATAGGCCTCGATTCGCGTCAGGTCGGCCTGGTCCTGCGGCGTCGGTTGAAATCGGGGTTGCGCCAGGGCAGCGGTCGATGCCAGCAGCAGCGGGACCAGCGAAAGGCGAAGCAGATCGCGTCGTTTCATGCCGCGCATGTGGCGTCGGATGGCCCGGTTTGCAAACCTACCCGCCGCTACGCCTGCTTCAGTTCGATCAGGCTCCGTCTGATCTTCCGCCCGCGTTCCACCAGTTCCTCGATGTACGCCGCATCACCCCAGCGCACCGCGCGCGACATCGCCTGCGCGTCCTCCATGAACCGGGCCAGCATCTCCAGCAGCGCCTCGCGGTTGTTCAGGAATATGTCCCGCCACATCACCGGGTCGGATGCCGCGATGCGGGTGAAATCCCGGAACCCCGAGGCCGCAAACTGCAGCACCTCCTTCCGCGTTTCGTCCGCCAGGTCGTCCGCAGTGCCGCAGATGGTGAACGCGATCAGATGCGGCAGATGCGAAACGATCGCCAGCACCCGGTCGTGATGAGCCGGCTCCATCCGCTGCACCATCGACCCGCAACGGCGCCACAGTTCTCCGACTTTCTCTACCGCGACTTCATCCGTGCCGGGTGGCGGCGTCAGCAGCGCCCAGCGGCCCTCGAACAACGTCGTGAAACCGGCATCCGGACCCGAATACTCGGTCCCCGCCACCGGATGTGCCGGCACGAAATGCACACCGGCCGGTACCAGCGGTCCCACGTCGCGGATCACCGACTGCTTGGTGGACCCCACGTCCGTCAGGATGGCACCCGCTACCAGATACGGCGCAATCGCGGTGGCGATGTCAGCAAACGCGCCGACCGGCGCGCACAGCATGATGCAGTCGGCGCCCTCCACTGCGCGGGCCGCATCCGTTTCCACGCGATCGGCAAACCCCAGTTCCTGCACCCGGTCCAGCGTCTTCTGCGAGCGTGCGGTCACGACGATCTCGCCGGCGATGTCACGACGCTCGTGGGCAATGCGGGCGACCGAGCTGCCGATCAGCCCAACACCGATCAGCGTCAGCCGATGGAACACCGGCTCAGGCACGTCCGAATTCAGTCAGTGTGTCGATGATGATCGCAACTTCCTCGGCGGTTCCGACCGTGATGCGCAGGCAGTGCGGCAGTCCATAGCCGCCCACCGGCCGAGTGATCGCCCCACGCCTCCGCAGGAATGCATCCGCCGCCTTGGCACGCTCCACCGTCGCGAAGTCGGCGAGCACGAAGTTGCCCTCGGACGGCCAGACCTTGATCCCCGCCGCCTGCAAGCCCGCGGTCAGCTTCGCGCGATATTCCGCGTTGTGTGCGCGGCCCTTCTCCACCCAACCGGGCTCGGCCAGCGCCGCGATCGCGGCAGCCTGCGCGGCGATCGACACGTTGAATGGCGACCGCACCCGGTTCAGCACGTCGATCACTGCCGGCGGCGCGTAGCCCCAGCCGATTCGCATGCCGCCCAATCCAAAGATCTTGGAGAACGTCCGCAGCATCACCGTGTTGTCAGCGGCGTCCACCAGCCGGGTACCCGGATCGTAGTCGGGCCGCTCGACGTACTCGGCATATGCGGCATCCAGCACCAGCAGCACCTCGGGCGGCAGCCCGGCGCGCAGCCGAACCACCTCATCGTGCGGCAACATGCTGCCGGTGGGATTGTTCGGGTTGGCCAGGAACATCAACCGCGTCGCCGGCGATACCGCCGCCAGCATGGCATCCACATCGGCGGTCAGGTTGCGTTCGGGCGTCTTGATCACCCGACTGCCGGCATACGTGCCAGCGATATGATAGATCGCGAAACCATGTGCGCTCATGACAATGTCGCGCCCCGGACCGCCATACGCCAGACACAACTGATAGATCAGATCATCCGATCCGGCACCACAGACGATCCGCGCCGGATCGAGCTTGAACCGTGTGCCGATCGCCCGCCGTAGTTCGGCGGCGTCGCCGTCCGGGTAGCGGTGGAGCTCGCCCGCCAGCTTCGCGTAAGCCTCCTGCGCGCCGGGCGGCACGCCGAACGCGCCCTCGTTCGACGACAGCTTCAGCACCCGGTTGACGCCGGGCACCGTCGACTTGCCTGCAACATATGGCGAGATATCCAGAATCTCCGGACGTGGGCGCGGGGCGCTCAAGTGGGGCCTCCGGTCTCGGGGATCGCGTAGGCACCAAGTACCACCGGCCGGCGCAGCATCGCGCCCAGCCCGGTCAGCCGAGGATCATCGTCGGCCATGAAGCCGTCGACCTCGGCCAGCGCGTGGGCGACCTGGGCGCCCTGGTCGCGGCGTAGTATTACCATGCCCGGTGGCAGGCCAGCAGCGGTCAGCGCCGCGGTAAGGCGGGCCCGGCTGACGTCCAGATCGAGTTCGAGGCCAAGTAGCGAGCGGTCAGATTCGCTGGCATCGGGTTCGCTGGCGGCGACCACCAACGCCTGGACGGTGGGAGCACCATCCGGCCGGGGCGCCCAGAATGGCAGGCGGGCAACCACGTGGATGCGGGGTTCGTCCTTCTGTAGCAGGGCGGTCCACCATGCATCGCGCGCGACCTCGGTCTCTGAAGGCGCCGGCAGCACCGCGACAGCTGCTGCGCCGCGGCTGACCTCCGCCATCGCCTGAGCCGGGCTGCCGTGCACGCGCAACGGCGTCAGGGCGCCAAAATGCTCGCGCGCCGCCTGGGTGATGCTGGCATTGCCGTCGGGTTCGCACACCGCCACCGAGAACTGGCCCTGCATCGCCGTGGTCCCGGCCAGCAGCTCCCGCCAGATGCGTACCAACGTCTGCGCCGGCAACCCGCCACTGTGCTGGCGTAGCAGGCGGCGGACGATCTGGGCCTCGCGCCCCGGCCGGAAGGCGCTGGGCTTGCCGGATTTTGCGACATGCTCGACCACCTTGGCGCGCTGCAACAACAGCGCGTGCAGCGCGTCGTCGATCCGATCCAGTTCGGCGCGCAGCGCGGGAAGTCCACCCGGCCAGCCATCCTTTGGCGGCGGAGGTTCCGCCGACTGGGCGGCGGGGGCAGGTGGCGCATCGATGCGGGCTGAACTGGACATCATCCTGGCCGGTCGGGGGCCGCACAGATAGCCGATGCGGACAGCCGTGCAAACAGAGATCGGCACTACGTGTTGCAGCCGCTTGTTGCGCCGCTTTCGAGGGGGCGACAGCCGGCTTATGCAAATGCGGGATGGATACAGCAGCCACACTCGCCGCCACCGAACACAGCCCCAACGTCACCTTCGAGCAGGGGATGACGCTGGATTGCGGCGTGCATCTGCGGCGCCTAACGGCGGCCTATCGCACCTACGGCACGCTGAATGCCGCGCGGTCCAACGCCGTGCTGGTCTGTCATGCGCTGACCGGCGACCAGTACGTCGCTGATCCCCATCCGCTGACTGGCAAGGAGGGCTGGTGGGAGCAGGTGGTTGGTCACGGCCGGCCGATCGACACGGAACGCTACTTCGTCATCTGCGCCAACGTGCTGGGCGGCTGCATGGGCTCTACCGGTCCGCGCAGCCCGCGCGACGATGGCGCCGGTCCGTGGGGAACCGATTTTCCGCCTGTCACCATCCACGACATGGTGCGCGCGCAGAAGATGCTGATCGACCACCTTGGCATCTCACGACTGTTCGCGGTGATGGGCGGTTCGATGGGCGGCATGCAGGCGCTGCAATGGGCGGCGAGCTACCCCGACGCAGTGTTTGCCGCTCTGCCGATCGCCTGCGCCGCGTATCACTCGGCGCAGAACATTGCGTTCCACGAGGTCGGACGGCAGGCGATCTTCGCCGATCCGGACTGGCAGGGTGGTCGCTATTGGACCGACGGGCGGATACCGGCGCGCGGCCTCGCGGTGGCGCGGATGTGCGCGCACATCACCTATCTGTCCGAGGAAGCGCTGACCCGCAAATTCGGCCGGCGGCTACAGAACGCGCCCAAGGATTCCACCGAGGCGATTTCGTTGTTCGGCGAGATGTTCGAGGTGGAGAGCTACCTGCGTCATCAGGGATCGACGTTCGTGCAGCGCTTCGACGCGAATTCGTATCTGACGATCACGCGGGCTATGGATTACTTCGATCTGGCGGCGGATTACGACGGCGACGTGGCCAATGCGTTCCGCGGGACGAGTACCCGATTTTTGCTGGTGTCGTTCACGTCGGACTGGCTGTTCCCGACGCCGGAGAGCCGTTCCATCGCGCGGGCGCTGAACAGGGCAGGGGCGAACGTGTCGTTCGTCGAAATCCCGAGCGACAAGGGACACGACGCGTTTCTGCTCGACGAGCCGGATTTCCATCGCACGCTGGCCGGGTTCCTGGCGGGGTGCGCTGTGCATGCGGGGCTGCCGGGTTAGGGTGGGGTCGGCAGCTTTGATTATGGTGGCACCGAGTATTAAAGCAACGTTCTGACTGGCTCTTCGGGCAGACGTGGATATTCAAGACCGAGGTTTTCAATCGCTTCGCCTGGGAGGCCGAGCTTGGTGACTTGACGCTCGGACTACCTTGGCGATCGCCTCAGCATTCCCGGCGAGCCGATCGTTCCTTATCTGCCAAACCTTGTCCGCTGTTGGGGCCAACCCGAAGTCGTGGCGCATATGCGCCCAGCAGAACGCCAATCGGATCGGTTGATCGGCGCGCTCCCCGGCCAGTCGCTTGAAGCCGTCGTAGCCGTCAACCTGCAGCACGCCTTTGAAGGACGTCAGGTGCTCGGCCGGGCACGCGCGCCTGTGTCCTCGGAATAGACATACGCGGCCGCGGGCTGGCTCTCGCCTCCGCATGGTCGGCCGTCGACTGCGTAACACCACAACCGGCCTGTCTTGGTCCGACCGCAACCGGGGTCGAGCACGGCGCCGACGATCAGGTCATACAGCGGCGTCAGCCACCAGTAGGCACGCCCCACCCAGTTGCTCAACGTTGAGCGATCCAGCGTCACAGCTTGGCGCGCCAGCATTTGCGTCTGGCGATACAGGGAAGCCCGTCACAGAATTTTCTGACGACCACATGCACGATCATCGCCTCAGTCGCCATGCTTCAATCGATCGGCCGCTCGGGTGCCGGTGCGACCACGATGACACCGTCGCAGGTGCGGCACACGTAGCGGGGGCGACGCGTGACGCGCACCCGTAGCTGCGCCGGTGCAATGTCGAGCTGTTCGGTGCGCAGTTCGCCGATCGCCTGCAACGAGCACCACCCGGCGCCCTTTCTGGACGCAGCGCCTGGGTCATTATCAACGCGACGCGGTATCAGAGACGCCGGGCAATAGACATCGATCGGCGTCGCACGAAATGCACGCCGACCACGCCAATGCTCAGCAGTGCGAGCGATGCCGGTTCCGGGATCGTCCGGAAACTCAGCGTACCGCCTGGAACGCCGGCGATTTCGATGTCAGGCTGCGGATCCGCATTGCCAACCAGGATTTCACCAACGGTGCCATCGCCAGCATCATAGAGAGCAAACCCGTAGTTCAGCGTTGCGCCGCCCACCTGGAATGAAATGCCATCTGCATCGATCGGAATCGCGGCACCGACGTTGAACACAGTGTCTTCATCGACGAACGCGCATCCGCACGAGAACAGGCTGACGTCGTAACAGCCTACCGCGCCGGGAATGCAGTCCGTGGACGGCGTCGCGATCAGCGGTACAGGACCGGCTCCCGGAAAGATATACGTCATCGGCAGCGTCCCGATCAGCCCACCGCCGGAGATCGTTCCGGTGCCACTGATTGCCTCACCGCCCACAACGTCGAGAACGGCGGTCGCGTGCACGGAATCATTGGTGTAGTCTATCGACACCAACGTCGCATTCGCCCGGACAGCCACCGTTATGGAGGTTGCCAGCGCAGCTATCAGAACCAGTTTACGCATGTACGTCACTCCCTGTTTGGTCTTGCCAGCGTGAATTGCGTCGCGGTAGGAACGTCCCCTTCAAGGTTGCACGGCGTCGCTGGTCGGCAGCGGAGCCACCGACAAGGGTGGTGGAACAACCGTCTGGCTGCGCATCTGCCGTCGGAACACATAGAAGATGCGATCGATCACCCGCAGGTCCTCGACGACGATTTCCGCCTGGCCTTGCATCTCCTGTTGATACGCAAGCCGCCGACCGAACGTCGTCTCCAGTCCATCGACCAGAGTGACGTCAACCGCGTAGCGTCCCCCGAGCGGCACCGGTGAAATCGCCGCGATACGTCCCTTCACCAGGCCGAACTGTTCCCCAGGGTAATTGTCGAGCCTGATGAACACGGTCTGTCCAACCTTTACCGAACCTGCGCGGTTGATCGGCAGCGAGACCCTGCCGATGGGAGCGCGCGATTCGGCAGGCACGATTGCCATGAGGTCATCGCCTGCGTGGATGAACTGACTATCGGTCCAGAAATGCGAAAGGCTGACCATGCCGGAAATAGGCGCGCGCAGCACGTATGTGCGCTCCCACAATGCCAGTTTCCCACTCAGCGTCTTCAGAGCCTCCTGCCATGCCACCAACAGGTCCTGCCTCTGCTGGCGATCACGCACCGCCATTTCGGTCAGCGTTTGATCCATTCGCGCAAAGTCGAGCCTGGTATTGGCCAGCTCTATAAGGTTACTTTGCAGCGCGCGTTTTCCGTCGATCACCTGGCGTTCCCGATCTTCCAGCGTCAGCAATGACGCGTCCTGATGCCGCACCAGTTCCAACGCCCGTCGGTACTCTCCTTCCGAGACCGTGACCTCCTGCTCCAGCAGTACCTGCTGTCGTTGCAGTGCTTCGATCCGCTCTGCCAGAGGCGCGCGCTGCGCCGAAAACGCGCGCATCTGCACGCCGATGGGGTCGGCGGTCAGATGCCAATCATAGGCCGCATAAGCGCGCGCCATCGCCGCGTAGTCACCCTGCAACTCACCCAATGGCAACGCCGCGAACGTCGCGATCGCGCTCTCCGACAGGCCACGATTCGCCTGCCATTCGGCGAGCGCCGCCTCCAATCGCATCACCGACACTGGATCAGCCGAGTTATGGATCCGCGCCAGCACAGCTCCGGTTTGAACCGTGTCGCCGTCATGGACGGTCAGCATTTCGAGATGCCCGCTGGCGCGCGCCACAACCCTCGCCGGTGGGACAGGCGTGGTGATCACAACGCTTGCCGGCACCACGTCAGGGTAATGAATCAGCCACGCCAAACCTATGAGGAACCCGACGACACAGGCCATGACTGTGGCACCCCAGCGTGCCAGCCACCGCGGCGGCACGCCGAGGATCTGCACCACCGACTCGCTGTGCAGAATGATCTCGGCGATCCGGTCCCGCGCGGGCGGCGTCTCGACATGCATAGCCGGGAGTTCCAGCAGCGACAGCTCGGATGCCGGTTCAATATCCATGGCCGAAACTCCTGACGCCAAGCGCAGGCACTCTGACCGCTGCGGTTTGCATCGTGCCGGACACTAATCGACGCCCAGCTCAAGCTGGTTGCGCACCAGGCTGAAGTAGGCACCGCGCTGCCGGGTGAGTTCGTCATGCGTGCCCTGCTCGACGATGCGACCGTGGTCGAGCACGACAATCTGATCGGCGTTGCGCACCGTGCTTAGTCGATGAGCGATCACCAGCACCGTTCGGCCGCGGCAGAACTCGGCGAGATTCTCCATGATCACCCGCTCGTTGCTGGCATCCAGCGCGCTGGTCGCCTCGTCGAAGAACAGGAAGTCAGGGTCCTTGTACACCGCGCGAGCAATCAGTACGCGTTGCGCCTGCCCACCGCTGAGCGCGATACCCGCCGAACCGAGCCTTGTGTTGTAGCCGAGTGGCAATTCCTCGATGAAGCTGTCGAGGTTGGCAACGTAAACCGCGCGCATCAGCCTTTCCCGGTCCACCATGTGGTCCGAGTCCGATTTCGGTTATGTTGCGGGCGATCGTATCGGCAAAGATATAGCCATTCTGCATCACCGCGCCGCACCGTTCCCGCCAGACCCGCGGGCTGATGTCGCGCAGATTGACGCCGCCGATCCGGATCGCGCCGGCGTTGGGCTGATAGAACTGCAGCAGCAGCTTCAGCAATGTGGTCTTGCCTGAACCCGACGGCCCGACGATCGCGGTGACCTTGCCCTCGGGGATCGTGAGGTTCAGGTCCTGCAGGACCGGCCTTCCCGAGACGCCGCCGTAGTTGAACGACAGATCGCCGCTGATCGAGATCGTGCGATCCTGCGGCAGCACCGTCAGACTGCCCCCGACATACTCCTCTTCGTTGTCGCGCGCATGAATTTCGGCCAGACGATCAAGGCTTATGCGTGCGTCCTGCAGTGTCTGCGCAAAGTTCAGGAAATTGCTGATCGGCGCATTCAACTGACCCATGATGTACGAAATCGAAAGCATCATGCCGATTGTGAGTTGCCCATCGATCACCGCCCTGGCCGCGACGAAGGTGATCAGGATGTTCTTCAGCTCATTGATGAAGCCGCCACCGGTCGTCTGCCATTGCGTCACCGCCATGCCTTTCACCGCGATGCGGAACAGCCGAGCCTGGATTGCCTCCCACTCCCAGCGACGGCGACGCTCGGAGTTGTTGAGTTTGATCTCCTGCATGCCCTGGATCAGTTGGATCATGCTGCTCTGATTGCCGGTGGCCTCATCGAAGCGGCGGTATTCCAAAATCGCCCGTCGCTGCATGAACAGCCATACCCAGAGCGCGTACAGCACCGTTCCGACGATGAACAAGCCGCAGATAAGTGGACTGTAGACAGCCAGCACCGCGCCGAACACCACCAGGTTCACCGCCGAGAACAGCACGCCCAAGGTCGTGCCGGTCAGCAATGTCTCGATGCGATGGTGGTCCTGCACGCGTTGCAGCAGATCGCCGGTCGTTTTCGTGTCGAAGAAGCCGATGGGCAATTGCATCAGCTTGAACAGGAACATCGAGATGATCTTGATGTTGATGCGTGATCCGATGTGCAGCAGCAGCCAGCCTCGAACCACGTCCACCGTGGTCTGCGACGCGAACAGCGCAAGCTGCGCCGAAAGCAGCAGGTAAACGAAGCCCAGATTCTGGAAGCGGATGCCGTGATCGACCATGGCCTGTGTCAGGAATGGCAGGACAAGCTGGACCGCGCTGCCCACCAGCAGGCAAAGAAACAGCTGCACGAACAATGATTGGTGCGTCTGGATGTACGGCAACAGCATGCGCAGACCGTTGCGCCGGACCTTCGGCTGTTCCGGGCTCGTGAAGAAATTCTCGGTCGGTTCCAGCAGCAGCAGAAGTCCGGCCCCGTCCTGCTGCCGTTGACTCAGCCAGCCGCGCAGGAATTCATCGCGGCTGTATTTGATCAGCCCGAAGCCCGGGTCGGCGACATGGACCTGGTCCTTGCTGACCTGGTGCACCACGACGAAGTGCCGCTGTCGCCAGTGCGCGATCGCCGGCAGCGGAGCCTCGTCACGCAGCGTTTCGTACGGCACGTGCACCGCGAGCGAGCTCAGCCCGATCGCTTCCGCCGCCTGCGAGATGCCGGCCAGCGAGACTCCCTCACGCGTGATGCTGCACTTGTCCCGCATGAACTCGGCATCGAACGTACGACCATGGAAGCTGCTGACCATGCGCAGGCAGGCCGGACCGCAATCCATCAGATCCATTTGCCGGAAGAAGGGAAATTTGCTCATGACGCGGCCCTGCGCAGAACCGGCCAAGGCCCTCCGTTGCGTTCGACGAAGCAGGCATAATCGAATGCATAGGGCTGGTTGTCGTAGGCGAACCCATCCACCAGCGCGCCGTAGCGCCCGTGGAAGTGCTGATATTCGAGGTCGAATGCCTCATGGCAGCGGCGCCCAGCCAGTGTATAGACACTCGGCAAGTAGAGTATCCGCAGATCGTATTCGAACTTGCAAAGTATCAACCCCAGCCGCCCGAGAATTTCATGCACCTGGCGTTCCGGCAGAACGCCGGCGTCAAGCACCCTGGTCAGCACGCGGCAGATCAGCGTGTAGGTGAACAACGCATGGAAGGCGGCATTGATCGGCCTGGTATCCATCGCCTCGTCGCATAGCGAATTCATCGGGGTGTCAGGATCGATGACGATCAACCGCATCGGATCATGCGAAAATGCGTTGAAGATGACGTGGGCCGCCTGGTGTGCGACATCCTCCAGCAATGCAATCTCATCATCGTCAGTGCCGACATTGCAGAAGATCGCGCCATGCGCCGACTTGGCTGCGAAGGAATTGGGTAGCGGCGGCGCGATAGAGCACGATCAGTCGGGTAAAGGCGGCGATTTCCGCCCACACCGGCTGGCAATACATCTGCATCAATCCCAACGCCATCAACAGATGGGAGACGCTGTCCTGCGACACCCGTACCGTCCGCGCATCCGTCAGGCGTGCATCCGGCTGGTCGAAGAACCGGTAGAACAGCGGATGCACCTCCGTTGTCACCTCGATCTGCGTTCCGGGAACGATGAGCGGGGCGCGCATGCGAAATGGCAGCGATGTCGTGCCGTTCGAGCAACCGTAGGATCCGTCGCTCCGGCGGCCAAAATCCAGCATCGCCGAGGGAAGAGCCGTTTCGAGATCGGCAAATGAACCCAACGCCGCGCGGCCGGCGACGTCGGTCGCAATTCGCAGTGTCGATGGCCTGTTGTTTGGCGGAACCGAGCCGTACAGGATCTGCGGCAGGCCGATCGATGGCGACGGATCGGTAAAGTAACTGAACAGTAATGGCTGAAGAAAAACCGCGTCGTAGGAGAATTCCAACTGGTCGAACAAGGCTTCGTCGGACTGGTAGATCAGACGCCTGATCGTTTCGGCCAGCCGTCGTTGTCCCAAGGTCGCACCTCGCCTGCGCCAGGTTTCAAATCGATCGCGTCCCATGAGTCCTCCTGGCTTAATTCAGCGGCCAGATGAGAGAGGATGCTGTGCAGCGAGCCAGTCCGAACGAATCTCCGGCACAAACTCGCCGGCATGTCCGGTTTCGCAGCGATTGCGGCGAAAGGGGCGGCGCAAAGCCGCCCCCCGCGCTGATGCTTACGCGCGAACTGCCGGAGGATGGCAGCCCGAGAGAGCGCCGCCCGTGATCATGCCAACCTGGTCCTTGACGCTCGCGGCCGCCGCAGTGGCCTTGAAGCTCGCCAACGACAGACGCGCTGTCTGCTTGTTCATAGTTTTGTCTCCTGTGTCATGCCTACTCTGGGAGGTTTTCGGCTTACCCTACCGCTCCGATACGATGTTCTGTGTGGAACGGTATCGAGATGTTACGGGCGCCAATTCCTCGATCGTGTGATCCACCCCACAATAGTCGCTGTTGACAGCTTCGTGATCGCGATGTGGCTCGTCCGACCCTCATGGGCCAATTCTTATTGAAAGGGGCTTATGACGGAGATTGAGCTGAACCGCTGACGCGTCAGGTGCGCGGGTACGGTTCGCAGCGCGAACGTTGTTTTCGATCTGGCAGGATTTCGGTGCCGCACCCCGATCCAGGAACGGGAGACCTCGAGGATCGAGATGCGCCGCCCTGCGTCGCTGCACGATCGAGACATGGCGGCGCGAAATCAGTTGCCGGCAGCCCGGCGATGCTACGCGCGCGCCTCGACGGCGGCGGGACGACGGCGCGTGACGAGAAGAACCGTATTGGCCGCGATGTTTCTCGCGGCCATTCGGTCGGATCCGCTAGTACGTTCCAACGGTTCGCGGAGATTTCGACACCGCGGCGGAGGCCGGATCGCGCGCGGCGGGCAGCATCGCCCGCATGCCCTCGCCGTTGACCCGCCACCAGTCGTGCAGGATGCGGACATCCCAGCCGATGCAGAAGTGCTTCACGCCCATTTCCAGATACGGCGCAGCCTGCTTGATGTCGGCGAGTTCCACCCGTGGGTGCAGCCCCTTCTTGAGCGCTGTCTCGATGGTCCGACGTTCGGCCTTCACGACGTCAGGATGGTTACGCTGCCCGGTCACACCGAGGCTCATCGAATAGTCCGATGCGCCAAACTGCACCATGTCGAGGCCTTTGACCGACAGGATTGCATCGAGGTCTTCAACGCATTCCCGCTTTTCGACCATCACCGCGATCACCACCTCGTCGAGTGCAGCAACGTACGCAGGTGAGCCACCTTCGCGCACGGTGCCCACATCACGGCGCATGCCGACGCCGAGCCTGCCACCGGAGCCTGGTGTCTCGGCACGCACCGCGGCCACGCAGGCCTCCGCATCGGCGACCGTGCGCAGGTCGGCGAACAGCACGCTCTGGAAGCCGGAGCCTATCGCGCGCATTGCCTGATGGGTCCATTGAGTTTGTTCGATCTTGATCATGCCGCCAAGATTCTTCAGCTCCAGCGCGCGACCCAGGTTGTCCAGGTCGTGCATGTGGAACGGGGCATACTCCGCCGTGAATTCAACATAGTCATAATTGCCAGCGTCGCCGATGAGTTCCACCAGTGTCGGCCAGCTCGACAGCAGGTGATGTACCCAGAGAAGGCTCATCAGCGGTGAGCAATGCGCGAAGGCGATTGTGACGCATGATCTGATTCTTTCTTTGATGTTCGACTGACAGTGTGGCGTGTGGCCTGCAGTAGAGCCGATCGAGCGCATTCCGCCAAATCTCGCCTGGAACACGTATGCAACGGTTACACGACGCTGCCTCAGCGCGGCTTGCCCTCCGCGATAAAAGTGCGTCGCCTGCGCCGAGGCGCATGTCGATCGGCGTGGCAAACCTTCGACGCCGATCGAGTATCAAGTGCTGCGCGTAATCACAGCTATCGATCTGCTTCCACCAGCGCCACACATAACCGAACCAGCGGTGGCAAACTTGCGCGCGGGGCGCACAATCTCACGGCATAGGGATTGGCGAAGGGGGCGCCGTATGGCGACGGAAACTGTGCGGCGGGACGCGATCATCGTCGGCGGCGGCCACAATGGCCTGGTCTGCGCATGGTATCTGGCCCGGGCGGGGCTGAAGGTAACGGTCTGCGAAGCCCGGCCGATAGTCGGCGGCGCGGCGGTGACCGAGGAATTCCACCCCGGCTTTCGAAATTCGGTGGCCAGCTACACGGTCAGTCTGCTCAATCCGCGGGTGATCGCCGACATGGGCCTGCACGCTCATGGCCTGCGCATTGTCGAGCGGCCGATCTCCAACTTCCTGCCGATCGATGAGACCCGCTATCTGAAACTCGGCGGTGGGCTGGAGCGCACGCAGGCCGAGTTCGTCAAGTTCTCCAGTCGCGACGCCGACATTCTGCCGGCCTATTACGCCATGCTCGACGAAATCGGCGACGTTCTGCGCAGCCTGGCCCAGCAAACCCCGCCCAACCTTGGCGACGGCCTGCCCGGCCTGATGCGGGCTCTGCGCCAGGGCGGCCGGCTGGCGTCCCTGACACTGCGGCGCAAGGGTGACCTTCTGGACCTGTTCACCGAGAGCGCGCGCAGTTTCCTGGACGGTTGGTTCGAAAGCGAGCCGGTCAAAGCCGCCTTCGGATTCGATGCGGTGGTGGGCAACTACGCCAGTCCAGACAGCCCGGGCTCGGCTTATGTGCTGCTGCACCACACCTTCGGCGAGGTGAACGGCAGGAAGGGCGCCTGGGGTCACGCCATCGGCGGCATGGGCGCCATCACTCAGGCTATGGCCAAGGCCTGCGCCGCTCGGGGCGTAGAGATCCTGATTGACGCGCCAGTCGCGCAAGTGCTCGTGGACGGGGGCAAGGCAGTGGGGGTGGAACTGGTCGACGGCCGGCGCATCGCCGCCACGATCGTCGCCTCCAACGTCAATCCTTCGCTGCTGTTCCAGCGCCTCGTCGCGCCTACCGATCTGTCGACTGAGTTTCGCACCCGCATCGCGCGCTATCGCAATGGATCGGGCACGTTCCGCATGAACGTCGCCCTGTCGGAGCTGCCGGACTTCACCTGCCTGCGCGGCAAGGCGATGACCGAGCACCACCAGAGCGGCATCGTCATCGCCCCGTCGCTCGACTACATGGACGAGGCCTATAGCGACGCCAAAGACTTTCGGCTGGTCGAGAAAGCCAATCGTCGAGATGCTGATCCCCTCAACGCTCGACGACAGCCTGGCGCCGCCCGGCCATCATGTGGCCAGCCTGTTCTGCCAGCAGTTCGCGCCGCAACTTCAGGGGGGCCGCTCGTGGGACGACGCGCGCGATGAGGCCGCCGACCTCATCATCGACACGGTCAATGACCGGGCGCCCAACTTCAAGGCTTCGGTGCTGGGCCGGATGGTCCTCTCGCCCTTGGACCTGGAGCGCAAATTTGGCCTGACCGGTGGAGACATCATGCACGGCCACTTGTCACTGGATCAGCTCTGGGCCGCGCGCCCGGTTCTGGGCCACGCCAGCCACCGCGCGCCGGTCAAGGGCCTCTATATGTGCGGCGCCGGGACCCATCCGGGCGGCGGCGTTTCCGGTAATCCAGGGCGCAACGCCGCACGCGAAATCCTGCGTGACCGCAGCCTGCCCACCGCGATCGGCCTGCTCCTGCGGGGGCGCTGATTGGAAGCCCCGTAATGAAGGTCGCCACCCAGCATGCCTCCAAGCCGTGGCGGATTTCGAATGCCAGGTTTTCGCCAACGGCACGGGCGTAGGAGAGGGCAACGCACGATGCCGCCTCAGCCATCCGGGGACAATAGTTGGTCGAGCGTGGAGGAGAAACATGTACGTCTGAACGCGTCGCCACATCAGGAATTCAGCAAGCTGGATCGCTCACCCGACCTGTAAGACAAGCTGTCTGCCACCCTCCGCATGCCATCGACGTTATTGGAACCGGCTTGATGGTGCCGATTGGATCAGGCGCGAGTGGCAGAGGCGCTGATTGGACGATACATTCCTGCCCATTCACAAAATGCTCCAGCAAGTCGCCGCGACCGGCAGGGGCTCTCGCCTGCGTTGTGGCAATTCAACAGCAGGCGCATCGGGGTGGGCTAGAACTCGCTTGTGTGGCCGTTAGAGGTATAGTCGCCAAATGGACGTCGCATACATTTCGGCACTGTCCGCCCTTGCCGGATCGCTGATCGGCGGCCTGACATCGGGCATCACGACGTGGCTGAACCAACGCGCACAAACTCGGGCTGCGCAGATCGCCCATGACTTAGCGCGCCGCGAGGACCTGTTTAGGGATTTCATCGACGCTGCATCCAAGGCATATGCTGAGGCCCTGGTGAGCAACGAACCGCAGGTTCAGGAGTTGATCGCGCTCTATGCGATGATCAGCCGGATGCGTGTACTATCCATGCCGCGAACCGTCGCATGTGCGGAGCAGGTGATGATCACGACGATCGGGGCCTACTTCGCGACGAACAAGACGGTGCTCGAGCTGCACGAGTTGTTGAAGAACGGAACAGGAATCGATCCATTGAAGGACTTCGCCGAATCCGCGCGCGCAGAGATGCGAGCCTTCACGTCGGCATAGACCGTCCGTTTCTCGAATGCGTCGCGGCAGTCGCGGCCATCTGCACTGCGAGTACCACCACTGACCTTGCGCTTGGTGACATGGAGACGGATGTCGCGCTCGGAGCCATTGGTGTGGAGCGGTATCTCCGGCCGATCGAGAGCATCACCAGCACGTTGTCCCGGGTCCTCTTCCGTCTGAGGGTGCACGGTAGGATCGCCGTACACCTCGCTGGTGGAGGCCTGCAGGAACTTGGCACCCACCTGCTTTGCCAAACCGAGCATGTTGATTGCACCGATGACGCTCGTCTTGGTGGTCTGCACCGGGTCGTACTGGAAGTGGACAGGAGAGGCAGGGCAGGCGAGGTTGTAGACTTCGTCGATCTCGACATACGGCGGGAGTGTGACATCGTGTCGCATCGCCTCGAAGTGCGGATCGCCCAGCAGGTCGGCATTGTTGTCCTTGCGCCCCGTGAAATAGTTGTCGACGCATAATACGTCGTTGCCGTCATGCGGCAGGCGCTCGCAAAGCCTGGTCGTGCTCGCCACAATGTTCGCGAGCGCGCCGTTGTCGTCGTCGGCGCTCGGAGAGGTACTGAAAGAGTCTCTGGTTCGGCGATCGCGGCGCTACTCTTCTGCGCGAACCTCTATTTCGTCCGTTTTGTCTGCGAATTACTTCTCTGTCCGTGCGGATTGCCAGCCGTCGATTCACACCTGGTCGTTGTAGGGGAGCCAGCCTCGGCTGCTCTGGCGCAAGTTCGATCGCGGATCGACTGTATCCCGCTTACGGGAGAACATTCGACGTCAACGCCAGGACGACGGACGTTTCGCTGGTGGCGTTCGAGCGGGCTGTGCGCCCTCATCGGGGCCGCTCGGCAGGACGCGAAACTGCGGCCTCCGGGGCGGCGGCCAACCTCGAAACGCCGACGTCCTGCTCAGTTGAGCCACGATCAGATGTTTGGGAACCAGCCGGAGCGCTGCTGGGCAGCTCGCGTGGCGATCCTTGCGCCTGGATTTGCCGAGTTTGATCCGACCGCGCGTCGGCCATGCGGCCGCTTGGCCTCTGCCTCACGTCCATCCCCACGAGGTGGACCTCAGACCATTGGCTGGAAGGGGCGCATGATGGCGCGCTCCAGGGTTGCCAATTCGATGGTCGTGCGCTAGGACCGGTTCTGTAGCTCCGCGAGCTTCCCCACGCTTGGTGGCGATTGCCGTTCCAAGTAGGCGAAGACCGTGCGTTTCTACTGGAAACGACGGCGTCGATACAGACATTTGGCAAGGCCAAGCGCGTTCCAGGCGCCCATGTTAGGGCTAATTTCGTGTTTGGGGCGGCCAGGTTGATTTTTGACCCGCTTTGGTTCGTGCATCAGTCTAGTATCTGATCGCGACACGAAGTTGTGGTTAGAGCGGCACGGAACGTTCTCAACATTGAACCAATCGTGTTAACCCGTTTGCAACCGTCGTATTAAATACTGTATGCAGAATCCGAGGAGCGGGACTACAATTGGATAAAAATGAGAGGAAGCGCTGAGATGTCTTCGCGCGAGGTGCCCACGAGATACCAGGAGATCATCCGGGGCTTGTTGGTGCAGCCGCGCGTTCGTACGGCAGGAACCGTGAAGCTAGAGCCGTCGGAGAAGCCGAATGCCACGTTCGGAGTGCGCCACCCATCGGCGAGTGGGGCCTCTCTTCCTGACGAGAGCCGTGTCATTGACGCGGGTTCGATCACTCTGGAAACCTCGCCACATTCCCGGCCAGGGGCATTTTCTCCGGTGGAGGCAATTGTTGTCGAAGCCGGCGACCATGACCGAGGCGCGTTGCGCCCCGCTCGCGGGATCCTGCTTGCCATTCTTCTGGGAGTGATCCTCTGGGGGCTTGTTATCGGGGGAATCCTGATCGAGGCTTTCCGGTAGAGGCACGCGCGGAAAGTCCTGAACGCAAGCCCTCTGCATTGCCGATAGCGGTCAGGAAGGCCGTGAACGATCCCTTCCGGTCGGTGGAACTACCGGTAGGAAGCGGGCGTGGCATTGCGGCATCGGCGGTGCCATGTTCCAGCCCATTTTCGCCCGTCTCGCTTCCGGCACGCTGACGACATTACTCCTCGACGCTCTGACGCTGCGCCTCGTCTGGGGTGGTGCCGGCGACGACGGAGGCGAGCGGCGTTGAAGGCAACGACGGCGACCCCGCGCGGGCCGTCCAGTGTGGCGCAATGAACCGTGTTACCGGCGGGGGAGGTTCCTACAGATTTCGCGCCTAGTCCCATCGCGTTGCCGACCCGCCAGTCCCATCCGTATGCGTGACGAAATTCTCCCGGGCCGACCCGAACCATTGCGAAACGGCCTCGGGAGGTCGGCAGCGGGATAGCACCCAGTTGCATGCCACGACTAATCCAACTTCATAGTGTGGTCTCCAGAGCCGCGCCGCTTCGAGCACGTCGCATCAGCGCTTGGGGCTGGGAGCGGTCCCAACTGGACGCGGGTTCCCCAGGAAAACGTGATGGACAGAGAGCTCCGATGCACGTAACGCGCGAACATCCGCGAACGTCGGCCCTCCCTGCGTCAATTGCTCTAGGAGAGCCCAGTCATTATGGATCATGATCCCTGTGTCGTATTATGAGACGGCGAGCGCTTGGGCTTCGTCTCAAACTAGTTGCTTATTTTTCCTTGTCTGCTAGAAGATGCTGCAGTGTAGCACAGTGTTTCGTCCCAGGTGCCGACTGGCTGGTTCAGCTGGCAGGTCTGGCCATTGCAGTGTCTTGGAGTTGCTTTGACGCCCGGTCAGTCCCTCATTCCGATTGGCAGTATCGCCTCGTCGTCCGAGGAACCAGCGCCGGCGAAGCCGATCGATCTCGCCTGGATGGCGGGGGTGCCTCGGCGTCGGTGGAAGCTGGTCGTCGCGGCGCCCATCCTGACGTTGCTGGCTGTGGCCGGACTCCTGAAACTGCTGCCGCCGGTGTATCAGGCCAGCGTCCAAATCCTGATGTTCGATCCTCGCCAGGAGGATCTTAACCCGGGCACGCAGCAGGTGGCCTCTGCCCGAGCGTACGACATCATCGGCACGAACACCGAAATCGAAATCATCAAATCGCAATCGATGATGGAGGACGTGGTCAAGGACCTCAAGCTCGAGGAAAACCCGGAATTCCAGCGAGCGCACGGCGCGGAGGGACATCCGGGGTGGCTGAATTCGTCGGCGCTTTCGGGGTTGATGACGCGGGTTCTCGGGTTTTTTGGCGAGAAAGCCGATCCCGCCGAGGTGGATGCGCATGTTCCGGACGCGGAGGACGCCGCGCAGGCGCAGGCAGGCCGGATCGCGATCGCGGCCGAAATGCTGCGCGAACACTACGTCATAGAACGTGTGCCGCTCTCCTACATTTTGACGATCTCCGCGCGCTCACACGATCCCAGGCTCGCGAAGCAACTGGCAGAGACGCTCGTCAGGGACTACTTCGCCGACCAGAAGAAGGACCGGCAGAAAGGTCTCGTTCAGATGGAGGCGTGGCTCTCCGCGAAGCTCGCCGAACTCAAGGCGCGGTCGACCGAGACTGGCGTCGCGATCGAAAAACTGAAGGCGAAAAGCGGCGTTGACGGCTCCGCGAAAGACAGCCTCGGCGACCGCCAGATATCGGAGCTCAGCACGCAACTGACGATCGCGCACTCCGATGCGGCGGATAAGAAGGCGCGGCTCGAGCAGATCGACCAGCCAGGTGACGGAGCGGGCATCGGCCTGAACGTTCCGGAGACCGCGTCGCCGGTGATCGCGCAGTTGCGGGTGCAGCAATCGGTGCTGCGGCAACAGGAAGCCGAGTTGCGGGCGAAATTCGGCGACGCGCACGCCTCGGTCATCGCCGTCGCGGCGCAACTGGCGAACATCAAGCGCGCAATGCACGACGAAGCCGAGCGCGTGCGCTCAGATCTGCAGTACAGTTACGATCTCGCAATACGGCGCGAGCAAACTCTGCGGGAGGAAATCCAGAAGTTGACCGCGGGGAAGGACAGTTCCGGCGATTACGAGAAGCTGCAGGAACTGAAGCAGCTGCGTCAGGCGGCTGACGCGAATGGCAAGGTGTACGATGCGTATCTGGCGCGATACAGTGAAATCGAGTCCAGCAAATCGGTTATCGACACGAACGAGCGCATCATAACGGCGGCTTCCGTGCCGACGGAGCCTGTCTCCCCGCGCAGCAAGGTGTTCGTCATCGTGGGCGGCGGCATGGGCGTAGCACTCGGACTTTTGCTCGCCTTCGTGGTCGACATTGCCACGGCTGGAATCAAGATGGGCGCGGAAGCCGAGCAGGCGTTCGGCTTCCCGGTCGTCGGCAATGTTCCACTGTATCGCTTCGGCAACAGGATGCTGCAATCGCGGGCCCGGACGCTGGCGCAGGCGATTGTGAACGAGCCGCTTTCGCCACTTAGCGAGGCGATCCGGACAATTCGTGTGAGTCTGCTGCTGTCCAACCAGCTGGAAAGCCCCAAGGTCATTGTGGTGACTTCCTCCGTGGCGGGGGAGGGGAAATCCACGCTTTCGCTGCTGCTCGCCGCCTCGAGCGCGGCGGCCGGCCACCGCACCATCCTGGTCGACTGCGATATTCGGGGCCGTTCCATCTCGCGGGATTTTGGTGAGCAGCAGAGCGGGCTCACCGATGTGCTTGCGGGGAACGCCGACCTTGACTCGGTCATTGTCCGCCATCCAGAGACAGGCTGTTTCGTGTTGCCGGCGGGCTCCATTATCCGCAGCCCAGGAGATTTGCTTGCCTCGCCGAGGATGGCCGCGACCATCGAGCGGCTGCGCGATGGATATGACTATATCGTAATCGACACCCCGCCGCTTCTGTCGGTCGTGGACGGGCTCGCGCTCGCCGGCATTGCCGACAAGATCATTGTCGCCATCGATGGCCGTACAACTCGTCCGGTCAGCGTGGCCGAGGCGTTCCGGCTGCTCAGGCCGGAGGCGCGTCGCATAGCCGGGATCGTCTTCAACAAGGCCGAACCGGAGCAGTTACGGCGCTACGGAATGCATGCTTATGCAGGCGACTACCCCTACCCCCACCGCGATGCCCGTCGGCGCACCGAGCGCAGCGATGCAGCGCGAGTGGCTTAGTGAATTAGTTTGTCTTGAACTGCGGGCTAGAAACCGAACCTGGCGGAGAACGATGCATGGCTGACGTCTCGAGCGAGTCTTCGGCATATCACACAGCACATCCTGCTCTTTCCGTCCGTACCATTGCGGCGATGAAAGCGGTGGCGCGTCAATTGCTGAACAAGGATACCCAGATTCTGCTGCGCCGGCTGTACTATGCGGGCACCAGATATCATTGCAATGTGTGCGAAAATCGAGTCCGAACTCGGTTCACCGCCGGAAACCCGTTTCCAGTGCTCACGGAACTCGATGTCGTCGGCGGTGAGTTGATCGCGAACGATACGTGTCCGGTATGCTTCTCCAACAGCCGCGCCAGGTTGTTGTTCGAATATCTCAAGAGAGAGCAGGGGCTCACCCGGTCGGGACCGCGAATCAAGGTCATGCATGTTGCGCCCGAATACGGCATATTCGCGCGGGTACGAGCGGACAAGATGGTCAACTATATATGCGTAGATCTGGATCCCGCGGCGTACGATGGGTCGATGGACGTCACCCGCTGTGACATCACGTCAATCGGCTACCCAGACGACAGCTTCGATCTGATCATTTGCAGCCACGTGCTGGAGCATGTCCCCAACGATGGGCTCGCGATGCGGCAATTGTGCCGGGTACTGAAGTCCGGCGGCGCCGCAGTCCTGCAGGTGCCGATCAGCGCGTCGCTACCGCATACGATCGAAGACCCCTCAGTCACGGATTCCAGGGAGCGTGAGCGGCGTTTCGGCCAGAATGACCATGTCAGGATATACGGAGCTGATTACACGGATCGGTTGCGGGATAGTGGTTTTCAGGTTGAAATATTTGACCCAACAAGGGCGTGGGGCGCGGGAGTTGTCGACGAGCTACGGTTGAACCCGCGCGAGCGGATCTTTGTAGGCCGTAAGTAAGCTGCGGCATCCTTGGCGCTAACGATGGTTCGTGAGGCTCTGGGTCACTACCACACCGCCAATGGTCGGTGACGTAATCGAGCTGATCAAAGTGAAGAATTTCTGCAGATCGTCAATCGGCGCGTTGGCCGAATAGATGATGTCGTCGTCCCGCATCGGAAACTCCTGCGCAAGAAAATAACTCGAAACCTTGGCGAGGTTGAGGTGATAGACGACGCGGGTCTCGGTGTTCGGCGCCCGCAGCACGCCCAGAGCCGCCGCGACTGGCGGCGGCTCGAAACGGAACAAATACACACCGGCCGGATCGGCGCGCGAATCCTGCAGCCCACCGGCCTTGGCGATCGCCTGTGCGAGGTCGATCTTGTCGGCGCCGAATGCGATCTGCGTGTTGGACTGGGTCGCCCCGAACACTGAAAACGTGCGAGGTTCCCTGAGCAGGGTGATCACGTCCCCTGGCCAAGCATAGATGTTTTCGTTGGGATCCGCGATCAGTCGGCTCAACAAAACGGTTCTGGTTTCGCCATCGCGGGTGAGGCGCACGACGGTCTCATACGGCTCGCTCTTCGCGCCGCCGGCGGTAGCAACGACATCCAGCAGTCGATCGCCGCGCGGTGAAAGTGGTATGCGCGCGGCTGTCATTCCCTCACCGGAGATCGTGACGCTGCCGGACACGTTTTTCGTCAGAGTGACAATGGCCTGAGGATTAAATGCGCGATCCTGAAGCCGTGCTTCGATGTCGTTCTGGACATCGCCTGTTGTGCGGTTGGCAACTTTGACGGGGCCAATGAAAGGGATGGTGATGGTCCCGTTAGTGCCGACGACCTGTTCCGGAATCGTCATGCTCTGCGCCCCGGAAGCCGCGGTACCGGAGGACGTCATCGGCGCGGCGGGGGCGCCGACAGCGGCATCGCCGAAAATGTTGCCGCTGGCCGACTGCCAGAGCATCACCGAAACGGAATCACCGACGCCGATCGCGCCGGTGGAGGGCTTTCCCCGATCGAGTGCCTGGAACTTATCGAGCGATCCGGTTTCATTCGACAGCGCCGCGACGACGTGATCGTCGACCTCCACAAGGGCAAATTTCGTCTGGCCCTCAGCTTGCGCCTGGTCAGTGATCTGCGACCGCGTGGGACCGGCGGTTGGCAAAGAGGAGCAGCCCGTCTCGCAAGTTATCGCGAGCAAGGCGAGGCAGACCGTAATTCTCATTACTCCGCAGATATTCCATAAATTGGGTTTTTACAACGGTTCTGTGCGGCTGAGGGCCAGAAATGTTGGAATTTGCGCTTATACCGGACCGCAGCAGAGACGGCCGGCGTTGGCGCGATGCCACGATTGGTGCGCAAGGCGGACCTGGCTGCTGGCAGGGCAGGCCACGTCGTTTCCTACAGCAGGTGAAAGCGCCCGCGGCGACGCTAATGCGATAGGCGCGGTTTGAAGAACAGATGTACCCGGCCGCCTGGGACGAACCCTGGCGTGTAACCTGCCGGATCCTCGCGGTCGTCAGACTGAATGAAGATGTCGTAATGGCCAGCATCAATGAGTGTCCAAAGGTCCTCGAAAACCTTGCCGTACCGCGGCAGCGTCAGCGTATGCACCTCGACGAAGACGGCCGGCGTCGTCGACAGAATCGACTTGCATCCCTCGAGAATTTGGTATTCGAACCCTTCCACATCGATCTTGATGAAATCCGGCGTGATACCGAGATCTTTCGAAAGCTGGTCGAGTGTGATGCTTTCGATCTCAATGGAATTCTTTCCCGCAGTCCGCACGCTTCCATTGGAATTTGCGGCCATGAACAATTGGCCGCTCACGGATCCCGCAGCCTTTTCGACGACAGTCACATTGGTGAGCCCGTTGAGCTCGATGTTCTTTCGAAGGATCGAAAGATTTTCCGGAATGGGCTCGACTGCGATGACCCTGCCGGCATCTCCGACCCACCGAGACAGCAGAATCGTCTGGGCACCATGGTGCGCGCCGCATTCGATCACCACCGCGCCGGGCCGCATAAAATGGTGCTTCACAAAGGTCATCTCATAACAGGGATCGTTCCGAAAGTTGTACCAGCTCTTGCCGGTCACACTACCGATGTAGAAGCGGTGCGCCTCGCCGGCGACCACCCGATCGATGATGGAGGGGCTGAAGTTGAATGAATTCACGAAGTTACGTGCTCGTCCCGAGAAGGCTTCCTTTAGCCATTTCGGTGATGTCAGCTTGGCCAGCATATTGTCAGACATTTTCTTGGTCACTCGTTCAGTGCGTTATGTGGCGTGAGAGAAAGACTGCTCCATTGCGGGCTTTTCTAATCAACCGCAACGCATGCGCGCGAGTCTTTTTTTCGCGCGAAGTGCAGCCGAGACAACGTCGAAACGGCGAGATCTCATCCACCTTGATGATCACGAGACTGGGACCACCGTTACCGGGCGAACGTGCGGCACTGCCGGAACCGGTGTCGCGACCCGCGCTCGTCCGCGCCGCGCGGCCCGCACCGCTCGGTCGCATATCAACGCGGTGACGAAGAATACGCTCGTATCGGGTTGGAAAGGTTCCACCAGTACGGACTCGCTCAACGCCGTGAGTATTATCCCGACGCAGCACGCGATCGTGGATGTGGCCAGTTCACGCTCGGCCGTCCGGAGACTGCACAAGGCGCACCAAAGAGCTCTTATCAACAGGAAGATGTAATACGACGCGCCGACGAAGCCGACGTTCAGCGCCATCTCCAACAGGCCATTGTGCGCTTCCGGCACATACCATTGCAAAACGCGAGAGATTTCATCTGCCGCCGGGTTATTGGGCGACCAGAACGCACCGTAGCCCCAGCCCAATACCGGCCTCTGGGCGATGGCGTTCAGGACCCAGGTCCACAACTCCGTTCGGCCGGTCAGGGTCGGGTCCTTGCCGATCAGTTCCAGGGCTGCATCGGGAGACAGCATCACGAGCACGACGACCGGGGTCACGAGAATGAACAGGAAGATACAAAGGATCCGGGCAGCGCCGCCCGCGCGAAACAGCCTGAGGCCGATGTCCACCCCGCAATAGGCGAATACCGTCATGAATGACGTTGCCGACCGTGCCGCCATGGCCAGCAACGTGAACAGACCGAGCATCGCGACGACGGGCAGGCGTCGCCGCCGTTTGATCCGTAGGCAGTGCAAAGCGGAGAGGGCGCCAACTGCCATGACCTGGCCGCACACGTTCTTATGCCCGAATATGCCGCGAAACGCGCCGGACCCGTCCGGCATCATCGCATGATAGGGGTTGGCGATGTAGAGAAGCACCGACAGCACGGCGCAACCGCCGCAGGTCAGGAACAACAGCTCCATGTACTCGTCGCCGCGCAATAGGCCGGCGATACCGATCGCGCCGACCACGACGGACATGTACAGGATCGCACGGCGAACGGTGGTCCCTGGATCAATCGACCACGCAGCCGTCATCGTGATGTAGCCGACCAGGATGAGGACAAGCACAGCCCCGGTGCTGACTCGTCGCGTCTGGCGATATGCCCGGAAAAACAGGTAGAGGCTGGTGATAATCTGTAGCAGGCTGAAGGCCGCCGTCAGCTTGTCCCCGCCCTTGCCTTTCCAGGTGCCGTACAATTCCCTGTCAATGAAGCTGAATGCCTCCACCGATCCCACGATGTAGACTACGGTCGCGATATTAACGGCACGGAACAGAAGACGATGCATGAGTCCAATCCCGCGGCACCGCCAGATCTCTCCAGTTCCGCTGGTGCGCGCTAAAAAAGCAGGTACCTGATCGTTCAATAATGGCGAAAAATGTCACGCAATGCAAGCACGCGCTACTGGCAACGAGGCCAGATCTTCCTCACCGCGGGCGAGGACGGTTCAGGACGCCGGAAACGCCTCGTACCGCCGCCGCACCCAGGATCGAAGGTCCGGTTCGGTCTCCGAAATCGCGCGCCACACCTCGTCCTCGTCGTGATCTAGGTCACCCCTGTAGTTCCACAGGCTCCCCGAATTCCTGTTCCACGCGACCTGGACGATCTCGGCATGCCGGCGGGCAATCGCCTCACAATCGAAGCCTTGACCAAGCAGGCGCAAGTTCTGTGCAACCTCGGTGAATCGGCTGAAGTCGCTCAGCTCGCCGGCAGTTATGTCACTGACGGCGCCGCCGCGTCCCTGAATGAGACGGGAATAATACCGCTGACGACGCTCGATCTCCAGAGCGTACCAGAAGACGAGCTGATAGTCCGTCATGCGTTGCCATCCGCGCAACGGCATACCTTTGGCATATCGGGGGCTGAGCAGCCACTCCATCCCGTAATATGTCCGTTCCGGAACGGTGTACCGCTCGAGATAGCTGAGCGCGACCAGACGAGGATCGCGTCTCAGCAACAACAGATTTGGCGTGATGCCGAGTGCAAGCATTGGCTCAAGGAAGCCTTTGCAAAACACGTGGTTGAGCTCCACATAGTTCGGCGTGTGCAGATCGCGTATGAGCGGCAGCTTGTAATGCAGCAGGAATTCCGTGGCCCGATCGGGGTTCTTCTCGACCTCCCGAAGCGATGTGTGGAAATAGGGTTCCGGCTCATGCTCCGATACCACATCTGGCAGGATCCCAAACAGTTTCTGGGCGAAGGTCGTTCCGGTGCGACCCGCAGTCACTGAGAAGACCAAATTCGTCTGCCGCGCCAACGCCACCGCCGCGTCTGCATCGCAATCGCGTCGGTAGCGTTCTGTCGTTCTGACAAAATAGCGATGGCGGCGGTGGTAGAGGAACCGCTCCACGCCCAGAAACCGCAGCGCCCTTCGAAGTCTGAGCGATGCGATGAGCTTCGCCTCCAGACGGTGGATCAGATGCCGGCCGGCCTTGATCAGCGGCCCGGGTCTGAATATGGCGAGAACGATCGCATAGCAGACGGCCCCGGCGGCGGTCAGAATGAACAATTCATGCATGTTCGTGATATGCGCTGCGTTTAGTTCCGACATCAATAACAGCACGGCCATTCCCATTAGCGCAGAGGCGACGAGAGGTGGCAATTGTGGAAACAGGATGTCTCCGACGCGCAGGCCGCAGTGGCGGCGCAATATGATGATCGGCCAAGGCAACAAAACCGCCGCGCGAACCGCGACCGCGACAGATACCGCGTTCAGGCCGAACGGAGCTGACCCCGCCAGTACCAGCAATGCGCTCACGGTCTGGACGATGGACATACCCGCTTCCCATTTTTGCCGGTTGAGGGCGAGCAGCACGGCGGTGGTCACGTAGTATGTCACGAAAGGCAAGGCCATCAGCAGCATAAGCTGTGACGGAACGATTGCTGCCTGCCATCGTGGATCGAGCCAGGCGCGAAACAGAACCGGCATAACCGACGCTCCGCCGACGCAGAGCGGAAAGGCCATGAAACTGATCTGAAAGACGACCTTTCGCACGGCGACGGCGAGCGCGGCCGGGTCCATGGCGTGCCTGCGCAGATCAATCCGCGCCACCATCGCCCTGGGCCCGATCGCGACCTGTGTCACCATGTCGTTAAGCCGTAAGCCCAGGCTGAAGAGACCGAGATCGGTGGGACCGAGGAAGGCGCCAAGCACCAGGCGCGGAGATTGTCCCTGGACCCAGTTCATCGAGCGCGCGAGCACCAGCGGCAACGCGAACCGTGCAACTTCCCGCAAATGCTCCCGGGATAGGCCGATCCTGAAGCGGAGCGGGACGGCCGTCCAAAGTACACGACGGTTGCGACGGTTCGTTGGACCAGCGCCTGGAAGACCAATGCCCAGAACTCCGGCGCCCGTAAGCGCCAGGACCAGCCCAACGACGCCGCCGGCGAAAAGGCTCACGATCGTGCGTATTGCAGTCAGTCCGAATTGCAGTTCCCGCTGCGCGAATGCGGTGGGTGCGATCGAAATCGCCTGAATGAGTGGCAAAATCGCCAAGGTGCGCATGATCGACGCCAGCCGTGCATCGCCGAACGCCGTCGCGAGCGGACCAGCGAACGCGAACACGGCGATACCAAACACCACGCAGATCAGCGAGCATGCCGTCGTAACGGAGCTGAAATGCCGGTCGTCAATGTTCCGGATCGAGATGAGCGCATCGGCGGCGGCAGATCCGACAACCAGCTCCGAATAGCCGACCAGCGCGATCACGATAGTGACGAGGCCGAAAGCGTATGGTCCCAGCAGCGGTGCTTGCACGCTGAATAAAAGGAGCCAGAACACCTGGGCGAAAATCTTCTCGCTCATGAGCCAGACAGAAGGCCGCGATCGGAGCAAGCGCTTTAGCATCAATGTGAATCTGGGATCGGAAGCGGCCCGTGGTGGCCGAATGGATGGATCAAGTTCAGGCCCTGCGCGAAACGAGACGCCTAGCATCGTTAGACGCCGCGGAGCAACCAAATGGTGTCCCTGTTTGAATTTTTCGGTCTCAAGCCCAGGCCTTCGTCTTGGTCGTCCAGGGCCGGAGGCTTCCGCGGCTCCGTATGACACAGGGCAGGTTTTCTGGCCGCGGTAGCGGCGATGCCTACATCATACCGACCCAGGTGAATCGCTGCCGGGCGCGCCTCGGGCTTCGCATCATGCCTCCCTCGCACTGTCGGGAGGAGAACTTCATGCGCGGACAGCGCATTAGCGCCAGGGTCACTCCCAGCCGCGGCGCTGGGACGTGGTCTTGCCCGACGCCGGCTTGTGCTCATCGAATTGCACGAACGGTAGACTTGCTATTCGCCAGCTCAGCACGCATTGCACCAATGTACGTCCTGAGCGTGTTCGGCCGCAGGCATTCGGTGTCGCAGCGCAGTCACGCTATCTGACGCACGCAGCCCTCGTCGGCGTACTTCGTTGCTGCCCCTAAATGTAGGATCAGCATCCCACGTCCAACCATGCCGCTGAACAGTTCCGCCGGTATCGTCGCATCGCCATTTGTCCAGCGGATGCCGTTTTCCCGCTCGAAGGGGTAGAAGCCGTCCGCCAGCGTTGAGGCGTCAGCCTCGATGACCTGTTGCCGACGGGCCTGTGCGATCACGAGCCGTCGCAGCGCGACGCCCAGCACGCGCGGATCGCGTGCCAGACCCAGCTCCTGTGGGGCGGCCGCACGAGAAATGAGCCGCACAGAGCGCGGCTTGGTGGTCAGACGGAACACATAAGTGTCCTCTCGACGTTCGATCGCATCCACACGTTCGTCGCCTACTACCAGATGCAGATCCGGCTCATCAGTCAGCGGCACAGCCTTTCGCGGTCCGGCTCGTTCCAGCAATCGACGCCACACGGCATCGACTAACGAACCACCGGTAAGTACCGGCGCACAGGGCGGCTTCGCTTCCTGCTCCCAACCCAAGTTGCCGTTCTGGAACAACCAGCGGTTGCCGTCATCGCGATAGGTTTCGGCCGGCGCGCCGTCTGCGATCAGCACGTCATGGGCGGCCAGTTCAATGTGATAGATCGACACTTCCTGCGCATGGTCATCAAACAGGATCGTGCGGTGGTTGATCAGGTACTCCACAGGGATCAGCGCGCCGTCGATGAACAGTGAATGCCCCTTCGTCACGTGCAGGTCGCGATACGGCACATTGTCGGCGATCGCACCCTTTCTTACGATCACCGGCGTCGCTGCATTGCGCCGCCCGCGCGTCGCGAGCACGCATCCGGTGCCGATCCACACAATCGGCTGGGCAGCGCCACTATTGGTCAACACCGTGTCGCCCGCGACAAGCTGCTCCACCGGGACTTCGCCGTGCGGCGTCGCTATGCGGGTGCCGGCGAGGAAACACGGCGGGCCGACCGTGATGTTGTCTGTTACCACATCGTTAGTGGATGAATTGATAAAAACCTCACCGTCACTTGCCGCCAAAGGGTTGGTCAGGTTCGCGTACGCAGTGTTGCCATTGATAACCGCATTATTGGTAAGAAATGACTCGATACCGGCTCCGCTGTTGCCGTAGGTAGTGTTGCCCTGAACAAGGATTTCACCCGTAAAGCCCGTATTGGTGTCCAGAATTATCCCTTCGCCATCAGTGATGGTAACCGACCGCAAAAAACGGAACCAGTTCCGTATTATTATAGGAGGTGTTGCCGCTGATGATGTCGTGAACGCCAGATTTTGTATCCGAGTTAGCCGAGGAGGCGATCGAGATCCCACTGTTGCCATATGCTGACCAATGTGCATTGTCATGAACGGTGTTGTTAAGGATCTGAATATAATCCGCACCAATCGCTCCGATGCCACCGCCGGGCTCATCGTAGACTGTGTTGTTCTGGATTGTGACGTGATTAGGTACTTGCCCCCCACCAGCTGATTCCACAACAATACCGTTGCCATCCACGTCTGCATTGCTAGTACTGTATAGAGCCAGAGCTTGCACCAGCGTGTAACTGGCCGCATCGCCCACTATAGTGAAGCCTTGGATATTGATGTACGACGCCTGGACCAATATACCGTTCCACTCACCCGAGGTATCGAGCACTGGCGTCTGACCCGGCGCGGCCTCGAAGGTAATGGGGGAACCTGGTGTACCACTTGTGGTGATTTGTAGCAGGTTGCCTCCCGGCGACCCGGTGTAGGTGCCATTCATGACCTCAACGGTGTCGCCCGCTTTCACCAGATCCGCAGCCGCCTGCAACGTCGCCAGAGGCTCCGTTGCAGACGTGCCCGCGAACGTGTTGCTGCCGATCTCAGCACTCACGAAATAAGTCGTCATTCTTATGTCCCTTGTGACCTATGGAACCCAACATCCAGCAGCTTATTTTTGTCTATCCTTGCAATTGTTTCCCATCGAGTCAAACGGATTTGACCGCCGGAATTTGCCAAAGCAGAACAGTTCCATGCAGAAATTTATGAAGGATTAAAAACGACAGATGCTACGCTATTGTTTCAACCGATCATGCGTAAATCTACGTCTCGAAACAAGGGGCATAGCGACAAACAAATGATCTCGCCCAAGACGGTCTGCTTGCGCCGGCCGCGTAGCAACCGTACGGGCGAACTGTGGACTGGTTGGCTCTTCGCCAATCGGAAAGTGACTGCGACGAAGATCGTGGAAGGCTGGAGCACACTGCGCCGGTGCGGCCTGTCCAAGACGGTACGCACTGGAGATCGTAGACCGATCCAATATTAAATTCCTGGCCACGGCGTGGCGCCGCCGTTGCCCCGGCCCGGTCAGATGCAAAGCGGTACGAGCGATCACGCGGTCAGGGCTCCGCATCGAATGCGGCGCAATCACACCCAGACTATCTGGGCAACCCTCGGTCTTTTCCCAAAGGCGGTGCGGACCACCTCAAGTACTCGGTTGACGACATCCGATATTCCCAAAGGCAGCGAGCACAGCCCTTATTCCCGTTGTCTGCTCATTACACCAGCGAGTGGGCCAGAAGGGTTGACAGGCTGACGGTTCCAGCGCCATTCAGGTCTGCAACCGTGAATCCTGAAGCGCCAGCGGTCTTGCTGAGCGAGACAATCGCATTGCCACCGTTTTGGGTCACATGTAAGTAATTGCCGACGTCAGAGGCGACGCCGTCCCAGCTTGTCCCCAGCAGTGCCGACCTGAAGTCGAGCGTGTCGCCGTTTGTCAGGACATTGCCGTAGATGTTGTCGGTGCTTTGACCGATGCCGGGCATGGTGATCGTATTGTTAGTTCCCTCGTCGGTCAGCGTGTTTATTCCGCTTCCGGCATTGATGGTGTTGTTGGACCCAGCGAAGGTTATGTGGTCGTTCGCGCCGCCCGTCGTGATGACGTTAGACCCTAGCAGCGCGGAAATGGTGTCAGAAGACCCGCCGGTCAGATTGAGGGCGTCGTGCGTGCCGTCGACGGTGACGGTGTAGACGTAGTGGCCACCCGCGATAACCGTCACGTCGCTCCTGCTCACCGTCGTCACTGTCGGCGCAGCTGGGAGCGTGATGGTGTCGGCCGCGCTGCTCGTCGTGGTGTCGGTTATTTTGAAGTTGACGCCGCCGCTCGCAGTCAGAGCGGCGCTCTGACTGGTATTGGCCCCGTCGTAGGTCACCGAGTTCACATAGAGATTGCGCTCATCCGAGCCATTGGCGTCGGGCGCAGCCGGATTCGAGGCGCCATTGAGGAAGTTCACCGTGACCGTGTGCTGCATCGGAGTCCAGTCGCCGGACAGGCTGAACGTCTGGTCCTGCCCGGCGCTGTGCGAGGCCCGCGTCGTGAAGGTACCGCCGACTTGCTGGCCGTCCACCGATACGGTGAACATGGCATCGCCGGCAGCATCGCTGGTCCCATCCCCGTTCGCGTAGGCGTTCTCCGATATCTGGAGCACCAGCGTATCGGGCCCGGTGCCCGCACTCACCGGGGGCGGGTTGGTGGGGGGCGCGGAGCCGCCGCCGCCGCCGCCGGGTGCGATTGTGGTGTTGTTCGTTACCGTATTGTTTTTTGACTGGTTGATGAAGATTTGGCCGTCATCCGCCGCCAAAGGGTTGGTCAGATTCCCGTAGGAAAGGTTTTCGTTGATGACCGCATTATTCGTAAGAATGACTCGATACCGGCTCCGCTGTTGCCGTAGGTCGTGTTGCCCTGAACAAGGATTTCACCCGTAAAGCCCGTATTGGTGTCCAGAATGATCCCTTCTCCATCAGTGATGGTACCCGTCCAATAATATGGAACCAGTTCTGTGTTATTATAGGAGGTGTTGCCGCTGATGATGTCGTGAACGCCAGATTTTGTATCCGAGTTAGCCGAGGAGGCGATCGAAATCCCACTGTTACCATATGCCGACCAATGCGCGTTGTCATGAACGGTGTTGTTCAGGATCTGAATATAATCGGCGCCAATCGTTCCGATACCACCGCCGGGCTCATCGTAGACTGTGTTGTTCTGGATTGTGATGTGATTAGGTACTTGCCCCCCACCAGCTGACTCGACAACAATACCATTGCCATCCACGTTTGCATTGCCGATACCGTATAACGCTTCAGCTTGAGCCAGCGTATAACTGGCGGCATCGCCCACCACGGTGAAGCCTTGAATATTGATGTACGACGCCTGGACCAATATACCGTTCCACTCGCCCGAGGTATTGAGCACTGGCGTCTGGCCCGGCGCGGCCTCGAAGGTAATGGGGGAACTTGATGTACCGCTTGTGGTGATTTGTAGTAGGTTGCCGCCCGGCGACCCGGTGTAGGTGCCATTCATGACCTCTACGGTGTCGCCCGCTTTCACCAAATCCTCAGCCGCCTGCAACGTCGCCAGAGGTGCCGTTGCAGACGTGCCCGCGTACGTGTTGCTGCCGATCTCGGCACTCACGAAATAAGTAGTCATTCCTATTTCCTTTATGACCTATGGAACCCAACATCCAGGAGCTTATTTTTGTCTATCCTTGCAACTGTTTCCCATCGAGTTCAAACGAATTTGACCGCCGGAATTCGCCAAAGCAGAACAGTTCCATACAGAACTTTATGAAGGATTAAGGATTACAGAATCTTCGCGTCCAAACCGTGGAATGTTTTGAATCGTTTGAGCCAGGCTGTCTAGTAGCAAACGGAACCAAAAGGTCGTTAGGTTTGGTCGGCTGGCTTCTACCGCCGAACTCGACCCGAGGCAAACCTTCAGGGTAGGTTCGGGATACGCGTAAAAAATTATCCCAAGGTGATCTCGAACGGCAGAAACGTGATCGAACGACGCGCGAACTGTCCCGGCTAAAGCCGAAGCCTGGCGACGTCAGTGGAGCCGACAAGTGACTGGTACCTCTATTGCATCATGCAAGCAGACGTGTGTGAAAAAACTTGATTGTTGGTCACCGATCAGGGAGTGGACATGCAATTTGAGGGCAAAGTGGCGCTCGTCGCACGAGCCAGTCGCGCTATTGGGGCGGCCACCGCATTGCGCGCAGACCTAATCTGTGGCATCGAACCCTCGCAAATTGACTATCGAGATTCGAGCAGCGATGGGTGGGCTGAATGTCCTCGACAGTAATGCGGCCATCAGCGATGGAGAATCGCTCGATGAAATCGCGGAAGAGTCGTTTGAATGCATATAGCTGCGCCAACGTCTTCTCGCCCTTGATTGCCGCAAAGGCCACCCTGGCCTTGTAGGCGGAGCTGCGTTCTGTCGTGTCCGTCTCAACATGTCCGATCCTGCTCCGCGGCACTCCTCGCCCCGCTTAGGCAGAAAATCCAGGTTAGCGCACTGTTCAAATTTGTCCGGCCACCTTTGCATGCGAAGCCGCTGGTCTCCTGAAGTCCACGGCATGTTCGGCGGGAGCACGACAATATAGCACCCAGCGCAGCAGACCATATTGGAACAGCTGCGTCAGCGTCTGGTCCGCATGTCTCAAACTGGGCAGTGCCGGGTGTATGAACGCCGTCGGCATGCCGTTGTCTACACAGCATAGGCATGGCGATATTGCCGGTTAAGCGAATGTCGGCCGAGCAGCACCGGCGCGACCATGCTGGTAACGTTGCACGGGATGCAGGGCCGCTGTGCGGTGTGTGATTGGTGTCAGGCCGCGGCCGCGTTTCTGAGCCGAACGTAGGCGAGGCCAAACTCATTCTGATAGGCACAGGCCGAGGCCATCGCGAGCTTGATGCGTCGAATGCTGATCCGCACCAGGGCACCTATTTCCGCAGCTTGAGCCCGTATCGTGCCATACGTCGCCAGGGCAAACTGCGTGTGTGCCAGTCCGATGCGGCGCATGGCACAGAGCAGCACACAGGCCATGGAAGCAAGCCACAGCCGAAGCTGGTCGGCGCGCATCGTCGCAGCCGACGCGCGGTCAGCGAACCGACATAGTGTGAAATATGCGAGCTAATTGCCGGAAGACGCGGACGCCTTCTGATGCGCATCCTCAGCGAACTTCGAATGCTTGATATGGTACTCGGTCTCGAGCTCCAGGATCGTACCGTCCTTCGACCACTTCTTGACCATGGTGGACAGGTAGGCGGCCCATTCCGGCTGATCCTTTCGCACGGCAAGATCCCATGGCTGCACTTCCTGCAACTCGAGCGGCATGTCATAATCGTTCCATTCTGGCTCCTGCATGTCGCCCTCGATCGAGGTGTCGTCATACAGCAGGCCCACACAACGTCCCTGTTTCAACGCCGTCAGCGCTTCGGCAGGGCCGGCGAATGCAGTGACCTGCAGCTCGAAGTTCATCGCCGCTTCATAGTTGTAGTAAGCGTCCTGGACGCCGCACACTGGCTTGCCTTTCAGTTCGGCCCAGGACTTCAGGTTCATCGATTTCGGCACCATGATGTTGTAGCCGGCGGCGTAGTAGGAAGGCTTCACGATGTCGACCGCCAACCTACGAACCATCGTGCCGTTCATCGTGGCGATGATCAAGTCGATCTTGCCCTGCTGCAGGAACTGGATGCGGTTCGAAGCAACCACCGGCACGAGTACCAGCTTCACGCCCAGGCTCTTGGCCACGTCCGCGGCTAGCGCGGGCTCGATCCCTATGATCTCGCCAGAAGGCGAACGGAACCCGAACGGGGGATAGTCCGCCTTCACGCCGACGATCAGCGTGCCGCGCTGCTTGATCGTGGCGAGATCGTCAGCGTTCGCCGGCAGTCCCTCGAAAGCCACCAAACCCGCCGCGAGAAAATCCCTGCCAGCAGGCGCGGGAAATGATTGCGGACTCTCATACTGCGCTCCTGCCAGGCTTGCGTGGGCGGACGGCACCGATGCGGCTAGCCAATATTCGGCGCAATCGGCCCGCGATGCCAACCTCGCTGCGGCTATCAGCACAATTCGCGCGCGGTCTCGAGCATTGGGCATGGCAAGGACATGTCGGCGATCGAGAACTGCCGCACGGCTGCGCTTGGCGGCCACGTCGATGCCTGCCAGGACTGCGGGCACTGGCGCATTGCCTACAACAGCTCTTCGCCAAGATCAGCACGAAGCTCCGATATCCCAGCCGCCGCCAGCTCCCGATCCAGCGCCCATGCGGCTAAAAGTCTCACTCACCAAATCCCGCCGGCCCCGTCGCCACACCGGTGCTGCCATCACCACGGCCGGGCAAAACCCGAAATCCCCATAGACCATCGCCTCCGGCCCCCGAGTTCGTGCATGGGCGGTTTTCGTATGCCTGACGGCATCCAAAAATCTTCGCCATAGCGGTCGTTTGCCATCCGAGTTCCGGCGCCTGTTAGTGGCCTCCGCTCAGATTGACACGAGTGGCGTAGTCGCACCCAAGGCGCACCTCACTCCTGCCCCTTGAACAGGATTTTCGGACCCGACCGTTGTGTGCCGGGCTTTTACCCGAGGAAGCCTTCGGAAACTCTGACCTCGTGTTCAATCGCGCCGGTTGACCGCCTGCCTTAAACCGCTGAATCTCCTCCGAGGCCACACCCGAGGCCAGGGAACCTCGTCCATGCCATGCATCTCGCTCGTGGCCCAATTCTCACGGCCCATTCGCCAGTGTGCGAGGCCGCCCGCATGATCGCCCCCCTTCGCAACCGCTGGATACGCATTCAGGGTGTCACGCTGGTGATGCTCGTCATGTCGCAGGTGGACCGCGCCAACATCGCGCTGGCGTTTCCCGCGATGCGCGCCGAACTCGGCCTCAGCGCCACGGCAATCGGCTTCGCGACGGGAGTGTTCTTCTGGGGATATCTGACACTGCAGATCCCGATGGGCCGCCTCGCCTCTATCTGGAGCGCCAAACGCACCCTCATGATGCTTGGCATCGGTTGGGCGGTAATCTCGGCCACAACCGCCCTGGTGCACAGCGAAACCGAGCTCGTGATCAACCGGTTCCTGCTCGGCCTGTCGGAGGGCGGCACGTTGCCCGGCTTCGTCGTGCTGATGCGGGCGTGGTTCACCCGGGACGAGCGCGCGCGCGCCAACATGGTCCTGATGGGCACACCGGTCGCCATCGCCCTTGGCAACCCCTTGTGCGGCTTCGCCGTCGGCGCGTTCGGCTGGCACATGATGTTCGTTGTCACCGCGATCCCGGCCTTGCTGTGGTGCCTGGTGTGGTGGTGGGCGATCGACGACGACCCGCGCCACGACCAATTGGATGCCGCCGGCCGAGAAAGCCGCGCTCATCGCCGCGCTGGACGCCGAGGCGCGCGAGGATGCCGTTTCCGCAGCGGCATTGGTTCCGCGTCATCTGGAACCCCGTCGTTCTGCTGCTGTCGGCGTACAACCTGCTCGGCCTGACTGCGCTGTGGGGACTGTCATACTGGCTGCCCACGCTGCTGGTGGAGGCCGGGCACTCGATCGGAATGTCGGGGCTGCTCAGCGCGATCCCGTATGTCGCCAGCATCGGCATGGCGCTGTTGCTGTCCTACAGCTCGGACCGAAGGCGGGAGCGGAAGTGGCACATGCTGGTGCCCACATTTCTGGCGGGCGTGTTCATGCTGCTGGCTGCTGGCGTCGGCCAGGGATCATTTTGTTCTGTTGCTGTCGTGCCTGACGCTGACGGTGGCGCTTTGGTTCGGGCGAATCACGACGTATTGGATTTTGGTCGCCGATTCCGTGCCGAAGGACGCTGCCGGGGCCAGCATGGCGATCGCCAACGGGGTCGGCAATTTCGGCGGTTTTGTCGGCCCGTTCGTGTTCGGCTGGCTGCGCACCGTGACCGACAGCTTCAACGCCGCGATGATTTTCGGCGGCATCGCATTCGTCACCGCCGCGGTAATCGTCATGCCGGCGCGGTTTGGTGCCACGAGCCGGCCCGGAAACGCGGTGCCAGCATTAACGCCAGGCCGTTGACCTGCGCTACCGGTGAATTCGCAAGGAAGTAGGCCACGATGGACAACCTGACGCAGCGCCTCGCGACATTCGCTGCCTCCCTGGCCTATGAACAGATACCCCAGGCCATTCTGCATCACGCGCGGCGCAGCCTGATCGACGCGATAGGCTGCGCGTTTGGCGGGCTGGATTGCGAGGCGGCCCGGATCGGCCGCCGATCGCCGAGGGCGCCGTTCCTTCACGCCATGCTGGGGCCGTCATCGGCAGCAACGTGCCGGCGCCCGCCGAAGAGGCCGCGTTCCTCAATACCGTCATGATTCGCTACCTCGATTTCAACGACGCCTGGCACGCCGGGCATCCGTCCGACATGCTGGGCGCGTTGCTGGCGCTCGCCGGTTCGTCGGGGGCCGACGGAAGCGCCTGCTGACCGCGATGGTCGTCGCGTATGAGGTCGCCTTCCAGATGATCCCGCCGACGAAGATGCGGGAGCGCGGCTGGGACCAGGGCTATGTCATCGGCATCGCCACCACCTGCGGGATCGGCAATCTGCTGGGTCTGCCGGTGGATCGCCTGGCGCATGCCGTCGCCATCACGTCGGTGGCCAATGTGCCGATGCGCAATACAAGGGCCGGCAAGCTGTCACTGTGGAAAGGCGCCGCCACCGCCTTCGCGATTCGCAACGCGGTGTTTGCCACATTGCTGGCGGCCGACGGAATGACCGGTCCCGACGCCCCGTTCGAGGGCCGCCACGGGCTTTGGGAGCAGATCACCGGCCCGTTCGAACTGGACAAATTCGGCGTCGATGGCGGCGAGTGGAAGTTCCCCTGGATCCGCCTGAAATACTGGCCGGTGGAATATAACGCCCAGGCGGGCGTTTGGGCGGCGTTGCGGTTGCGTGAGGAAATCGGCGGCGGCCGATATCGCCGGCATCGACATCGCGACGTATTGGTCGGCGTGGCACGAAATCGGCAGCGAGCCGGAGAAATGGGATCCCTCCACCCGCGAAACGGCCGATCACAGCCTGCCGTTCATCTTCGCTCGCGCGTTGGTCGATGGCACGATCACGTTGGCCTCGTTCGATGAAGCTGCATACCGGGACCCGTCGCTGCGGCCGCTGATGGCGAAGATCACCGTCCGGGAGGACGCCGCGATCGAAGCGCTGTATCCGGCGCAAATCGTCATGCGCGTCGAGGCGTTCGCCACCGATGGCAGGCGTCGCTCGATTGAAATCGCCAATCCGCGCGGCGACAACACCAATCCGATGGACGACGATGAGGTCGCAGCGAAGTTCCGCTCGCTGGCGGAGCCGGCACTGGGAGTGGATGGCGCGGCGCGGGCGTTCGCGGCGTGGAATACGATCGATAGTGGGACAGGGCCTAAAGGAGGCGATGGCGCTGCTGGTACGTAGGCTCGGACCAGTGCGGTTTTCGCCACGACCGTGACAGTGTTTCCGTAGCAGCACACTGTCGGTCAGCCGGGCGCTAAGTACGTTTGCGCAGAGTGTTTTGACGCAATCAGGGGCTTCCAGGCAGCAAGGCCGCCGTTCCATAGGCCGACAGCGTACGGGGGAAACCGTCGGTCCGGCGGAAAAGCTGTAGCCCGCGTGTCGCGAAGCGCTGCGAGACCAACCTCGCACCCGCCCCGGGCCGGCCGTCAGTCGGCACCACGCTGAACATCCCCTCGGCATAGGGGGCCGGCGTCACGACGAAGCCATCGGTGTCGGATACCCAATAGCTGATCGCAAACACCACTGCGGCGATGTCGACAACTTCGTATTGCCGCAGCAGCAGGTCCGGCAGATAGGGACTTGTCTCGGCCAGCGGCTCCGGGGCCTCCAGCCGTCGCTCCATCGTCTCGCCGGCCGCAAGGCGATGCGCCAGCGGAGTCACCGGCATCGCGAGGCGCACTGAACTGGGCATCGGCGGGATGAATTTGCCGATTACCGCGTCTCCGCTCGGCAAGTGAATGGCTGACATCGCCCTTGGGTTGGCACTCGCCGCTCTTGTCTCGCGGTCCACCGACGGCATGGCGTCGTGCACATAGACGTCCTGCTTCCCAGGATTGAGCAGGGAGTATTCGAACACGAATGTGTGGCCCTCCCGAGCGGGATGGCAGGTCAGTTCCAGCAAGGTGTCCGACCGCGCGGTGTCCATCCTGTCACCCTCCTTCTGCTGCACAAAGCCGGCCATTGGTAGGATCGTCCGCACCCATGGCGTTGACCCTGGCTTGTCGCAGCAGAGCCAGCAGCACGCGCGCACCACACGGTGACGCGGGATCGCCCTGCCATGGCCAATCGGCGGGATCGTAACAGATGCGGCTGCCGCTGCCTGCGCCTGTCCCCAGGATCGGGTCGCCGCCCGGGCCCTGCTGGCCCGTCAAGCCGCCGGCCATCGTGGCGGCCGACCGGTCCTCGGGCTCGATGGTGCCGTTCGGCGGATCGATCGGCGTCTTCGGCGTGGCGATGATGATGCGGTGTCCCAGCACGTCGCATGACGCGAGCAATGCGGCGCCCTCCGGCAAATTCGCAATCCAGCAGAGATCGTCGATGACGACCGCCGCGAAATGAGCCGATGCGGCGTGAACCCGGATGTGCCCGCCTGCTCCCACATACAGGTGCCCGTCCGGCCCCATTATGACCTGGAGTGCCGGTCGGCGGGGTACGGTGCGTTTCTGCTGCATTGGCGATTGGCTCCGGTCACGTGGTGCCGGGGTCGGCCTGTGCTGGATTGGCGATCGGCTGGGTCAGTTGCACCACGGTCGCGGTATCCGGGCTGCCGCCTGAATTGTCGCCGATGATCTGGCCGTTGGCGAACACGCCTGCAGGACTGATGACGATCCAATTGTTGCCAACCTTCAGTGTGATCTTGTTCGTTGCCTCCAGGACGATGCTGCCGGCGCTAAGGCTGGCGACCTCGGCGACCTCTGCCGAGAGATTGGCTTCCAGGCTGACCAGCATGTCCTTCACGACGTTCAGTTCGTACTCCTGCTCGACCCGTTCAAAACGGTGCCCGCCGTTGTACGGGCCGGATGGGTCGCCGACATGCAGCGTGTAATCCTGGAAGACTTTGGAGATGTAGTTGCCGCCCACCACGTGATGTTTGTGATCGATCCCGCCGACGGTGAGATTGCGGTCGCCACCGATCGTCTCGAACTTCGGTACCCAGCGCCGTCACGTCGAGCCGGCCTTGCGAGCGCAGCAGCAATTGCTCTGATCCGCCGGTGTCGTCGAAGCGCAGCATGTGAAAGCCGCGACCGGATTCGGTTGCGGCACGCTGCGCGTCTTGATGCCGCTGCGATACATGAGACTACTGGCGGTGCCCTTCAGGTCCGAAAGTTTGTTCAGCAGCTTCTGCGCCGCGGATTTCGAGGGGTAGGGGAGGTTCGTGACACCCGAACTGGCATTGTAGACGCGGCCGATGATGATCGGCCGTTCGGGGTTTCCGTCGATAAATCCGACCAGCACCTCCTGGCCGTTGCGCGGCAGGAACTGGCTGCCGAATTGCTGGCCGGCCCAGCCCTCGGAGACGCGTGCCCAGCAGGTGTTCTGGCCGACGTGGTATGGCTTGTCCGGTGGGCTCAGCGACGACCATGGCCCCGGTAGTCCATTCGCCGTAGACGGCGGTCCCGGATCCCATGGAAAGCGGATCCGTCACGCGGCCGATTGCGTCGGCGTACACCTCCTGGTTGCGGTCGACACCGGAGGGCCCGATTACCACGGCCAGATGCGGGCCGTGGGCGATCGGGCGTGGTCCCGGCGAGGGGGTAGGTGCCATATAGCCGCCCGACGAAGGATTTTGCAGGGCTACGAACGTGTTGGTGTAGGCACCGTGGTTCTGTGCGATGTCTTTCCTTATGTCGGCGATCAACAGCGGAATGGTGCTGGTGATGCCGACCTGGGTGATGCCGCCGACGGTGTACAGACGGAAAATTCGATCTGGCGATGTGGCCGAGGGCGTTTGGATTGTCATCCTTCGGGTACCACCAGCGCTGCAGCGCATAGGCTTGCTCGTTCTGCAAATAGTTGTTCAGGCCGGCGACAGCAATGCCACCCATGAAGTCCACCGTTGACGCGGAGTCGCCCGATGACCAGAGGGAGGTGAACGGGCTGAACAAGAAGTCGCGCCAGATGAAGTTTATGAAGTCCGTCATCCCCGTGGTCTGATAGCTGTTCTCGAAGGCGGAAATCGTCATGAAGGTGACCAGGTAATCGCCCGGTTCTCCCTGCGAATTCTGGTCCGAGGTTATCGTGAAGGTTCGCCCTGGCTGGAGGGTGGGATTGATCGTGGCACCGGTAATCTTGGACGAAAGCACTCTCTGCTGCTGCATGCGGGTTGCCGCGTAATCCGCGGCATTGCGATCCCCCTGACCGCTGGCGGTGCTACCTTCGTCGGCGCCCGGGTCATTCTCGAACTGGCCGGGAAACTCCTCGCTCTGACAGAAGCCGGCGACCGACGTGTTGGCAACCAGGACGTTGGAGGAGTTCGGCGAATTTGTCCGATTTCAGGATCGGCCGAGTGGGGTTCAGCATATTGAAGTTGCCGAACCAACTGTTTTGCGTGACCGGCATCGACAACCTGCGGAAATTCCCGATTGTCGCATACTCGGGATCCTTGTCGTTGAAGAGTTTCGGGTCGTTGTCGGTTATCGTGTGGGTATCGATATCGCACGCGTCCGGACTTTGGAACGGCAACCGTCCGAGCACCATTGTGGTATTGCTTGCCACCATGACATCGTCGCCGAGCCCGCCATCCTCATTGGATGAGTCCGGAAATCCGAGTCCGTTTCGTCGCCGTCGAACATGTACCAGATGCCGAAGCGTTCCATCAGGCGGCACAAGAAACCGAAGGTGCTTTCGCCGTACTGGACGCAGTACTCCATCTTCTGAAAATCCGCCGACTTCAATCGGGACGTGTCGTACAGGAAATTCGAAAACCGTGACTTCATGTCGGAAAGCAGAGCGTTGATGATGGTCACGACATCCTGGTCCTCGAAGATGCGGAAGGCACTCTGCTGCCCGAGCATCTGCACGGCGGGAATCAGCGTTGCCTTGTATACTGACCAGTTGTCCTGCAGGCCGCCCGGATTGAGAGTCCCGGAAAGTTCAAACTGGGAAATTATGCCGGTTCGGTGGGTATAATTGTCGTTGTCCGGGCCCACCAGAATACCGATCCTTGCCGTCGTCCCGATCAGGCTGGTGGCGGGGCTGTTCGCCTTGTCCGCTATGTCCCTGGATGTACTGATCAGCGTCACTTCGTATGAGAAGGGCATGGAGATACCCTCCTTGCCGTCCAGCTTGGTCGGCAGAAGGTCATTGCCCATGCTCCCTGCGTCGAACGTCAGGTACTTTTTCGTTGTCATCTCGCGCGGTCCCTCCAATCGTTGCCTCGGTTGCCAGGCTCGGCATACGGCTGGCGTGCCGCGCTCGGTGTCATCCCGGTCACAATCAGGGGATCTGCTTGCTCGTCTGGCCGGGCGAGGAAACGCTGATGATTCCACCCCACATGCACGTGCACGTCGAGACGCTGTCGAGGGCGGGCTGGTTGGCAATCAGCACTGTCGGTGCGCCGGGCGTCCAGGGAGAACTCGTCGCCGGTATGCATGGCTGCGGCGTCAGCACGCCCAGCGCAGCCGCAGTGGCGGCAGCGACCTGGGGGTTGGACGGGCTGTTGCACATGCCGAATGGCATGATGTTGGTCATCGGAATGTAGTCCATGATGTTGGCGGCGGGCTGATTTGCCGCCTGCACCTGATTGGTGGGCAGGATCTGGAGCGTCGACGGGGCAAGCCCGAACGTGCATGCCAGTTGCGCGCCGTTGACTACCTTTATGGGCATCGTGGTGCCTCCTTGCCGTCTGAACTGGCAGTAGGGGGGCCGGGCTCGAACAACGTTCATCATGATCCGACGCACACTCCAGCGCCTATGAAGTAGGTCACGTCAACATCGCATGTGCGCCGTGAGAGGCGGCGCATTTCAGTGGGTGAAAGGACCACCCGGCAACCGCTCCTGCCGAAGGCAACCGGCGCAGTCCTGGACGCAGCGAAATGGCTGATGCCTTCGGTATAGCGGCCCGCGAATTGGTGGCCGCACGAGTGTACGGGCAGCAACGCGAGTGAACGCCGAGCAAACCTCTTCCCGCCTGCCAGCCGCTAATCGGCCTTGTCGAGCACATACCCTTTGCCGACCATGCACGACCGGATCGCGGCACGAACCGCGGGAGGCCCGGTGAAAGGGGATACAATCCAGCTCTGAAGGGTAGCAGCGTCTTTGAGCCGAACGGTCTCGGTCGAGGACGTGCGGCACTTCTCAAGATCAGCTTTGTATCGTTCCGACGCGTGGTCGCCCTGGATGGGCGGATCGTAGGTGGCACACCCGGTCAGGCCAAGCAGCAGGGCAGGAATAAGGAAGGAGGAGCGGAGCGTCAGCATGCCAACGATGCTACAGGTCCGAGGCAAACGTGCCAGCCCCAATCGGTTGCGAATGTTGCCCTCCTTTTTGGTCAGTGTGCGCCGAAACTTATGGTGTCAGACCTTCGCCCGAGAGAGGCGCACCTTGGGGCGGCGACGTCATGTCGCTGACCGGACAGGACTATCGAGAGACGAGTGCCTCAGACCGGCCGGATCGCGAGCATAATGCGTTCATGACGGCTAAACAGCAGTGTAGATAAATCGAGGATCTGCTTCCACGGACGATACTTGTGATTGATAAGCCGCATACCGTCGACGAACTCTTGGCCGCTGACGATCTCGACGTGGGCATCGATCCATTGGCCGGACACGTTGCCACGCACATCGCAAGGGGCGATCTTGACCACGCCGCTGTGGCGTATGCGCTTCGCCTTGCCCGAATCTGCAGTTGTATAGACATAGAGCCTCTGAGCGTTTGCAGCTGGAGCATTCGCCGGTGCGACTGCAAACCAGACAGGGGTACGGACACCGTTGCCGCTTCGGCGGTAGGTCTCGAGGTTCAGATATTTCTTTCCGTCGAATGCCGCCAGTCCCACTGATGCGTTCATCATCTTGTTGTTGCTGACACGACCACCGCTATTTGAGCTGACTGTCTTTGTTGCCCCTGCGGTTGAAGCCGATGTTCGCCGGACGGCGATCACGCGCCGACTGACACGTTATGCAGGTCTGGACTCCGCGCATCGCACGGCGGCGCGCTTCCGGGATTTCGTCGCCGCATTCAAGGCAATGGGTCTCTCCCTTACCCGTCGACATGCTCGCCCGCGCTCTCATGACGCCGTCTATGACAGTATCGTCGATCTGCTCCTGCACAGCTCCGTCCCGGGCCCACCCGCTCGCCATTGTCGCTTTCCGGTTTCACTGACTTCTCAAGGACATCACATAGGACTTAGCGCTGCTTGTTCCAAGGATGGCCACCCCGACGCCGATCAAGGGTCTTTGAGGGTCCCGATCTACAATCCATGGCCGAAACCTGCCTGGCCGCTTTGAAGGGGTTCGGCGAACGGAAGCCACCAACGAACGCTGCAAGGAGGCCGGTGGATTCGACGATGACGTCATGGCCGCCGTGACCATGCAGGACAATGGGGAGCGGATCGCGGCCCTGGAGCCGCTGCAGGCAATCCGCCGCGTCTCAGATTAGCGGCTCGAAGTCCGCCGCCTTGGAGCAGATGCGCGCCTTGATCCGCGGTAGCATCGCCGCCCGCGGCAGTTCCGGACGCTGATGGAACCAGCCCATCTGCGCCATGTCGCGGATCAGCAGGAACATCGGCAGCAGCGCGAGGTCCGCGTCCGAGATCGTGCGCACTGACCGGTAGCCCGCGATACAGGCGTCGCGGAACATGACGAAATCGGGATGGTCTTGATAGGCGATCAGCGCCACCGCGAGGTCGTACTGGTGCCAGCCAAATCCGGCATCGTCGAAGTCGATAACCGTGGCGTGCGCCCGGTCGATCAGCACGTTGTGCGGATGCAGGTCGGCATGGATCAGGCTGAATGTGCGCGCAGGCTTGCCATAGCGGGTCAGTGCCGCGTGCAGCCGGTCCCGCGTGCCGAGCAGCATGTTGCTTTCGGCGGAGGAGAAAATGGGATGGTCCCAGAATGGGCCCCAGAACGGTTCCGGCCCCATTAGCCCATCGGCGTCGAGCGCGTGCCGCTGGAATCCGTCGGGCGGTGTCCAGCTTGTCGCCTGGTCATGCATCGCCGCCATGATGGTGCCAATGTGCGCAAAGTGGCGTGCGTTCGCCGCGCTGTCGGTTTCACGTGCAACCACATCAGCGAGCAGTTCGCCTTCCACCCAGCGCGCGAGGCCAGCCCAGCGGCGTTCCCCGGTTGCGGCGATCTCGACATGGACAAAATTCTCGCCCGCCTGTGTCAGCAGCGGCTCGGGGGCTGCAATGCCAGCCTGCACCAGTGCGCGGGTCCACAAATGCTCCGAACGCAGGGCGGCGATGTCGTGGTACCAGGGCCGATGCAGCCGCAGCACGAACGGCGACCCGTCGCGTCCATCGGTTACGCGGAAGGTGACGTTCTCGCTCAGATGCACAAAGCGCAGTTCGGCTGGCTCGACGCCAAATGCCGCAAGCGCCTGCAGTGCGGCCGGTGCATAGGCCTGCTCTGCCTCTGCGGTCATATCGCGAGTTCGGCGATCGTTTCATCCCAGGCGACCAAGAATGCAGCCGCATCGCCTTGCGCGAACGGCAGCGGCGGGCGGATCTTCACGACGTTGGCGAAGGCGCCGGCATTGCTGGTCAGGAAGCCCTTGTCCTTCAACCGGTTGATCACACGCTTGGCGAGGTCCATGTCGGGCGCCTTGTCCGAGGGCCTGACCAGCTCGACGCCGATGAACAAGCCGTGGCCGCGTACGTCGCCGATCGCGTCACTGGCGCCCTTGCGCTGGGTCAGCGCGGCCTTCAGCGCGGTGCCGACGGTGGCGACGTTGCTGCGGAGGTCGCGTTGCTCGATCTCATCCAGCACCGCCATGCCGACCGCCGCCTGCAGCGGGGACGAGGCGAAGGTGTTGAAGTAGCGCGTCCTGGCGCGGAAGGTTTCCACCAGTGCGCGGCTCGCGGCGGTGGCGGCGAGCGGCAATCCGTTGCCCATCGGCTTGCCGGTGACGACGATGTCGGGGGTGAAGCCGGTCACCTCGTAGCCCCACCAATGGCCGGTGCGGGCGTAGCCGGCCTGCACCTCATCGGCGATCACCAGGCCGCCAACCTCCCGCACCCTCGCTGCGGCGCGCGGCATGAAGTCGGCGGGGATGTCGGGCAGGCCTTCGTTGGCGAGGATCGAGCAGACGATCATCGCCGCGACGTCCTCGCCTGAGGCCTGCAGGTCGGCGATCGCTGCGTCGAGTTTTTCCAAGTACGCCTCGCACAGCGCGTCCTCGCTCAGGCCCGGCACGATCGGGCGGAACTTCTCCGGGAAGGGAAAGGCGCGGACCGACGGGTCGGACGAGGACGACTGACCGAGCCGGTTGAGCGAGCTGACCAGTTCGCTGTTGCCGTGATAGGTCGCGTCGGTGCAGAGAATGCCGCGCTTGCCGGTGGCGAACCGCGCCATGCGCAGCGCGACCTCGTTCGCCTCGGTGCCGCTGCAGCTGAGGATGACGCTCTCGATCTGCGGGCCGTGCAGTGCGGCGAGGCGTTCGCAGAACTCGACGACGGCATCGTGCAGGTAGCGGCTGTGGACGTTCAGCGTCGCCTGTTGGCGTGCCATCGCCTCGACCACGCGCGGGTTGGCGTGACCGACACAGGGCACGTTGTTGTACATGTCGACGTAGCGGCGGCCGTCGGGATCATACAGGTAGCAGCCTTCGCCGCGGACGATGTGCAGCGGATGCTCGTAGAACAGCGGGGCTCCGGCGCCCAGCGCGCGGTTACGGCGGGCAAGCAGGCTGGTGGTGTCGGTCATGTGCCCTCCGGGGCCCAGATGTCGTTGGCGCGAGACGAGAGTCTACGATGTGGCCGCGGCGCCGCGCCATGGGTGGGAAGGCGAATGGGTGCGCCTTGCGCATAGCGCTTGGCCGGCGGCAGATCTTTCGACGGCATGCAGACACGATCCATGCATCGCCCTAGGTCAGGCAACCCTTGCACCACGGTTCCTCCGAGAGAACAATCAGCACCGAAGCATGAAATCACGGTCACGCCGCGAAGGGGAGAGAATGCCATGGACCTCGGATTGCAAGGCAAGCATGCGATCGTGACCGGCGGCAGTCGGGGCATCGGCAAAGCTATTGCGCGGGAATTGGCGCGCGAAGGCGTCGATGTGGCGATCGTGGCGCGCAACCAGGAGGCTCTGGAGGCGACGGCGCGGGAGCTGGGAGCCGAGACCAACCGGCGCATCGTCCCCCTCGCGGCCGATGTCACCAGCAAGGAGCAGGTGGACTGCATGGTCGCCGAGGCGGCACAGCAACTGGGCGGCGTGCACATCCTGGTCAACAGCGGCTCCGCCCCGGGGGGTTCGGCCACCGCGACCGGACCTATCGAAACCGTCATCGACGAGGATCTGCTGGAGGATTTCAACGTGAAGTATGTCGGCGCGCTGCGTTGTTCCCGCGCCGTCATTCCGTTCATGAAGACGGCGGGTTGGGGCCGCATCATCAACATCAGCGGTGCCAACGCCCGTAACGCCGGCAATCTCAGCGGCGGAGCACGCAATGCCGGCCTGGTGCATATGACCAAGACGCTGGCGGTTCAATTGGGCCGTCACGGCATTACGGTCAATTGCATCCATCCCGGGACGACCCGTACCGAGCGCACGCCGAGTTTGCTCGCTGCCCGCGCCACCCAACTGGGCGTATCCCCGGAAGAAGCGGAGAAGCAGGACTTTGCGCCCGACTCTCCGCGCGGCAATGCCATCTGCCGCATGGTGGATGCGTCGGAAGTTGCATTCGTTACGGTATTCCTGGCGTCGGACAAAGCCTGGGCCGTCTCCGGCGAACTGGTCGCGGCAACCGGAGGGGCCGGGCGGGCGGTGTATATGTGATACCGAGCCGCGTACCCATCGTCATGGCCGGCTTGATCCGGCCATCCGCGCATAAACGGTGGTGCGCAGATCGCCGGGTCAAGCCCGGCCATGACGATGGGTACGCGCTCGTTCAGACGTGGTCCGCTGGCCTCCGCCACTCTGGGCAATCCGGTCGCGGTATCGGACAGTGGGTCGAACAAACAGGAGGACGGCTATGCCGGTCATCGACGTTCAGGTCCATCCCTTCGATCGCAACCACCCCGGCCGGCCCTGGGCGAGTCCCTCGCACGGACTCGACTCCGCCACGGGCGAGGAAATGGTCGCCGCGATGAACAGTGTCGGCGTCGACGGCGCGATCATGGTGTCGTCGTTCAGCGCCTATGAATACGATCCGAGTTACGCGCTCGAGGTTTACAACGCGTATCCGGACAAATTCCGGGTCGTGACGCCGGTCGACGCGACCGATCCGGCGATTGACGATGTGGTGGCGAAATGGGCGGCGACGCAAGGCGCGCGCGGCATTCGCATCCGCATGCGCGACGGTCTGCCGATGGACGCCGACCATCCCGGCCTGAACCGCGCTTTCGCCGCCGCCGCCAGACATGGTCTGCCGGTCAATTTGCTTTGCTGGGGCATCCTGGACAAAGGCCTGCCGCACATCCAACGACACCCCGACACAGTCATTGTGATCGACCATCTCGGTCTGCTGCAACCCGCTCGCCCGCCGGTTCCCGCTGACGTCTGGGCCGATCTGCCGAAACTGCTCGCGTTGGCCCAATACGCGAACGTAAGGGTGAAGATCAGCGGAGCATGCACGATGTCGCACCAACCATTCCCGTACGACGACATCTGGGAGCCGGTGCTGCGGATCATCGATGCGTTCGGGCTGGATCGTTGCATGTGGGGCACCGACTGGACGCGGGCGATCGGGATGCTGACCTACCAGCAGGGCGTCGCGCCGTTCCGCGACACCAAACGCCTGTCCGAAAGCGACAAGGCGGCGCTCATGGGCGGAACGTTGCAGAAAATCTATAAATGGTAAGGCGAGCGTGACAATCCGGCGGTTTCACACTCCTCGGGTGCCAGTTGCTGCAACGCCGGGCAATGGCGCCTAACACCTCGGCCCCGAGCGCCCGGCGCCGGTAATTGGCGCGTCGGGAGTGTAGCAAGGGCTGCGCGCCTGGTTGAAGGGGTTGCAACGATTTGGCGAGCGATGTTCTGTGAGCGCAGCCCAGCAAGCGGGGCGCCATTTGACCGGAATGACATTTCCATTGATTGAGGAATTCTTCGATTCGGTTGCGGTAATTGCCGTAGTTACCTCGGCCGTCTATTGGTGGAGAGCGTCGCGCGCCTCCTTTGCCGCCGCTGAAAGCAATCCACTCGCGCGCGCTCGACTAAATGCCAAAGCGGCGACCCATGCGGCCATAGTCGCAACGCTCTAAGCACTGGCCGTCATCGCACACGTATTCGATATGGCTAACGGGTTCTGAGACCAGTCGTCGAGATGCTTGACGTACTGCACGGTTCATCGCAACCGGTGATGGCCGGGCTTGTCCCGGCCATCCCCACGGTATTGTCGCTGCGCACAAATGCTTCTTTCGCGATACCGGCGCCCGCGGCGATGGCCGGGACAAGCCCGGCCATGACGAGTTGCGATGAACCGTGCAAGCCCACCGAGAGTCGATATTATCGGCACTCGGTATGAGATGTCCGAGTCCCGGTTGAAGAGGAAGCTGTTTGATGCACTTCTTCCCGAGAGGGACAGGCAGATCACGGAAGCCAAGGCGGCGCAGTCAGGCAGCCGTGGGCTTGCCACCCACAATGTCCGACAATGCCGATATCAGCCGGTCGATTTGCTCATCCGTGCCCACGGTTATCCGCAAATAGTCGGCGATGTGAGACGCGGGGAAATGGCGGACGATCACCGCCCTGTGGCGCAGCGCGGCGGCCAGCGGCGCTCCCTCATGCGCCGGATGACGCGCGAACACGAAGTTGGCGCAGGACGGCAGCACTTCAAAGCCAAGCCGGATCAGTCCACGGTTCAGCCGCTCGCGGCCCGCTATCACGCGAACGCGGCCCTGCTGAAACCAGGCCTCGTCTTCCAGCGAAGCGATGGCGCCAGCCTGCGCTGGCCGACCGAGAGGATAGGAGTTGAAGCTGTCCTTCACCCGCGTAAGCGCCTCAATCAGATCGGCGTCGCCGATCGCATAGCCAATCCGCAGACCGGCCAGGGCCCGGGACTTGGACATGGTTTGCACGACCAAAAGATTTGGGTGGGTGGCGACCAGTGGAATCACGGTCTCGGCGCCGAAATCAACGTATGCCTCGTCGATCACCACGGGAGCGTCAGGGTGTTCCCCCAGCAGCGTCGCGATTTCCGCCCGTGACAAGGCAACGCCCGTTGGCGCATTCGGATTGGGCACGATGATCGCGCCGGCCGACGGTCGATAGTCGGCAACGCGGATTTGCATTGCTGCATCGAGCGGCACTGTCTCGTATGCGATGCCGAACAGGCGGCAATAGACCGGGTAGAAGCTGTAGGTAATGTTGGGGAAAAGCAACGGCGCGTCATGCTTGAGCAGCGCAGCGAAAGCGTGGGCCAGCACCTCATCCGAGCCGTTGCCGACGAACACCTGCTCGGGCCGTACCCGATGGTACGTTGCCAAAGCCGTCCGCAGCGCAGTCGATTGCGGATCCGGATAGAGGCGCAGCGTATCGGTCGCCTCGCCGCGGATTGCTTCCAACGCCCGGGGGGAAGGACCAAGCGGACTTCTCATTGGTGTTCAGCTTGACCAGTTCCGCCATGCCGGGTTGCTCGCCCGGTACGTAGGGCCTCAGGTCTTGCGTCAGTTTGCTCCAGAAACGGCTCATTGTTCTGTCCAGATCTCATTGAAGCCGCGGTGCGGCGTACGCATTGATGGACGTTCCATACCCGAGCGCAAATCCGATTGGGAGGGCGTCACAGGGCGATTGGGTGCACGGGGACTGCGTCGAACCCTGGCGGCCCGAGAGAGCGGTTTCCGGTTATGGGCCAAGATCAGCAAGCAGGTGCGCCGCCATCACCTTCACATCGCAGGTGTATCCGGCGTTGAAACGTCGCGCAGTGTGCTTCTGGCCCGGCTTGCTGACGGTGAAGGTGGGCCCGTCTTCCGCATTGGCGAATTCGACCTGAAACGCTGTTCGGCTGTCGGCGATGACGATGGGTGAGTTGCCATCGCGCAACGCCAGCAGGAATGCTTTGGCTTCGTCGGTCGACAGGTTGAGATGGGGCAATATCTGGGGGGAATAGTCCCCCGTCGGCTCGCCGGTGATCGAGATAGTCATGCTCGCCCGGTTGATAGCCGGTACCTCGGGAATGCATCGGAACGTGAGGGCGCTATCGCCACTGCCGCGAATTTCGACCGGTCCTGGTTGGTGCACGGGCGGCGGTGCGTGCGAGGCCGTGGGCGGTGGAAGAGAAGACGCCAAGGGCCCAACAGGACGGCGCGTAAATCGGGATTCTAGGCACAACCAGTGGACCGGGATCGCCGGTTGGAAAATCGGGTATCGGCGCGCCGATCGGAGCGCCGGGAATAGGTTTGAGGGTCATGGCAATGCGTCGCGGCGGTCGATCAGCAACATTGTGTCCTCGGCGGTGAAGCTGACGGGCGACGCGGCCCAAAACAGATCAACCAATAGCCGCCACGGTACCACGCTGGCCGCGAAGGTCCAGGCCGGTGTGTCGACTATGGGATGGGTTCCAGGGGAAGCCGGTCTGTAGAAACATGGGGGAATTCCGGCTAGACCAGTGGTCGAATGGTTCAGGAGACGGTTGTGGCGCTGCTCATCGTTGATCTCGACAAACATATCGGCAACGCCACGGCATGGCGCGACACGTTCGCGGCACAGCTTCCCGATTTGGAAATCCGCATCTGGCCTGATGCCGGAAATGTGGCGGATATCGAATACCTCGCCTTCATGCATCCCGATTTCGATGCCCTTCCCACGTTTCCGAACTTGAAAGCCATGTTCAGCCGCTCCGCAGGAGTTGAATCATTCGTTCAGCATCCCAAGTTGCCGAAAGCGCCGCTATGCAAGATCGAGCCGCCGGGCGGCGATCCGATGATGACGGAATACGTCGTCATGCATGTTCTGCGTTTTCATCGTGACATGCCCGGCTACCAGGCGGCACAGGCCAACCGGGAGTGGCGCCGCACAACGATTATACGGCCCGAGCAAAGGCGTGTCGGCTTCCTTGGCTTCGGCATGATGGCAAAGGCGCCAGCGCTCGTGTTGAAGTCGCTCGGCTTCAAGGTCTCGGCCTGGGTTCGACATCCACGAGACGAAGGTGACGTGCCGCTCTATCACGGCCCCGACCAACTTGAGCCGTTTCTTCAGCAGACCGACATCGCCGTCTGCCTGTTGCCGCTGACACGGGAAACCGAGGGCATCTTCTGTGCGCGCACCTTTGCCATGATGCCACGCGGGGCTATGCTGGTGAATGTAGGGCGCGGCAAGCATGTGGTGGCTGACGATCTGATCAACGCGCTTGATGCGGGACAGTTGTCATACGCCGCGTTGGACGCGCTATGGCCGGAGCCGCTGCCGCCAACCAGCCCGCTTTGGCTGCATCCCAAAGTGACCGTAATGCCCCACGTGGCACGGCGGCCGACCGTTGCGCAACTCGCGACGGAGATCGTGGCGAATGTCCGCAGCGTTCAGGCGGGCGGGCGGCCTTTGCAGGAAGTCGACATCACAACGGGATATTAGCCCCACTTGCCTGTGGCCGGGTCGGCGTCGCCCTTGCCTCAAGCGGTGGTTTCAGTTTGAAAGAGCCTGATCCGATCGTGGGATCGATGAACAACGGCAGAGGTGCGACCATGCGAGCGAACAAGATCAAGCAGATGTGGCGTGGCGGGCAATGCGTGACGCTGGGCTGGCTCTCCGTATCCCACGGGTTCACGGCCGAGGTCATGGCGCGTCAGGGCTTCGATGCACTGTGCGTGGACCTGCAGCACGGCACCGCTGAAATGAAAGACGTCGCGCCGATGCTGCAGGCGATCTCGCAGACCGACACGGTCCCGGTCGTGCGGGTCGCATGGAACGAGCCAGCGGCCATCATGAAGGCCCTGGACCTTGGCGCGTACGGCATCATTGTACCGCTGGTCAATACTGCCGACGAAGCCGCGAAGGCGGTGGCCGCCTGCCGCTATCCGCCCGTCGGCATGCGCTCGAATGGGCCCGTGCGCGCCGTGCACTACGGCGGCGGTGACTACGTGGCCAACGCCAACGACGAGATCGTCATGATGGCCATGATCGAGACCAAGGAAGGCCTCGCCAACCTCGATGCCATCTGCGCGACGCCCGGCCTTGACGCCGTCTATATCGGGCCAGCCGATTTGTCGTTCGCGCTAGGTTTGGCCCCGCGCGGCGATAACCCTGATCCGCTGCATATCGCCACTTGCGACAAGATCCGGGAGGCAGCGCATAAGCACGGCATCAAGTGCGTCATGCACTGTGCCGGCGCGGCGTTCGCGGCGGGCGCAGTGAAGCGCGGCTTCGACATGGTGATGCTGACGTCCGATCTATCGTGCATGGTCGCCGGCGCGCGCATGCAGCTCGACGAGTTGAAGTCCAAGACGGCCTGAGGAAAATCAGCGCCCGGACCTCAGTTCGCTCGCGCGTCGGCGCGTCGCCGGGTGTTTGCGGGTCGTCGAAGGCGCCTTGCGTCGAGAAACGCGACGGATCCGAGCCCATAATGGACCGAGATCAGTGAGGAGATGCGCCGCCATCGCCAGCGGTTCGATGATGCCAGTGCAATACTCGATGGCGTGCAGGATTGGTTCAAGGCTTTGCCGGCCTATAACGCTGCGGTTGAAGCGATTACGCCGCTGCGCGAAGCCGCGCTCGTGGCTGCCGAGGCGCTCAACGATGCAGCCGAAGAACATGCCGCAGCGCTGCGCAAGGCCGTGCGTGAGGCAGAGGACGCTCCGAAGCCTGATCCGATCGACATCAATCCGGCAATCACCATAGAGCCACCCGAGCCGATGTTTCACACCCTCGAGGAATTCCTTAACTCCACCCGTAAGCTGATCGCTCGTCGGGACGGTAGCGCCTTGCCGTCGCCAACATTGCCCGCAGGGCTCTTCAATGAAGAGGCATGAAGAGGCAAATGTGAATACCGCGGCTGTCCTAGGCGGCGGCCTCGGATCGCTACTCTCGCTTGAACCGGTAGTGGAAACGATCGCCATCTGCCATCACCAACCCCACTGTCGGAGCGGGAAAATGGATCGGCAAAAGTAGCGTATTGGTATCGGCGACGGACGATAAGAACCGTCGGCGCGACACCGCCGCCTCCTTCGGATCCCAGTCGACCCCCGGAGACCAGTCGAGCTCGCGACACTGGATCGCGTGGTGCATCATGTCGCCGGTTACCACCGCCGTTTGGCCGCGTGAGAAGATATTGACGCAGCAATGGCAGGGCGAGTGACCCGGCGTCGGCGTCAACGTGATGGTGTCATCTAATGCGTAGTCATCATCCACGAGCAAGGCTTGCCCGGCTTCAACGATCGGCAGGCAGTTATCACGGAACACCGTGCCTGGGGGATTGGCGCCGCGCGCATTTTCTGCTTCCCAAGCCGCATATTCCCTCTTGTGGAATACGTATTTCGCATTCGGGAACGTCGGCACCCAACGCCCATCGCGCAGAGTGGTGTTCCAGCCCGTATGATCGATATGGAGATGCGTACAGAACACGTAATCAATTTTGTCGTAACTGACGCCGAGAGCGAACAACTCATTCCGCCAGCGCTCCTTGCCGGGGAAATCAAATGGTGGCGGGTGCCCTTTGTCTTCGCCCGTACAGGTATCCACCAAAATGGTGTGGCGCGGCGTGCGGACGACAAAGGTCTGGTACGTGATGAACATCTTTCCCGACACGGGATCGAACACCTCCGGCTCCATCACCCGCAAATGCAGCTTGAAGGTAGCTTCATCGTAGGCCGGAAAGAAATCCTGTGGTCGTCGCCATGGCCCTTCGCGTTCGATCACCGCGTCGATGGTGACGTCACCGATCTCGATCTTCCGCACGGTAGCTTCCCTCCCAAGGTGGCCACTGGAGGGTAACAGGCGGCCACCAACGAGAACAGGTCCCGTTGGACCAGATGCGATCCTCCAGCAAAGAACTCACTGACCGGATCAGTCATGGCGACCAACGCGCTTGCGTTGGCGGTATCCGCCCAGCGCACGCCGCTGGCGAATATGGCTACGCAGAGGCGTTCGACTGAGAATACTTGAAACCTCACCCATGCGAACGAACCAGCAGGTCACCCGGACCATTGCGCTTCCCCCACCGCTGGCTTCCAATCCGTCACCCCGGCGGGAGACCAATCGTGTCCGACCCCAGAACAGGCGGTTGCCTTTGTGGCGCAATCCGTTACGAGACCGTGGGCGAACCCGTCTTCACTCTGCGCTGCCATTGCCGCGACTGCCAACGCCAGAGCGGTGCCGCGCACGTCCCCGCCGCCCGCGTCCCCAGCTCGGGGTTCCGCATCCTCCAGGGCATACCAAAGCGCTATGTCGCGAAAGCGGACAGCGGTAACGACATCGTCCGCGTCTTCTGTGGTGACTGTGGCACGCCGCTGTACGTGCAGGTCGGGACTCGCCCAGACCTCGTCGGACTTCGCGTCTGCACCCTGGACGACCCTGGCTGGTTCAAGCCCGATGCCGACATTTTCATGAAGAGCGCACAGCCCTGGGACCACGACCAGCCCAACGTCCCGAAGCACGACACTTACCCGCCTGGACAATCCTACCCGACCGCGCCATCCCTCGGCGGATAATCATCGATTACTGCGATGCCCGGCTCGGGCCGACAAGCGTGGCGCCACCGTCGACGACGAGGACCTGGCCAGTGATGTATCGGGCCTGCTCCGACAGAAGGAAGCGCACAGCGCCGCCGATATCCCAGCCCGTCCCCTCGCGCTTGAGCACGGAGGCCTGACGGCGGGTGTCGCGCGCCTGTTCGGTCATGCCGCGAGAATAGACCATCGGCGTGTAAACCGGTCCGGGGGCGACACAATTAGCGCGGATGCCGTCAGCACCGTGATCGACCGCAATCGCCTTGGTCAGTGCGATCACTGCGCCCTTGGAGACCGTATAGGCGGTGAGGCCACGCGGACGCAGCGCGGAAATCGAAGAGACATTGACGATAGCTCCGCCACCCGCAGTGCGGATCATCGCCGGGATGGAGTGCTTGCACGCGAGGAACATCGTGTCCACGTTCACGTGCATTACACGTGCCCAGTTCTCCTCGGTCTCTTCGACCACAGTACCCTTGCTTCCGATGCCCACATTGTTGTCGAGGCAGTCGAGCCGTCCCCAGCGGGACACGGCGTCCTCGACCATGGCGACGGACTGTGCGGAGCTGGTTACGTCGTAAGAAGCAGCGACAGCGCTGCCGTCTTCGGCAGCAATCATCGCCACAGTACGCTCTGCCAGCGAGAGGTCGCGGTCGACGACCAGGACATGCGCTCCGGCGCGAGCCAGCAGGATGGCGGCTGCCCGACCATTGCCGATGCCCTCTCCCGCAGCGCCACCGCCGGTGACGATCGCCACCTTTCCAACCAAGCCCCATTCTTCATTGGCTGTCATCTCGTGCCTCGTTGCGGTCTGGTTGTGCGGTGCAATCGTGCTCTGCGGTCAGCGTCACCAGCAGTCAAGTTGTGAACAATGACCATGTCTTCCACTAGCATCGCTGCGGCATCAGGCAAGAGCGGCGTTTCGGTGAGCCGAGACATCTCGGCGGAGTTGAAGTCGTCGGCCGGGATGAAGACGAAGTTGGGTTGCGCTGCGGGCATAGGGTAGTTTAGGCGCGGATGACAGCACATGGGCAGACCGGTTCGGGTTTGATTTGGAGAACAGGAGCACCGACCCGTTGCCCAAGCTTAGGCATGCGCTGACCCATGCTCGCTCGGGTGCGGTGCAGACCATCGAAAGTGAGGCGGAGCGACATATGCGAGTTTTGATCGTGGGAGGGGGCGTCATCGGCACGTCCATCGCCTACCGCCTCGCTGCGAGAGGCGCTGAAGTCATTGTCGTTGAGCGGAGGGCGGTGGCCTGCGCCGCATCTGGCAAGTCGGGTGGCTTCTTGGCAATGGACTGGTGCGACGGGACTCCCCTTATGCATCTCGCCCGCCGGAGCTTTGCGTTGCATGCCGAGCTTGCAGACGAGTGCAATGGAGCATGGGGTTACCGCCGCATGACCACCTATGGCGGCGTTCTGAGTTGTTCATCCTCACCTGCTTCACGTGGAGCAGGGCCCGGATGGCTGTCGCCGAACATCTCGATCCACGGCCAACTCGGATCCATGGGCACCACAGCACAGGTGCAGCCCGCCGCCTTTACGGCCGGGATGATGCATGCTGCGGAGGCGCGGGGAGCCGAGCTGCGGCTGGGCCGCGTCACGGGGCTGCTGCGACGAGGCGAAGACGTGGTGGGCGTCTATGTCGACGGCGAAGCGCTCGAGGGCGATGCGGTCGTGATCGCGATGGGGCCTTGGTCAGTGCTCGCCGCGCAATGGCTCTCGCTGCCGCCTGTGTTTGGGCTCAAGGGGCACAGTCTTGTCTTCGCGACAGGAACCGCGATCCCATCGGAGGCTCTGTTCCTCGAATACGCGGAAGCCGCAGGTTCGATCCTGTCGCCGGAGATCTTTCCCCGTGCCGATGGCACCACGTATGTGTGTGCGATCTCGAGCGACTCTCCCCTCCCGACTGATCCTGATCTTGTCGTTCCCGACGATGGTGCGATCGATAGGTTGAAAGCACTCTGCGCTCGTATCTCACCGATATTGGCGCCGTCCCGTGTGCTCTCGAGCCAGGCGTGCTTTCGGCCGGTGACGCAGGACGGACTCCCGCTGATCGGCGCGATCCCGGGCGCACCTGGTGCGTATGTAGCTACAGGCCATAGTGTTTGGGGAATTCTCAACGCGCCCGCGACAGGAGAAGCGATAGCCGAGCTGATCCTCGACGGGGCGACCCGGGCCGTTGATATTTCGTCCTTCGATCCGGCGCGCATCGTGACACGCGGGCGCCTTGGCTGACGAAACAGTATGCGAACATCACACCCTTCGGCTGGGCTGACCAAGATGGGTCGTTTTGCCGGTCTGCTTCGGGGCCGGGACGCCGCGGTATCGGGACATTCGGCTCTGGACCCGGCTTGGCCGTACGTGAACGGCCCACTTTTGTGATTTGCGCGCTGGAGCGAACATCCCCGGCTGCGCCAGCTGGCGTCAGTTACCGCCAAGCTGAGCACTGACATGTCGCATCCAAACGAACGCTTTGGCCAGAAGTACAAGGATCAGGCACATTGCAAAAACCCATGAAGACGAGGGTTATTCGAACCGAGTCAGGCGACCTGCGGCCGCCACGCGCGGCGGCGGAGAGTGCCGAACGGCCCGTTGAGCGGTATACCGCACGGATCGACCCGCTGGACCTAATCGCCGGCGGCACGACCACGAGGGACGAAAATCAATGAAAGACTTTTCCGGCAGGATCGCTGTGTTGACCGGCGGTGGCTCTGGGATGGGCCGCGAACTCGTGCGTCAGTTGGTAGCCGAGGGCTGCGCCATCGCGATGTGCGATGTGTCCGCCCGCGGCATGGCGGAAACGCGGCGTTTGTGCGAGGCGACGGGCCTGCCGCAGGGTCTGCGCATCACGTCGCACGTCGCCGACGTCTCCAATGAAGCCGACGTACTGCGTTTCCGTGATGAGGTTTCGGGCCAGCACGCGACCGATCGCATCCACCTGCTGTTCAACAACGCCGGTATCAGTGGCGGCGGAAGCATGATCGTCAATGAGCGCGTGGAATGGGAACGCACCTTCAACATCTGCTGGGGTGGTGTCTATCTGAGCACGCGCGCCTTCCTGCCATTGCTGCGCGCCGCGGATGAGGCGCACATAGTCAACACCAGCAGCATGAACGGTTTTTGGGCCTCGGTTGGACCCGATACGCCGCATACCGCCCATTCCGCGGCGAAGTTCGCGGTGAAGGGCTTCACCGAGGCGCTGATCGCCGATTTCCGGATGAACGCGCCGCACATCAGGGTGTCCGTCGTCATGCCGGGACATATCGGCACGGGCATTCGCGACAACTCGCTCAGGGTGCAAACCCACACCGACGCGGATGGGCTGAACGCTGCGCAAATCGCGCAGATCCGCGCCCGGCTCACCTCGATGGGCCGGGATGCGTCGAAATATTCCGACATCGATATAGAACGAATGCACGCCGAGCGCGCCCAGCGCTTCGTCACAGACGCGCCGACCAGCGCGGCCGAGGCGGCCAGGATCATCCTGGACGGTGTCAGGGCCGACCGGCTCCGCATCCTGGTCGGGCCCGACGCGCAAATCATCGACCGCATGGTGCGAGAGGACCCCGACCACGCCTATGAACAGGAGTTCTACGAGCGCTTTGCTACCGAAGCGGGCTGGTATCCCGGCCGCTGACGGCGGAGTCTTGATCGGAATATTCTGACGACGCCCGCCATGGAAGCGGTACTCGAACACGGTGAGCGCGACATTGGCCGCGTAAGGGCTACTCTGGCGGGCAGAATTCGTCGACCGCTCAGGTCAAGGAGTACAATCTCAGTTCCTTCTGCCAGGGCCAATGGTTTCTCGATGTCGACGTCGAAGACGCGAACTAGGCTTTCGATCCTGGTGTGACGCAATAGGATCTCGAGGACCCGCCGGCATCCTCATATCGGCAGCGATGTGTGGTCTTCTGTCTGTCCGCTTCCTGGTCGGGGTGCGCTGAAATCGGACGTTCGGTTCATGGCCGAAGAACAGCCGGTTTGGGGTGCGCAACTGCAACAAGCAGACCCTCGTTCATGGGGATTGCCAACGGCAGCCGTCGACCCCTAGAGGTCATTCGTTGCACGTGAGGAGATTGGCCACTCGCCACCCAAAGCGTAGTTTGCCTACCGGCGGCGGACCCCAGCCTCACCGGCGAATAATGCGCCGCCGCGCGCTCACGATCGTCCAATCAGTGGGAGTTGCGCTCGTATCAACGGCGTGGGCGGACCGACCGGCCGCGACAAGCGGTAGAACGCCCATTTCGCGCCTGGGCGAGCAGCAGGTAACCCACGGTCAGCCCGCCGATCGCCAAGACGAAGAGAGCCGATGGCGGCGCAAAACCGAACCAGGTTCCGAGCGGGGTAAATGGCAGTAAAACCGCAAGCACGACCACCGCAATGGAGGTAGAGGCAAGGAGGGGATGCGGGCGGCTCTTCAGCGGATTGCCCCGCGTACGTAGCACGAAAATGACCAGCACCTGAGTCGCCAGCGACTCGATGAACCAGCCGGTCTGGAACAACGCTTCGTTCGCGTGGAAGACGAGCAGCAGCAGGCCAAAGGTCAGAAAGTCGAAGATCGAACTCGCCGGCCCCATCACCAGCATGAAGTTGCGGATGAAGCGCATGTCCCAATGCTCCGGCTTTGCGGTGATTTCCGCATCCACCTCGTCGAGCAGGATCGGCATCTCCGAGACGGCATAGAGCAGGTTGTTGAGCAAGATCTGCACCGGCAGCATCGGCAGGAACGGAAGGATCAGCGTCGCTCCCGCCATCGAGAACATGTTCCCGAAATTCGAGCTCATCGCCATCATGATGAATTTCATGATGTTGCCGAAGGCGCGGCGCCCTTCGGTGACGCCGCGCTCCAGCACGCCGAGATCCTGCTGCAGCAAGATGATATCGGCCGCATCCTTGGCGACGTCGACCGCGCTATCGACCGAGATGCCGACGTCGGCGGTGTGCAGCGATGGCGCGTCGTTGATCCCATCGCCGAGATAACCGACGACATGGCCACGGTGCCTCAACCCAAGAATGATGCGGTTCTTTTGAACTGGCGTGACCCGGCAGAACAGGTTCGTCTCTTCCAGGCGCGCGGCGAGTGCTTCGTCGCCAAGCGCTTCGATCTCGGTGCCCGTCAGTAACCCGGTTATCGGAATGTCAAGTTCGGTGCAGACATGCTGCGTCACCCGCTCGTTATCGCCGCTGAGGATCTTGAGGCCAATTCCCTTCACCCCAAGCGCGGCGATGGCCGCCCCCGCGCTCTTTTTCGGCGGATCGGAGAACACGACGAAGCCGGCGAACACCAATTCGTGCTCATCGGCCACCGTTGCCCCCTTACGATCGGGCTCGAGTTCGCGCCAGGCGACGCCGAGTGCGCGAAATCCGTCCGCGCAGAGCTCCTCGAAAACTTTTGTGGCGCGGGCCCGCGCCGCGTCGTCGAGCGGCAGAGGCTCGAGCTTACCGGGCTCTTCGTACCGGATGGCGAGCTTGATGACGTCTTCGGGCGCGCCCTTGGTGATCAGCAGGCGGCGGCCCTGGTGTTCGACGAGGACCGAAACGCGGCGTCGTTGAAAATCGAACGGCACCTCGTCGATCTTGGCCCAGCCTGCATCGCGCGGCGGGCCGGCCTTGACGATCGCGGTATCGAGCGGATTCCTCAACCCGGCCTGGAAATGGCTATTGAGCCAGGCTAGGTCGAGCGCGTTCGGACAGTCGGCGCCGGAAAGCGCAACCTGCCGCGCGAGCTCGATCTTGGCTTCGGTGAGCGTCCCGGTCTTGTCCGTGCACAGCACATCCATGCTGCCCAAGTCATGGATCGCGCCGAGCCGCTTCACGATCACCTGCGACCCCGCCATCTGGATGGCACCGCGCGCAAGCGTCACCGAAATGATCATTGGCAGCAGCTCAGGCGTGAGCCCGACAGCGAGCGCCACAGCGAACAGAAAACTCTCCAGCCAGGGCCGGTGGAACAACAAATTGACCAGCAGAACGAAGAGAACGAGGACCTCGGTAAAACGCACGATCAACATGCCGAACCTGTGGGCGCCCTGATCTAAGGCGGAGGGCGGCGGCGCTCGCCGCAATGTGCTGCTGATCTGACCCAGCTGGGTCGTCAGGCCGGTGGCACAGATAAGAAGCTTGCCCGAACCATTCATCACCGAGCTGCCCATGAAGGCGGCGTTGGTTGCCTCGGCGACCTCCGAGCTTTCGACGCCTTCATCGTGCGCGTGCTTCTCCGCCGGGTACAACTCACCCGTCAGCAATGCCTCGTTGACGAAAAAATCCCTGGATTCGAGGAGGCGACCATCCGCCGGAACCAGATCCCCGGCAGCGAGGAGCACGACATCGCCGGGGACGAGGTCCTGCCCCAGCACCGTCGTCTCCTGCCCGTCGCGCAAGACCTGCTCCTTGAGCGCAACCGAGACCTTGAGCGATTCGACGGCTTGTTCGGCGCGGTATTCCTGCACGGTATCGAGCACCGCGCTCATCAGCACGATGGTCGAAATGATGATGAAGCTGGCCAGATCGCCGGTTCCCGCAGAGATCCCCGCCGCCACCAGCAGAATGATCACGAGCGGGTTGCGGAACCGGCTGAGGAATTTGAGCGGCAGAGACAGATGCCGCCGCTCCTCCAGGCTATTAGGGCCATAGCGCAGCTGCCGCGCGGCCGCCTCGGCGGAGGTAAGGCCGTTTCCACCGGCTGCGAGTTGCTTCTCGAGATCAGCGCGCGCGATCTGCCAAAATTTCCGCTCCGTCTCGTTATCCGATGTCATCGGCAATCCCCTTGGTCTGCTGCCGTTTAGCGGCTGGTGGGCAATAGGATCGCAGCCTTCTGACCACCCATCGACCAGGAAGCAACATCCGACCGGGTGCAGGGCTAAGCGCGCCGTGAACATATTCCTCGGGGGCAACGTTATCGCAGAGCCTTATCAATGGCCGCTAATTGCGCAGGGTACCGACGGCCACACTGATCGACAGCGGCCGTTGTCCACCCATCTTCGCCGTGTAGCGTATCGCCGGGGCTTGGTCGCGTTGCAGCATGTTATGGCCGAAACCGGAATGGCCACTTGGGAGCATGCAACGGCAACAAGCAGACACTTAAGAATTGTCGACTGTTCGGCAGCTGGCGACTCACGACCCGCCACGGCCATTCACCGTCTCGCTCACCCGCACACATACTCGCACTCGCAAGGCCCGTCGGCGTGCCAAATGATGATCGCCCGCCCGGCATCTCGTACCTCAGAGTGTAATCATCACCTCAAGCACCGCGGCGCCGCACGCGCTGCAGATGGCGGACATCTTCCATTGTCATTTCGATGCTTTCGGTCGTAGTCACCGAGCGCCTCTCGGCACGTCCGAACGCCGTTGTTGAGGCAGCAATGATCGACGTCTCCCCGCGCCGACTCCACGACACCCATCGCAGACAGCTTCGCCGAGTCATATCACAGCCGGCCAACGACGCAGATGCGGCGACCCCCGAGCCCGTTTCAGGTAATGTTAACGTGGCGGGTGATCTGCCCGTTACTCTCCCAATAGGTCTTCTTGTTCGAAATGATTGGATCGTCCATCGCCGGCTGCACCTTGCCGGCCGTGTCGATCGCTCGCGATGTCACAGTGTGTTCGCCGGGCGTGAGGGGCGCATCGAGATGCCAGAACCTCCAGGTGTATTCGGATGTGCTAGCGTCCAGCGTCGCCTTTACCCATGACCCATTGTCGATCTTCACTTCGACCGCCGCCAGAGCCGGTCCCCAAGCCATCCCGTCGATTTGATAGCGGCCATCACGCTGCACTATCCTGCCCGGCGCCGATTTCAGCAGCATGTGGCCTACAGTGGTTTCCGTCATGATGGTCTTACCGTCGTGCTGTTCCTCACGGATCGTGACGTAATCGCGGCCCATGAATCGGCCCAGATAGCGCTTGTCGAGGACCTCGATGCGCGTGAGCCATTTGACATTGGCGACCCCATACCAGCCCGGCACGATGAGACGTACCGGGTAGCCATTTGCCGCCGGCAACGGCGATCCGTTCATCTGGTAGCAAAGGAGATTCGCGGGGTTCATGGCCTCGGCGATTGGCATACTGCGAGCAAAGTTGGCGGTGTACTTGTATTCGAGCGGTGTTCCAGGTCGCACCGTCTCTTCGCCCTTATCGATGCCGTAGAATACGACCTCGATGCCACCATCCTTGATCCCTGCCGCTTGGAGTGTCTCAGCCAGCGATGCCCCGGACCATTTGGCGTTGCCGATCATGCTCTGTGCGAATGGCAAGCCATTGCTACCTGAGCATTCAATTGGTACTGACGATATCCTTTCGCGGAAGTGCCTTCAACTGATCGAGCGTCAGAGCAGTTGGCTTGACGACCAGTCCACCGATTTCGAGTTGCCAAGTCGTTGGGTCGATCTGTGGTCGCTCGTAATGGGCGATTGAGAACCACTTGTCATTCGGAGTAATCCAGGAGCCTAAATCCTCCCAGCGGGTAATCCCCCTGACAACATTTTGCAATGGTTCCGGTACCGGCGGCGGTATGTCCGTCCAAGCAATCAGCTTATCGCCGGACGCGGTGCTTTGAGCGAATGCACGACCTGAAGCCATGGCGATGCCTGCGGCGGCGCCACTCAGCAGAAGCTCTCGACGTTGCATGGATTCCCCCTGTACTGCAGAAGATATTCAGTTCTGATGCACGACAGATCCGAGAGGCCTGGCGGCGATCACCTCACACTCGGTGGCCTGGCTACAACGGCACGCCGGCGCGCAGCAGGACCTCACGACAAAAGTTCTGATGAACCTGCGCCAGTCGCGAGACGCTCACCTCAGGATGCTCGCGGCAGAGTTGGTCAGCCAATTGCCGTGCTGCCAGGCGCCGGCCCAACCGGTCTTCATAGTAGATCGAAAGCCTTTTTGGCATCGAAGCCTGTGGATTTTCCGATATCGCCCGACGTGCCCAGCGAACTGCCTCGTCAAAATGGCCGGCTGCCTCATGTGCCTGGGCGATTCCAAGAAAACAATTGTCCCGTGGCATGAAAGGACCATGAAGCTGCAAGGCCCGAGTAAAGCACGCGATGGCAACATCCGAGTCTTTCCAACAAAACAGAAAGCCTCTGCGTTCCCACGCCCAACCGGATGTCGGGTCCATGGCCAGTGCACGATCCACCAGGGCCTCCACATCGTCATCGGATCGAGACAGCGCCGCCACCGCGGCACGCGCCGTCGTCACGAGAGGATCGCCAACGTCGAGAGCATAAGCACGGCGCACGAGGTGGTGTGCAAGGCTGCGCGTTGCAGCCGGTGACGCCGTGGCCGCATCGGCGAACAGACGGGCCTGGCAATATGCCGCCACAGCAACCGGTAGCGCATCGTCGGGATCCATCTCCATCGCGCGGGTTGCGACGGCGAACACCTTCCGGGAGCTGTCCCAGTCGATCTTCAGCAAGACCGGAAGAGCCTGTTGAATTATTTCTCGGACTTTGAGGGTCTCTGGGTCTTTGCCTTGGATACGTGTGATCTCTGCACCACCGATGCCGGGAACGACGCCGCACACCGCTCCGTCCACGATCCTTCGCAGCAGATCGAATGCGCAGCCGATCGTCCCGTCATAGCTGTCGCCCCATACGTGCCGTCCCTCGGTGTCCACCAGCCACAGGGTCACTCGGATACGGACATCACGCTGAACCAGGCGGCCATTCAGGCAATATTCCGCAGTCGCACGCTCGCGAGGAGACCGCACTGTCCGCCGCAAGATAGCAACGGCGGGATCGGCAAAGGTCACGGATGCAACACTGGTGCGCGAAATGGTTGCCGCGAGTTGCTCCATGAGTTCCTGTGCTATCTGTCGCTCCTGCAGCGTCTCGGTACGCAATGGCAGGATGATCAGTGACGACCGTTGCCGAGCAACAAACGGCGCTGTGGCGGACGCACGACAATCATTCTCGATGTTGCCCCTGTCAGCGCTCGTGACAGCGCGCCGCAGGGTCGCGGAAGGCAGCTCACCGAACGCCATGCGATACTCAGCGGCAAACCGGGCCAAATGGGTGAAGCCACAACGCGATGCGACCTCGGAGATGGAAACGGTCCCGTCGGACTGCCGGAGCTCGGCGCGTGCCGTGCCCAGCCGCATGTGACGAAGGTGTGCGATCGGCGAGATGCCGAGGAAGTGCCTGAACTGTGTCAGCAGTGCGCGTTGCGAGATCCCACAGGCGGCGGCCAAATCCGCCAATGTCACCTTCTCCGCCAAATTTGCCCGCAGATAGTAGAGGGCGCGTTTCACATGTTGCGGGAGCGCCGTTGGCGTAGCTGACTGCGATTGCACGGCACGGTTAGAAGTGACCATCGACCGCATCTCTCAGCCTGAACGGCTCTGCGCACCAACCTGTGCGATTTCGGTGACGAGTTTTTCCAGCACAGCAGTGTGGAAGCTTGAAATGTCCTTGGCAATGGTAATGAATGCAACCTCCCCGCCAATGACATTTCGGGAGCAATCGGCCGCGATGTCCGGTTCACTGCGTACGATAGGCAGACCGTTGATCGCTATGCCCGCAGCAATCGCTTCGTCCGGCGCCTCCGTTATCGGTTCAAAGCGATCGCGAAGCATATTGGTCGCCCCCAGTATGGCGTGCGTGCCTCTGGAGACACGCGGCTGCCGACGGCAATCTGCCTTGGGGTTACATCGTCAGAATATCCATATCCCGCATCGGATAGCCGTATTTCGCTTCAGAATTACCTCTGTGTAGCGACTGGCATCTCGTTGATCGAGTCCCGGAGCGCCGACGATTGCCTCATGGTGGCCCATCACGTCAGGCACACCGCAACGGACATATGAGCGGCTACCGCCGCGCCTGGCCGAACGTCTGCACTCCAGTGACGCCGAGGCGATCTGGAACGACGGCAATGGGCGCTGATCAGACCCGCCCCACTCTTGCTAGAGCTGGCCGAACACGGTCCGCCTGTTTTGCAACGAAAAATCGCGCGGCGCAAACCAGCTTGTGCCCCCGTGCCCCCCGTGCATCAGTCTTCCCCACCCAGAACAGGATCGCCCCGTGCCAGCGGAGAAAGTCGAAACCCTGATCGTCGGCGGCGGCCAGGCCGGCCTGATGATGAGCGCCCAGCTCCGCCAGCGTGGCCGACCTCACCTCATCCTGGAACGCCACCGCATCGCTGAACGCTGGCGCACCGAGCGCTGGGACGCGCTGCACGCCAACGGCCCCGCTTGGCACGACCGCTTCCCCGACCTCCTCATCGCCGGCGTCGATCCCGACGGCTTCGCCACGCGCGACCAGATGGCGGACTATTTCACCGCCTATGCCGCCCAGATCGCCGCACCCATCCGCTGCGGCGTCGCCGTGACCGCGCTGCACCGCAAGCCGGACGGCACCAGCTTCCACGCCGAAACCTCCGCGGGCCCGATCGAGGCCACCAATGTCGTGGCCGCCACCGGACCATTCCAGCGCGGCATCATCCCGCCTCTGGTGCCGCCGGACCCCGGCATCATGCAGATGCACTCCACCGCCTACCGCAACCCCGGCCAGGCGCCGCCGGGCGCCGTGCTGGTGGTCGGCGCCGGCTCCTCTGGCACCCAGATCGCCGACGAGCTGACGCGCGCCGGCCGCGGCGTTTATCTGTGCGTCGGCCAGCATGAACGCCCACCCCGGCGCTATCGTGGCAAGGATTTCTGCTTCTGGCTGGACGTCCTGGGTCTATGGCACGCCGAGGCCCGCGACCCGGCGAAGGAGCACGTCACCATCGCGGTCAGCGGCGCCTACGGCGGCCACACCATCGACTTCCGACGCCTGGCGGCACGCGGCATTACGCTGCTGGGCCGGGCCGACGCCTTCGCCGATGGCGTGATGCGCATAGCCCCTGGCCTGGCGCGCGATCTCGCGGCCGGCGATGCGAACTATCTTTCGTTGCTCGACGCGGCCGATGCCTACGCCGCGCGCGAAGGCCTCGACCTGCCCGAGGAGCCGGCGGCCCGTGTGGCGGAACCGGAGCCGTCCTGCGTCACCACCCCCATCCTGCGGCTGGACCTGCGCGAAGCCGGGATCACCACGATCATCTGGGCGACCGGGTTTGCGTTCGATTTCGGCTGGTTGCAGGTCGGAGCGTTGGACGCGCGTGGGGCGCCGATGCATCGGCGCGGCATCACCGAGGTGCCCGGGCTGTATGTCCTGGGGCTGCCCTTTCTGTCCCGCCGGGCGTCGAGCTTCATTTTTGGAGTGGAACAGGACGCAGCGCGTCTGGCGGAGCATATCGCCGCGCGGGGTTAGGGAGGCGACGTATTTGCGCGGTGTAGATGCTGCAGCGTAACTGACCGGGATCCGCCTGTCCGCCGCCGGGCGCACAACGTGCGCAGCGGACGCCGAGCGTGGGCAAGCACTTCGACAGCTACCGACCCTACCAGGTCATGGGAGAGCAGGGCGTCAGATCTCGAAAGCAGCCGTTCGCCGGCGTGGACCGGTAGCGGCTCTGCGCCCATCCCGGTAATAGGGCCAACTCAGGCGGCCAGTCTGAAGCGGACATCGGCACGCGCGGCGGGGTCGGCTGGCATCGGGAGATCGTGGACATCGAGCGCCGGTGCTCTTCGGATCCGCACTGCGCCAGCTGAACGACCGGAGCAGTGACGTCTGGCGGTTGAATCAGCCCATTCGCATCCGCTTCGACGTGGGAAGCAATGGATGTGATATAACCGGCGCAAGTGTCGCGACGGCCAATATGGAGGGCTTACTTGGTGCACGAGTTTCGGGCCGTACGCAGAACTTCAGCCCGATGATCACTGAACTCGATGTCGCGATGTGCACGGGTCGGCAGCACCATGACGGTAATCCAGTGTTCGCGTTGGTGCCTCGGCAATGTCGTAGGCAAGACAGATCGCCGTGGCAACACGTCCGACGAAGCAGCGGCCGGACCAGAAGATCGATGCAGCGGTTGCGCTGATGATGGCTATCGGTCGTGCTATGGTGGAAGACGAAGATGCCGAGGAACTTGAGGGGTTCCTGACCGATCCGATCTTTGGCTGATCGTATCGACGGAAACTGTGGCTTGTTCAGGAAGGCATCCTGCGCCAACGCCGCATGATCTTCCCACTCTCTGGACACTCCCCAGGAGGAAGTGCACCGTCAATTTTCCCAAGTCCCCGCTCGCACGGAATGACAACGTGAAGGGAGATAAGCCATGCCGTTCTGCGAAAGAGGCCAAGTTCGCATCCATTACGAAGAGGCCGGCTCGGGCTTCCCGCTGCTGGTGATCCCCGGCGGCGGGCTCAACTCGACGGTCGCAGGGCTCGCGACGCATCCATTCAACCCATTCGACGAGCTTGAAGGCGAGTTTCGCGTAATCGCGGCTGATTTGCGCAACGCCAAGGGTGGCCAATCCTCCGGTCCGCTTGAGGTTGATAGACCGTGGGACGCTTATACTGATGACCATATCGGCCTGATGGATCACCTGGGCATCGGCGAGTTTATGGTGCTCGGCTTCTGCATCGGCGGCCCGTTTATCTGGAACCTGTTGAAGCGGGCCGGTGACCGCGTCGTCGCAGCCGTGCCGGCGCAGCCCAGTGGCTACCGCCCCGAGATGCCCGGCCTCTCGTACAATAACAACATGAAGGGCTGGGGCCCGGAGCTGTGCGCCCGCCGGCCCGACGTCACGATGGCGATGGTCGATACTTTCTTGACCAACATGTACAGTGGTGCTCGCGCCGATTTCGTCTACACCGTGACGCGCGATTTCGTACGCAACTGTCAGACGCCTATCCTGGTGTTGCCCGACGACGTTCCGGGTCACCCCTATGCCGTGGCGATGGAGACCGTGCATCTCGCGCCCAACGCGCAGGTGAGCCTTTATCCGTGGAAGGACACTCCAGACAAGATTCCCCTGGCGGTGCGTCATATCCGCACCTTTCTCCGGGCGCATCGACCTGTTGCAGTAGCGCGATCTGTGGCCGCTGCCGCCCAGTAGCGCCGCACACTTCGTCCGCAGCCATATGACGAGGTGCACGGTACGATGTTCGTTGAGCTGGGAACTGTCCAGAGATTGGGACTGTCACACAGAGCTGGTTGACCGCTCAGCTATCGCGGGCGCGGACATAACTAATCTACCTGACACGTGGGAGGATGATATGGCTTGGCTGGGTCGAAAGAAACTCGCATTCATTCCGTTGTCTCGGACAAACATCGATACGGTGCCGCCAGACTGGTCCGATCATATTATGCGACGACTGCTTTTCGACCCGGCCATAGACCCGATAACCGGAGCTCCGATACCAGGCTCCGACCGATCCGTCCGCGCCTATTTCCGGACTGTATCTTCCGGCCTGGCGGATCTCGATGTCGTCGTGCTGCCTGCACAAACCATCGCGGAAGAAAACGTGCCGCCCGACGCTCTGGAGGCGACAATGGGCGCCCAGCTGAGATCTGAGGGCTTTGTCGGCGCAGCGATCGTGATGCCCGGTGGGGCGTGCGGTACGACCACCGTGAATACAAGTTTCAATTGGACCCGGATTTGCATGGGTGATGATCTCGGTGGCTGGGTGGGCGAGCTCCTGCACAATCAGTGCAATCTTATCGACCTGTTTGATTATGCCGGGGACTATCAGTCCGGCGACAACATGGGTCCCTTTGACCAGGAGGCTGGCTATGAAGCTACCCACCCCTCGGCTTGGACGAAGCGGGCCGTCGAATGGCTGGATCCTTCGGCCGTTGCGCTGCACCCGGGTGGAGTAGCTGAATATACCCTGTATTCGGTCAGCCTCATTCAACCGCCTCCGACCGGAAGAGTGACCGCTGTCCAGATCGGCGCCGAGGTGCCGTACCTCATGGTAGAAGCACGCCTGCAGGCCGACCAATTTGATATCAATATTCCTAACGAAGGCGTTATCGTCTACCGGGTCCAGACAACAGATAAACTGGGGACTGCGCAGAATGAGATCGCTCCCCTTGCGCTGCTCACGGCAAGAGCACTAACGGCAGGACAATCGTTTAGAACGGATGTCGTAACGATTGATGTTGGCAGCGCCGTGATGGGAGGCGGCTTCTCCATTCAGGTCGAGACCATCGAGACCGGCCAACTGCTGTCCTATGGAGACGCCGGGTGTTTCAGACCCGGTGATCGTCGGCTTCGGCGGATGGCTGCAGTTCAAGTTTCTCTTCGCGGGTGTGAACCAGGCCGACGAAAACCGTATCTACGCAGTCAACCAATTACAAAACGGGCAGTTGCTGTCTTATGGAGACGATGGAAGTCCCGGCAATGTCTCGGCCCCGGTGATCGTCGGCAACGACGACTGGCTGCAGTTCAAGTTTCTTTTCGCGGGCGTGAACCAGGCCGGCGAAAACCGTATCTACGCTGTCAACCAATTACAAAACGGGCAGTTGCTGTCCTATGGGGACGATGGAAGTCCCGGCAATGTCTCGGCCCCGGTGATCGTCGGCAACGACGACTGGCTGGACTTCGAGTTTCTCTTCGCGGGCGAGAATCTCGCCGGCGAAAACCGCATCTACGCGGTCAAGCAAGGGCAACTGCTGTCCTATGAGGACGATGGAACTCCCGGCAATGTTTCGGACCCGGTGATCGTCGGCAACGGTGACTGGCTGGACCTCAAGCTTATGTTCGCCGGCACGAATTTCTCCGGCGAAAACCGCATCTACGGGGTCAACCAAAACGGGCAGTTGCTGTCCTATCGGGACGATGGAACTCCCGGCAATGCTTGGGGGCAATTCGTCAGCCTCGGTGGATGGCTGAACTTCAAGTTTCTTTTCGCCGGCGAAAATCTTTCCCGCGAAAACCGCATCTACGCTGTCAACCAAAGCGGGCAGTTGCTGTCCTATGGAAACACCGGAATTCCCGGCAATGTTTCGGACCCGGCAATCATCGGAGTCAACCAAAGCGGGCAGTTGCTGTCCTATGGAAGCACCGGAATTCCCGCTAGTGTATCGGACCCGGTGGTCGTCGGCTTCGGCGGATGGCTGCAGTTCAAGTTTCTCTTCGCGGGTGTGAACCAGGCCGACGAAAACCGTATCTACGCAGTCAACCAATTACAAAACGGGCAGTTGCTGTCTTATGGAGACGATGGAAGTCCCGGCAATGTCTCGGCCCCGGTGATCGTCGGCAACGACGACTGGCTGCAGTTCAAGTTTCTTTTCGCGGGCGTGAACCAGGCCGGCGAAAACCGTATCTACGCTGTCAACCAATTACAAAACGGGCAGTTGCTGTCCTATGGGGACGATGGAAGTCCCGGCAATGTCTCGGCCCCGGTGATCGTCGGCAACGACGACTGGCTGCAGTTCAAGTTTCTTTTCGCGGGCGTGAACCAGGCCGGCGAAAACCGTATCTACGCTGTCAACCAATTACAAAACGGGCAGTTGCTGTCCTATGGGGACGATGGAAGTCCCGGCAATGTCTCGGCCCCGGTGATCGTCGGCAACGACGACTGGCTGGACTTCGAGTTTCTCTTCGCCGGCGAGAATCTCGCCGGCGAAAACCGCATCTACGCGGTCAAGCAAGGGCAACTGCTGTCCTACGGGGACGATGGAACTCCCGGCAATGTCTCGGCCCCAGTGGTCGTCGGCTACGGCGGATGGCTGGACTTCAAATTTCTTTTCGCCGGCAAAGATCTCTCCGGCGAAAACCGCATCTACGCTGTGGTTGGCTAGAGGTTATGTCCGTTTCTCGGACCCGCCGAGCGGTGGCGCGGGACCACGCAGCGAACAGCAGGTGGGCGCCTTTTGGGTCGACTGAGCGGAACGAGTTCGTGTCGCGACCAATCGGGCATACTGCCTCGAGCTCAGGTGGGCGGTGTGATCGCCAGCCAAACTAGCGGCTCGTCTAGCGGTAATGGCTTGCGACTGCCTATGATCGCCCATGGGAAGGGAAGGCAGGCCCCTCTGGCATGCATTGCGCGAGCACGCGGTCCACTGGGTGGTCGGCGGCGTCCTGCTATCTCTGACGGGCTTCGTTCCTGAGGAATGGGTGGCGCACACGGTGCACGGGCTGCATATGCCCGATAGCATCCTCCACCAATGGTCTGCTGGCGTTAACGTGCGGGTGGTCCCGATCGCGATAGGGGTGGCTGCCGTGGCTATTACTTTGATCTGGCAGCGTCACGCGTCCTTGCTTGTTGCTTCCGGCAGACCGCAAATCACGCGCGCCGGTTCCGCTGTGGCACCAGCTGAAAGTGTTGAGACGACGCCAATACCTGTCACGCAGCACCTTGTGCAGAACGTGCCGGAAGCCTTACCGCTGCCTGAAAAGCCCTCGATCGCAGTCCTACCCTTCACCAATGTAAGTGCCGATCCAGAGCAGGAATATTTTTCTGACGGCGTGGCAGAGGACATCGTCACCGCATTGTCGCGCAATCACGCCCTGTTTGTGATCGCGCGCAATTCGAGCTTTACCTACAAGGCGCGCGTCGTCGAGGTGAAGCAGGTCGCTGACGAACTTGGCGTGCGCTACGTGCTTGAAGGCAGCGTACGGCGCGGTGGTGACCGGGTGCGCGTCAGCGCGTAGCTCATCGACGCAGAGTCCGGGAAACATATTTGGGCTGAGCGATACGATCGCCAGCTGGTGGACACGTTCGCGGTGCAGGACGAGATCACTACCGCCGTGACGTTGGCGATTGGGCCGGCGATCATCGATGCCGAGCAGCACCGTGCAAGTCGCAAAAAGCCGGACAGCATGGGCGCATGGGACGCTTGCATGCGTGGTATGTGGCATCTCGACAGGCAAGAACCCGACGAGAATGCCAAGGCACGCGGGCTGTTTGAGCGCGCCATTGAATTGGACCCCAATCTGTCGGCAGCCTATCAGGGTCTGGTCTATAGCTATGTTGACGAGATACAGACCGGCGCATGGAAAAGCCGCCCTATGGCTGAGGCCAACCTCAGCGCGATAGACCACGCCAAGATACTCGCAATATTGCGGCCGCTGGCACATCGCGCCATTGCGCTCGACCCGAGTGATGCGAATGCTCACGCCGCGCTAGGCTGGGTGTTGAGGATAGAAGGTGATCTCGAAGGCGCTTTGGATCGGGCCGAACAGGCACTTGCACTGAATGGGAATTGTGCTGACGCCTGTCGCCTCAAAGGGATGAGCTTGGTGTTTTTGGGCCAGCACCGCGAAGGATGTGAGATCTTACTTGCGCATCTTCGCCTCAATCCCCGCGATCCCGGGAACTGGCGTGCGTTCCATATGATCGCCATGGGACGCTATCTGCTTGGTGATTACGCCGGGGCCGTCGCGGCGGAGAGGCGTGCGATGCAGGAAAACCCCAACCAGAGCCTTAGCTATCGCTGGCTGGTCGCGGCCCTGGCGCAGCTCGGCCGCATCACTGAGGCGCGGGACGTCGAGCGCGACCTCTCTTCCATGGTTTCGCCAGCATGGCTCGATCAACATTGGGGCCTCCGGTGGCCGTGGATGCGAGAAGAGGATCACGCGCGTCTGCTCGACGGACTGCACAAGGCGGGATGGCAGGGCTGAGTTCTTCCCAAGGCAGTGAGGTCAACTCTGTTGGTAGGGTGGTAATCGACCGCTCGCTGCGTGTCTGCCGAAGGGAGAGTTGATTTCTATGTCCGGTCGCGAAAACGCGCTTGCTCCTGAGCGTCCACCATGTGCGTGCAGCCGTCGGAGCGACCCGCTGCTGAATGTCCGGTTCCAGGATCGCCTGGTCGATCGGCGTATGACCTGGTTGGGCGCAGAGCCGACGATGAACGTCCGCTCCTGAGATCGCATAATGCTCCGGCCTATGCCCGTGTTGGGTCGATTCCGACGGTAGCCGTTGTGGGCACTCCACCGCCGCTTTGGGTCGAATGCCTCTGCACGGCGTTGACGCCGTGCCTGGCAATTTAAATCAGCTTCAGACCAGCGCCAGCCCCAAATACCATAGTGGCAAAGTAACGAACGACAGCGCTACCCCAACTCCGACCATCAGTGTGATCAGCGACGGGCTCAAACCATACTGCATTGCCACGATCGCCCCGCCAATCTGCGGACCCATGGCCGCCTCGAAGATCGTCACCCGCGATGTCTCGCCGTCCCACGAGAGCAAGCCGAAATACACCAGGGCGATCAGCAGCGGCCCCACCACCAGCTTGAACCCAAGTCCTAAGCCCAATGGAACGCGATTCCCGCTCAACTGGTCCAGCCGGAGCTGCAATCCCACCGACACCAGCGCAAGTGGCGCCAGCGTGTCGCCTAGGCGGTGGAGCATCCCCGCCAGCCACGTCGGATACGCAACCGGCGATAACGCCAATGCGAGCAGGAGTGCGATAAGTGGTGGGAAGGTCACGATACGCTGTGCGATCTCGCGCCACGACGCCGTGCCGGATGAATAGATGCATGCCACGGTAATCCCCACCGTACTCAGCACCAGATACGTTCCGAGCAGATCGATAAGGATGCCGGTGGAAAGATCCTTCGCGCCGTAGAACGTCTCGATCATCGGCAATCCGACGAAGGATGTGTTCGCTAGGCCCGCCGTCATGATCAGCGCGCCAGTCACCCCGGCGGGAAACCGCATCACCCGGCTGAATACCACGAACACCGGCACACTCAACGCGAACAGCGCCCACGGCATTGAAACCGGAAGCAACAGCAACAACTGCGGTGTCAGTCGCAACCCATGTATTTGTCCAAGGATCAACGCCGGCAGGGCCACATGGATGATGAACGCATTGATCGAGACATGTGCGTTATCCGGCACGCGCCGGGTTATGCGCAGGATCATCCCGATCACTAGGCCGTGTGGACGGAAACCCAGGTATGCATTTCTGACGGATTCCCGAATCGGGTTTTGTTCGAATCACTGCGTGACCGGCAGCAGGGAGCCGGACATGCTGACGGGAATGACAGATCGGGATTGGCTGATCGCACTTGAAGTGTTTGACGCTGTGCAGTCGAGCCGCGGAGAGCCTGGGCATGACGACCGTAAATTCCTTGAGGCAATTCACTATTTCACGGTCCACAGCATTACCTGGCGAGCATTGCCCGAGGAATTCGGCAACTGGAACAGCGTATGGAAGCGGTTCTGGCGGCTCAGTCGATCTGGTGTATTCGAGGCATTCTTTCAAATTCTTGCGGAATGCAGCGAGACGGCGCATTTAATACAGCTCTTCGATAGCACGACTGCGCGCGCTCACGTCTCTGCCGCTGGTGCAAAAGGGGGCAGCAACATCAGGCCCTCGGCCGCTCGCGTGGCGGCTTCTCGACCAAAATCCACCTCAAGACCGATCTCGACGGCCGTCCTCTCGACTTCCACCTGACCCCTGGCGAGGCCAGTGACAGCACGCAGTTCGAGACATCGCTCGACATCGGCCCAGACATCCGCCCGCGCATCGCGATGACCGATAAAGGTTATGACAGCGACGCAAATCGCGTCGCCGCGCTTGCGCGTGGCGTCACACCGGTCATCCCTCGTCGCGAAAACTCCAAGCAACGAGGCCGCTTCTTTCCCAAGCGTCTCTATAAACTCCGGGCGCGCATCGAACAGACCATCGGCAAGCTCAAGCGGTTCAAGCGCGTCGCCATGCGCTGCGAAAAGACCGACATCAGCTACTCCGCCATCATCAGTTTTGCATGCGGGCTAATGCTGGTTAAATCCGTCCACACGGCCTAGGCAGAACAGCAGCATGGCAATGTTCGTCATATTACCCCGCGCTCATCTGATGGCCGGCCGCAGCCAACACGGCATCGGTGCGGCATCCTTTTAGACCGACAACACATGGCTGGATGTGATCTGGAACACATGGTTGGATGCGATCTGGCTGCTAACCGCCCATTTCGCTGGGCCGTTCCAGCGCTGCGGCCGTATCGCCACATTAGAAAATCTGGAGGTGTACGCTACAGGGAATTCCGTGCACGATTGCTGGACAAGATTGCCGCGGGTTTGGCGAACTATATCGCCGGGTCATCTGGCGAAAAATCCCAGGGTCAATTCGCCCGCATCATGCAGCCTGGTCGGACGCCCTTCGGGCAACTTTTTGCGTCATCACGTCCGCAGCTGCCTGACCCCCCACAAAATCTTTGCAGGAGTATCGCCACCATAAATAATCCCGACAAAACCACGATGATTATGAAGGTGAACCCGCCGAAGATGCGAAACTCGCTTCCGATCGCGATCATGCCAAACAACCCCAGAGCCAACGCGCCGCCGTTATTTTTCACTCAGTAACTGCCGAACAGTCTGCAGTTGGAATCCTATCAATGCCCCATTGTCTTGTTGGCAGACGCGCGTGTCCAGCCTAAAGTCACTGCTGCGTGCCGCGCTCACACAGAAGGCCAGCTTATTCCTGGCGGCGAGCAGCTTAGTCGTGTTTTTGCTCTTCCGCCGCTAACGTCCGTCGCCGATCTTCTTTCAGCAGCCTGCAAGAGATTGCGGGTATGCGTTCACAGGCGGCGTGACGGGTAGATAAACCCCAGGCTCCCGCGAGCTGAGCTGCGACTCTGATGAAGATCCGGGACGGGTCAGCGGCGACGGTGAGATAAACGTCAAAGGTCCGCTGTGGGTGGAAAGTGGCCCGTCCGGTATACGGCGACCATAAAGAGAAGCAGACGTTCGGCCGGCCGCTGCGACTGGCCAATAGGAGCCTAGCAGGTTTCAGGCGAGCGAAGCGTGCAAGCGGACACGCCGCCGACCATTCCGTAATAATGTCAGTGCCTTGAGCCGTTGCTGCCGAACCAATGAATCGTGACCTGGGAGGGTCACTTCCATCACACAAGCGGGCAAGAAGCTGGATCTGAGAAGGCGAAGGTGGCGAGGACCGGATGTGCGTGCGCACCGTGCAAAGGTTGCTCGGGCTGGTCGAGCAGGACGCCGTCGAGTTCCGTCGTGGACTCCTGGGCGAGGGCCGGACGTACGGCCATTCCTGCGCGTTGCAGGCTGCCAAGGGCGTGAATGGAGAGACGGTGGAGGCCTATCCCTTCGAAATCATCTTCTGGTCCGCGTGGCAACCCGGAACGTCAGTGAGGTGTGCGGCATCAACCGCATAACCAGCAAGCCACCGGGTACGATAGCGACTGGGACTAGATTCGCCCGGTCACGGTGTAGTGTGGAATGATATGGTGCGAACCGTTGTATCTGCTCGACCCCGGTTTGAGGGGTAATTGGCCCACGGTCTGACTGGCGCAAAAAATATTTGACACGCTCACGTGTGCGTCGATTCTAACCCAGGGCGTGACCGAGCTTGCCGACCTCAGCCACCTGAGCCACGCCGAGAAGGACGCCCTGATCCGGGCGCTGTGGGCGCAGGTGCAGAGCCTGACGGCTCGGGTGACGGCGCTCGAAGCGAGGCTCGGCGAACCGTCGAAGACACCGGACAATTCCAGCCTACCGCCGTCGAAGGGTCAGAAGCCGAATCAGCCGGACAGGCCAAGCGTGTTGGACCACGCACCGGCAGCTTGGGTCGCAAAGGGGGTGGCCGTCCGCTGACTTGCCATCCTGACGAGACGGTGACCGCGAAAGCCGCCGCCTGCGCGCATTGCCAATCCGCGCTGACAGATGCCGATCAGGTGCTGCACGGTCGTTACGATAAGATCGACCTCCCTGTAGTGCGCCCCATGGTGACCCGCGTGGAACGCTACGCCGGACATTGCCCGTGCTGCGGAGGGGTAACCCTGGCGGCGATACCCGCGAGCCTGCAAGACGGCTCGCCGTTCAGCATAAACATCGTGGCGCTGGCGATCTATCTGCGTTTCACCCACGCAATCAGTTACCGCCGCCTGACCCAGATGTTTCAGCACCTCTATGCGCTGCAGATCAGCGAAGGTGCGTTGGATGCGATGTTGCAGCGCGCGAAGCCCTGTTTCGACAGCGAGGTCGCAGCCATTCTTGCTCGGCTGCGTCGTTCGCGGATCGTCTGTTCGGACGAGACCTCGGTGCGCATCGACGGTCGCACCCATTGGAATTGGGTGTTTCAGAACGATCAGGTGGTGATCCATGTTGTGCGCAATAGCCGCGCCGCCAACGTCATCACCGAGACGATGGCAGGTCATCGGCCAAGCATCTGGGTCTCGGACCTGTATGGCGCGCAGCAGGGGCATGCCGATCTATGGCAGGTCTGCCTGGCGCACCAACTGCGTGACTGCAAATACGCTATCGAGGCAGGCGATACGATCTTTGCCCCACGCATGAAGGCACTGCTGCTGCGGGCTGTCGTGCTGGCGCGGCGGCGCAAGCGACTGGCCGAGAGCACGCGGCGCACCTATCAGGCCAGGCTGGATCACGAGTTGAACGCGATCATGGTGCTGGCACCCACCAACCGCCATGGCAGGCGCCTGCGAAAGCGTTACGGGAAGGTGCGCGGTCACTTGTTCACTTTTCTCGAACATCCCGATGTCCCGCCGGATAACAATGGCAGCGAGCGGGAGTTACGACCCACCGCCACCTACCGCAAAGTCACAGGTGGCTTCCGTTCAACATGGGGTGCCGACCTGTTCGCCGGCGTTCGATCCGTCGTCGGAACCGCAGCGCGACGAGGAAAGGATGCGTATCGGGCAATTCTCGCAGTCCTCGACGGGGAATCCGTCATTCAGCCCGGTTGAGCAGATACGAACCGTTTCCGAGGACGCGGGATGAACGAGGACGAGCGCCCCGAGATCGAGCTTGCTCGCGAGGTCGTCGTGGCACTAGCTCCGGCTGAGCTGCCATTGTTCCCGGCCATGCAGCGGGCCTTTGATGCCGACCCGAAGGGCAGGGGCATTCGCACCGGCGCCGGCGACGACATCCTCGGCTTCGGCCTGTCGGACGTGGCAACGCTGCTCACCCCGGTCGCGCTTATAGCGGCCAAGCAGGCCGTGAGCTTCATGGCGCTCGAGATCGGCAAAGGCCTCGCCAAGGAAGCCGCCACCGATATCTCCTCGCGCGTGCGACGCCTCATCCGACGTGACCCGGACCGCCAGGCGCTGGATCCCGCGCTGCTCGCCCAAGTTCACTCGATCGCCGAAACCGTCGCCCTGAAATCGAAACTTCCCAAAACGCGCGCCGCGGCGCTGGCCGATGCCATCGTCGAGCGGCTCGGGCCGAAATGACATGAAGGCCGCGGCGGCCGAGCAATCGCCGCCGCGCCTCAATCCGTTCGCGTTCGCCGCGGACACCGACCTTCTGTTCGCCCTCTTCGTCGTGTTCATCGCCGGGATAACCAGCTTTCAATGGGTCTTGATCGGGGCCGACACCGTGGGCATGGAGGGCGTGCACAGGTTCGACGCCTGTCTGCAAAGCCACGGGATCGATCAGATGTCCGTGTTCGCGATGCTCGACAAGGTGACGGGACCGCCGCTGTTCCAGTGCTTCGTTGGCTATGTGACGCCCACATTGCTGTACATGACCGCTGGCCTGCTGCTGCTCGCCAGCGCTGCGCTTGTTATCTTCGCAGTCACCCCCGCCTGGGTCCGCTATCGTTGGCGCGCTTGCGAGATCACCGATGAGGACGTTCCCGGACTGCTGCAGCAGCTTCGCTTTCTTGCTTGCCCGACCGGACTGCGTCACACGCCCGTCTTCCTGTGGAACCCGCTCGGCATGGTCCCCGCCGCTGTGAGCTTCGGCGGCTTTGGGCGCCACCGAGTTCGTCATGACGGGCGCGCTCGCCGTCCAATTCCTCACTGAACCCGGCGCGTTCCGCGCCATGATGCTGCACGAGTTGGCCCACCTCCGGAACGGCGATGTCACCAAGACCATGCTCGCGCTCGCGGTCTGGCGAGCTTTCCTGATCACCGTCCTGCCGGCCTACTTTGGGAAGAACGTCGTTGGCATGGAAGGTGTGCTCGACCTCGTCCACCCGGTCATGTTCGCCGGGATAGCCCTCATGACCCTGCTCACTCGCAACGGGCTGTTGCGGGTGCGGGAACTCTATGCGGACGTGCGTGTCTCCAGTTGGCAGCGCCCGGAGCAGGGTATTGCCCGCCTGTTGTCCGTGCTGGCACCGGTCGCGAAATGGCGTTGCTTGCTCTCGCCCCATCCATCGCCGCCGCGCCGGCTCGACCTCCTCCGCAGCACCGATCCGCTCTTCCGCTTCGGGAGCTGGCAGGCCCTTGGCCTCGGTGCGGCTACCGGAGTCCTCGCGTTCCTCATACCGGCCCTCTTCTGCGGCGTCATGGCGGCCCAATCCACCATCGCCCGCCCGGGCGGGTTCGGCACGCTCGCTGTGCTGCTCGCCTCACCATTCGTCGTCGTGGTTTGCGGCCTGACCACGGCCGGCATCGTCGCATGGCGGAGCCAGTTCCAGGCCGTCATGCGCGGCCGGCGCAGCGCGGGCGTGCTTCGCGTGTCTTTCGCGTTCTCGGCCGGCCTCTCCTCCGGCCCCCTCGGTCTGCTGGCCCCTGTCCTCGTCTTTCCCCTGTTCGACGCCGACCTCGCGCGACACGCCGTCCTGCCGCCGGACACGCTCGCCTCCTTGCTGCTAGCTGCTGCGTCGTTCGCATTCCTGCTCGGCTGCACCATCGCAATCTACCTGTATTGGGTCGCGGCCGCCGCTTACGCCTGGACTCCCGTCTTGCTTCGCTGGCACCGACCCGGCGCCGTGCCCGTCGTGACAGTCGGGCTCGCATGCGCGCTCGCACTGATGGTCCCTCTCGTTGGGGTCATACTCTGGTACATCGCGCTCCCGCAATTGGCGCGCGGAGGAGGTGTCGGCATTGTCGCCGCCGTTTACCGGCTCTCACTGAACGGGACGCTGTTCCCGCAGAACCTAGTGGCGTGTGTCTGTCTGCTAGTGTTGTGGTCCTGGCCGCTTGCACCTGCGCTGCTGACAAAGTTCAGCTCCGCCGCGACCCGCGGCTGGGCCTGGCTGCAGGCGCCTGCGCCGCTCACCTTCAATCGTCCCGACCGGATTCGTTTAGGATCTGACTCTGCGGGTCTGAGCTGCGTACATCCAGATCGGCCTGACCAGGGCCAGGATGATTTGGGTCTAGCCTCCGATCATCCTAGCCGAGTTCGGTCGGAAGTTAAATCAGCAGCCCAGAGCTACACTCCATTAGCGGATCCTGCAGATCACGTTCAGGACGATCTGGGACTACCCTCACTTCCGCTCGCGCAGCTTCGCCCGGGGCGGGCGGCCTTACTGGGTCTGTTGGGCGGCGCCTTTACTGCGCTCTGTCTGCGTTGGCTGGGTGACCAACTGCCCGTTGAGATCTGGCGCGGCCGCACCGGGCTGCCCGCGTCCGGCGTGCCCGTATATATCCGAATGCTCGTCGCTGCCATGCTGTTGCAAACACCGATAGCCATTATGGCGACGACCGCCGTGCCTCGGTTGCGGATCTTACATGCTGTGCTCGCGATCAACGTCGCCGGCCTGGTCATGACAGTCGCGGTCCGACTGGTACTTCGTCGCTCACCCCAACCTCGATCACCAGTCGTTTCCGATATTCGAGGATACCTGCATGGTCATTATCGGGGGCGTCGCCGCAGCGCTGCCCAGTGCCGTTGCCACCCAAGCACTGCTCGGCGCCCTCGCGCTGCCCTCGTGGTTGATCCGCGGCATAGCGCGACGCGCATGCCGGAACGAGCCGTCGCTCACAGCCTGAGCATGAGCCCGGTCTTCGACGTGAGCCTTCGGAGGCAGCGGCGGCCGAACATCGCCAACGCGAGCCTGGCGGCATGCCTCAGAGCCGGTTTGCCCGCTCTCATTGCGGCGAGTGGCGGCTTTCGAGATAGGGCGGTGCGGCCCTGCATGACCGCCATGGGCGCAAACCGGAATGAGCGGGATTGGCTGAAAGCGAAGTAGCCGTTTCGAAATGCGGAATGGAGGCAGGCTGAAGTTCGTTCGTGGATATGCCAACCGCAGCCGCAGATCAGAAGCAGTCGTCAGGCGCCGCAAACCCGCACGATAGGCGCTATTATCGATCGCGACCGCGACGAACTCGGCGACCGAGACAATGTGATGCAGGTGCCAGAATTCGATGGACAATTATGACAGTGGATGATGGCAAGCCACCTGCTGGGTCGCCGACACGCTTTCCAGTAACGGCACCGTTGTACTGCACAGCTCGGTCGCGGCACGGCAGCGCGGATGAAAGCGACAGCCAGACGGCGGCGTGACCACACTGGCACTGCCGATCGCATCCGGCGTTTCGCTGCAACGTGGCTGCGCATGTTGCTTTGGCACCGCGTCGATCAGCGCGCGGGTATAATGGTGGCGCGGTGAGGTCCACAGGCTGTGCTGGTCGGCAACTTCGACGATGCGCCCCAGATACATCACATAGATGCGGTCCGCGACGTAGCGCACGACCGACAGGTCGTGCGAGATGAACACATAGGCCAGGCCGCGGTCGCGCTTGAGGTCCATCAGCAGATTGAGGATCTGTGCCTGCACTGACACATCGAGTGCCGACACAGGTTCGTCGAGCACCACCAGTTCGGGCTGCAGCACCAGCGCGCGCGCGATAGCAATGCGCTGGCGCTGGCCGCCGGAGAACTCGTTTGGATACCGCGCGAGCATCTCCGGTGACAGGCTCACCGTCTGCATCAGCGCCTCGACGCTGCGCCGGCGCGCCGCCCGGTCGCGCGCGCCGTGCACCAGCAGCGGTCGCGCCAATGCATCGAACACCGTCTGGCGCGGATTGAGCGAGGCATAGGGGTCCTGAAACACCATCTGGATGCGTCGCCGGAAGGGCTGCAGCGCGCCGCCACTCAGATGCGTGATATCGGCATCGCCGAATCGGATCGTGCCTTGCGCGATAGGCAGCAGATGCAGGATCGCCTTGCCGAGGCTGGACTTGCCGCAGCCGGACTCACCGACCAAGCCGACGGTTTCGCCGGCATCAACCTTGAGCGAAACACCGTCAACGGCACGCAGTTCGCCCCCAGGCACCTGATGGCGAACATGCAGGTCCTCAACGGACAGCAGGGACATGCGGTCTCGCGTGCAGTGCGACCGGACAGGCGGCGAGATGATCCGCGCCGGCTTCCATCAGGGGCGGTTCGGCAATCCGGCACTCGGGCTGCACCAGATTGCACCGTGGGGCGAATACACAGCCGCTCGCCGCATCCGCCGAAGCGACGTTGCCAGGAATCTCCGGCAGCCGACCGTCATGGTAGGTGCGTGCAGCTTCCTGCCACAGTGTCGCACCCAGCAGGCCACGCGTATACGGATGTATAGGCCGCTCGAACAGCACCGCGGGCGTCGCTTCCTCCACCTTGCGGCCGGCGTACATGACCGCGACCCGGTCGGCCCATTGCGTCACCACGCCCAGGTCATGTGTGATCAGCAACAGCCCCATGCCGAGCTGCCGCTTCAAACTTTGCAGCAGGTCAAGGATCTGAGCTTGAACCGTCACGTCCAGTGCAGTGGTCGGCTCGTCGGCAATCAGCAGTTTGGGGCGGCAGGCGACCGCGATGGCGATCATCACTCGCTGGCGCATACCGCCGGACAGCCGGTGAGGAAAGCTGTCGAAGCAGCGCGCCGGGTCAGGGATACGCACGAGGTCGAGCAGCTCGATTGCCTGCGCGCGGGCGGTGGTGTGCGACACGGTCCGATGCTGACGGATCGCCTCGACGATTTGCCGTCCGACGGTCATCACCGGATTGAGTGACGTCATCGGCTCCTGAAAGATCATGGCGACCTGTGCGCCGCGCAATCGTCGCATCGCCGCGACGGGAAGCGGCAGCAGGTCGAGGCCATCCAACCGCATCGCCGCCCCGGTGATCCGGCCAGGACGCGGCACCAGCCGGATCACCGCAAGCGCCGTTGTGGATTTGCCGCATCCGGATTCGCCCACCAACGCCAGCGTCTCGCCGCGGTGCAGCGTGAGGTTCAGCCCACACACCGCCTGGTGCCCGCGGAAGCTGACTGTGATGTCGCGCAGCTCCAGCAGCGGCGGGTTCATTCCAGGCCCAGTCGTGGATTGAGCGCATCGTTCAGCGCCTCGCCCACCAGGTTGAGTGCCAGCACGGTGACCACGATGGCGGCGCCGGGAATCGCGGTGAGATACCAGGCGGTGCGTAGTACTTCCCGGCCGGTGCCGATCATCGTGCCCCAACTCACCACGTTCGGATCTCCGAGGCCGAGGAATGACAGAGCGGACTCGTTAAGGATTGCGGTGGCGACCAGCACCGAGGAGGTGACGATCACCGGAGGAAGCGCGTTCGGGAGCATCTCCTGCAACGCGATGCGGGCATGCGAATAGCCAAGCGTTTCAGCTGCCTGGACGAATTCCCGCCGGCGCAACGTGCGAAACTCGGCGCGCACCAGCCGAGCGATCGTGGGCCAGGAGACGATGCCGATACACAGTGTGATTGTTGCCACCGTCGGCGTGGCGATCGCCACCAGCACGATCAGGAACAGGAACGGCGGAATGGTCTGGAACAGCTCGGTGAGCCGGCTCAGCGCGTCATCGAGCCAGCCGCCGAAATAACCGGCGAGTGCGCCGACAGCGATGCCCAGCAGCAAGCAGATTGCGGTGGAGGCGAAGCCGATGGCGAGCGAGATACGCGCGCCGTGCACGACGCCGGCCGCCACGTCGCGACCCATATTGTCCGTGCCGAGCGGATAGGCGGCGTCCTGCCCGGGCCACAGGAATGGCTGCGCGACCATGTCCGATGGGTCGTCCGGATACAGCAACGATGCGACAGCGGCCATCGCGACGATGACAAGGAGCAGCAGCATACCCACCAGCGCATTTGGATTGCGCAGCAGCAGCCACAAAGTGCCACGCCGGTGCATTAGATGGCCTCGATGCGCGGATCGAGCCAGGTGTGCAGGAGATCGATCAGGACATTGGCGATGATGACGACGATAGCCGACAGCAGTACGATGCCGAGCAGCAGGTTGAAGTCGCGTGCGAACACCGCCTCGTAGGCGAGGCTGCCGAGGCCCGGCCAGCCGAACACGGTCTCGGTGACGATCGAACCGCCCATCAGCATGCCGATATGCAATCCGGCGACAGTGCTCACCGGAACCAGTGCGTTGCGCAGGATGTGCCGCACCGTAACGGTGAAAGCGCTGAGACCTTTAGCTTCGGCGGTACGCACGAAGTCCTGCCGCGCCACTTCCAACATCGCCGCACGCGTCAGCCGCGCATAGATCGCCAGGAAAAACAGCGACAGTGACACCGCCGGCATTACCAAATGCGCCAGCAGATCGCGCGCGTAGGCGAAGCCAGTCAGCTCGGCGCCGACGGTAGTGAAGCCGTCGCTTGGCAGCCATTGTAGCCGCACCGAGAAGATGATGATCAGCGTCAGCCCGGCCCAGAACCCAGGCACCGAATAGAACAGCAACGCCAGAATCGACAGCAGCCGATCGGCCCAGCGCCCGGCCAACGTTGCCATCACGGCGCCAGCGGCAATGCCGAATGTCAGCGCCAGCAGCAGGGCGGTGACCATCAGCAGAAGCGTATTGGGCAACCGCTGCAGGATCAGCACGCCCACAGGCATGTTGAAATGTGCCGACATCCCGAGCCGCAGATGTGCCAGGTTCCACAGATAGGCGCCAAGCTGGTGCAGCATCGAGTGATCGAGGCCGAGCTGTGCGCGCAATGCGGCCATCGTCTCGGCCGTTGCTGCACCGGAGGCACCGGCGATGACATCGGCTGCGTCTCCCGGTGCCATCTGCAGCAGCAGGAAATTGAAAATGACGATGCCGATTACGCTCGGGATCGCCTGCAGACCAGTGCGCCGCAAGCGCCGCGCGACCCGCCCAGCCCGAACTCAACGCCACGCCAACCGCCCCATCAGCTATCGATGTAGACGTCGGCCAGGTTGCAATGAATGCCGTCCGCCGTCAGCGTGTGGTTCTTCACCTTCTTGTTGTAAATGGTGAACAGCTTAACCGCGATTGGCGTGATGTCCGGCAGGTCCTGCACGACAATGCGCTGGAAGCCATAGAAATCCTCGGCACGCTTGTGCAGGTCCATATCCGACTGAGCCGCCTCCAGCAGCCGGTCAACCTCAGGATTGCTGTAGTGCGACGCATTCGAAAATGGCACGCCGGGCCGGAAATTCTTCGACCAGTAAAATCGCTGGACGCCCAACGTCGGGTCTGGGCCATTGGTCATCGCGCCATTGGTGAAGTCGAATTGCCGGTCGGTGAAGACGCGCTTGATGTAGCCAGCCATATCCTGCGAGCGCAGCGTGACCTTGATGCCGACCTTGCCCAAAGCCTGCTTGATGTATTCGCCAGTCTGCACGTGCATAAGACCGATTGGCAGCGGATCATGCATCACGCTGAACCGCACGCCATCCTCGCCGCGGTGGAAGCCCGCCTCGTCCAGCAGCTTCTCCGCTGTGGCCGGATCGAATGCGTATTTCACCACATCGGCGGTGTAGAAGCGCGCAACATCCGGATGGATCGGTCCGGTGGTGACGACACCGAAGCCGTACCACACGGTGCGCAACAGGATGTCCTTGTTGATGGCATGCGCCACCGCCTGCCGCACCCGCAGATCCTTGAAATACTGATTGTCCAGGTTGAACTCGATCCGGTGCACATTGGGGCTATAGGCGTAGCCCTGGGTTTCGATGCCGAGCTGCGGCAGGCTGCCGAGCCGGCCCATGTCGCTGAGCGGCACCAGGTATTCGCCGCCGATATCGACCTCACCGGTTTCCAGCGCCACCGAGCGCGCCGCGGCGTCCGGTATGGTCCGAACGATGATGCGGTCCAGATATGGCTTGGGCTGATCCCAGTAGTCCGGGTTACGCTCGAGAATGATGAAGTTACCCTTCTGCCATTCCTTGAACACGAACGGCCCAGTGCCGACGGGCGCATTATTGTGCGGATTGGCGAGAGGGTTGGAACTGTCATAGATGTGTCGCGGTATGATCGGTGATTCCTGGCCGGCCAGCGCGTTGACCAAATAGGGCGCGGGCAGCGACAGGATCAGCACCACGGTATGATCGTCCGGGGTGCGGATCTCCGACACGTTTGCGTAGGTCGCCTTGCCGCGCGGATGATATTTCTTCAGCGTTTCGATGGAGAATGCCACGTCGGCGGAAGTGAAGGGCTGGCCATCATGCCATTTCACGCCCTGCCTCAGCGTGAACGTCATTTCCTTGCCGTCAGCGCTTGTCTGCAGCCCAGTCGCCAGACACGGCCGCAACGAGAAATCCAGCCCATAGTTGAACAGGCCCTCGGTCACCTTGGCACTGATCATGACGTTGGCGCCGGTGGTATCTGCGATCGGCACCAGCGAAGTCGGTTCAGGCTCCACCAGGAATTTGAGCGTGCCGCCCCGTTTCGGCGTGTCCGCGCGCGCCACGAGCGGCTGTGCCAACAGCAGCGAGCCGGCCATCAGGTTGAAGCTGCGGCGGGAAAAGTAAGCTCGCATGGTCGGGCCTCCTGTTATTCGGTCCTGTCGGCGTTATGCTGCCTGCGATGCAGAGGTCGCGCCAATCCGTTCAAGTTCTGCAAGCGTCCGCTGTACCAGCGGCAAGACCTGCCGCAACGCCGCGGCGTCGATCGGACCGGACGGTTGCAGCAAGTCAGCGACTGGCTGGAACAACCGGCGCCGCGCGGTGCGGCGGGCACCGGGCGCCAACGCCAGGATCGCAGCGACGATACGGTTCATCAGCGCATCGTCGAACACGCTTTCCCACGCCACGCGGTTGGCGCCGAAGTCGAATGCCAGCCCGTCCGCGTTGGCGACGGCCGGCCGCGCGCGGCGCAGTTCTGCGCGCAACGCCATGGTCGCTGCAAGGTCAATTGTATCGCCCTGCAACACGACACCGTAGCTTTCGCGCGCCGCCTCGCAGCTCACCATGCCTCGCTGCACGTCGCGCAGCACGCGCGCGGGTTCACGTTCGAAGGGATCGCCGTAGCCGCCGCCACCCGGAGTGAGGATGGTGATGGTGTCGTCGTCGCCCAACTCGACCATGTCGATACGGCCAAGCTGCCGCTCATCCTGCCGGCCGCGGTTGAGGATGGTCTGCGCAGCGGCTCCGACGAGCCCGCCGGCGAGGCCCCATGGCTGAAACCGGATGCGATCCATGCCACGTCCCAACACCTGCGTGCCGGTGCGACATGGAGCAAAGGTCAGTTCCAAACCCACGCCACCGCGCCAGCATCCCGGGCCGCCGGAATCCGGCCGCAGTGCGTAGTGCAGCACAATGATCGCTGCCGATGTTTCCACGGTCTCCAACGGATTGTTCGCCATATTGCCGGTGGAGGCCTCGCGCCCATCCGCACCATCGGCGCCCAAACGCGCACCGGTTCCGCCGGTGATCGGTTCCACCACGATCACGTTGCGCCGGCCAGTTTCGTCCTCGGGTTCGGCGAAGACCACCGGGATGATGATGCCGCCAGATCCGGCCGGCATGTAATCGGGCACGGCCTTGGCGAGCAGCCCGTTCACCAACTCGATGATGCGGTTGCCGGTGGCGTGCCGCACGCCAACCGCGGCAGGAAAGCTTGGGTTGAGCAGCGAACCGGACGGGATTGTCACAGTGAGCGGATCGAAGATGCCGGAATTCAGCGGCACCGTGCGGTCGCGGGTGAGGGCGTATTTCGCGATCCGCAATGACAGCCAGGTGTGTCGGGTTCCAGCGGTCGGCATGTTGAAGGCCGCGGCGATCTGCGGATCGGTGCCGGTAAAATCGAGATGCAGCAGGCCGTCGCTGACGCTCAGCGCCGCGCGGATCCGAACCGGGATCGGCGACACCAGTTCATCGTCGAGGTAGTCCCAGAACTCGTAGGTGCCGTCTGGAATGGTGCGGTACGCCGCGCGCGCCTTCGCCGCCGAATAGGCGATGACATCGGCGGTCGCCGCGTTGAACACAGCAACGCCGTGCTGGCCGATGATGCGCGCGACGCGCCGTTCGCCGACGCTGAGCGCCGCCAGCATCGCCTTGATGTCGCCGACGTTCTCTTCGGCGGTACGACAATTGGCGCGGATGAATGCCAGCACGTCCTGGTTCATCTCGCCCTGCCGCACCAGCTTCACGGGCGGGATCATCAGGCCTTCCTGGTAGATCTCGCTGTTGCTGGGAGAGATGCTGGAGGGTACCCGGCCGCCGACATCCGCCGAATGCACGAAGGTCCAGCCGTAGCAGACGATGCGGCCGTCATGGAACATCGGCTTGATCAGATGGATATCCGGCAAATGCGTCGCCAGCCCGCCGGACAGGAAAGGATGGTTGGTTACGATCACATCGCCCAGCTGCAATGCGCCGACCGCCTCGATCGCGGTGCGGCAATCGAGGTCGATGAAGCCGGTGACACCGACACCGTTCGGATAGGCGAAGATCTTGCCCCGCAGATTGGTGAGGCCGGTACCGAAATCCTCGGTCTCCTTCACATAAAGCGTGCGGCCGGAGCGCTGTAGCGCGAAGCCCATCTCGTCGGCCGCGGCTGCGAGTTTGGTTGCCAGAAATCTCCAGCGTGACGGGATCAAGCTGCATTCGGGTCACTCCGGCTGATCAGGAGAACACCCATGCGATCGACGGCAACGCACCAGCCGGGTGGCAGCCAGGTTGTCGTGTCTTCCTGTTCGATGATCGCCGGTCCTTCGAGGCGGGCGCCAAGGCTGAGGCCGTCGCGCGTGTAGACAGCGGCATCGAGCCATGCGCCGTCGTTGAACACCGGCCTGAATGAAGCGGGGACCGGCGGTGGTCCTTCATCGATTGTCGGCAGGTCAATCGGCGGCATTTGGCCAAGTATGCTGAGCCGCTGGGTAACGATTTCCACCGCGGCGTCATCCTCACGGAAATCGTAGATGCCTTCATGCAGCTTGTGGAATGCTTCGGCGACCCCGTGCACGCTGTTTTCCTGCCGCACCGATGCAGGGACCACGACCTCCAGATTGTGCGACTGCCCGGCGTAGCGCATGTCGATCGCGTAGCTGAGTTGGTGTCCGATGAGTGGCACGTTCTCCTGTGCCAGCCAGTCGCGCGCTTCGGCTTCGAGTGCCGACCAGGTGTCCCACAGCGCGTGTCCCAGCGTCGCTAGCCGCACCGGGCGAAAGCTGCGCACGAAGTCTCGCCGCACGTCCGCCAGCGCGGCGCCCAGGGCGCAGAACGTTGCCGCGGCCGGCGGCACTGCGGCACCAAGCAGCCCGGCCTCTTCGACCAGGCGCACCGCTTGCGTCGGACCGGCGCCACCGAATGGTACCAGCACGTAGCGCGCCGGTTCGAGGCCCTGCTGTGCCAGCAACTTGAACAGCTCCGTCGCCATCCGGGCAGTCGCCACCTTCAGCGCCGCTTCGGCGGCGTGCGCCACGCTCGGTACGCCGATCCGTTCGGCTATCGGCAGCAGCGCTGCTTCGGCTGCCGCACGGTCGAGCGTCAGCCGACCGGCGAGGAAAGCGCCGGGGTCGATCAGCCCAAGCACGACATAGCAATCAGTTACTGTGGGCTGGGTGCCGCCGAAGCCGAATGACACCGGGCCGGGTCGTGCGCCGGCACTTTCCGGACCGACCTTGATGACGCCTACGCTGTCCACCGAAACAATGGAGCCGCCGCCGGCGCCGATGCTGTTGACGCCGACCACCGGCATCATCAGTGGCAAGCCGCCGACGCGTGCCGTGGTGGTGAATGTCACCTTTCCTTCGGTCAGCACTGCCATGTCGGCGCTCGTGCCGCCCATGTCGAATGTCACGGCGGAGGAAATGCCGGCCAGCCGCATCAGATGCACCGCCGCCATCACGCCGGACGCCGGTCCTGACAACAGAGTTTCGATCGGCCGCTCGCGCGCGCTGCGCAGGCTGAGGCTGCCGCCGGATGACGTGCTGAGCAGCAGCGTCGGCGGTGGCTGCGTGGCGCCGAGGATGTCGGATAGTTGCGCGAGATACTGATCCATCAGCGGATGTATCTGCGCGTTCAGACAGACCGCCACTGCGCGTTCGTATTCGCGGATCTCCGGCCAGATCTGGGCCGAACGGCTCACCAGCAGGTTGGGCAGCCGCGCCGCGATGGATTTCGCGATGGCGTCCTCGAGCGCTGGTGCGAGATACGAATGCAGCAGCATCACCGCAACCGCCTGCACGTCCATCGCCGCAATCTGCCGGCACATATCTTCGATCTGCGCCTCGTCCGGCTGCGCCAGCACGCGTCCATCGGCAGCGATGCGGGCATCGATCTCAATGACGCGTTCGCGCGCGATCAGCGGTTCCTCCTTGCTGACGTGGAAGTCGAAGGAGGATGGCATGCGGCAACGTGCGATCTCCAGCACGTCGCGCGTACCGCGCGAGACGACCAGCGCGACGCGCGCCACCTTGCGCTGCAAGACTGCATTCAGTGCGATCGTGGTGCCGTGAACCAGCAGACCACCGCTGAGCGCGAATTGCGTGTAACGCTGTGCCAACGCATGCAACCCTCGGCCAACCGCCAGGGCCGGATCGTGCGGCGTGCTTGGTTCCTTGTGATGCGCCAACCGGCCATCGCTCAGTGTGGCGACGAAGTCGGTGAAAGTGCCGCCAACGTCCACGCCCACCACCGCGCGGTGGTGCTCAGTTTCGATCGAGTTTGGCATTGGCAGCGAATGTCCCTTGCGCCGCGTCGCGCGTCCAGCCCTGCCGCCGCATGGCGGCTATCTGCTTAATTACCGTGCACCGTCTGATCGACCCGCTCGGTTTCTATGCGTCCGTCACCCAGCAGCCGGGCATGATCAGGCCACTTCCCGGCAGAAGCCGACGAAATCAGCCATCTGGCGGGCGTCCAGCCCGGCTCCTGGAAATTCCAGCTTCCCCAGAGAGAGTTGTATCCCGGTTGCTTTCCCTGCTCCAGTGTCTCGCCAGCTGAACTTTCTCCGCCATTCCCCGGACCGCTGAAAAGCCCAACTGCCGCAGGGTTCTGCGCGTCAGGCTTGGGGGTTCGGAGGCGTAACGAACTGTCGAATTCTCTCTCCAAATGGCGTTTTCTCTCCGAACCTTGGGGCTTGGCCGATTTACTCTACAAGCTTTTTCCGCAGTGATTTCAGGGCGTTGGCCTCATTCGGCTGCCGGAAGGTTGGTATCCCGGCCGCCTTGGATCCGGGCCGGCGGGACCTGCCAATCTATGGACATGGCCCCAAGCTGTTCGTCCCGGCTCGCCTCGACTGGGACAGGAGCTTGCGACCAGTGTCAGCCGAAGAACGAACCCGCTGCGCGGGATTGGTGCGGGTTCTGGTGATGGAGTAGAGGCCCGGCCGTTGTACCTGGTTTGAGCCCGTACCGGTGCGGGCGGAGCGTTTCGGCTTCTTTCAACCGAGAGGAGCCGACCAATGGACGAGACCATTCGCATCGCTGCGATCAGCCCGCTGCGGCAACGCCTGATCGACGACATGAACATGCGCCGGTTCTCGCGAGAGACGCAGCGCAACTACATTCGCGACGTCGGACGCTTCGCAACGTTCCTGCGGCGCTCACCCGATACAGCGACGGCGGATGATGTGCGCCGGTTCCAGATCGAACAACGCGATGCCGGCGTGCCGACGCCGACCATGAACAGCATTGTGTCGGCGTTGCGGTTCTTCTTCACGCACACGATCGACCGGCCCGACCTGACGCGCAGGCTGATCCGGGTGGCGTATCCGCGTAACCTGCCAATGGTGCTGAGCCGGGACGAGGTTGCGCGACTGCTCAACGCGACCACCTGTCTCAAGCATCAGGCGGCCCTCTCGGTCGCCTATGGCGCTGGCCTGCGCGTGGCCGAGGTCGCGGCGCTCAAGGTGGCCGATATCGACAGCGAACGCATGCTGCTCCGGGTCGAGCGTGGCAAGGGAGGCCGGTATCGCAACGCCATGCTCCCGGCAGATCTGCTCATCCTGCTGCGCGAGTGGTGGAAGGTCGGGCACCAACAGGGCGTGATGCATCGTGACGGTTGGCTGTTTCCAGGACAGCACGCCATGAAGCCTATCAGCACCCGGCAACTCCATCGCATCGTCGTCGAGGCGGCACAGGCCGCGGAGATCACCAAGCGGGTCGGACCGCACACCCTGCGGCACAGCTTTGCCACCCATCTGCTGGAAGACGGCGTCGACATCCGCATCATCCAGGTTCTGCTTGGCCACGCCAAGCTGGAGAACACCGCCTTCTACACCAAGGTTGCGACCCGAACGGTACGCACCGTGACGAGCCCGCTCGACAAGCTCGGCATGTTCAAGGCCGGAGAGATCGCACCCGTCGGCTGAGGCGGTGCGCGCCTCGCTCGAGGTCGCCGATATCTTCCGTGCTGCCGGCCCCACTTATCGGGCCACCCATGCCGGACACCTGAGCCTTCATCAGCTCAAGGTCATGTCGGCGATCGAGCAGTGCCGCACGGCCGCCCTGGGCGGTCATGTCGAGGCTTGCGAGGACTGCGGCCATCGGCAGATCGCCTATAACAGCTGCCGCGACCGGCACTGCCCCAAGTGCCAGGGCGCCGCCGCGCGCACCTGGCTGGCCGAGCGCGAGGCCGATCTGCTGCCGGTTGGCTACTTCCACGTCGTGTTCTCGGTTCCCGCCGAAGTCGCCGACATCGCCTTGCACAACAAGGCGGTCCTCTACGACCTGCTGTTCCGGGCAGCGTCAGAGACCATGCTCACCATCGCCGCTGACCGGCGTCATCTTGGTGCGCGGATCGGCATCACCGCCGTGCTCCACACCTGGGGATCGGCACTCACCCACCACCCCCATGTGCACATGATCGTGCCGGGCGGCGGCATCACCCTCGATGGACAGCGCTGGATCTCTTCGCGACCGGCATTCCTCCTGCCGGTGCGCGTCCTGGGCAAGCTGTTCCGCCGCCTGTTCCTTACCAGACTGATCGCACTCCACGACGCCGGCAGGCTTGGCTTCTTCGGCAACCTCGCACCACTCGCCGACCGTCGCGCCTTCCTGCGTCACCTCTCGCCGGTCCGCAACAAACGCTGGGTCGTCTACGCCAAGCCACCTTTCGCCGGCCCCGAGGCAGTGCTCACCTACCTCTCGCGATATACTCACCGCGTCGCTATCTCGAACCGGCGGCTGCTCGCCTTTGACGCGGCCGGCGTCACCTTCCGCTACAAGGATTATCGCCGCGATGGTGCGGATCGCCAGCAGGTCATGACGCTCGGCGTCGACGAGTTCATCCGCCGCTTCCTGCTTCACGTCCTGCCGCGCGGGTTCCACCGCATCCGCCACTATGGCCTGCTCGCCAGTTCGGCGCGCAAGCTCAGCCTCGCACGCGCCCGCGAACTACTCGCCGTCACGCCATCTCCCGATGACGACGTGCTGGAAGAACCGCCCGATGTCCGCCCACCGTGTCCATGCTGTGGAGGACACATGATCATCATCGAAACATTCGAGCGCTGGCGTCAGCCCCGCGCACCACCGCACTGCACTCCACAAACCGGGAGAACTTCGCCGTGACCCGGCATGGCCTGCCACAGTTCCCGACCGCAGCACCCCCATTGCTGCCAACCATCGAACTCGCGCCGTCCGTCCTCAGCGACGCCCCGAAGCACCATCTTGCCAGCGATCCTCACCGGAAACGCCAGCCGATGCAGCAACGATCTGCACAGATCGCATCACGTCCGGCGTCTGCCAATGCCGATCGTGACTTCGCCGCGCTCAGCCGAAAACCGAAATACCCATAGACCATCATCTGCGGCCCGCGGGTTCGTTCCTCGAAGACTTTCGTACGCCAAGCGGCGTCCGAAACTCTTTACGCAAGCCGAATGGCAGGTCTGGAGCAAGCGGGATCGCGAAGCTGTCGTTCACACCGCCCGAGCCGTTCGGCTGGGAATTCGACCCCAAGCGGACATCACGTTGATTGATCTCCGCGATTGAAAGGTCGTGTCGCGGGACACCGAATGACTTGCGTGGAGTACTAACTACCGTCCAGTCAATTGACCGATCTCAGGTCGCTTGCATGAGATCTCGCGGGAGATGCCCGCGGCAACTCACCGGCGGCGGTCGCACTTCCGGCGATTGCGGCGAAGCAACCGATGCTGTCAAGGAAGACGTCGGCTCATGGCTCCAGACCACCGCTGTGCGCGGGCCGGCACTGACTATCATCAATCGGTTTTCAGCATTCTGTGTTTCGCCATGAGATGTAGGCTGCCCGGCGTTGGCCGATACCGACCCGAGCAGTGTAAGCAGAAAACATCAACACGTCCTCTTCGTACTACCTGACGGGGACCATCGCATGTTCATAGGGCGTGTTGGCCCACATCATGTAAGGCTGACTTGAATCGGGATCCTCCGCACGCGTATAGCCAAGGGTCTTACTTGGTGGCCCGAACAGCATGATGTGAGGCCCCGTGACGACCCAATGATTGTTTGGTGTTTTCGCTTGCGCGAATGGATCGGTGTTGCTCGCGCCACCAACCTCACCAGATGGGCCAGCGTCACCGCCAAGCATGTATGCAATGCCAAGTTGGTCGGGCGGAGGTTGTTTGTGCATCATGGCGTGAATGAAGTGCATGGCATTCGTATCAGCACACATCCTGTCCGTGCCCATGATCAGGCAGGTAAAGTGATTTGAACCGGCACGAAGTGTCCGCATCGTTCCGTCCTGTTCCGGACGCACCACCGACGCGCCCTTCGAGACAGAATCAGGACCCGCGGCAAGTGCTTGTCGCATGTAATCCGCATCGGGCAGGCTCTGCGCATGAGCGCTTATGCTGAACCCGATCGCGAACGCAGCACTCACCAAAGGCAGCGCAAGACGGTTGAACATGTGTGTCCTCCTCGTTTCATTAGTCCGAGCTTCCTGGAGGCGAACCGCGCAAGGGCTTGAATTACCGACGAGATGCGTCATTGCCGGGTTGTATTACTGGCTACACTGGGACGCCAAGGAGGGTGAACGCCTTGTGCTGGATCGGAGTTGGCCTGGTCAGTATGGTGAGCGGATGGTTTGGTGTGATGGCGGTGATGACAGTGTTGCGCGCCAAGGTCGCGAGATCGGCGAGCAGCGAGTGGAAGCTGTGCACCGGCAATCCGTCTGCGGTCAGGCGGGTGGTCTGCTTGGCGACAGCGGCCGGTGAGCGCTGCGCGGTCGCCACCACGCTCGAACGCATTGCTTCGGCGGCCGCCTTGTCGGTGTCGTCGAACAGCATCGGTGCAAGGCGCTGGCGCATGTGCCATTCCAGGTAATAGGCCAGCATGCAGAGGAAGACATGCGCGCGGACCCGATCGGCCAATCGGTGATACACCGGGCGGACGTGCAGATCGACGGTCTTGATGCAGCGAAAGGCCCGTTCCACCAGGGCGAGGGACTTATAGCTGCGCACCGTCGTCGCATCGTCGCAGGTCTCTGCCGGCAGGCTGGTGCGGATGACATAGACGCCGTCGGTCGCCGCCTCGGCGGCGATCTCGGCGGCCTTGCGTGCGAAGCTGAAGGTGGCATCGGTGATGTCGAGATCGAAATGCTTGGCCATCTTATGTTTGTTGATCACCTTACCGACTGCGAGCGCGATCTCTGCGGTGCCACGCAGCGGATCGCGCTTGCGAGCCACGGCAGTCCGGATGCGGACGAGGTCGCGCTCTGTGGCAGCGAGGAGCTCCTCGCGCTTGCGGGTACGCTCGGCGGCGAGATCGGGGTTGCGGCAGACCACGAGGCGCTCATCGGGGAATTCGGGCACGGTGATAGAGGCCATATCGCGCTGGTCGAACAGCGAGAGCTGCAAGGTACCGCTTTCCACCAGCGTCTTGATCGCTGGTGCGCGCAGCGAGGAGATCCAGTCCAGGCCTGCCGATTTGATGTCCTCGGTGATGCGCGCCTGGGTGATCATGCCGCGGTCGCCGACCAGCACGACATGGTTGAGTTGGCAGCGCCGCTTGAGCTTCTCGATCTGGGTTGCCAGCGTCATCGGATCGGCGGTGTTGCCATCAAACACCTCGATGGCAACCGGGCAGCCGTCGGGAGCACAGAGCAGGCCGTAGACGATCTGCAGCGTGCCCTTCTTGCCGTCACGGCTGTAGCCCCGCTTGGCGAGCGGGCAGCAGCGTCCCTCCATGTAGCTCGATGAGACGTCATACAACACCAGCGTGCCGTGGGTGAGGTGGCGCCTGGCCAGCGTGGCCTCGATCGCGGGCTGGCGCTCCAGGAGCCAGTCCAGCGCAGCGTAAAGTTCATCTTCATCGACCTCACCGAGCCCGAGCACTTCGCCGAGGCTCGATGCGGCGGTGGCAGGCGACAGCGCACGTGCGGCAGCGAGTTTGGACGCAGGCTCGAGGATGCGACTGACGATGAGGGCGAGGACAAGGTCTCGGCGGCGATCGCTGCTGGAGCCGAGAATAGGCTCGAGCCCGATGTTGCGGGCGATGCCGAGCGCGGCGGCGACATGACCGTGTGGCAGGCTGCGGATGACGGTGAAGGCATCACGCTCGGCGGCAATGACCGTGCCACCTTTCAACACACCACGCAGACCCTCGATGTGGGCTGTGGGCCAGTCGGAAAGATTGCACAGTGTGCGCTTACGCACCTTGCCGCCTTCGCGGTAGCTCTCGCGCAGCAGGATCGCGGGCGGCGAGTTCCGATTCCGAACAGCTTCGATGTACATGCCGCACCATGCGCACATCCAGCCAAAGCGTACAAGTCTCAAATATGGAATTACATGGCTACAACCTGGATGGGATCAGACAACATCGCGAATCCTTTCAACAACTTCACCACAAAAGCGGCAGGAAGCTCGGATTAGTGATCGACTATTTTGTTTATCGCACTTCTGGGTGGCTGATTACGGGAATGACATCGCCGGACCCCGAACCACCTATCGGGGTGTTCAGACTGTATGGGAACGTTGGCGGCGTATGGACTCCGCCGCGGGTCAACGCGGCTCTACTCTTCGCCGACAATGCCCTCTGCAACCAAGTGGGCCGTGTGGGCTCTCGCGCCATCGACGAACTCGGAGCAGGGACGCCCAAAGAACGGGACGCCGGGTCCGTGCTCCCGGCATGCCTGGTCGATCCTGGCCACGGCTCGCAACGGATAGTACGGCAGGAATGACCTGATCTTGTCGCCTTCCACGATGATCACGTTGCCAACTTCCACCGGACCAAGGCCCACCTTTTCAAAGAAATCAATTGTCGTCGTGGTTAGGGTCGTGACTTTATTACCGTCCACCATCGGATTGGGACCGAGACTGAACTGCACGTTCGCAGCACGGTTCGCCTCATGGAAGTGGCGCACGCCCTCCTTGCCGTTGGGCGCTGCCTTGCCTCGTGTATTGGTTATCAGCGCATCATCCGCATAGAACGCGACCGCGGCATCGACATTGCCAACATTCTGGGCGGCGAACGACGCGGCCACGACAGACAGCGGGTCGGGATGTCGCGCGTCCAATGCATGCGACGGACTGGCCCACATCAACAGGAGAACCGGGATCAGCTGATATTTCAAGGATGACAAAGTTTGATCTCCCAAATACGCGATTCACCAGTCGCCGCGTGGTTGCCGGAAAGAAATAACCTCGGTTGCCGCCACACCGCGAGGCAATCCCGGGGATGGACGGACGCTAAGCGACCGGCCGGTTCGCGGTCTATCCGAATCCGGCCACCGCTGTGCGGGATCGGCCGCATTCGGACGGAATTTCAACATTCATTCGTGAAACGCCATCACACACGGTCCGAGCCGCATTGGCGTGCCGGCCAAATGATCTATGTTCGCCAGTGAAGACGGGGACCAGGAACGTTCGGATGTCCAACCAATTAACACCACGATCGGTCCGGCCTGCGAGCAGCGACTCGGTATGCCCGCGTCATGTGCGGCGCGCGCTTGCCTATCTGCGCCTTCATTACACTGAAAAGGTGACGTTGGCTGACCTCGCGACGGCAGCCGGGACATCCGAGCGGACGCTGCGCCGGAACTTCCCCCGGTTCGTCGGCATCGCACCGCTTGCCTATCTGCGACAGTTGCGTTTGACGGCGGTGCGCGACGACCTGTCAGGCGGAGAGGACGCCATCAACCACGTTGCCGCTCGGCATGGGTTCACACATTTCGGCCGATTTGCGATTGCCTACCGAGACGGTTTCGGCGAAACCCCGTCCGCTACGCGGCGAAGGGCCCGGCGAGAGTCCCAGTGTCTCATCACCCGTCGCGATTGCGGAACGGCAGCGGAACCCCTCCTTATTGTCACCGCCTCAAGCGCCGATCGTAGCGGCCGGGAGATGAATCATTTCGCCGATAATCTTGGCGAGCAAGTCGCGGCGTCGCTCGGCGCGGCATCGTTCCTTTCCGTCAGGCTCGTGCCTGCCAGACGCGATCGGTTTGCCCTGGACCAGGGGGCCGTGCAACGGATCGTCCACGGGAAAGCCAGATATGTTCTCACGGCACGCGTAATACCGGAGGGCGATCTAATTCGCGTCGTCACCCGATTGGTAGATGCTGACGACGGCCGACATCTTTGGGCAGAGACATTCGACGGCACTCGCGACAACGTGCTCGCGTTCCAGAGCCGGATCGTCGGCACTGTGTTGGTGACCACCCGATCCGCCGTCATGGCCGCGGAAATTCAGGCAGCTCAGAGCTCGCCAGCGGAAGCGCAACGTGATCGCGATCTCGTGCTCCGAGCCCTGCCGCTGGCATTGTCTCCCGATCGGTATGGTCAGTCGCTCGATATCTTATATCGGACCATGGAACTCTATCCAGACAATGGCCTCGCGGTTGCCCTGGCGGCTTGGTGCCATGCGCAATCGGTGACGCCCTGGAACGAGCACGCTGATCGCGACAGATCCTGTGCCCTGACACTGGCCGAGCGCGCAGGTGTGCTCGATCCAACCGATCCGCTGGTGCTTACGGCCCAGGCGGCGGTGATGACCATGGCGCAGGACTTCGACGCCGCCGATACGCTTGTCCAGCGCGCTCTGGCGCACGATCCTCGCTGTTCCTGGGCCTGGGAGCGGCGCGGCTGGCTCAAGGCTCTGACGAAACGCAGCGAAACGGCGATTGGCGATTTTGAGCAGGCGCTTCGTTTGGTGGGCCCGGAGTCTGACGGCGCCAGTAGCTTGTTTGGGATTGGTACCGCGCACTGGTGCCACCTGGAATACGACGCCTCAATGGTTTGGGTCGATCGTGCCGCCGTGCGCCGTCCCAACGCGCCCGGCATCCTCGCGCAGCTCGCAGGTTGTCACATAAGGCTTGGAAACCCGGTGCGAGGTTACGCCATCCTCGACACAATGATGCGTCTCCGCCCCGAAGTCACCGCAGGGCACATTGCTGAGGCGTTCTGGTTTGATAAGCCATGCCCGAGCGTGGCAAATGTGCTGAGCCAAGCCGGCCTGACGCAGTAACGCGGCGGGTTTCGCTGAGTTAGCGCTCAATGTCGGCTTTAATGTCCGCCATCCCACCCATGCCAGTCGTTAGCGGGTATCACCAAGGCAGTCGACGAATGTCCGGTCTCGGGAGGAGGGGACGTTGTCCCGAACATCACGGATGGGCGCGAAGCCGTCTGAGAGGACCTTGCCGATAGCGGCATGGCAGCTCCAAAGCTAGCCGGACCACGAAGCTGCCGTTCACGCCACCTGATCCATTCCTCCGGTTTCGATCCGCGAAGGGTTCTTTCATCAGGTTGCCCCGCGATAAGTCGTCCCTATCGCACACCAGGCTGGAACACCTTGCTCGGTCGTGATAGCGACGAACTGGTCTGCCCACTCGCCGAGGAGTGCAGGGTCTTATTGGAACATTAGCATCATCGGCACGTTGGCCCGATCCGGACAGACCATGACGCCTTCGTATCCGTCTGTCAGGTGTCCCTTGAAAATGCAGGCGCCACCATCAATCAGCAACGTCGCCGTGGCCTCGGCGGGGGAACCGGCGACGGGATCAGGGATATCAAGGCGCAGCTCGCCGGTTTTTTGCTCGGGTCCGTCCACGCTACAGAACCCAATATGTTTCAGGCTCAACGGACCGCTCCATAGTCGGCCGCCACCATCGGCCTGTTTGGTCACGTTGGCCGTAAGTTCCCATTCGCCCAGTACACCGAACTGACCGGTAACAGAACGGGTTTGCGCGCCCGCGAGCGCGGCGAACGTCAACGTCGATACCGCCACCAGAGCGGCGATCGCCACCCTGGCCTTCACCATCGTTATTTCGCGCTCGCCAGGAATGCGCGCGCCTTCACAATTTCAGGCCGGTTCGCGCTCGGATCAGACGCCAGCGCCGCCGCCGCGGCGAAGTATTGTTTCGCCTTGGCGGTGTCGCCCGTCGCCAAGGCTGCCTCAGCCGCGCCAAGCGTCGCGTTCAGCCGGTTTGGCTCCTTGTGCATGACGGCCTCGAACGCCGCCAGCGCGTCCGCCGGCTTGCCGGCTTGCAGCAAGCATCGCGGCGTACAGTTCCCGCGCCGGAGTAAGCTGTCCGGGAGTGACCGGATGTTTTTCGGTCTCATCCTCGGCGTCGGCGGCATTGGCCATTGTCTTGAGTGCCTCATCCTGATGCCCTGCCGCCAATTGCGTCCACGCCGTCACGATCCGTACCTGAATATCGACCTGCTCGGACCAGTAACCGTCCTTCTTATCCCGTAATTGATCCCGTAATGCGACAAGTTGCGCGATCGCCTCCTGAGCCTGCGCCGTATCGCCGGATCGAGCTGCGCCAAGTCCCTTGGCAAACCATGTGATCGCAGTGATGTAAGGCAGGGTACTGGGTCTGACCTCCAGCGCAGACGCGGCCTTCCAGTCGGCGCGCTCGACCACGTAGCGAGCCGGCGACGCCGCCAGTGCGTAGGCCGCGGCCAGGAAAGCCCCGTTGGGGACCTGCACCGTCATCATCTCATCGACGACCGCCTTCGCGCGCGCATCCTGTCCCAGTTGCAGCAACGCATAGACTTCATAATCCATGGCATGCAGTTGATCGCCCGGTTCCTTGCTCTCGGCGGCGGAGCGTGCTGACGCTGTGTTCGAATTGATCGACTCCTGCCAGTAGCCGACGCGAGTGAAAATGTGCGACGGCATGTGCAGGGCATGCGGCGCATCTGGTGCCACTTTCGCGTAACGCCGCGCCGCCTCGATGCCTTTCTGAGCGAGCGCCGGCGTATCGTAAAGGTGGATCAGGTAATGTGCGATGCCCGGGTGATCCGGTTGGCGCACCCAGATTTTCTCCAGAATCGCGGCGCCCTTGAGTTGATTAGCATAGGTCTTGTCGGACGGCGAAGCCCCAACGTTGAGCGTGATCGCGTAGTCGATCTGCGCCTCGTCATCATCAGGATACTTCGCGGCGAGTTGTTCCATCGCTTTCATGTAGTTCAGCACGCGTGTGTGATGATCGACCTTGTCGAAATCCGCGTACATCGCCGACAGCGCGTTGATATAGTCACGCTCTCGCTCGGTCCTCGCGCCGACCTCTTTCCCCTTCACGATCATCGCCGCGCCATCGGCGAGGTTTTTCACCGGCGGTGCGAGATGCGGGTTCCACAACAGGCTCAGTGCAATCCCCCAATAGGCGATGCCACATCCGGGATCGGCTGCCAGGGCTTTGTTGAATTCGCGTTGCGAGGCGCGATACCAGAACGAGTGCTGATACAGCATGCCCCGGTCAAATGCGGCGGCCGCTTCCGGCAAGCAGGAGGTCTCGAAGTGCACCTTTCCCAGTTTCTGGTCGATTTCCTGGGCACGCACTGGCTGGGACAGCAACAGGCCCGCGGCCGCCATGAGAACCGGTAGTCCTCTGATCGATCCCATCCTGAAGTTCTCCCTGTTATTGGTGCCCGCAAGAAACCCGCCGCCGCCGCGGAAAGGCAAGCTTTCTCATGTGGCATGCGCCCAGATGCGGCGCTATCCATTTCGCGGCGGCACTAGCCGCCCAGCGCCCGAATAACCAAGCGCGCTGTCAATTCCGGTGATAGTGTGCTCACCGAAGGGGGATCAGCGGACATGGACCCGCTTCCGCACGACGTGAAGAAGGCAATCGAACTCCTCAGGGCCAATTGCGCCCAGGAGCCCGATGGCGACGCACTCGCCGCGGCCTGCGGCGTGGGACGCCGTACCTTGGAAAAGCATTTCCGTCGCTTCCTTGGCCGCTCTCCTGGTGAGGTGCGGCGCGACTTCTGCCTGGAACAGGCGCGGCGCGAGCTGCTACAGAGCGCCCCGGGTGCAGCTGTGACTGAAATCGCTTCGCGTTGCGGCTTCAAACACCTTGGCCGCTTTGCGACCCTTTATCGCGCCAGCTACGGCGAAAGCCCATCGGACACGCTGCGGCGATCACACCGTGTCGTAGCATCCGAAAGCCACTCGCCAGCCAGGTTTCCATTGCCTCTGGATCGGCCGACGGTCGGCGTGCTGCCATTTGACTTCACCGGACCCCGCACCCGCGAGCGTACCGCCATTTCAGAAGAAATCATCGCCAGCCTTTGCCGCAATCGCTCGATTGCCGTCGCCGAGCCGGCCCATGCGCGGTACCGGCTACGCGGAAAAGTCCATGCCGATCATACCGGGCGACTGCGCGTGATCGTCATGCTTATCGATTCGATAACGCACCGGTATATCTGGGCTGATCGTTGGGATGGCAAGGACAGCGAACACGATGCTTTCGAACAGCGGGTGGCCGCCGGGGCAGCGTCTGCGATCGAACGGTCGGTGCGAAATGCCGAGATTGACCGGGCCTGCCGCAAGGACCCCGACCAACTAAACGCCTGGGAACTGACGATGCGGGCGATGCCTCGGGCGCTCTCGATCAATCCGGCATCTCTGGGCGAAGCGCTCGAGCTGCTTGAGCACGCCATGGAACTGGCGCCCACGGACGCATTGCCTGTCGCGTTGGCGGCCTGGTGCCACGGGCACCGCAGTGGACATCATTTCATAAAACGGGCAATTGCCGAGAAGGAGACAGCCCGTGACCTCGCCGGACGTGCCGCGCATCTCAACACGGGAGATCCCGTCACGACGGCGCTCCTCGCGTCAGCTTACACACTTGCCCATGATCTGACGGCGGCAGACTTTCATTTCGAACGTGCGCTCGCGCTGGATGGCGCGTGCGTTTGGGCCTGGAATCGAAGCGGTTGGGTCAGCGTGTATCGCGGAGAAGTTGCGGAGGCGATCGACCGCTTCCAGATCGCACGCAGCATTGCCCCCGACGACCCGCTGAATTTCTTTTGTTCAATCGGAATTGCCGCAGCACATTTCGAGGCGGGTCGTTACAACGAGGCGGCACTCTGGTTTACGCGTGGCGTAACCGAGCATCCATCGGCAGTCTGGGTGAACCGATTTCGGGCGCCGGCCTATGCTTTGGCCGGTCGAGGTGAAGAGGCAAGGATGAGCGTCGTTGAACTTCTCCGCCATTATCCAGAGCTCACGATCACTGACGTCAGATCCGCATTGCCGCACACCCCGAGTTTTCTCGATCGAGCAGCTGAAGGTCTCGAAGCCGCGGGACTTCATCCTTAGACCGCTTCGGTTCACACAGCTTTCACGAATGTCAGGACCACAGAGATCAGTCACTCGGTTCTCCCCGGACACCGCTGTAGAACGCAACTCTTTCTTCCCTACCGTGCAATGGCATACGAAGGAACCGACCCGCCGGGCATGACAGGCCGCGAGAGTCCGGATTCCGCCCACGTGAGTGGTAAGCGCGCGTTACCAAGGCTGTTCACGAACGTCCGGTATCGGGAGGAGGGGACCTTGTCCCGAACGTCGCGTATGGGCGCATTGCAGCCGTCTAATCGCAACCGGATAATAGTCGCTTAACCGAAGGATCAGCGCCCCCGGGGTCGGTTTGGCGTGCAAGGCCGCTACGGCGCATCATCGGCGGCAGGCTGGTGCAAGCGCCGTCTGCAGCATCTGGCCATTGCATGATGGTTCGAACCCGGGAGTGCACAGGGAGGGCGTGATGGTTGACACAATTCGGCTAGGCCTGGTCGGCGCCAGTGTCAGCGGAACCTGGTCGGCCCGCTCACACCTGCCGGCGGTGCAGGCTAGCCCCAACATTGAGTTGACTGCGGTGTGCACCACTAAGGCTGACAGCGCCGAGGCGGCGCGGCAGGCCTATGGTGCGCGACTGGCCTTCGACGATTACCGCAAGATGGTCTCCTCGCCGGAGATCGACGCTGTCGCGATCGTCGTGCGCGTGCCCTCTCACTACGCGCCGACCAAGGCGGCACTCGAAGCGGGCAAACACGTGTATTGCGAGTGGCCGCTCGGGCGGACGACATCAGAGGCCGAGGAACTGTCGGCGTTGGCGAAGTCCAACCGTCTAGTCACGGCAGTCGGCCTGCAGGCCCGTGTCAATCCGGCATTGATGCACATGAAGGAACAGGTCGAAGCTGGCTTCGTTGGCGAGGTACTGAGCGTCCACGTTAGCCTGCTGCGCGATGGCGTATTGTCCCGGCCATCACACCGCACCTGGCAACGCGAAGTCCAACTCGGCGCCAACACACTGACCATTGCGGCCGGGCACACAGTGGACGCCATGCGCTTCGTCACCGGTGACTTCACTAGGCTGTCCGCCGTAGTGGCGACGCAGGTCAAGCAATGGCTCGATACCGGCACCGGCAGACTACTTGACGTCACTTCGCCCGACAATGTGCTGCTCAACGGCAGGTTGGTGAACGGCGCCATGGTGTCAGTGCACATCGGCTCCATCCCGTTCGCCGGAAGTGGCTATCGCATGGAGATTTATGGCCGCGAGGGAACATTGGTCGCGACAGGCGAGGATTCGCCGCAGTTGGGCAGAGTTCTGCTTTATGGGGCGAAGCAGGACAACCAACTCACGCCACTGCCCATCCCGGAGCGGTTCGTCATGGCTGCGCCCAGTACACCATCAGGCGAACCGAGCAATGTCGGTCAGATGTACGCGCTGTTCGCCCGAGCAATCCGTGACGGGAAAAATCATCAGCCGACCTTCGAGACCGCGGTCGACCTGCATCGGCTGATCGACGCCGTTCGACAGTCGTCGGATGGCGATTGCGAGGTGAAATTCTGGCAGACCTCTCCTTAGGCGGCCGAGTATAGCTTCTGCCCCGCAAGGGAGAGCGCTCGTAAGCCAGCAACAACGGGAGTGGTTCCCACCGGACTTTCTGGGAGTGGCTTGGACTTATTTCAATAGGTTTTCCGATATCACCGAGACGAACTGCAGGCGAAAGAGATACCGATATTCCTCCTGCGGAACAAGGGTAAGCGACTGAAATCGCAGCCGAAAAAGCTTGTAGAGTAAATCGGCCAAGCCCCAAGCTCCGGAGAGAATGCGCCGTTCGGAGAGGAATTCGTCGAATCGTTGCAGTTGCGAACCCCCAAGCCCAATGCGCAAACCCTTGCGGCAGTTGGGCTTTTCGCGGTAACGGATACGGCAGAGACAATCCCGCTGGCGAGATACTGGAGCAGGGAAAGGAACCGGATCCAACATTCTCTGGCGAGCCAGCTGCCTGCCGCTGCGCTTGGACAAGCCCGATCCCATATTGGCCCGCAATGAGCTGCCCCGTTGGTGATCGATATTTTGAGCGGGCACGCTCAATCTGACAACCTCGGAAGCGAAGTCGCCATGCCAACAAGCTGCCTCTGGCGAGTTAAGCGGTTCACGTGACGGGCTCTCCGGGGGTACACAGTGGCCCAACCGTGCGTCCATTAGTTAGAGGCCGCTTGCCACCAACCGTTATGGATTATGCTGCACCCGGCACTACGGCCTGTCATCAATTAGCTGATCCCGGTCGGTGGAGGCCACCCCGCACCCCCTATTGGTCCGGTAAGTCCCGATCGCCACACTCAGCCTTCATTCGGCGCCGCGCGATGCGTAACGGATTCCGGCACGGCGATTTCTTCGATTTATAGGCGGTCAGCTTGTAGAAGGCTGACCAATGCGGCGGTTCGGACTGCGCGACGACCAATGGGAGCGGATCAAGAACCTGTTGCCCGGGCGCGAAGGCTCGGTCGGAGTGACCGCGGCGGACCATCGTTTGTTCGTCGAGGCCGTGCTCTATCGGTACCGTACCGGGAATGCCGTGGCGCGATATACCGGAGCGATTTGGCGATGGGACAAAGGTCCACCTGCGGTTCAGCCGTTGGGCCAAAAGCGGTGTATGGGGAGCGAGTGTTTCAGTATCTCGCCGCAGACGCCGACAACGAATACGCGAGGATCGACAGCACAATTGTGCGCGCCCATCAGCATAGCGCCGGCGCCAAAAAAAGTCGGCGAGGACCAGGCGATCGGGCGCTCGCGCGGCGGACTGAGCACCAAGATCCACGCCCTGGTCGATGCGCTGGGCAACGCAATCGGCTTCTTCCTGACCGGCGGCGAGGCTCACGACCTGGTGGGCGCTGACCATCTGCTGCCCATCATGGCAGCTGATACGCTGATCGCCGACAAGGCTTTCGACGCCGATGAACGGGTGCTCGAGCCACTGGTCGCGGCCGGCAAGATCGCCGTGATCCCGCCGCGAGCCAACCGGTCCGTGCCGCGCGACTATGACCGCGAGCTTTATGCGGCGCGCCATCTGATCGAGAACTTCTTCGCCAAGATCAAGCCGTTTCGTGCGATCGCCACCCACTACGAGAAGACCGCGCGGAACTTTCTGGCTGGCGTCCAACTCGTCGCAAGTGTCGTTTGGCTCAATTGATGACAGGCCCTAGCCATTGGCTACCTTGTCTGCTCCGATCAAGCCGACCGCAACCCACCGTCGCGCACCGTTTTACAAATGCGCCACGCCGGTTAATCCGCGGCGCCCTCATGTCCTGCCGCGTCACCTGCCCGAACCGAACGCTTCCGCCGGTTTGGCGCGTATAAAGAACGCGGCGATGACGACCAGAGGGACGGCGACGATGCTGCCGGCCGCGAAGATCGTCGAGAATGACAGCCCGATCAGGTCCCGCAACGGACCGGTACCGAACGCGGCGACGCCATAGCCGAGTTGATAGAATGCGATCAATTCGCCGGCCATAACGGCCGCGAGACGGGGAAACTCGTCGCCGCCGAAGCTGATGCTCAGCGGCAGAAACGCGGAGCAGGCGAGGCCGGCCAATCCGAAAACGATAATCCCCCCGGCTTCATCCCTGCACCCGGGCGGCGAGCTGGAAGATGATCAGCAACAGCACTAGAAAGCCCGAAATAAATCCAGCGCGCCGGCACCTGGCGGGAGATCACTGCGATGATGCACGCGTCCGACCGTCACCATCACCCAGAAAGCGGTCAGCGCAAACGAGGCACCCTGGACCGACACGCCCCGCTCTCCGCTAAGGATACACCATTGCCCAGTTGCCGTTCAGCGTTTCGAGAATGCCGTAAACAAACACGGCGCCGGCATAGAGCCAGAACCGGGTCGGCAGGTTGCCAAAACCGATCGGCGTCGGGCTGGTGCCGGCAGCCCCGGCGGGGCCGGCAGTGGCTCCTTCAGCGCGACGCCGAAGGTCAGCACTGAGAATGCAGGCCACCACGATCGGCAGCAGCCACCATGCGCCGATGCTGACGACGATCGCGACCAGTACCGGTGCCAAGGCGGTGCCCACCCCAAGCAGCGCATTCAGCGCCAGCACCGCGCCATCGGCGCCTTGCGGGAAAGAACGTCTCGGCGTAGGTGTTGAGCGCCATGACAGTGGAGCCGAAGCCAAGGCCCAGCGTCCCAGTGGCGGCGAGGAGCACGTAGAAGGCCACATCCGGCACGCCGACCAGCAGCGCGCTCAAGGCCAGGAGCGTCATTGAGACGAAGTTGCTGGCGAATCCCACCAGCAGCACCTTACGCAGGCTCCAGCGGCGCGCCATTTTTGGTGCCATCGCGGACGCGAGGATGGCGAACACCACCTGGGGCACGAACATCGCGCCGTAGCGCGTGCTGTCGAAACCGAACCCGTGCGGGTCGGTGAAGATCGCGCTGGCCGCGGGGAACGTCACCAGCGCCAGCCCCTGCACAACGGCGGCGAAAAACACCAAGCCGATCTCGGTGCGGTTTGCCGTCATTCGTTCGGCGCCCATCATGAGTGCCGTGGTCCGCTCACCCCAACCTCTGCAATAGGTGATCGCCGACACGAATCGCATTGGCGATCGCCGTCAGGGACGGGTTCACCGCTCCGATGCTGACGAAAAAACTCGTGTCCACGACATATAGATTGTCGAGTTCATGCGCCTTGCAGTTGATGTCCAGCACGGACGTCTTCGGATCCGTGCCGAACCTGCAGGTACCGGCCTGATGGGCGCAACCGGCAAGCGGAATGTCGGTCTTCATGTAAATGTTGCGCGGGATCAGGTGATCCGGATGCATGCCCATATGGTGCAGCATCGATTTCAGCTTGTCGTACAGCTTCTGCTTCGGCACCTGATTGTTCGGCGTGTAGTTGAGAGTCAGATTGCCGGAGCTGTCAACGGTGATGCGATTATTGGGATCGGGCAGGTCCTCGGTCGACAGCCAGAAATCGACAGCGTGACTCGCCAGGTCGCCGAGTAGAGCAGTCGGCGCCAGCTCGGTCTCCAGCGGCTTCTCGCCCCGGTACATCGGGCCGAGCGACTTGCCGATCATCTGGATGTTGCCCATCGGAAACTCGAACCCGTCCATGCCGAAGTAAAAGTCGTTCAACGACAGCGTCTTCTGGAACATCGTCGGGTTGGGTTCGCGGGAGATCGCAAGCACGGCCTGGCTGTTATGGAACATATAGTTCCGTCCCACCTGATCGGAGCCATTGGCGAGCCCGTTCGGATGCTTGTCGTTGGCCGACATCAGCAGCAGCTTGGCGGTGTTCGCCGCACCACATGACACGACGACGATGTCACCCCGGAAGGTCTCCTGCTGCCCCGCGACGTAGGCGATGACTTCGGTAACCGCCGTACCCTCGGCGTTGGTCAGCAGCTTCAGCGCCCTGGCATTGCGCAGCAGCGTCACGTTGGGGAATTCGAGCGCGGGCCGCACGGCGACGACCTCGGCGTCGGATTTGGCATGCACCAAGCAAGGAAAGCCGTCGCAGGTCTGACAGCGAATACAGGCACTGTACGCCATGTCTCGCTCATTCATCATCACGGCGGAGGGTGCCGGGAACGGATGATAGCCGGCCGCCGTCAGGTCATCGAACAGCCGCTGAATGCGCGGCTCGTTGGTGATCGGATCGCACGGATACGGTCCACTGGCGGGAGGCTCGGTCGGATCCCGGCCGCGCAGCCCGTGGACGTGATACAGCTGCTCCGCGCGCGCGTAATACCGTTCCAGCTCGTCGTAGGTAATCGGCCAAGCGGGGGAGATGCCGTCGTAATGCTGCACTTCGGCGAAATCCTTCTCGCGCAAGCGATACAACGCCGCGCCGAACATCTTGGTGGCGCCGCCGACGAAGTAATGCACTTGCGGCTGAAACGCTTTGCCGCTTCCATCGAACCAGGTATCGGGCGAGACATATCGGTTCTGCTCGAAGACCGCTGCCGTATCCCAGTTCGCCGCTTCGCGCTTCAGCCAGTCGCCCCGCTCGAGCAGCAGAATGCTTTTGCCCGAAGGCGCGAGCTGTTTGGCGAGCGTGCCGCCGCCGGCGCCGCTGCCGATGATGATGATGTCAAAGTGCTTGTCCATGTCGCGCGCTAAAGGCCGACACTGCTATGCATTATGCCGCCGTCGGCGAAGATGGTGGTCGCGGTGAGATAGCTGGCACCGTCGCCGGCAAGGAATGCGACCACGCTGGCGATCTCCTCGGGGCGCGCCATGCGCCCCAACGGGATTGCCGCATCCAACTGCGCGAGCTTGGCCGGGTCGTTCATCGTACCCAGGTTGATCGGTGTCGCAACGGCACCAGGACCCACCCCGACAATAAGGATGTTGTGTTTGGCAAGCTCGATGCCCGCAGTGCGCGTGAGCATGCGCATGCCACCCTTGGCCAGGCAGTAGGCGGTGTTGCCGGGCATCGGCCAGTCTTCGTGCACCGAGGTGATGTTGATGATGCGACCGCCGCCACCCTGCTTGATCATCTGCTTCGCGGCGATCTGCGTGCCGAAGAAGGCGCTCTTGAGGTTGATATCCATTACCTTGTCGTACTGCGCCTCTGACGTATCGAGGACAGAGGTGCGCGTTTCGACACCGGCGTTGTTCACCATGATGTCCACGCGCCCGAACTTGCTGACCGCCATGTCAATCAGCTTCTGCAGGTCGGCGATCTTGCTGACATCGGCCTCGACGCCGATCGCCTGGTCGCCGAGCTTGACGATCTGCTGCTCGAGCGCCTCGGTCGCTTCCGGATGGAAGAGATAGTCGATAACGATGTTGGCTTCTTGCCGGGCCAGTTCGAGGACGATCGACTGACCAATTCCGCTATTGCCCCCGGTGACGATGGCAACCTTATTCTTCAGCGACATGATCATCTTCCTGATGTTGCAGTGGTTACTCTAGTCAGCGAGCACCCCGGTACCCGATCGTCAATCCGTTATAACGCCAATTTCGACGAAGACGAATCAATGATTTAGGCCCGTCCCAATGGAACCGCAGCCGTGGTCGCTGCTGTCTCCGGGATTTCGTTCGTCTCGTTGGCCGGCTCTGGCGGCGGTCGTTCCGAGGCCAGTTGGTCGATAAGATTCGCGATCAGTCCGGTCCAGCCTGTCTGGTGCGAAGCACCGCACCCGCGTCCGTTGTCGCCGTGAAAGTACTCGTGAAACAGGAGGTGGTCCTTGAAATTGGGATCGGTCTGGAATTTCTCGTAGCGTCCAAAGACCGGCCGCCTGCCGTCAGCGCCCCGAGCAAACAACTTGACCAGGCGGCGACACAATTCATCGGCGATTTGGTCGAGCGTTAACATGATGCCCGAACCAGTCGGGCATTCGATCGTTAGTCCCTCGCCATAATACATATTGAAGCGGCGCAGGTTTTCCACCAGCAAATAATTGACCGGCATCCAGACCGGACCGCGCCAATTCGAGTTACCTCCGAACAATCCACCGTCGGATTCTCCCGGCAGATAGCCGACACGATATTGCCCTCCATTGTAGTCGAACTCGAACGGCGTATCGAGGTAACAGCGGGATAACGCCCTGACGCCGTACGGTGAGAGGAACTCGGTCTCGTCAAGCAGACGTCGCAAGATGTCGCGCATACGGGTGGCGCGGGCGAGGGCAAACAGCCGGCGTCGCTGCAAGCCCTCTTCGTTCCAGTGCGAGACCTGAGCTACCAAGTCGGGTCGGCGCTTGCGGTACTCTTCAATCTTGGCCCAGAAATCGGGAAGCTTGTCGATCACTTCCTGCTCCATGATGCCGACCGCGAACAGCGGGATCAGCCCGACCATCGAGCGGAGGCGCATCGGGATCTTTTCTCCCGACGGCATATTGAGGATGTCATAGAAGAACTTATCGGCATCGTCCCAGAGCCCGATCCCCTGCCTGCCCATATTCGTCATCGCTCGGGCAATGTAGAGGAAGTGCTCAAGGAACTTGAGCGCCATGTCTTCGTACACGGGGTCGTGCCTGGTAAGTTCGGTCGAGATGCGGAGCATGTTGAGGCAGAACATTGCCATCCAGGCCGTGCCATCGGACTGCTCGATCGACCCGCCGGTGGGCAACGGCCGCGAGCGATCGAACACGCCGATATTGTCGAGGCCCAGAAAGCCCCCCTCGAAGACGTTCAAGCCTTGCGGATCTTTTCGATTCACCCACCAAGTGAAGTTCAACAAAAGTTTCTGGAAAATCCGTTCCAGGAAGGCAGAGTCGCCATCGCCGCCCATCTGGGCGCGATCGTTCTCGAACACATGCATCGCTGCCCAGGCATGCACCGGCGGATTGACGTCGCCGAATGCCCATTCATATGCGGGCAGCGCACCGTTCGGATGCATCAGCCGGACATCGCAAAGCAGCAGAAGTTGCTTCTTCGCGCCATCCGGATCGATCAATGACAGCGTCACGCAATGAAACGCTAGATCCCACGCGGCGAACCAGGGATATTCCCATTTATCCGGCATCGACATGATGTCGGCGGCCATGAAATGCCGCCACTCGCCATTGCGCCCGTGCCTGCGGCCCTCGGGGGGCGCCGGCTGCGTTGGATCGCCATCCAGCCAACGCTCGACATTGAAGTTATAGTACTGCTTGCTCCACAGCATGCCGGCGAAGGCCTGACGCTGAATGCGCCGCATGTCTTCGTCGGCGATACGTTTCTGCAGGGCGGCGTAGAAGGCATCCGCCTCGGCAATGCGACCAGTGAACACGGCGTCGAAGTCATCGAAGTCGGTCGGACCTTCCTGATCGGCGGAGACCCGGACGCAGATCGTGGTGCTGCCGTGGGCCGGGATCTCCCGCACGTAAAGTCCGGCGACCTTGGTGCCTTCGCCCGCCGGATTGACCGCTTCAGCCCGCTGGTGAACGACGTAGTCGTGGAACGCATCCTTGAAATAGCCTGGCCCGCGGTCGCTCGCCGTACAACCGCGCGAAATTCGTCTCGTTATCGCAAAACAGCAATCGATCCGGCCTGGTCGAAGCGCACGGTAAATTGGCCGAGCTGCCGCATGCTCAGCCAAGACGGCTCCGTCGCCCTGATCCTTCAGCGATGGTTTTGGACTGCCGGCCGACCAGCTCCACTCGTTACGAAACCAGGCTTGCGGCAGGGCATGGATGGTCGCCGCCTCCGGGCCGCGGTTATGGATCGTCACCCGCATCAGCAGATCGTCCACGCCGCGCCTTGGCGTACTCGACCTCTACATCGAAGTAGCGGTCGTCATCGAAAATGCCGGTATCGATCAGTTCGAATTCCATCGCCGCCGAACCACGGCGACGAGCATTTTCATCGATCAGCCATTGGTAAGGATAAGCTGCTTGCGGCAGCTTGTAGAGCATCCGCGCGTAAGCGTAGCTGGGGATGGCATCGAGATAATAATAGACCTCTTTGACATCCTCGCCATGGCTCCCCTCGCCATTGGTCAAACCGAACAGCCGCTCCTTCAGGATCGGATCGCGGCCGTTCCATAGTGCGATCGATAGGCACAGCAACTGCTGCTCATCGGAAAAGCCGGCGATGCCGTCCTCGCCCCAACGGTACGCTCGGCTTCGTGCGTGGTCATGACTGAAATAATCCCATGCGGTGCCGCCCGGACTGTAATCCTCGCGCACGGTTCCCCATTGCCGCTCGCTGAGATACGGTCCCCAGCGGCGCCAGTTCTTCTCGCCTTTGCCAAGTTCCTCGATGCGCCGTTTCTCGGCGTCAGTCTCATTCGACATGTGTCGTTGGTTCCCGTCCGGCGGTTTCGCCATCTGATTCGATATTCACGTGCGGGCGGCCTGCTCGGCGGCGCTAAGCTGGCGCCAGGCGTCGAGCGTGCATGCGACAGACCAAGCCTGCAAGGGGGCACCGCGCGGATGGTGCGGCGGATCTCCGTCGAAGATCTCGCCGATGCTGCCGATTGCCTGATCCTTCAAGGCGTCGCTCATCAACTCCAGCACGGCTTGCGCCGCCTTTACGTCCCCGGTGACGCGATAGACGGCGAGGCAAAACGGCCCAAGCAGCCAACCCCAAACCGGCCCCTGATGATAACCGCCGTCGCGTTCCCAGACGCCGCCGCCATAGTGCGGATGATAGGCCGAACTACCCGGCGCCAGCGAGCGCAATCCGAACGCCGTCATAAGATGCCGTCGACACACCGCCAAGACGCGCACCTGATCGTCCGCCGCGAGCGGACTATGCGGCAGGCTGACGGCAAAGATCTGATTCGGCCGGATACTGGCATCGTTGCCATCGGGGCCATCGATCACATCGTACAAGCCCTCGCCGTCCGCGCGCAAAAAGCGCGCAAAACTTCGTTTCGCAGTTTCCGCCGGGGCGCTGTAGTTGTCCGGTTCTGCCAATTGTTCGCGCGAATGCTGCCATGACGCACAACGCATTATACCAAAGCGCGTTGATTTCGACCGGCTTGCCGATGCGCGGCGTGACCACCCAATCGCCCACCTTGGCGTCCATCCAGGTGAGTTGCACGCCCGCGGCTCCCGCCTTGAGCAAACCGTCCGCGGGATCCACGCCGATGCCGTAGCGCGTACCTTTCTGGTGCCATGCAATCATATCGGACAACACCGGAAAGGCTTCGCGCAGCGCAGCGATGTCTCCGGTCGCGTCGACATAAGCGCGCCATGCGTCGAAAAACCAAAGTGACGCATCGGCCGTGTTGTAATCAGGGTGATCGCCAGCGCCGGGAAATACGTTGGGCAGCATTCCTTGACTAACGAAACTCGCGAATGTCTTCAGGATGCGAAGTGCCGTGTCTGACCGTCCGGTCACCAGGGTGAGGCCGGGCAGGCTTATCATCGTGTCGCGGCCCCAATCGCCGAACCATGGATAGCCAGCGATGACCGATTGGCCATCAGGCACACTGGGCAGGGGGCGGGCAAACACAAAGGCATCGGCCGCGAGTGCCAGCCGAGCGATCCAGTCCGGCGCCTGCCGCATGGCCGGACTACTGGCCGTTGCGGCCGCGACGACCGCACGGTCGTGGTCGAGCCGTCGGCGTAACGCATCCGCCAGGTTGGTGGATGGCTCTGGGTCAAGGCTGGCGACGACGCCATACCATTGCCCCGCTATCAGCGGAATGGTGGCTTCGCCAACGCATAGATGACTGTCTGTCGAATCCAGGCCACGCTCGCTTTCGATCGGCAGGTCGAAGTTTCGATACCAATCGCGCTTGGGTGCGATGTTACCGCCGGGCGCCCGAATGGTCAGTGAAAAGAGTCCCGCATCGGTCATCACGAGACGCTCGCCATTCGCCTTGATGTCCGGATCAAAGCCACCGATCGATGTCGGGCCGTTATGGTCGCGATCGTTGGCCAGCAGGGTAATTCGCAGGGATAGCCCACCCTCCAGTGGATCGGTGCCGGGTCGCAATAGCCAAGCGGCATATATCGTGTGGGTGCCTGGCTCCATCCAAATGCGCGCCTCGATCACGCGGTCACCAATTTCGTAGGTCCAGACAGGAACGGAGTAGTCGAGATGAAAACTGCCGATGCGGACATGTCCCGCCGGAGCGACGTCACCGCCCTTCCATCGGTTGGTGAACAGCGGCCAGAACCGATCACCGTCGATCAGTGTGGCGTCGGCCTTGGCAAGTATCACGCGGCGCCCGAGCGGTGATGCGATCGGCGCAATCAGCAACCCATGGTAGCGCCTCGTCAGGCTGCCGGCGATCGTCCCGGCGCCGTAAGCGCCGAGCCCATTGGTGATCCACCATTCGCGTCGCTCCGCCTCGGCCAGGGTGCCGCAAACAGCACGACCGAACCGGATCGGTTCAGGCACGATCTCACCGCTTATTTCGTTCGTCACCATGGGCCATTATCCGATAGCGCTTCGGCCGAGAACGCTGTGACACGCTTCGTCATGGGATCACCGCCACGAGCGTGACTGGCGCGTGCAGGGCCGCCTGGTGATCCGCGATCATTTTCGCCACTGTGGCTCCCCAGAAACTGCTGAAACTCGACGGGTAGATGCCCATCCAGAACGTGATGACGACCAGCCGGGCGAACTGTACGACTTCGTGCGGCGACAGGTCCTGGATCGCCGACAGCGTCGCCTTGGTCAGCTTGCCGAATATGATCCAGCGATACAAATAGAGGCTGTATGCGACACCGAGCACCATGCCCAGCGAGCCAAAGAGCGCAAGCCAGAAATTGACGTGCAGCGCGCCGACCAGCATCAGAAACTCGCTACGAAGCCCGAGGTCGCTGGCAAGCCTCGGAGATTATCGACCGCTTTGGGCCTGGCTCTCAATCTTCGCTATTAGAACTCCGCTGCGAGGGCATTCGCTGAAAGAGCTGCGCATTATTGCGACCTCGGCCGCTACAATGAAGCCCTATGCGATTGCGATGGGTTTTTGACCGCCTATGAGTCATCCTCCGAGCCATGGTCGCTGGGTACATAGCTCTTGTTCTACTGGTCAAAGGTGCGTCTCTGCTCCAGGCAGCGCGAAAGAGCGATGCCATCGATGTTCTGAACAAAGTTGTCACCCGCTTCGGCGGCGCAGCCGACCAGTCAATAAGCGCTTACGTTGCCGATGCACAGGAGCTTCTTCGAGGCGCGGAATGCAAATGACGAAGGGGGGACACGCGAACGCAAATCCAGTGCGACGTAACGCGAATTGTCATAGGTTGCCGGCCGGTGGCAGCTTCAACGGACGGCCGCTTTCGGCCAAGACCGGGCAGCGGGTTCGAGTGTCGCGATAGAATGGTCTGATAGTCGTCAGCTCCTATCGGAGCAGGTCGAGGAAGATCGACAGGGAGAACGTGTTGCTCGTACTTTGCATCATCAACCGACGATGTAGGCAACCCGGCGAGATGGGCGCACGCACCGTAGCCGGGCGAGAACGAGGTGCGAATTCGCTGATCAGTGTGGATTGGGGATAGACGATGGCTGCGGATCTTTTTGTCCACGACGTCCGCCCGCTTGGGGGTGCTCCCGCGGATATTCTGATCCTGGCAGGGCGCATTGCACGCGGCCCGGTCCCGGTCGGCGTGCCTGTCCTGGATGGTGGCGGACGCATAGCACTGCCGGGTCTGGTGGAGGCCCATACGCATCTCGACAAATCGCTGCTTGGCCTCCCTTGGTACCCCAATGCGGTGGGGCCGCGCCTGATCGACAAGATCGAGAACGAGCGGAATGTCCGCAAGGCGTTGCCGATCGATCCGCGGCGACAGTCCGAGCGTCAGGCGCTCCTCTCTGTCTCGCAGGGCAGCACCTTCATCCGCAGCCACGTGGACGTGGACACGGCGTGTGGCGTGGCCGGCATTGAGGGTGTGATGGCGACGCGAGAGGCGCTTGCTGGTGTCGTGGATATCGACCTCGTCGCGTTCCCGCAGAGTGGGCTGTTGGTGCGGCCCGGAACAGTGGAACTGCTGGAGCGGGCGCTGCGGCATGGCGCTGAGACGGTAGGCGGGCTGGACCCATGCGCGATCGACCGCGACCCGAAGGGCCATCTCGACATGGTTTTCAGTCTCGCCGACAAATTCGGGCGCGGCGTGGATATCCATCTGCATGAACCCGCTGAAATGGGTGCGTTCTCGATGGAGCTGATCATCGAGCGAACAACCGCCCTCGGAATGCAAGGAAAGGTTATGGTCAGCCACGCATTCTGCCTTGGTATGTCGGATGCGTCGGTGGTGGATCCGCTGATCGCGGCACTGGCGGAGGCTCGGATTTCGATCATGACCACGGCCTCAGCCTCGCGGGCCGTGCCACCACTGAAGCGCCTTGTGCAGGCTGGGGTGGTAGTATGCGCTGGATCGGATGGTATCCGCGACACCTGGGGACCGTACGGTAACGCCGACATGCTGGAGAGGGCGATGTACGTAGGGCAGCGCTACAACCTCCGGAGGGATGATGAGCTCTCGCTGGCACTCGACGTGGTCACTATAGGGGGTGCGCAAGCGTTGGGTCTGGAGGGCTACGGGCTGGCCCCAGGGTGCTGCGGCGATCTGGTCCTGGTTGAGGCTGAAACCATCGCCGAGGCAGTTGCACAGCGCCCGGGACGGCGCACGGTGGTCAAGCGGGGCCGGGTGGTGGCCCGCGAAGGTGTGGCCGAACCCTGATCGTCGGCCATGTACGAAGCTGTCGGTTCAGCGATGAGGTAGTTAGATCAGACTAGCGTTGGGCATCGGCGTTACTGAATGCCGGGTTGGGGGTCGCACATCGGTTTGCGATGACCACCAAAGAGCTGCAGGCGAACGGGATGCCGACTTTCCGGCCGATCAACAAACGTAAGTTGCTGAAGCTGCAGTGAAAAAAGCTTGTAGAGTAAATCGGCCAAGCCCCAAGCTTCGGAGAGAATGCGCCGTTCGGAGAGAGATTTGGCAGTTCGTTACAGTCACCGACTCCCAAGCCTGACGCGCAAATGCCTGCGACAGTTGGGCTTTTCGCGGTCACAGAAACGGCGGAGACAATTCAGCTGGCGTGGCACTGGAGCGGGCGAAGGGATTCGAACCCTCGACCCCAACCTTGGCAAGGTTGTGCTCTACCCCTGAGCTACGCCCGCGCTCCCGATCCGGGCGCGGTTTCTAGGCGGCTTGCCCCCCGATTGCAAGCCGCGCCGCCGGTTATATAGCAAGCAGACGAAGTGACCGGTCCAGATAGCTGGTCCAGCCCGCCTGCAGTGCCGCCTCCGATTGGGGGCAATGGGCTGGCGGTGAGTACCGTCTCCCACAGCCGTGGGAGAATCGTCACGGTTGGTCCGCGTAACTGACCTTGCCGCGCGTCGACGGCGGGCTGGATGTGGCAAGGGAGGCACTTACGCGCCGCACCGATTCGCCGGACCCTGAGCATGCCCCGACTGTCTGCCGCCCCATCGCCCTGACGAGCGAGGAAGAGCAGGGCCTGCGGCGACTGCGCCGCGCGCACAAGACACCACGCAAGCTTGCTGAACGCGTCGAGATGATCCCGCTCTCGGCGGGTGGGACCGGGGTCCGCGAGATCGCTCGCCGGCTCTAGGCGTGGCCGAAGACAGTACGCCACTGGCGCGCCCGGTGGCTGGCCGCCCCAGTTGGAACAACGATCGCGGCGCGGCTGGCGGATGAGCCGCGAGCAGGGGAGCCGGCAACGTTCACGCCGCCGAAGCAGGTCTGCGCGATCATGGCGCTGGCCTGCGAGCCGCCGGAACATGGGGCTAAGGATGTTAAAGCTTCGAGAGGTACTGAGCCGCTGGGAAGCGGACGCGTTGAGCCAAGTGGGCCGCCGACACTGCGACATCCAGCAATCTCCGGCCGGCGCGTGACGCCGCATCGCCACGGCCGATCACGCCTGTGGGTTCTGTGGATGACCCCAAGTGGGGTTGCCGACAGAGCCACAGACGCGACAACAGCAAAAGCGATCAGTTCATTAGCTACCTAAACCGGACATCTTTGGCCGCTCTCTATAGCCGTGCCGCCTGGCGCCCGGTATCCCCCGGTCATCCGATCGGCAAGCACACGGAGTCAGCGTTTCTGTCGGCTATGGTTGCGACCCGCACGGCGACGCGGCAATCTCCGCCACGCACGACCCGAGATTCCAATACGGAACTCGCAATGACAGGATGGGAGCATCGATTGAACCTGCTGGAACATCTGCCATGAACGCCGAGCAACTTCGTGCGATGCAGGCCCCCCTGAAACAGCGCTATCGCGACACCCCCGAAGCGGCACGCGTGCCCGCGCGGGCAGAGGCGCGACTGGACACCGACGATGTGGCCTGCACCGTCCCCTCGTGGCATGGCGAAACGAAAGCCGGCCTACATCCTGCCACTGGCGGTTCCGGCGACCTCGCCTGCTCCGCCGACATGCTGCTGGAAGCTGTGGTCGCCTGTGCCGGTGTCACGCTGCGCGCGGTCGCAACCGCGATGGGTGTGACGATCCACAGCGGACGGGTGATCGCGGAGGGGACGTGGGATGCGCGCGGCACGCTTGGCATCGACCGCAATGTTCCGGTTGGTCTGACCGACATCGCCCTGCGTTTCGAAGTCGATTGCGACGCCGACCCGGCGAAGCTGGAGCGCATGATCCAGACCACCGAGCGCTACTGCGTCATCCTGCAAACCCTGCGCAACGCACCGCGAATCAAGGTGGGCTGACCAGCCCGAAGTTCTGCCGCGCAACTTGTGCTGGACGTGCGGCAGGCGCATATCCCACGCAACGCTGCTGTTGTGCGGATCGCTCCCGGTTTTGACAGGGCCGCTTGGGGCCGCCCCGCGGGAATTCCCCGACCCTGAAAGGAATATCGATGACACCTCAGTTTCTCCGCGCGGAGGCAGCGCGGTTTCGGGAGATGGCGGAAGCGGTCACCGATCGTGAAGCCTCAAGGCAGCGACTGCTCGGGATGGCGGCCGATTACGAGATGCGCGCCAAGGTCGCCGATGAAAACCAGCCGCCCGAGGTCGAGCCGATGGTATCGGAAGCCGAGGCGGAGCCCGCCATTAACGAGCCCGTCGAAGTCAAGGCCGAGAGGAAAAGACCAGGCGGCCGCACGCTCAGGCTGGCCCGCTGAACCGATGCGCCCCCATGCGCCATGGCCGGATGATCTCCGCCGTGGTGCCGCATGGTCGATAACTTCGTTCGAAATCGCCCTCGACCCTTTGGCCGTAGCGGCGGTCGAAATTGCGTCCTTCATCGACCTGGAGTGGAGGTTCGCCGTCCGTCGTGAACGGAACCCGGCGACCGGGTTGATGCAGTCGCCAGGATAAGCGGAGTCCGCACCAGAATTCCTCCCCCTCCGCTTGTGGGTAGGGTAGGGGTGGGGACCACACCCCGAAAACCGATGGCTCCGCGCGCGTCCCGCACTCCTGGCCGCAAGGACAGGGGAATGTACCGCACCCCACTGCCTAACCTGACGCGCATGGGAACCGGCCCGCCATGAGGGGCAAGGCATGTCAGTATCAACGTACATGCGTTGCATTTGTGCACCTACGCTGATTTCGTTGCTCACAGCACACGCGTGCGTCGCATCCAGATAGATCGCGGCGCGGAATGGTTGGGAATGACATCAACCGCCAATCGCGCTAACCTCCATAGACGCTGCCCGTTGAACCTACCCGACGGCATCGCCGGCTGTGGAAGAAACGTGCTGCGTCCCAGACTGCATCTGGGGCAATCGCCAAGACATGACGGCCGGATTCCTCCGGCCGCGACAGGGGAAATGCCATGAGTCCATCACGCGAAATCAAGCGCCGTTCCTTGCTGGCAGGTGCCGCCGGCCTTATCGCCATGCCCGCCATCGTCGGGCGGGCAGCCGCCGCCACGCGCGGCGTCAGCGACACCGAGATCGTCATCGGCACGATGACCGACCTGTCCGGCGTAACCGCGGTGCAGGGCGTCAACAACGCCAACGCCATGCGCATGGCGTTCGATGATGCGAACGCGCGCGGCGGTGTCAACGGTCGCAAGATCAAGTGGATCGTGGAGGACATGGAATACATTGTCCCCAAGGCGGTGCAGGCGATGAACAAGCTGCTCAATCGCGACAACATCTTCTTCGCCATCGGCAACGGCGGCACGCCGCACAACGACGCCGTGATGCCGGCAATGTTCGAGAAGAACGTGCCGAACGTGTTCCCGCTGACCTGCGCGCGGTCGATGTACGAGCCGTTCAACCGGCTGAAGTTCGGCCAGTTTTCGTCGTACTACGACCAGATGCGCGCCGGCGTGAAATACTTCGTGGAGCAGCGCGGCAAGAAGGTCGTCGGCTCGATGTACCAGGACACGGATTTCGGCAAGGACGTGCATGCCGGCGTGACGGCGCAACTCGATGCGATGGGACTGAAGCTCGCCGGCGCCACCGCGCACCGCCCGACCGACACCGATTTCAACGCGAACCTGGCCCGGCTGCACGATGCCGGCTGTGACCTGATCTGCCTGGGTACCATCGTCAAGGACACCACGATCATTCTGCAGACGGCGCGCAAGATGGGCTGGAACGTCGAGTTCTGCGGGCAGTTCGCCAGCTATTCCACCGCGGTCGCGGAAGCACCGGGCGAACCGGCGGAGGGCTTCTACTCGATGGCGCCGGCGCTCTATCGCTACCCCGACGATCCGCAGCCCGCGGTGCACGAATTCGCCGAAAAATACCACAAAACGTTCGGCATCGACGTGAATTACCTGGGCGAGGCGGGCTACACCGCCGCCACGTTCACCCTCGCGGCCTTGGACAAGGCCGGCCGTGACCTGACCCTGGACAGCTTCATCGCAGCGATGGAGGGCATGAAGAACTGGCACGACATCTTCGGCGGTCCGGCACTGTCGCTAAGCGCCACCAACCACCATGCGTCCAGCCAGTCCTTCCTGTCCGTGGTCAAGAAGACGCGCTGGACCCCCGTGCTGGATCAACCGCTGAGTTTTTGAACGTCAGGCCGTTCCGCCGCTATCGTGGTGCCCTCGCGCCGCCTGTCCTTTAGGCGGCGACCAGTCAGCGGGGACCTGCCGGCCTGAAGTGATGCGACGTCCGGTGCTGACCAGGCGGAACCCTTCCGTCTGCCTCGGCAGCACCGCGACGGCGCTAGGACACCGTGATCGCTGACGAAACAAGTGCGCCCGACGTGACGCCGCCTGCGCCCTGCGCCACCATCCAGAAGTAGAAGGTGCCGGCCGTGGCCGGTGCGTTCAGAAATTGCCCCCAGCCATTCGTTTGGCCGTCGGCGGCGCTCGCGATCAAGCCTGCGGTCGGGATCGTCGATGGGCTTGACGACCATGCGAAATTTACCCCGGTCACCGCGGTTGGCGCGGCGGCCACGGTCGCCTGCACGCCGCCGTTGGGCGCTACGCCCGTGCCGTGAACCTGGGAAGCCGCGGCCACCCATGACCCCGGCGCGACCGTGGCGCCCCAGGTCGTGCCCGTCGTTATGGCCGACCACGCGCTCGAGCTTCCGGCGGCGTTCGTCGCTTGAACTTCGACGTCGATCGCGGTTGCGCCCGTCAGGCCGGTGATGACGTACGGGCTGGTGACGCCCGTGACCACCGTCCAGGCGCCGGCGCCCGAGGCACTGGAACGCAGGTTGTAGCCGGTGGCGGCGCCATGGGTGCCGTCGGTCGCCGGGGCGGTCCAGGCTACCGTAAGCTGGGTGGTGGTGCCGTTCGGCGGCGGCGCCACGCTGGCGATCGCCGGCGCGTTTGGCGCGTTTGTTCCGGTTGTGATTGTGGCCAGCGTGCTCGTGGCTGACCACACGCTCGTGCCGCCGGCGTTCACGCTCTGCACCTCCACGTCGTACGCCGCGCCGGCGGTCAGGCCGGTCATGATCGTACGGGCTGGTGACACCCGCCACGTTCGTCCAGGTACCGGCGCCGGAGGGGCTGAACTGCAGGTTGTAGCTGGTGGCGGCGCCATGGGTTCCGTCAGCCGCCGGCGCGATCCAGGTCACGGTGAGATTGCTGCCGGTGCCTTGCGCCAGCGACGGGGCGGCCGGCGTGTTCGGCAGGGATGGGCCGCCTGCGGCCGTGGCGAGTGTGCTGGTGGCTGACCAGGCGCTCGTGCCGGCGGCATCGGTGCTTTGTACCTGCACATCGTATGCCGCGCCGGCGTTAAGGCCGCTCAGGGTGTATGGGCTGGTGACACCCGCCACGTTCGTCCACATGGCGGCACCGGAGCTACTGAACTGGAGGTTGAAACCGGCAGCGGCGTTATGCGTGCTGTCGATCGCCGGGGTTGCCCAGGTCACCGTCAGGTTGCTGCCGGTGCCTTGCGCCAACGATGGCGCGCTCGGCGCGTTCGCTATCTGGAACGTTGGCGTTTGTGGCGCCGCTGGCGCCGTCGAACTCGGGCGTTTGAGGGGTTGCATCGTCGCCCTGGGCCGGTTTGGCACCACTGGTGCCGGAGGATATATCGGCATTTGTGTCGCGGATCCTAATCGTTGCAGCGCCCATGTGGTGATCTGGCCGCCGTTGTCCAGACGTTAGCTAAACTATCTTTTATTGTGAACCATAGTGACTTGGAAAATTGATATGCCATCATCAGATTTTGAACTTCTGGCACCCGGCGGTGAGACGGTTGGCGAAGCATAGGCTACGATAGTTATCAAAACTAACATAACCAAGATATTGCCCGGCCGCTTGACACCCGTGCCGGATCAGCCACTGCGTTGTTCATTGTCCGGGCTTCGACAGGTGCGGACGCACGGCTTATCGTCGGGTTGACGTTCGGCAAGGTCCAGCCGCTCGACTACAATCGCGCCAACCGCTTCAGGCAGGCCTGACACGTCACTGTCCGCGCGGGCGGCTCGGCCCACCCAGAGCGACTGCCGGGTTCTTGCGAACATAACGCCACGCGACAATGCGGCGCGACCGCATGGTAAACCGGGCGCCCGCCGGCATTGCGCGTGCCATCCTTCCGAAGCGCCACGAAAACGCGCCCATGTCGTTCGATGTAGTTCGTCATGCGACAGCCCTATACAACAGCGGCATCGAGTGTCCGGCGCAGCAGACGCAGGTCGGCCCAGGCAGCGCGGCGGTCGCCGGGTTTACGCATCAGTTCGCCCGGGCCGAAGGTCGGCAGGGCCGGCAGGGTGCCGGCCAATCCCGGGATTGCGGCTTCCTGCCAGGTGCCGCGCACCCGACGCCGTGCCCCGGCCGGACCCAGCACCGTGCGCGCCGCCAAGGTGCCCAACAGCACCAGCCGCCGCGGCGCGGCCAACGCGATCAGCCGGCACAGGAAAGGCAGGCAAATCATCAGTTCCGCCTGGCTCGGCGGACGGTCGCCCGGTGGACGCCACGGGATCAGCGGCGTCAGCATCAGCCGGCTGCGTTCCAGTCCGATCGATGCGAGCATCCGGTCGAGATAAGCGCCCGCGGGCCCGGCGAATGGCGCGCCCGACCGGTCCTCGGCCGCGCCCGGCGCATCGCCGATCAGCAACAGCCCGCCGGACGGATCGCCCTCGGCAAAAACCAGGTGGCCGGCGGTATCGCGCAGGGCGCAACCGTCAAAGCCGGCAATAGCAGCACGCAGTGCTTCGAGCGTAGGCGCCGAAGTGGCGGCCTGAAGCGCACGTTCCGCCGGGGTGGCGCGCGAAGGCGCGAGTGCGGTTCCCTCCCCCCTGCCTTGGTCCGCTTCACGGCCCAAGCCCGCAGAGGGAGCAGGAATAGTCTGGTGCGATTTCTCCCCCTCCCCTTGTGGCAGGGCGTTGGGGGGAGGGGTAAGGGAAATGGGATCGGTCGCCGCCCGCAGCCGGTCGACCGGTTCCGCTTCCAGCGCCTCGTCCGCCCCCCACTCGATCTGCAGCCGCAACGCCGTGAAATCGTCCATCCGCCAGCGCTATTCCGCAGCCTCGGCGCGCGCGTAGTCGATCGGTTCGGCGCACCAGCCTTCACGACGAAAGCGCCAGTACGCATCGTGCAGCGCCTCGGTCATCGGCCCAGGCCGATCGTTGCCCATGATACGATCGTCCAGCCGCGTCACGCCGATCACCCCGCCGGCAGTGGACGAGATGAACACCTCGTCCGCACCACGCAGTTCCTCCAGCGGCACGGTGCGCACCTCGCACGGCATGCCCAATTTCTCGCATAGCTGGATCACCGCAAGCCGGGTGATGCCCTCCAGCACGCCGCGATCCGGCGTCGCCACCACGCCATCGGTAACCGCGAACACATTGAAGCCCGGTCCCTCTGTCACGTTGCCGTCGAAGTCGAGCAGCACGGGATTGTCGGCACCCTTGTCCTGCGCCTCGAACAGCGCGCGCGTCATGTCCGCCCAATGGAAGTTCTTCGCGCGCGGATTGACGCATTCCTCGGGGATGCGCGGATTCGACGCGACGATCAGATGCGCGCCGCGATCGATGACGTCGCGCGGCATCAGCCAGACATACGGCACCGCGAACGCCAGCAGATAATTGCGCGCATTGGCCGGATGCCGGCGCAGATGCGGCGGCGCCGCGCCACGCAGGCAATCCATCGCAACATACGCCTCGCGCAGTCCAGTGCGACGCACGAGTTCATGCAGGATGCCGCGGAGGTCATCGTCGGTCTCGCGCGGGTGCAGCCGGAAATAATCCATCGAGGCGCGGAAACGACGCAGATGGTCGTCCAGCTTGAAGAACGCACCGTCCCACACGCTGACCACGTCGTAGGTCACATCCGATCGCCGATATCCCCAGTCGGTGATAGGGATCATCGCCTCGGCGACCGGCATGAAACGGCCATCGACACAGGCCGCGCCGGCCTGCCAGGTTGCGGTGGTTGCGGACATGATGTCGATTCCTTCCCCCAGGACTGCTGGATCATAACAGAGGATGACGAACATGAACGACTTCGCCAAGGGACATGTCGTCGTGCTAGGGCCGGATGAGGGTGAGGCGCTGTGGCAGCCGCTGCCATCGGTCGGCTACATCATCAACAAGCTGACGCCGTACAACACGCCGTACGACAGTTTCTCCATGGGTATCCAGGTGCTCGAGCCAGGCGCGCATATCCGTCGCCACGCGCACGAACGCCAGCATGAGGTGCTGTTCTGCTACGAAGGCGAAGGCTGGGCCGAGATCGGTGATCAACGCTACGATGTGCGCCCGGAGACGACGATCCTGATCGGCCGCGCCGTACAGCATAAGGTGCAGAATACCGGGCCGAGTCAGATGCGCATGCTGTGGATGATCGCGCCGGCGGGTCTGGAGGATTGGTTCCGCGCCATCGGCCGTCCGCGCAAACCCGGCGAATCCACACCGACACCGTTCGAACGGCCCGCGGATGTGACGGAAATTCAGGCGCGGCAGCGGTTCATCCGGTCGGAGGAAGGATAAAGCGCGTGCGGTCGGGGACCGGAACAAGAAACACTGCAACGCAGATACAAGCAGATGCAGGCTGAACACGCGGATCGTCAGGAGAAAGCCGCAGACAGCACCGCGGCCCGGTCGCAATCTGCGTGCTTTGCGTGCACTTCCCGTATCTGCGTTGCATAACCTTCTTCTCGACCTCTTCTCGCAACGCCGTGCAACCGGATGACCCCATGACGAACCTGTTCGATCTGACCAGCCGCACCGCCGTCGTGACCGGCAGCGCGCAAGGCATGGGCCGCGCCATGGCGATCGCGCTGGCCGAGGCCGGCGCCGACCTCGTGCTGCTGGACCGCAATGCGGCCGGCATCGAGGCGACCGCGCAAACCATCCGCCAACTCGGCCGCAAGGCGCTGCCGATCGCCGGCGACGTGACCGACACCGACCATATCGACGCGGTGTTCGCCACCGTGGACCGCGAATTCGGCCGAGTGGACATCCTGGGCAACGTGGCGGGCGAGGCCAAAGCCGGCGCGGCGGAGGACATGACGCTCGCAGATATCCGCACCACGTTCCACAACCTGGTGATCAGCCGCTACTACACCTGCCAGCTTGCCGGCCGGCGGATGCTGGCGCAGGGCAAGGGCAGCATCATCAGCATCGGCTCGATCGCGGGCGTGTCGTCGCTCGGCCGCGCGCAATCGGTCTACGGCATGGCGATGGCGGCGGTGATCCAGATGACGCGCGAACTCAGCACCGAATGGGCCGCCCGCGGCGTCCGGGTGAACTGCATCCTGCCGGCCCAGGTGCTGGGCGCCAACGGGTTGGGTCCGCGCATGGAGGCCGACCCCTGGCTGCGCGATACCTTCCTGCGCGGCATCCCGGCCGGACGCTTCGGCGCAGCCCGACGACATCAAGGGCCTGTCGCTGCTGCTGGCGTCCGATGCGGCCGACTGGATCACCGGCGCGGTCATTCCGATGGACGGCGGCAACCTGGCCATGAACGCCGGCGGCGGACTGCTGGCGCCGATCATGCAGCGGCATGGGGCGAAGCGCTGACGGCCTGCATCGTCATTGCCGCAGCGGTCGTGCCGCCGCCACCGCACCAGCCCCACCGGTCACACTTACTGCGCAGCACCTCCTGCCGGCACATGCCGCCGTAAGAACGTCCGTACCTGCTCGATGGTCCGAGCCTTCAGCTCCGCCGGCTCCCGCCACGGGTAGCACCGTCACCTCAGCCCGCGGCGCCAACGCCGCCACATCCACTGACGACTGATACGGGTGCGAGGGCGTATCATCCGGCATCACCAGCATCGGCGTCTGGCACCCCCGCACGAACTCCCGCGACACGCTGTAAACAAAGTCCGCCCGTGCCCGATACAGATTGTGCAGATAAGCCTCCACCGTCGCCATCGTCACATCAGTCCGCCGCCCTATCAGTTCCGGCGCCCACACATCCCGCCCCGAATTATACATGACGTCCGGGTTTTCCGGCCGATGCCCGACCGTCTGGCACAGCACGCCGGCCACCACGCGATCCGGCGCCCGCTCCATCAGCTTCAACGCAAAGCAGCCCCCAATGCAGTACCCATAAAGAAAAACTGCCGGAACCCGAGATGATCCATCAGCCCCAACTGATCATCCGCAAACGCGCCCCAAGGGTCATCGACCGGAACCGGTCCCGTCAACTCACCGCCATTCGCGTTGCGCTGATCCATCGTGATGCAGCGGAAGTCGTCCTTGAACGCTTCCATCGCATTGAACACCGCGGTCGGCCAGTTGCTGACGCGTGAATTCAACCCGCCTCCAGGAGTCACCAGCAGCGGAAATCCTCTGCCAGTCGCCTCATAGCGAATCCGAACATCACCCTTTTCGTAGAATGGCACAGCGATATCTCCCTAAAGAACACACCTCTCGCAGCGCAGCAGATCAAGCCACCAGGGCGACCGCAACACGGAAACGGCAACATGCCAATCCGGGCACGTACCTACCCGCAGCACCGCAAGTCACTTTAACACGGAGGAAGTCCCGGAGAACCACGGAGGGCCACAGGAGTCGGAGCCGCTCGAACTCCCGTGGCCCTCCTGTGGCCCTCCGCACGTCCTCCGTGTTAAAATTCCTTACGCTACAGCCCACGAACACCGACATCGCAGACAAAAGCCGATCACCCCGCAGCCGCCACCTTGTCCTGCGTTTTCGTCACAAAATCGCTGGCGTCATGCCGCTCATGCAACTGGCTCGACGGCTCGCCCTGCAAGCGGTTGACCATCCGCCCCCGCAGCACCGCCGGCCGAGCGCCAATCGCATCGGCCCACCGCACAACGTTCTTGTACTCATGCACCGACAAAAATTCGGCCGCCCCGTACTGCCCGAACTTCACCAGGCCGCCATACCACGGCCACGCTGCGATATCGGCAATCGTATACACATCGCCCGCCAGGTACTCACTCTCCGCCAGCCGCTTGTCCAGCACATCCAGCAGCCGCTTCGTCTCCATGGCAAACCGGTCGATGGCATATTCGATCTTCACCGGCGCATACGCATAAAAATGCCCGAACCCGCCGCCGACGTACGGTGTGCTGCCCATCTGCCAGAACAGCCATGACAAACACTCCGCGCGCGCCGCAGGTTCCGTCGGCAAGAACGCCCCGAACTTCTCCGCCAGATACACCAGGATCGCGCCGGTCTCGAACACCCGAATGGGCTTCGGACCGCTACGATCCAGCAGCGCCGGTATCTTGGAGTTCGGATTGATCGCAACGAAGCCGCTGCCGAACTGATCGCCCTCGTTGATCCTGATCAGCCACGCATCGTACTCCGCGCCGCTGTGCCCCAGCGCCAGCAGCTCCTCCAGCATCACCGTGACCTTCACGCCATTCGGCGTGCCCAGCGAATAAAGCTGCAGCGGATGCCGACCGACCGGCAGTTCCTTCTCCTGCGTCGCCCCCGAAATCGGCCGGTTGATGTTCGCGAACCGCCCACCACTCGGCTTGTTCCAGACCCAAACCTTCGGCGGCGTGTACTCGGATGTATCGGACATGTTCGAAGCTCCGGATGTGTGACCCGTAGCGTGGCCTTACCGCTCAGCCAGCGTCAAGCCGTGCTATTCCTCCAACGCCGCCTCATGCCTGCAGCATCGCCGCGACCTGTTCCAGCCGCCGGATGCGCCCGTACATCTTCATCGCCTTGTCGAGGCTGTACGCATGCGCCGCCGCATCGCCGCCCCAACAGCACTCGCGCACCACAACACATGCGAGATCCATGTTGAAAGCCTCGCGCACACTCGTCTCAACGCCGCGATTGGTGGCTCCGCCGCCGATAATAACCACGTTGCGCCGCAGCATATGCAACAGCTCCGCGACGCCTGTCCCATAGAAAGCACTCGGCCGGCGCTTGAGGAAAACATAATCCTCGGCCCGCGGCGCGATCTCATCGGGGAAGCCCGCCTCTGTCGAGCCCTCGACACCGTTGGTCAGTGGCGGCACGCCGGTCTCTGCCGAAAGATCGGTCGGCAGCATGACGACATCGGCGCCGTCGGCGCGGCTGACCGGCGTCGTGTAGATCACCGGTAGCCCCGACGCCCGCGCGACCGCGATCATCCGCACCCAGGCATCCAGCACGGGGCGCATCGCAACCCTCCGGGCAGGATCCGAAGGCTCCAGCGCGCGCTGGCAGACGTCGTAAGCGATCAGTGCCGATCGGCGCGGATCAATGCGTTCGGGTTCAGGCAACGCAACCTCCTCGGATGTGCGGCAGACGGCATTTACGTAGCTGCCGTCGCGCATCTAATTGCGAACGGCTGGCGCCGCTCTCCAGTAGGCATCAGCGTAACCCCCCAGCCGCCGAAATCAATCGCCTCCGACCGTGATCGCAGCCCCACCAGTCGCAGGAACAGACGCACTTGAACCCAACAACACTTCCGTAATCACCCGTCGGCAGCATCCGGAAAAACACCTTTCAGCTTGCTTGTCGTGCCCCGCCGAGGGACCAACAGCCTCAACCGTTCACCGCGCCGGACACCAGTCCGCGCACGATGTAGCGCTGCACGCACATCGCCAGCACCAGCACCGGCAGCGTGATGAACGTCGCCGCCGCCATCAGCGTGCCCCACTGGATCGAGTTGTAGCCGATATAACCGAGTACCGCGACCGGCAGCGTCTTGGTGCGATCGTTCGCCAGCACCAGCGCGAACAGGAAGTTGTTCCATGATGCGATGAACGCCAGGATCGACGTTGCGGCGATCCCCTGCGCGGTCAGCGGCACGATCACGCGCAGGATGACGCCCAGCACGGAACATCCATCGATCAGCGCGGCCTGTTCGATCTCGCGCGGCACCGCCTCGATGAAGCTGACCATCATCCATACGGTCAGCGGCAGGGTGAAGATCAGGTGGCTGAGGATCAGGCTGGTGTAGCTGCCCACCAGATGCAGCTGAAGGAACATGACGAACAGCGGGATCAGGAAGGCGATGCCGGGCGCCATCCGCGCCGCCAGCAGCAAAATGCCCAGCGCCGTCTGCCGCCAGCGCGCCAGCGCATAGGCGGCCGGGATGCCCAGCAGCAGGCCAATCGAGGTGGCGCCGGCCGCGACAATGGTGCTGTTCAGCAGGTAGCGCAGGAATGAATTGTCGGCGAATACCTGGCGGTAGTTGTCCAGCGTCGGGCGGAACACGAACACCGGCGGATAGGCCAGGAAGTCCAGCGTCGTCTTGAAGCTGCCCAGCACCATCCAGGCGAACGGCGCCATGAACGCCAACACGACCAGCCAGCTTGCGAGCGCGGTCAGCGTGGTGGCTGGGCGCAGCCTCATGCGGTGCGCCGCCGTGCGTACACCAGGGCGACCGTGCACAGCAGCACGATGGCGAACAGCACCAGCGCGACTGCCGCGCCGTAGCCGATCCGGTCGTAGCTCAACGCGACCAGGTAGTTGTAGACGTTGATCGTCTCCGACGCATGGCCGGGACCGCCGCCGGTCATGACATAGACGATGTCGATCACCTTCAGCAGGTCCATCACGCGCAGCATGACCGCGACCAGCAGCGTGGGCATCAGCAGCGGCAGCGTGATGAAACGGAAGCGCTGCCAGGCGGAGGCGCCATCGACGCGCGCTGCCTCGAACGGTTCGGCCGGCAGCGCGGCGAGGCCCGCGAAGCAGATCAGCGCCACCATCGGCGTCCACATCCAGGCATCGACGAAAACCAGCGTTGGCAGCACCCAGAACGGGTCCGACAGCCACAGCGGCGGGTTGGCGACGCCGATGGCGCGGAACATGAAGCGCACGATGCCGAGTGTGGGATCGAGCATCACCACCCACACCAGGCCCATGGCGGCCGGCGTCGCGACCATCGGCAGGATCATCAGCGCGCGCAGCAGATTGCGGCCGAAAAAACGCTGGTTGAGCAGCAATGCGATGCCAAGGCCGGCGGGAATGTTGGACGCGACGCCGAGTGCGGTGAACAGCAGCGTGCGCCATCAGCGAGTCGGTGAAGCGTTCATCGTCGGCCAGTGCGGTGAAGTTGTGCAGGCCGATGAAGCGCGGCGGTTCGAAGCCCACCATCGACCAGCGATGCAGGCTCATGAAGCACAGATAGAGCAGCGGGAATCCCATCACCGCCGCCATGACGACAAGGGCGGGCAGCGACAGCAGCAGGGGTGTCAGCTTGCGGCGCGGGCGGCGTTCAGCCATTCAGGATCTGCATCACCTGCTTCTGCATGGCGTTCGCGGCCTTTTCCGCATCGCCGCCTTGCAACGCCGCGACGATCGCCTGACCGATCGCGGCGCGCACCTCCGGCACCGGCACCACCAGCGGATTGGCGCCGTTCGGCACCGCGTTGGGGATTTCCAGTTTGGTCGCCTGGATCATGTCCGGCGGCACCGATTGCGTGTAGACGTCGCTATTGTAGATCGACTGTCGCGATGGCGGCAGATGCGTGGTCTGCGTGGACGCGATCATCATCTTCTTCGAGGTCAGCCACTGGATCGCGGTCCATGTCGCGGCCTGCTGCTTCGACGATGCGGCGATCGCGGGTCCCCACGAAATCACCGTGCTGTGCGCGCCACCCGGCCCCGCCGGCAATGGCGCGACCGCGACCTGGTCCACCACGCGCGACTGCGACGGGTCCTTGAAATATGTCAGGAAGTTCGTGGCATCGATGAACATCGCCGCGCGCGCCTGCTGGAACAGCGGGTAGGTGGTTTTCCATTGCATCCCGAGGATGTTCGGCGGCCCGGCGGCGCGCAGCAGGTCGCCGTAGTATTTCAGCGCCTTCACCATCGCGGGGCTGCCGAGTTCCGGATTGCCCTTGTCATCCTGCCATCGGCCGCCGAACGCGAACAGGAACGGCGAGAAGGTGTACACCGCCTGCACGCCGTCGCCGCGCGTGACGACGCCGGAGACGTCCTGCGCCGCGTCCTTCAGTTTCGTCGCGCTGTCCATCAGCGCGTCCAGCGTCGTCGGCGGTGACAACTGCTTCGCCGCCAGCATCGCCTTGTTGTAGAACAGCGCCTGCAACTCGATGGTGATCGGCACGCCGATCTGTTCGCCGTCGATCACATGGATCTTGGCGATGTTGGGGAAGAAGTCGGCAAAGTCCCAGTCGGGCGCCGTGGCATCGGAGTGGATCAGCTTGTCGAGCGGCGTGTACCATTTCGCGCGGTTGAACGCGGTGGCATCCCAGGACGGCAACGTGAAGAATCCGTCGACCGCACCTGGATCGGATCGCAGCGTCAACGGCAGTTTCTGACGCAACTGGTCTTCGTACAGGATTTCCCAGTTGACCTTGATGCCGGTGTCGGCTTCCAGCGCGGGAAGCTGCTTCTGTGCCCAATCGGTCCACGGATGCACCGACACCATGAAGTGCAGGGAAGCGCCGCTGTGTTGCTTCCAGTCGAATGCGGCGCCGCGCGCATGCCGCATCACCGTAGCGGCGCCGGCCAATCCCAATGCGGCGCGCCGGCCGATCCGATTCTGCATGTCCGCCTCCCGTCGGGTTTTGCGGCGGAGTATGGCGACGCCGCTGCTGATGGGTCAACGCGACGGCCGCGACGTGACGGCCCACGTCCGGCCGCCGCCCTGAATCACTGACACCGAACTGTAGGGTATGCCAATGTGCGCGTTGCGAAATCATCCCTCGGAGGGCCCGCCCATGCAGTCGCGTATCACCGGAACCACCATGCCAGTGCTGGAGATCGGCCTGGAGCCTGGCGACACGATCGTCGCGACACCCGGTGAACTGTCGTGGATGACCGCCAATGTGCAAATGCGCACCTCGACGTCGGCAGCGGGTTCGCGCGGATTGTGGGGTGCGATCACGCGCGCGGTGTCCGGCGGCGGTCTGTTCATGACCGAATTCAGCGCGGCGGGCGGCAATGGCGCAGTCGCGTTCGCCGCCAAGATACCGGGCCAGATCATGCCGGTCGAAGTGCAGCCCGGCCGCGGCTACCTGGTGCATCGGCACGGCTTCCTGTGCGGCACCGCCGGGGCGGAGCTGTCCATTGGGCTGCAGCGCTCCCTTGGCGCCGGTCTGTTCGGCGGCGAGGGCTTCGTGTTGCAGCGGCTGTCCGGCACCTGCACCGCCTGGGTGGAACTCGGCGGCGAGGTGGTCAGCCACGAACTGGGCGCGGGCGAGACGCTGCTGGTGCATCCCGGCCATGTGGGAATGTTCGAGGAAAGCGTGTCGTTCGACATCACCACGATCCGCGGCATCACCAATGCGCTGTTCGGCGGCGATGGGATTTTCCTGGTGCAGCTTACCGGGCCGGGCCGGATCTGGCTGCAATCGCTGACGGTGCCGAACCTGGCGCATGCGCTGTCGCCGTATCTCGGGCGCAGCCAGGCGACGACCACGCAGACGGTGGAAGCCGGCGCGGCAGGTGCGGTGCTGCGGGATATCTTCGGCGGGCAGCGATAGGCGTTCGATGAGTATCTACGGCTTGCCTTGGTGCGATCAGCCCAGACTTGAACGCCAGGCAATCGTTACCGAAACTTTTTCTGCCAGCCCGGTTTCCACCACTCCACAATATCGGATTCCTCGGCGACGACCTTGGGCGGTCGTCCACGCCTGGGCTTCACGCCGAGGTCCACTGTCTCCGGCGTGACAGGCCTGGCCGTACGAGGGGCCTTTATCGCCACCTTGCGCTCCGCGGCTGGTTCGACTGGAGCGGCGCGGGATTCCATCTCCCGCAGGCGCCGCGCTGCCTCCTGACGCTCCGCCACGGCCGCCCTGAGCTTTTCCTCAATGCCCTGTCGAGCCACACGCTCCGCCGCAAGTTCCGCCTGCGCCGATTGAAGGGTCTGTTGCATGGCCTGCCTGTCCGACTCCAATCGCTGGATCGCTTCCAGCGCCTCGGCTTTGGCAAGTCGCTCGTGGGCCAGCTTCGTCTGGAGATCGCGATTCGCGACCTGGGCCTCTTCCAGCGATCGCTCGGCACGTTCCTTCGCGGCTGCCTGCGACCTGATCACCTGACGTGCCGCTTCGAGCTGATTGGTACCGACGTCACCATCGTGGTGGTGGTCGCGACGGACCACGGTGACCGGCACCTCGCCATCATGCACAAAACGCCGCCTGGGCGGATGCGATCCGTTGGTCACTGGCGCCGGATGATGGACGTCCGATGCCGGTGCATCGCTTCTCAATCCAAGGGCACGCCGCATCTGCACTTCCGCTGAACGGAGTCGTGCGTCGTCAGGCTCGGAGTCGTTCATGTCTTCTCTTTTGCAGTCAACCGGATAACGCCACGTATTCGGCAGCGCGGGGCTTGGTTCTCGGGAGTGGGAGGACTCGGCCAGAGACCCTGTCCTACATGCGCCTCCCGTGGATGAAGTCAAGCTTCGGCTTGCGAGCGCATCGACCGACCGGGATTGGTGACCGGGCGCCGCCGGGCAAGCGGGTGCACCGCTGTCTCGCGAGGGGCGCGGCGACTCGGCAATCCAGGTCGTCAGGTCAGTACAGGTCAGTCACGGTGTGTGCCCCCAACTCGCGGACGATTGCTTCGCCTGGCTCGCAATGACAGCGAAAAGCGGGCCGGTCAGCATCTTCGGCGTCTTTGGCGCGTTCACCCGATTGCCCTGCTCGGGCACCGGCTCTTGCCGGACCGCGCCAGACGCGGAACCATACCGGGCAGAATACCGGGAGGAAGCAGCGATGGTCGATCTGGTGGTGCGCGGGGATACCGTGGTCACGCCGCAGGGTGTCGGTGCCTACGACATCGCCATCGCCGGCGAGCAAATCGTCGCGATGGCCGCCGGCGGCAGCCTGCCAGTACCGGACGGCGCGCGGCTGATCGATGCGCGCGGCAAGATCGTCATGCCAGGCGGCATCGATCCGCACGTGCACTGCAAATGGCACCTGCCAAATCCGGACGGCAGCGCAGGCCTGACCGATCCGCCGGATGTCGTCGGGCGCGCCGCGGTGCATGGCGGCACGACGACGATGATCGACTTCACCCGCGCATCGCAGGGCAAGGACGTGCGCGAGGCGATCGAGACGCGCGAAGCAGACTGGCGGGGTCACTGCGCGTGCGATTACGCGCAGCACATCATGGTGGAGGGCGATCTGCCGGTGGAACTGCCGGGTCAGCTCGCCGAAGCGATCCAGGCCGGCTTTCCGACGGTGAAGATATTCACCACCGATATCACGCCGTCGCGCAAGGGACGCATGGTGGATTTCGGCGACATCTGGGAGGTGTTCCAGGTGCTGCGCGACCATCACGGGCTCGGTGTCATCCACTCCGAGGACAATGACATCGTGATGCACATGTACGGCAAGCTGATCCGCGAGGGACGGACGGGATTCGCCAACATGGCAGAGGTACACAACACATTGTCGGAGGATATATCGTTTCGCCGGGTGATCCGCCTGGCGGAGAAGGTCGGCGCCGCGCTCTACATGATGCACACGTCCGCGGCGAGTGGCGTGTCGGCGATCCGCGAAGCCCGCGCGCGCGGCGTGTCGATCTACGGTGAGTCGCTGCATCAGTACATGCTGTATACCAATGAGGACTACAAACGGCAGAACGGGCAGATCTACCACACCTATCCGTCGCTGAAGTCGGCAGAGGATCAGGCGGCGTTGTGGGCGGGCACGCTGGATGGCTGCATCAACTGCGTGGCCACGGACGAAATCTGCTGCACGCTGGCGAAGAAGCTGCAAGGCGCGCGCATCGACGACACCACCGGCGGCAATGCCGGCGTCGAGCCGCGCGTGGCGCTGATGTATACAGAGATGGTGGGCAATCGCGGCTATTCGCTGTCGCGCTACGTCGATCTGGTGTCCACCAACGCGGCGAAGATCATGGGGCTGTATCCACGGAAGGGTGCGCTGGCGGCTGGCTCGGATGCCGACATCTGCGTGCTCGACCCGGCGGACAAGCGGGTGATCCGCGCGCAGGATCTGCACGAAGCGGACTACACGCCGTGGGAGGGCCGCACGATGCAGGCGTGGCCGAGCATGACGATCCTGCGCGGCAAGGTGGTGGTTGAGGGCGGTGTGTGGAAGGGCAGTCTCGGTGATGGGAAGTGGCAGCATCGCAAGATCGCCGAGGAGATGTTCGCGGGTCCGCGGTTGTGATCAGCGATGCCAAAAAATCCTCCACCGCCCCTTGTGGCAGGCGGTTGCGGGGAGGGCTTCCTGCGCCAACCCTCTCTGAACGCGCATACCGTCCCCCTGCCCCCTCCCGCAAGGGGAGGCGCAAAGACTTCGCTGTGACACACTCTGAACTTCGCGCGTCTGTTGCTGGATTGCCTGACGCTGTGGGGCGTGCAGGGGCGCATCGAAGCGACCGATACGGGTCTGCAGATCACCACCGGCGACGGCGACCTATACCTTGCAACGCGCCGCATCGGACATGCGTCCGGCACGCTGGCTGCTGCAAACACCGGCCCGACGCACAGCCAATCGACCGCCCCGCGCGGCACCATCGATCGTCGCCCTGCTCACCGCATTGCGCAACGCACTCGGTGCCGAAGGCGGCAACCGGCTTCGGATCGGCATGGGAGCACCTGCAACATGAAACAGGACGAACGCGGCCTGGCACTCTCCACCGACAGCGCGGAGGCCGTCGCCTTGTTCGATCGATCGGTCGAGCATTTCCTGAAATTCCACGCCGACACCATGGTGCTGGCCGGGCGCGCGCTTGCGGCAGATCCCGGCTTCGTCATGGGTCACTGCCTGAAGGCGTATCTGCTGCTGATCGCGGCCAACCCCGCGAATCGGGCGCAGATCGATGCAACGCTGGCGAGCGCACGGGCCGGCGCTGCGAACATCACCGCGCGGGAACGGCTGCATCTCGCCGCGGCGAATGCCTGGCATCGCGGATCGCTCGACGAAACATTCAGTGCCTGGCAGCAGATTCTCGACGCGCACCCGACCGATCTGCTGGCGTTCCGCATCTGCGACACCATCTGGTTCCGCCATGGCCAGACCAAGCCGATCCTGGAACAGGCGGACCGCGTCGCGTCCGCGCTGGTCCGCCGATCTGCCGGGCTACGATTGCAGCCAGACCATCTGGGCATTCGCGCATGAGGAGGTCGGCGACACCAAACCCGCGGAACGCGCGATCGATGCGGCGCTGGAACGCGACCCGACCAACTACTTCGCGCATCACGTCAAGGCGCACATCATGGACACCGACTGCCGCTCGCGGGAGGGCAGCGACTGGCTCGGCGGCCAGGTCATCAACTGGTCGCTGGGCAACAACCTGATCCATCACCTTTGGTGGCATCGCGCCCTGCTGCGGCTCGACCTGGGCGAAGTGGACGCGGTGATGCGGAGCTACGACGCGGACATCCGCAACTTCGACGACCCGATGACCAAGGCGACACCGGACCATTACGTCGATCTGCAGAACGCCGCCGCGCTGCTGTGGCGGCTGGAACAGCTCGGTGTCGATGTCGGCGACCGCTGGCAGGAGTTGGCGGACAAGGCCGAAGCCCGCATCGGCGAGGTCGGTCATCTGCTGATGGTGCCGCATCTGATGCTGGCGCTGGTGGCGACCGGACGCGACGCCGCCGCTGCCCGGTTCGTTGCCGCGCTGCGCGAACTCGCCGCCGACCCTCGCGCTATGGACCGCGCCCGCGATCACCGATGTGGTCATTCCGGTCTGCGAGGCGGCGCAGGCGCACCGTCGCGGCGATTATGCCCGCGTCGTCGATCTGCTGGCGCCTCGGCAGCCGCAGATCCGCCTGCTGGGCGGCAGCAACGCGCAGCGCGACATGTTCTTCCAGATGCTGATCGATGCGCGCGATGAAGGCCGACCGCCGCGACGTGGTCTCGGCTATGATCGCGCACGAAACCGCTACTCGTCCCGCCCCTCCGACGCAACGCGCCGGATATGCCGCCGCCGCGCGGTGGTTACATTCTTGACACTGCCAGACCCCCCCTGTAGCAAGCCCCGGCCTTCCGGCAGGGCAGCCTGCCAGGAGCGGACATGAGCGAGGAATCGGGCGGCGAAGAGCGTTCCTTCGAGGAGCGGCTCAAAGCCGCCCGCAGCAGGCAGGGGCTCGACGCCCCTCCCCCAGGGTCGGGCAACAGGTCCGATGACATGGGCGGCATGAGCCCCATGGGGGTCGGCCTGCGGGTGGGGATCGAGCTGGTCTCAGCCCTGGTCGTGGCGGTCGCCATCGGCTACGGGCTGGATTATCTGTTCGGTACCAAACCCATCCTGACGGCGGTGTTCGTTCTGCTGGGCGGCGCGGCTGGGGTACTCAACGTGTGGCGGGTGTTCGCGCCGCGTTAGGCGACACGGGACTGGGCTACACCGGACTGGGCGAAATAGGACAGGGGACGACAGGTGGCGGCCGGAGGATCGATTGACGCGCTGAGCCAGTTCAAGCTGGAACCCGCGCTTGGCCCCATCGGTGCCTCGGTGAATTTCACCCAGGCCAACCTGATGATGGTCATCGCCGGCCTGCTGACATTCGGCCTGTTATGGCTCGGCATGCGGCCGCGCGCGATGGTGCCGGGCCGGCTGCAATCGGCTGCCGAAATGGCGTACGAGACCGTGCTGGGCATGTGTACCGGAGACCATCGGTCCGGAAGGCCGCGCGTACTTCCCGTTCGTGTTCACGCTGTTCTTCTTCATTCTGTTCGGCAATCTGCTGGGCGTGTTTCCGTACTTCTTCACCTTCACCAGCCACATCGCCGTCACGCTGGCGCTGACCGTGTTCGTCGTCGGTCTGGTGACGTTCGTCGCGATCCGCATCCACGGCTGGCATTTCTTCAGCTACTTCGTGCCGAAGGGCGTGCCGATGGCGCTGATGCCGCTTGCTGGTGCCGATCGAAATCCTGTCCTACGTGTCGCGGCTGATCTCGCTGTCCGTGCGCCTGTTCGCCAACATGATGGCCGGCCACGTGATGCTGGAGGTGTTCGGCGCGTTCGTCATCATGCTGGGTGGCGCCGGGCTGATCTTCCTGATCCCGGCGGGCTTTTCGCTCGCGGTGAACGTCGTGCTGATCGGCTTCGAACTGCTGGTGGCGACGCTGCAGGCTTACGTGTTTGCCGTGCTGACCTGCATCTATCTGCACGACGCGGTGCATCTACACTAACCAAAAGGAATCACGACCATGGATCTCGCTTCCGCAAAGGCGATCGGCGCCGGCATTGCCGTTATCGCTCTGTCGGGCGTCGGCGTCGGCATCGGCTACATCTTCGCGGCGCTGGTCACCAGCGTGGCGCGCAATCCGGCGGCGCGCGACCGGGTGTTCGGCCTCGCCATTCTTGGGTTCGCGCTGACCGAGGCGGTGGCGCTGTACGCGCTGGTGATCGCGTTCATCATTCTGTTCGTCTGATGCCGCTTCGCCTATCGGCACTGATTGCGACGCTGCTGCTGGCGCCGGCTGCCGCGCGCGCAGAGGGCATGCCGCAGCTCGACTTCGGCAATCCGCTGACCACCAGCCAGGTGGTCTGGGGCGCGATCATCTTCGCATTGCTGTACGTCGTGCTGTCGCGCTTCGCCCTGCCGCGCGTGGCCGCGGTGATCGAGGAGCGTGCGCGGCATATCGCCGCCGATCTGGAAACCGCGCGGGCTTCCAAGACGCGCGCGGACGAGGCAGCGCAGGAAGTTGCCGAAGCGACGGCGCGCGCGCGGGCCGAGGCTCAGGCTGCGATCAACGCCGCGCTGGACAAGGCGAAGCAGGCAGCGGTCGGTGCGCATCGCGGCACTGAACGAGCGGCTGGAGAAGCAGTTGCAGGAAGCCGAGACGCAGATCAATGCGGCGCGCGCGGCGGCCATGAGCGCGCTGCGTGAGGTTGCGACCGAAACGGCGGCGACGGTGATCGCCCGGCTGACCGGCGCGCCGGCTGATCCGCAGCGGTTGAATGGCGCTGTCGGCGCGGCTTTGGCAGCGCGTCGGATCGGCTGAGGAGGCGAGCGTCATGCACGAGGCAGGCTTCTTCGCCGAACCGCGCAACTGGGTGCTGATCGCATTCATCCTGTTCTTCGTCATCTTCGGCCGCAAGCTGTGGTCGGCGCTGGCGGCGATGCTGGACGATCGGGGCGCCAAGGTCCGCGCGGAACTGGAGGAAGCCGCCAGGCTGCGCCGGGAAGCCGAAGCGATGCTGCGCGATGCCGAAGCCCGCCGCGCCGATGCGCTGCGTGAGGCGCAGGCGCTGATCGAGGGTGCGCAAGGCCGAAGCCGGCCGAGTTGCCGCCGCCGCCGCTGCCGAAGCCGAAGCCGCGGCGCGCCGGCGCGAGCAGATGGCGTTGGATCGCATCGCCGCCGCCGAGAAGGCCGCGGTGGACGAGGTGCGCCTGACCGCCGTCGAAGTTGCCACGTCGGCGGCGCGCCAGGTAATCGCGGAGGGGCTATCGGCCGACGCGGATTCCCACCTGATCGACCACGCGATCACGCAGTTGCCGGGGGCGCTGTCCAGCCGACGCGTGGCCTGAGGGCTCGCGTGTCGATCCGGTGAACGTGGCTGGTCAGCATCTCGCCGGCGACTGGCAAGCCCGATGGCAACACCACACGCGTTGGGAACGGGCGAACGCGCAAGGTGAACGCGCAGACAATCGCAAGGCCGGTGTTCAGGGTAAAAGCCGCGGGAGAGACACACCAAGGCCGGGCGGCGCCCATAGGCGCTAACACAGCGACCTACATGTGCTGATATGGCGCTCTCCGTTCGGACCCAGAAGCAAGCAGTTTCGACCACAGATGCACACAGATGCACACAGATTAGATCAGTGAGCATGCTCGCACCCGAGGATCCGATCTTATCCGCGTGAATCTGTGTGCATCTGTGGTTGAATATTCCTTTTTTTGCTTACATTTGCGGCAGGCGACATCGACCTGCTCGCCCCCGGACAGCTCGGCGGAATAAGCAACATCCACAGGCAGGCGCGAACCCCAAAGTTCTTACCCCAACGAGCGTCCGGTGCATCTTCACGAAGTTGTACCAGACCGCATAGAGCCGAACCATGTGTTCGTGGTTCTCGACCTTCTTGCTGAAGCGTTGCGTCAGCCGAGTGAACCGACGCATGGACATCCGCATCGTCAGGTTCTGGCGCTCGGCATAGCTGGTGCTGATGTGTTCGGATCGGGCGACCTTCGACACGTTTCTTCTCGGCGCCCGTGCATTCGCCGGGGCTGTAGCGACCCAGGGCGCCGACTGGCTCGCCATAGGTCTTGATCAACATGCCATAGTCGATATCGGCACCGAACGCGCCCTCAACCGCGTCCAGATACGCCTTGTGCCCATCGGTGGTCATCTGCACGCGCGTCGCCTAGCCGGTCCGCTACGTCCTGCATGAAGGCGTTGGCATATGAGGCGTCGCGACCACCAGCAGATAGGCGACGATCAGCTTCGTGTCCGCGTCCAGCGCGGTCCACGTCCAGCAGTCGCCAGCGCCTTCCGGTGCGGCCTTGCCCCCAACCTTGACGCATGCCACGACATAAGCTCCCGACTAATGGGATATTCGGAGCATATCCCCGAGAATCGTCAAGCTACGCTACGCCGTCCGATCGCTCTCCAGCCCCAGCGCCGCCTGCGCCGCCGCCAGCCGCGCCACCGGCACGCGGTACGGGCTGCACGACACGTAATCCAGCCCGACCTCCTGGCAGAACGCGATCGAGGCCGGATCGCCGCCGTGCTCGCCGCAGATCCCGAGCTTCAGATGCGGCTTGGTCTTCCGCCCACGCTCCGTGGCGATGCGGACCATCTCGCCGACGCCCTCGACGTCGATCGAGACGAACGGATCCTTCGGCAGGATGCCCAGCTCGACGTACTGCGGCAGGAACTTGCCGGCATCGTCGCGCGACAGCCCGAACACCGTCTGCGTCAGGTCGTTGGTGCCGAAGCTGAAGAAATCCGCGACCTCGGCGATCTTGTCGGCGATCAGCGCCGCGCGCGGCAGTTCGATCATCGTGCCGACGGTGTACTCGATCGGCGCCCGGCCGCGGCGAACACCTCCTCCGCCACCTTGTCCACCTGCGCGCGGGTGATCTCCAGTTCCTTCAGTCACGCCCACCAGCGGGATCATGATCTCCGGCACCGGCGCGCGTGCCGGTTTCCTTCGCCACCGCCAGCGCGCCCTCGAAGATCGCGCGCGCCTGCATCTCGTAGATTTCCGGATACGAAATCGCCCAGCCGGCAGCCGCGATGGCCCAGCATCGGGTTGGCTTCCGCCAGTTCCGCGGCGCGGCGGCGCATCGCCTCGACGTTCGCGCCCAGCGCCCGCGCCACCTCCTCCATTTCCGCCTCGCGCATGCGGCAGGAATTCGTGCAGCGGCGGATCGAGCAGCCGGATGGTCACCGGCAGATCGCCCATGATGCGGAACAGCTTGCTGGAAATCGTCGCGCTGGAACGGCAGCAGCCTGGCCAGCGCCGTGCGGCGGCCGGCTTCGTCGGGTGCCATGATCATCTGCCGCACGGCGCTGATGCGCTCCGGATCGAAGAACATGTGCTCGGTGCGGCACAGGCCGATGCCGTCGGCGCCGAATTTCTTCGCCGTCTCGGCATCCAGCGGCGTCTCCGCGTTGGCGCGCACCTTCATGCGGCGCGCCTTGTCGGCCCATTCCATCAGCGTGGCGAAATCGCTCGGACATCGCCGGCCTCGATCATCGCCACGGTGCCGATGAACACCTCGCCCGTCGCGCCGTCCAGCGTGATGATCTCGCCGGCGCGCACCGTCTTGCCGGCCGGCGGACAGCGTCTGCGTTGTGTAGTCGATCGAGATGCCGCCGGCGCCGGCCACGCAAGGCCGGCCCATGCCGCGCGCCACCACCGCGGCGTGGCTGGTCATGCCGCCGCGCGTGGTCAGGATGCCGCGGGCGGCGTTCATGCCGTGGATATCCTCCGGGCTGGTCTCGACCCGCACCAGGATGATCGCCTCGCCCTTCTGCGCGCGGCTTTCCGCCTCATCGGCGGTGAACACCACCGCGCCCGATGCCGCGCCGGGACTGGCCGGCAAGCCCTTTCGCCAGCAGCGTGCGCGGCGCCTTGGGATCCAGCGTCGGATGCAGCAACTGGTCCAGCGCCGACGGATTGACCCGCCGCACCGCCTCGGCCTCGTCGATCAGGCCTTCGCGCGCCATGTCCACCGCCATGCGCAGGCTCGCCGCCGCGGTGCGCTTGCCGTTGCGGGTCTGCAGCATGAACAGCTTGTTCTGCTGCACGGTGAACTCGATGTCCTGCATGTCGTGGTAGTGCTGCTCGAGCTTTTCCCGCACCGCCATCAGTTCGGCGTAGGCCGCCGGCATCGCCACTTCCAGCGGCGTCTCGTCCGGCTTGGCGCGCGACCTGACAGCGGCTGCGGCGTGCGGATGCCGGCCACCACGTCCTCGCCCTGCGCGTTCACCAGATATTCGCCGTAGAACATGTTCTCGCCGGTGGACGGATCGCGGGTGAAGCACACGCCGGTGGCGCAGTCGTCGCCCATGTTGCCGAACACCATGGCCTGCACGTTCACCGCGGTGCCCCATTCGGCGGGAATGTCGTGCAGCTGGCGATAGGTGATCGCGCGGGGGTTCATCCATGAGCCGAACACCGCGCCGATCGCGCCCCAGAGCTGCTCCTGCGGGGTCCTGCGGGAACGGCTTGCCGGTCTCGGCCTCGATCATGTCCTTGTAGCTGTCGGCGACACGGTGCCAGTCCTGCGCGGTAAGCTGGGTGTCCTCGGTCACGCCGGCTTCCAGCTTGGTGTGCTCGATGATCTCCTCGAACTGGTGGTGATCGACGCCGAGCACGACCGAGCCGTACATCTGGATGAAGCGGCGATAGGAATCCCAGGCGAAGCGTTCGTCGTTGGCTTCGGCGCCGAGGCCTTCGACGGTGGCGTCGTTCAGGCCGAGGTTGAGCACGGTGTCCATCATGCCCGGCATCGACACGCGCGCGCCGGAGCGCACCGAGACCAGCAGCGGCCGCCGCTTGTCGCCGAACTTCTGGCCGACGGCCTTTTCCATCTGGCCAAGCGCATCACGACCTGCGAGTGACAGCTCGTTCGGGTAGTTCCGCTGGTTCTGGTAGAACGCGGTGCAGACTTCGGTGGTCAGCGTGAAGCCGGGCGGCACCGGCAGGCCGATCGCCGCCATCTCCGCCAGGTTGGCGCCCTTGCCGCCCAACAGGTTGCGCATGTCCGCGCCGCCTTCGTTGTCGCCGCGCGCCGAAGCTGTAAACCCACTTGTTCATGGCAATTCAGCCCTCGATTCTTGAAAAGTCGGCAACGCGGTCCATCGTTGACCGCACGAGTATGCAAGAAGACGCAAACGATTGCGGCGCATATCCGGCTCCGGCGCGTTCACCGTCACCTTATCGAAGAAAGTATCCAGCGGCGCGCGGAGCTGGGCCATGGCAGCCATTGCGCTCGCGAATTTCTCTGCTCGAGCAGCAGTATAACAGTGCTTTCCGTGACGGCGCAACGCCTGCGCCAGGACGATTTCCTCGGCGGTTCCGCAGCAGATCACGATCCGGGTCGCCGGTCGTGGCGGCCCGTCCTTGCGGTCCTCGATGCGCAGGATATTGGCGGCGCGGCGGTAGGCGGTCAGCAGGTTGGCGCCGTCATCCGGACCGCAGCAGCGCGGCTGACCGCGTCGGTGCGCGCGAGCAGGCGCGTGATGTCGTCATCCGGCGCCGGCGGCGAACACGGCGGCCAGCACATCGTGGCGGGCGCCCTCGGCGCGCAACTGGACACGCAGGCGTTCGGCCAGGAAATCCATCACAGCAGTGATCTGTCGATGCCTGGCGGCCGGGAGCCCGCGTCGGTCCGCGCGCCGGCCTCCGCGTGAGTGCCAGGCAGCCTGTCGCCTCGACGACCGCAGTCCCCGGAGCCGCAGCGGCGAGTCGGCGATGCAACGGCATCAGCGTCAGCCGCAGCGCGTTTTCGCGGATGATGCGGATGACGCCCAGAGCGGCGCGGCGCAGCGCGTAGGGGTCGCCAGCCCCGGTCGGCCGCTCGCCGATGGCGAAGAAGCCAGCCAGTTGGTCCAGCTTGTCGGCCAGCGCCACGGCGATCGACACCTCCGCGGCGGGGACCGGATCGGCCGGGCCCCGCGGCGCGTAATGGTCGCGGATGGCGTCCGCGACCAGGCGTCCTCGCCATCGTGCAGCGCGTAGTATCGGCCCATGACGCCCTTGCAGTTCGGGGAACTCGCCGACCATGCCGGTGACCAGGTCGGCCTTGGCCAGCCGCGCGGCGTCGCGCGGCCAGGGCCGGCGCCGGCGCCGACCAGTGGCGCGATCGCCTCGGCCAGGCGCGCCAGCCGGCGCACCCGCTCGCCCTGGGTGCCGAGTTTCGCGTGGAAGGTGACGTGGTCGAGCTGCGGCACGCGCGTTTCCAGCCGCGCCTTGCGGTCGAGGTCCCAGAAATGCCGCGCATCGGCGAAGCGGGCGCGCAGCACGCGCTCGTTGCCGGCGATCGACGTGGCGCCGCCGTCCGCCGGCTCGATGTTGGCGACGAAGCCGAAACACGGCGCGGCGGCGCCGTCCGGATTGCGGAACGCGAAGTAGCGCTGGTTGACGCGCATGGAGACCTGCATGACCTCCGGCGGCAGGTCCATGTAGGTCGTCGTCGATCCGGCCGAGCAGCGGCACCGGCCATTCGACCAGGCCGGCCACCTCGTCCAGCAGTCCGGGGTCGTCCACCAGCTGCGATCTGCCGTTCTGCCGCGAGAGCTGCGATGCCCTCGCTGATGACCCGCTTGCGTTCGTCGGCATCGACCAGCACGCGGTGCTCGCGCAGTTTCGCCGCCCAGTCGTCGCGCGACGCCACGGCGAACGCGCCGGGCGCGTGGAAGCGATGGCCCTCGGTCAGGTTGCTCGACGCCAGCCCATGGCCATCGTCGGCGCCGTCGCGCAGATCGAACGGCACCACCGCGCCGTCCAGCAGGCAGACGATGCGCCGCAGCGGACGCACCCAGGTGAACTCGCTGGTGCCGCCCCAGCGCATCGATTTCGGCCACGGGAAACGGCGCAGCAGCGTAGGCAGGGCGCCGGCGATCAGGTCCGCGGCGGCAACCGCGGGCGCTGCCTTCTCCAGCACCCAGTAGTCGCCTTCCTGGCGCAACTGCTCGCTTCGTCGCGTTGTGCTTGCGCAGGAAGCCCGCCAGCGCCTGCTCGGGCGCGTTGGCCCGCGGCCCGCGTTCGACGGTGTTGCTGGCGGCGACCTTGGCGCTGACGTCGGCCGCCAGCGCGATGCGGCGCGGGCCGTAGAAGGTTCGTACGTCGGCGGGCGACAAGGCCGCCAGCGCTTCGCGTGCAGAGCCGGGCAAGGTCGTCCGCCGCGCGAGCCTGCATGCGCGCCGGGATTTCCTCGCTGAACAGTTCGAGGAAGAGTTCCGGCATGCTCAGTCCTTCAGCGCCGGCTCGATGTCGGTCTGCGAGAAGTCGTTGCCCTTGAACAGCAGAGGCGCACGCTCGGCCTTCGCGACACCGTAGACCATGCAGTCACCGAAGTTCAGTTGCGCGGGATGTGCGGCTTTCGCCGTAACATGCGCCATGCCTCGCGCGCCTGTTCGGCGTGCTCGGGCGTGAAGTCGGATCAATTCGATCCGCAAACGCCGCACCGCTTCGTCAAACCTTCGACTGGCCAGGTCGTCACCGTTCGCATCAACCGCCAACGATGCTTCGAACCAGGTTACGGAGGGCATCCGAGCGCGTGGCGCTCCGACTTATCGCCCCCGCAAAACGTGTCACGCCGCCAGGCGCGAACCCCGCGCGATGTCGCGGGTGATAGCCATGATCCGATCGTGCCGTGCCTCGCGTGTCGCGCTCGCGCTCGATCTCCTCGCGCAACGCCGTCACCACCGCAGACTGCCAGGCTGTCGCCGGTCAGCTCGACCAGTTCGGCCGCGAGCTTGCATGCCTCTTCGTCCGTCACCACGACATCCTCAGTCTCCGGTCCATCGCGTCGTTCCCTCCGTTTGCTGTATGATGTTTCGCCCGCATACCCACGCCTCGCAGCAGCCTTTCGCCAGCGTGCGGACACGGCCGATATAGCTTGCCCGCTCGGTCACGCTGATCACGCCGCGCGCATCCAGCAGATTGAACAGGTGGCTCGCCTTGATGCACTGGTCGTAGGCCGGCAGCGCCAGCCCGTGGTCCAGCAACGCGGCGCACTCCTCCTCGGCGTCGGCGAAATGCCGGGTCAGCATCGCCGTGTCGGCATATTCGAAATTGTACGCGCTGTATTCGCGTTCGGCGCGCAGGAACACGTCGCCGTAGCTGACGCCTGCCCATCCGGGCGCCGTTGAAATCGAGGTCGAACACGTTGTCCTTGTCCTGCACGTACATCGCCAGGCGTTCGAGCCCGTAGGTCATCTCGAAGCTCGGCAGCGTCACCGGAATGCCGCCGACCTGCTGGAAATAGGTGAACTGCCCCACCTCCATGCCGTCGCACCACACCTCCCAGCCCAGCCCCCAGGCGCCGAGGGTCGGGCTTTCCCAGTCGTCCTCGACGAAGCGGAAATCGTGCAGCAGGGGATCCAGGCCGATCTCGCGATAGCTTCCCAGCAGCAGGTCCTGCGCGTCCGCCGGGCTGGGCTTCATGATCACCTGGTATTGGTAATAGTGCTGCAGCCGGTTCGGGTTCTCGCCGTAGCGGCCGTCGGTCGGCCGCCGGCTCGGCTGAACATAGGCGGCGCGCCAGGGCTTCGGGCCGAGCGCACGCAGTGTCGTGGCGGGATGGAACGTGCCGGCGCCCATCTCCACGTCGTACGGCTGCAGGATCACGCAACCCTGCCGCGACCAGAAGTCGTGCAGCCGCAGGATCAGGGCCTGGAAGCTGGGCTTCGCGGCGTCCATCTGACCTGTTCGGTTGGTTGCGGGCGACATAAAGCACCGGCACGGAAACGGAGCAAGCGGTCCCTGGATGATGTGCCCCGTGAGCTATCTCCGGGTGGCCGTCCGGGGGCCGAGCAGTGGCTGGCGGCGAAAGCGTGGCGGGAGCAGTCTGATGCCATGAACATCGATGGCCAGAGCGACGAGACGATCCGGGAGATCCTGACCGCGACACGGCGCATCGCCGTGGTTGGCGCCTCCGACAAGGCGTGGCGGCCTTCGCACGGCGTGTTCGGCTTCCTGCTTGCGCGCGGTTACGACGCGACGCCGGTCAACCCGATGCTGGCCGGCCGCACCATCCATGGCCGCACGGTCGTTGCCACTCTGGCAGACGCCGCGCCGCTGGAGATGGTCGACATCTTCCGCGCCTCGGCCAATGCCGGAGCCGTCGGTGGACGAAGCGATCCGGCTGGGCGCACGGGTGGTCTGGATGCAGCTGGGCGTGCGTGGACGAGGCGGCTGCGGAACGGGCGCGGGCGGCGGGCATCACCGTGGTGATGGATCGCTGCCCGGTGATCGAAGTTCGCAGGCTGGGCCTCACACGCGCATTGAACGCCTGGCGCAGCGGCGCCACATCGCACGGCACGGAAAACCCAAGGGTTGCCCCAATGACGAACGAAGAACGCGACATCATCACCCAGTTCATCGCCCGCGTCGGCGGCGCGCAGGCGCCCGGCCAGCCATCGTTCGGCGGCGCTCGGTCCCGGCGACGACGCCGCGCGCCCTGCCGCCGGTCGATCCCGAGGCGGACCGGCTGATCGCCGAGCAGTTCAACCGCTATCCGGAGGCGCGCTACCGCCTGACCCAGCTTGCCTTCATTCAGGAGCATGCGCTGGCCGAGGCGCAGAACCGCATTCAGCGCCTGGAATGGGAGCTGCAGCAGGCGCAGCAGGCGGTGCAACAGGCCCAGCAGCAGGCACAGCAGCAACAGCAGCGCAGCAGAGCGTGGTTCGAGCGGCGGCTTCTTCGGCGGCCTGTTCGGCGGCGGCTCCGCGTTCGGCCCCACCGCCGCAGCAGGGCGGCGCCGGGCCGGCCTGGAATCAGGGCGCAGCGCCGCCACCAGCAGCCGGCCTATCAGCAGGCGCGCCACCGCCGCCGCAATATGCCCCCAGCTATCAGCCGGGCATGTTCCAGCGCTCGGGCTCCGGATTCCTCGGTTCGGCGCTGACCACAGCGGCCGGCGTCGCCGGCGGCCTGGTCGCGGGCAACGCGCTGATGAGTCTGTTCTCCGGCTCGCACGGCATGGGCGGCGGGTTTCGGCGGTGGCTATCCGGGCGGCACGCCGATGGCACCAGCCCGTGGGGCGCAGCGCCGGTTGCAGCGCCAGACCAGGGCTACGTCGACCAGGGCACCTGGGACAACAGCGGCGGCGGTGCGGGCGGCGCTGCGACCGACCCCGGGTATGTCGACAACGGCACCTGGGACACGTCGGGGGACGCGCTCGGGCACCGACCCCAGCAGTGATTCCAGCTTCGACAGCGGCGGTGACAGCGGCAGTTCCAACGATTCCATGTGCTGAGCTTGCTCGGGTAGAAGCGCGCCATGCAGGAATCGCACTGACAACAAAGGCTGGGCCAATCGGCATCGTTGGCGCCTTGGCGCGTTCACCCGGTTGAAGTCGAAGGGCATTTGGACCCGGCTTATCGGGACTGCCGGATGTTGTATCGGCGGGCCGGGGCGGCGCTCGACAGCCTGCCGGACATCGCGCGGCGCGCTGCCTCGAAACGATCCCACTCGGCCTTGTCGGGCAGCGACGGAATGGTGACGGTCTCGCCCTGGTCCAGACCGGCGAGGGCCGCGTCGACCATATTCTCCGCCGACATCACGATTGCCGCGGGCAGTTTGCTCACCGGATGCCCGGCGATGTCCCAGAACTCCGTCGCGATTGCCCCGGGCAGCACCGCCTGAACGCGAACACCTTTCTGCGCAAGCTCATGCTGGAGCGATTGGCTGAAGGCCAGCACGAACGCTTTGCTGCCACCGTAAACCCCGTTGAGCGCTTCCGGCGAGATCGCCACGATCGATGCAATGTTGACAATGGTGCCGCCGCGTCGCGCGACGAAGCCGGGCGCCGCGGCGTAGGTCAGCCGGGTGAGTGCGCCGACGTTGAGGCGGATCATCTCGTCCATCTTCTCGACGTCCGAATCCAGGAGCGGTGCCGTCGCGCCGAAGCCGGCATTGTTCACCAGCAGTGTAATGGTTGCGTTCGTGCGCAGCGTCGCCTCGATCCGGGCCAGATCCGCCTTGTCGTTGAGATCGGCGGTGATCGGCGCGACCGACCTGCCGGTCGCACTCTCCAGGCGCCGTGCAAGTGTCGCCAGCCGGCTCTCGTTCCGCGCGACCAGGATCAGGTCGTAGCCGCGCCTGGCAAGCCGGTCAGCATAGACCGCGCCGATGCCTGAGGAGGCGCCGGTGATCAGCGCGGTGCCCTTGGTTCCCGTGGTACTCATGGCTTGCCTCCTCTACCCGCACAACGACGGTCGGCCTTGCGGTGACGACATCTACGCTTGCGGCGGGCTGGGCTCAAATGTCATAAAAGCGGCGTTTCAGGACATCGCGCGAGGCATGCCGTGCAGCGTATCGGCTTCGTCATCTCCCCCGGTTTTCAGGTGATGAGCTTCGCCGCGCTCTCCGCTTTCGAATACGCGAACAAGGTGATGGATGAGCCGGTCTACGACGTGCATTTGCTGTCCGAGATCGGCGGGCCCGTCCGCAGCTCGGTCGGCATCAGCGTCGCGACGGAACCGTTCGACTCGACGATTTTCGATACACTGATTTTCGGCCGCGGCACCGCAACGCCGTCGCCAGGGCTGATCGAATTCGTGCGGCAGGCGCCGGGGCGCTGCCGGCGAGTCGCTGCGACATGCACCGGTGCATTCATCTTGGCTGAAGCAGGTCTGCTCGACGGCCGGCGCGCGACCACGCACTGGAACAGTGCCCGTGTGTTGCAAACGCGGTTCCCAAAAGTGAAGGTGGACGCAGACCGCATCTACATCATTGACGGCCAGGTGTGGACCTCGGCCGGGATGACCGCCGGGATCGACCTCGCGCTGGCCATGATCGAACAGGATCTGGGCGTGAACGTCGCCCAGGCCATCGCCAGGCGCCTCGTCGTCTATCACCGGCGGGCCGGTGGCCAGTCGCAATATTCCGCGCTGCTGGAACTGGAGCCCAAATCCGACCGCATCCAGAGCGCACTGGCATACGCGAAGCGCAATCTCGATACGCCGCTGACGGTCGGGCGGCTCGCCGAAGCGGCGCACCTGAGTCCGCGCCAGTTCAGCCGTGCGTTCCGTGCCGAGACCGGCCAATCGCCGGCCAAAGCTATCGAGAACCTGCGCGTCGAGGCCGCCCGGCTGATGATGGAGCAGAGCCGCCATCCGACCGACGTTATCGCCCGGCAAACCGGTTTCGCCGATCGCAACCGCATGCGCCGCGCCTTCCTGCGCGCCTTCGGACAGCCGCCGCAGGTGATCCGGCGAAACGCGCGTCTGGAGGCAACGGCGTGAGCGTCGGGTAGGCCCGAGCATCGCTTCGATGTATCGATGTCTGTGGGCGATGCCTCGGGCAGCGACCCCGGCGGCGAGCGGCGGTGACGGCAGAAGCCTGGCGCAGCCCGATTAAGCCGGCCCGACAGCAGAGACACTGTTGAACCACCGACGCACCGGCTCGTCGAAAAACACTGTCAGAAGATGTGCCACCACGATCACCACCGCCGCCAACAAACAGGCGAGCAGCAGCGGCGCCTTTTCAGTCTCGGATGTCAGTGATGTGGCGGCAAGAATGAATACTACGATGCGATATACAGGAAAATGGACTGCGTATACACCATACGAAATTCGGCCAAGCCATACAAAAAACGCGTGCTTCTCTGCTCTATCGTCCACCGATAATCCCAGGAATATTAAAATAGGGATCAGAGCGATACACAAAGTTGTTCCACTGACAATCCTGGAACTCAGTTGCGAGATCGGGAGTATGAACATGACCGCGGTAAGCCCCAATATCATTGACGGATGTAGTACGATCCGCATTCCCCTCATGCTGGTGAACGTCTTATACATCACAACGCCAAAAAAGAACGCGAAAGCGGTTCTCGGAACCCCCGCGAATATCGTTTCCGTTCCCCACCCCACGTTGAACGTCCTGTAATGAAGGAAAGTAGCTATAAGGAGGATGAACGAACCCCCCACAATGTATTCCGGCCTGACTCGCCGCCTTATCGCCACGAAAAACGCGACGCTAGCCAACATCTCAAAAAACAGTGACCATGCAGGGATATTAAATGGGAAAATCGCGCCGTCCATTGTCCCGTTCATAACAAACGGCACTGCGCCGTGATTAGGATACGGAATGAACATAGCATTGAAAACAATGGATAATAGATAGTCCGTACGGCGGAATCCCGCTATTGATGATAGTACGATATACGATGGTAATAACGTGGCCCCAAGTATCAACCCAATGACATAGAGCGGATAAAGTCTGATTATCCTTGCCTTCATGAACTCCGGAAAGTCCATTCCGCGTTGTATCTTCGTTACGTAGGCGTAAGTCAATACGACCCCACTGAGAACGAAGAAAAAGTCAACGGCATAATATGCGTGATCGAAGATATGGTATGGCGTGCCCAGAAGGTAATGGAACATCATCACGCTGATCGCCGCAATCCCACGCATTGCATCCAAAGTGACGAACCGGCGGCCGGTCACAGTTGGAAAAGCATAGGCGCCGCCCGGTTGCGCAATGGTCAAACCTTCCATCGGATGTTCTCCGGCGAATATTTCGACTTACGCGATGGTGACAGCCCATCCATGGATGATTATATCGAGAACGACACGAGATCTCCGGCGCGCGTTCGTTGCACAGCCACATGAATCAGGAGGCTTCAGAACGCCAATGCTCTCAAACGTGTCCACGATCTCAGAGCCTTGTCCGAGCAGCACTTGCGGATTACCCGTGATGAGGACCCAATCGCCCGCATGTTGGGAAATTGAACGAAGCAAACCTGTCGGATTACCTCGTAAACAACCCTAACGATGGCGTTGGTCGCGCTAGCCTACGATGCTCTGCCCATACGCAGCTCCCACTTATTGGGGATTATTTTACGCAAATTTAACGCCAGCTAAAAGACCTTTGTATTCCATCGCGTCGGAATGAGACAAAATGTTACATTGGGGTCTTAGCCAGCCGCGGTAGTGAAAGACCGCGCTTCCTTCGTCGTTCATCGCCGCAAACCCGTTGAGCAAGTTGCGGGACACGCGCAATCCCGTTGCCATTCCGGCAGCCCAGTGTGCCGCTCTGGCGGCACGTCGATTCTCGTGCACACCCGTAAATCATCGAGTTTATCTGTGCCGAAACTTGCGTGACAGAAAATGTCCGCCTTTCAGTGCCCCGCTTTGTCGCAAACCGACTGCCAGGCAGACATTGCCGGGCCAGCAGCGAATGGCAGCGCATCTGCCGAGTGGGCCTGAACGTCTGCTCCCGACCGCAGCAGACATCTGAGCAGCTACCGCCATACTTGACCGAACGTCTGCATGCGAACAACGGCGGGGAGACCTGGAACGACCGCCAGGGGCCTCGGAGCAGACATCGGTGCCACATGCGCACCATGAGTTTCCATCCCCACAGGATCGGCCCCAGCAGCCCGCCGCAACTACCCGGTTGACACCACCATCCGCCGCCAGCCACGCTCACGCACCGCAGACCTGAATCCGACCGGGGGCATGACAGCCAGCAGCAACGCCATGCCGTCGACGCGCATCCGTCCCGACGGCATCGCGCGCGCCGTCGAACGCGCCCTCGGTACTCGGCTTGATCGTGTGCGGCATCATCCTGATCGTGGTGCCGCTGCTGCTGACGCTCTATCTCAGCGTGTTCGACGAGAAGCTCATCCTGTTTCCTCCGCGCGGCTACACGCTGTCCTGGTATCCCGCCATCCTGCCCAACTTCGGCAGCGCCATCCTCACCAGCCTCCAACTCGGCGCCGCCGCCGTCGTCGGCAGCCTGCTGCTCGGTATCCCCGCCGGCATCGGCCTCGCGCGCCATCGCTTCCGCGGCCGCGGCGTCATCGCCACGTTGCTGCTCGCGCCGCTCACCATCCCCTACATCGCGCTCGGCCTTGCGCTCTACGTCGCACTGGTCGCGATCGACGAAACCCTGGGCTCGGCGGTTACCGGCTCGATGGGCGGACTGATCCTCTCGCACATCATGATCACCACGCCCTGGGTGGTGCGGCTCTGCCTCGCCAGCCTGACCAACCACGATCGCGCAGCAGAGGAAGCCGCCGCCAGCCTGGGCGCCGGGCCATTGACGGTGATCTGGCGCGTCACATTGCCGGCGATGCGCGCCGGCATCGTCGCCGCCGCGCTGTTCGCCTTCGTCATCTCGTTCGAGAATCTGGAGCTGGCACTGTTCCTGACCAGCCCCGGCGTCACCACGCTACCGGTCGCGGTGCTGCAATACCTGGAGTACCACATCGATCCGCTGGTCTCCGCCGTCGCGGTGGCGCAGATCGTCGCCGTGGCCGCCGTGCTGTTGCTGCTAGACCGCTTCGTCCGCCTGGGCCGCGTGGTGCAATGAACGACGCACTGACACTCGACAAACTGACCAAGAACTTCGGCAACCAGACCGCGGTCGATGCCGTCAGCCTCACCGTGCGCAGCGGGGAACTGATCGTGCTGCTGGGTCCGTCAGGCTGCGGCAAAACCACGACGCTGCGCATGATCGCCGGCTTCGTGCCGCCGAGCGCGGGCGACATCCGCCTGGACGGCAACAGCATCACCGCACTGCCGCCGCATCGCCGCGAAATGGGCATCGTGTTCCAGAGCTACGCGCTGTTCCCGCACCTCACCGTCGCGCGCAACATCGCGTTCGGGTTGGAGATGCGGCGCATGGCCGCGCCCGCGATCCAGGCGCGTGTCGCGGAGATGCTGCGGCTGGTGAAGCTGGAGGCGTTCGCCCAACGCCTGCCGCGGCACCTGTCAGGCGGCCAGCAGCAGCGGGTCGCGCTGGGCCGCGCGCTGGCGATCCAACCGCGCGTGCTGCTGCTCGACGAACCACTGTCCAATCTGGATGCCGCCTTGCGTCAGGAGATGGCGCGCGAAATCCGCATCCTGCAACAGAGCGGCAGCATCACCACGATCATGGTGACGCACGACCAGACCGAGGCGTTGGCGATGGCCGATCGCCTGGTGGTGATGCACGAAGGCCGCGTGCAGCAGATCGGCACGCCGGAGGAAGTCCACAACCAACCGGCCAACCCGTTCGTCGCGCGCTTCATCGGCGGCAGCAATCTCGTCACCGGCCGGCTGGACGCGGACGACAGGCTGCTGCTGTCCGACGGCAGCATGATCGCGCTCGCCGGGCAGTACACGGCGCGTGGCGAGGCAACGCTGGCGGTGCGTCCCGACAGCCTGCGCCTGGCAGCACCGGGCACCCACGGCTGCATCGAAGGCGAGGTCGAACTGTGCACCTGGCTTGGCTCGGTCGTGGAACACGCGGTGCGGATCGCTCCCGACGTCACGATCCTGGCGCGCGGTCCGGGCCTTGGCGTCGATGCGACGCGGCGGCACAGTGCCGGCACGCGCGTCATGCTGCGCTGGGAGGCGGCGGACGAACGGCTGTTCGATTCAGGCGATCTCGCAATGCAACCGCAACAGGCCAACATCAGGGAGACCAATCATGCGTAATCTCATTGTGTCGCGGCGCACCATGCTGGGCGCCGCGGCGCTGCTGGCCGCGCCGGCGATCATCCGTCCGGCGCGATCGGCGGAGCAATGCGTCGTCGGCACCTGGGGCGGTGACTATGCGCGGCTGCTGCGCGAGAATATCGATGATCCGATCCTGAAGCCGGCCGGCATCGACGTGGTGCAGGATGTCGGCGATGAAGCGCCCCGCATGGCCAAGCTGTACGCGCAACGCAAGCTGCCGCGTGGCACGCAGGACATCTCGTGTTTCGGCGCGGTGAACGGCTTTGGGGTCAACGCCGCCGGTCTGGTCGAGGACCCGACCGAGCAGCAGGTGCCGAACCTGAAGCACGTGGTGGAAGAATTGCGCATGCCCGGCTTCGTGCCGCACATCTACAGCGCGCAGGTGCTGGTGTACAACCCCGACAACGTCAAGGACCCGCCGCACAGCTTCGGCGATCTGCTCGATCCGAAGTGGAAGGGCAAGATCGGCATGGTCAGCACGGTCGCCCAGTGGGTGATGATGGGCGCGAGCCTGTTCGAAACCGGCAAGACCACCGATTTCGACAAGGCCAAGGAATTCATGCTGAAGCTGAACGCCAACGGGCTGCGGCTGTATCCCGAGACCGATGCGCTGGCGCCGGCCTTCAAGTCGGGCGAGATCGATGTCGGCGTGATCTGGCTGGCGCGCACCTTCATGTGGCAGAATGCCGGCTTCCCGGTGAAGGGCAATTATCCGAAGGAAGGCGCCATCCTTTATGTCTCCGGCATGGTGATGCCGAAGAACGCGCCGGACAAGGCAGCTGCCTACAAGTACATGAACGCATTGCTGGAGCCATCGGCGCAACAAGGTTTCGCGGCGCACATGGGCTATCTGCCAACCGTGGACAACGCGCCACTGTCCGGCAAGGTTGGCGAACAACTGGCGTTTCCCGATCCGAAGCCAAAGCTGGTGACGGCGGATTACGCGGTGCTCGCCAAGGCGACGCCGGACCTGAACGACTGGTGGTTGAAGAATATCCAGCACTGATGATTGCGTAAGGGGCGGCAGTGCGCTGCACAGCACTCCCCCTCCTCTTGCGGGAGGAATTCGGGCGGAGGGAGCCATGATCTCCCCATGATCTCCCCATGATCTCCATCGAACGCGCCGCCCGCCGCCGCGAAACCAGCGCCGCGCTGGCCCTGCTGGGCCCTGCCAGCCTGCTTATGATCCTGACGCTGGTCGCGCCTCTGTCGCTGCTCGCGCGCTACAGCCTGAACCGCTTCGATCCCACCCAGCTGATGATCGACGCGGTCACGCCGGCAAACTACCTGCGTTTCTTCGCCGATCCATTCTACTGGGACGTACTGGTCACCACCATTCGCGTCTCCATTGTCGTCACTGTCGTATGCCTGGTACTCGGCATGCCGATGGCCTGGCGATTGGCGCGCACCACCAGCCGATGGAAATCCGCGCTGGTTGTGCTCATGGTGCTGCCGCTGTTCGTCGGCACGACCACGCGCACCGCCGGCTGGATGATCCTGTTCGCCCGCGGCGGCATGCTGGATACATTCGCCCGACTAACCTTCGGCACTGGTCCGGTGAACCTGATGTACGCCGAGCCTGCTGTCGTCATTGGCATCATCGCAATCAACCTGCCGTTCACCGCGCTGACCTTGCAGAGCGTATTCGAGGGCATCGATCCGCGTCTGGAGGAAGCCGCCGCCTCGATGGGCGCGCATCCGTCACGCGCGTTCTGGCGTGTGGTGTTTCCGCTGGCACTGCCAGGCATCGCTATCGCCGCGGTGCTGTGCTTCATCCTGTGCATGAACGCGTTCGCAACGCCGGTGCTACTCGGCGGCCCGCGCTTTCAGATGATGGCGCCGCTGCTCTACTGGGCCTTCAGCACCGACAACAACTGGCCATTCGCCGCCGCGATCGCCTTCATCCTGATGGCGACCACGCTGCTGCTCACCGTCGCTGCCAACCGCATGATCCCACGACGCTATCGCGCTTGAGGTCGGTCATTGCGGCACGATTGGAATGACGGCCGATCGAGACCCACAGCTTCAGCCGCCCAACCCACCAGGCCGCCGGACCCGCGAGCGATCGGCGCCCCTATCGCGTCGCCGCCTCCTGCGCCAGTTCGTCCTCGGACGATGCGGTCAACGTGTTGTCGATCTCCGCAATCGTCAGCCCTTTGGTCTCCATGCCGAAGAACCAGATCGCCGCCGCAGCGATAAGATACCAAACGCCAAAGTAATTCATCGCCGGGATCAGCGCGGCGAGCGTCGCCTTCGGCGTCACAAAGTTGCTGGACCCGGCAATCACCGCCAGCCCCGCCGGACCGATGAATTTGCCCAGATTACCAAAACCGTAGGCCAGCCCCATGCCGCTGGCGCGCAATCTCGATGGCCAGACCTCGGCCATGTACGGACCAACGATCGCATAATTGCCGCTGCCGAAGAAACTCTGCGCCAGGATCATCACGTAGAAAATCGATACGCCGCCAATATAGACGGCGTTCAGATAGCCGGCGGCCGACATGGTTGCCGTTGCGATCAGGCAGCTTATGACCACCGCGGGGCGGCGTCCCAACGCATCCGACATCCACGAGCAGAACAACCGACCGAAGATCGAGATGGCGCCAACCCAGATGATCAGGAACGACGCGTGATTCGGATTGACCCTCAGCACCAGCACGAACAACGTGGTCATCCACAGGCTCAGTCCCACGGTGCCGGTCTGGCTGATGCCGGTGAGGCAGGCGACCGCCAGGCTGCGTGGATAATTGAACAGCTCGCGCCATGCGGTCTTTTGGATTTCCCCGACCGCCGTGGGCAATTGGATCGTAGCCGGATCAACCTGCAACGCCCATGCAAGCGACTTGCGCGCCTCGTCCATCCGCCCTTTGCCGATCAGCCAATGCGGCGACTCCGGCACCCACGCGCGAATCAACAGCGTCAGCAATGCCGGGATCAGGCCCACCACGAACAGGCCGCGCCAGCCGACGGATGGTTCCAGATACGCGCCGGCCAGCGCACCCAGCAGCGTGCCCGCCGGCAACAGGCTCGTGGTCAAGCCGGTGACCCAGCCGCGCTTATAGGCCGGCACGAATTCCTGCACGATCGCAATATCGACGGTGTAGAGGCCGGTCACGCCCATGCCGACAAAAAACCGACAGATCGACAGAAACAGCCAGCCCTGGTCTGGGGTAAGCGCCATCGCGCCGGTGGCGATCGAGAAGTTCAGCACCGTAAGGATCATCACCTTGCGCCGGCCGATCTTGTCGGCCATCCAGCCCCAGAACAGCGAGCCGATGGGCGCGCCGATACCGGATGACAGAAGAATCGCTCCCGACTGGCCGTAGGTCAGATGCCAACCGCCGACGATGAATGCGAGCACGAATCCGATCAGATAGAAGTCGAAGAAATCCAGCATGTCGCCGATCAGCGCAGCCGCGAAGATCTTATACTGGTTCGTGGTGAGCGAAACCTGCCGCTCCAGGTGTTCCAACATTCTTATTCCTCCCAGTCGTCGAGGTATGTGCTTTTTTGTTTGTTTGGCACGTGACGCCGAACGGTGCGCGTCGCTGGATTGACCGCCCGAATGCCTGGAACGTTCGATGGATTGGCGCTGAGCGTCAAGTATCACCGCCAAAGGCGGTGATTGGGCCAGCCGGACCCTGCAACTTTCCGCGGCCGCGGGCCTCGCGGTCGTAATATTTGATGATTGCTAACCTCGACGTTCGGCATGACAGCCGCGACGCCGCCGCGGGAAATCGGGGCCGGTTTTTGTCGACGCCGCCTTCGCTGGGGCAAGCTACGTGGTAGCCGGTGCTCGGCACATACATCACGCCGTTGACCACCACGTGAATGTTGACAGTGCATTTACCGCCGCCGCGCTTGCCACCTGGCGTCAGCGGTTCGATATGTTGCCACTCCCAGTCTACCCAGTGCTGGCAGTGTATATGTCAATCGTTTACATACGCGCGACTTTGGTAGTGCTATCCTTCGGTATGCGAGCTCCAAACATAATTGACGCGCCCTATAGTGGATGGGCAAAATTGGCCGTTTGAAGCGGGGGTTCGGGCGCCGGGTCCTTGGCGTTCCAAGCGCCATTCAATCGATTATTTGCGATCGATCGCGAGGGCCCACCAGATTAGGACACTACCGACCGGTTCGCTCGACGGGGGCCTACATATCAAGAAACACCGTCTCGCCATCGCCTTGCAGCCGCACATCCATCCGCCACGCTCCCGCCCCCGCCGGCCTTGCGATCAGCGTGCCGCGCCGGGCGGGTTCGTCGATCGACAGCAGCAGCGGATCGGTGTCGTTCAGCGTCTCGCCCTGAAAATACGCGCGCGTCACCAAGCCGCGCATCAGCCCGCGCGACAGGATGCACAGAGCGATATGCGGCGCCTGCTGCGCATTGCCGCGCCCCGCCACCGGCCCCGGCTTCACCGTGACGAAACGGTACATTCCCGCGCTGTCGGTGTTGCTGCGGCCAAACCCCGGAAATACCTCCGAAGCCGCCGGATCGGATTGCCACATCTCCACGCACGCATCGGCGCACGGCTTGCCATCGCCATCCAGTACTGCGCCGGTCAACGTGATCTTCTCCCCCGTCGCGCCGAACCGCGTCAGGTCGGCCCAGGACGCATCCTCCAACAGGTGCCAATACGGCCCGATGGTCTGGCTGGCAGTGGCGAACGGCATCGGATCACGCCTCCATCGGCGTGGCAGCACGCCCGCGCAGCACCACATCGAACCGGTAGCCCAGCGCGTAGTCCGGCTCCGTGAGCTCGAGGTCGAACACCGCAACCAGCCGGTTCCGCGCGTGCTCGTCCGGCACCGCGTGGAAGATCGGGTCGAACGCCAGCAGCGGATCGCCGGGGAAATACATCTGGGTGACCAGGCGCGTCGCGAACGCCGGCCCGAAATACGAGAAGTGAATGTGGTTCGGCCGCCAGGCATTGCGGTGATTCGGCCACGGATACGCGCCAGGCCGGATCGTCAGGAACCGGTAGCGGCCGTGCTCATCGGTGAACACCCGCCCGTCGCCGTGGAAATTCGGATCCAGCGGCGCATCGTGCTGATCCGCCGGATGGTCGTAGCGGCCGGTCGCGTTGGCCTGCCAGATCTCCACCATCGTATGCGGCACCGGCCGTCCGTCCTCGTCGGTGATCGTGCCGGCGACGACGATCCGCTCGCCGATCGCGGGCTTGCCGGTGGCCATCGTCAGGTCCGCGAGCGGCGGGAAGCGCGCGGCCGAGAAGCTCGGGCCGGTGGTTTCCGTGATGGTGTGCGGCAACGGATGCAGCTTCTGCTGCGGGTGCCGCTTGATCGTGCCGCGGTACGCCGGCGCGTCATACGGCGGCTGCGTGCCGGGGGTCAGCGGGCGGTACGGGACTGGATCGGCCATCGGGAACCCTCCTGGCAAGGCGCGGCCGCAAGCTGTCATAGCCGCGCCCGTCCGTCACCCCCGCGCGCGGGGGGTGCGTCGTTCTGATGGTCCGCGTCGCGTGCGGTCAATGCCACATTTTCCCGGACTTCGGACAGTGGAAGCTCAGCCTCGATCTCTGGTATCTACGCAACACATCGGCGGCGATTAGCGACCGTGCGTGCCAGCCGGCAGCGGGTTGGTCTGAATGTTCAGGTTGGGTGGGGAGCGGACCCAGGCGGTTGCTGGGTCGGAGTCTCGCTTGGCGCCCAAGTCGGTCGCTCAAATGGTCGATCGGACCGTCCGGAAACGGACATTCGAGGAGGCTGCGTACCGGTGCCTTTGCGCCGAACTCGGCTTGTCTAGCCGAGGGGCTCCTTCGCATTTCCGGACAACTGGAGACAACCCTCACGCATTCGTGTATCTGCTACCCCAACTTGCATTCAACGGCTCGATCGAGGACGCGGGATGGATCACGAAAACGAAACGACGTGGCAGAACGCCTTCAACATCATGAAGACGAACTACTCGCTTAACGATGATGCGATAGGGGTTTTCGCTATCAACCTACGTTTCAATCTCGACGACATCCAAACCATCGCGAGCGAGGCCATTACTGGCGGCGGCGACGACAAGAAATGCGACGTCCTCTATGTCGACAAAGAGCGCCAGATTGCCGTGATCGCCCAATGCTACCTGTCTCAGAAACAAAGGAAGGCCGCCCCGTCGAACAAAGCCTCCGACTTGAACACGGCCATAACTTGGCTGCTTTCGACAGACATCAACCATCTCCCCGAGACACTCAAAGGACGCGCCGAGGAATTGCGCTCCGCGATTGAGGCGGGCGAGATCAAACAGTTCTTCATTTGGTTCGTCCATAACTTACCTGGGTCCCAAAATGTTCTCGATGAATTACACGCCGTCGAAAATACCGCGCGGGCCGCTCTAACGAAATACGCCTCGGCCAAGGACATCAACATATTTGCGGAGGAAATCTGCGACGGCGAACTGGCGCAACTCTACCTCCAGGCTGAGCGGACCGTGATCGTCACAGATGAGCTCGAACTGTCTGTGCCTGACGCGCTTGAGATCAAGGAGACAGACTGGACTTCGGTCATCACAATGGTCCGAGGATCCTGGTTGCGCGAACTCTTTCACCGCTACAAGACTGACCTTTTCTCCGCAAATTTGAGAGGCTACCTCGGGTCGAGAGAGAGCGACTCCAACATCAACAACGGTATTAAGACAACGGCGGACCAGGAGCCAAAGAATTTTTACGTCTACAACAACGGTATAACAGCGCTCGTCATGGACTATACACTCGGCAAGCGCTCGAAAGTCAGGCAGAAAGCTGACCATCAAGGGCGTTTCAATCGTGAACGGGGCGCAGACCACCGGCTCCATCGCGAACCTCCCAGACGTTCCTGATCCTGGGCTTCAAGTCGCTGTACGCTTCGTCAAGGCCAGGAAGGACGTAATCGTTGCCAATGTAGTTCGCTTCAACAATTCCCAGAACAAAATCCAGGCAGCAGATTTCCGCAGCAGCGACCCTATCCAGGAGCGACTACGCACAGAGTTCGAAGCGATCCCGGACGCCGAATATGAAGGTGGCCGTCGCGGGGGTGCCAGTGACGCCATTAAGCGTAGCAAGTTCACACTACCATCCTACACTGTCGGCCAATCGCTCGCCGCTTTCCACGGTGACCCGGTCGGTGCCTATGATAAGAAATCGGAGATCTGGACCAGCGAGAATAAGTATCGCCAAGTCTTCACAGACAGGACTACGGCAAGGCATATCATCTTCTGTTATTCGCTTTTAAGCACTATCAATGAGCAGAAATTGACGTTGACCCAAAAGCAAAAAGCCGACCCAAACTCACTCACGAACATCGAGAATGCTACTCTGGGATTCCTCACCAAGAAAGGGTCGAACTACCTTATCGTTCATGTCGTGTCCCAGTGCATGGAGACCATACTGTCGAAGCCGATCCCGAACCGCTTCGATCTGCATTTCACGAAATACATCAGCCCCGCGGACGCTGGTGCGATCTGGCATCCGATCGTCGACATGATGCTTTCATTGTCCAACCAGCTCAGCGACGCGTTCTCTCGGAATCGGATTTCCAACGAAAGCATTTCAAAGGCCGTCCCCAATTTTGTAGGCGTGGTTGCGTCGATCAAGGACATCCAGAAGGAGCGATTCGACAAGTTTGCCGCCAATGTGGCGCTCGCCCCGTAGTTTGCTGCAAAAGCAGGGCGTGGCGGCTTTCCTCATTTATTCGTTACGGACGGCGGTGTTTGTCACCGTGCTATCGCCCAACCACAAGGTTTTGCCATATCGTCGCAAACGCCTTGAAGCCGTTGCGGAGGCGGCATATGCTGCGTAGCAGTTCTGGTGCCGCGGCTATGACAAGAGAATAATTCTTCAGGGGGTTCAATGAAGTATGCGATTAGGGCCGTTGTAGGTGGGCTCGCGGTGCCGGTGGGTTTAGTGTTCGCGGTCTTCGTAATAGTTGGGTTTGTCTCGTGAAAATCGGGCGATTATCGGGGGTATTCTTGGCTATTGTCTTCCTTCAGCGCGACCGCTTCATATTCGCCCTCGGGCGACATGACCCCTGCGTATTCGTCCACCGGCCCGGCGCACCAAGATACTAGCGGCGTGCTTATGCTGCTTTTTCCGATTGTTTGTGGTGGCTTGGTAGTCTTAACAGCGGCATAAAGTAATAGCGTGAATTAACAAAATCTAAAGCCCATGCCCAGGACTTTCCGGAACGGCACGCTGCTATGGAGGTATCAATGGCGTTCTTTGCGAGCGAAGGCAATGCCGCACGGGGAGATCGAAGTGCAGCGAAGACATCGGTCCAATGTGAAGGGTAGCATTCGTCCGTCATAGCGCGTCCATGATGTACGGCTGGGACCACCGCAGCCGGCCTTGTTCGAATCAGGCCGCGGCCCGCTCGCCAAGACTGACGACAAAGCGAGGATGAGGGCTTGCACTCGGAGGGACCGAAGGGTTAAATGCGGGCTACCTGCGGCCTTACCAGTCGGATTACGGCCTGACCAAAAATGAGGCCGCGCCGATCGTTGCATCGGCCAATTACCGGCACTACATCTAAGCAAAATTCCAATGAGTGGGGAGGTGACGATGCCAAGGTACGTAACCGGTATTCGGCTGCAAACACTCCGTGCGACTGGAGCGTTGCTGCTGGGTCTCTGCTTGCTGAACACCGCGCTGGCCGACATGCTGACCGGCAATATCGGAGTGTCACGGCAGTGGGGTTCGAGTTGGATGGACTTCGGACAGGCGGCCAGCTTTCGGAGCGGGGAGACACTCAAGATCACCCTGACGCAGGACGGGGCAAAGCGCGTTGTGGTGCGCCTTCTGCCCGTCGGCGCAAGTCCCGACGAGCCCGTTGGCATCATTGGAAGCCAACCGATCGCCGTGCAAGACGGCGGCGTCGTGATCATTACTTTGGATAGGAACTACAGCAACATCCGGCAGCTGTCAGTGCATGGGGGTGCCCAAGCGTGGAAGTTCGCGCTTGGGGCGAACAACGGTCCGGCTGAGATTATATCTGTGGAGCTCACCAAGTAAGACAACTCAAAGCGAGTGAGTCAGCAGATAGACCGATGACCGCGGAAACCGTCTTAGGCATCCTGGCTTTTGCCGTGGGCGTCGGCGCGTTGATAGCTGCGCTTTTGACCACCGACCGCCGTCGCGTGCATATCGTAGCGATCGTTGTTTCCTTGACAACTCTGCTCCTTGTGGGTGCGGTGTTTGTCAAAGAATGGCATTCGCGTCGGGAAGCCATCAAGGATGCGGAGCTAGAAATCATGGCCGTCGTACAGACCGCAAGCATGACGGAGGAAGACATATTCGAGGCGGTCAACGCACACCAACCGCCGGGTCACGCCAGAGCGGAGAATCTGCTATTCGATGCATTGTACTGCCTCGTGGACAAGGGTGCACTTCGCGTCAACACCCAGGGGTGGCAGGACATGAATGCGAATACCCACCACACGCATCTCTATCATCGTTAATCCAATGGTCACTGGCGATGCAGAGACATAGCTTGGGCATGTGCATAGTACACCGGCAGCGATCGTGATGCATTTGAGCCGACAGAACTTTTGTTTCTTGGCTATATTTCTTATAGCTATCGGGGTGCCCGTCATACTTGCGTATAAATGGACGAAGCATAACAACGAGATCGACCGGATCGAACTTGAGATCGTTGGCACCATGGGGGCACGCCTATTGACGGCTGATGACATATTTCAGGAGATTGGGCCCAACCTTACACGGATCGCCGAGTTCAACATCGACGATGCGTACGAGGCACTGAACAGGTCGATTGGAGATGGGCGCGTGACATACGTGATCAGGACGTGCAAAGACTTGGTCGGATACGATCATGCATGCCGGTTTTACTACACCACCTGGTGAACACTCGGAAGCCTGACGCGAGCGTTCTGCAACTGCACGATATGGGACGTTTCAGATGTCCCGGTTGTCACCGGGGACGAGAGTGCTTTGGGTCGACGGCTGCCGTTAGCAATCCCCATCAACGAACGTCTGGTTGTTGCCGTTGCGCTCTCCAAAGCCGTCAGTCCGCTCTCGGCCACACGCCTGCCATTCCGTTGCCCAGCCTGAATGTCCGCGCAGGGGCGGCGCCATATCTTCAGCCAGCCCAACCCCCTCGATCCCGACAGCCAAAATAACGTTTGACATTTAGTTTCAATAACGGCAAATATTCCTACCCATGGAAACCCACCCCGCATCCCAACCCAACCAACCCCGCCGACGCCCTCTCCAGGGCCACCTACTACCAGATCACCCACGAACTCCGCCGCGCCCTCCCCCCGCCGATCACCGATAGCCCGGAAGACGCAGCCCGCCGCGACCTCGCCGCCATCGCCCGGGTCGCCGCCCTGCTGCCCGCCACGCCGGAAGAAGCCGACATCGCCGCCCAATACGTCGCCGCCTCCGCCCAGGCGCTGGACGCCCTGCGCCTCGCCCGCGCTTTCCCGGCCAGCCCCGAACTCGTCCTCAAATGCACCGCCCAGTCCGCCAGCATGATGCGCCAGGCGCGAAGCTGGCGTGCATTGCTCGCCCGCATCCAGGCCGCCCGAGAACAGCGCGACACCGCCACCGACACCGCCGCCCGCGATACCGCCGCCCAGACCCAGCGCCACGCCCTCGCCCTGATGGCAAACGCCCTGGCCGACGCCCCGCCCGCGCCGCCGCCGCCGGAAAAATCGCGCCCCACCCCGCTGGCGGAGGCCGAACGCTACGCCCTGCAACACCGCAAACGCGCCACGCTGATCCGTTCCCTCGGCCGCCTGCCGGACAAGCTCAACCTCGGCGCGCTGGCGCCCGAGGTGGTGCACGCCATCGCCACCGGCACCACGGCAATCCTGCAAGCGCTCGGCCCCCGGCTTCGCCCACCGACTGCCAACGCGGCCTGACCCATCGCACCAGCGCCGCCCCGACCATCCACCGACGGAACTTCGCCGCCCAGCGGGTCACGCGCGCGCATTCCTAGCAGCAAGCAAGGAATTTCAATCGCGGATGCGTCCCGGATCAGTGTGCGCTCACGGGCATCATGCTGGGCTTCTTCCGTCAAATTCCATCCACGAGGCAAGTTCCATGCCTCCAATTCGAGTTTCGCCGACGTTGGCGCAGCGTTTTTGTCCAAACTGCATTGCCAACCCGCCGAATCGGCGCGTCCTGCCAGTCTCATTCAGCGGGCAATGAGAACTCCTGTGAGAATGCCCCCACCGCCACCAAGCCAAACCGCACTGCGCGATGCCCACCCCCCGCAACGCCCCCCACCCCCACCGATCTCGCCACGCGGGCATCGAGGCTCCTCCGAAACTCCATCCCCAGCCTTGCCCCCCACCCCGGCCTAAGCTAAACCGCCCGCCACGCCGGCACCCCTGGAGGCCGGCGCTTGCATTTGCAGGAGCGGACCATGGCCAATGTCGTGACCATCGAGGCCGAGGCACGCGCGCGAGCCGGTAAGGGGGCGGCGCGCGCGACCCGGCGTGAGGGCAAGGTGCCCGGTGTCATCTACGGCGCGCATCAGGCGCCCAGCCTCATCGCGCTGGAACCCCGCGCGGTGATGCGCGAACTGCACCGCGCCGGCTGGCAGTCGCGCCTCTACGAGATCAGCATCAACGGCGACGCCACCCGGCGCGCTGATCCGCGACGTGCAGTTCCATCCCGTCACCGACGCGCCCGAGCATGTGGACTTCCAGCGCCTGGCCGCCGGCGAGCAGATCCGCGTCTCAGTGCCGGTGCATTTCGAGAATGACGGCCTCAGCCCCGGCCTCAAGCGCGGCGGCGTGCTGAACGTGATCCGCCACACGGTCGAGGTTTACACCGACCCCGAGCACATCCCGGAGCAGTTCACCGCCAACCTGGCCGACCTCGACTTCAACGACGCGGTTCGCTGGGAAGACCTGCGCGGCACCGAGAACACCCGTCCCGCGATCGCCCGCAACTTCGTTGTTGCCACCGTGGCGCCGCCGACCAAGCAGGCCGAAGTAGCGGCCGAGACGACCGCGGCCGCCGCACCGGCGGCAGCGGCGGCGGCACCAGCCGCGGCGCCAGCGGCCGCTCCAGCACGTGGCGCGGCCGGCGCCGGGCGTGGTGGCGCAGCCGGCGGCGGACGCGGCGGCGGATCGAAGCGGGGCTGATCGCCCCAGGTATTGGGATGTCATGCTGCTCTGGGTCGGCCTCGGCAATCCGGAACCGGGGATGGCCCGGAACCGGCACAACATCGGCTTCATGGCGGTCGATACCATCGCCATCCGCTATGCCTTCTCGCCCTGGCGGCAGCGCTTCAAGGGCCTGGTGTCCGAGGGCAACATAGCCGGCGAGAAGATCCTGGCCCTGAAGCCGCAGACCTACATGAACGAATTCAGGTGTCTCCGTGCAGCAGGCCGCTGCGTTCTACAAGCTGCCGCCCGAGGTCATCACCGCGTTCCACGACGAACTCGACCTGATCCCCGGCAAGGTGCGGGTGAAGCGCGGCGGCGGAGCGGCCGGTCACAACGGTCTCCGCAGCATGGACCGCATCCTGGGCACGCCGGATTACGGGCGCGTGCGCCTGGGCATCGGCCATCCAGGCCAGAAGGAGCGCGTGCTGGGCCACGTGCTGAGCGACTTCATGAAGGAGGACCGCGCGTGGCTGCTGCCGGTGCTGGATGCGGTGGCTGACGCGGCGCCACTGCTGGTGCAGGGCAAGCCCGAGGATTTCATGACCAAGGTCGCGCTGTTGACGCAGGATGTGAAGTAGATGGGATTCAACTGCGGCATCGTCGGTTTGCCGAACGTCGGAAAGTCGACGCTGTTCAACGCGCTGACCGCGACCGCCGCGGCGCAGGCAGCGAACTATCCGTTCTGCACCATCGAGCCGAACGTCGGCCGCGTCGCGGTACCCGACGAACGGCTGACCACCCTCGCCGCGATCGGCAAGTCGGCAAAAATCGTGCCCACGTCGCTGGAATTCGTCGATATCGCCGGCCTGGTGCGCGGCGCCAGCAAGGGCGAAGGCCTCGGCAACCAGTTCCTCGCGCATATCCGCGAAGTTGACGCGATCATCCACGTGCTGCGCTGCTTCGAGGACACCGACGTGACGCATGTCGAAGGCAGCATCGACCCGCTGCGCGACGCGGACGTGGTGGAAACCGAGCTGATGCTGTCCGACCTGGATAGCCTGGAAAAACGCCTGCTCGCCGCACAGAAGAAGGCGCGCGGCAACGACAAGGAAAGCATCGCGCTGGTGGCGCTGATCGAACCGCTGGTGAAGGCGCTGCAGGACGGTCGGCCGGTGCGTGCCGTGGTTCCACCGGACCAGGCGGAAGCGGTGAAGCGGCTGCAGCTGCTGACATCGAAGCCGGTGCTGTATGTCTGCAACGTCGACGAAGGCGCCGCCGCAACGGGTAACGCGTTCTCCGCATTGGTGCAGACCCGCGCGAAGACTGAAGGCGCCCGCGTGGTCATCGTATCGGCGGCGATCGAGTCCGAAGTCGCGCAACTCCCGGAAGCCGATCGCGCCGAGTTCCTGGAAGGACTCGGCCTGCACGACAGCGGTCTGGATCGCGTAATCCGCGCGGGCTACGACCTGCTCGGGCTCGTCACGTTCCTTACAGTGGGGCCGAAGGAGGCACGCGCCTGGACCATCGTGCGCGGCACCAAGGCCCCGCAGGCCGCCGGCACGATCCACGGCGATTTCGAACGCGGCTTCATCGCGTGCGAGACGATCGCCTACGACGACTACGTCGCGTACCAGGGCGAAGCCGGCGCCAAGGATGCCGGCAAGATGCGCGTCGAGGGCAAGGAGTACGTCGTAAAGGACGGCGACGTGCTGCTGTTCCGCTTCAACGTGTAATGCCGGAGCGGCGGAACCCAACCGCCCTCATCCCCAACCTGTCATTGCGAGCCGCGCAGCGACGCGGCAATCTCGTGCCCGTTGTGCCCGGACGTGACTGCCGTGTCGCGCCACGCGTCGCCCAACTCACTCCAACGCGGCGTCCAGGGTGATCTCGGCGTTCAGTACCTTCGATACCGGGCAGTTGGCCTTTGCGCCCGCTGCCAGCTCCTGGAACTTCGCCGCGTCGATGCCTGGCACGCGGGCGCGCAGCACCAGATGCACCGCGGCAATCTTCCAGCCGCCGGGTTCCTGTTCCATGGTCAGCGTCGCCTCGGTATGCAGGCTCTCCGGCGGATGGCCCGCGCCGCTGAGTTGGAACGCCGTTGCCATGCTGAAACAGCCGGCATGCGCGGCAGCGATCAGTTCCTCGGGGTTGGTGCCCTTGCCGTCGCCGAAGCGCGTGTTGAACGAATACGGCGTGTCCTTCAGGGTCGCGCTTTGCGTGGTGAGGCTGCCTTTGCCGTCCTTGCCACTGCCTTGCCAATTGGCGCTGGCGTGCCGCTTGATGCTTGCCATTCCGGATCTCCTGCTGGTGCGGAGCCTGCAATGTAGGCAGCCGGCCGCCGATGTCACGGGGCAGGATTTGCCTCGGGCGCCGATGCGGGGAATAGTTCCACGAGATCGCGCCAGGAGGTCCGTCCATGTCCTACGAAACCATCGAGGTAAAGCCGGCCACCGCTGCGATTGGCGCGGAGATCTCCGGTGTCGATCTGTCGAAGCCGCTGGGCAATCAGCAGTTCCAGGAAGTGCACGATGCGCTGATGGCGCACCAGGTGATCTTCTTCCGCGACCAGAAGCTGACGCTCGACCAGCACAAGGCGTTCGGCCGACTGTTCGGCGAACTGCACATCCATCCCAATACGCCAGGCCCGGAGGGTCATCCGGAGATCCTGCCGATCCATGCCGATGCGAAGTCCAAGCGCATCAACGGTGAGCGCTGGCACTCCGATGTATCATGCGATCCGGAGCCGCCGATGGGTTCCATCCTGAACCTGAAGGTGATTCCCCCGGTCGGTGGCGACACCATCTTCGCCAGCATGTACGCAGCCTATGATGCGCTGTCGGCGCCGATGCGGAAGTATCTGTCGTGCCTGACCGCGATCCATGATGGCTCGATGAACTACTCCCGTACCAACCGCCTGATCGGCGCCGAGGGCCCGAAGTCGTTCCCGCGCGCGGAGCATCCGGTGATCCGTACGCATCCGGTCACCGGGCGACAGGCGATCTTCGTCAATCCGGTGTTCACCCATTCGATCAAGGATGTGCCGGAGGGGGAAAGCAAGGGCATCCTCGACTTCCTATACGAGCATTGCAGCCGGGCCCACTGGCAGGTGCGCTTCCGTTGGCAACCGGACTCGGTGGCGTTTTGGGATAATCGCTGCGTGCAGCACATCGCGATGTGGGACTACTTCCCGCAGACGCGTTCCGGTTACCGCGTCACGGTGAAGGGTGACCGTCCGTTCCATCGTGCCAACTGACCGTGTCGCGCGACGATAGGTCGCGGGACGCGCGGACCGGGCCGGCGGCGGCCTTCGGTCGTCATGTCGATCAGGCGGAGCTTGCGCGCCTGGTCCATGCCGGTCAGGCGCCGCCAGCCGAGTGGATTCCCGATATCGTCGAATTGCGGCTCGAGCGCAGCCTTTTCACCGACCTGCGCCCGCTTGCCGATCTGACGTCGCTGCGGCGCCTATACCTTACCCGCTCGCGCATCAGCGATGTGGCGCCGCTGGCTTCGCTGATACGTTTGCAACGCCTGCATCTGTCCTTCACCGCGGTCGGCGATGTGTCGCCGCTCGCGGGGATGCGCGAGCTTGACGGCTGTTTCCTGACCGGTTCGCTGGTCGAGGACCTGGCGCCCCTGGCGTGCCTCACCGGTTTGGAGCGGCTCGACCTGGGCGACACGCAAGTGCGCGATGCAACGCCGCTGGCGGGACTGAGCAATCTGCGCAGCCTGGACCTGTCGGGCACGTCCGTCAGCGACGTCAGTCCGCTCGCGGCACTTGGCGGCCTGCGATATCTCGATCTGACGAACACGTCGGTCAGCGATCTGTCGCCGCTGTCTCGGTTGACGGAACTCCAGTGGCTCAATCTGCGCAACATGCAGGCCGATATTTCCGTGCTCTCGCATCTGGCTGGCTGTCAGATCATTACCGCGGCTCGACAGCCGAGACGCCGATTGTGACATGACTTGTTGCGGGCAAGACGAAGCAGCTTGTTATTTTGCGGAAAGTATAAATTCGAGATTTGCCGTGTAATAGCCGAATGACGCCACAGTGTGCTCGGGTGAACGGCGGGCTGTCTGTCACCGCACGGAGCGCAGCGACGCGGCAACCCCGGTCAAAGTGCCCAACTGGCGAGAAACTGCTTCGCTCCGCTCGCATGACGGGGACGGCAGCGGTGACAGGCTTGAGGGGCTTGTCGATCTGGACATCGGGCGGTGGTTCATGCTGCACTGCAACAGAACACGGCGCACGCCTTGCGCGAATCATGTGCCTGGTGGGCGATGCAACATTGGAGGTAAAGATGCAGCCTGACGCCGGAGACGACGCTGTTGAATTCCTGGTTGCACGCGCCGGCTTTTCTCCCACTCAAGAGCAGATGGCCGGTTTGAAGATCGCCTACCGGCATGTCGCTGCGATGGCAGTGAGCGTGCGCAAGCCACGCGGCCGAATGGCCGAGCCCGTGCTGACCTACAGCTTCGGCGAGGAGGACCTGACATGAGCAGCATCCCGACCATCGCCGCGGCAGCAAAACTGATCGCCGCGAAGCAGCTCTCGCCAGTGGAACTAACGCGAGCCTGTCTGGAGCGTGTCTACGCACTGGATGGAGAATTGCATAGTTTCCTGTTGCTGACTGAAGAAAAGGCAATCACCGATGCACGCGCGGCCGAGGCTGCGATCATGGCGAACGGTCCGAGCGGGGCGTTGCACGGCATTCCCATTGGCCTGAAGGACATCGTCGATACCAAGGGCATCCGGACGACGTGCCATTCGAAGATCCTGCGCGACAACGTGCCGGATACCGATGCGACCTGTGCGGTGAAGCTGGCGCAGGCGGGCACCGTGCTGATGGGCAAGACGGCGACGCATGAATTCGCCGATGGTGGGCCTTCATTCGATCTGCCGTGGCCGCCGGCGCGCAATCCGTGGAACACCGACCATTTCACCGCGGGATCCAGCAGCGGCACGGGCGCCGGTGTGGCCGCCGGGTTCTTCCTCGGTGGGATCGGCACTGACACCGGCGGTTCGATCCGCGGACCCGCGGCGCTGTGCGGCATTGCCGGCATCAAGCCGACCTATGGCCTGGTCAGTCGTGCCGGCGTCGCGCCCGCCGCGTTTTCGCTCGACCATATCGGCCCGATGGCGTGGACGGCCGAGGACTGCGCGCTGATGTTGCAGGCGCTGGCCGGTCACGATCCGCGCGATCCGGCAAGCGCGTCGCGGCCGATCCCCGATTACACCGCGCAACTTGGTGCCGGCATCAAGCGCATGCGCATCGGTGTGATCCATCACTTCCACGAGGTGGACCACAAGGTCAGCGAGGGCACACAGCGCGGCATCGATGCGGCGATCGCTACATTCCGCTCGCTCGGCGCCGAGATCAGCGAAGTAAACCTGTCGCCGTTGCAGGATTGGCATGCGTGCGGCACGCTGATCTCGTTGACCGAACGTGCCGCGGCCTACGACGAATGGGCGCGCACGCGACTGGGCGATTTCAGCGCGCGCGTGCAGCAGCGGCTGATGCTGGGCGCGATGGTGTCCGGCGTCGATTACGTCCAGGCGGTGCGTCGGCGGCGCGAACTGCGCGCCGAATTGCAGACGGCGATGGCGGGGCTGGATGTCGTGCTGACCGCGGCCCAGCCACAGGAGGCGCCGAAGATCGACGAAGTACCGGAATGGGATGTCGGCCAGAAGCCCAGCTTCACCATGCCATTCAATGTCGCGGGCTATCCGGCGATGTCGATCTGCTCGGGCTTCGGCGAGGGCGATCTGCCGGTGGCCATCCAGCTTGTCGGCAAGCCGTTCCAGGAAGCGACGGTGTTGCGCATCGCCGATGCATTCGAAAAGGCGACGCCGTTCCGTGATCGCCGTCCGGCGTTGTCCGCCGCCCTGGTCACCGCCTGATATGGGTCGCCGCCTGACAAGGGTCAACGCCTGACACGGGTCACCGCCTGAACAAAGGAAAACCGCCATGGCCCAGCATGAATTGCGCGCCTCGCCGAAGACCGTCCGGATCGGCGTGTTCGACGCAACGTTTCCGCCTGTGTTGACTATCGAATCCGGTGATCGCGTTGTGGTGCAATGCGTCTCCGGCCGCGAGGAAGTAATGCCGCCGGCCAGTGCCGGGCTTGCCGTGCCACCGGAACTCAGCGCGATCATCGCGGCCAATCCGGGATCGCGTGCCGGTCATATCGTCACTGGCCCGATCGCCATCGCGGGCGCAGCGCCGGGCGACATGCTGGAGATCCGCATCGAGAAGATCGAACCTGGTGCGGACTGGGGCTACAACATGATCCGTCCGCTGGTGGGCACGCTGCCGGAGGATTTTCATGAGACAGTGATCAGCCACATCCCGGTGGATCGCGCGCGCGGCGTCTGCACGCTGCCCTGGGGCACCGAACTGACGCTGTCGCCGTTCTTCGGCGTGATGGGTGTGGCGCCGCCACCGGCGTTCGGCACGATCGCGTCGAAGGAGCCGCGCATCCATGGCGGCAACATGGACAACAAGGAACTGACGGCGGGCAGTACGCTGTATCTACCGGTGTGGGTACCGGGCGCCAATTTCTCGGTGGGTGACGGCCATGGTTTGCAGGGCGATGGCGAGGTCTGTGTCACCGCGCTGGAAATGTGCCTGACCGGGACGTTCACCTTCGTGCTGCACAAGGGCGGCGGTGCGACGCGCCCAGTGCTGCGCATGCCGAAGGCGGAGACGCCGATTTATTTCATCAGCATGGGGCTGAACGAGGACCTCGACCAGGCGATGAAGCAGGCGCTGCGGGAGATGATCAGCTTCATCTGCTCGCGCAGCAATCTGTCGCGCGAGCAGGCGTATCAGTTCTGCTCGCTGGCGGTGGATTTCCACGTGACGCAGACGGTGAACGGCGAGAAGGGCATCCACGGCATGCTGCGCAAGGGGCTGCTGTTCTGACGGCCTGACAACACCCTCAGCAATTGCCGACCCGCGGACGCGCCATGCCGCGATTGCCGGCCGGACCCGCCGCGCCGCCGGCGCCGCAACCACCTTCGATGCGCGCCAAACGCGCAATCGCAGGCTCATTGCCAGCCGCCGCCGCCTTCGCGAACCACTCGCGCGCCTGGGCCTTGTCGGTCGGCACGCCCTGCCCATCGGCATACAGCAATCCTATGTTGAACAAAGCCATCGTGTTGCCCTTGTCGGCGGCCTGGCGGAACAGCTGCATGGCCTCGCCATAATCGACCGGAACCGCCAGTCCGCGTCGATAGAACGTGCCAAGGTTATTGAGCCCCGTCGCATTGCCCGCCTCGGCCGCCCGGCGGAACCAGCGCAGCGCCTCGGCATTGTCCTGGCGCACGCCGTTGCCGTGCTCGTACAGAATGCCAAGCCGGATCTGCGCAAGTGCAAAACCCTGATTGGCCGCTCGTTGATACCATTGCACCGCCTGCGCCATGTCCTTATCGACGCCATTGCCAAACTGATAGAAATTGGCAAGTGCCCATTGGCCAATGGCGTTGCCATGATCGGCCGCGCGGCGGAACCACTCGGTCCGCTGCCGCGGATCACGTGCCACGCCCAGGCCGCGCCCGTAAAACCGACCCATGGCAGCCTCGGCCGGCGGATAGTTCTGTTCAGCCGCGCGCTGATAAAAGGCCAACGCCTGATCGTAACTGCGCGGCCCACCGCGACCGCGCTCGAGCATCGATCCCATCAGGAACTGTGCCTGCGCCACGCCCTGCGCTGCAGCGCGCTGGAACCATTGTCGAGCGACCGCATCGTCGCGTGCCACGCCGTCGCCCTTGGCGTAGGCAAGTCCAAGATCGATCTGTGCGGCCGATTTTCCCTGCTCCGCCAGACCCTGCAATGTTTGCAGTCTGTCCGCAGCGTCAGCGTGATCGGCCGCACTCGGATTTGTCGCGGGCGCGGCAACGCCGGCTGTTGCGGTCGGGCCGGCTGGTGGCGTGCCAGCCGTCGCCGCTGTCGTGCGCGCGTCGCCGGTCTGGTCGATCGGCGCCACCGGCACCGCGTCGATCGCCGCCGTGACGATCGCGTCCGGGGCCGCATCGGTCGGCGTGAAGGAGAACTCGCCATCGATTGGCGAGCTGGACACCCAGGGTAGTTGCGCCCCGTCGGTGGCCTGCTTCACCGTCAGCCCGACACGATTGAACACGTGGAAGATGTCCAGCCCCGGCTGACGCATCGCCGCGGCGAGCGCGGTCGCATACGGCCCATCGGCGCCGCTGCCGTCCGCGGCCACATTCCCGGGCTGCGTCGCGAACGATATCATCGTGCCTTCTGGTGCACGCATTTGCGCCAGCCCGCCCTGCACCGCCCGCGTGCCAAGCGCGGCAAACGGATTGTTGCGGCAGGCGTCCAGCATCACCAGATTGAGTCGCGTTCCCGCGCCGTCCATCTGCTTCAGCACAAGATCCGCGTTGACCATCTGGAATTCCAGGTCCTGCGGCCGCGTCGGGTTGGCATCGGTCGGCACCAGCCAATTGCTGCCGTCAACCTGCATGCCGTGCCCGGCGTAGTAGAACAACGCCACATCGGCACCCTGAATCGCCCGACCGAAATCCTGCACCAGCCGATCGAAATGCGTCTTGTCGACATTCTCCTGCGCAGCGTCCCCGACCAGCGTGAAGCCGAGTTGGCGCAGCGTGGTGGCGATCAACGTGGCGTCGTTGCCCGGATTCGCCAGCCGAGGCACGTGGTCGTAGCCGAAATTGCCGATGACCAGCGCGACGCGCCGCTCGCTGGCCGGGCTTTGCGCAAATGCCGGCAGGACGAACAGCACGACAAAGGCACAGAACAGAATACTGACAACGGATCGCGCAAGACCACGACCGCATTTTTCAGCGCCTGCAACTTTCATCGGCCGCCACCAACCCTGTCCAGCGCAGTGAACCTAGCAGAATTGCGAACCGATTTGCAGTTGCTTCGGCTCAGCCTCACCGTGACTATTGCCAGCGTGGCCGTCGTGCAATGCCCACATCATGGTGCCAAGGTATCGCTGGTGCAGCTCTCACAATTTCGTGATCAATACGTCTGTAGCCACCTGTCGGCAGCGTGCAAAAGACGATTCCTAACGAAGATACAGAAAGACGCACGCGGGACATGCAGCTGGCGTCAGGCTGAATGATCTGTCGGGGTTGGTGATCGGCTGCGCATTCACCGTGCTCAACGGAAAATCAAACGCGCGGTCCACGATCTGTGAACCGCACTACACACCATTCGCGTATTCAGCGTGCATCTGACTTCATCTGCGCCAAAACGGTCTTGCCATGCCGACAGATCGGTTCAGCTCAGCCGCACCTTCACGTAACTGCCCGGCGCGTCCTCGATCACCTTAAGCTTGCCATCGCCGGGCACGCGCGCTGGCACCTGCTCCTTCGCCTGCGCGGTTACCCAGCGGTGCCAGTCGGGCCACCAGGACCCGGCGATTTCGGTGGCGTCCTTGAACCACTCCTCCGGATCGGCCGGCAGGTCCTGGTTGATCCAGTGGCTGTACTTGCCGCCGTCCGGCGGGTTGACCACGCCCGCGATGTGGCCGGATGCCGCGAGCACGAAGCGCTTCGGACCGCTTAGCAGCTGGGTGCCGCGATAGGTGGATTTCCACGGCGCGATGTGGTCCTCACGCGTGGACAGGAAATACGCCGGCGTCTTGATCTTGGTCAGGTCGATCGGCACGCCGGCCAGCGTGATCCCGTTTGGCACCGCGAGCAAATTCTCCTGGTACATCTTGCGCAGGTAGAAACTATGCATGCTCGCGGGCATGCGCGTGGAATCGGCATTCCAGTACAGCAGGTCGAACGGGAAGGGGTCATTCCCCAGGAGATAATTGTTCACCACGAACGACCAGATCAGATCGTTCGCGCGCAGCATGTTGAACGTGGTCGCCATCTCCGAACCTTCGAGATAGCCGCGCTTGTTCATCTTCTCCTCGAGCGCCTTCAACTGCTCTTCGTCGATGAACACGCCGAGTTCGCCGGCTTCGTGAAAATCCATCATGGTGACGAAGAACGTGGCGGACTTGATGCGGTCATCCTTCTTCGCCGCCATGTAGGCCAGCGTGCTGGCCAGCAGCGTGCCGCCGAGACAATAGCCGATCGCATTCACCTCGCGCTCGCCGGTGGCCTTCTCGATCGCATCCAGCGACGCGAGATAGCCTTCGCGCATGTAGTCCTCGAAGTTCTTTTCGGCGAGCTTCGCATCCGGGTTCACCCAGGAGATCACGAACACCGTATGGCCTTGCGGACACGGCCCAACGCACGAGGCTGTTCCGTGGCCGCAGATCGAGGATGTAGAACTTGTTGATCCATGGCGGTCCGATCAGCAGCGGCCGCTTCAGCACCTTCTCGGTTGTCGGGTTGTACTGAATGAGCTGGATCAAGCTGTTCTGGTACACCACCTTGCCGGGCGAGACGCCGATATTCTCGCCTAGTTTGAAGGCGTCCATATCGGTCATCTTGATGCGCAGCTTGCCCTTGCCCTGCTCCAGATCGCTCAGCAGGTTGTTCAGGCCCTTCAGCAGGTTCTCGCCGCCGGTTTCGGCGGTCTTGCGCAGCACCTCGGGATTGGTCAGCAGGAAATTCGACGGGCTCATCGCATCGACGAATTGCCGCGAGTAGAAATCCACCTTCTGCGCGGTCTTCGCATCCATGCCGTCGACCTGCTTCACCACGTCCTGCACGAAGCGCGCGGACAGCAGATAGGACTGCTTGATGAAGTCGAAGACCTCGTTTTCCTTCCACGCATCGTCCTTGAAGCGGCGGTCGGTGGCAGATGCATCGATGACCGGTTCGGCATCCATGCCCATGATGCGCCGCGCGGTGTTCTGCCAGAGCGTCATGTAGTCCTGCCAGAAGCCGAGTTGCGCAGCCATCAGGCCGGCGGGGTTGGCGATCATCCTGGCGGTCATTTCCAGGAAGGCGCTGCCGATGTTCAGGGGATCGAGCGGATGCTCCTCACTGGCCTGGCGCTTCAGCCATTCGCCGACGATGCGTTGGGAGCGTTCCGCGATGTCGGCCATGGAGCGACCGATCTCCGCCGGGTCGGGCAGCTTGAACCCGGTGGTCTCGGTCTTGTCGGTGTCGGCCATACGCGTCCTTTCCGTCGGCACCACCACAAGCTACATCAGGGCGACGGCGTGGAGCGGATTCGACGATGTTGATCAGCGGAAGTGGCGGGCAACCTAGGGGGGTGCGTGGTCGGGTTCAAGCCGAACCCGGCATGGAATCCGGCACGTCTGGCCTGCGTTGTCGCCTCGCACCGGCCGGTTCGGCGGTGCTGGCGCTGCTGCTGTCGGGTTGTGCGTCGTTTCCGTCATCGATGAACCCGGTGTCCTGGTGGCACGGGCTGCAAGGCGGCGCGATTGCGCGAACAGCGGCCGCCGCCGCCCGGAGCGAACGAGCCGTATCCCAACCTGGCGACGGTTCCGCCGAAGCCGGCGGAGCCGGATCGCGCCGCGCTGACCAATCTGTCCAACGGGCTGATCGCCGATCGGGCCAATGCGCAGCACCTTGCCGCGTTGGCGCCGTTGGCTGATCCGTCGTCGCCGAGTGCCTCGCCGGAGCTGTTCGGCAGGGGGACGGTGCCGCCACCGCCGCCAGCACCACCGCCTGGAACGCAGGCCGCGAGTGCCTCGATGCCGGCAGTGGAAGCGCCGCCCGCGGCACCGTTGCCGGCGGCTCCCGCGGTCGGCTCGGGGCCGGTTCCGGCGCCATCGCGGGCACCTGTCGGAGCGGTGCAGAGCGCGCCATTGGCGGCCCCCAACGCCGCCCAGAGTGTGCCGCTGGCGCCGCCCGGCGCCGCGGTGGAGCCTACCGCCGCCGCCCCCGCGCCGGCCCCGGCGATGCCGACCGCGCCGCCGCCGCGGCCCAGCCTTGGCCCCGTCGCCGCCGCTCCGCCGGCTGTTGCTGCTTCCGCCGCTGGTCGCGCGCCTGCTGCTCCCGCCGCGCCGCCGGCAGTTGCCCAGGCAGCCCCGCCTGCGCCACCGCCAGCAGCTACGCCGCCAACCGCGCCCGCCAAGGTTGCTTCGCTGACACCCGCACCTGCACCCGCGCCATCGGCCAATCCCGCCAACACCGTCAGCGTGACATTCATCACCGGTTCGGCGGCGCTGCCGCAACTGGCCTCGGATTCACTGAAGCAGCTGGCCGCACGCCGCGGGGGCGGCATCATTGCGGTCACCGGCTACGGCGACGCGGCATCGAACGATGCGGATGCCCAGTCCGCCGCGCTGACACTCGGCTTGTCCCGCGCGCAGGCGATGGCCACCGCGTTGACCGCAGCCGGCGTGCCCGCGTCGGCGGTGCGAGTGGACGCCGAAGCAATCGGTCGCGGCGGCACCGCCCGTCTGGTACAATAACGTCCTCAATCCGCGAGACCCGTCATGAGCTCCGATTCCTCCGGTGAGTTCCACCGCATCCGCCGCCTGCCGCCCTACGTCTTCGCCGAGGTGAACTCCGCCAAGGCACGCGCGCGCGGCGCCGGCGAGGACATCATCGACCTCGGGATGGGCAATCCGGACAGCCCGACGCCGCCGCACATCGTCGCCAAGCTGATCGAGGCGGTGCAGGACCCGCGCACCCATCGCTACTCGGTCAGCAAGGGCATTCCCGGGCTGCGGCGCGCGCTGGCGGCCTATTATCAGCGACGCTTCGACGTCGGACTGGACCCGGAGACCGAGGTGATCGCCACGCTCGGCTCAAAGGAGGGGCTGGCCAATCTGGCCTCGGCCATCACCAGTCCGGGCGACACCATCCTGGTGCCGAACCCGTCCTATCCGATCCATCAGTTCGGCTTCATCATCGCCGGCGCGGCGGTGCGTTCGGTGCCCGCCATGCCGGATGAGGAGATGCTGCGGGCGCTGGATCGCGCGGTGCGGCATTCGGTGCCGAAGCCCACGGCGCTGATCGTCAATTTTCCTTCAAATCCCACGGCTTATCTGGCGGATCTCGATTTCTATCGCGAGATTGTCGCGTTCGCCCGGCGGCACGAATTGTGGATCCTGTCGGACCTCGCCTACGCCGAGATCTACTTCGGCGACAAGGCGCCGCCGTCGGTGTTGCAGGTTCCCGGTGCGAAGGACATCGCGGTCGAGTTCACCAGCCTGTCGAAGACCTATTCCATGCCGGGCTGGCGCATGGGCTTCGCGGCCGGCAACCCGCGGCTGATCAACGCGCTGACGCGGATGAAGTCGTATCTGGACTACGGCGCATTCACGCCGATCCAGGTGGCGGCGGCCGCCGCGCTGACCGGGCCGCAGGATTGCGTGGACCAGATCCGCACGCTGTACCGCGAACGCCGCGACGTGCTGATCCGCGGCCTGGCCTCGGCCGGCTGGGACGTGCCGAGCCCGGAGGGTTCGATGTTCGCCTGGGCGCCGATCCCGCCGCGTTTTGCCGGACTCGGCAGCGTCGAGTTCTCGAAGCTGCTGCTGGCGCGGGCCAAGGTGGCAGTGTCGCCCGGCCTGGGCTTCGGCGAGCACGGCGAGGGTTATGTGCGGATCGCGCTGGTGGAGAACACGCATCGCCTGCGCCAGGCAGTGCGCAGCATCCGCGGCTTCATGCAGAGCGGGTCGAATCAGGCGGAACCCGCGGGATTGAGCGCGGCGGCGGCGTCGTGACATCCGTGGATGATGGGCCGGTCCGGCCTCAGGCAGATGGTCCGCCGGCCGGATCGGCGAGACTGGGTTGCAGCGCCGAGGGATGTTCGGTCAGGAGCTGATCCAAGGTGAACGGGCAGGTCTCCGGAGACGCGAGCGGCCCGCGCCCATCATAGCTGGCAGCCGACACCTGTTCTCGCGCGAGGCGGTACAGCCGGTCCGGATCGATTTTTTGGCGCATGGAGGGGGCGAACCGCTGCGCGGCGTCGGCCTGGAACGACATGATTTCGCCGCGCCAGTGTCCGGCTGCCGGGCTCTCCGGCCAGCCATGCACCTTGAGCAGATGGACCAGCATGAGACGCAGGTAGCTTTGGACCGCATTGAGCTGTGACAGGCCCACGTCTTCGATCTCCTCGACAACGTGCTCCCAGTCCACCTCGTTCACGCGCTCGCCACGCGCGACACGGCGCAGCAGATCGGCCTGGTGGCGGGACCAGGCGAGGATGTCGTGGTCATAGAGATCGTCTGGCATTGGCGAGAGAGTAGCGGAACCTGGGTGGCTGTGCCAATCGGATGGCTCGTAATGACCGCAGCGGCACGCGCGATTGCCCTTGGCGTGGCGGTGGGCAGCAAGAAGGTCTCTCAACACGGAGGACGGATGGAGGGCACGGAGGGCCACAGGAGCCGGAGAGGCCCTGAGGACACCGGCAATACGACGTCATGGCAGTGTCCTTCGGTGATGGCGCCGCCAGTCCTTCGACTGCGAAAGCCCTGAAGTACCCTGGCTTGGCCGCTGCTATGTTTGGTCCGGTCTGCTATGCAGCCGGTACCGCCAGTCGAGAGGACGCCGTCAGAATGCCCATAAGCTTATCCTCGCAACACCCGGGTCCGCGCCCATGACCCACCCGCTTTCCGTCGCGGTGGCCGGGCTGGGGACAGTCGGCGGCGGCGTGTTGAAGCTGCTGCGCGACAACGCCGACATCATCACCGCACGCGCCGGCCGGCCGATCGCGGTTACCGCCGTCTCCGCCCGCGACCGTACCCGAGACCGAGGCGTCTCTCTCGCAGGTCTCCGCTGGTATGACGACCCCGTGGCACTCGCCGCCGATCCCGCCGTGGATGTGGTGGTGGAGTTGATCGGTGGCTCGGACGGTCCCGCGCGCGCCCTGGTGCAGGCAGCGATCGCGGCGGGCAAGCCGGTGGTCACCGCGAACAAGGCCCTGCTCGCCGTGCATGGCGCCGCACTCGCCGCCGCGGCGGAGGAGCGCGGTGTGCCGCTGGCGTTCGAGGCAGCGGTGGCCGGCGGCATCCCCGTGATCAAGGCATTGCGCGAGGGCTTGGCGGGCAACCGCATTCTCCGGATTGCCGGCATACTGAACGGCACGTGCAACTACATCCTGACGCAGATGCGCGAACGCGGCCGCGAGTTCACCGAAGTGCTGGCCGATGCACAGAAACTTGGCTATGCCGAAGCGGATCCGTCGTTCGACATCGACGGCATCGACGCGGCGCACAAGCTGGCGATCCTGGCGGCATTGGCGTTCGGCCGGCCGGTTGCGTTCGATGCGGTGCATGTCGAGGGCATCCGTGCGGTCTCTGCGCTCGACATCGCGTTCGCCTCGGAACTTGGCTACCGCATCAAGTTGCTGGGCATCGCGCGGCACGTCGAGGCGGGTCCAGGCGGTGGTATCTCGGCGCGCGTGCATCCCTGCATGGTGTCGCAGTCCGCGCCGATCGCGCGCGTGGATGGCGTGTTCAACGCGGTGGTGGCGGAGGGCGACTTCGTCGGCCGCGTGATGCTGGAAGGCCGTGGGGCAGGCGAGGGGCCGACTGCATCGGCCGTGGTCGCCGACCTGATCGACATCGCGCGCAATCGCCATACGCCGGTTTGGGGCGCGGCGTCGGCCGAGCTATCCAATGCACCGTCGGTGCCGATGAGCGCGCATGTTGGTGCGTACTATCTGCGTCTGATGGTGGTGGATCGTCCTGGCGTGATCGCCGACGTCACGGCGGTGTTGCGCGATCTAGGCGTGTCGCTGGAGTCGATGCTGCAGCGCGGGCGCTCGCCTGGCGAAGCCGTGCCGGTGGTGCTGGTGACGCACGAGACGCAGGAGAGCGCGATGCGTGAGGCTCTGTCGCGCATCGCGGCGTTGGACGCGGTGGTGGAAGCGCCGGCGATGATTCGGATCGAACCGGCGTAGGTTACGGCGTCGTCCGGTCCAGGGGATCAAACCCCGACCGATGACAACGGCGGTGCCACATCCTCCAGCGCGCGTCGTTCGGCCGGGACCGCGAGCAGGGCGGCAACCACCGCGGCGCCCAGCATCAATGCGCCGCCGAGCAGGTAGCCCCATAGTATCGAGCCGCGCGACCCGGTGTCGATCAACGCGCCGAACAGCACCGGGCCGGCGACGCCGCCGACACCGGTACCGAATGCGTAGAACAACGCGATCGCGATGGCGCGCATCTCCAGCGGAAAGCTTTCGCCGACCGTGAGATACGCGGAGCTCGCCGCGGCCGATGCAACGAAGAAGATCACCGTCCAGGCCAGGGTCTGCTGCACCGCGTCCAGCACACCGAGCGCAAACAGCCATCCGGTCAGCGCCATCAGGATGCCGGAGAGCCCGTAGGTGGCGGTGATCATGAAGCGCCGGCCGAGGGTGTCGAACAATTTGCCCAGCACCAGCGGTCCCATGAAGTTGCCGGCCGCGAACGGCAGCATGAACCAGCCGATGCTGCCTGACGGAATCGCGTAGAACCGTGTCAGGATCAGCGCGTAGGTGAAGAACACCGCGTTGTAGCAGAACGCCTGCGCGGCCATCAGCGCGATGCCGAGTACGGCGCGCTTGCGATACTGGGTGAACAGCGCGCGCATCCCCACCGCGAACCATGAGTGCACGTCCGTGCGCAGCCGCAGCGATTGCGGCGGTACCGGTGGCAGCGGCCGTCCGGTTTCGCGCATGACACGCTGCTCGATCTGCACCACCACACGCTCGGCTTCCTCCGGATAGCCGTGGGTCATCAGCCAGCGCGGGCTTTCCGGCAGGAAGCGACGCAGCAGCAGCACGATGAAGCCCAGCATTCCACCGATGATGAAGGCGAAGCGCCAGCCGTATTCCGCCGGCATCACGGCTGGGTCGAGCACCACCAGCGCAGCGATCGCGCCGACCGCGGCGCCGAGCCAGAAGCTGCCATTCACCACCAGGTCGGTGAAGCCGCGCCGGCGTGCGGGTATCAGTTCCTGGATGGTGGCGTTCACCGCGGCGTATTCGCCGCCGATGCCTGCGCCGGTCACCATGCGGAACAACGCGAACGACCAGAAATTCCACGACAGGCCGCAGGCAATGGTGGCGATCAGGTAGACCAGCACGGTGATGCTGAACAGCTTCTTGCGTCCCAGCCGGTCGGTCAGCCAGCCGAAGAACAGCGCGCCGGCGACCGCGCCCACCAGGTAGGCGCTGGCCGCGAGGCCGACCTGTTCGCCGGTGAGATGCAGCACCGGGCTTTCGGTCAGCGCGCCGGACAGCGAGCCGACGACGGTGACCTCCAGCCCGTCGAGCACCCAGGCGATGCCGAGTGCGACGATCACCAGCCAGTGGAATCGGCTCCAGGGCAGCCGGTCGAGCCGTGCCGGGATGTCGGTCTCGAACACCGCGGCACCTGGTATGGTGCGGCCGCAACTCGTCTGGCATGTCGCTCGATCCGTTTCCCTGGCATACATGGCGGCGGAAAAAATCCGCGGAGACAAACATGGACCCGTTCGAAGCCGAGGTTGAGGCAACGATTGCGCGATGGCACGGCATCGCGGCGCCGAATGACCCGGCGCGGAGGATGGCGGCTGACCTGATCTCGACCATCCGCGCGTTCGAGGCGCTGCGCGGCACGCTGGTATTCGAAGACGAACCGGCGAGCTTCGAAGCGGCGCTGCACGACACGAAGGAGTGAGCGCGATGGTCGGATTGGCTGATCTCTCCCTGGTCGAGGCTGCCGATGCGGTTCGCAACGGCGAGGCGACCTCGATGGAGTTGCTGGATGCCTGCTGGGCGAACCTGGACGCGGCAAATCCCAAGCTGAATGCGACGATCTGGCTGGATCGCGAGGGCGCGGAGCAGGCGGCGCGAGCGGCGGATCGCGCGGTCAAGGATCAGGCCTGGCTGGGGCCGCTGCATGGCGTGCCGCTGGCGCACAAGGACATGTACTACCAGGCGGGCAGGCTGTGCACGTGCGGGTCCGCGCTTCGCAAGGATTGGCGCCCCGGTGTGACGGCGACGGTGATCGAGAAGCTGCATGCTGCCGGCGCGTACGCATTCGGCGGCCTGAACATGGCGGAGTTCGCGCAGAATCCGACCGGTCACAATCGCGCGTTCGGCGACTGCCATAATCCATGGAACCCGCCGTACATCACCGGCGGTTCATCGTCCGGTTCCGGTGCATCGGTTGCGGCACGGTTCAACTACGCGGCTTTGGGGTCCGATACCGGCGGATCGATCCGCTTGCCGGCGGCGGCCTGCGGTGTGACCGGCATCAAGCCGACGCAAACGCGCGTGTCGCGTTTCGGCGTGATGCCACTGTCGTTCAGCGCCGACAATGTGGGACCGCTGGCGCGCACCGCGCGTGATTGCGCACGGATCATGACGCTGATCGCGGGACATGACCCGCGCGATCCGACCAGTTCGCACGAACCGGTGCCGGATTACGAAGCCGCGCTGGATGGCGACATTCGCGGGCTGCGCATCGGGGTGCCGTCGACGTGGTTCCTCGACGAGGTGGACGCGCCGGTGCTGGACGCGTTGGAACATGCGCTGGCGGTGCTGGTGGCGCGCGGGGCGACGGTGCATCGCATTGCTCTGCCGATGATGGACGCGGTCACCACCTACGGCAGCATCATATCGCGGGTGGAAGCAGCAACCATCCATGCGCAATGGATGCGCGAGCGGGCAGGGGAGTACGGCATCCACATCAGCGGCCGGATGTATGGCGGCTACGCCATCCCGGCGACCTATTACGTGGAGGCTCTGGCCCGGCGCGGGCCGGTGCTCCGCGCATTTGCCAACGAGGTGTTCGCCAAGGTCGATGTATTGGCGACGCCCACCATTCGCACCTGCCTGCCGACGCTGGCGGATACCGACATCGACCATGGGCCGCCGGGCACCGAGACAAAATTCATGGCGGTCTCGGCGAACACCCGGCCGTTCAACTACCTGGGCTTGCCTGCAGTCAGCGTGAACTGCGGCTTCGATCAGAGCGGATTGCCGATCGGCTTGCAGATCGCGGGACGTGCGTTCGCCGAGGCGCGTGTGTTGAAGGTGGCGGACGCCTATCAGCGCGACACCGAGTTCCATATGCGCCGTCCGCCTGTACTGGATGCCGCGGACGCACCGGGCGTCATCGTCGCATGAAACCGAAGGTTGCGTTCATCGGCACGGGCGGCACGATCGCGTCGATCGGGGTAGGTCCGCTCGATCTGCAGGACTACGGCGCCACCAACCAGGTGATGCACGCGGACGAGATCATCGCGCGCTGGCCGGAGACTGGGCTGGTGGCCGATGTACTGCCGGTGCGCTATCGGAACATCCCCAGTACCGCCATCGATTTTTCCGACTGGAAGGCACTGGTGCTGCTGTGTGAGACGCTGGTGGCGCAGCATCCGGAGCTTGCGGGGATTGTCATCGGCCACGGCACGGCGACGCTGGAGGAAACTGCCTACATCCTCAATCTGACGTTGAAGGTGGCGGTGCCGGTGGTGCTGGTCGGTTCGCAGCGTCCATCGAGTGCGTTGTCGACCGATGCCGGGCTCAATCTGGTGAACGCGATCCGCGTCGCGGCCAGTCCGGAAGCGCTCGGCATGGGCGTGCTGGTGGTGCTGAACGACGAGATCCAGGCGGCGCGCGATGTGACGAAAACCGCCACGGCGCGACTGCAAACGTTCCGTACCGCGGATTTCGGTGTGCTGGGACATGCCGATGGCGACGCGGTCGCGTTCTATCGCCGTCCGTTGCGGCGCTGCTATCCGGACACCGAGTTCGACATTCGCGCGTTGGATGCGCTGCCGCGTGTCGACATCGCATATGCCTATGCCGGTGGGGACGGCACAGCGGTGCGCGCCTACATCGCCGCGGGTGCGAAGGGCATCGTGTCCGCCGGTTTCGCGCCAGGCTTTGCGCCACCCGGCGACTTCGAGGCACTGAAGGAAGCGGTGGCGCAGGGTATCGTGGTGATGCAAAGTCCACCCGCGCCGGGAGTGGGCGAACGTTTCGTGGCACCAGGCTGACAAATGCCGGCCTGCTGATTGCAGACAACTTGATCCCGCAGAAGGCGCGTATACTGCTGGCGCTGGCATTGACCATGACGAACGATGCCGACCACATCGCGCAAATATTCCGCAGCTATTGAGGAGACCGGACAATGATCCACCATCTGTCGATTTCGGCGCATGATCCCAAGCACGTCGCCGGCGTGCTGGCCGAACTGATGAGCGGCCGCTGCTATCCGTTTCCCGGCGGGATTGCCGATTCATTCATGGCGGTGAGCGGCGACGAACATGGCTCGATGATCGAGGTGTATCCGGAGGGGGTCACTCTGGAGCCCGGCACCCACGACGATGCGCAGGTACGTGCGAAGTACGACGCGAAGCCGGGCTATGTGCCGTTCCATCTGCTGCTGTCGGTGCCGGTGGATCGCGCAACGGTGGAACGGATCGGCGAACGTGAGGGCTGGCGCACGCGCTATTTCGGCCGCGGCGCACCGGGTCGGCCGCCATTTTTCCACGTCATCGAGTTCTGGCTGGAAAACCGCGTGATGGTTGAAGTCGCCACGCCCGACATGCTGGCCGAGTACACGAAAATGATCAGCCGCGAGAACCTGGACAAGATGTTCGCCGACCGCGCGGCGGCTTAGCACGCACGTACGGGTCCGCGCGGAGGGCAGGCATCGGTGCCCTCTGCGTGGAACCGGTTGACCCGGCAAAGAGCTCCAGCGATGTCATTTGACCCCGAAGCGGTGCGCGCATTCGAACACGGGCGGTGGCAGCGCGCCGCCAGCGTCTACGGATCGACGTTTGCCGGCGCAACGCGACCGTTCATCGATGCTCTGCTCGACGCGGCCCATGTCGGCCGTGGCACGCGACTGCTCGACATCGCCTGCGGACCGGGCTTTGTCGCGTCAAACGCCAGCATGCGGGGCGCTATGGCAACCGGCGTGGACTTCTCGCCGGCCATGCTGGCGGTTGCCAGGGGGCGTGATGGCACGATCCGGTTCGACGAGGGCGATGCCGAGGCGCTGCCGTACGCGGACGGCGAATTCGACGCGGTGGCATCGAACTTCGGCATCCACCACGTGCCGCGCCCCGCGCTGGCGCTGGCCGAAACGAATCGTGTGCTGCGCGGCGGCGGGCGCGTCGCCTTCAGCTTCTGGGCTGATCCAGGCGAGAATATCGCCTGGAAGCTGCTGTTCGACGCGATCGCGCGCCATGGCGATCCTGCGGCGTCACAGGCTCCTGCGCCGGGCGGCGGCTTCGGCAGCGCGGTGCGGTGCGCCGACGCACTGCGGGAGGTCGGCTTTGCCAAATGCACGACAGAGTTGGTGCGTGCGACGTGGCATCACGCCGACGCCGGACGGCTGGTGGCCGCGCTGCAAGCGGGCACCGCGCGCATGGCCGCGATGATCGAGGCGCAACCGCCCGCGGCGATGTCGGCCATCATCGCGGACATCGAAGCGAACGCCGCATGTTATCGCGGCACCGATGGCATCGCGGTACCGATCGCCGCGATGATCGCCAGCGGCATCAAGCGCTGAAGGAGGTCGGCTTGGACATCTATCATGCGTGGTGCGACCTGAAGCCCGGCGTCAGCGACGTTGCATTCGCGGAAAGCGTGGCTGCCTACATGGGCCACCTGAAGGAGCAGGAACTGATCGAAAGCTGGCGCCTGACCCGCCGCAAGCTTGGTTTCGGCGCGCCGGGCCTGGGCGATTTCCATGTGATGATCGAGGTGAGGGATCTGGCGCAGCTGGAGCAGGCATTTGAACGAGTCGCCGGCCGGCGCGACCCCGTGGAGGGCTTCCATTTCGGCGTCAATTCGCTGGCACGGAATGCTGTGTTCGCGTTGTACCGCGATTTCCCCGATGCATTCCGCCATCGCGGCGAGGAACGCTTCTGACCCAGCCGCTGTCGCGGCGGATCGACTCTGGTGCAGGGCTCTTCCACAAGCGGACGAGGCATGATCGGCCATGTGATATTTCCAGCCAGTCCGGAAGCTCTTCAAGGAATTGCCGGTGATTCCGCTTGTGAAAGTTTGCACGATGCGAGACTGACCTTGGCGAATCGGCTGAACCTGACGGCATCGGCTGGCACAACTCGTTCCTATTACGAAGCAACTTTCAACAGGGAGAGGCCAGCATGCGTACCTCAGGGCAATCGGGCATTCGGGCGAACGCGCTGATGAAGCTGATTGGCCCGGCTTTTGCTGTCCTTGCGAGCGAAGCAAAGCAATTTCGGGTCAGTCGGGCACTTCGACCGGGATCGCCGCGTCGCTGCGCTGTACGCAATGACAGGGACACCCGACAGTCCGCCGTTCGCCCGATTGCCCTAATACGGAACTTTCTCATCAGGATTGCCGTGGCCGTAACGATTTGCGCGCTGCCCGGCACAGGCCATGCGCAGAACGCCGTACTGCAGGAGGCCATAGGACTATTTGGCCAGGCAACATTCCTGAAGATCGGCGCGCCAGGAATGGTTTTGGTCGTGGTGCGCGGCAACGACCACATTGTCGTGGGCTACGGTAAGGTCGCCAAGGATCATGACGCGGTGCCGGACGGGCGCTCGCTGTTCCGCATCGGTTCGGTATCCAAGGCGTTCACCGGCGAACTTCTCGGCAGCATGGCGGCCGATGGCACGGTCAGCCTCACCGCGCCGTTGGCGGACTACGCACCGGCCAACACCAAGCTGCCAGAAGCGGGGGGCCGACCGATCACGCTGCTGGACCTGGCGACCCATACCGCCGGACTGCCGCGCGATCTGCCGGACGATAAATACAAGGGCGAGGACTGGAAGCAGACCGCGGCCGACCGCTTCGACTATCTGGCGGGCCTCACACTGCTCTGGCCACCGGGCACCGGTGCGGCCTACTCCAACCTCGGCTTCAACCTGCTGGGCGACGCGCTGGTCCAAGCCGGCAAGCACGATTACGAGGCGCTGCTGCGGTCGCGCATCGCCGACCCTCTCGGCATGGCGGACACCACCGCCGTGCCGAACCCCGAGCAGTGCGCGCGGCTGATGGTCGGCGGCGGCCTGACGCCAGCCGCGCCGTGTCGCGACACACGCAGCACCGCCGCGTCCGGTGGCCTGTATTCGACCGGCAACGACATGGCGATCTGGCTGGCCCACAACCTGAGCACGGACAAGCCGGCAGCCTGGACTACGCTCGCGCTGACCCACGCCGTCTATCGCCAGCGAGCGACGCTTGCGCCGATCATCGGACTGGGCGGGATGGATGGCATGGCGTTGGGTTGGGAGTTCGTAGCCGCATCCGGTCACACACCGGCGCTGCTGGAGAAGAACGGCGCGACTGACGGGTTTCTGGCACAGGCGACGATCGCACCGGGGCGTGGCGTGGGCGTGTTCATTGTCGTCAATCAGCTCGACTTCACCGCCTTCGGTGCGATGGCGGAAGCGGCGCGGTCGATGATCGAGACGCTCGCCGTCCGGTGATGCGGACTGCTAGTCGAAGGCGGCCCCAGCGGGCAGTCCAGGCGCAACCGGACGCTTGTCTTGCCGCCCAGCATCTACTACATTCTGTGGTCTTGCCGATCGACTTTCTACATTCCCTAGCGGCTATGGCATGAAGCTCATCGGAGACGCAATTATGGACGGCATCACACGCTCTGCCGACGAACACCCGGTCAAGTTCGACCTGCTCACCGAGAACCCTGTGTACAAGCCGTTCCGCTATCCATGGGCTTACGAGGCCTGGCTTATCCAGCAGCGCGTTCACTGGCTGCCGGAGGAGGTGCCGCTGGCCGATGACGTGAAGGACTGGCACCGCAACCTGAGCGCCGCCGAGCGCAACCTGCTGAGCCAGATCTTCCGCTTCTTCACCCAGGCCGACGTCGAGGTGAACAATTGCTATATGAAGCATTACGCGCGCGTATTCAAACCGACCGAAGTGCTGATGATGCTGTCGGCGTTTTCCAATATTGAGACGATTCATATCGCGGCCTACAGCCACCTGCTCGACACCATCGGCATGCCGGAGATCGAGTATCAGGCGTTTCTGAAGTACAAGGAAATGAAGGACAAATTCGACTTCATGCAGAGCTTCACGGTGGATTCGAAATACGAGATCGCCAAGACGCTCGCCGCATTCGGCGCGTTTACCGAAGGCCTGCAGCTTTTCGCGTCGTTCGCCATTCTGCTGAACTTCCCACGATTTGGGAAAATGAAGGGGATGGGACAGATTATCACTTGGTCGGTCCGCGATGAGAGCCTGCACTGCGAGTTGATCATCAAGCTGTTCCGCACCTTCGTGCAGGAAAATCCGGAAATCTGGACGGAGGAGCTGAAACGCGACATCTACCTGACCTGCGCCACCATCGTGGATCATGAGGACGCATTCATCGACCTCGCGTTCGAGCAAGGCGCGGTAGAGGGTCTGACGTCGCGCGAGGTGAAGGAATACATCCGCTACATCGCCGATCGCCGGCTGATGCAGCTTGGCCTCAACCCGCTGTTCCACGTGGCGAAGAACCCGCTGCCGTGGCTGGATGAGATGCTGAACGCGGTGGAACACGCTAATTTTTTCGAAAATCGCGCCACCGAATACAGCAAGGCGTCCACCACCGGCACGTGGGAGGAAGCGTTCGGGGACGCGGCCCACGACCATGCCCTGGCAGCGGCCGTTTAGGCGGCGCTGCCGGATAGCGCTGGGCTGAATGGCTGCACTTGGCAGACATCCAGAATTTGCGGCGAACCGCCGGTTCCAAGACGTGGCCTTGTTTGTGATGCTGAATTACGGCAGAATTCCTGGGGGCAAAAACAAAACTATCGTGCGGATTTGGGAAATTTGACCAAGTAACGCCACCATTGCGGAATAATGACGGCGGACATCCGTCGCGTGGTGCAGACGCGTCTGGTTGACCATTTCGCCGAATGTCCTGCGCGGTCGGCGATAGAGATCACGTGTCCGCGGGAGAACTGACAAGGCCAGGCAGCATACGGGGCGAGAGCTTATGGGGACCACGTTAGGGGATACGGCGAGCCAGGCGGAGGAGACGGCCGGACGCGAGGGCGCAACCACGGCGCCCCGCTACACGCGTCGACTGTCGGACAAGATCCTGATCGCCTTCCATCACGCCTGCGACCAGTCCGATTTTGAGGTGGCAGAGCAGTTGCTTCACATCCTTGAGATGATGCTGACCCGCCGGCCGCTGACGTCCGACGGCACCAGGCGGCGCAACATGGAAAGCCTCGTCGCGGCGCATGAGCGCCTGTGGCATCTACGCCATCCGCGTGCCGGCGACGACTTAATCTAAAGATTTAGCCGCAGGCCGTCGCGCAGGATCGCTTCGGCCTGCGGCGTGAACCCGCTCGCGACGTTGTGAAGCACGAGGCCCGGCAGCACGCGGAACGGCGACTTGCTGCCCTTTATCCCGCGTAGCAGCACCAGCTTCGCTGCAGTCCCAAACTTCGGCCACAGCGGCAGCATGGCGACAGGTTGGCAGTGCGCGGCGGCAAATGCCACGGTGGCCCGCGGCAACAGGGCGGCCGGCAGGATGAAGGTCAGCGTGCCGCCGGGACGTAGCCGGCGCCCAAGCGCGGCGGCCCAGATGGCCAGCAAATCCTCGGTCCCGCGTTTGGCCTCCTGACGTGACGGATCGGGGGACGGGGTCCCCCGGGCACTGTGATACGGCGGGTTGGCGAAGGCGTGATCGAACATACCCAAATCGGGCGCCGACGCCATGTCGCCCGTTTGGAAGCACAGTCCGGGCCAGTGGTTGGCGGCGGCGTTCTGTTCCGCCAGGGCGACAAGCGCCGCATCCCGCTCTATGCCAACGCCGTGCAACCCCGGTAGCCGCGCGGCGAGGCAGAGCAGCGCGGCGCCCGCCCCGGCGCCCCCCTCCAGCACGCGCTCACCTGGTAGGACCGGCACGGAAGCCGCCAGCAGCACCGGCTCGATGCCGCTGCGGAAGCCAAGCCTGGGTTGGGCATAGTGAACCCGTCCGCCAAGCAGATGACCGCTGGTGGGGCTATCATGGTCCGTATGGTGTGCCGGCGATTTAGTCACAGAACCTGCGAGCGGGTTGGGCCAGTCGCCAGCCTATCCCTTGATGCCGCCCATGGTCAGGCCGGCCACCATGTAGCGGCGGAGTGCGAAATAGATCGCGACCGGCGGCAGCGAATAGATTATCGCGATCGCCATCATGTAGTTCCACGGCGCTTCATCACTGTCGAAGAACTGGTCGATGGCGACGGCCACGGTCATGTTGCGCGTCGATGACAGCAGCAGGTACTGGTACAGGTATTCGTTCCATGCCAGCAGCAGCGCGTAAACGCCGACTGCGACCAGCGCGGGTGCCATCAGCGGCACGTAGATGCGCAGATACACCTGTAGCGGCGACGCGCCGTCGATCTTCGCTGATTCATCCAGCTCCATCGGGATCAGCTTGCCGTACTGATGCAGTATCAGGATGGCGTATGGCGTGGCGAACGTCACTTCCGCCGCGATCACCGCCCAGAGACTGTCAGACATCCCGTATTCGTGCATGATGTGGACGAACGGAATCACCAGAAACGCTGTCGGCAGCACATAGGTCAGCAGCGCGCCATCGCTGATGATCCAGCCCCTGCGCAGGCGCAACCGGCCCAGCGAGAAGCTCGTAAGCGAGCCGATCAGCACGGTCAGCGCCATTGTCGCCAATCCAAGGTAGATGCTGTTGGCGAACTGGTGCCAGAAATGGTCCATCAGCCAGTAATCTTCGGTCCAGACCGAACGGAAGCTGTCCAAATTGGGATCTGGCGGCCAGATGCTGCCGGTGAATTCATCTGCGTCGGCATCGAGCGCCATCAACAGCATGTTGTAGACCGGCAGCAGCGTCCAGATCAGCAGCCCGACGCCCAGGATCACCCCGCCCGCCTTGGTCCATCGCCGCCGCTGGCGGTAGCGCGGCCGGTGCGTTGCGTGGCCGGGCGTCAGTGCGATGCTCATAGCTGCACCCCCTGCGTCTGGACGCGCCGCATCAGCAGGATCACCAGCGGGATCAGAACCGGCAGCGCCGACATCATCGCCGCCACGCCGAGGTTCGGGTAGCCGAAATCGTATGCCTCATGGAACCCGTAAGTGGCGAGCACATCCGTGAGCTTTCCCGGTGCTCCGCTGGAGACGAAATACACGGTGGGGAAATCGCCGAGTGTCCAGACGGTGGAGAGCAGTGTGGAGATGAGATAGACATTCGCCAGCAAGGGGAACGTAACGTGGATCAGGCGCTTGAATCCGGTGGCTCCGTCGATGTCGGCGGCTTCATAGATGTCCTGCGGGATAGCCATGCGGGCGGCCAGGAAGATCAGCGTCCAGAACGGCATCCATTTCCAGATGTAAGAGACGATGTTAGCGCCCATGGCGATCGGTTGCGATACCAGGAACAGCGGGCCGTCGTTGCCGGTAACCGCGCGCCACAGGCTGTCCAGCAGGCCCCACTGGGTGACCAGCATGAAATGGATGGAGGTGAAGACGACCAGGCCGGGCAACGCCCAAGGCAGCAGATAGATCGCCAGCAGCGATCGGACCCACCAGCTTCGGTTCATGAAGTAGCCGGACAGCAGGAAGGCCAGGAACATCTGCACGTTCACGCCGATGGCGACAAACAGCAGCGTGTTGACCGCGGTGGTCAGGTACAGCGGATCGGTGAACAGCAGGCCATAAAGCGCTGGGTTGCTGCCCATCCAAAGGCCGTAGATGACCGGATAGATGACGAAGGCGGCGAATACCGCCACGTACGGAACGACGAAGGCAATCGCCCATGTGGTGTCCGAGCCTTGCAGTCGGCCGCGCCAGGGCGGGCGCCGCGACTGGCTGACTGCCATGGGCCGGCGACCGAGTCCGAGAACCTGCTGTGTGCTGCTCACCGTCGCCTCCTCAGCTTTCCCGATCGGAAGTTGCGCGAAGATGGCTTTGACCAGTTGGAACATCGATGGGCGTATTCCCGCCATTATAGCCTGATGTCGCCGGCTTCAACAGGTAGTCGCGAGGGCGCGGGCGGCGCGGCACCGTCAAAAGCGAGTAAACATCAAAAGGAGATGCGCACGCCACCGAAGCCGCCAATCGGCGCCGCGGGGCTGTAGGCTTCGCGGATTGGTCGCGCCAGGGGCTTGCGCGAGAAACACCGAGCTGGTCGGCGAGAATGTGCCGAACGTGTAGTACCGTGCGTTCGTGATGTTCTGCGCCCAGGCGAACAACTGGACGTTGTCCGTCAATTGGTACGATGTGCTGACGTTCATCGTGAAATAGCCAGGTAGCGGCGGCGTGAGATTGGCCTCGTCGCCGAACAGGAAGGCGGTGCTCGCTCCGATGGCGGTGGCACCGACGGTCCACTTGTCCGTTACCTTGTAGTAGACGCCGAGTTTGACCTGGTTCACGGGTATGCCGGGTATGCGGTTGCCACGCTGAATGGTGATGTTGCCGTTGGCGTCGGCCGCCGGATTGCTGCCGGCCGACTCGGTGAACCCGCTCTGGAATGTCGCGTCGGTATAGGTGTAGGCGATGTAGGCGAGCCAGCGGTCGGTCTTCAACTGCAGCCCGACGTCAACGCCCTGGCGGCGGGTCTCGCCGATATTGGCGAAAAATGCGCGCCCTGTTGTGACACTGTTGATGAAGGCGATGTCGTTGTTGAGATCGGTGTGGAACAACCCGAGATTGTAGTTGAGCTTGGCACCGTCGAATGGCGTGAAGGTGCCGCGCACGCCGGCTTCAGCGGTGTAGGAAATCACCTGTTGAAGATCCGGGTCGCCGACGAAAAAGTTGGCCAGGCTGCATGAGTTTGTGGGCCCCGCGCAGGAAAGCTCGGCTGGTGTGGGAGCGCGGTTCGCCACGGCGTAGCCGGCATAGGCGGTCATCCATGGCGCGACCTGATAGGTAACGCCGGCTGCCGGATTGAAGTGGTTGTAGCTGTGATTGCCCGTCAGATCGCCGCCGTTCTGATCATTCAGGTCGACCAGCGCCGCGTTGAATCGGCCGGACACGGTCACGGCAAGGCGCGACGTGAGGTTCAACGTGTCGGCGAAGTAGAGACCGTATGTGGCGTTGGAGATCGCGACACGAACCGGCGAGTTGCTGCCGGGCTCGTCGATCACCACGCCAGGCCCGATGAACACGCGGGTGTCCGGCGTCAGGCCACCGATGAACGAGGTGGCGCTGAATAGGGTCTGCGCGCCATCGAAGCTGACACCGGCAACGAAGTGGTTCTTGAAGCCGAACAGGTCGTTGGTGTTGGTGACCTGTGCCGATACACCGTAGGCGTTGGTGTTGGTGGTCTGGTTGTCTAGCTCCGAATATGGACCGCCGTTCAGGAAATCCGGAATGAAAGCGCCGCCCAGCGTGGTGCTGGGCCCGAGTCGGAACACAGCAGCCCGGAACCGTCGTTGCACGGTGTGTCATTCGGCGCGTTGCCGTTGGTAACCCGCTGAAGGAAATAGCGATAGTAAACCAGCGCCTGGATCGAGGTGGTGTCGGTCACGTCCACGGTGCCATTAAGGCTGACCGCGGCGTATTGGTTGCTGATCTGATTGGGCGCAGTGAACTGCGCGCTGGGATCGGCAGCCAGCAGCTCGACCGGAGACGTGCCGGGGCCGTTGAGCACCGAGTGCGCCGCGGTGATGTTGAGGTGCAACTCGGCGCGATCGCTTCGCCAGCCGACATCGCCGTAGACGTTCTGCAGGTCGGTGGATTGCAAATCGCGCCAACCGTTCTGGTGCAGCACTGTGCCAGCGACATAGGTCGATGCATTGCCGGCCTGCTTGCCGTACTGGAACTCACCCTGAATCTGACCGAAGGAGCCACCCGAGATGTCGGCCTCGAAGCCCTGCCAGGTGAAACCGTTCTTGAGCTGCACGTTCACCGCGCCGCCGAGGGCGTTGAGCCCGAACACCGGGTTGGAGCCCTCAAGATTTACCTTGTCGATGGCGATGTCGGGAATCAGATCCCAGTCCACCGTGTCTCCGAATGGCTGGTTGAAGCGAACACCGTTCACGTACACTGCAAGTCCTTGTGGTGTTCCTTGCAGCCCCGAAGCGGCGAAGCCGTGATAGAAGAATGTCGGCTGAAAGGGATTACCCGAGGCGGAATCCAGGCTGACGCCGCCAACTTGCTGGTTCAATGAACCCAACAGATCGGGCGTTCCCTGGCGCTTGAGATCGTTGCTGTCCAGCACTTGGGTTTCCGCCGGGACCGTGTTGCGGTCGATGCCCGAGCCGATCAGCGGAGAGGCGCCGATCACCTCGACCGGCGGCAGTTCGGTGACTGGCGGTGGGGTCGCTTGCGTGGTGGGCGCTTGAGTGGAGGTGGAGGGCGCTGGCGGAGCGGACGGCGGCGCGGTTTGCGCGGCCGCCGCACCAGCCAACAGGATCGCTACGGCCATAACGCCCAGGCTGGCTCGCACGGCATGCCCCTTGCGTCATCCTCGTCTAGAATCGAATAAGGCCGCACCCCGTACCGGATGGCTATGGCGTAACTTCCCGAATTTCGCGAGAATGTTTCCTAAACTTGATGCCTCCTGGCTAACCAGCGCAGAGCATCAGGACCGAGGAAATGGATCATGCCGCTGCGCGTGCGGCTTATCGCATTGATCGGTGTCGTGCTGCTGGCCAGTCTGGCCTGCGGCAGCATGCTGGTGGGTTGGCACGCGGCCAGCTCGGTGCAGACCGAACTGCGTGCCGCACTGGATGTCGGCACCAAGACGATCCGCAACGGGATCGATGAAGTCGACCGATCGGATGATCGCGCGAGCGAGTTGCGGCATCTTGTCGCCACGTTCAACGGCAACCGCCACGTGCGCGCGACGCTGCTGGATGCGACGAGGTCAGCCGATCGCCGCATCCGCGCTGTTGGTTCCGAAGCAAGCGGTTCCCGGCTGGTTCCGCCGCCTGATCGGTGGTGATCTCGGCGCAGTTCACGTTCCCTTGGCGCAGTCGGACGACGCCGGCAGTGCAATTGTCCTGCGGGCCGATCCGACCAATGAGACCGGGGAGGTCTGGGCGGAATCGCGTGACGCAGTGCTGGTGCTCGCGGGGTTCGCGCTGCTGAGCGCCGTGCTGATCTGCGCCGTCGTGGGGCGCGCTCTGCGGCCGCTCGAGACTCTATCGACCGCTTTCCAGCGAATTGGCGCGGGCGATTATCACGGCACGTTGCCGGAGCATAGGTCCGCCAGAGCTGACCCGGCTGGCGAACGGCTTCAATCTCATGACCCAACGACTTGCCGCGGTGGCGGCGCAGAACCATCGACTGAACGAGCGTCTGCTGACGTTGCAGGCGGAAGAGCGCGCCGATCTCGCGCGGGACCTGCATGATGAGATCGGGCCGCTGCTGTTTGCCGTCGATATGACCGCGGCGACGATCGAGCATCTCGCCGGGAGCGACCGCGGCAACGAAATACCGACGCATGTGACGGTCGATTCATGAAACCGTTGGCCGGATGCAGCGTCACGTGCGGGAAATCCTCGGTCGCCTGCGGCCGCTGCGGGGCATCGGGCTGGAAGCGGCGATCGGTCGGCTGGCGGCATTCTGGCAAGGCCGCCGTCCGGACGTCGACTTCGTGGTCGATATATCGGTTGAGGAAGACAGGATCGGCGATGATCTGAAGGAGACGATCTATCGCGTGATCCAGGAAGGCATGAGCAACGCAATCCGCCACGGCAAGCCGACACGCGTGGACATCGCCATCATGCACGACAATGCCGACGGGATTCGCGTCGAGGTGGCGGATGATGGCGCGGGCATGGCGTCAGATGGCATCGGCCAGCGCGGCGCCGCGCAATTCGGACTGATCGGCATGCGTGAACGCGTGATGGCGATGGCCGGTTCACTGACGATTGAGCAGGGTCGCAACGGTCGGGGACTGAGGCTTGTCGTGCGGCTGCCGTGGGTGGTTTCGTTGCAATCGCCAGATGCGGATATACACAACATGGATACACATGACCTGGACACAATGGAATGAAGATCCTGCTGGTCGATGACCATGCGATCGTTCGCTCCGGTCTGCGCAATCTGCTCATGTCGGTGTCGAATCCGCAGGTTTCGGAGGCTGCCACCGGGCGCGAGGCGATGCTGCGGCTGCGCCAGGATCGGCCGGATCTTGTGCTGCTCGACCTGAATCTTCCGGGCATCGGCGGCCTGGAGCTGTTGCGCAAGATGCTGCTGGAGGACAAGACGACGCGGATCCTGGTGCTGAGCATGCATGCCGAACCACTGTATGCCGCGCGCGCGATGGAGCTTGGTGCACGCGGCTACCTCAGCAAGAATGCATCGGCGGACGAATTGCTGACGGCGGTTCGACGCGTGCTGGAGGGCGGGCGTTACATCGAGAACGAGATCGCACAGGAATTGGCACTGCAAACCGCGACGCCCGGCGCATGGCCTGCGGGACCTTACGGAGCGCGATCTGGAGATCATGCGGCTGCTGGCCGAAGGCATGAGCCTGGCAGAAATCGCGGATGCGCTTGGTATCGGCTACAAGACGGTCGCCAACGCGTGCAGCCATATCAAGGCGAAACTCGGCGTGACGCGGACGAACGATCTGATTCGGCTGGCGATGTCGCTGGGTGTCGCCTGAGGTACGTGGCATGGCACGCGGGTTGGCTGTTACGCTAGCGGTTCAACCAGGTCCGGTGACGGCAGCGCGATCGGTCGGCGCGTACACCGTGACCAAGGTTGCTGCTTCGCTATGTTCCTCGCAATGACGGCGGAAGCCGGTCACTCGATTGGCCGGCCGACGGCCGTCGCGCTTGACGACCTATCCCTTGACGCCACCCATGGTCAGGCCCGCGGCCATGTAGCGACGGAACCCGTAGTACATGATCAGTGGCGGCAGCGCATAGATGATGGCGGTGGCCATCATGAAGTTCCACGGCGATTTATCGCTGTTGAGGAACTGCGCCAGCGCGACCGCAACGGTCATACTTTGCGGCGTGGACAGCATCAGGAAATTATACAGGTACTCGTTCCATGCCAACAGCAACGCATAGGTGCCAACGGCAACCAATGCCGGCGCCATCAACGGCAGGTAGATCCGGAAATAGATCTGCAACGGGTTGGCGCCGTCGATGCGGGCGGACTCGTCCAGCTCCATCGGGATCGATTTGCCGTATTGCGAGAAGATGAAGATCGCATACGGGGTGGCAAACGTCGTGATTGCCGCGATCACCGCCCAAAGGTGGTTCGACAGCCCATAGATCTGCATGATCCGATAGAATGGGATCGCCAGGAACGACGCCGGAATCACGTATGTCATCAGCGCTGCGTTGGTCAGCATCCAGCCGTTGTGCAGGCGCAGTCGTCCGACCGTGAAGCTGGCCAGCGAGCCGATCAGCAACGTCAGGAACATCGTCATCAATCCGACGAAGAAGCTGTTGCCGAACTGATGCCAGAAGTTCGCGAGGTACCAGAAATCCTCGGTCACCACGACACGGAAGCTTTCCAACGACGGATGGTCCGGCCAGATCGCGCCACTGAATACGTCATCGTGGCTGTCAAGCGCGATCATCACCATGTTGTAGATCGGCATGATCGACCAGACGACGAGTATGAAGCCGAGTGCCAGGCATGCCGCTTCGACCATATAGCGTTGCAGCCGGTAGTGCAGTTTGGATGCACGCCGGCCGCGAACAACTGTCGCGCTCACAGTTGCACCTCTTTCATGCGGAGCTTTCGCATTAGGATGAAGACGAGCGGGATCAGCACGGGCAGCGCGGTCATCACTTCCGCGACACCGAGGCGCGGCAACGCTGTGGTGAACGCATAGCGGATGCCGAGGGTGGCGAGGACTTCGGTGGACATCGCCGGACCGCCGCCGGAGACGAAGTATGTCGCGTTGAAGTCGCCGAGCGCGAAGATGGTATCGAGCAGTGTGCAGACGAGGTAGAGGTTCGCCAGCAGCGGGATGGTCACATGGGCGAACCGGCGGAGGCCGGTGGCGCCATCGACCTCGGCCGCCTCGTAAAGCTCCTGCGGGATTGCCATCCGGCCGGCCAGCAGGATCACGGTCCAGAACGGCATGTTCTTCCAGATATAGGCGCCGATGTTGCAGGCCAGGCCCATCCAGTGCGAATTCAGATAGACCGGCCCGTCGATGCCGAACAGTAACCACAACAGGTTGTTCAGCATGCCGTACTGACCGTTCAGCAACCAGTGGATCGAAATATAGGCAGGCAGCGCCGGGGTCGCCCACGGCAGGATGTAGATCACCAGCAGTGCCTTGATCCACCAGCGCTTGCGCATGAAGAAACCTGACAACAGAAAGGCCAGGAACAACTTTAAGTTCACGCCGATGCCGACATAGAGCAGCGTATTGAGTACGGCAGTGAAATAACGGGGATCGGCGAAGAGTTGGTTATAGAGCTCTGGCTGGCTGCCCAGGTAGAGCCCATAGCAGATCGGATAGAGCACGAAGGCGAAGAAGATCGCCACATATGGTATTGCGAAGGCGATAGCCCAGGCGTACTCCGAGCCGTATAGCCCGTGATGCCAGGCATGTCGCGTCGGACGTGCAGCAGCCGAGGCCCGTCGGACGGCAAGTGCCTGCTGTGTGACGCTCATGTTTGCCTCGCCGGTGTTAGTCGTACGATCATTCTTGCGAAAATCTGCTCGCACCGCTTGAACGCCTTGTCGACGGCGTCCGACACCTTCATGCCGTTCTTGATGACATCGGCATGTGCCTGGCCCCAGAGTTGTTCGGCGTTGGCCTGACCCCAGGCAGGCGTGAACCCTTCGTAGACAGGCAGTGTCGGATTGAGCACGGCTTCCGTGACATAGGGCTTAAGGCACGGCTCGCCACTGATTGAGCCACCATGGATCGTCCTTCACGATCTGCGGGATCGCCGGCACCCACCGACCCAGGCCGCCCTTCAGATTCTCGTCCATCACCTTCGGCTGCATGAAGTATTTCATGAAGTCCTTGGCGACCTCGATGTTTTTCGCTCCCTTCGGAATGAAGCCGCCGCCGGCGTTGACCTGGGTGGCCATCGGCGAGCCATCATTTTTCGTGCACCGGGGCCATGGTGAGCATGTCGTGGTAGAACGCCTGCTTGTCGCTGATCATCGCCAGTTCGGTCGACAGCGTGCCGTCGAAATCCATCAAGAACAGCTTTTCATGAAAGCCGTTGTTGTCGTCGGCGTCGTTCCAGCTCAGCGCCTCGGGCGGGATGTATTGGTCCTTGTAGGCAGTTGTCAGGTACTCGACAGACTTGATCGCCGCCTCGCGCACCTTCGGATCATTGGTATGCAGCTTGCCGTCCGAGGTAACGATGTCCTGCCCGCCGTTGGCGATCATGAAATGCGCGAACAGGTTGTTGCCGTCGTTCGGTCCGACGGTGGTGATCTGCAGGCCGAGCGCATATAGCTTTCGCATCCCCTTGGCCCGCAGCGCTTTCTGCGCCGGCTTGAAGAAATCCCAGAACGCGTCCCAGGTTTTCGGCGCGTCCGATATATTAAGGCCGGCCTTCTCGACCAGATCGCCCCAGATATGGAACGGGGTGGCGCCCTGCTTCACCGGGCACAGGTAATAGCTGCGCTTCTTCGTGGCCTTGTTGTAGTAGGTCGAGCCAAGCTTCGCGGTGCTGGATAGCTGCGATTCATAGGCAGACACGACGTCGGTTACATCGACAAGTTTATCGTCCCAGGCGTTCTGCGGCAGAATCGACGACGGTGCGTCCATGAAAATGAGGTCCGGGACGTCGCCGCTCGTCAGCGCGGATATCGTCTTCTGGTTCTGCGCCATGAAGGGCATGATGCTGTAGTCGAGCTTGTTGCCGCTGGACTTCATGTAGTCCTCGGCCACCTTCTTGAAGGCTTCATCTTCTTGCGGAATGAACCCCTGGTTCATCCAGACCGTGGCGGTCTTAGCCTGGGCGTTGGCGATATATGGTCGCGACAGCACACTCGCAGTTGCTACCGCGACGGATCCCGAAAGCACCGAACGCCGGCTCATGCTACTCACGGCCGCTCTCCTTCCCTGCTTTGGCTGAGGTTAAACCCCGGGCCGATTATATAAAGTTTCGTTAGCACCGAACCATATACCCACTTTGCGAATGCAGTCAAACCCCACATCAGGGCGATTGCATTTTGAATTGCAACGAACTCCCTCGCCCTGTCATGGCCGCCAAGGGGAAAATTTCGACTCCGACGTGCATTGTTGAATGGCGTCCTCTGGTCGGTTGCGGCGTAACATGTCAGCCGTCCCAATCGGCGACCCGGTCGTGAAAGGCGCGACAGCTTTGTGCCTCGGGGCATCGTCAGGACCCGGTCATCGATTGATCTTCTCGCGAATCGTTGGCTCTGCTACAGCGGCTGCCAGACCACGCTGGCGGGTTACATGCTCGCGTCTGTTGCACGCAGCGGCCGCAGCGGCAATTCCACACTCACGCAGAACGGGTGCGGCACAACGCAGAGGGAACGGACACTCATGGCTCAGACAATCGAAGCCTATGTGGGCGAAGCGATGGACAACACGCCGATGGGGCCGATCCATTGGCGGGTACTGGGACTTGTCGCCGCCGGATATTTCATCGACGTCATCGACTACACGATGTTCGGCGCCATGACACCCGACATGATCAACAGCGGTTTCATGACGGCAAGCGGTGCGGCGTCCATCGGCAGTGTCACCTTGATCGGCCTGTTCCTGGGAGCTCTTGGACAAGGTGAATTCACCGATCGGTTCGGCCGCAAGGCGGTGTACCAGTTCAACCTCTTGCTGTTTGGGATCGCGACTATTGCCGGGGCATGGTCGCCGAACCTGACCTGGCTGCTGGTGTTCCGGTTCATTGCTGGCATCGGACTTGGTGCCGAGCAGCCGCTGTGCTTCTCCTACACTGCGGAATATGCGCCCAGGCAAACGCGCGGACGCGTCATCGCGTTGATGCAGTTCATCGGCGGCGCCTGGCCGTGGCCAGTCGGCGCGTTGTTCGTGCTGGGGTTCCGCGACATCATTCATTGGCGGGGCATCTGGACCGTCGTCGGCATCGTCGCCTTGATCATCTTCGTGCTGCGCTTCTCGCTTCCCGAATTGCCGCGCTGGCTGTCGACGCACGGGCAGGGGCAACGCGCACTCGATCTGCTGCAACGGATGGGCGTGCGCACGCCACCGCTTGCGACCTTGAGCACGGACTCGGCGAGCGACACCAAGAGCGACCCCTTCGGCATCATCTTCCGTGCCTTTCCCCGCCGGGTGATCGCCGGAATGATCTGCTTCGTCGCGTTTTTCGGCGTTGCCCTTGGTCTTGGCGCGTGGCTTCCCAACATGATGGCGACCACGCACGGGTTCACCATCGGCAAGTCGCTGACCTACACGGTGGGCATGACGCTCGCATTCCCCTGTGCCAGCGGGTTCATGATGTATTCGTTGGATCGTTTTGGGCGGAAGAAGACGGCGGTTGCCGCGTTCGTGCTGGCGGGGCTCGCCGCCGTGGCTTTTGGTTTCGTGGAATCCGACACGATGTTTTTCGTGGTCGGGTTCGTGATGCTCTTCTTCATCCAGCTTGCCGGAAATTCGTCGCAGATCTTCATTGCGGAGGTGTTTCCGACCAACGCCCGCGCCACCGGCTTCGGACTTGCGCAGTCGGCCGGCCGTATCGCCACCGCCGGCGTCATCCCGGGGATTCTGATCATCCAGAACGCCTACGGGTTTGCCACCGTGTTTGTGGCGATCGCGGTGTCTCTGGTGATCGCCGCGGTCGCGGTGACGCAGGTCGGCCCGGAAGCGCGCGGCCTCGCGCTGGACGCGGTCGCTCCCCCGACGGGCTGAAGGTGGCGGCCAGGCTGTCATCGGCGCGGCCAATGCGACATAATCACCGCTGAGTGGGAGCTCGCCATGCTGGAAATCAAGCAACTCGACCATCTGGTGTTGCGGGTCGTGAACCTGCAGGCGATGATGCACTTCTATGTTGAGGTGCTGGGGTGCAAGCTGGAGAAGGTGCAGGAGAAGATCGGCCTGTACCAGCTGCGCGCCGGCAGTGGGCTGATCGATCTGGTTCCGGTGGATGGGCCGTCGGGCCAGAAGGGCGGCGCGGCGCCTGGCAAGGAGGCGCGCAACCTCGATCATTTCTGCCTGCAGATCGAGCCATTCGATGCCGAGGCGATCATCGCGCATCTGAAGCGACACGGCGCCGAACCAGGGCCGGTAGAATCGCGCTACGGGGCGGCCGGGCAGGGGCCGTCCATCTACGTGCCGGACCCCGAGGGCAACATGGTCGAGTTGAAGGGGCCGCCCTGGGATGCCGCCAAGGCCTGAACGCGTCGATTCAGGGACTGGTTTCGACCTTTGGCGGGGGCGTGGTTGACGGGAGCCCGGTTAGCGGGGGAGTGGCTGACGGGGATGTGGTTGGTGGGAGCCCGGTTATCGGGGGTGCGGTTGGCGGGAGTGCGAGCGGCACCGCAGCGACCGGTCCTGGCGCCGGCGCGGTCGTCGTCGTCGCTGGCTGTTTCGGCGTAGTGTCGGCCTGCTTCGGCGGCGGCGCGGGCACCGTGTAATCCGGCACCACGCGCGCCTGGTTTCCCGAGATCACCAATACTTTCTGCCCGACAGCCAGCGGCATCTCGTCCTTCTGCGTCACGCTGAGCAGGTCGCCGTTGGACTTGCGCACAATGTATTCGAACGCGTGCGTGTCGCCGGTTACGTGTTCAGCCGCGTTGCCGGCGATGCCGCCCACCAGCGAGCCGCCCAGGGCGCCGAGAGCACTGGTCGACGCCGCTGCCCGCCTGCGCACCGGCAATGCCGCCCGCGGCGCCGCCGACCAACGTGCCTGTGGTGCCGGCGGCGCTTACATCGACCTGGCGCACACCCACCAGCACCCCCTGATCAACTTTGTTAGCCTGCTGCACGGCGTTGCTGGAGTAGGTATTCGGGGAGTAATCGGGGCCGCATCCGGCCACGGAAGCGGCCAACGCTGCGCAAAGTGCAATCTTGACGAACACGGCAGTCTCCAGGCGGTTCGGCCGCGCTTGGTAGAGGACCCGGCGGGTGCTTGTCACCCCCAGGGGATGTGACGCGCAGGGCAATTGGGTGAATGGCGGACTGTCGGGCGTTCGTGCCGTTGCACGAGGCGCGCCGGGGCGCGCGGCGAGGAGCACGCGGACGCGGCAATCTCAATCAAAGTGCCCAACTCGGCCCAGGTTGCTTCGCTTCGCCTCGCAATGGACCGAGATTGCTACGCTTCGCTCGCACTGACTAAAAGGGCCCTTGCAACGCCAAAGAAAGGTGACGCTCGCGATGACAACAAGGCGGCGCTGTCACGAGAAGTCACGATGCGCCGTCGGCGCGGGCATCGGCCGCTATCACGCAACAGCGACGTGAAAATTGCCAGTGCAGACCGGTCAAACCGCGGACGCTATTCGCGGTGCTGCTGTGCATGATGGTTGCGCTGACCGTTCAATCCGCTCGGGCCGATGATCCATGGATAATGCCCGTACGGCCGGCGTGCGTCTCCTCGCCATTCGGGTGGCGGCATGCTGTTGGGCCGATGGCACCGGCCGGATTCCACAACGGCATCGACATGCCGGCGCCCGCGGGTGGTTATGTTTACGCAGTTGCCGGCGGCCAGGTTCTGATGGTCAAGAAGATGGGACTGGGCGGATTGCAGATAGAACTTCGGCATCCCGATGGCCTGGTGACCGTGTACTTCATCTCGGTAGCGTGGCGCCGGCCATCGCGAACGGCCAGCGTGTTGTAGCCGCCGGTTCGTGGCTTGGCCGCATTGGCCGCACCGGTGTTACGTACGGGACCCATCTGTTCTTTATGGTGATCAGCAACGGCAAGGCCGTGGACCCGGCCCAGTACCTTGGCGTCACGCATTGCAAATAACGCGGCCGGCGCGTTGCCGGGGCACGGTTGTCATGGGCTTTTGGGAAACGCGCCCGCCAGTCGCCGTGTATACGCGATATAGACGTTGACCAGATCGATGTGGCGCGCCGCATCGCCGAAAGCTGCTGCCGCGTCGGACATCGCTGCCGGTGGCGCGCGCAATTCGACGATGGCGATGTAGTCGACGCCGTCGGGCTGGTTGGCGCGGAACAGGCGGGCCTGCACTGTTTCCGGCCGATCGGCGTACAGCGCCTGCAGGCCGTGCATGATCGCGGTCTCCGCCGCCGCCGGCGCATGGCGGAAGCGCCACAGCACGATGCGCGCCGACGCGCCGGCGTCGCCCAGCAGCGCGGTTCCGGGATGAACCTGCACGGCGTCGGCGCGATATTGCCCCCACACGCGCGAGACGATCCGATGGGTCCAGGGCGAGTAGCGCTCGCCGGCGATGCGTGCGTAGCCGGGACCGCGCAGCACTTCGGTATCCGCCAGATCGTACAGCGCGAGATAGCGTGGCCAGCCGTCGCTGCAGACGAAGCGTGACGCGGTCAGAAAGCCTTCACAGGTCGCGCGTTCCGGGAAATGCTCCGTGTCGTACCAGTCCTGGAATTCTTCCTCCATCGCGGGCGGTGGCTCCATCATCGCCAGCAGCAGACCCCTCATGATTGTGCGGCCTGCAGGGCGGCCGGCCGGAACCCGAGAAGTTCGGTGAAGCGATCGGCGTAGCGCGGCCACACTTCCGGGTTGACCAGGCGCGGCGGCACGCCGCCGTCGAAGATCGTCAGCCATTGCAGCGCGGTGGCCTCGCACATCTCGGTCATCGTCTCGACGGTCATGCCGGCGATGTGCGGGCTGGCGATCACGTTGTCCATTGCCAGCAGCGGATGGTCGAGCGGCGGCGGTTCCTGCAGGAACACGTCCAGCCCCGCGCCGGCGATGCGCCGTTGTTGCAGTGCCTCGACGAGCGCCGGTTCATCATGAATGCCGCCGCGGGCGGTGTTGATGAAATACGCGCCGGGCCGCATCGCGGCGAACTGCGCGGCGCCGAACATGCCGAAGGTCTCGTTGCTGCGCGGACAATGCACCGTCACGTAGTCCGCGCGACGCAGCAGTTCGTCCAGCTCCACCTTGGTGGCGCCGCGCGCGGCGACTTGCTCTTCCGTGAGGTACGGGTCGTAGGCCAGCACGGTCATGTTGAACAGCACGCCGCACAATTCGGCGACACGCCGTCCGATATGGCCGAGGCCGATGATGCCGACCGTCTTGTTGCGCAGGTTGTTGCCGGCATAGATGCGGCGATCGAGGTCGGGCGTGCGCTTCATCGCGCGTTCCGACTGCGCGATCTTCTTCGAGAGTGACAGCATCATCCCGAGCGCGTGCTCCGCCACCGGTTCCCAGTTGGTGCCGGACTGGTTGACCACGATGACGCCAGCGGCGGTGCAGGCGTCCACATCGATCATGTCGTAGCCGGCGCCGGTGGAACTGAGCGCCAGCAAGTTGGGACAGCGCGCCAGCAGTTCCGCATCGCCGAACCAGGGCTTGCGCAGTTCGCCGCGCGGCTGGACCTGATAGCCGTGCGCGGCGGCGAATTCCGACCAGTTGCCGGGTTCGGATGCGGCGTAATCCAGCCGCACCAGGTCGATGTCGTCGCGCCTGCCGATGATCGTGTTGGCGATCGGGTCCATGAAGCTGTCGAAATACACCAGGCGCTTGAGATTGACCGCCATCGCCGTTTTCCCCCTACGATCTGCCGCCCTGACACGTCGTGGCGGGGTCAGGCAGCGAGCCAACGATGCTAACACGGGGGCAGAACGGAGGGCCACGGTTGGGGAATGCAGGACGCATTGGAGCACCGGGGGTTCGGGATTGCCGCATCGCTACGCGGCTCGCAATGACAGGTGAGTGGTCTGCTCGCGATGACAGGGAACCCAGACGGTCCGCCGTTCACCCAATGCCCTGTCGTTTGCTGCGGCTGCCGCGACAAGCCGGGCCTTGACGTGGTAGCCAGGGTCTCGTCCCGCAAACAACTTCGAACAGCAGCGCCAACATGAACGAAGAAACAGCCCCCAAGCGCGGCCTCGCGCGCAACACCGCCAACTACGGCGATCGCGACTTCGCGCTGTATCTGCGCCGGTCGTTCGCCAAGTCCATGGGCTATTCGCAGGCCATGCTGGATCGCCCGGTGGTCGGGATCGTCGACACCGGCTCCGACTTCAACAACTGCCATCGCACCGTCCCCGAACTGATCGAGGCAGTGAAGCGTGGCGTGCTGGCGGCCGGCGGGCTGCCGCTTGCGTTCCCGACCGTATCGCTGTGCGAGCCGTCGCTGTTTCCGACGTCGATGCATTACCGCAACCTCGCCGCGCTCGACACCGAGGCGATGCTGACCGCGCAGCCGATGGATGCCGCGGTGCTGGTGGGCGGCTGCGACAAGACAGTGCCGGCGCAATTGATGGCCGCCGCGTCCGCCGACATCCCCGCGGTGCAACTTGTCACCGGCCCGATGCTGGCGACGCCGTACCAGGGCGAGCGGCTGTCCGCCTGCACCGATTGCCGCCGCTACTGGGCGGCCTATCGCGCCGGGCGTGTCACCGGCGAACGCATCGCCGAGATCGAGGGCCGCCTGGCCACCACTGCCGGCACCTGCGGCGTCATGGGCACCGCCTCCACCATGGCATGCCTGGCCGAGACGTTGGGGATGGTGCCACTCGGCCACGGTTCCATCCCCGCAGTGCATGCCGACCGGCTGCGCGCGGCGGAGGAAGCCGGTGCGCTGGCCGTGAAGCTGATCACCCAGCCGATCCGCCCATCGGAGATCATCACCGCGGCGTCGGTGGAAAACGCGCTGCGCGTGCTGCTGGCGCTGGGTGGCTCCACCAACGCGCTGATCCATCTGACGGCGATTGCCGGACGGCGCGGCGTGCGCGTCGATCTGAAGCGGCTGAACGAATTGTCGGACACGACGCCGGTGCTGGTCGATCTGAAGCCGACCGGCGAGGGCTATATGGAGGATTTCCACGCCGCCGGCGGCATGCCGGCGCTGCTGTGGGAGTTGCGCGATCTGCTGCATCTGTCGGTGCGCGATGTCACCGGCGCGACGCTGGAAGCGCGCCTGGCCGAGCCGGCGTTCGTCGATCGCCGTTACATCCGTGCGCGCGGCGAGCCGGTGTCGCCGGTAGGCGGCCTGGTGGCGCTGTTCGGCTCCCTGGCGCCGCGCGGTGCGATCCTGAAACGCAGCGCCGCCACACCGGCGCTGTTCGAGACCGAGGCGCGCGCTGTGGTGTTCGACGGGCTGGAAGATCTCGCACAACGCATCGACGATCCGTCGCTGGATGTGACCGAGCGCGACATCATGGTGCTGAAGAATGCCGGCTCGCTGACGCCGGCGGGGATGCCGGAGGCGGGCTACCTGCCGATCCCGCAGAAGCTGGCGCGCGCCGGCGTGAAGGACATGGTGCGCATGAGCGACTGCCGCATGTCCGGCACCGCGTTCGGCACCATCGTGCTGCACATCACGCCGGAGGCGGCGGCGGGCGGGCCGTTGGGACTGGTGGAAAGCGGCGATCGCATCCGGTTGTCGGTGAAGGAGCGTCGGCTGGATCTGCTGGTGGCGCAGGATGTACTGGATCGGCGGCGCGCGGCATGGCGCGCACCAGAAAAGCCGGCACGCGGCTGGGATCGCATCATCGCCGAGCAGGTCCTGCAGGCGGATGAGGGCTGCGATCTGGCGGTGCTGCGGGCTGGCGGATAGCCATCACTGTCGTTGCGAGGCGCGCAGCGATGCAGCAGTCAGTCCGACGGCTCTGCCGTCTTATGGCGTGACCAGGTCGATCGTCGGAAAGTGACTGCGATAGCGCTGTGCATCGCGGGTGAGCAGAGTCGAACGTGTCACGGCGGCATGTGCGCCGATGAAGAAATCCGGCAGTACTCCGGTTCGCTTTCCGCCGCTGGCCCGGTAGCACTGGAACGCCTTGCCGGCGAGAAAGAGAGCCGCACGTGGCATCGTCGCCACCAATATTCCGGCGTCATCCAGGACAGCCTCGAGGGTTTCTATCGCCGCGAACCGTACCGATATTTCGGTGTAGATCACGTCGTTGATGGCAAGCGGGCCTTTCAGTGCGGCGGCATCCAATTGGCGGATCGACCAGTCCGCCCATTTGGCGTCGTTGGTGACGAGGTCGAGCAGGATGTTGGTATCGATCAGCGTCACGCTTACGGTTCGCCGCGGGTGAGCACCATGATTTGGTCCGTGCTGAGCCCTTTGCCGGCGCGGCCGCGCAGCGCTGCGAACCGACTCGCCGGGCGTCGGCCACCAACTTTGACCAAGATGACGCGTCCGTCGGGGGCCAGTTCGAACTCGACCGCATTGCCCGGCTTGATGCCCAGGCGGTCCCGCACCGGCTTGGGTATGGTGACCTGACCCTTGCTCGTTATAGTGGTGGCCATCGGTCGCACCTGTAATACCTGGTCTAAGACGGGTAATACATGGGACATGGCATACCGACACGCAATGCCGAAGGCTGATGAGAGCTTTGATCTGGCGGTGCTGCGAGCTGGCAGTTCGGCTGGTGTCATGGATATCGCGCTGCGATGGGCCGATGCGGATTTTCTGCACGGTTGATCCCATGACCGGCCACCGCTCCTATGCCGCCCTGCGCGAGCGAATGTCGCCGACCCGTCGCGCCCGCAACCTGCGCCGCTATATCGAAGCGCTTGGTGGCACGTTGGAGATCACCGCGCAGTTGCCTGATGGCGAGGTGATGACCACCAATTTCCGCGATGTCGAGCAGCGTCACACTGCCGGCGCAAGCAACCAATCGAGTATCGCGCTATTCTCCTCGCGCGGATAAACATGCGACAGATCGGCGATCTCGCGATACAGCACCCGCGCACCCGCCGCGGTCAGCGCGCGCTGCGCGGTCCGGGCCATCGATACCGGGAACATCCAGTCCAACGCACCATGCACCAGATAGACCGGCAGCCCCGTCACCCGACGCGGCACGGCCATCGTCAGCAGCAGCGGATGAAAACTCGCCGCCGCCGGCGCCAGGTGGGTGAACGGCGACTCGTCATCCAGTCCGCTGAGCAAACTGAACGTGCCGCCATCGCTCATCCCGGTCAGCAGCAGACGCGTGCGATCCACATTCCACGCCTGCGCGACCTGCTCCAGCACACGAGCGAGATGCGCGCTGTCCACCTGCGGTTCCATCAGCGACCAGGTGTCGCCGATCGCGGTGGGCGCCACCAAGATCACGCCGCGGCTACGCGCCTCGCGCAGCCAGCTCCACAGGAACAGCCTGCCATGTCCCGAGCCGCCATGCAGCGCCATCACCAGCGGATACTGCCGGGCTGGATCGTAATCCTCCGGCACGTACACCGAGAAGCCGCCACGTTCGTCGGTGTCGTTCCCGGCATGCATGACGCCGGTTCGCACGTCCGGTCGCGCCGCACCGGCGGCCAGTCGGTCCAGCAGTGCCCGGTCGTCCCGCCGCGCCGGTTCCAGGAAGAAACGACTTACCGACGGCAGCATCGACGCCAAAGGGTACAGCGCCTCTGATGCCCGAGCCGCCTGGCGCAGCGCGCGGTATGTCTGGCGCATTCCGTCGGGCGAATTCACCGCGCCACGCAGCCCGTCGCAGGCGCGCAGCGCACGTTCCGCGGCACGCATGATCTGGTCACCCAATATCGCCGGATGCTCCGGCCACGCAGCGGCAGCCAGCGCCGCGCGCAACGTGGCATTGCGCTCTTGCAGTGTCGCCACCACCATTGCAAGCCGCGGCGGATGCATGTGCCGCGCGATGAACTCCAGCGCATCCAATGTGTCCAGCAGCCGCGCGATCACAGCAGCGCTCATCGCAGGCTCCTATGGCCAGTCCACTGCATGCGCGTAATAGCGCAGCGCGCCCGCGCCAGCAGGCAACCACGCGCCATGATGATGGCGGAACCCGATGGCGGTGGTGATGCTGAGGGCATTCTGCTCACCGGCCTGCGTCTCCTGCGGGCCATCGCTGTCGAGCGCTTCGCGCGTCTCGTCGCTCGGGCGCACGATCGCGATGTGGCCGGGCTTGAATGGGTCTGGATTCTCGAACGCCTCCAGCACCAGTGCGCCGCTGTTGGCTGCCGATTGCGCCTCTACCGGCGTCGCAAGCTCCTGCCAACCCTGTTCCGCGCCATGATCGCGCAGCCAGCGCGTCTGCGCATTCGCCAGCAGCGCCTGCGCGTGATCCGGCGGCCGCAGCAGATAGACGTGAACGCGCTCCGCCATGGCCGCGGCGAACGCACTGCAATGCGTCTTCGCCTCGGGGCCGCCGGGATCCTCGCGGTCCGCTTCTCCGGTAGCCCAATCGATATGCCAGCCGGCGATCCAGAGATGGTCCACCCCGCTGCCATCGAGGAACTGGGCAAGCTGGCGGCCTTGCGGCGTGATCTGCCCGCAGCAAGGTTCCGCGTGCGCCGCGACGGGCACCAACAGCAGGCCAATCAGCCACCAGCGCATCTGCATACCTCTGCGGGGTTTCCGCTCCCCCGGCGTCAGTCTAGACTGCCAGCTTAGCCAAGGAGACAAGATCATGGCACCGCCCCCGCCTTTCGGCGCGAATTCCGCCGCCGCGCGCGACATCGCCAACGTGCTGCATCCCTATACCGACCTGCAAACCCACCTGGAAGTCGGCCCGATGGTGGTGACGCGCGGGAAGGGCGTGCGCGTGTGGGACGATACGGGCAAGGACTACATCGAAAGCGTCGCCGGTCTCTGGTGCGCCTCACTCGGCTTCGACAACGAGCGCCTGGTGCAGGCTGCAGTGAACCAGATGCGCAAGCTGCCATTCTATCACGCGTTCACCGCGAAATCGCACGAACCGCTGATCGATCTGTCGGAAATGCTGATCCAGCGCGCGCCGGTGCCCATGAGCAAGGTGTTCTTCGCCAATTCGGGATCCGAGGCGAACGACAGCGCCATCAAGATGATCTGGTATTTCAACAATGCCGTCGGGCGGCCGGACAAGAAAAAGATCATTGGCCGGCTGAAGGGCTATCACGGCATCACGCTGGCGTCCGCGTCGCTGACCGGCATTCCGCACAATCACCGCGCGTTCGATTTGCCGCTGCCGGGCTTCATCCACACGATGGCGCCGCACCACTATCACGGTGCCAATCCGAATGAGAGCGAGGAGGCGTTTGCCTCGCGCTGCGCCGAGGAACTGGAGAAGATGATCCTCGCCGAAGGGCCGGACACGGTGGCGGCGATGTGGGCCGAGCCGGTTATGGGCGCCGGCGGCGTGATCGTTCCGCCGCGTACGTATTTCGAAAAGATCCAGGCGGTACTTCACAAGTACGATGTGCTGCTGGTTGCGGACGAGGTGATTTGCGGATTTTGGCGCACCGGGAATTATTGGGGCAGCCAGACGCTGAACATCCAGCCCGACATCATCACCTGCGCCAAGGCCTTGTCTTCGTCGTATCTGCCGATCAGCGCGGTGATGGTGAACGACCGCGTGTTCCAGGGTCTGGCCAAACAGAGCCACGAAATCGGCACCTTCGGTCACGGCTTCACCTATTCCGGCCATCCGGTGCCGGCGGCGGTGGCGATCGAGACGTTGAAGATCTACGACGAAATGAACATCGGCGAGCACGTCCGCACTGTCGGCGCGCACATGCAGGCGGAACTGCGCCGCCGGTTCGCCGACCATCCGCTGGTCGGCGAGGTGCGCGGCGTCGGACTGATCGCCGGCATGGAATTGGTGGCCGACAAGGCAACGCACCAGAACTTCGAACCATCGGCCAAGGTCGGCGGTCGCTTCACCAAGTTGATCGAGCAGAACGGCGTGATCGGCCGCACAGTACCCGGCGACATCCTGTGCTTCAGCCCGCCGCTGATCATCAGCGAGGCGGAGGTGAACGAGATGCTGGACCGCATCGGACGCGCGCTCGATGAGCTGACGGTGCAGTTGCGGCGCGATCAGATCGCGGTGGTGCGATAGACCGTATCGGGGGGCTTGTCCCGGCCATTCGAACCGACAGCGGTGCCGCGTCGGGTGGCCGGGCAGGGCGGGCCATGGCAATGAAGCACAGGCTCGCGGTCATCACGGCGGCGGCGGGGCTGTGGCTTGTCCTGTCCGCCGTGTCCGCCTCTTCCCAGTCCTCGACCGGTCCGTTCGACGCTGTGAGCGCCAGTGCGGAGATCACCAACGATCTTGCGCGGCGCGACGTGGATAGCGCGGCCACGGCCGCATTGAAGCTGATGGAAGTTGGCACGGTCGAGAAGCTGAAGGACAGCTTCCGGATCGCGCTGGGTCTGGGGCAAGGCCAGTATGCCGACCTGGTCTATGCGCGCGACTACGGCAAGTCCGAAAAGGACATCATCTTCAAGATCGACTTCGACAAATCGTTCCTGTTCGTGCGGTATCTTTTTCATATCGACCACGGTGCGTGGCGGCTGATCCAGATCCACTTGAAGACCGAGGACGAGGAGCCGTTCCCGAGGGACTGGGTGCATATCTATCCGTAGTGACGCGCCGATTGCTGGCGCCACCAGCGGTGGCATCGCAAGGGGCGCACCGGGCGGCGGCGGTGCTGTAATAACGTTCCACTGCGGTTGGGGGTCGGGCGACCAATGCGGCGGGCGCGCTGACCCCATTCCTGCTCCCTCCCACCAAGGGAGTGGGGACGTTACGCATCGGTCCGTCGATACTCGGATCGCCGGTTTTATAGCGCCAGGAATGCGGCGACCGCGGGGTGGGACTTCATCGCGGCGAGCTCTTGCTCGCTGGGCAGCTGCGGCTTGTCGCGCATGGCGTTCACCATGCAGAGGAAGCCAAGCGGCTCGCCGTCGGTTGCGCGGAACTGGTGCCAGGTCCAGGACGGAATTCGTGACGAGGTCGTAGGGTTTGATTTGCCGAACTTCTTCGCCGAGCAGGCATTGGCCGTGACCGCGCAGGATCATCACAGCGTGCATGTGCTCGTGACGCTCGAGCGTGGAGTAGCCGCCGGCGGCCATCTCGAAATACCTCAGCTCGCAGCCCAGCTTTGGTTCGGCGAACAGGACCTGGCGCGAGATTGCCTTGAATGGTGCGGCGCCGTCTTCCTTGTAGGGCATGCAAGCGACTTCGTCCCAGCGATAGTTCTGGCTGAATTCCCGGAATTGCGGCTGCTGTTCGATGTCCATGTGCGTCTACCGGTAGGTGTGTTGCGCCACCGCGCTGGTGAAGGCCGCGGTCGCCTCGGTGAGCCGGTCGCGCGCGGCGAGCAGGCTGCCACCGATCAGCAACATCGCGTCCGGCCCGTAGAAGTCAAGCAGCTCCGGCACGCGGTCGAGCGTCATACCGCCGGCCGGCACCGGGACGCTGGGGCGGACGCCGTTCCACTGCGCGCGGGCCGTCTCGGCGAGGCGGCGGCAGGTGTCCGGCGTGTAGCCGAAGCGACCGCCGTAATTGGGAAAGATCACCGCATCGGCGCCGAGCAGGCGGAACAGCTTGCCGATCAGCAGTTCCTGGGCGATGCGCGCGGCGCCACCCATCGTGGGGTGGGCGAAGAACGCGATTTCCGGGAATTGCCGGATAAGCGCTTGGACGTTCGACCAGCCGGCGAGCATCGGTGCGATGAGCACCGCGTCGATGCTGGCGGAACACGCTGCTTCGATCTGGCGGCGCATCTGGTCGAGATCACCCGACAGGCTGGGGACATAGCGTGTGGCGTGCCCGGTGTTTGCGATCGATTGCGCGATTTCGAGTTACGCGTTCGGCGAAAGGGGAGTAGCTCTGGTCGGCCAGGCCGTGGTCGTCCTTGATGAAGTCGATGCCGCCGCGGGCGAAGTGTTCCGCCAGTTCGGCCAGCCTGGCCGGCGATACACCCTGCGGCTTCAGCGCCGAGCATGTGAAGGCGCGGCCGGCGGCGCCGACACGGTGGCGCAGGCCCTCGATGCCGTGGCGCGGCCCGCCGAAGGTCGCGGCCAGTTGGGCGGGGATTTCGACATCCAGCAGCGTGACATCCTCGTGCAGCGAGGTGTTGCCGAACACCATGTTGAGGAGTTGGGCGGCATCCATCCCGGTGGTCGCGGTTGCCAGGGCGATGCGGACGTCGAACAGGCCGTCGCCATGGTCGTCTATAGCTTCGACCTCGCCCACGATGTCACGCAGGATTTCCGGCTCGGCGATGGCGGATACCGGCATTTCGACGCTTTGCTCGACGGCGATGGATTGCGCGCGGGATTCGATCGAACCGGCGTCGCCGCGCACGCGATAGGTGGTGGTGAATCTGGCTGCGGTCACGGCGCACTTTCTACGTCAGGCGGGGCGCGCTGTCATAACCGTCATTGCAAGGGGAGGGGAGCAACCTCGGGCAAGTTGGGCGCGCACACCGTGACCGAGATTGCCGCGTCGCTGCGCTCCCAACAATGATAGCAGGAGGCTGCGCGACGCGATGACAGCGGCAAGCCGGGACACTGACAGATCACACTCCGTCGCGGTCACGGCGCCGTCGGCGGTCACCGGCACCCCCCAGATGTCGGCGGCGTATTCGCTGATGGTGCGGTCGGAGGAGAACCAGCCCATGTGCGCCGTGTTCAGCACGCTCGAACGCCACCAGGCAACGCGGGTCGCGCCAGCGCGCCGCGACAGCGCATTGCGCGTCGGCATAGGCGTCGAAATCCGCCGTCACCATGAACCAGTCGTGGCCGGTCAGGTCAGCAACCAGTTCGCGGTAGCGGTCCCGTTCATCAGACGAAAACATGCCGGAGCCAACCGCATCCAGTACTTGCCGAAGCGCGGGAGAGAAGCGCCGCGGGACGTGCGGCCGACGGCGGTATTCGGTCAACCTCCTGCGCGGTCATGCCAAAGATGAACATGTTCTGCGCGCCAACCCGGTCGAGGATTTCCAGGTTCGCGCCGTCCAGCGTGCCAATGGTCAACGCACCATTCAGCGCCAGCTTCATGTTGCCGGTGCCGGATGCCTCCATGCCCGCGGTGGAAATCTGCTCGGAGAGGTCGGCGGCGGGAATGATCGCCTCGGCCACGCTGACATTGTAGTCCGGCAAGAACACGATCTTCAGCCGATCGCCCACCACCGGATCGTTGTTCACCACGCCTGCGACATCGTGGATCAGCTTGATGATCAGTTTGGCGCGCTTGTAGCTTGCGGCAGCGCGGCCGGCGAACACCTTTACGCGCGGCACCCAATTCCAGGCTGGTTCGGCGCGGATCGCCTGATAGAGCGCGATAGTCTCCAGAATGTTCAGCAACTGCCGCTTGTACTCGTGCACGCGCTTGATCTGCACATCGACCATCGCATCCGGGTCGATCGTGATGTCGAGCCGTTCCCGGATCAGTGCAGCCAGTGCGGTCTTGTTGGCGCGTCGCGTGGCGATCAGCCGGTCGTGGAGTGCCGCATCGTCAGCCATCGGTGCCAGCCGCTCCAGCGTGAGCGGATCGTCCAGCACGGCTGGTCCGATCGCATCTTGCAACAGGGCGGTCAGTCCGGGATTGGCGGTGAACAGCCAACGGCGGAACGTGATCCCGTTGGTTTTGTTGACGATGCGATCGGGATAGAGCTGGTGCAGCGGCTGGAAGACGGTGCGGCGCATCAATTCGGTATGCAGCGCGGACACGCCGTTGACCTTGTGCGAGCCGAGGAAGGCCAAGGTGCCCATGCGCACGCGCCGGTCGCCGTCTTCGTCGATGATCGACACCTCATGCAGCGACGGCGCGTCCGGGCGGTTGGAGCTCGCCAGCGCATCGAGATGTTGTTTGTTGATCTCGTAGATGATCTGCATGTGGCGCGGCAGCAGCCGCTCCATCAGCGGCACCGACCAGGTCTCCAGCGCCTCGGGCAACAGCGTGTGGTTGGTGTAGGAGATCGTGTCGGTGGTGATCCGCCACGCTTCCGGCCAGGCGATGTCGTACTGGTCCACCAGGAGCCGCATCAGTTCGGGCACCGCGATCGCGGGGTGCGTGTCGTTGAGCTGGATGGCGCATTTGTCCGCCAGCTTGTGCACGTCGCCGTATTGCCGGACGTGGCGGTCGAGCAGGTTCTGTAGCGAGGCGGAGGTGAGGAAGTATTCCTGCCGCAGCCGTAGCTCGCGGCCGGCGGGCGTTTCGTCGCTCGGGTAGAGGACCTGGGAAATCGCGCTGGCTTGCGCGCGGGCAGTCAGGGCGCCGACGTGGTCGCCGCGGTTGAACTGTTCCAGCGCCAGCGGATCCAGCGCGCGTGCCGACCACAAACGCAGCGTGTTCACGTGCTGGCCGCGCCAGCCGACGATGGGCATGTCGTAGGCAACCGCGATCACCGTCTCCCGCGGCTGCCATTTGGCAGCGGCCGTGCCATCGGCACCCGGCGCGCAGTCGATCTCACCGCCGAAGCCTATCGCGTAACTGACGTCCCGCCGCTCGAACTCCCACGGATTGCCCTGGTCGAGCCAGGTCTCGGGATATTCGTGCTGCCAGCCGTCCTTGATGACCTGCTGGAACATGCCGTGGTCGTAGCGGATGCCGAAGCCGTGGGCGGGAATACCGAGGCTTGCCATGCTCTCCATGAAGCAGGCGGCCAACCGGCCGAGGCCGCCGTTGCCGAGTGCCGGGTCGGCTTCGCAGGAACGCAGGCGCTCGAAGTCCACGCCGAGGTCGGCGAGCGCCGACTTGCATGGGCTCGGTCAGGCCCAGGTTGTTGACCGAATCCATCAGCATCCGGCCGAGCAGGAATTCCATCGACAGGTAGCAGACGTGCTTGCGATTGCGGATGTAGTCGTTGCGCGCACCCGGCAGCCAGCGATCGATGATGCGGTCGCGCACCGCCAGGGTCGCGGCAACCAGCCAGTCACGCTCCGTGGCGACCAGCGGATCGCAGCCAAGGGAGTAGGTCAGCTTTGCCATGATCAGGCGGCGCAGCGCGGCAGCTTCCTCATCCTGTGCCGGCAAGGCAATCGCGGTCTCGCCGTCGTGGCGCGGCAGGGTTCGGAGCGCTGGAGGCAGGTCCATGGCGGTCACTGGCGTCCTTCGAGGGATCTAATGGAGAGGCAGGGGGCCGCAGGCTGCCGCAACGCTGCGAATCGCCGCTCGGCACCCACATAGCCAACTGGCTATGCATGACTGCGGCGCCATTGTCTGCATTGCTGTAAATAAGACTGAGCGCCTGAATCCGATAGATCACCGCGCCACGCCGCCATTCGGCTCGCGTCATCACGAACGTCTCCTCACCGTTACGTGTATCGAATCTTGCCGCTCGCATGCAACGGGGAAATCAAGGATTCCCAGTGGCAGAGATAGGTTCTTGTTATGGCGTCGCAGAAATCTGTGAGCTTCGCAGCGCGATCGTTGCGGGGTGCCACATTGATTACAATCATGGGTTTACATTCGGAGGAGGTATTCAACCTATTCGGCGGCGCGCGCAGTCCCGCACCGGCAGCAAGCGGACATAGCGGCAGCGCCGCCGCCAGGAAGGCCGCAGCAGGAGCAGATGCGGGCGCGGGCTGAGGCCGCCGGACGCCGCATCGGCCGCGGCAACGCCGAAGATCAGCACGGGTGTGGCGAGCGGCAAGATCAGCAACGGCAGCAGGACGCCGCCGCGGCGGGCGCCCAGGACAATGGCAGCGCCGGTCGTGCCGAGCAGAGACAGCAGCATCGTGCCGGGCAGCAGGCCGATCAGCAGCGCCGGAATGGCGGCGTCCGGCATCCGCAGCATCACCGCCAACGGTGCCGCGGCGAGCAAGCAGCGGCAGGCCGGTGACCAGCCAGTGTGCCATCGCCTTCGCCAGGGCGATCGCCGCCGGCGGCAGGCCGGACAGCAGCAACTGATCGAGCGAACCGTCCTCGAAATCCGCGCCGAACAGTCGATCCAGCGGCAGCAGTGCGGCCAGCAGGGAGCAGACCCAGACGATGCCTGGGGCGATGCGGCCCAGTGTCTCCGGCGCCGGACCGATCGCCAGCGGGAACAGCGAGGCGGCGAGCAGGAAGAACAGCAGCGCGGCCAGCGTGTCGGCGCCATGGCGCAGCGAGAGGCGCAGTTCGCGCGACAGGACGGCGAGGAGGCGCGTCATGCGGCGGACGTGGCAGGTCTGGTGGCTTGGGGCGCGCGTTGGGTCGGGCGTCGGGTGGCAGGTTGGCTGGCTGGAACTCGTTTTTCGACTGCTCGCCAGCCCGTTTGTCGGATTCATTGCAATCGCAGTTCTGCTGTGTCGGAAAGCGGCAGCGGCAGGTGGGTTGCGGCGACCAGCAGACCGCCGCGCCGCGCGGTGCTCGGCAAGCATGCCGCCGAAGCGTTCCACCGACGCCGCGTCCAGACCCAGTGTCGGCTCGTCCAGCAGCCACAACGTGGCGTGCGACAGCACCAGCCGAGCCAGTGCCAGCCGCCGCTTCTGTCCGGCTGACAGCATGCGGGCGGGCAGATCGGCGAGGTCCTCCAGCCCGACCGCCGCCAGTGCTGTCCCTACATGCGCGCCGGTCAGCCGCGCCGCGAAGTGCAGGTTCTCTGCGGCGGTCAGCCCCGGCTTCACCGCGTCCTGGTGGCCGACATAGGCCACCCGCCGGGCATGGGCCGGCAGATCGGTCAGCGCATCCTCGCCATTCCAGCTCAGCACGCCCGCCGCCGGCCGCAGCAAACCGGCGAGCAACCGCAGCAGCGTGGACTTGCCGGAGCCGTTTGGTCCGGTCAGCAGCAACGCGCCGCCGGCGGCGACCGCGAAGTCGAGGTCGCGGAACACCAGCCGCTCGCCGCGAAACGCCGCCAAGCCGGCCGCCTGCAACAAACCGCTGTCCCCCCGTGGACGCTGGCGGGCTGGTGTGTAAAAACCCGCGGCACACAACCATTGCATCCACGGCACGCACCCTCAACCGTGCCGCACAACGGAAGGCGCACGGGCCATGAAGGCAATCGGTCAGGACACGCTGAAAACTCGCCGCACTCTCACCGTCCAGGGCAAGCAGTATGACTACTTCTCGCTGCCCGAGGCGGCGAAGGCGCTGGGTGACATCTCCCGACTGCCGGTGACGCTGAAGATCCTGCTGGAGAACGTGCTGCGGTTCGAGGACGGCCAGAGCTACACGGTCGAGGACGCGAAATCGATCGTCGGCTGGCTGGGCGCCGCGCACTCGGATCGCGAGGTGCCGTTCAAGCCGGCACGCATCCTGCTGCAGGATTTTACCGGCGTGCCCGCGGTGGTCGATCTGGCGGCGATGCGCGACGGCATCACTCGACTCGGCAGCAACCCGCAGAAGGTCAATCCGCTGGTGCCGGTCGATCTGGTGATCGACCACTCGGTCATCGTCGATGTCTCTGCGCGGCCCGACGCGCTGACCCGCAACGTCGAGATCGAGTTCGAGCGCAACGGCGAGCGCTACCGGTTCCTGCGCTGGGGCCAGGAGGCATTTTCGAACTTTCCGCGTGGTGCCGCCGGGCACCGGCATCTGCCACCAGGTGAACCTGGAATACCTCGGGCAGTGCGTGTGGACCGGCCAGGTGGATGGCACGACGATCGCCTATCCCGACACGCTGTATGGCGCCGACAGCCACACCACGATGGTGAATGGACTCGGCATTCTGGGCTGGGGCGTCGGCGGCATCGAGGCCGAAGCGGCGATGCTTGGCCAGCCGATCGCCATGCTGATCCCCGACGTGATCGGCTTCCGCATGACGGGCAAGCTGCCGGAAGGCGCCACCGCGACCGACCTGGTGCTGACGGTGACGCAGATGCTGCGCCGCAAGGGCGTGGTCGGGAAATTCGTGGAATTCTTCGGGCCGGGGCTGGATGAGCTGGGGCTCGCCGATCGCGCGACCGTCGGCAACATGTCGCCGGAATATGGTGCGACGTGCGGCTTCTTCCCGGTCGACAAGGTGGCGCTCGACTACCTGCACATGACGGGGCGCGACGAGCATCGCATCGCGTTGGTGGAAGCGTACCTGAAGGCACAGGGCATGTTCCGCGAACCCGGAACGCCGGAGCCGGTATTCACCGACACGCTGGAATTGGACCTCGGCACGGTGGTGCCGAGTTTGGCGGGACCGAAGCGGCCGCAGGATCGCGTGGCACTGAAGGATGCCGCGTCGGCGTTCAAGGCGGAGCTGACCAAGGGCCTTGGCGTGCCGGCCAACGATGTCGACACGAAGGTGAAGGTTGAAGGCAAGAACTACGAGATCACCCATGGCGATGTGGTGATCGCCGCCATCACGTCGTGCACCAACACCTCCAATCCGTCGGTGCTGGTCGCCGCCGGATTGGTGGCGCGCAAGGCGCGCGCGAAGGGGCTGACGCCGAAGCCGTGGGTGAAGACGTCGTTGGCGCCTGGTTCGCAGGTGGTCACCGAATATCTGGACAAGGCCGGATTGACCGCGGACCTGGACGCACTCGGCTTCAACCTGGTGGGCTACGGCTGCACCACCTGCATCGGCAACTCCGGACCGCTGGAAGATGCCATCGCCGATGCGATCGAGGACCATCAACTGGTCGGCGTCGCGGTGCTGTCCGGCAACCGCAACTTCGAGGGCCGCGTGCATGCCAATGTGCGTGCCAACTATCTGGCGTCGCCGCCGCTGGTGGTGGCCTATGCGCTGCTGGGCAAGATGACCGAGGACATCACCACCGCACCGCTGGGTACCGGCAATGACGGCAAGCCGGTGTATCTGCGCGACGTGTGGCCGACCAACAAGGAGATCGCCGACATCATCGCCGCGTGCCTGTCGCGCGAGCAGTTCCTGAAGCGCTACGGCGAGGTGACCAAGGGTCCGAAGCAGTGGCAGGCGATCGAGGTGGACACCGGCAGCGAGACCTATCGCTGGACCGACGGTTCGACCTACGTGAAGAACCCGCCGTATTTCGACGGCATCACCATGGACCCGCCGCCGGTCGCCGATGTTCGCGGTGCGCGCATCCTGGCGGAACTGGGTGATTCGATCACCACCGATCACATCAGCCCGGCCGGATCGATCCGGAAGACCTCGCCGGCCGGCGAGTACCTGCTGGAACGCCAGGTGCTGCAGAAGGACTTCAACAGCTACGGCGCGCGGCGCGGCAACCATGAGATCATGATGCGCGGCACGTTCGCCAACATCCGTATCCGCAATGAGATGCTGACAGAATGTCGAAGGCGGCATGACGAAGCATCTGCCGTCCGGCGACGTGATGCCGATCTACGACGCGGCGATGCGCTACAAGGCCGAGGGCGTGCCGCTGGTGGTATTCGGCGGCAAGGAATACGGCACCGGCTCGTCGCGCGACTGGGCGGCGAAGGGCACGCTGCTGCTCGGCATCAAGGCGGTCATCGTCGAGAGCTTCGAGCGTATCCATCGCTCCAACCTGGTCGGCATGGGCGTGCTGCCGCTGACGTTCAAGGACGGCATGGACCGCAAGTCTCTCGGCATCACCGGCGAGGAGATCATCGACGTCCTCGGCATCGAGAAGGACATCACGCCGCGGATGGATCTGTCGCTGGTGATCCATCGGCCGAACGGCAAGGTGGACACGGTGCCGGTGTCTTGCCGCATCGATACGATCGATGAGGTGGCGTACTACCGGCATGGCGGCATCCTGCACTACGTGCTGCGGGGGATGGCGAAGGCGGCGTAACGCAGGGGGCGCACAAAATCCCTGGCCATGCGGGTGGCAGAGGTCGGCTCGAAGCGCCGGGTGAGGCGGACGGGCGAGGAAAACCCGTCATGGTCATGTAGCGAGCTTGGCGCACTGCGGAACTGCGGTGCACGCTGCCCGCACCCGCCGGTTCGCGTGGCCGTGGCAAGCCAAGTGTGCAGCATCATCGGCGCCCGATAGACCCACCACCCGGTTGCCGATCCTGGTTGCCGAACGCTTATATCCCCATGTACGACTATCCGTGTAAGTCTCGCCCCATGGCTGCCTCCGACCTGTCCCGACTGACAATTACCCGACGGAGACCGACCTGGCGCTGCGCGGTTATCTCGATCGGAGTGCCCAACTGGCCGAGATTGCTTCGCGCCGCTGGCGATGACAGCAATCTATATAGCGCGTTCGCCTAGATCATTACGGTGAAGGAATTTGCCCAGCGCCTTTGAGGCCACGGGAGCACCACCGCCGCCGCGTTCTCGCGCGCCCGACCTCGCGCGGCTGCCGATCGCGCTGAACCTGCGCGCGATAAGCCTGGCGGAGGGAGTGCGCGCGGCACTGTCCGTCGCGGTGATCATCGCGATCAACGAACGCCTGCATTGGACCGCGTTGAATGAGGCCGCGCTCGCCGCGCTGTGGACCTGCCTGTGCGATCCCGGCGGCCCGATCCGCCGGCGCCTGCCGGTGCTGCTGACGTTCGCCGCGCTGGGTGCGCTGATCACTGCGGGGGTTGGTCTTGCGCGCGGCCTGGGCATGGCGGTGGCGCTGCCAATCGGTGCGTTCGGGCTGTTCGCGCTGTCCTTTACACGGGTGTATGGCCAGGCGGCGCTGCAGCTTGGGGTCCTGCTGTCCTTCGCGCTGATCCTGGCGCTCGATCGTCCAATCGATCTTGCGACCGCCGGCGCACTCGTGGCGGGCTTTGTCGGCGGCGGGCTGTGGGCCACACTGCTCACTTTGGTGATCTGGCGGGTGCACCCGTTCCTGCCGGCGCGGCGTGCGGTGTCCGATGTTTATCGGCTTCTGGGCGAGTTGGCCGGCGACTTGCGAGCGGTGCTGTCCAGCGTCGGCAGCGATGCCGATCGGTGGGAAAGCCATGCCCGCGAACATCGCCGCGCCGTGCGCGACGCGATCGAGACGGCGCGTGGCATCGTGTTCGACACGTTGCGTACCCGTGGCATTGCCAGGGTGCGCGGGGGCCACAGCCTGATACGGCTGGAGTCCGCCGACCAGATATTCGGCGCGCTGATCGCCCTTGCCGACGTCGCCGAACACGCCACGCCGATGGAACGCCGTGCCATGTCGCGTTTGCTGCGCCGGCTGCGGCCGCTGCTTCAGATGCTGGGTCGCGCGATCCTAACCGAAGACGTGGGACTGAATCCGCAGATCGGCCGCTCGATCGACGCCATGGCAGTCGAGACGGCGGCACTGCCCGCGACCGATCCGCTGCACCCGATCGCGACGCGCCTGGTCGAGCGGCTGCGCATCGCACATACGCTGGCGCTGCCACAGAACTATCTGCCGGGCGTCGATCCGGCGGGGCGGCGCGTGCCGTTGTTGCAGCGCGTGCTGCAGCCGGTCCGTGCCAATCTTGACTGGCGCTCGCCGGCGTTGCGCCATGCATTGCGCATCGCCGTGGCGGCGACGCCGGCGCTGACGTTCACCATGCTGTGGTTCACGCCGTACGACCACTGGCTGACAATCACCATCGTCGGAACGATGCAGCCGTATTTCGCGCTGACCTATACGCGCGCGTTGGAGCGTGTTGCCGGCACCGCCGTCGGGGGTTTGGTGGCGGCGCTGGTCGGGCTGGTGTGCACCACGCCGCTGGCGATCGCTGCGGCGATGTTTCCGCTTGCGACGGTGGCTCTGGCGGTGCGTGCGGTCAGCCTGGGCCTGTTCGTGGCCGCGATCACCCCGTTGATCATACTGCTGGTGGAAACCGGTCAGCCCGGTACCAGCGATTGGTCGATCGCCTGGGCACGCTTCACGTTGACCACGTTGGGCGGCATCGTCGCTGTGGCTGCCAACTTCGTGCTATGGCCAAGCTGGGAACCCGAACGCCTGGGCGCGGAGGCGCGCGCGGCGATCGGTGCGCACGGTGTTTATGCCGGAGCGGCGCTGGCGTTTCTCGCGGGTAACGCCCCGGTCGGCTCGGTGGATGCGGCGCGACGAGCGGCTGGGCTGGCCAGCAACAGCCTGGAGGCGTCGATCAGCCGCGCGCTGACCGAGCCTGGCGCAGCCGGACGTGACCGGCTGGAGGCGGTGCTGGTGATCGACGCCGCCTTGCGCCGCTGCGCCGGGCGGCTGTCGGTGATGCAGCTCGATCCGGGCGTTCCCGCGGCGCTGTCGAGGGACGCGCTGATGGCATGGTGCGACTGGATCAGCGGCGCGATGCGTGCATTGGCGGCCGGAGAGACAGAGCTGAAGCCACGGCCGGCGGTGACGGAGGCGGACTCGCTGGTACGGATCGCGCGGCAGATCGAGCTGATGGCGGGAGCGATGGTACGGGTGTCGGCAAACTCCGCCGCTGGCCATCCGCAATGAGAATCCCCTATCCTTCAATGAGGCTACCCGACACCGGAGTGCGGCATGACCAGCGCGGACCAGGTTTACCAGCAAGCCAGACCGCTGCCTGAACCGCCTGGCTCCGACAGGGCAAACGCACAGGGCGACTTTATTGCGTGTCCCGATTGAAGAGCGCGCGTGAATGGCCGCTCTGGGTGCAATTTCGCCTGGCTGCCACCGGCACGCAAACACTTGCGCGACTGCATCGTTGTCGATGCACCGAGACTATGGAATGGCAGGATGCCCATGAGCGATAGGACCATAACGGCGATGGACGGATTCGAAGAGCGGATGCGCCGCGGCCTCGGTCGCGTCATGTTCACCGCGCGGTGGATCATGGCGCCGATCTATCTTGGGCTGCTCGTCACACTGGTGCTGATCGTCGTTAAGTTCGTGCAGGAGCTGGTGCAGTCGATACCGGGTTACCTCGCGTTGAGCAGCAACGAGGCGATCTTCCTGGTACTCAAACTCGTTGACCTGTCGCTGGTCGCCAACCTCATCGTCATCGTGATGTTCGCCGGCTGGGAGCATTTCGTTGGCCGATTGAAGGCTGCGCAATCCGATGATCGGCCGGATTGGCTGGCGGTGGTCGACTTCAACGCGGTGAAGCTGAAGGTGATCGGCTCGATCGTGTCGGTCGGCGCGATTCTCATTCTGGAAACCTTTGTGCACATCGACGCGGTGAAGAGCCAGGCCGCAGCTTGGCAGTTGGCGATCCTGATCGGCATTGGCGTGGTTGGCGTGTTACTGGCGTTGACCGACAGGCTGAGCGACGGGCACGGGCGGAAGTAGCCGAATACGGGCCGGCGTCAGGCAATCCGGTGAAGGCGCCACAGATGCTGGTTGGTCCGGCTCTTGTTGTCATTGCGAGTTCGGTACCGGCCGCTGGCCGCTACCGAACTCGCAATGACATCCAATGACAGGGAAAACCCGACAGCCCGCGTGATCAGGCGTTGGAGATCGCCTCCAACGCCAAGCCACGCGTGCGTGGACCGAAACCGCCAATCGAGATCACCACGATCAGCATGGCGAAGGCGATGAAGACGAACACCGCATTTACGCCGCCAAGGCCCAGCAGGTAGGCAACCACCAGTCCGGACAGCGCGGCCGACAGCCGGCTCCAGGCATACACGAACCCGACGGCGCGCGAGCGTATGCGCGTGGGGAACAGCTCCGACTGGTAACTGTGGAAGCTGAACGACATCAGGTTGTTGCATAGCGTGACCAGCACGCCGAGTACGATCAGCATCGACGGCTCGTTGGCGTTGGCGAACAGCATGCCGAACACGCCGATGCCGATCGCGCCGAGACACACCTGCCATTTGCGCTCGATCTTGTCCGCGATCAGCGTGCAGAGCAGCGGGCCGATCGGGTTGGCGATGGCGATGACGAACGAATACAGCAGGCTGTTGGTGATGGTGATGCCCTTGGCGATCAGCAGCGTCGGCACCCAGGCGGCGAAGCCGTAGTAGCCGAAGGTCTGGAAGAAGTTGAACACCGACAGGATGATGGCGCGCCGGTCATACGGCGGTTGCCAGATCTCGGCGAAGGTGCCTTCACCTTCCTCCTCGCACATCGAGCGGACCTGGCGCCGGCAGCGGACCCCCAACGTCCGCCGCCACTCTGGCTTCGATCGCGGCGGTGACACGCTCCGCCTCATCGAGTCGTCCGTGGCGGGCGAGCCAGCGCGGCGATTCCGGCAGGCCGCGGCGGATGAACCAGATGACGATGGCGCCGGCGGAGCCGATCAGCACCACCCAGCGCCAGCCGTCGAAGCCGTATGGCGCGATGGGCACCAGCAGGTAGGCGATGAACGCCATGATCGGCACGGCGATGAACTGGAAGAACTGGTTGTAGGCGAAGGCGCGGCCGCGATGCGAGCGGGGAGCCAGTTCGGCGACGTAGGTGTCGATGGTCACCAGTTCGATGCCGATGCCGATGCCGGCGATGAAGCGCCACAGGTCGACGCCGAAGCCGGTGCTCTGGAACGCCATGATGGCGGTGGTGATCGAGTACCAGATCAGCGAGAAGGTGAACACCGTGCGCCGGCCGTACTGGTCGGCGACATGGCCCAGGAAGATCGCGCCGACGAACAGGCCGGCGAACAGGGCGAACACGAAGGTGCCGATGCCCTTGACGCCGAGTGGACCGAGCACGTTGAACACGCCCAGCGATTCCGGGGTGAAAAAGCCGGCCTTGTTGAGGCCGGGCGCGATATAGGCGGTGAGGAACAGGTCGTAGATTTCGAAGCAGCCGCCCAGTGAGATCAGCGTGATCAGGTACCAGATGTGCCTGGTCATGGGCAGCCGGTCGAGCCGCGCCGCGATTTGCGCCGCTGATGTAGCCATCGGTCTTTTCTCCCCCGGTCGGCGCCCGAATCGGTCGCCTTCGACAAGTGACCGTATCGGGACCCGTTGGCCGCTATGCGTCAAGGGGATGGCCACGTCCTTGTGAAGCACGGCTCGGCCACTCCATTTAGCCGCATCATGCAGAACACACCCTTTGTTTCGCCCGACCCGACAGGCTGGCACGGGACCACGATCCTGTGCGTCCGTCGCGACGGGCACGTGGCCATGGCCGGCGACGGCCAGGTCTCACTCGGTCAGACCATCATCAAGGGCAACGCCCGGAAGGTGCGGCGCATCGGTCCGGATGGCCCAGGCGGAGGTAGCGTGCTGGCAGGCTTTGCCGGCGCCACCGCAGACGCCTTCACCCTGCTGGAACGACTGGAAGCCAAGCTGGAACGCTTTCCCGGCCAGCTCGAACGCGCCTGCGTCGAGCTGGCGAAGGACTGGCGCACCGACCGCTATCTGCGCCGGCTGGAGGCGATGATGGCGGTGGCCGACAAGGACCGCAGCTTCACGCTGACCGGCACCGGCGACGTGCTGGAGCCGGAGGACGGCGTCATCGGCATCGGTTCCGGCGGCAACTATGCACTGTCGGCGGCGCGTGCGCTGCTGGCGGTGGACGGCCTGTCGGCGGAGGAGATCGCCCGCCGCGCGATGAAGATCGCCGCGGAGATCTGCGTCTATACCAACAACAACGTCATACTCGAGACCATCTAAATGGAAGTGCCAACCTATACACCACGCGAAATCGTCTCCGAACTCGATCGCTTCATCGTTGGCCAGAACGAGGCCAAGCGCGCGGTCGCCATCGCGCTGCGCAACCGCTGGCGCCGGCAGCAACTGCCGGAGGCGATGCGCGAGGAGGTGGTGCCGAAGAACATCCTGATGATCGGCCCCACCGGCGTCGGCAAAACCGAAATCGCTCGCCGGTTGGCCAAGCTGGCGCAGGCGCCGTTCCTGAAGGTCGAGGCGACCAAGTTCACCGAAGTCGGCTATGTCGGCCGCGACGTGGAAAGCATCGCGCGCGACCTGGTGGAAGCCAGCATCACCATGCTGCGCGAGCTGTCGCGCAAGGAAGTGCAGGCGCAGGCTGAACTCGCGGCAGAGGAGCGTCTGATCACCGCGCTGGTGGGCGAAGGCGCCGCGGCCGACACGCGCAGCAAGTTCCGCCGCATGCTGCGCAACGGCGAATTCGAGCAGAAGGAGATCGAGGTCGAGGTCGCACAGGCGGCCGGCATGCCGATCGGCCAGCTCGATATTCCCGGCATGCCGCCGGGGCAGATGATCAACCTCGGCGACATGATGAAGGGCATGTTCGGCGGCCGGCAGATGCAGAAGCGCAAGCTGCCAGTGGAAGCGGCGCGGCGGCTGCTGGAGCAGGAAGAAGCTGACAATCTGCTGGACAACGACCGGCTGGCGAAGGACGCGGTGGCGTACGCCGAGAACAACGGCATCGTGTTCATCGACGAGATCGACAAGGTGGCGGCGCGCACGATGGAGGGCGGTTTCCGCGGCGGCGATGTGTCGCGCGAGGGCGTGCAGCGCGACCTGCTGCCGCTGATCGAGGGCACCACGGTGAGCACGAAGTATGGTCCGGTGAAGACCGACCACGTGCTGTTCATTGCGTCCGGCGCGTTCCACCTGGCCAAGCCGTCGGACCTGCTGCCGGAGTTGCAGGGGCGGCTTGCCGATCCGCGTGGAACTGGCGGCGTTGTCGCGCGCCGATCTGCGGCGGATCCTGACCGAGCCGGAGCATTCGCTGGTGAAGCAGTACGCCGCGTTGATGGCGACCGAGAAGGTGGCGCTGACCTTCACCGACGATGCGGTGGACGCGCTGGCCGAACTCGCGGCGGACATCAACGAGCGCATCGAAAATATCGGCGCGCGCCGGCTGCACACGGTGCTGGAGCGGCTGTTGGAGGAGATCAGTTTCACCGCCACCGACAAGGCGGGCGAAGTGATCATTGTCGATGCGGCCTATGTGAACGAACGCGTGGCGCCGCTGGCGCAGAAGGGCGATCTGAGCCGGTTCATCTTGTAGGTGTGGCCTAACAGTCCTTGCGAGCAGCGACGTGGCAATGACAGGGGGCGAATGACAGGTGGGCGTTGGCGGCGGCGCAGCCCGTCTGGCCGTCCCCTACGCCGACCGCGCCGATGGCACGCGCCGGTTGATCGTGCTGACCACCGTTAGGGTCACCACGTTCAATACCAGCGCGACGATGCCGATGTTCAGATCGCGCAGCGCCTCCGGCAGATCGGGGAACAGCGACGCGATTGTGGTGTGAGTCAATGACGTCGCGGCAATCGTGGCGATGCCGACGACGATGCCTGCGAACACGCCCGCGCTGCTCAGTGGATTGTGCCGCCGCAGACTCATCACCAGCGCGGGGAACAACTGGGTGACGAAGCTGTAGCCCATCAGCAGCAGCGCGACGATGGTCTGTCCGCCACGCAAGGTGAAGAACACCGCGACCAGCGCCACCACCGGCACCATCCAGCGCGCCAGTCGAGTCACGCTTTCGTCCGTCACGCCGCCGCTGTGCAGCGGCCGGTAGATGTTGTTCGCCAACAGCGTCGCCGCGGTCATCATGATCATCGAGCCGGGCACCAGCGCGGTCAGCACGCCCGCGGCACCGATCACGCCGACGAACCATGGGTCGAACGTCTGGATCGACACCCGGAACAGCGCGAGATCGATCGACGGTCCGGTCAGTCCCGGTACCTTCAGCACGGCGGCAAACCCGACCATGAACACGAATGCCAGGATGAGCTGATATAGCGGCATCACGATGGCGTTCTGCCGGAATACCTTGTCGGTCCGCGCGGTGAAAATCGAACCGAAGCTGTGCGGCCACATGTAAAACCCCAGCGCGGTCAGCAGCACGGTCGAATCGAACCAGGCGACGCTTTCGCCTTTGGCTGGCAGCGCGAGGAAGCCCGGTTTGGCATCCTGGATGGCGGAGAACATCGCACCGAAGCCGCCGTAAAGATGGATCGGCAGGTACACCCCCAGGAACACGGCGACCGCCAGGATCAGCGCGTCCTTCACCACCGCGGTCCAGGCCGAGCCACGCACGCCGGACACCATGACATAGGCGGTGACCACGGCCGCGCCGATCCACACCGCGACGGCGGACGGTATCGCGCCATACGACGCGGTCGCCACGATAATTCCCAATCCCTTGAACTGCAGCACCAGGTACGGGATCAGCGCGACAATGCCCACGACCGCAACCAGCACGCCCAGCGCGCGACTGTCGTACTTGGCCGCGAAATAGTCGGGCTGCGAGATCAGCCGATGCTGCTGCGCGTACCGCCAGATCGGCGGCAGCAGCCAATACGAGATGATATACGCGAGACAGCCGTAGCCCAGAATGTAATAGGTCGGTCCGCCATGCCCGTAGGCGTAGCCGCTGCCGCCGAGGAACGTGAAGGTTGTGTAGATCTCGCCCGCCATCAGCAGGAACACGAACACGGCGCCGAACCCTCGGCCGCCCACGGTCCATTGCTCCAGACTCATGTCGCGGCCGCGGCTGGCCCGCAGGCCGAGCAGCAGCGCACCCAACGCAGTCAGTGCGATGATTGCGAGCGCGGCGCTCATGCGTCCGGGTCCGCTCGCGGCGACGGCACCCGGTTCGCCGGATCGGTCGCATAGATCACCGCCATGATGGCGCTGGTCAAGACGATCCACAGCAGCAGCCACGCCAGCAGCATCGGCAGCCCCAGCACCAGTGGGGTGACGCGATTGAGGAACACCGAGCCGACCAGGATGCCCAGGAAGGGCAGTGCGGCGAGGGCCTTGATCATTGCCATGGCCAGAGAGCAACGGTGCAGATGGCGTCCGGTTCCGGCTTGGGCCACATTACCGGCAAGGCAGCCCTATGGAGTGTCAACGCCATGGCCGGACGAATGATGCGCATCGGCATGTCAATTCGCGGCATCGGCTATCATCCCGCCGCCTGGCGCCATCCCGACGTGCCGGCCGATGGCACGCTGCGCATCGAGCACTACGTGCGCAACGCGCAAACCGCCGAACGCGGCAAATGCGACATGATTTTCTTCGCCGACGGCATCGGCATCCGCGAGCGTGATGCGCCGCGTGGCTCGCTGGCACGCTCGGGCTACGAGATTGTCGAGATGGAGCCTATGACATTGCTGCCGGCACTGGCCATGGTGACGCAGCACATCGGCCTGGTGACGACAGCCTCCACCACCTACAACGAGCCGTATCACGTGGCTCGCAAGTTCGCGACGCTGGACCTGATCAGCCACGGTCGTGCCGGCTGGAACATGGTCACCTCCTGGTCGGAGGCGGAGGCCAGGAACTTCAACCGCGAGGAACATCTCGACTATGACACTCGCTACGATCGCGCCGCTGAGTTCGTCGATGTGGTGCGCGGTCTGTGGGACAGTTGGGAGGATGGCGCATTTACCTTCGACAAACAGTCCGGGCAGTTCTTCGACGAAGCGAAGATGCATGTGCTGGACCACAAGGGCAAGTACTTCTCGGTACGCGGGCCGTTGAACGTCGCCGGGATGCCGCAGGGGCACCCGGTTCTGGTGCAGGCGGGCGCGTCGGATCAAGGCCGGGAAATCGCCGCGGCGACCGCCGATGTGGTCTATGCGATTCACAGCACGTTCGAGATAGCGCAAGCCTACTACGCGGACGTCAAGCGACGCATGGCAAAATACGGCCGCGAGCCGGACGATGTGAAGATCATGCCGGCGATTCGCCCGGTGGTCGGGCGCACCGCGGCGGAAGCACGCGCCAAATTCGATCAGTTGCAGGCACTGCTTGATCCGCTGGTCGGTCTGCAGCGCCTGCACAGCACGTTTGGCGATCTGTCCGGCTACCCCCTGGATGGACCGGTGCCGCTGGATGCGCTGGGTCCGCGTGAGATGCGCAGTGGCAGCGAGCAACTGCTGGCGCGCGTGCGCCGCGAAAAGCTGACGATCCGCCAGCTTTATCAGCAGGTCGCCGGCATGGGCGGCTTCTGCGTGATCGGCACCGCGGCTCAGGTGGCGGATGCGATGCAGGCATGGTTCGAGAACGGCGCGTGCGATGGGTTCAATATCACGCCGACACATCTGCCCGGCGGCTGCGATGATTTCGTCGACATGGTGACGCCGGAGCTGCAGCGGCGGGGACTGTTCCGCAGCGAGTACGAAGGCGCGACGCTGCGGGAGAATCTCGGACTGAAGCCGGCGGTGAATTGCTATACCCGCAAGAAAGTCGCGCGGGCAGCGGAATGACGCTGGGCGGTCGCCGCGCAACTCGCAATGACAAAGAACGCGCTTCGCAGTGACAGGACGAGACCCCAACGGCTTGACGCATCGCGTCGTCCGCCACACACCTTGCGACTGCCAACGATACCAGCCCTGGGAGGCCGTCAATGCCGGCACAGCCGCGTGTCATCACGATCGAGGAACACTACCAGGATCCGGACGTGGTGCGGGCCTACGCACCCGAGGACGCCAAACAGCTTCCCGCCATTGCGGAGCGCCTGAACGATCTGACCGGTCTCCGCATCAAGGAGATGGACGAGGCGGGGATCGACATGCAGGTACTGTCGCACGCCAATCCCGGCTTGCAGAAGTTGAATGCCGAGAATGCGGTGCGCCTGGCGCGCGTCGCCAACGACCGGTTGGCGGAAACGGTGCGCGCGCATCCCACTCGGTTCGCCGCGTTCGCCGCCATTCCGACACCCGATCCCAAGGCTGCGGCCGATGAGCTGGAACGCGCGGTGACGCAACTCGGCTTCAAGGGCGCGCTGATCAACGGCACGACCAACGGCGTGTTCTTCGACGACAAGCGGTTCTGGCCGATCTGCGAGCGTGCCGCGGCGTTGGATGTGCCGCTGTATCTACATCCGACAATGCCGCAGCCGGCGGTGATCGAGGCGTATTACAAGGACTACGCGCAGGAGTGGCCGATGATCATGCGCGCGGCCTGGGGTTTCACCGTGGAGACCGCGACGCAGGGTGTGCGCATGGTGCTGTCAGGCGTGTTCGACGCATATCCGAAGCTGAAAATCATCCTCGGTCACCTCGGTGAGGGATTGCCGTTCCTGGTGTGGCGCATCGAGATGGGTTTCAAGCGCGAAGGGCCTGGGCGGCGTGCGTTCCGCGACATTTTCTGCGAGCATTTCTACATCACGACAAGCGGCTTCTTCTCCGACCCTGCGTTGTTGTGCTGCGTGCAGGAAATGGGCGTGGACCGCATCCTGTTCTCTGTGGATTACCCGTTTGTCGCGAACCAGCCGGGGACGGATTGGCTGCCGACGATTCCGCTGTGCGCCGAAGACCGCGCGAAGATCGCCAGCGGCAACGCTGTTCGACTGCTGAAGTTGTGAGCGATCCGCAAAGACGCAGGGGCAGAAACGATAAAAGTCCTCGCCCTCCCGCAAGGGGAGGAGAACAACGTTCGCATGTCCTTCAACCATGACCCGATCATGACGCCCTTCGTCCAACCGGAAGAAGCAACCGCCGCCGACGCGATCGCCTCCATCGGCGAGGAACTCGCTGTATTCGACGACTGGATGGAGCGCTACCAGTTCATCATCGAACTCGGCCGCAAATTGCCGCCGTTCCCCGAATCGTGGGCGGACGACGCGCATCGTGTACCGGGTTGCCAAAGTCGCGTCTGGATGGAAGGCGCGCTGACCGACGGCAGGCTGTTCCTCGCCGGCGTGTCCGACGCGGCCATCGTGTCCGGCCTGATCGCGCTGCTGTTGCGCGTTTACTCCGGCCGCTCGCCTGCGGAGATCGTCGCCACGGATCCGGTGTTCCTGAAGGACCTCGGGCTGCTGGAAGCGCTATCCACCAATCGCGGCAACGGCATTGCCGCGATGGCGCGCAAGATCCGCGAACTCGCCGCGCTGCAACGCGCCGCGTGAACCGGTGTCCGCGGGCTTTCGCGTCGCGTCGTTCTTCGCGGCGCTATTTGCCGCCGGTGCGATCAACACCGCATTCCTGCCCTTGTGGTTCGCCGATCGCGGTCTGACAGCCGTCGCAATCGGCCAGGTACTCGGCGCGGCGTCGCTGCTGCGCGTGTTCGCCGGGCCGAGCTGGGGCACCGTCGCGGATCGTATCGGCCGCCGTCGGCCGGTGATGCTGGTCGCGGCGATCACCGCGTCCGCGGCGGCACTGTGCTATCTGCCGCTGCGTGGATTTGCGCCGCTGCTGTTGGTTGCGTCGGTGCAGGGCGTGGCCTCGTCCGCCCTCAATCCGCTGATCGACTCGCTGGCACTCGCACTCGCGCGCGATCGTCGCATGGAATATGGGCCGGTGCGCTCCATCGGCTCGATAGCCTACATGGCGGCGAGCGCCGGCGGCGGTTGGCTGTTGTCCGTCGCTGGTTCCTGGGTGGTGCCATGGCTGCTCGCCGCCACTTACGGCTCGGCCGCGGTGGTGACGCCGTTACTGCCGGAAGCCGACCGTCCGCCTGCCGCGCCGCGAGCATTCGCGGCATTGCGTCTGCTGTCCAATCGTCCGTTCAGGCTGACCGTGCTGGCCAGCGCGCTGATCCAGGGCGCGCACGCGGCCTATTATGGATTCGCACCGTTGTTCTGGCGCTCGCAGGGTTTCAGCGACAGCACCATCGGCCTGCTGATCGCGGAGGGCATCGTCGCCGAAGTGGCGTTGTTCGCCTGGGGACGTGGCTTGGTCGAGCGTCTTGGACCAGCCGGACTGACCGCGTGCGCGGCGAGTGCGTCGCTGATTCGCTGGAGCGCCACCGCTTGCGCGCCGCCGCTTACGGTGCTGGCTGCTGTCCAACTGCTGCACGCCGCGACATTTGCCATGCAGCATCTGTCGGCGATGCTGGTACTGAGCCGCGCCGTTCCGCCGGAACGTGCCGCCACCGCGCAGGCATTGCACTCGGCACTTGGCATGGGCGCCCCGGGCGGATTGCTGATGCTACTGGCCGGCGTGCTGTATGCGCACTTTGGTGGTTTGGTCTTCCTGGCGATGGCTGGTGTCGCGGGTCTGGCGCTGTTGCTGGTGCGGCCGTTGGCGCGCGAGACAGGCTGAAGACCGCGCGTCACCGGCGCGCGATTCCTGGGTCTCCGCTTTGCGCCGGGATGACTGATTCGCGGCGTCGCAGCGTTACAGCCGCGGCAACACCTTCTCGCCGAACAGCCGCATCGATGCTTCCGCATCCGCCAGCGAGATGTCGTTGAAGTTCACCTGTAGCGACGCGATTTCGAAGTCGCCGATCTCCCGCTTATAGCTGGCGACGGTGTCGAGGATACGTTGCGGCGTTCCCACCCAGGCGGCGCATTTCGCAACCTGAGTGTCGAAATTGTCCTGTGCCAGCGCGGCGATGATCTTGTCGTAACCGGGGTAATCCGCCGAGCTCTCGCCGGACATCCAGTCCGATGCCGCCGTGACCAGCGAATGCAGGTAGCGATTCAGCGGCTCGCGCGCGATGTTTTCGGCGGTCGCCTGGTGGTCATGGCAGAACATGTGGAACGCCAGCATGACGGTGCCGTTGTCAGGATGGCCAGCGCGCTGCCAGGCCTCGCGGTAGATGTTGATCAGCTCGGCCATTGCGCCGCCGGCCATCGGGATCGCCATGATGCCGTGGCCTGCAGTGCCGGCGCGTTCGAACGACTCTTTCGTCGCGAGTGCGGCGACGTAGAACGGTGGTCGCGGTTTCTGCGTGGGTCGCGGCAGCGACGTGACGTTGCGAAAATCGTGGAAGCGTCCCGCCGAGGTTACGTTCTCTTGTTCGAGCAATTGCCGAACCTGCTCCATGCCTTCGTCGAATTGCGCGCGGCTTTCATCGAGCTTCACGCCGAACCGGGCGAACTCGTGCGGCAGGAAGGCGCGGGCGAAGCCGATGTCGAGCCGGCCGTTGCACAGCGCGTCCAGCATCGCCAGTTCGCCGGCGAGCTTCAATGGATTGTTGAATGCCGGCAGCACCGCCCCGGTCACCAGCCGCGCACGTCGTGTCACCTGCGCGGCCGCGGCGAGGAACACCACGGGATTAGGACTGTAGCCGCCGTACGGATGAAAGTAGTGTTCCACCGTGCGGACGTGGCTGTAGCCGTAGCGGTCGCACAGACCGACTAGCGTCAGTGCTTCCTGCCAATAGTCGCGCGCCGATTTCACCTCCGGCCCGATGTCCGGGAAGAACTGAATGCCGACCTGCATCTGACCATTTCCTTCCGTGACCGTCGCCCAGCCAGCCAGCCTGCCAATCAGTCAGTGAGAGCAAGCCGTACGCCGACGCTGTCGATGGCTGGCTTTTGTTGTCATTGCGAGCAGGGCGACGCAACCCTGGTCGAGGTGGGCACTTCGATCGCGGTGACCTGCCGGCCCGAGATTGCTTTGTCGCCGCGCTTCTCGCAATGACAGGGAATTGCAATGCTCGCAATGAGTGGCCAGGGGTTTGGTGTCATTGCGAGCAGAGCGCAGCAATCCCGATCCAGTTGGGTACTCCGGCCGAGGTGCCCAACTGGCCCGCGATTGCCTCGTCGCTGCGCTGCTCGCGATGACAGGTAAATGCGCATTGCAGGTTAAATCTGCACGTACTGTCGGCCCGTTTCCCGCCAGCACGCCGTCACCCCTCTGGCGTTTCCCGCCGCCGCACCATAGACAGGCCATCGAGAGACCGGACGGGGTATCGCCATGGCGCGCCAGATCAAGGTAGCGGTCCAGATGGACCCGATCGACAACATCAACATCGATGCCGACTCCAGCTTCGCGCTGATGCTGGAAGCTCAGAGGCGTGGCCATGCGATGTGGCACTACGAAGTCCGCCACATGGCGCTGCGCGAAGGCGTCAGAGCGGCAGGGCGCCGGACGCGAGGAGCGGCTGAAGGCACGCGCCCAGCCCGTGACGGTGGAACGCAGGCGTGGCGCCCACTACCTGTTCGGCGAGCCGACGCTGCTGGATCTGGCCTCGATGGATGTGGTGCTGATGCGCCAGGACCCGCCGTTCGACATGGCCTACATCACGGCCACCCACCTGCTGGAGCATATCCAGCCGAAGACCCTGGTGGTGAACGACCCCGCCGCGGTGCGCAATGCGCCGGAGAAGCTGCTGGTGACGCACTTCCCCGACCTGATGCCGCCGACCATGATCACCTGGGACATTGAAGCGATCCGGGCCTTCCGCGGCGAATACAAGGACATCATCGTCAAGCCGCTGTTCGGCAACGCCGGCGCCGGCGTGTTCCGCATCAAGCCGGACGATGAGAACCTCGGCGCGTTGCTGGAGATGCACTTCGCCCGCTCACGCGAGCCGCTGATGTTCCAGCGTTATGAGCCCGCGGTGCGCCAGGGCGACAAGCGCATCATCCTGGTGGATGGCGAGCCGGTGGGCGTGGTGAACCGCGTGCCCGCGGCGGGCGAGGCACGATCGAACATGCATGTCGGCGGCCGGCCGGAGAAATGCACTCTATCGGCCCGTGATCGCGAAATCTGTGCCGCGATCGGCCCGACCCTGCGCGAGCAGGGCATGATCTTCGTCGGCATCGACGTGATCGGCGACTGGCTGACCGAGATCAACGTGACGTCGCCCACTGGCATCCAGGAGATCGACCGGTTCGACGGCATCAGCATCGAAGCCATGATCTGGGACCGCATCGAGGCGAAGCTGGGCGATTGAATTCAGTCCTCCTCGGGATCTCCGGCATTTTTGCGGACAATGGCGATTGCTATCAGCAAGTATGCTGCCACGCGCAGAAGATAGAACCAGCTCTTGTTTTCGTCCGATCGTGTCACCATCACGACAAGTGCCGCGTTCAACGCCAGCAACCAGAACGCTGCCGCAAAAGCCAGGAACAGGATGTCCTTGCTACGCCACCAGAATCGAGCGAAGAACAACCCGCAGGCCATGAACCCAGCCGTGACCATGCCGGACAGATAGGTGTTCACAACCAGATCGTTCACTACACTTCCCAGATGAACCCGAACAGCAGCACGCTGACCGCGAGCAGTGCCGTGACGATCCTGACGATGGTGAGATCATTTTCCGGCAGCAGCAGAACATCGACTGCCAGCACCAGGTTGTTGAGCGCCATCAGCGTGAAGCAGATGGAACTCCAGATCAATAACCGCGTCCGCCCCCGGCGATAGGCACGCAGCAAAAGATAGGCGCAGAGCGCGCTGGTGACCACGCAAAGCAGGTAGATCACGACTTCTAATAGGGAGCCGGTCCAGGCGATGACCATGCACGAGGATTTCGCTCAGGTCCCGCGCGGTCGCCTGGGCCGCAGCCGGAACGCGTCGCCAAGGATCTTCTCTACCGGCGGCTGCGGCGCAACCGGACGAGTGAACGCGTCGCCGCGGGTCTCGACCGGATCGTGCGCGCCGGCATATGCTCGCAAGCGAGAGATGTCGTGCAACGTGACACGGGAGCCATGGGTCTCTACGCCGAACTCACGCAGGGTCATGAAGGCACGGGACAGGTTTTCGGCGCGGCAACCGAGCCAGGGCGCCAGCAATCCCTTGCTGACCGGCAGACGAAAGTCCGCGCGTGAGGCGGCCGGGTCCTTGACGAGGCTCAGCAGATAGGTTCCCAGACGTTGCGTGGCGACGCGAACCTTCAGATCAACCACCTGGCGGGTCATGCTGCCCAATTCGGCTGACATGGCGCGGATCATGGCCATGGCCGCGTTCGGCCGTGCCGCGATGACAGCACGCAACGGTTCCGCCGCGATCCGCACCAGCCGCGAGTTCGAGATCGCCTCGGCTCCCGTCAGGTAGGGTTCGTCTGCCAGCACGCTGGCCATGACGAAGCTGCTCTTCGGGCCAAGAATGTCGATGATGGTGCTGGATGCATCGGCCGTCGTTCCGGTCAGACTGATCTGCCCGTCCAGCAGGACATACAGGGACGCGGGCAAGCGTGCCTTGGCGGAACAGCACCTCGCCGGCGCGCAGTTCGGCCACGTCGCCATTGGCGGCAACACGCTCCAGGACGTCGGTATCCAATTCGGCGAAGCCCGGCACCGGTCGAAGCATGGCTTCAATCGATCGCATCGCAATCCTTTCGCTCACAACGTCGGCCTCTCGCTCACTGTGTCGGTCTTTATGCTGACGGTGTCGCCATTCTACCGTCATACATCGGGTCGATCGTTTTGGCCAAGGGTTCGCTGAGCATCGTCGTTGCGGCGAGGGCAGAAATCCAGGGCCACACAGGGCAATCGCATCTCGCTGCCGCGCGGGGGGTTCAATATTCGAACTGGTATGTCACGCCGACGCTGGTGCCATTCGATTCGCCGGCCGCGCCCACGGCGGACGAAGTGCCGGTCCCCGCGGTGCCCTGCAGTTTCAGCCCCTTGGCGATGTCGATCTGCACGCTCAGCCTGCGTGCCGGAACCGGACGCACTCTGCCTGGCGCCAAGATAGACGCCCGGCGCCAGGTATCGCCCGGCTTCCAGGGTCGGGACTGCCAGTGCCTCCGCTGCCGATCGCCAGGCGATCCAAGCCAAGACCCTGCCGCACCTTGTCCAGAGGATCGCCGATACCTGACCCACCGGTTCCGGTCAGGGTCGCCAGGCCGGTGGCGATCCCGGCAATCTCGAACGGGCCCAGCCGCCCGATGCCGCTGCCGAACAGCAGGTGCGCCAGCACTTCGTCCTGCGGCAGATCGGGCACGCTGGTCAGCGTGATCTTCGGATCGAGCGCGGTGCCGCCGACCGTCAGCGTCGCGATGACATTGCCATTGGTGCTGCTGGCCACGAGGTGCAGCGCAGGATTGGCGATGCTGCCGCCATTGAAGGTGATCTGCCCCTCGGAGAAATCGAGGGTACGGCCGGCCAAACTCAGTGTGCCGCGGCGCATTTGCAATGCGCCCAGGGTGCGTGGTCGACTTGCGGTGCCGGTTATCTTCATCGATCCGCCGAACTCCAGATCAAGGCCGCGCCCACGGATGAACACCTGCTGCGGTGCATCCAGTGTCAGGTTCAACACGATCTGCATCGGTGGCGCGGGCGGTGCCGACGGCGCGGGCGTGCCCCCGGGCTGCTGCACCGGCAGTTGCGCAATGCTGGCCGGCAATCGTTCCGGTACGCGGATGTCGGCACGCTGGATGTGGATGTTGCCGCCCAGCGTTAGTTGGCCGGTCAACTGGCCCCGCACGGTCAGGTTCGCATCGAGCACCGCACTGATCAGGTCACTGGCCAGCGGCTTCGCGTTGTGCGCTGTCAGGGTGAGGTCGATCGGCAGGCCCGGTGCGAGCACGCCGATGCTGCCGCTGCCCGAAATGCTGCCCGGGCCGGCCTTGGCGCTGAATTGCACGAGCCGGACGGTGTCGCCGCTGCCCTCTATCCGCGCGGCGATATCGGTGAGGTGGATGCCAGTTGCGAAATCCTGCACCTCGCCGCCCGGCGAGTTCGGCGGTCCCGGCAATGCGCGGCGCGGCGGCGGTGCCGGCGATGGTGGCGTCCAGCGTGACCTGTCCACGGACCCGTCTGCCATTGGCTGTGAGCACCGGATCGAACACGGCGAGATCGAGCGTGCCGCCAGCCCGCAGATCGATTGCGCCGGCCGCGGTGAGCGGCGCGCGCCCGGTCACGGTGAGACGCGACGTACCGGCGCTGAGGTGGGCGTCGATCCGGGCGTCGGTGCCATTCAGATCGGCGTCGGCGGTGATGCTCGCCGGCGGCATCGCGCAGCCCGGGACCGCTTCGGACGCGCAAGCCCGGTCGCCGCGAGCTTCACCTTGCCGATCGGATGCGCTGGCGTGCCGGTGATGCGCGCGTCCGCCTGCAACGTGCCGTCGGCTGCATATGCCGGCGACACCACGGCGGCCAGGTCGGCCGGCAGATTGCGCACCGTCGCGGTCAGGTCGAGTGTCGTGCCGGCATGTCCGGACACGTCCAGCACGGCCTGGCGCACGCCGAGACGCAGACGGTCGACGGACACGCCGTCGGAGAACCCGATGCGGACCGGCGCCAGCAGGCGAATGCCCTGCTTGCGCCACTCGCCTTGCAGCGACGCGACGTTGAGCGTGCGGCCGACAGCGTCGAGCGTCGCCGCGGCGTTGAGTTGCGCCGGTGCGCCGTGCAGATTGGGCAGCGACGCCGTCAGCTTCAATGCAAGCGCATCGGCAGGCCCGTTGGCCGTCATGCGCAGCGTGCCGCCGATGTTCGCCGCGCGCACACCATCGACATCGAGCCGTTGCATTCAGCGTCGGTGCGATTCGCGGCTGGTCGACATCGGCAACCAGTGCGATCCGCGACGCCGCGGCGGTCCCGGTCACGTCGGCGTCGTTCAGTTGCGCGGTGAGGTGCGCCTTGTCGGGCGATGCAACCAGATCGGCATCAGGCTGCCGGCGAGCGGCCGGCCGACCAGCGGCGCCAGATCGGCAAGCCGCGTCATGGCGATATGCAGAGTGCCAGCGGGAACCATGGTGGAGGTCGGCATTTGCAGCGATCCGCCGGCTTGCAGGCTCTTCCAGGTCGCCGCGCTCGATATCGATCGCCAGGCCGTTGTCGCGTCGCTGCAGCGCCACGGCGAGATCGAGCGGCGCATCGAGCAACGCACCCTGCGCGGTGATCCGGCGCGCTGGGATTGTGCGGCAGACCGTGCGCGTCGATCTTGACGGTGAGCGCGCCGGACGACATGCCGCGCGCGGCGACGCCGCCATTGATGTCGGCGGTGAGAGCGAGATCGTCGGTCGGTCCGCTGACCTTTCCGGTTGCCTGAAGCTGGCCCGCCAAAGTTGGTTCGGCGGCGGCGAGATCGGTCACGCCAAGGGTCCAGTTCAGATCGACCCGGTCGTTGGCCACCGTCCGTTCGCCGACAGCGCGACGGATCGCCCGGTGAACCGCAACTCCGACAACGTCAGGTCCTGGCCACGCACCGTTGCCGCCAGCTGGAGTTGTCCGGTCGTCGCCGACCAGCGAGCGGGCCTGCTGCAAGCCGCCGGTCACGCCGACCGTGCCATCCAGCGGCGATCGTCGTGGCATCGCCATGCATCGCGGCGTGCAGCGCGAGCGTCAGGCCGCCTTGCAGATCGACCTTCTCCATCGCCGCGAACGGCGCGAGGTTCGGCCAGCTTCACCGTGGCGTCGATGCGTTTCGTGTCGCCGGTCAGCGCATCGGCATCGGCGGTGAACAGCTTGTGGCGCAAGGCTATATGCACCGGCCGGTCAGGCTGCGTCCAACCGCGCATCGGCCTGGATGACCAGCGGATCGCCGGCGAGCAGGTCCGGGTTGGGTCCCGGCAAACGCAGCCCGGTGACCTCGCCATCCAGCCTGGATCTGGCCGGTGTTGCCGGAAATGCCGGCGGTGATGCTGCCGACACTGACGCCGGCCGCGGTCAAGCGCGTCGATGCGCAGTTGGCCGGTGGCATCCGGGCGCGCGAACGGACCTGTCACATGGGCGTCGAACGACACCGCCTGCCAGGCCAGGTCCGGCGCGCGGATGCATGGCGGGCGCCGACGCGGATACCGTCAGGTCGGCGGCCGCGTGCTCGCAGATCGACCGTGCCATCGGCGGCGGCATGCAGCGGGCCAGCGGTCGAGCGCTGACGTGTGTGGCGACCGCATCTCGTGGACCGTCCAGCCTGCGCATCGAGCGTCACCGCGCCCAGGTCGGGCAACCCGGCTATGCCGGCGAGCAGGCCATGCGCCGGTTCGCTGGCGTGCAGCGTGGCGTGCAGTCCGCGTGGCATCGACTGGCGCCGTTCAGCGTGTAGCTGCCGGCGCCGTCGAGCTGGCGCACGTGTCAGCGCCACGCTGCCCCTGCGTCAGTGTGGTGCAACTCGCCGGAACCGTCCACTGCGATCGGCGGCGGCCGTGCCGGCAATCGGCGCGCCGATATCCACCCGCGCAACCTGCAGCTCGCGCAGCACCACCGGCGCCGGCAGGCTGTAGCTGCCGCTGGCGGAGGATGAACTGGCCGGCATCCGCATGACATCGATGTGCGCGGCGGCCAGCCGATCGATCACGATCGTCCGGTGCAGCAGTTGCAGCGGCGACCAGTCGAGGCTCAGGTCGTCGATCGTGGCGTAGTCGCCGCCTGCGGATCGCGCAATTCGACATGGGCCACGCGCAGCGCATCGGGAAACCGGCCGGAGATGCCGGCGAGCCGGACCGTGTCGCCGGTCAGCTTCGGCGTCAGGCGCTCGATCGCGCGCCGGCCCGGCCCGGTGTTGGCGCCGATCAGCACGACGATGACCAGCACGACCGGCACGCCGACCAGCACCGCCAGTATCCAGCCGATCCATTTCGCCGCGCGGCGCATCAGAAGGCCTGTCCGATCCCGATATACAGTTCGAAAGCGTCGCCACCCGGCTCCCGGTTCAGATGGCATTGCGACGTCGAGACGAATTGGGCCGATCGAGGTGTAATACCGCACGCCGATGCCGGCGCCCACGCGCCAGTTGCTGGTGAACGGCGCGCCGTTCGCGGTCACCTGGCCCGGCATCGACGAACGCCACCACGCCGTATTTGTCGAGGATCCGCTGGCGGAGCTCGACCGATCCGGCGCTGACCGCCGTGCCGCCGGTCGGATTGCCGTCCGGGAACTGCGGACCGACCGACTGGTAGCGAAAGCCGCGCACGGTGCCGGAGCCGCCGGCATAGAAGCGCTGGTCGGGCGGCAGGCTGAACATGTTCGGCGCCGAATCCTTGCCCACCAGGCCGCGCACCGCGACGACGCTGCGTCCGCGCGCCGCTCAGGTCGAAATACGCCGATCCGGAGAGTCTGCGCGATGACGAAAGTCGCGCTGGAATGGCCGAAGCGACTGGGTGGGCGTCAGCAGCAGCGCGGCGCGGAAGCCCGAAGTCGGATCCAGCAGGCTGTGTGGTGTTGTCGAACCTCACCGACATCGGCAGGCCGACCAGTTCGTAGCGGTCGGTCGACACCCTCCTGCGCGATCTCCTCCTGCTCGCCCGACAGGCCGATGCTGACCGTCCAGTGCGCCAGCAGCTTGCGGTTGATCGCGATCTTCTCGAGCACCGCCCGCTGGTCGTACGCCTGGAGGCTTTGCTTGACCGCGTTCAGGTCGATCTGGAGCGACTGGTCGCGGGTCAGGAAGTCCGGCTTGATGAACTGCGCGCCGAAATTATAGCCCGGCCTCTGCACCGCGTCGCCGCCAAGCTGCATGCCCGCGGTGAGATTGAGCTGCTCGGCGTTGCCGAACAGATTGCGATGGTGCCAGCCGACAGTGAAGTTTGCGCCGAGGTCGGTCGAGTAGCCGGCGCCGACATCGACCGCATGCAGCGGCCGCTCGGTCACGTCGATCAGGATCGGGATCGTCCCGTCGGGGTCCAGGTGGTCGGCCGGCTCGACGCGCACCACCGAGAATACGCCGAGCGACGCCAGGTCCTCGCGCGCCGCCTCGATCCGGATCGGGCTGAAACGCTGACCGGGCTGGATCAACAGGCGGCGGCGGACGTAGTCCTCATTCACCGTCTTCAGGCCGGTGATCCGGATCTGGCCGATATTCGCGTATGGCCCGGCGGTTACCTTGAAAGTGACGTCCAGCAGGTGCTGCCGTGGTCGCAGGATGACCGGCGGCAGATCGACCTTGGCGAGCGGATGGCCAGCTTCGCGGATTGCCGACAGCAGGCGTCTGCTGCGCCGTCAGCACATCGGCGGCGACGGCTGGTGCGCCGGGCGCCAGGCCAAGCTTGTCACGCGTATCGGGCGGCACATCGCCATCGATGGTGATGCGGCCGATGTGGAACTGCGGGCCGGGATCGAATGCCGCGACGACCTCGACCGGCGGATCGGCGGGCGCGTGCTCCAGCAGATCGGGCAGGTTGGCATCGTCAAGCGGATGGCCCGTCGATGGTCAGTGTCATTTTGGCCTTGTAGTAGCCGAAGCTGTTCAGCGCGGCCTGGAAGCGGGTCAGATCGTCGCGCGCCCGCGTCACCAGCGCGAACCGGCCGACCGGCGCCTTCTCACGCAGGGCGACCAGCTGCGAGGAATCCTTGCATGGCCTGGTCGAGCAGCTTTGTCGCCGGTCGGCTTCAGCGTCACCTTGTACGGGCTGGGGGTCGGCGCCGATGTGCATAGCCGCCACAGAAAAGTAGGGCAGCCATTGCCAGGCAGCAGAGCACGTTGCGCATTCGCCTACGGTATCCGGTGCAGTGTTCCGCGACGTGTCACGGTTGCGCCATTGTTAGGAAACTGTGAGCGAGCTATCCCCGGTTGCCATGAGGCAAACGTCCCGCCATCCACGCCGCCTCGCCGCAGCCCGCCCGCTGCTGGCGCGTCACGCCGAATTTCCCGATCTCGACACTGCTTCGCCGTCGGCTGCCGGTGGTCGGGGCTCGCTACGCGTCAATCCGCGTGGTCAGGCGCGGCATCAGCATCCTGCTTTGGACGCTGGCCTGCATGCCGATCCAGGCGATCTGCCTGCTGTTGCCGGGTCGGCCGAAGGTGGTTTTCGCGCGGTTCTACTGGGCGATGGTGTGTCGCCTGCTCGGGCTGAAGGTGCGGGTGATCGGTTCCGCAATCAATTCGGCGGGCGGCCGACCGGTCGTGTTCGTTTCCAATCACTCGTCGTGGATCGACGTCCCGGTGCTGGGCGGGCGGCTCGATGCCTGCTTCGTCTCGAAGGACGACGTGGCCCGGTGGCCGTTCATCAGCACCATCGCCAGGCTCGGGCGCACGGTCTTCGTGTCCCGCCAGGCGCCATGCGACCGGGCGGGAGCTGGACGGGATGCGCGACTCGGCTGGCCGCCGGCGACAACCTGCTGCTGTTTCCGGAAGGCACCTCGTCCGACGGGTCGCGCGTGCTGCCGTTCCGCAGTTCGTTCTTTGCGGTGGCGGAGGGTGCGCAGCCGCCGCTGATCCAGCCGATTTCGATCGTGTACGACCGGCTGGGCGGGTTGCCGACCGGGCGGGCCAGCCGGCCGGTGTTCGCCTGGTACGGTGATATGGATCTGGCGTCGCATTTCTGGCGGTTCGCCTAGCATGGCGGGCTGCGGGTCAGCGTGTTGATCCACCCGCCGCTGGATCCGTCGCGCTTCGCCAGCCGCAAGGCACTGTCACATGCTGTGTGGCAGGTGGTGGCGGATGGTGCGTCGACGCTGCGGCAGAACCGGCCGGTGATGCCGGAGTTGGCGGCTGATGTGGTGGTGGCGCCGGCTTATGCTTGATGGGCGGGCGAGCCAATAGTGGCGCGGTATTCTGACCCGTCCCTTGCGGGAAAGGGTAGGGAGCGGACAACCCAGACAAAGGCGGTGGCGTACGCACCGCTCCCGCTGCCCCTCCCGCAAGGCGAGGGGAAGTCCTTGCATGCCGCCGCGGTTGCGGTTCTGGTTGACAGGGCTGGGGCATTTCCTGCCAGACTGCGACCCGACCCAGGAGGCGAATCCGCGCTGCCGCGCTTGACCCGATCGAGCCGCCCGACGATTGATCTCCTCGCCTCGTGCCGGACTGATCCGGTCAGGCAGGGTGGAGTGTGGTCGTTGAGCGTCACGGAGCGTGCAGGAGTTCGGTCCCAAGCGTCTGCATGTCATCACCTGGGGCTGCCAGATGAACGTGTACGACAGCGCGCGGATGGCCGACGTGCTGGCGCCCCTCGGCTATGCCCCGGCCTCGGTGCCGGATGGCGCGGACATGGTCATCCTCAACACCTGCCACATCCGCGACAAGGCGGCGGAGAAGGTGTTTTCCGAACTCGGCCGGCTGCGGCGGCTGAAGGAGAAGCGCGCGGCGGAGGGCGGGCGCATGATCCTGGCGGTCGCCGGCTGCGTGGCGCAGGCGGAAGGCGCGGAGATCCTGGCGCGCGCGCCGTATGTGGACATCGTGCTGGGGCCGCAGACCTATCACCGGCTGCCGGAGATGGTGGCGCGCGCGGCGCGGGCCGGCGGTGCGGTGATCGAGACCGATTTCCCGGCCGAGCAGAAGTTCGACTTTCTGCCGGACGCGGCGGCGCCGCAGGGCGTTACCGCGTTCCTGACCATCCAGGAGGGCTGCGACAAGTTCTGCAGCTTCTGCGTGGTGCCGTACACGCGCGGCGCGGAGCAGAGCCGGCCGGCCGCGGCGGTGATCGCCGAGGCGCGGCGGCTGGTGGCGCAGGGGGCGCGCGAGATCACGCTGCTGGGCCAGAACGTCAACGCCTGGCACGGCGCGGCGCCGGATGGCAGCATCTGGGGACTTGGGCGCCTGTTGCGGGAATTGGCGGAACTGCCCGGCTTGCTGCGGCTGCGCTACACCACGTCGCATCCGCGCGACATGGATGACGCGCTGATCGCGGCGCATCGCGACCTGCCGATGCTGATGCCGTTCCTGCATCTGCCGGTGCAGTCGGGCGCCGATCGCGTGCTGGCGGCGATGAACCGCAAGCATACCGCCGCGGATTACCTGCGCCTGGTGGAGAAACTGCGTGCGGCGCGGCCCGACATCGCGCTGTCGTCCGACTTCATCGTCGGCCATCCGGGGGAGACCGACGCCGACTTCGAGGCCACGCTGGCGCTGGTACGCGATGTCGGCTTCGCGCAGGCCTACAGCTTCAAGTACTCGCCCCGCCCCGGCACGCCCGCCGCCGGCGCGCCGGTCACAGGTGCCGGAAGCGGAGAAGGATACGCCGGCTGGCCGAACTTCAGGCGCTGCTGCGGGCGCAGCAGGCGGCGTTCAACGCCGGCTGTGTCGGACTGACGCTGCCGGTGCTGTTCACCGGTGCCGGGCCGGCATCCGGGACAGGTCGCCGGACGGTCACCATTCCTTCAGCCGGTGCATGCTGGCAGGCCCGGCTGATCTGATCGGCCGCGAAATATCCGTGCAGATTGCCGCGTCACTCCCCAACTCATTGTCCGCAACCCTCACCCAGGAGAGAGCCTGCGCTTGAGCCAAGCCACCGCAACCCCCGCGATCCCCGCCGCCTCTCCGCACGGCAAGGCCGTGACCCTCCAGTTTGCTGACAACACGCTGCTGCCGATGCTGCTTGGCGACCATGACCGCCACATGGTCCGCATCGAGCAGGCTCTCGGCGTCCGTCTGTCGTGTCGCGGCAACCGCGTCGCCATCACTGGCGAACCGTCGCGCGTCGATGTCGCGCAAGCCACGCTGGAAGCGCTGTGGCGACGGCTGGAACGCGGCGAGAGCGTCGGGCGGCCGGATGTCGAAGCGGCGATGAAGCTGGCGGATGCCGACACCGATCCTCGGCTGCCGCTGTCCGATGTGCCGGCGATCCGTACGCGGCGCGGCGCGGTGGGGCCGCGCAGCCCGGGCCAGGCGGCGTACATCGAGGCGCTGGCGTCGCATGAGATGGTGTTCGGCGTCGGCCCGGCCGGGACCGGCAAGACGTATCTGGCGGTGGCGCAGGCGGTGGCGATGCTGCAAGCCGGCAAGGTGGATCGCATCGTGCTGTCCCGGCCCGCGGTGGAGGCCGGCGAGCGGCTGGGTTTCCTGCCCGGCGACATGAAGGAGAAGGTCGATCCCTATCTGCGCCCGCTGTACGATGCGCTGCACGACATGATGCCGGCCGAACAGGTGGTGCGGCGGCTGACCAACGGCGAGATCGAGGTGGCGCCGCTGGCCTTCATGCGCGGGCGCACGCTGGCGCATGCTTATGCGATTCTGGACGAGGCCCAGAACACCACGGCGGTGCAGATGAAGATGTGGCTGACGCGGATGGGCGAAGGCACGCGCATGGTGGTGACCGGCGACCTGACCCAGGTCGATCTGCCGACCGGCACCCGGTCGGGCCTGCGGGATGCGCTGGATACGCTGGAAGGCGTGCCGGGCATCGCCGTGGTTCGGCTGGGCACGCGCGACGTGGTGCGGCACCCGCTGGTCGCGCGTATCGTGGACGCGTACGATCAGCGCGCGGCGGCCGTGGGCGACAAGCGTCGGGAAGCCGATCGGGCGCGCGATATCAATCAGCCGGGGGATGCGACCGGCAAGTAGCGATGGACCCAGACCCAAGTAGCAGCCCCGCGCGAGCGGGGATCCAGGACGCAGTCAGTGTGATCGTGACCGAGCCGGCATGGCGCCGGCTGGTGCAGCATGCGGAAAGTATCGCCAGCCGCGCGGCTCGGGCGGCGGGTGCCCATGGTTCGGTGGTGCTGGCGGCGGATCGCACGGTGCGCCGATTGAACGCACGCCATCGCGGACGAAACCGGCCGACCAACGTGCTGACCTATACCGCGCCGGCGCATGAGATGGTGCTGGCGCTGGGTGTGATCCGACGCGAGGCGGCGGCCGCTGGCCGTCGGCCAGGGCACCATCTGGCTCATCTTGTGGTGCACGGCGCACTGCATCTGGCCGGCCACGACCATCACCACCCCGGCGAGGCGCGGCGCATGGAACTGGCGGAAGCCCGTATCCTGCATCGTCTCGGCGTGCCCAATCCGTGGAAGCGCGCATGAGCGCGCACGGCAACGGCGCGAGGCTGTCGCTGCTGGCGCGGCTGCGTCAGTTGCTCGGGCGGCGCCAGACGGAGCCCAGCCTGCGCGAGTCGATCGCCGAGTTGGTGCAGGAGGCGGCCGAAGAACAGCCGGCGGCCGGTGAACAGCCGGAACTCGATCGCCAGGAACGCGCGCTGATCGCCAACATCCTGCGCCTGCGCGAGACCACCGCGGACGATGTGATGCTGCCGCGCGCGGATATCGTCGCGATGCGGGTGGATGTCTCGCTGGAGGAGGCGTTGCAGCAGATCCGCTGGGAGGGACACTCGCGGCTGCCGGTGTTTCGCGAGCAGCTCGATGACATCGTGGGCATGGTGCACATCAAGGACGTCATCGCCTATGTCGGTCGGCCGGAGGCGTTCCGGCTGGAGGCGATCCTGCGTCGCCCGCTGATGGTGGCGCCGCAGATGCCGGTGCTGGACCTGCTGCTGCAGATGCGCCAGGCGCGCATTCACCTGGCGCTTGTGGTGGACGAATACGGCGGCATCGACGGGCTGGTGACGATCGAGGATTTGGTGGAGACGATCGTCGGCGACATCTCGGACGAGCACGACGAGGTGGAAACGGCGATGGTGGTGGAACGGCCGGACGGTGCGCTGGATATCAATGCGCGGCTGCCGGTGGAGGAATTCGAGCATCGCATGGGGCCGGTGCTGTCGGAGGACGAGCGGGACGCGAACATCGAGACTGTCGGCGGGCTGGTGTTCACGCTGGCCGGGCGGGTGCCGGCCAAGGGCGAGGTGATCAGCCACCCGTCGGGGATCGAGTTTCGCGTGCTGGATGCCGATCCGCGGCGGATCAGGCGGCTGCGGGTGCGTCGGGCGGGCCAGCAGGCAGCTGCAGCGGAATAAGAGGTTGGGTGGCTTGATTGTGTCTCACGTCAGCAGCGTCCCCGATACAATAGCCCGCCATACCGCTTGTTGTCGCTATGCCTGACCGGCGCTAGGCTCGATCGGAGTCAGGCTCGATCGAAACGCGTCAGGCCGAAGAGTGCCAACCAGGGAAGGAGACAACCGCCATGCTGTCACGCGAGGAAAACCAACTCGTCACCCAGGTGGGCCAAGGTACCCCGATGGGCAATACGATGCGCATGTATTGGATCCCCGCGCTCCTCTCAAAGGAAATCGCCGAACCCGACGGCCCGCCCACGCGTGTCCGGTTGCTCGGCGAAGACCTGGTGGCATTTCGTGACAGTGAAGGCCGCATCGGGCTGCTCGACGAACTCTGCCCGCATCGCCGCGCGTCGCTGTATTTCGGGCGTAACGAGGAATGCGGCCTGCGTTGTGTCTATCATGGCTGGAAATTCGACGTAGCCGGCGCCTGCATCGATATGATGAACGAACCGGACGAGAACGATTTCAAGCACAAGGTGCGCCTCACCGCGTATCCGACCTGCGAACTCGGCGGCATCGTCTGGGCGTATCTCGGGCCGCCCGAGCGCATGCCGGCGGTGCCGAAATTTGCCTGGACGCAGGCGCCGGAATCGCATCGCCATGTCACCAAGGTGATCCAGGATTGCAACTGGCTGCAGGGTCTGGAAGGCGGCATTGACACATCGCACGCACCGATCATGCACCGCCTGCTGTCGGAAACCTCGACACGCGGTGGCTTCAAGCCGTCCAACCCGTTCGTGCGCGGCAAGGCGCCGAACCTTGTCGTCGACATCACCGATTACGGCTACCAGTACGCGGGCCTGCGTCCCCTTGGCGAAGCAGAGATGCATATACGAACGTATCACTTCATCCTGCCGTTCCATCAGATCCGTCCGTCGAAGGCGGAAAGCGGCATCCCGCTCGACGCCGGTCACATCTGGGTTCCGATCGATGATGAAACGACGGCGGTGTACAACTGGGCGTACAGTCCGGGCCCGCCGCTGAGCGCCGATGACCGGTTGGAACGCGGGCTTGGCAACGGGCCGATGCATGTCGATCCGGTGACTTTCCGCTCCAAGGCAAATCGCGAAAACAACTACCTGCTGGATCGTCTGGTGCAGAAGTCCGAGAGCTACACCGGCATCGACGGCATCAATGTGCAGGATCGCGCGATCCAGGAAAGCATGGGACGCATCGTCGATCGATCGAAGGAACATCTCGGCCCGGCCGACAAGGCGATCATCCAGGCGCGCAAGCTGCTACGCCAGGCGGTAAAGACGGTGGAAGCGGGCGGTATGCCGGATGGTACCGGCACCAGCTACTACACGTTGCGCGCGCACGAGGCGGTGCTGCCGCGCGCGGTGGATTGGCGCGAGGAATTGACGCCGGAGATGAAGCGGGAAGCGATTTTGCAAACGGTGTAGCGGCTGCCGGGAAGCGGATCGGTCGCCACGCTGCGAGCCGGTGAGGCGACCGGTCCTGTCACAGCCAGTCCTGTCACAGATTGGATAGAACGGCCTAAGCCGGCCGGTCCGCTACCGCGGCGCGGAACGCCGGCAGGCCGATCGCATCCGGCTCGATCACCGCCACCCCGGCATCGGCCAGCAGCTTCAGGCAGTCGGCGTCCTCCGCGGCGGCCTGCGCGCGCTGCGTTGCCTCGCTGTCGCGCGCTGCGGCGTCGAGCACGCCGCGAAGGTCGGCCGGCAGTGCGGCGAAACGCGCGCGGTTGACCAGCAGTAGTGCGATGCCCAGCAGGTGTCCGGTCAGGCTGACGTGCTTGTGGTACGCCTGGATGCCGAAGTTCACCATGTTGGTGAGCGGGTTCTCCTGCGCATCGACCGTCCTGTCGGCTACCGCGCGCGCGAGGTCCGCGACGTCGATGAACGTTGGCCGGAAACCCAGGCGGCGGAATGCGTCCTGGTGCTGCGTATTGTCGAGCGTGCGCAGGCGGAGCCCGACGCAGTCGGTCGGCAAGCGGATCGGCCGCACGGCGTTGCTGATGTGGCGTATCCCGTTGTCCCAGAAGCCGAGTACGCGATACGCCGTCGCGCCAGCAACCTCGGCCGCGAGCGACGCGCCGGTAGCTGCATCCAACGCCGAGAATGTGGCTTCCCGAGAGCCAGCCTGGAACGGCTGGTCGAACAGGCCGAGAGCGGGGACGCGACCGGCGAGGTAGCTGGAGGCGAAATAGCAGCCGTCCAGTTCGCCGCGCTCCACCATGGTGAGCAGGTCGCCCGCCTTGCGGCCGAGGCCGACGATGCTGTCGGTCACCGTAATGGCCATCTTACCGTCGGAGCGCCGGGCGACGCTGTCGCGCAAGGCGTGCAATCCGCGTGTGTGTACCGACCGGGGCGGCTGGTATCCGGCGAAGTGCAGGTTGATCATGACCGCATCATAGCAAACTCATTCTCCTGCCGTCCTGGTGCGGAAGCCCGGCGCTGATGGCCGAGTTTCGCCGGTGATGCATGCGTGCCTGGGCGAGGCCGAGATCACCCGTTCGCCGGGTGGCGGAGTGTCGCCACGTGTCGATCAGTGCGCGCGCCCCCTTCCCTCTCGCATAAGGGACGGGGAGGATGTTCCATCACCGTCGCATCGCCGCTGCTCTTCCTGATACGCATGAAGTTGGTCGTAGCGTGGGGCCGGCATCGGCCATTCTGGCCTGGTTTCGACTGCCTGAAACCGGATTCTTCTGGCTAAGCTCGCGGATTCGTGCGCAAGACGGGCCGATGCGCCGTCTGCTCCAATTCCTGTTGCTGATCGTGCCGGTTACCGCCCTTGCCGGCACTCCTCTGATCCCGCCATCATCTCCCAGCCTGCTGTGCGTTACGGCCATCGCCGGTGCCGAGAGGATAGTCCGGCTGCCGCCGCGCCTGCTTGGGGCCATCGCCGAGGTGGAGAGCGGTCGGCCGGACGCCGACACCGGCAAACTCTACCCTTGGCCCTGGACGATCGATGCCGAGGGACGCGGCCAGTTCTTCGACACCAAGGCGCAGGCCATCGCAGCCGTGAGCGCGCTTCAGGCGCAGGGAGTGCGGTCGATCGATGTCGGCTGCATGCAGATCAACCTGATGCACCACCCGAACGCCTTCGCCTCCCTGGACGCGGCGTTCGATCCGACCAGCAACGCGCTGTATGGGGCTCGCTTCCTGAGTTCGCTGTATGGCGCGAGCGGCAGTTGGATCCAGGCGACCGCGGCGTATCACTCCGAAACGCCGGCGATCGGCGCCGACTACCAACGACGTGTGATGGCGCGCTGGCAGCCTGGGGCGCCTGGGTTCTTCGCCGGTTCGACCCCGACCGCCTATCGGGACTTTGCCCCGCCCCGCCAGGCCTATGCGGATTTCCAGCCGTCCGGTCGGGTCTACAGCATGTTCACCGAGCCGGTTCCAACGCTGAGCCGGCTGGCCAAGCGCTGAAAGTGTCGGGACACGGCAAAGTCGACCTTGCCGGGGCCGAGAGAATTGCCATTGTCATGCCGGTGCTGGACGATTGGGAATCGTTTGGCGTTCTGGTCGCCAGGATCGCCGCGCAGTATTCCGACACGAAGCGGCGTCTCAACATCGTTGCGGTCGACGATGGTTCCAGCGTGGGATACACACCCGACCGTACGAATTTGGCTGCGAGCGGCTGCATCGACAGCATCGAAATTGTCCATCTCGCGGTCAACCTGGGCCACCAGCGCGCCATAGCCGTCGGGCTATCACTGGTTGCCCGGCGCGACGACATCGATGCCGTCATCGTCATGGACAGTGATGGCGAGGACAGGCCCGAAGACATCGCGATGCTGCTGGCCGCGGCGGCGGCGCAGCCGGATTGCGTCATCCTCGCGCAGCGTGCGCAGCGGTCCGAAGGCATCGGGTTTCGTGTCGGCTATTTGGCCTATCAGTCACTGTTCCGCCTGCTGACGGGTCAGGTGATCGATTTTGGCAATTTCTGCCTGCTGCCGTTTGCCGCTGTGCGTCGTCTCGTCCACATGCCCGATCTCTGGAACAATCTGCCGGCGGCTATCATGCGGTCACGGCTGCGGAGCGTGTCTGTGCCGACAGCCCGTGGCATGCGGCACGCGGGACGTTCGCACATGAATTTGCCGGCGCTTATCATCCATGGCCTCAGCGCGATGTCGGTTTACTCCGATCTGATTTTCGTCCGTGTGCTGCTGGCGGCCACGCTGTGTGGTGCGGTGACGCTGGTCGGCATTATCTCGGTCGTGGCGGTGCGGATAATGACAACCCTGGCCATACCAGGTTGGGCCACAACAGCGTTCGGCGACCTGACCATCATTTTGTTGCAAACCGTGGTGATCGTTATCGCGACCACACTCATGATACTGAGCAGCCGCAGCCAGAGACCAATCGTGCCGCTGGTGGATGCTCCCACCTTCGTCATGGATCGTCAGTTGCTCACGCTCGCCGAGACTTGGCCGAAGGTCGGCGTCCTGTGCTGACGACCCAGGCCTATGTCGGTTCGGAACTCGAATTGTTTGCGGCGGCCACGCACTGGAAATCCTATGTCGCCTCGGCGTTGCGCCCGTACCTCGGGCCACGTGTGCTGGAGGTGGGCGCGGGGATCGGCGCCAACATTTCTGCACTATTCACTGATGCCGTGCGGGAGTGGGTGGCACTGGAGCCGGACGCCGATCAAGCGCTGCAAATCAGCGCGGCGATCACCGCGGGCAGGCTGCCAGCCGCCACGCGCGTGGTCACAGGCACGCTGGATACGCTGCACGATACCCGCCTGTTCGACGCGATCCTGTATATCGACGTGGTCGAGCACATCGAACGCGACGCGGACGAATTGCGGCTGGCAGCGCAAAGGCTAGCGCCAGGCGGCAGGTTGATCGTTCTGGTGCCCGCTCATCAGTTTCTGTTCAGTCCATTCGATGCGGCGATCGGCCACTATCGGCGCTATAGCCGCGCTGGATTACTGGAGATTTCGCCGCCGCACTGCCGCATCGAGATGCTGCGGATGCTGGACTCCGTCGGTTTCTTTGCCGCGCTGGCAAACCGCACTGTGCTGCGGGCGTCGATGCCGACGCCGCGGCAAATCCAGGTCTGGGACCGCTTGATGGTGCCAATCTCGCGGTGGTTGGATCCGCTGACGGCTTACCGGTTTGGCAAGAGCATCGTCGCGATCTGGTCGCGATCGGCCACGGTGTGATCGCGCTCAATACGATCGTGGCATGCCCAGCACGTGTTGCCCCAGGTAACTGAGAATCAAATTGGTGGAAATCGGTGCGATCTGGAAGATGCGGGTTTCGCGCCATTTGCGCTCGATATCGTATTCCCGCGCATAACCAAATCCGCCATGGGTCTGCATCGCGGTATCGGCGGCATGCCAGGCAGCCTCCGAGGCGAGCAGCTTGGCCAGATTGGCTTCCTCGCCGCAGGGTTGCCCCGCATCGAACAGCGCCGCAGCCGCGCGGTTCATCAGGTCGGCGGCGCGCGTTTCCGCATAGGCGCGCGCAATGGGAAACTGCACGCCCTGGTTGGTGCCGATCGGCCTTTCGAACACAACGCGTTCATTGGCATAACGCGACGCCTTGCGAATGAAGAAATGCGCATCGCCGATTGCCTCGGCCGCGACCAGGATGCGTTCGGCGTTCAGTCCGTCCAGGATGTAGCGGAAGCCCTTGTTCTCCTCGCCGATCAACGCATCTGCCGGCACCGGCACATTGTCGAAGAAGATTTCCGTCGTCTGGTGGTTGATCATGGTTTGCAGCTTGCGGATTTCCATCCCGTGCTGGCGTGCTTCACGCATGTCGATCAGGAACACCGACAATCCGTCGGTCCGCCGCTTCACCTGTTCCACCGATGTCGTACGCGCGAGCAGCAGCATCAGATCGGACTGCAGCGCGCGCGATGTCCAGACTTTCTGGCCGTTGATGATGTAGCGATCGCCGTCGCGCACCGCCCGTGTCTTCAGCTTCGTGGTGTCGGAACCCGTGGTCGGCTCGGTAACGCCGAATGCCTGTAACCGCAGGCGGCCGGTGGCGATGTCGGGCAGGTAACGCCGCTTCTGCTCCTCGCTGCCGTGGCGCAGCAGCGTGCCCATGATGTACATCTGTGCATGGCACGCGCCGGCATTGCAGCCGGAGGCGTGGATTTCCTCCAGGATCACCGCGCCGGCACGAATTGGCAGGCCCGAGCCGCCATACTCCTCCGGGATCAGCGCGGCGAGGTAGCCCGATTCGGTCAGTTCATGCACGAACTTCTCGGGATAGACATCGGCGTCTTCCACTTCGCGCCAGTAGCTGCCGGGATATTTCTCGCAGATCGAACGGATCGCGTCGCGAATTTCCCGGTGGTCTTCGCCTAATGGGACCATCGCCGCATCATCCGCCATATCGTGCTCCTTCGGCTCTACCAGGCCATTTTGAGGATTTCCCGCACATGCTCCGTCCGGTCAATGCTGCGCGGATTGTTGCGGACCAGCAAGTTGTGCATCGCCTCTTGGCAGATCGTCTCGATGTGCGTGTGCGTCATGTCGACGTCGCGCAGCCGATACGGCTGGCCCAGAGTTCCGTACCGTCCGATGGCCGCCCGGCCCTGGATGCAAGACCAAAGACTTCCGCAGTTGCCCGATCCTGTCGGGGGCAACGCCTTATTGTTAGAAGTGCGGCGACGCGGCAATCTCGGTCGGAGTGCGCGGCGACGCGCGCCTCGCACCGACAGTGGTAGACAGGCAACGCAACCAGCATGGATACAGGCAATGGCTTCACCGCATGACACGAGCCGGATCGATTTCACCGAGTTCCATCCTCAGCATTTCCTCTGGTCGATGGACGGCAAGGTGGCGACCATCACGCTCAACCGGCCGGAGCGGAAGAATCCGCTGACGTTCGAGTCCTACGCGGAGCTGCGTGACACGTTTCACGCGCTGGTCCACGCGAACTCGGTGAAGGCCGTGGTAATCACCGGCGCCGGCGGCAATTTCTGTTCTGGCGGCGATGTGCACGAAATCATCGGCCCGTTGGTGCGCATGCAGGAAGCCGACGACATGCAGGGACTGCTCGACTTCACGCACATGACCGGCGAACTGGTGAAAGCAATGCGCGCCTGCCCGCAGGTGATCGTGGCGGCGGTGGATGGCATCTGCGCGGGGGCGGGCGCGATCATCGCGATGGCGTCCGACCTGCGTCTTGGCACGGCAGCGAGCAAGGTCGCATTCCTGTTCGTGCACGTTGGTCTGGCCGGCGCCGACATGGGGGCGTGCAATATCCTGCCGCGCATCGTTGGCGCCGGACGCGCGGCGGAGTTGCTGTACACCGGTCGAGCGATGGACGGTGTGGAGGCGGAGCGTTGGGGTTTTTTCAATCGGCTGTGCGCGTCGGATGCACTGCGGGCCGAGGCGCATGCAATGGCCGCATCGTTGGCGACAGGACCCACTTTCGCACACGCGATGACCAAGCGCTGCATCCACCAGGAGTGGGACATGTCGATCGATGCGGCGATCGAGGCGGAGGCGCAGGCGCAGGCGATCTGCATGCAGACCAAAGATTTCGGTCGTGCTTATCAGGCGTTCGTTGCCAGGCAGCGGCCGGTGTTCCAGGGCGATTGAGGGAGGCGATGATGGAAACCGTAGGCCTGGGCTTCTACTTTGAGGATCTGCCGGTTGGTCGGCAGTTTCGCACCATCGGTCGCACGGTGACAGAGGCGGATATTACCAACTTCGTCAATTGCACCGGTATGGTGGAAGTGCTGTTCACCAACACGGAATTCCTGCGCGAGGAATCCGACATCAAGGATCGACTTGCGCCAGCCGCTCTGAGTTACTGTTTCGCCGAGGGATTGCTGGTGCAGGCCACCATGCAGCATACAGGGTATGCGTTCCTGCATATGGACTTCAACGTGGAGAGGCCGGTGTTTGCCGGTGACACGATCCATGTGGAATGCGAGGTGATCGAAGCTCGCCTGTCGCGCAACCGGCCGGGCAGGGGCCTGGTGCGCACGCGCAATCAAGTGGTGAAGCAGGACGGCTCGGTGGCGCTGACCTATACACCGCTGCGCATGATCAAGTGCCGCGAGTCATGAGGCAACGGGTGCCACCTGACAATGGCGCCCAACGTTGCCTCAACGCTCGCGCAGCTTCGGGTCCAGTTCGTCGCGCAGCGCATCGCCGAACAGGCTGACGCCGAATACGGTCAGCGCGATCGCCAGCCCGGGGAAGATCGCGATCCAGGGCGCGGTGGACGCGTATTCCTCGGCGCCGCCTTGCAGCATCAGCCCCCAGGCTGGCGTCGGCTCCTGCACGCCTAGACCCAGGTACGACAGCGAGCCTCTGCCAGTATTGCCTGGCCGACGAATGCCGTCAGCATGATCAGGAACGGCGCCATCACGTTCGGCACCATGTGGCGCAGGATGATGCGTGCATGGCTGTAGCCGCAGGCGCGCGCCGCATCGACATATGGTATCTCGCGGATCGCCAGCGCGCTCGATCGCACCACGCGCGCGCAGCGTGGGATCAGCGGGATGGTGATCGCGATGATCACATTGTGCATGCCAGTGCCGAAGATCGAAACCATGGCCAACGCCATGATGATCAGCGGAAACGCCATCACCACGTCGAAGATTCTGCTGGAACACCAGGTCCAGCTTGCCGCCGAAATAGGCGCTGGCCACGCCCAGCACCAGACCGGCAACGCCACCGACAATCGCAGAGCTCAATCCCACGATCAGGGCGGTGCGCGCGCCGAAGATGATGCGCGACAACAGGTCGCGACCGAACTGGTCGGTGCCAAGCAGATGCGTCCAACTCGGCGCTTCGGTCATCGAGGCGAAATCGTTCGATGTCGGGCTGTATGGTGCAATCAATTCAGCGGAGAAGCCGGCGAAGGCGATGATCAGCACGATCAGCATGCCGAATGCGCCGAGCGGTTCGCGGCGGCAGAAATGCAGTGTCGTTTGCCAGATCGAACGTCGGATCTGTCCCTCGTCATCCGCAATGGCTGGGACGGCAATGTCGCTGTGCGCTGTGGTCGACATGATGCAGCTTTCCTCAGGCGAAGCGGATGCGTGGATCGAGCCACGCATAGAACAGATCGACGACCAGATTGGTCAGCACGAAGATAGCGACGGTCAGCATCACCAGCGCCTGGGTCAGCGTATAGTCCTGGTTCTGCACCGCCTGCACGAACAGCCGGCCGATGCCGTTCAAGTTGAACACCTGCTCCGTCACCACCAGTCCACCGATCAGGAACGCGAACTCGATGCCGATCACCGTCACCACTGGCAGCAGTGCGTTCTTCAGTGCGTGGCGATTGATGATCAGCTTCTCGACCAGACCCTTGGCGCGGGCGGTGCGGATGTAATCCTCGCGCAGTACCTCCAGCATGGCGGATCGCGTCATGCGCATGCTGACCGCGGCATAGCGGTAGCCGACCGTGACGGCGGGCAGGAAAGCCATCTCCAGATTGCGCACCGGGTCCTGCCAGATCGGCACGTACTCGATCGGCGGCATCCATGGTGTGCCGGTGATCGCGTTGGTGACATCCAGCACGACCAGAATGGATATGATGCCCAGCCAGAACGACGGCGTGGCGATCCCGCCGATCGCGACAGTGCGGACCAGCACGTCGATCCAGGTGTTCTGCTTCAGGGCCGAGATGGTGCCGAGTGGAATTGCGATCAGTATGGCGATGACGGTGGCAAGCAACGCGATTTCGAGCGAGATCGGCACTCGCGTAAGGATTTCCAGCGAGACCGGCTTGCCTGACCACATCGAGATGCCGAAATCGAAATGGCAGAATCCCCAGACGAAGCTCAGGAACTGCACGATCAACGGTCGATCCATGCCGTTCTCGGCGTGGCACAGGTTGATGGCATGCTCGTCGAAGCGCCCCCCGCCGGCGCCAAGACGGACAACGCAGATATCGCCGGGGATCAGGCGCATGAGTATGAAGACCAACGCTGCGGCGCCGAACAGCGTTGGGATCACCAGCAGTACGCGCTTTGCAATGTACTGGTACATCGGTCAGCGTCCTATTTGTCCAGCCAGATCGTCGCCAGGTCCTGATTGAGGAAATGGCTGGGACTGATCTTCCAGCCTTTCACGTACGCCCGATAGGGCACGATGCGGTACCACCACGTCATCACGAAGGCATGCGCCTGGGTATCCAGCACGTATTTTTCGAAATCCCGCATCAGCGCGCGCTGCTTGGTGAAGTCGGTCTCGTGGATCATCCGCTGGTAGAGATCGATCTCCGGCTGGTCCTCGTAGTTGCCGTAATTTTCGGTATAGACCGAGTGCGGCAGCACCTTGCCGACATCGATCAGCGGATTCGACCACGCCCTGGCAATTGGCTTCCACCGCACGACGAAAAATTGCCGCTGCGCGTTTCGTCGTACCATGGGCCGGTCGGTATCGACCTTCTGCGTCACGTGCAGTCCGATCTTGCTCCATTCGTCGATCATCCAGGTGGCGATGTACCCGTACGGCTGGAATATGTTGCGGTTCAGCAGCTGGAAGCTCAGCCCCTCCGCGCCCGCCTCCTTCAGCAGCCGCTTCGCCTCGGCGCGAGACTTGCTCGATGTCGGGCCAGTAACCGGCAATCTGTTCCAGCTCATCCTTGGTTGCCGCCAAGCGGCGATCCCGGGAACACCATGCCGCCGACCGTACGCACATTCGCGACCTTCGAAAGACGCCGGCGCGCCGTGCCATTGGTCGATCGCCAGGACCAGCGCGCGACGAACACGCACGTCGTCGAACGGCTTTTTCGCATGATTCGGTCGTGATCATGTTCCGCAGTTCCAGTCGCTGGTCTGCACGGCCAACTTGTCACCCAGCTTCTTACGAGCTGGTCCTCGCGCCGACGGGGGCAGGCCGCGGAACTCCATCTGCCGCGCGGTCGCCGCGGATCGCGTCGACCCGCACCTTCTCCTTGTCGGCGAAGATCGCCACGAAACCCATCCAGATAGGGCAATCCCTTGTGATAGTAGTCGGGATTGCGCACGCCCTTGATCGACTGGCCGATCTCGTATCCGTCGAACTTGAAGGGGCCGCTGCCAATCATGTTCTTTTCGTACCAGTGCGGGTCCTTGTCGAGTGTCGCCTTCTTGTAGATCCAGGCGAACGGATCAGCGAGCGCAGGCAGGAAGGCGCCGGTGGCGAACTTCAGGTGAAACACCACGGTCGAAGGATCGGGTGCCTCGATCGAGTCCACCATGATGAAGTAGCTTTCGCGCGCGCTGGAAACGCCCGCGCGCGGATGGACGATCTCCTGCCAACTTGCCGCCACGTCGGCCGCGGTCAGCGGTGAGCCATCATGCCATTTCACGCCGTCGCGGATCTTGAATGTCCAGGTCTTGCCGTCATCGGTCGGCTTCGGCATCTCGGTGCACAGATCGCAGACGAAATCGGTCGGTGGACGACGGATTCATCCGGATTGACCCGGATCAGCACGCTGTAGAACGGCGCGGCCGAATGCACCGTGGCGATAGGTGGTCTCGCGATGCCCATCGAAGACTGGCGGCGCATCGGCTGGGATCAGGTAAGTCAGCGTGCCGCCGTGCTTCGGCGTTTCGTCGGCCGCCAGCGCCGGCATTGCCAGTACGGCTCCCAATAATATGCGCGGTCATCGCTGATCGCATCGGTCGTTTCGTCCCTTTGGTCGTTCTTGGCGAGCAGCGCTGCGACCAGGTAATCTCGTTCCAGTGGAGCTGCGTCGTGTTTTGCCACTGCGTTCGAGATTGCTCGTCGCTACGCCCCGCGCGATCACGACCATCAGTCATCGTCGAACTTCGCTGCACGCCACGAAATGCCCAGGCCGCATTTCGCGCAATTCCGGCCGCGCCTGCTTGCAACCGGCTACCGCGATGGCGCAGCGCGGATGGAACACGCATCCCGACGGCGGATTGATCGGGCTCGGCACTTCGCCCTGCACCGGCCGGAACGTGCGGTGCATTTCCACGCTCGGATCCGGCACCGGCACCGCCGCCAGCAATGCCTGCGTATAAGGATGCAGCGGATTGCCGAACAATCTCGTCGCTGTCCGCCAGTTCGACGATGCGACCCAGATACATCACCGCCACGCGCTGGCAGAGATGCCGCACCACCGACAGATCATGTGCGATGAACAGATACGTCAGGCCGAACCGCTCGCGCAGATCCTCCAGCAGATTCACCACCTGCGCCTGGATCGACACATCCAGCGCGGACACCGCCTCGTCGCAGACGATGAATTCCGGATCCAACGCCAGCGCGCGCGCAATGCCGACGCGCTGGCGCTGGCCGCCGGACATTTCGTGCGGGTAACGGTCGGCGAAGCGTGGATGCAACCCGCAGACCGACAGCAGCTCGCGCACCTTCGCCGACCGGCGTCGCGGCGTCACGCTCGATGCCATGCACCTTCATCGGTTCGCTCAGGATGTCGCCGACCTTCATCCGCGGATTGAGCGAGCTGTACGGGTCCTGGAAAATCACCTGGATGCGTCGACGCAGCGCCAGCAGTTCCTTCCGCTCCATCTTGGCGATATCGACGCCGTCATACAGGATTTCGCCGGCGGTCGGCCGTTCCAGCCGCAGGATGCAGCGCCCGGTCGTGGTCTTGCCGCAGCCGCTCTCGCCGACCAAGCCGAGTGTCTCGCCGCGGCGAACGGTGAAGTCGATGCCGTCGACCGCCTTCACCTCGCCGACCAGCCTGCGCGCCATGACGCCCTCGGTGACCGGGAAATGCATGCGCAATCCCTTCACCTCCAACAGCGGCCGCGCTTCGCCACCGCGCTCATGCCGCCGCTCCGGTTTCGCGGCCGACGACGTGGCTCTGGAAGCAGGCGGCGAAGATGTCCCGCAATGCCAGCCTGTTCCAGCGGCGGGCGTCGCACCGGCGCAGGCTTCCACCGCAAAGCGGCAGCGTGGACGAAAGGCGCAGCCTGCATCCAGCCGCGTCAGATCGGGCGGCTGCCCATCGACCGGATCGAGCCGTTCCTGCCGCGGACGATCGAGCCGCGGCACCGATCGCAGCAGCGCCATCGTGTAAGGATGCCGCGGGTTGTGATACACATCAGCCGCCGGTCCGCTTTCGACCAGGCGCCCCGCGTACATCACGTTCACCCGGTTGGCGTAGCGCGCCACCACGCCCAGATTATGCGTAATGATGATCAACGCGACGTTCAGCCGGCGCGTCAGTTCCTTCATCAATTCAAGGATCTGCGCCTGGATGGTGACATCCAGCGCGGTGGTCGGTTCATCGGCGATGATCAACTTCGGATCGCAGGCTATCGCGATCGCGATCATGATGCGCTGCCGCATGCCGCCGGAAAGCTGATGCGGATACTGTTTCAGCCGGCGGTCGGCATCGGCTATGCCGACCAGGCCGAGCAATTCGATCGCCCGTCGATGCGACGCCGTCCGGGTCATGCCGCGGTGCTGTTCCAGGTCTCGGTGATCTGGCGGCCGATCGTCAGTACCGGATTGAGCGAGGTCATCGGCTCCTGGAACACCATGCCGATCTCGCCGCCGCGGATCGTCGCGCATCTCTGCATCCGGCAGTTGCATGATATCGCGACCGGCAAACAGAATCTCACCGCTGTGTGATGCGTCCGGGCGGATCAGCGATGAGACGCAGCACAGACAGCGCGCTGACCGACTTGCCGGATCCGCTTTCGCCAACGATGGCTACGGTTTCGCCCGGCTCGACCGTGTAGGAGATGCCGTCGACGGCACGCACAATTCCCGCACCGGTGCGGAATTCGGTGTGCAGATCCTTGACTTCCAGGAGTGGTGGCAATACCCCTCCCCGACGCATCCCTGTGATTTGCGTTTGGTGTTTGTTTCTTGGTCGTGAGGGCCTTGGTATCGGCGGCGGCAGTCCAAGTCAACGTCGATCGCGCGTGGCCATGCAGCCCGGCCCGCTGCCCATCCCTGCGTGGGCGTCTCAGCCGATCCACGTGGCCGATGCCCACGGCCGATGCCCGGTAATGCCACGAGCGTGCGTTGGCGGCTTCAGTTCACCGAACCGAGCTCACGCACAGCCTGTCCTTTGCCATGCCGCAGTCCGGGCGACACGTCGCGCACGATCTTCGTGATCCGGCGGGCGCGCTCCCACACCTCGACCGCCCGATGATCGGGATCCCCGGCGAGCAATTGGCGGGCGGCCAACCTGGCCTTGGCATCGTTCGCACACTCGATTTCAAAAGCCTGAACGATATGGTCCTCGGCGTCGAGGATATAGAAGCGGTAGCCGGCCATGGTGCCTCCCGCGTCGCGACCGAAGGCCGAATTCTCGGAACTCCGTCGCCCATCAATCAAATCCTAGTGCGCTGCTGTGTCGGTGACCAACGTTTTCTTGGCCTGGCGAAATATTCATTACCGCAATTAATGGCGGTTCACCGTTCTCCACCCGACGACCCGCGGTCCCGTCCATCAGAGCCTGTCAATAACGGGTGAAGTCAATCGTATATGACTGTTCCGGGCGACCTCTTCATTTGATTAAGCCGCGACGCAATACGTTATGGACAGAGGTTCGAACGGGAAACGAATTCACTGATCCGTGACTCGTGCTTGGTCACACGCATACCAGATCATCGGCCATTCCGACCGATGTACACAGAAAGGATATTGCCATGCAGAGGAAGCTTGCCGCTGCCATCGCACTCTTCGCGCTGATCGCAACGGCGCCATTGTTGAGTGCCTGCTACACGACCGCCGGTGCGGGCCAGGACCTTCAGGCCGCTGGGCATGGACTGACCAAGTCGGCCGAACAGAATACGACCTACCGGCCCTGACCGCTGACTTTGACTTCACTGCTAACTTTGAAAGGAGAATATCATGGATAACGATCGGGTGAAGGGCGCAGCCAAGCAGGCGAAAGGCGCCGTGAAGGAAACCTGGGGCAAGGTGACTGGCGACGCCAAGACCGAAGCCGAAGGCAAGGCCGACAAGGCCGAAGGCCGCGTGCAGAACGCGGTCGGCGGTGCCAAGGATGCGGTGCGGGATGCCAGGGACAAGCTGGCCGGCAAGGAGTAGGCCGCAGTGCCCACACTGCTTCTGATCATCCTGATTGTTCTGCTGATCGGCGCATTGCCGGCTTGGCCGTACAGCACCGGTTGGGGGTATTACCCAAGCGGCGGTCTTGGTCTCGTGCTGGTGATCGTGTTGGTCTTGCTGCTGGTCGGCAGGATATGAACCGAGTGGCGGCCTGCAATCCCTCAGGCCGCCACTTGTTCTGCCCTAATGTCCTTGATATCGCGGAAGCGCAGCGTTGGGGCCAGTTCGGCGGCTCGGCGCATCATGAATGCGGACGTGGCGAGGAACACCGGGATCGCCATCCACATCGTCGGCCATCGCGCTGCGGTTCTCGGCAATGAATTTCTGCAACGCCACACGGTCATCGGATGATATCCACCGCGCCAGTGCGTACGGCGTGGCTTCGAAGCCGATGGCGACGCCGTATTCGCCGGCCAGCCGCGCGGCGAGCACATCAAGCTGCAGCGTGCCCACCACGCCGACCAAGGGCGCCGCTCCGTCCTGCGGTCGGAACAACTGCACGACGCCCTCTTCCGCCAGTTCGGACAGCGCCTGACGCAATTTTTTCGCCTTCATCGCATCGTCCAGCCGAACCCGGCGCAGGATTTCCGGCGCGAAATACGGCACCCCGACGAAGTTGATGTCCTCGCCATCGGTCAGCGTGTCGCCAATTCGCAGCGTGCCGTGGTTGGGAATGCCAACCACGTCGCCGGCGAACGCCTCGTCGGCGATCTCGCGTTCGCGGGCGAAAAAAAACTGCGGCGCATGCAACGGGATCAGCTTGCCGGTGCGCACCTGCTTCAGCCGCATGCCGCGCGCCAGCCGCCCGGAACACACGCGGGCAAAGGCGATGCGGTCGCGATGATTGGGGTCCATGTTCGCCTGGATCTTGAACACCAGCGCGGTAAGGCGCCGACTCGCTGGCCTCCACCGTGCGGGTGTCCGCCTTCTGCGCACGCGGCGGTGGGCCGTATTCCGCCAGCCCATCCAGCAGATCCGCGACGCCGATGCCCTTTATGGCGCTGCCGAAATACACCGGGGTCAGGTGGCCGGCATTGAACCCCTCACGCTCGAATTCCGGCAGCGCGGCACGGATCAGGTCCACCTCGTCCGCCAGTGCCTGCAGGCGCGCGATCCGACTGCGGCAACTCCGCCGTCAGTCGCATTTGCCGCGCAGCGCAGATCGTAGGTGCCGGCGAATTCCGCCGCGCGGCCCACCGGCCATGTCACCGGCGCGGTGTCCAGCGCCAGCGTGGAGGCGACCTCGTCCAGCAATTCGATCGGATCGCGGCTTTCGCGGTCCATCTTGTTGATGAATGTCACGATCGGAATGTCGCGCAGGCGGCAGATTTCGAACAGTTTCCGGGTGCGCGCCTCGATCCCCTTGGCGGCGTCGATCACCATGACGGCGGAATCGACCGCGGTGAGCGTGCGGTAGGTGTCCTCGGAAAAATCCTCGTGGCCCGGCGTGTCGAGCAGATTGAACACGCAGCCGGCATGCTCGAACGTCATCACCGAGGTCACCACGGAGATGCCGCGCTCGCGTTCGATGCCCATCCAGTCGGAGCGCGTGCGGCGGCGCTCGCCTTTGGCGCGCACATTGCCGGCAAGCTGGATGGCGCCGCCGGCGCGCAGCAGGTGTTCGGTCAGTGTGGTCTTGCCGGCGTCGGGGTGGGAGATGATCGCGAAGGTGCGGCGACGGGCGATCTCGGCGGCGGAATCGGTCATGGGAGCCTCATGCAAAGGCGCCGGGGGAGGTGACCCGCCGGCGCCGTTGACCATCAATATAGGGTGACGCATGGGAAAACCAGGGATGCCAGCACCGCGCGCTGGCGATCCGCCAACGAAGTCTGCTGGGCGCGCGCGGGGGTTCCGGTGGCAGGCGGCGGGCGGGGCAACTCTTCGCGATGCGACGAACGCGTGATCGGTCCGCTGCGTTCATTACGTTCGACGTCCGTAGGAGGTCACATCATGCGATACACATTCAAGGCCGCCGGCAAAGGTCTGATTCCTGTCGCCGCATTGCTGGGCGCCACCCTGCTGGGTGGCTGCGTCGCCTACACGGGTTATCCGACCGCCACCACTTACGGCTATAACTATCCCAGCACCTACTACGGTGGTTACCCCAGCAATTACGCGTATCGTATAATTATCCAGCGTATCGCCTGACTACAACGGGACGTTCAACAGTTACCAGACCAGTGGCGATGGCAACTGACCTGGCGTTCGCGTAGCGTCTATGGCGTCAAGGCCGTCCGCGGCAGAATTCGCGGACGGCCTTGACGGTGAGACGTCTGTGATTTCGCGTCAGCGGCGAATGCGCTGCTACTGCAACCCCTACTGCACGGTGGATTTCGGTGTCGGGACGATGCGGGTGATGACGTTCTTCTCGCGGTCCAGGCACTCGGGCACACGCGGGGCTATCTTGGTCTTCCAATAATCTGTTTCGTAGACCGCCTTGTATAAGGCCTCACGTTGCGCTTCGCTGTCGAAGCGGCGGATCCACACGTAGTGCGATTGATCGGTCTCGCCCCGGAAGCTACCGCAGATAACCATGCCCTTTGACACTTGGAAGGGGATGATCTCCTCCTCCATGATCTTCACCCATTCATCCATCTTGCCGGGCCGCACCTTGTATTGGCGGAGTTCATAGAAGGCCATTCTGGTTCGTCTCCTGTTGGTTGTAGTTCTGCCTGCTACGCCTTGAGCATCTCCGTGTCGATTGGCAGGCTGCGGATGCGCTTGCCGGTCGAGGCGGAAAGTTCTGGAAGAATGCATCCCAGGTCTATCGCATTTGACGCCAAAGCGGCACCGCAGGGGTCGTTATTCTCAGGGCAATCGATTCGCAGGGCAATCGGGTAAACGCCGGACCTCATGTCATTGCGAGAAGCGCAGCGACGCGGCAATCTCGGTCGAAGTGCTCAACTGGCCCGAATTGCTTCGCTCTGCTCGCCATACAGCAAAGCGCGTTCCCCCGATTGCCCTGGGTGGCGCCACCAGCCAGCTTGGCCTAAACCGCCCTCACGCCTGGGTCTTTCAGCAACCGTGAGGCACCATGTCCCCGCCATTCCCGACCACCCGCTTACGCCGGCTGCGCCAGTCGGAGACGTTCCGCACTTTGGTGCGGGAAACCACCGTTACCGCCAACGACCTGATCCAGCCGATCTTCGTGGAGGAGGGCATCGACGAGCCGCTGCCGATCTCCGAAATGCCCGGCGTCTCACGCATCCCCGAACGCAAGCTGGAGCATGCGGTGGAAGGATTGGCGCGCGATGGGGTGAAGGCGCTGATGCTCTTCGGCATCTCGCACCACAAGGATGCATCGGGCAGCGACGCCTGGGACCGCGAGGGTCTGGTGGCGCGCATGGTGCGGCGGGCGAAGCGGGCGGCGCGGGAGCTCGTGGTGATCCCGGACATCTGCTTCTGCGAATACACCGACCACGGTCATTGCGGCGTGATCGAGCACGGGCACGTGGCGAACGACATCACCATCGAGAATCTTGCGCTCCAGTCGGTGGTGGCGGTGGAAGCGGGTGCCGACATGGTCGCGCCATCGGCCATGATGGACGGGCAGGTCGCTGCGATCCGCCACGCGCTGGACGCGGCGGGCCACACCGATGCGCCGATCATGGCGTATTCGACCAAATTCGCTTCGGCGTTTTACGGGCCGTTTCGCGTGGCGGCGGGCTGCGAGCTGAAGGGCGATCGCAAGACCTACCAGATGGACCCGATGAACGGTCGCGAGGCATTGCGTGAGTCGTTGCAGGACGAAGCCGAGGGCGCGGATATGCTGATGGTCAAGCCGGGCCTGGCGTATCTGGATGTGCTGGCGCGCCTGCGCGAGCGGACGCTGCTGCCGATTGCAGTTTACCAGGTCAGCGGCGAGTACGCGATGATCAAGTTCGCCGCCGCCGCAGGCGCGCTGAACGAGCAGCTGGTGGTGCGCGAGACGCTCGGCGCATTCAAACGCGCAGGCGCTGATCTGATCCTGTCGTATTTCGCGCGCGACGTGATCCGCGAAGGCTTCTGATCCCGGCTCTGATCGCTTAGCGTCGTACGCTGGCAAAAGCCTCGGCAATGCGCATCGCAGCACGCGGCCGCGCATACATGCGTTCCATGTAGGCCTCCAGGCGCGGCCACGCATCGAGCTGCTTCGCCATTTTCGCCCAGTCAAGCGTGTAGGCGAGCACGAAGTCCCCGACAGTGACGCTATCGCCCACGACGAACGCGCGATCTGTCATGTGCGCATCCATGACCTTCGCCATCGCCGCGAAATCTTCGGCCGCAAGCGTCAGTTCGCCGGGCAGTCGTCTGTCCGCCGGATACAGCGTGGTATGACGCGCCATGCGCCAGAGTGGCTGTTCCAGCTCGGTGGTGGTGAACAACAGCCATCGCATAAGCTGTGCGCGTTGCCGCAGATCTGTCGGGATCAGCTTTTTCTCCGGGTATTTCTCGGCCAGATAGACAACGATCGCGATCGACTCGGTAAGCACCATGTCGCCATCGACCAGCACCGGGAGCTTGCCGGCCGGATTGATGTGGAGAAATTCGGGTTTGCCGTGTTCGCCGGTCATCAGATTGATGGTAGCCGCCTCGAACGGCACCTCCAGCTCCTGTAGCGTCCACCGCGCGCGGATGGACCGGGTCGGGCCAAACTCGTAGAGCTTCATGCCGTCCTCCAATCGGTGACGCAATCCGATCAGCACGCGCATACGCAGCTTAATGTTCCTGCGCCTGCGGCGCTGCATCGATCGCACCGGACCCCCGGAAAACAACCGAGGGTCAAGGGCGAGAGAACGCAGTGGATTAAGTGTGGGTTCCGGAACCGCGCGCGTTCCTTCGGACCAATTACCGTGAGTAGAACTCGACTTAGCGCGAGTAGAACTCGACCACCAGGTTGGGTTCCATCTGCACCGGATACGGCACGTCGGACAATTTCGGCGACCGCGCGAAACGGCCCTTCATCGCCCGGTGATCGACTTCCAGATATTCCGGCACATCGCGTTCGGTGCTCTGCGACGCATCCAGCACCATGGCGAGCTGCTTCGACTTCTCCTTCACCTCGATCGCGTCGCCGTCCTTCACCCGGAACGACGGGATGTTCACCCGACGGCCATTCACCAGCACATGCCCGTGCGAGATGAACTGCCGTGACGCAAACGGCGTGATGGCGAATTTCATGCGGTAGATCACCGCATCCAGCCGGCGTTCCAGCAGTTCGATCAGCAACTGGCTCGAATCGCCACGGACCTTCACTGCTTCCTGGTAGTAGCGACGGAATTGCTTCTCGCTGATGTTGCCGTAGTAGCCCTTCAGCTTCTGCTTCGCCATCAACTGCGTGCCGTAGTCGGTGGCCTTCTTGCGGCGCTGGCCGTGCTGGCCAGGACCGTATTCACGCTTGTTGATGGGGGATTTCGGCCGACCCCAGAGGTTGACCCCCAGGCGGCGGTTGATCTTGTACTTGCTCTCGGCGCGCTTGGTCATGGTGCGCGTTGCCCTTTCGTCTGGCTCTTGTTGCACCGGTAGGCCACGCAGGCGTGGCGGGCGCGGAACCCGAAGTTCCGTCCACGTTCCCGGCAGTGGCGGCTCTATAGGGGCCGCCCCGCCGGACTGTCAAACACCGCGAGCCGGAAAGCGGCCCTGATGGCGACGACCGCGACGGCCAGGCCGCCCACGAGATCCGCCAGGTAATGGCCGCCTTCGGACAGTGCGAGACGATCATCAGCAGGTTCAGCACCAGCGAGATGAAGGCGAAAACGGGTGCCGCGCGCAGCCCAGGCCAGTTATCCAGCCACCAAGACGTGAAATGCGGGCCCTGGGCGGCCGGCGCCATACCCGGCGGCTGGTGAAAAACCAGCCGGGAGAGTAACGCTCCGCGGTCCGTACCTCTGGCGACTCGCAAGCATGGTCAACCGTGGCGACATCCTCTGGCTCGGCATCGCCTCCGGTGTCTCCGGCTGCCTGATCGGCGGCATGATGCTGGGCATCGGCCTGGACCTGATCGTCAACGGCCAGCCGTTGGGATGGCTGATCATGCTGCCGGGCGCACCGGTATCCGCGATCCCCGGCTGGTTGCTGGGCCGCAAGCTGGCGCAGCAGCTCTGACAGCCCATATCATCGGTGCGGCGCGGTTGGCCGCAGCAGATAACAGGAGCAGTCCAGTGGACCAAACCACAAGACCGGAGCGCCCGGCCGGACCACTGACCCTCGCTATCGATGTCGGCGGCACAAGGCTGAAAGCCGGCATCCTTGCCACCACCGGCCACATGACCGCCGGACCGCGGCGGATCGACACGCCGCACCCGGCGACGCCGGAAGCCGTGACCGATGGCCTGATAGGCCTGGTGGGTCCGCTTGGCCCGTTCGAGCGCATTTCCATCGGTTTTCCCGGCGTGGTGCGCGACGGCCTCGTGTTGACCGCGCCCAACCTCGGCACCACCGCCTGGCATGGCTTCCCGCTTGCCGCCACGTTGGCCAAGAAGCTTCGCGCTCCGGCGCGCCTGGCGAATGATGCGACCGTGCAGGGACTTGGCGTGATCTCCGGGCGCGGGGTGGAATGTGTCATCACACTCGGCACCGGCATGGGGTTCGCGCTGTTCGAGAACGGCAGGCCAGCGCCGCATCTCGAACTCAGCCAGCATCCGGTGCGTGGCCGCAAGACCTACGACCAGTACATCGGCAACGCAACGCTGCGTTCGGTCGGCCGCAAGGCCTGGAACAAGCACGTGCGCAAGGCGATCGACAACATCCTCACTCTGACCAGTTGCGACGTCGCTGTACATCGGCGGTGGCAACGCCAAGAACCTGCTGCTCGAGTTGCCGGCCACCGTGCGCATCGTCTCTAACGAGGCCGGCATCACCGGTGGCATCCGGTTATGGGACGCGTTGCCGGACACCGCATTCGCGCCGGTCTCGGCCTGATCCGCGTCACATGGGGCTGGCACGGCCGCTGATGGCGGCTTGGACGGCGGCATCCAATGCGCTGAGGAAGCGCGATCGGTCGGCGCGGGTCAGTGCGGCAGGGCCACCGGTGGTCATGCCGATTTCGCGCATGTGTTGCGCCACCTGGCGGCCCGCGAGGGCGTTGCCGATGTTGTCCTGCGTCCAGTGTTTGCCGATGGGCGATATGGCGCGCGCCGCCCTGGCGAGGCAGCGCGCGGCCAGAGGTATGTCGGCGGTGACACAGACATCGGCCGCTGTTATGCGGTCGGCGATCCAGTCGTCGGCTGCGTCGGGTGTGGCGTCCACGGTGATCATCTGCACGTTCGGCAGGCCGGGCGGGCGGATCGGGCGCGAACCGTTGGACACCACGAACACCGACAGGTTGAGGCGGGTTGCCACGCGGTAGGTTTCCTCGCGGACCGGGCAGGCGTCAGCGTCGATGTAGATGGTGGTCATGGGTGCGCTCGTGTTGCGCGGGAGACCTTACAACACCGTACGTTCCCCATCACCTGCGCGGAGGGGCGGCCCGACATCACAAGGGTCCTGATGTGGCGAGATCGGCCTCAGCAGTGCCGATCAGGCGGCATGCGCCGGCGGCGCAGCGCCATAAGGCCACCAATCGCGGCACTGAGCAGCAGCAGGCTCGTTGGCTCGGGAGCCGGGATGCCGGCATCCAAGGCTGCGAAGGGGAGTGGCGTTCCATCGACCACATAGGGCAGGGACCACTCCGAGTCCGTATCCTCCGTCACCAACTGGCCAGTGATGGGGCTGATGTCGCTTAGGCCCGTGGGCAGATACGATGGACCTGTTGGCAAGCCCGGCGTGTTTGGGTCGAACGTGAAGACGGCGCCGTCCTGCGACAGCGCCACCTGGTCGTCGTTTGGCCCGCCCGTGCTGTCGAAGCCGGACCGCGAGGTGACGCCATTGGCGAAAACGTACTCGGCGGAATAATCGGCGGTCGTGCCGACCGGGTTGCCGGTCCACTGGAAACCGATTTGGAACGTCTGGGGATACGTCAGCGGCGAACTGCTATTTACGATGACCTGCGAAATCCGGCCCAAGTGATTGATACGTCGAGGTAAGCAAAATACCAGCCGAAGCAGAGTATCCGGCACCAAGCTCGTCGGTCAGAGGAGCATGGAATCGGAATTGGGCGGATGTCAGTCCTGTCGGGGTCGATCCGGTGAACGAAACAGTGTTGGCAGCGGTATTTATCACCGGCGGGATTGCAGGGTTGGTATTAAAGACCTTCTGGTCGTCACTGACTGCCGGCAGTTCGGTAAAGATCGGCGGTGCCTGTAGCGTGCCGATCTGGTTATCGATCGCCGCCAGCGCCGGCGACTTCAAGCCGATCAACCGGTCCGTCTCTGGCGGCGAGGCGAACGCGATTTTGGTGCCTGACGCAGTGCCCGACACCGGCGCCGCCAGCGTCACCGTTTTGCCGACAACGCTGACCACAATGTCATTGGCGGGAATGCCGGAGCCCGCTGCCACCATGCCGGGCAGCACACCGACGGTCCTGGCCATCGTCAGGGCGTCCGTCCCGCTTGTACTCTTGGCCGTCGTCGCGACCGGCGCCACTGTGTCGCCCAGCGGCGGCGCGCACGTGTAGGGCGTGACCTGACAGGTTTCGAATGGCACGGTGCGCGAACTGCCGTTCATCAGGTTGAACGTCGTATCGACGGCGGTGCCGGCATAAGGAGCCTGGTCGACATGCGTTAGCCCGAGGTTGTGGCCAAGCTCATGTGCCATCGTGTCCAAGGCGGCCTGTCGACCGAGTGAGTTTGGCGCCGTCGCGATGATCGCGCCGTTGCCGCCGATCAGGCCGTAGCCGTAGATCCCCGCGCCGTTCGGCTTACCGTTCGTCGTGCTGATCAGGTTGTCCACGAGATACATGTTCAGCGTGTCTGGGTGAGTAGACTGGCCGTTGCCGGGCAGGTCGACCAGGTTGTGAGCCGTATCGAACAGGGCGGCCGAGGTCGTTCCGACTTGCGGGTTTAGATAGGCTGAGTTGTCGAGATACTCGGGTGGCGCGAACGAAACGCCAATGCCGGCCTGATCATAAATCGCATTGGTATAGGTTTCGTATGCCCCGAGGCCGCTGCTTGGCGCGCAGCCGGTGCCTGGCGTGCTGCTGACCGTGCCGCTTCCCTGGCAGACCACGATCGGCTGCACGGTCAATATGGTGGTGACCGGGACCGCAGGGTTCAGAAGGGCGGCCGCCCGCGCCGGTGCATTCAACAGCAGGTATGTCAGGACGACCGTGGCCGCGATACTGGCAACTGATATGCGGCGGTGGTCCGCGATGGTTGCTACGCTCACGACTTGGACACCCCCCGATCGGCATCGTTTCACATCGACCTGATAGTCACTTCACACCGCTGAACTTGCTGATGTGCAATAACCTATTGGTACAGTGACAGTAAGCAGTGGAATCCGCAACCATCGCAGTCATGATTAATCTAACCGCCAGGATAATCAGCTGAACGACGGACAGTCTAGCTTCGTGTGGTTGGAAGAAGCGCAGCGACGCAGCAAGCTCGGTCACGGTGTGTGCGCGCAACTTGCCCGAGATTGCTTCGCTCCGTTCATAATGAGAAACGCCGGGCCAATCAGCAGCTTTGGCACGCTCATCCAATTGCTCTGTTACTACCAGGCAGATCATCGGCAGCCAAACGCCGGACACTGGGGCCGACCTTGGAAAGATTTCTGCGGGTGGCCACGCAGGCCGCGTTGGATCTTCACACCATCCGCTTGCCAGTTTCATTTTTTAATGACATCGTTCCGACGGCTGAGAGTCGGAAGACAACAACACCGGGAGACGTAACGTGCTGATCGGCCGTTATTTCGCATATCTGGCTGCGACGCTACTTTGCGCCGCGCTGCTGGCCGGGCCGGCCTTGGCGGGCGCCGGCGGCGGATGCGGTACCGGTTCCACCTCGCTGCCCGAGCCGGCATCGCTCGCGCTGCTTGCCGCGGGAGTTGGTGGCCTGCTGGTGTTGCGGCACCGACGCAGAAAATAACACCGCTCTGCATAGAGCAGAGTGAACGACCATGCTCGCATGGCTCGGCGATAGCGCAGAGGCGTTGTCATGGTGGATCGCGATCGGCGCATTCATCTGCTGCGCGCTGTGGGAATCGCTCGTCCCGGAACACCAACAGAACGGCTTGCCGGCGGCGCGGTGGACCAATCATTTCTTGCTCTACGGTGTCTCCCTCGGTGTTGTCGCGCTGCTGGCGCCGTTTGCATGGGCCGTCAGCCTGCTGGGCGGCACCGGACATGAGCCGCTGACTGTACCTGGGTAACCATGCCGGCGACGGTGCCGTACCTGGCGGCAGGCGTGTTGGCGATCGACATCTCCATCTATGCCATGCATCGCCTGCAGCACGCAGTCTTCGTCCTTTGGCGCTTCCACGCCGTGCATCATGCCGATACCGCGGTCGACGCCAGTACCGACGCTGCGTCATCACCCGCTCGAGTATCTGATGAATGCAACGATCGCCAATTTGCTGTTCGCTCCGCTCGGCCTGCCGCTATGGGTGCTGTCCTGTTACAGCGTGATGTCGCTGAACGTCGGCTTGCTGCAGCACGCGAACGTGCGACTGCCAGCGCGGCTGGAGACGATGCTAGATGTGGTCTTCGTTGGGCCGGCGCTGCATCGTGCGCATCACTCGTCTGATCCGATGCTCTACAACACCAACTTCGGCATCGTGTTCTCGATCTGGGACCGGCTGTTCGGAACCTATCGCCGGCTCACCTCCGTCGAGCTGGATCGGCTCGCATTCGGCGTGGATGAGGTCAGCACCTCCGGCCGCACTGGCGAAAGCTGGTCCTGGCTGCTGCCATTCCTGCTACGCCGTCCCCAGCGGCCTGCTCGCCGATTACCTGAAACCGGACTTCCGTAGCCCGTTCACGATCATGTCGGCCGCGGCCGGCGCGTATCGCTGGCGCATATAGCTTTCCGTGCCGTCCAGTCCGCCATCCAGCCTGCGGATCAGCGGCGCGACGGCTGCGGCTTCCGCCGTGCGGCCAAGCTGGCCCAGCGTCGCGAGCAGATAGCGCAGCGCCACCGGATAATCCGGTCGTGCGCTCAATGCTTCCTGCGCAGCGGCCAGTGCCTCGCGGTAGCGCCCGCTCAGGTAGTGGCTGATCGCGAGGAACGGCAGCCATTGGAACTTGCGCGGATCGTGCGGAACTCAGCCGCAGCGCAAGTTCGATTTCAGGCAGCGCCGCCTCCGGTCGGTTCATGAAGTTGTAGACCAGACTGAGGTTGGCGTGCGCCGCTGCATAACTGGGGTCGAGCTGCGTTGCTTCACGCAGGCGGCCGGCCGCCTCCTCGGGCGACACGGTGTGCAGGTAGGTCGTGCCCAGGGTAAATTGCGCCAACGGATCACGCGGATCGGTCTGCACCGCGTTGCGCGAATGCAGCATCGCATCGTTGAAGTAGGCTTCCCGCTCATCGCCTGCCCAGCCGACAACCGCCGCGTGTACCAATGCCAGCGCGAGCGCCGCCGATGCGCGGGCAGACGCCGGCGCGACTGACAATGCATGGCGAAAGTAATCCTGCGCCTTCTGATTGTCCTGTTTGGTGTAGCGATAGTGATGCCATTGACCGCGCTGCAGCAACTCGTAAGCGCTGGCATCCTGCAGCGGTGCCCGCACGATACGTTCGCGTTCATGCCGCAGCAGTTCCGGCTCGATCGCACCGACGATGGTGCGCACGATCTCGTCTTGCATCTCGAACACGTCGCTGATGTCGTGATCGTAATTTTCGGCGAACAGGCTTTCCCTGGTCTCGGCGTCGTGGAGGTGTACCGTGGCTCGTAAGCGGGAGCCGCGGCGGTGCAGGGTGCCTTCCCCGATGTACCGCGCACCGAGTTGGTGGCCAATGAAACCCAGCTCCAGGTCCTTGTCCTTGAAAGCATAGACCGAGGCGCGAGCGATCACCGGAAAGGTACGCCAGCGCGACAGCGCGGTGATAATGTCCTCTGTGATGCCGTCCGCCAGATGGGAATGGTCGGTATCGCCTACTTCGGCTCGGAACGGCAGTACCGCGATGGCCGGCCGCTCGCCGAAACCCTGCACCAGCGACGCGCCCGCGACGCGTCCGGTTGCCCCGGTCTCACCATGCAGCGCGACCTTGTAGACGCGGATCGGCCGCGTGATGTTCTTGAGGTGCTTCAGTCCCAGGTCGATGAAGACGAAGCCGCTGTCCTGGCTGGACGATGCCGCGGCTTCGGAAATGCTGATGCCGCCGACGTCAGCGATACTCTCAAGCCGCGCGGCGATATTAACACCGTCGCCGTAGATGTCGCCGTCCTCGACGATCACCTCGCCCAGGCTGATGCCGATGCGAAAACGGATCCGCCGTTCGACTTCTTGGGTCTGTGCCGCAGCTTCGTTTCGGGTACTGGATTTCGGCGGCGCAACGGACGGCAGCGGGCGCATTGGGGAATTCGACCAGCGCTCCGTCCCCGGTCTTTTTGACGATGCGGCCGGCTGCCTTGGCTATACCAGGCTCGACGATCGCCTGCATCCTGTCCCGCAGCCGGGCGTAGGTGTCTTCCTCATCCAGGCTCATCAGGCGGCTGTAGCCAGCGACGTCCATCATGAGCACTGCTGCGAGGCGCCTTTCGAAGCGCTGCGCTTCAGCCATTCTGTTCTCCACCGGGCGTCCTGGCTTGGCACGGGATCGTCCCGGAGTGCAAGACCCGCGGGATTTGGCGGCAAGCCGAACGATTTGGTCCCGGTTTTCTCCGCCGTAGATGGCCTGCAACGATCCGGGTTGCCCGCCACGTTTGTGCTCCGGTAACCTGCGTTCGCTAAGGGAGGCAATGGCAAGTGCCGTATCCTGCATCGGCCATGTCATCCGTTCGCTTCCGAACATGGGGGCGGCATCTTGCAGGAGACATCGTTGGCGGGGTCACCGGCGCCCTGAGTGCGATGCCCGCGAACATCTCGTTCGGCCTCGTTGCCCTCGCGCCGCTCGGTGCAGGCGCATCCGCTGAGGGCATCGTGGCCATGCTGCTGGGAACCGTCATCGCCAACTGCCTGTTCGTCTCCTTATGCCGCACGCCGGGCATGCAGTCGGGCGGCTCCATGCCGATGGCACTCGCGATCGCCGGCGTGCTTGCAGGTCTGGTCGAACAAGGTGTGATCGCGCGCAATTCGGCCGACCTGTCCGCAGTCATGGCTGTGGTCATCCTGTTGACGACGGGCGCGGGAATCCTCACTGCCGGCCTTGCCATTACGGGACTGGGACGACTTGTTCCCATGCTTCCATATCCCGTGATCGCCGGCATCTTGAACGGCACAGGGGTGCTGTTGGTAATCAGTCAGTACCGCAACATGATCGGACTTTCGAACGATGCGACGGGGGCCGTCATCTGGGCGCACCCCGCCGCACTGGTGGTGTCGCTGGTCACCATCGGTTTGAGCATGCGCTCGTTCGCCGTGTCGCGTCCCGTGCCGCCTGTCATTGTCGGGCTTTTGGGTGGCGTCGCGGTGCATTATGCGATCCGCGCGTTGAGCCCAGGCGCCCTGGGTCTTGATCTCCTTGGTCCCGTCGTGGGCGACATCCCCCCGGCGTCGGTTCAGTGGCACGCGGTTGTTGGCGGCTGGCATGGCCTGCTCGCGCTGCCGCCCTGGCCGGTTCTGGTCACCATCGTGCCGGCAGCATTGTCGCTGATGATGCTGTGTGCCCTTGATACGCTCACCAGCGTTGCTGCGATGCAAGACATCAGCGGTCGGCACCGTTCGGCCAGGACCGACCTGCTCGCGGTGGGCATCGGCAATATCGCCGGCGGTCTCACCGGCTGCCTGCCGGTCGCCGGCGGCGTCAATGCGAGCCTTGTGGTATGGCGCGCGGGTGGACGGTCCAGGCTTGCCGGTCTCATCCGTTCCGCGACGATCGCGGCTGTAGCCCTGTTCCTGACTCGCGCGATCGCGCTTCTGCCGCTTGCAGTCGTGGCCGGGATCGTCATCGCCAATGGGCTGCGCCTGGTGGATCGCGAAAGCCTTCGCATGGCGCGTCTCGCCGCGCGGCCCGGAGCCGGACATCGAGCGGAGTTGCTCGGCAATGTATTGGTGATCGCGGCCGTGATGCTGGTCGCGGTGCTGCGCGGCATGGCGATGGCTGTGCTCGCCGGCGTTGGACTGTCGCTTCTGCTGTTCGCCGCGGCGACCGCGCAAACTGCGGTCCGTCGCACCTACGTCGGGCCGATCGGTCGCTCGCGCACACGCCGGTCGGAACAGGAGATGCAAATCCTCGCGTCGAATCGCGACGCCATCGCCGTGATCGAGCTGCAAGGCGCGCTGTTCTTCGGCAGCGGCGAACAGATAGCGCGCAGCATCGAGCGTGCGCTTACGTCGGGCGCGCGCCATGTCATTCTGGATTTGCGCCGTGTAACGAGTATGGATGTGTCAGCCGCCCGCCGCCTGCTGCAGATCGCCGAGCGCTTCTGGCACGACGGCACCGATCTGCTGATCGCCTCACTGCCGCCCGGGTCGCCGGTTCGTGCGACGTTGGAGCGGCTCGGGATTCACCAACGCCTGCGCGCCGAACATGCCTTCGATGCCCTTGAGAAGTCGCTGGATCATGCCGAGGGCAGGCTGCTGGCGTTCCAAGGTGGCTTGGCGCCCGGCCACGCATGCACGTCCCCTGAAGCGCTGCTTCTCGTCGGTATCCCGCAGCCACTCATCGCCAGGCTGGTGAAATCGCTGCCCGAGGTCGCGTTCGAGGCTGGCACGCTGATCATCCGGGTGGCTGACGCCGCGGGCGCGCTTTATGTGCTGGTCGAGGGCAGCGTCGACGTTCTCGTTCCGCTGGTGGGCGGCGACGCACCTGTCGACCGACGCGTCCGGTTGGCCACGCTGACGCCCGGGACCATGTTCGGCGAGATGGCGCTGCTGACCGGTGATCGCCGCTCCGCCGACGTCAGGGCGCATGGCTTTGTGCGCTGCCTGAAAATCGAGATTGAAATGATGGACCGGATGCTACGGGAGGACCCGGAAGCAGCCTACGCGGTGATGCGTGCCATCGCGATCCATCTGGCGAGCAAGCTGTGGCTGGCGGACGTGGCGATCACCTCGTATGAGGCCTGACGAACGAGGCCAAACGAAGGAGGCCTGACCGGCGGAGTGTCCGAAAAGCCCTTTGGTTAATGCCGTGCCAGCACCGGGAACTGCACGCACACAGCCTCGGCTCCCGCCGATCCGGCGGTCACTGGAAGGCTTCCGTCGTCGGGTCCCACGAAGACACAGGAGTTCGGCGGCAGGAGTGCCTGATCCGCCGGCCGACGCCGCACCGGACAGCACGATCCAGAACTGGCCGCCGCCCTCGCGCGGATCCGGACCGTGGACAATCGCGTCAGGCGGCAGCCGATAGCGCCAGGTTGCCATCCCGTCCGCTGTCTGCTCGATCACTGCCATGCAGGCGAGTTTATCGGTGCGCGCCAGTTCGACCTCCGAGGCAACCGGCATCGGTGCCGCCGTCGCCTCGCGATGCTGCAAATTCTGCACCCGCGCCGCGCGCAATTGCTCGCGGGCCGCCGGCATGTAGCGCGCACCGGAATCCCAGGCGTTGCGCAAGGTGAACCAGGCAATGCCCTCATCGGCCGCGACGATCGGGCCCGTACGCTGACCACGCGTCGGTGTAGTGCACCGCGACCGTGCCCACGTCGTGCTGTGCCGAGACGGCCGCCGCCCTGCACCACCACCTGATACTGATCGGCCTGATGGAAATGCGGCTTCACCACCGCATGCGGCTCCTTCTCCACCAGGAAGGCCATCGGATACAGCACGCCAGCGGCGGGCGGCGTCTCGCCCTGCTTCAGCGTGTTGCGGTTCTCGCCGATGAAGCGTGGTGAGCCAGCCGTTGCCGGTCTTGCGCCGCGCCGTCTGCCGCGCGACTTCGCTGTTCGCTGTCAGGATCATGGGTTCCGCCTCGTCGCTTGCCCGCGAATGCTACGCCGCAAACCGCCGCCGCGCCAGCGCGGCCCCGGCGCCCAGCGCCGCCAGCTTCGCCTCCGCGATGTCGCGGCGCATCGGCGCCATGCCGCAATTCGTGCAGGGGAACAGCCGATCGGCCGGCACGAATTCCAGCGCGTCCTCGATGCGTGGCGGCAACCTCCTCCGCCGTTTCCACCCGATCGGTCGCGACATCGATCACGCCGACCAGCACGTCCTTGCCGGCAAGCAGCTTCATCAGCCGCATCGGCACGCGCGCATTGCGGCATTCCAGCGACACCTGGTCGATGCGGCTCGCCGCCAGCGCCGGGAAAATCTCCTCATACTGCCGCCACTCGGAGCCCAGCGTGCCCTTCCAGTCGATGTTCGCCTGGATGCCGTAGCCGTAGCAGATATGCACCGCGGTGGTGCACGACAGGCCCTCGGCCGCGCGTTCCAGCGCCGCCACACCCCAGTCCTTCACCGCGTCCATGTAGACGTTGAACGCCGGCTCATCGAACTGGATCACGTCGACGCCATCGGCTTGCAGCGCCTGTGCTTCCTGGTTCAGCAGTGCGGCGAATGCCATGGCCAGCGTTGTTCGGTCGCCGTAATGCGTATCGGCGATTGTATCGACAATCGTCATCGGACCCGGCAGGGTGAATTTCAGCTTCCGCGCGGTGTGCGCGCGCGCCACCCGGGCCTCCACGGCATGCACCCGATCACGCAGGCGAAGCGCGCCGGTGACGGTCGGCACCATCGCCTTGTAGCGGTTGTTGCGGATGCCCATTTCGACGCGCCTGCCGAAGTCGATGCCCTCGACGTTCTCCAGGAACCCGTGCACGAAGTGCTGGCGCGACTGCTCGCCGTCGGTGACGATGTCGATGCCGGCATCTTCCTGCAGCTTGATCGCCAGCAGCGTCGCATCGCGCTTCGCCGCCGCGAGATCGTCGCCGGCCGGCTTCCATGGCGGCCACAGCATGTTCGGTTCGGCGAGCCATGCGGGCTTCGGCAGGCTGCCGGCGATCGTGGTTTCGAACATACGCTGCTCCGCGGTGTTGCGCGTTCAGGTTCGGGTTCGGGCTGACCCGGGCTACAGCCAATGCGCCGAGCGCGCTATCAGGTATGCCAATCCGAGCGTCGTGGTGATGATCGCGCCGAACGTGATGCGGAAGTCGCGCTCACGCCGCTGTTCCATGCTGATCATTTCAGCACGCATGGCGCCAAAACCCGTGGTCATCTCGGCACGCATGGCGGCAAAGCCGGCGGTCGTATCGGCACGATCGGCGCGTTGATCTGCCTTGATCTCAGCCAGCATTGCCTTGGTGGCCACGGCAATTTCTTCCAGCACGCGGACCCGGGGTTCCATGTCGGAATGGTAGTCGCGTTCGCTGCCGCCATCAATCGGAACGTCGGGCATGTTCATACCTTCAAGATTGTAGATCGATCAGTGGTCGCCGCCGGGCTGCCGCGCAGCTGCCAAGAGCGTCTGCCACTGCTGCGATCACCGAATCCCAGTCACCAGGTTGCGGTTGGCGGAACAGGCGCAGCGATGCATACCAAGGCGTGTCATCGCGCCCCAGCAGCCAGCGCCAATCCGGTGCATGGGGCAGCATCAGCCAGGCCGGTTTGCCCAACGCGCCGGCGACATGCGCGACCGAGGTATCGACGGTGATGAGCAGGTCCAGTGCGGCGATCAGCGCCGCGGTCTCGGCGTAATCCGGCAATCGCGATGATAGATCCGCAAGACCAATCTCGCCGGCGTGCAATCCAACCTGCAGATTGACGAAGTTGCATGCCAGGCACAGCCAGAATGCGGGCCAGTGCCGCCGCCGGGATAGAGCGTCGACGATCATTGGAATGCGCCGGATTGCCAGCCCAGGCCAGACCGACATTCGGTCCATCCGGCAGCGACGCCCGCCACGCGGCCGTGCGCACGAGGTCAGCCTGCAGGTAACCCTCCGGCGCCGGTATGGTATCCAGACGCGTGGCAAAGACGCGCGGCAGGCTCATCTGGTCGATCCAGCAATCATACGGTGGCGGCGGCGCGTCCTTCGGCACCACGCGCACGCCCATGCCGGCCAGCAGCGGGATCAGCGGCCTGTCGCACGCCAGCACAACGTGCCCGCCACGCGCTGCGATCATCGGCAGATAGCGCGCGAACTGGATCGTGTCGCCAAGCCCCTGTTCGGCATGCACCAGAATCGTTGCGGCCAGCCGGATCACTGCCATCCCATTGCGGGCCCGGCAGATCGACGAAATCGCGACGGTACCGATCATGGCGCTTCCGCCATTCGTATTTGTCGAAACCAAGCGCGAAGTCGCCCGCCAGCAGCGCTGCCACCGCCTGGTTCCAATGCGCCTGGGCAAAATCCGGACGCAGCGCGATCGCCGCGTCGCAGGCAGCGATGGCCTCGTCGAGTTGCCCGCGCGCAGTCAGCATGTGGCCCAGACTGGCGTGTGCCTCCGCCAGACCGGGCGCCAGCCGGATTGCCTCGCGACAGTTGCGTTCGGCGTCATCCGGCCGATCGAGATCATTGCAGGCATTGCCAAGGTTGAGCCATGCCGCTGCGTTGATCGGGTCGTGCGCAATGGCACACTGAAACGCCGCGACCGCCAGCGCCGGCTTACCCTGTGCATTCAACGCCGTGCCGCGCAGGAAGGCGGCCTCCGGGTTCCGCGGCTCAACCGCGAGCAGTCGGTTCGCGGCCACCAGTGCCTCCGCCGGCCGGCCGTCGGCGAGCAACGCGCGGCCCAGGTTCACCTGGGCGCCGGAATGCTCCGGTCTTGCCGTGGCGGCTGCGTGCAGCGTCGCGGCCGCCTGATGCGGGCGACCAGTCTCGAGTTGAAGCAAGCCACACAGGTAAAGCGCCTGACCATTACCGGGTTCCGCCGCGAGGATGGACCGATACAATGTCTCGGCCTCGGCATGGCGCGCGGCGCGCTGATGCTCGATCGCGGCCAGCAGCATGTCGACGGTACCTCGCATGCGCCCACAATCGCGTGGCTCCGTAAACGCCGGATGAAGACTGTTGCCTTTTCGGCAACGGCGGAATGCGCTCTGATTTGCCTCCGCGCACCACGCCTTTCGCCGCCGCCGAAGGCAGGGCGGCGGTGTCCGCCGTCATCGTCCGCCTCATTTGCGGCCACGGCCGGCCTCAGCGCAGCACCGTCCAGCATCTGCCGGCGCACCCGGGCGCTTGCGTGATCATGGGGACCTTCCAGTTCACGACGCGCAAACATTCACCCGAACCGTGAAATCGACGCCGCTTTATCAAATAGAAGCTGCCATTATGATCTGATGCTGTCCGGACAGATCAACACCAATTGCCAAGACTACTCGGACGGCGGCAGCGACGCGTTATGAAATTGATTGTAGGCAAGGGGATCAGCCTATCGGTGCCTCCGCTCAATGATTGTGTCCAGCGCGCGATCATTACCTCCGCGATTCAGGATCGACAGGCACTGTGGACTTGCACCTGCCTCAACCGGCAGCCGCACGCTCAAGAGCGGCAATGTCCAGCTTAACCATCGCCACCATCGCAGCGAAGACGCGACCCGCGACGGTTGGGTCGGGGTCGGCCAGCAGACGCGGCAAGATCTCGGGCACGATTTGCCAAGGCACGCCCCATTTGTCTCGCAGCCAGCCGCACATGATTTCCGAGCCTCCATCCGCGGTGAGCGCTGTCCACAGCCGATCTACCTCCGCCTGGTCGGTGCACTCTACTGAGATCGAAGCAGCAGTGCCGTAGCTTGCCGGCGCCCCACCGTTCAGCGCTTGGAAGCTCTGACCGCCGAGGCTGAAGGTCACCATGATCACGTCGCCCGCTGCGCCGCCAGGCCAAATCCCCGGCGAGCGCATGATGTGCGTGAGGCTGGACCCGGGCACCAGAGAAACATAGAAGCGGACGGCCGTCTCCGCATCGTTCCCAAACCAGAGGCAGGTGCTGACTTTCGACATCAAGGCGGCTCCATCTGAGGTCCAATTTCGCAGTTGGGTATCAAGCGTCAGATTTTAACCACTCTCATGTTCGCCACTTCAAGCTGCAGGCGCAGAAAGTCCGTGCTTCTTCTTCAAGCTGTTCAGCATGGCCGCTGCTGGGCATGGCAGGAGGCACGATCATGAAACGACGGTTGATCATGCTCTGATGCGCGGGTTGGTTACCGCCGGACCGGTGATGCGTCGCGGAGCTTCCTCTGTCTAGCAGCCAGCGTCGGATGACATCCGGCTGGTAGTGGTAGCGAGGGTTCTCCTGGCCGTGATCGTGCCTCCAGCCTTGCCCAGCTTTGGATGCGTCTTTGTGGAATGTGACCTCCTTGGTTTGGTGTGCAGCGAAGCTCAGCTCATCAAGTGCCGACCGGATGCGTCTGCATTGCGATTGCCCATACGAAGCCAACCAGCTCCCGCGCGATCGCGGCGGTGACCACCGTCGGCAGCTGTCCCGCCCGCGCAAGCTTGCGATATCGCCGACATAGTCGTTCCTGAGCCTTCCATGCCGTGTCGCGGATCGGTTTGGGCAAACTCTCCTGCCGCAGTAGCTGTTCGCGGCTGATCCGCGCTGGGAAACGGTAGCTCCAGGCGGCCTCGATCAGGACCCGCCGCGCTGCGCCGTTCCCGGCCTTGGTAATCCCACCCTGACGTCGCGTGTTGCCGCTGGAATGCTCGGACGGAACCAGGCCGAGATAGGCCATGAGTTGGCGGGGATTGGCGAAGCGCGTCATGTCACCAAGTTCGGCTACCAGTGTCGCCGCTGCCACCAGCGCTACGCCGCGCAGCGCTTGCAGCGCTCGCACCACAGGTGCCAGCGACCAGTTCGGCAGCATCGCTTCTATGTGTGCTTCCAGACGGTCGCGCCGTGCCGTCGCCACCTCGACGGCAGCGATTCAGTCTTTTAACACAATATAATGCATGGCTGATCAAAGCTCAACCCTGCCAGCCATCGCCGGTGCATCAGCGTCCAAGCCGGGCGATTGTAATCGCGACCGTGGCGCAGCAGGAAGCCGGAGACTTGCTGGCGAGCCTGACGCAGCGTGCGCACCGCCGCCAGGCGCGCACGCACGAGATCGCGGATCGCCTCATGTGCCTCGTCAGGGACCCAGACCGCGGTCAATTCACCAGCCCGATGCAGTTTGGCGAGATTGATTGCATCCCGCCGGTCGGTCTTGATCCGCTCACCGGGCTTGCGCGGGATCAACGATGGAGCAACGACGACGCATCCGTGCCCGACCGCGCTCAGTTGTCGCTGGATGCCATAGCCGCAGGGTCCGGCTTCGTAACAGAACCGCAGTTCGTGCCCACTGCGGGCCAACTTTGCCGTCAGCGTCTTCAACGACGCCGGCGTGTTCGCGATCTTACCATGCTCGCGCACTTCTCCCCGCTTGCCCCCCTCGGCCAACGCGACCGCAATCGTATCCTTGTGCACATCCAGGCCGACATACGTGATAGGCTTCTCCATGACCCGTCTCCTATGCATGAGGCTCGGCACCGGCCATCCGGTGCAACCCTCGAAAGCCTGCATACTGTGAGACGGGTCGCCCCTATCTCAGGCGAACATCTGGTCTAGTACGCTGTCTTCTGCACGATAGACAAGTAAAAGGTTGCTACTCGGCATCGACAGTTCTTAATCATGGTGCAATTCTGCACCTATAATCAGAACGCGAAAATCGCTGTGTTTTCAGTCGGGTAAATCCTGCAAGAAATCGTGAAATTGTGCACCAACGGTTGCGGCCACAGCTCGATCCGCAAAGAGAAACTGGCGGAAGCAAGTACCGGCCTGCGCTTCTCGCCGCCCGCTACCCAGCAGCTAGACTTTGCTTGCAACTGCCCAGAATCCGACGATACTCTTTTTTAACGACACACAGGAGCGAAACATGAGCGACACATATCAGGGAGCCTGCTTCTGCGGAGCTGTCGAAATTCGGGTGAGCGGGCAGCCCAATGCAATGGGTTATTGCCATTGTCGATCATGTCGTTCTTGGTCTGGCGGCCCGGTAAATGCCTTTAGTCTCTGGCCACCCGAGGCAGTGGAGGTGATCAAGGGCGCGGAGAACATCGCGACCTATCACAAGACTGAGTTGAGCCATCGTCAGTTCTGTCGGCTCTGTGGCGGCCACCTGATGACTGCACATCCCCCGCTAAAGATGGTCGATGTCTTCACAGCGACGATCCCGGACCTCCCATTCATGCCACAGGTACACGTCAACTATGCTGAAACTGTGCTGCCGATGCGCGACGGATTGCCGAAGCTAAAGGACTTTCCGGCCGAGTTTGGTGGCTCTGGCGAGGTGGTCCCGGAATAAGTCGGCCCAAGTGAAAATCAACAGCGACCTGCGATAGCCTGCGGTCTTCAGCGTCGACCGCTTCATGACAACGGCGCTGGTCTCAAACCCCGCCGCAACGGTTGGCCAGGAGACAGCAGGCCATCACGACAGGGCCTACTGTGCCTGCGCGCTCGCCTCACTGCGCGTCGCCCCCGCCCGCGCCGCGAGGGCTGCTGCCATGAACGCATCCAGATCGCCATCCAGCACCGCATCCGGATTGCCCTTCTCCACGCCGGTGCGCAGATCCTTCACCAACTGATACGGCGCCAGCACGTAGTTGCGGATCTGGTGCCCCCAGCCGATCTCGGTCTTAGCATTCTCCACTGCGGTCGCGGCCGCTTCGCGCTTCTGTAACTCCGCCTCGTACAACCGAGCTTTCAACATCGCCATCGCGGTCGCGCGGTTGCGGTGCTGGCTGCGGTCGGTCTGGCACGCGACGATGATGCCCGACGGCACATGCGTGATGCGGATCGCGCTCTCCGTCTTGTTGACATGCTGCCCGCCGGCGCCGGACGCGCGGTAGGTGTCCACCTTCAGTTCGCTCTCGTTGATTGCAATGTCGATTGCATCGTCAACCACCGGATACACCCACACCGACGCAAAACTCGTGTGGCGCCGTGCCGCCGAATCGAACGGGCTGATGCGTACCAGCCGATGCACGCCAGCCTCGGTTTTCAACCAGCCGTACGCGTTCGGTCCGCTGACCTGTAGCGTCGCCGACTTGATACCGGCCTGCTCGCCCTCGCTCTGTTCCAGCAGCTGCACCTTATAGTCGTGCTGCTCCGCCCAACGCATATACATGCGCATCAGCATCTCGGCCCAATCCTGCGCCTCGGTGCCGCCGGTGCCGGCGTTGATCTCGACATAGGCGTCATTGGCATCCGCCTCGCCGGCCAGCAGGCTCTCGATTTCTCGTCGCTTCGCTTCCTCGGCCAGCGCGCGCAGGGCCGTCATCCCGTCGGCCACCATCGCCGCGTCGCCCTCGGCTTCCGCCAACTCGATCAGCTCCAGTGTGTCGGAAACGTCTCGTTCCAGCTTGCGCACACCGTCCATCTGCGAGGCGAGCTGATTGCGCTCGCGCATCAACTTCTGCGCGGCGGCGGAATCGTTCCACAGGTTCGGATCTTCGGACCGCGCGTTCAGTTCAGCCAGACGCCCCTCGGCGACATCCCAGTCAAAGATGCCTCCTCAGCAGCGCGACGGACTGCTTGATCTGTTCGTTCAGGGCGTCTGATTCGGCTGACATCGTTCGCACATGATCCAAACGGGGATGCGGCTAATATAGTCCGCCCATGCTGGTGTCGACCCCGCCTGACATCGGTTGCGTTGCGTCAGCCGGTGTCGCGCCGCTGGCGGACGGCGCCCCCGTAGCAATCGTGCCGCCAAGCGGTACGGGAAGCCCCCGGCACCTGGTCGGGCTTGAACGCGTCCGTCACCACGCCGGAGCCGGTATCCCACTGGGCCATCGTCACGCCCGGCGGTGGCTGGAAGCTCAGCACCGGCCGGTTCTTCAGCGCCACCGCCATGAAGTCGTGCCAGATCGGTCCCGCAACCGCGGCGCCGGTCTCGTTGTTGCCGAGTGTGGTGGGGTTGTCGTAGCCGACCCATACCGTGGTCACCAGGTCAGGGGTAAAGCCGGAGAACCAGGCGTCGTTGAAGTCCTGCGTGGTGCCGGTCTTGCCGGCGATCGGGTGGTTCAGCCCGGCCACCACCGGCACCCCGGTGCCGCGCGTGGTCACGCCTTGCATCATGGTCACCAGTTGGAAATCGCTGGCCGGATCGGCGATCTGCTTGCGGTTGTCAATCAGCTGCGGCGGGTTGGCCGCGTCCGAACAGTCCGTGCAACTGATTGGCGTCGGCCGCCAAACCACGTGCCCTTCGCTGTCCTGCACGCTGTCGATCAGCGACGGAATGACTTCCCGTCCACCCTCGTCCAACCCGGCATAGGCCCCGGCCTCTTGCAGCACCGTGGTTTGGACCGCGCCGATTGCGGCCGGCAGGACGTGGGGCATCGAGTTGACTTCGTGGAACGCGATAGCGGTGTTCGCGATCGCATCCATTCCGATGGTCTGCGCCACCCGCAGAGTTACCAGATTGAGCGACTTCTCTAATGCCACACGCAGCGGCGTTGGGCCGCCGAATTCCATCTCATAGTTGTTCGGCCGCCAGCGCCCCGCGGCGCCCATGTCCATGACGACAGGCGCGTCCAGGAACCGTTGGCTCGGCGATATACCCTTCTCCAGCGCGGTCAGATACACGAACGGCTTGAAGCTGGAGCCTGGCTGGCGCAGCGCCTGGGTCGCGCGGTTGAACTGGCTGCCCTCGTAGCTCCAGCCGCCGACCATGGCCAACACCCGCCCCGTTGTCGGATCAAGCGATACCAGAGCGCCCTGCACCGCGGGAATTTGGCGCAGCGCCAGGCGCGATGTCGGTGCCGGGACCGGTGCCGCCGGCTTCCCGTTCGCCGCCTGCGCAACCTTGCTCGGTGGCGTTGCGGCATTCGGCTCGACCATCACGACGTCACCCGGCTGCATGACGTCCGCGATGCGCCGAGGCGTCGCGCCGGGCTTGCCGTCCTTGACCGGCCGAGCCCAGGTGACCTCGGATAGCGGCAGTACGCCGGTTCGTTGCTGAGGCGACTGGTCGGCCTGGCCTGTCGATTCCAGCCAACCCAGCCGAGCCTCCGTGTCGGTCTCGCTCAGCACCACGGCGAGCTTCCAGTCCGGCAGCATGCCCGGTGGCCGTGCTACCTGCGCAAGCGGTCCCGCCCAGTCCTTGACCAGTGCCGCGCCGCCGTCGAGATGCGACACCGGTCCGCGCCAACCGCCCAGCTTGCGGTCATAGGCCATCAGACCATCGCGCACCGCCTTCTCGGCAGCGATCTGCAATGCCGGATCGAGGCTGGTGCGGACCGTCAGGCCGCCCTGCGTGGTCACGTCGGCGCCGAATTGCGCGATCAATTCGCGGCGCACATCCTCGGCGAACCAGTCCGCGCCGGGAATCGGCAGAGGTCTGTGGAACTCCGATGGGACGATCGGATCGGCCTTGGCCGCCGTGGCCTGCGCCGTGGTGATGGCATGGTCGTCCGCCATGCGATCCAGCACCCAATCGCGCCGCGCCTTGGCCGCATCTGGGAAGCGGAACGGATTATAGTTGTTGGGCGCCTTTGGCAGAGCGGCAAGGAAAGCCGCTTCCGGCAGCGTCAGCTTATCCAACGGTTTGTCGAAATATGCCTCTGCAGCCGCGACCACGCCGTACGAGCCCATGCCAAGGTAAATCTCGTTCAGGTACAGCTCAAGGATGCGGTCCTTCGACAGCACCTGCTCGATCCGCATCGCCAGGATTGCCTCGCGCACCTTGCGGGACAGCGACACCTGATTGTCCAGCAGCATGTTCTTGGCAACCTGCTGGGTGATCGTCGAGGCGCCGATCGGCCGTCGCCCCTCACCCATATGCGCGAGGTCGAAAACACCGGCGCGCAGGATCGCCAGGGGATCGACACCTTTGTGCACCCAGAAATTCTGATCCTCGGCCGAGACAAAGGCCTGCTTCACCAAGTCCGGGATAGCTGAATAGGGCACGAAGATCCGCCGCTCGCTGGCAAGCTCCGCGATCAGCCGGCCGTCGCCGGCGTAGACGCGGCTCATGACCGAGGGCTGGTAGTTGCGCAGTCCATCGACGTCCGGGAGATCGGCGCTGTAGTGCTGCCAGGCGAAATACGCGCCGGTGCCGCCGACCATCCCTACTAGCAGCGCGATGCCCAACAGCCCGCCCATGACGCCCCGCATGAAGCGGCGAACCAGCCCGCGTCGTGGCCGCCGGCCAGTTGGTGGCGGCGGTGTCCGCTGCCTGCGTCGTCGACTGTCGGGGGATTTCGGCGTCAACGGCTCGCCGGCTGTCAGGGGTCCGCTCATGGCAGGCGATATGGGCCTTCTTGGGGGAGGCGACCAGCGCCGAAACTGCTAACCGGTCATCCTTTCAGCGTGATCGACATCAGCGATTCGTGCGGCGGCAACAAAATATGCGTCCACCGCCCGCTTCATCGCCTCCGCAATATGCACGCGATGGTCAGGGCGGCGCAATTCCGCCTCGTCCCTCGGATTGGACATGAAGCCCATCTCCACCAGAACGCTCGGAATGTCGGCAGCCTTCAGCACCACGAAGCCGGCGTGCCGCTCCGGGTTTTGCAGCATCGGCACATCCTGGTCGAGGCTGCCCACCATGCTGCGGGCAAGCCGACCCGAACCGACTCGGGTTTCCTGTCGCACCAGGCTGGCCAGGATGCGGGCAACCTCGGGCGACGCATTGTGCCAGGCCGGATCACCGAATCGATCGGCACTATTCTCGCGCTGGGCCAGCGCCGCCGTCTGCGCATCCGACGCAGTATTCGAGAGTGTGTAAACGCTGGCGCCGCGCACCGAGTGATCGGACAGCGCATCGGCGTGCATCGACACGAACAGCGCCGCATTACGCGCCTGTGCCTTCTCGACCCGCTCGTCCAACGGAACGAACGCATCGTGGGTGCGGGTCAACTCCACCCGATAGTGGCCGCCGGCTTCCAGTTGGCGTTTCAGTTCGAATGCGGTGGCGAGCGCAACCTGCTTCTCATAGGTACCAGAGACACCGATCGCACCGGGGTCCTTGCCGCCATGACCAGGGTCCAGCATCACCAGCGGTGGCGGAGGTTTGACGCCTTGCCTGGGCACAGCCCGCGCGGCCGGATGCGACGCGGTCGCCGCAAGCGCCCCAGCCATCCAGCCGGGCAGCAGGAAGGTGCCAATGACGCCAGACCCGGACCCGAGGCGGCCCAGAAGCAGGCGACGCGAGATCGGCGGAACTCGACGACATCGGGCACTCTTAACACATCACATACAGGAATGCAGCTTACTTCTTGATTGCGGCTGGTTAATGCCCAGCCCTCCTTCCACCGCAGTTCTCCCGCAGGCGAAAATCCATGGGCATGCACCGCGGGCCGGGTTCCACCGTCGCGAAAAATGCCGGCCATCGTCGCCGCCCGTGCCACACCCCAAGGGAAGTTCGGCTTGGGATGAGCATGGCAGAATGCTAGTCCGGGAGACGGCAGTCCCGGGGGAGGCAACCGATGCGAAGGCTCGATGTGCTCAACATCCAGCGCGTCAGCGCCGTGGATCGCGCGCGGATAGCGGCGGTTGATCCGGCGGTTCGGCTGACCGACGCCGGCGGCTGGTTCGATGGCGAAATCCGCGAAACCTGGCCCGAGTATGCGGCGTCGCGCTATCTGGCGCCCGGCGCCACCGGCACAGGCACGCGCGACGAACGCGACCGATTGCTGGCTGGGGCGGAGGTGATCCTGGGCGGCTGGCCGTTTCCGCTCGATCTGCGCGCGCGTGCGCCGGGGCTGAAGTGGTTCCATCAGCGCCCCGCGGGCGCCAGCAATCTGCGTCTCGGCGATCTGTGGGGCAGCGACGTGGTGGTGACGACATCGCGCGGCGCGGGCAACACGCTGGCCATGGCGGAATACGCGATTGCCGGCATCCTGCATTTCGCCAAGGGGCTGGATCGCGCGCTGGCCGATCGCGCGGCGGGCGTGTTCGACCATCGTGCCTACCGGCCGCTGTTGCTGGAGGGCAAGACCGTGTGCGTGGTCGGCGCCGGCGGGATCGGTCGCGATGTTGGCCGCCTGGCCGCCGCGCTGGGCATGCGGGTGATCGGCACGCGGCGTCGGCCGGAACCGGGGGCGGCGTTGCCGGCGGGCTTTTCCGTCGTCGGCGGTACCGGCGACCTGGAGCGGTTCCTGGCCGAGAGCGATTTCGTGGTGATCTGCTGCCAGTGGACGCCGGAGACCACGGGTCTGATCAATGCCGATCGCCTGGCCGCGATGATGCCTGGCAGCGTGCTGGTGAACGTCGCGCGGGGCGAGATTGTCGATGAGGCCGCGGTGGCCGATGCGCTTGCGGCGGGGCGACTGCGCGGCGTGGTGCTGGACGTCTACAACGGCGAGTTCGAGCGGCTGCCGCCGGAGGTGCTGTGGCGCGATCCGCGCGTGCTGATCACGCCGCATATCTCGGGGGCCAGCGATGAAAGCCGGCATGGCGCGATAGAGATCTTTTGCGAGAACCTGCGAGCATGGATCGACGGGGCGCCGCTGCGGAATGTGATCGATTGGGATCGGGGGTATTGAGGGCATCAAACCCGCGCTGTTCGCTCGACTTTATCAGGTATGACACTGTACGACTGCATGTGCGGGCAGCTTCGGGAAAGCGGTGATGGCGGAAATCGAACGCATCGCGATCACCTTGCCGTCCGACATGGCCAGCGTTGTGCGGGGTGCGGTCGAGGGCGGCAATTAAGCGTCGACCAGCGAAGCGGTGCGCGAGGCGCTACGCGACTGGAAGATGCAACTATGCGCTGATCATCCTGCAGTGGTTCGGACGGTGTAGTCGCTCCTGCGCTCATTCTATTCCAAATCCAAACTGACGAACCACCTTGAGACGCGCCGCCTCAACTTGCCGATTCGCGGACAAAGGGCGATGCTGACTGCCCAGACGTCACTGACCACGCGCGTCACTGCAAGGAGGAACCAACTGATGACCACCAAGAACAAAGGCAAGATCCGCCACATCGCGATCAGCGTCCCCGACCCCTGGGCTTCGGCGGAATTTTACAAGGAGGCATTCGGCCTCGAGGAACTCGGCGAGACCGACGGCAAGCTTGCGGAAGGCGTGTTCCTGACCGACGGCGTGATCAACCTCGCGTTGCTGAAGTTCAAGGACGACGTGGCGGCGCAGGGCACCGGCAAGGACTACGTCGGCCTGCATCATCTCGGCCTGTGGGTGGACGATGCAATCGCCAGCGGCAAGGCAGCGACCGCCGCCGGTGCGACTTGGATCATGGGCGATCCGCACAACAAGGGCGGCTACGAAGTGAAATACACCGACCCCGCCGGCGTGATCTTCGACATCGCCGAGGAGGGCTGGGCCGGGGCACAGAAGAATCCCGGTGAAGCCGACAACATCGCGCATCCCAACACGCGTGCCCGCGTGCCGCGGTTCGACGAGAGGCGTGCCAAGGCGCGGGCGGATATCGAACGTCGCCGCGCGAACGCAATGGCGCCCGCGAAGTGATCGACTAAGGCGGAACAGCACAGCGCATTCCGCCATCTGACCATGGCGGAATGCGTAATGCTGTTCGTCCCGACAGAATAGCGCGCGGGAGGCGCATTTATGATCGAGCAGACCCTGGACATCGCCACCAAGGCGGGCGCGATGGAGACATTCGTCTGCCACCCCGAGCGCGGCGGGCCGTTCCCCGCCGTAATGTTGCTGATGGACGCGCCCGGCATCCGTGAGGAGCTCCGCGACATGGCGCGTCGGCTCGGCACGGTCGGCTACTACGTGCTGCTGCCCAATCTGTATTACCGCGCCGGTCGTGACACGATCTACGGTCCGGACGTGTTGGAAAAGGGCAGTGTGGAGCAGCAGCGCATGCGCGCCGTACGCACCAGGATGACTATTCCGCCGGTGGTGGACGATGTCGCCGCGATGATTGCATTCGCCGATCGGCAGGAAGCCGCGAAGCCGGGACCGGTCGGCGCGCACGGCTATTGCATGAGCGGCCCGTACGCGTTGGCTGCGGCGGCGCGCTATCCGGATCGCGTCGCCGCCGCCGCATCGTTCTATGGCACCTGGCTGGTGAGCGATGCGGAAGAAAGCCCGCACCTCAATCTGGGGAAAGCCAAAGGCGAGCTCTACATCGGTTGCGCGGAGCATGACGAACTGGCGCCCCTGCCGATGGTCGAGCAATTGCGCGGCCTGTTAGAACATTCCGGCAATCCGGGTGAGCTGGAGATGTATCCCGCCGTCCACCACGGCTTCGCATTCCCACAACGCTGGTGTTACGACAAGCCAGCCGCGGAACGACATTGGGAGCGGCTGATCGCGCTGTATCGGCGACGGCTGGGATAGGATGGCGCTTCAACAGAATACCGACCGCATCACGACCACGCATGTCGGCAGCCTGCCGCGCCCGCACGACCTGCTCGACATGATGAAGGCGCGGCTGGAAGGTCGCGGCTACAGCGAAGACACGTATCAGGCGCATGTGCGTACCGCCGTTGCCGAATGCGTGCGCAAGCAGGTGGCAACCGGCATCGACATCCCGTGCGACGGCGAACAGTCGAAATCCGGCTTCTTCACCTATGTGCGCGAGAGGCTCGATGGGTTCGAGGCTCGGCCGCAGCAGCGCCGCACCACGTTCGCGGCCGAGGTCGCAGCGTTTCCGGAATACTATGAGCACTACTTCAGGACCGCGATGCTTGGCGGTTCCGTCGCACCGGTTGTGCCGCTGGTCTGCACCGGTCCGATCCGTTACCGCGGCGAGGCGGCACTACAGCGCGACATCGACAACCTGAAGGCCGCGCTGTCGGGCGTGCCGCATCACGCCGCCTTCATGCCCGCAGTGGCGCCGAGTGGCGTGGGGTCGAACGAATTCTACAATACGGACGAGGCGTTCTTTCTGGCGGTCGGCGCGGCGCTGCATACGGAATACCAGGCGATCGTCGATGCGGGGTTCATCCTGCAGATCGACGATCCGTTTCTATCTGATCTGTTCGGCGATCCGACGTTCGATGCCGCACAGCGTCGGACTCGGGCGGAGATCTACGTCGCGGCGATCAACGCGAGCCTGCACGACATTCCGCCGGAGCGCGTGCGCTATCACACGTGCTACGGCATCAACCATGGCCCGCGCATCCACGAGGCGGCGCTGGCGGATGTCGCCGGCTACATGCTGCGGGTGAATGCCGGTGCCTACAGTTTCGAGGCAGCGAACGCGCGGCACGAGCATGAGTATCATCTGTGGGAGACGGTGAAGCTGCCGCCGGACAAGGTGCTGATCCCCGGGGTGATCACGCATTCCAGCAACATCGTCGAGCATCCCGAGTGGATTGCCGAACGTCTGGTGCGTTTCGCGCGTCTGGTCGGGCGCGAGAATGTCGTGGCCGGTGCGGATTGTGGGTTCTCCTCGCAGGCGACGTATCAGCCGGAGGTTCATCCGACAGTGATCTGGGCGAAGTTCGAGGCGCTGCGCGATGGCGCGCGGATTGCCACGCGCGCGTTGTGGGGGTGACAACGTCCGGCGGCCGATAGCGCTATATGGCGACATCACGCCACGTGCCGCGCCGCGTCCTGGCCGCTGATCCATGCCCCAGCCACCGTGCCGGCGAAGCCATTGTGGCAGGCCTCCCCGGCGAGCAGCAGATGACCATCGGCCAACGGGCGTGCCAATGCCATGCGCGCGTCAGCATCGCCTGGTCGCACCCAGGAGTACGAACCGCGCACGAGCGGATCAGCGTCCCAGTGCGTCACCAGCCGTGCGCCGCCGGCGAACAGCCGATCCACTCGTCCACCAAAGATCGCGCGCAACTGGCCGAGTGCGAAATCCACCGCCGCACCGTCGCCCGCTCGCGCCAGTTCCCATGCCGCGGGACCGCCCACCCAGCCCTGCACGTAATCCCGGCCGTGCGGCCAGCATTGGAATCCCATGGTGGGATCGCCGCTGCGCGCCACCTGCCGGTCAACCGAGCAATGCAGCGGCAGGTCCAGCCGGTCCGGGCCGTTGGCGCGCAACGCCACCTTCACCGCCAACCCCATCGGCAGCGCGTCGACGCAGGCTTGTGTCTCGGCCGGCAGGCCCGGGTCGAAGCGGATCGCGCCGGACGCCAGTACGCCGGTGGACACCGTGACGATGGCAGCGTTCGCGGTGATCGCGCCGCGCGGCGTTTCCACCATGATGCGGCCGCCGGGCCCGTTCCAGCGGACAAGGCTCACCGGAGTCCCCAGTCTGATGTCGAGGCCAAGGCCAAGACGCCGACTGACGAACGCGCCGATGCCACCCTGCGGCACCAGGTTGCTGCCGGACAGCGCATTCCGCTGCCAGTCGAGCAGGCTGTACTGGTCTGCGGCGGCGCAGCAGATGATCGGCCCTTCCCAGGTCTCCACCGTCACCGCCCAAGGGTCGTCCGGCATGGCCCGAGCCACGTCGGCCAGCGGCGCATCGGCGTGGGCCGCCAGGATGCGGGCGGCCATGTCCTCGAAGCGCGGCCAGGCGCCGGAAAAATCCTGGTATTCCGCCGGTGTTGCCTCGCGGGCGCCGACGAAGGTGCGCTCGCGGCGTAATTCATCGGCGCGCAGCAACACCTCGCCGGCCGACCGGGCGATCGGCACCAGGGGATTGCGTTCGGCGCTGTGCAGCCAGACCGCGCCCATGTCGAACCAAACGCCGCCCAACTCGGCTGGATACGCGGTCCATGCGCGGCCGCCGATGCGATCCGACGCCTCCAGCACCAATGCGCTGCGGCCGGCGTCGCGCAGCGCGGTCGCCGCGCCGAGGCCCGCCAGGCCGGCGCCGATCACGACGACATCGACATCGGGCGAAGCTGGCGTCATGCGGCTGTCTCCTGGGCTGTGGTGCGGCAAGCGTCGGCGCTTCGCGTCCGGCGGGCAAGCGGGGTATCGTGCCGCCAACGACTGCCGCGAGGAAACCAGCCATGCCTGATCACACGCCCGTCGGCACCGACACTCTGGTCATCGATATGGTGCGCAAGTTCGCAGCCGACCGACTGGCGCCCGGCGCCGCGGCCCGCGAAAAGGCCGGCGCCATCGAGCCGGAGATCATCCGCGAACTAGGCGAACTCGGCATCTTCGGCGCCACCACGCCGGCGAAGTGGGACGGCTCGGAGATCGATCCGGTCACCTACGCGCTGTTGCTGGAGGAGATCGCCGCCGGCGACGGCTCGGTCTCCACCATGGTGAGCGTGCACAACTCGCCGACCTGCATCGTGATCGATCACTTCGGCACGGACGCACAGAAGGATCGCTGGTTGCGTCCGTTGGCGACCGGCGCCGCGGTGGGATCGTTCGCGCTGACCGAACCGCAGGCCGGATCGGATGCGTCGAACCTGCGCGCACGGGCGGTGCGGAAGGGCGACCGCTATGTGATCAACGGCGCCAAGCAGTTCATTTCGTCCGGCGGCATTCCGGGCAGCACGGTGCTGTTCGCGGTCACCGATCCGAGCGCGGGGCGCAAGGGCATTTCGTGCTTCGTCGTGGACAAGGCGACGCCGGGTTATGTCGTCGTGCGGCGGGAAGAGAAGCTGGGCCAGAAGGCGAGCGAAACCTGCGCGCTGGCGTTCGAGGACATGGAGGTGCCGGAGGATCAGCGTATCGGCGCCGAGGGCGAAGGCTATCGCATCGCGCTGTCCACGCTGGAGAGTGGGCGGATCGGCATTGCCGCGCAGAGTGTGGGCATGGCGCGCGCCGCGCTGGATTACGCGGTGGCGTACGCCAAGGAGCGCCAGGCGTTCGGCGGACGGATCATGGATCTGCAAGCGGTGGGGTTCCGGTTGGCCGATGCGAAGACGAAGCTGGAGGCAGCGCGGCAGTTGACGCTGTACGCGGCGCGGTTGAAGGCGGAGGGGGTGCCGGCGCTGGAAGCTGCGTGCATGGCGAAGCTGTTTGCGAGTGAGGCGGCGGAGGCGGTGTGCACGGCGGCGATACAGACGCTGGGTGGGTATGGGTATCTGGCGGATTATCCGGTGGAGCGGATCTATCGCGATGTGCGGGTGTGCCAGATTTATGAGGGCACATCGGATGTGCAGAAGCTGATTTTGCAGCGCATGCTGTGACCACGGAGGGCCACAGGAGTCGGAGCCGCTCGAACTCCTGTGGCCCTCCGTGGCCCTCCGCTCGTCCTCCGTGTTAAAATACTTTGCGATGCCGCGTACGGGAACCGGCGTTGGCAGGAAGTCCGTGCCGGTAGCTTCGATCGGGAGCAAGCAGCGTCATGAAGTTCATGTGGTTCCACCTGATGCCGTACACCGAACTCCCGGACGACTTCCGGGAAAAGCATCCGTCCGTCTGGGTGGACATCCACTCCTCCCTGTTCGACCCCCGCCGCGCCCACCACATGTACAACGACTTCATGGATGAACTGGAATACGCCGCCGAATGCGGCTTCGATGCGATCTGCGTCAATGAGCATCATTCCAACGGCTATGGGCTGATGCCGTCGCCCAATCTGATCGCAACATCACTCGCACGCCGCACCACCAACACCACCATTTGCGTCATGGGCAATTCTCTGGCGCTGTACAACCCGCCAACGCGCGTCGCCGAAGAATTCGCGATGATCGACGTCATCTCCGGCGGGCGGTTGATCGCCGGGTTCCCAGTCGGCACACCGATGGATGACTGCTTCGCCTACGGCCAGAACCCGTCGCAGTTGCGCGAACGCTACCTCGAAGCGCATGACCTGGTGATGAAGGCCTGGCAGGAACCGGACACGTTCGCCTTCAACGGCCGGTTCAATCAGCAGCGCTACGTCAACATCTGGCCGCGCCCGATCCAGCACCCGCATCCGCCGGTGTGGATTCCCGGAGGCGGCTCGATCGAGACCTGGCAGTGGTGCGCCGAGATGGACTACGTCTATTCGTATCTGTCGTACTACGGACACAAGGTCGGCAAGGCCACGATGGACGGCTACTGGGCGGAGATGGATCGGCTGGGCAAGGACCGCAATCCGTATCGCGCAGGCTTCGCGCAGACCGTCGCGGTGGCGGAATCGCGGCAGCAGGCTATCGAACTCTACACCGAAGCCGCGGAGTATTTCTTCGGTCGCTGCCTGCATGTCGATCCGCGCTTTGCCGCGCCGCCCGGCTATACCACCGAAGCCACCATGCGCTTCGGGTTGACCAGCCAGGTCAGTGCCGCCGCGGCGCGCTCCCTGGCGCGGCCAACGCAGATGAAGGACCTGGTGGAAGCCGGTTACCTGGTCATTGGCTCACCCGACGAAGTGGTAGAGCAGATCGACGAACTTGCCACCAACCTGCATGTCGGCAACCTGATGCTGCTGATGCAGTTCGGCAACATGAGCAAGGAGCTGACCCTCTACAACACGAAGCTGTTCGCCGAACGGGTGATGCCGAAGCTGCACGGCAAGTTCGCGGATTACGAACACCGCTGGTGGCCGAAGCCGATGGACGCCGCGTTGCGTGCTGACGTGCCCGCCTACGCACCACCACTGCGCGCAGCGGAATAGTGGTGTCAGCCGTCATGGCGGGCCCAAGCCCCGCCATGACAATCGGGAAAAACAAAGGAGGATCTGTACGATGCGCCTGATGTGGTTCCACCTGATGCCCTACACCGAACTGCCGGCTGGCTTCCGCGACAAGCATCCCTCGGTCTGGGTGGACATCCATTCGTCGATGTTCGATCCACGACGCGCGCATCACATGTACAACGACTTCATGGACGAATTGGAATACGCCGCCGACTGCGGCTTCGACGCGGTGTGCGTGAACGAGCATCATTCCAACGGCTACGGCCTGATGCCCTCGCCGAACCTCATCGCATCATCGCTTGCCCGCCGCACCACCGACACCGCGATCTGCGTGATGGGCAATTCGCTGGCGCTGTACAACCCACCGACGCGCGTCGCCGAGGAATTCGCGATGATCGACGTCATCTCCGGTGGTCGGCTGATTGCCGGCTTCCCGGTCGGTTCACCGATGGACACCTGTTACGCCTACGGGCAGAACCCATCGCTGCTGCGCGACCGCTACCACGAAGCGCACGACCTGATCCTGCGCGCCTGGACCGATCGCGACACCTTCGCGTTCAATGGCCGCTTCAACCAACAGCGCTACGTCAACATCTGGCCACGCCCCGTGCAGCAACCGCATCCGCCAATCTGGGTGCCAGGCGGCGGATCGGTGGAAACCTGGCAGTGGTGCGCCGAGATGGACTACGTCTACTGCTATCTCAGCTACTACGGCTACAAGATCGGCCGCGCCACAATGGACGGTTTCTGGAACGAAATGGCGCGTCTCGGCAAGGACCGTAATCCCTACCGCGCCGGTTTCCTGCAATTCGTCGGCGTCGGAGAAAGCCGCCAGCACGCCATCGACCTCTACGCGGAATCCGCAGAGTACTTCTACGGCAATTGCCTGCACATTGACCCACGCTTCGCCGCCCCGCCCGGCTACGCCAGCGAAGCTACGCAGCGTATGGGACTGCAGAGCCAGGTCGCAAAGGCGGCGTCCTACTCCGACAAGTTCAAGACGCTCGCACGCGAGATCGATGCCATCGTCGATCAGGGCTACGTCATCATCGGCTCGCCGGACGAAGTGGTGGAACAACTGCGCGAGGTCGCGACAAACCTCAACGTCGGCAACCTGATGCTGCTGTTGCAGTTCGGCAACATGAGCAAGGAACTGACCAAGTACAACTCGCGACTGTTCGCCGACGCGGTGATGCCGAAGCTGAAACCGCTGTTCGCCGAGTGGGAACACCGCTGGTGGCCGCAGCCCATGGCGTCCTCGCAGCGCGCCGCGGTTCCCGCCTACACGCCGCGATTGCACGCAGCCGAATAGCCGCATGGCTGACCTGACCACCCGTTGCTGCATCGCCGGCGGCGGGCCGGCCGGAATGATGTTGGGATTCCTGCTCGCCCGCGCCGGCATCGACGTGGTCGTGCTGGAGAAACACGCGGACTTCCTGCGCGATTTCCGCGGCGACACGGTACATCCGTCCACCATGCAGGTGATGCACGAACTCGGCCTGCTCGACAAATTCCTTGCGCGGCCGCACAGCGAAGTCCGCACACTCGGCGTCCAGATCGGCGACCAGTTCATTCAGGTCGCGGACTTCACACATTTGCCGACCCGGGCAAAGTTCATCGCCTTAATGCCGCAATGGGAATTCCTGGACTTCATCGCGGACGAAGCGAATCGTTATCCGACGTTCCGACTGCTGATGAGCACCGATGCCACCGGCCTGAAGCGCGAAGGCGACCGCATGGTCGGCGTGAACGCGCAAGGCCCCGACGGCGATCTTGAAATCAACGCCCATCTGACTATTGCCGCCGATGGTCGCCACTCCACGATACGCGATGCCGCCGGCTTCGAGGTGGTCGATCGCGGCGCGCCGATGGACGTGCTGTGGCTGCGCCTGTCGAAGTCAGCGAGCGATCCCGGTCAGACGTTCGGTCACGTCGATGCCGGCCGTATCTTCATCATGCTGGACCGTGGCGACTATTGGCAGTGTGCCTACGTTATTCCCAAGGGTGGTATCGACGAGGTGCATGCTCGCGGACTGGACGCATTCCACGCGGACATTGTGCAGCTTGCGCCGTTTCTGCGGGATCGCGTGCACGAACTTGCGTCGTGGGACGATGTGAAACTGCTGACTGTCGCGGTGAACCGCTTGAACACCTGGTTCCGTCCGGGCCTGCTGTGCATCGGCGATGCCGCGCACGCCATGTCGCCAATCGGTGGCATAGGAATCAACCTGGCGATCCAGGATGCTGTCGCCGCGGCCAATATTCTTGTACCGCGCCTGCGCGAGGGCGGCGCCACGCTGAACGATCTGCGTGCCGTACAACGCCGCCGCGAGTTGCCGACGCGCCTGACGCAGGGCATGCAGGTGCTGATCCAGAAGCGCGTCATCAGCAACGTGCTGCGCGGCACGACCACGCCACAGCCGCCGCTGGCAGTCCGTATGCTCGGACGTTATCCGATACTGCGGCGTCTGCCGGCGCGCATTGTCGGCATGGGGTTCCGTCCGGAGCACATATCGCATTGAGCAACCGCGACGCTATCGATATGCCTTGCCAACGCCCGCATGATTTCCTCCGTTCCTCCATTGACGTGGCTTTTGCCCTTCACCCCCGCCGATACCGCCGCACGCCCAACATGAAGGCTGCAACGGCCAGTCCCGCATAGGCAACGGCCGCGCCAGCCAATATCATCGCGCCTGCCACGCCCGGCTCGCGCAGGAACGCCACCGGCACCAGCACCACGAACCCGGCAGGTACAAATGTATATACGATAATCTGCATGGTCCCGGAATAGATCGAGCCGGGATAGCTTGACAGCAGGATAACCAGATCCACCACATCCCGCGCGAAGCTGCGCGCACCGCGTAGCCAGAAGGCCAGGCTCGCCACCAGCACGCCGGTTGCCAAAAACACCGCCAGGCTGCCAAACAATGCGAACACCAGCGCGGGCAGATCATGCCATTGCAGCGCCGCGAAGTGCGCCAGCAGGACCGCACCCACGATCACGTCGCCCCAGGCACTGGCGATGCTCTCTTGCGCCAGCAATCGCGGCAGCACTGCACGCGGCTGTGTCAGCAGCGCATCCACCTCGTCCCGCAGGATCGCTGCCGCCATGTCGCGATAGCCACCGGCGAACACGCCCGCCGTGCCGACGGTGAACGCCAGAATGCCGATCATCAGCGCGACATCGGCCAGCCGCCAGCCGCCCACGCTGCGAAATCCGGCAAAGAACAGAAACCACATCAGCAGGACAAAGCCATTGTTGAGACCCATGCCGCCAAGCTGCAGCCAGAAGTTCGCCCGGTCGGAGAACGACAGGCGGATCGCCGCGCCAACCTGCAACAGATATAATGCGCCAACCTGCAACAGATATAATGCGAGTGAGCGCATCTCACACGCCGTTCCGCAACACGCGCTTCAGGCCGACGCGCCAGATGAATGCCAGCAGCATCGCAAGGATCGCGATCCACAGCACTTGCATCAGCAGAGCATGGGAAACTGTTGCTGCTGTGGGCGCAATAACGATGACAGCCGGCCAATACAGTTGCGCGGCAAATGGACTGTTTTCGGCGATGTTCAGTAACCAATCGGGATACAAGGTCAACGGCGCGAGCAGACCGCCCAGCAGGAACGACAGCTTCTGCACGCACAGATAGATCGGCGTAGTCCGGCGCACCCAGAACGCGCACATCCCGACCAATGCGTAAGTCAGCACGCCAACCATCCCGCCCAGCACGCCGAGTATGCAGAGGCAGCACCAGATCACGGGCGACGGCCCGGCATGTCTGGACACTACAAGTCCGACCATCCCGGCCACCCCAAGTGCCCCCAGTCGCACAAGCAGACCGCCGCAGGTTTCCGATACCCGCAGCCATGGATAGGAAACCGGCCGCAGCAGATGTGCCTCGATTGCACCCGATCGGATATCGTCTTCCAGGCGCAGATGAATTGAAGGCACCGACAGCACGATCCACTCCGTCACGCCGATGTAGACCGCAAGCCCACCCACCGGCAGCAGCGATGCGAGCGTGCCGGGCAGGCGTTCCGCCGCAACCAGGTCCCAGAACGCCGACAGCAGCGTGATGACCAGCAGGTAGAACACGCCGCGCCCCAGCAGCACCGTGCGCCCCGCCCAGGTGGCGGCGGCGCCGATGCACAGCATCGCGAGCGTGCGCTCAATCCGCGGCGCGCGCGGCGGATGCATAGATTTCATGGATCACCTCCTCCATCGGAGGATCCTCGATCGTGATGTCCTCGATGCCGCCAACGGCGAGTGCCGCTTCGATCAACCGTTCCACGTGCAGCTTGCCGGTATCGACATCGAACAGCGTTTCATGCGGTTCGGCTGATCGCATTGTCACGCCCGGCAAGTCCAGCGCGATCGCCATCGCCACCGAGCGGATCGTCACCAGCTTGCGGCCAAGAAAGCGTCGACGCAGCTCGCTTGTCGGCTGATCGACGACGATGCGTCCGGCGTTGATGACGATGACCCGGTCGGACACAAGTTCGATATCGCGCGTGTCGTGCGAGGTCAGCAGCACCGTCTGCCCCTCATCGTGCGCCTGCTGTTTGATCAGGTCGCGCATCGCCGCCTTGGCCGTGATGTCGAGGCCGATCGTCGGTTCATCCAGGAATAAAACCGACGGTGCGTGCAACAGGCTCGCCACCAATTCACAGCGCATGCGCTGGCCGAGCGACAGGCGGTTCACCGGTTGTGCCAGCAGGTGCGCCAGGGCGAAACGCTCTACCAGACGGCCAAGCCGCGCGGTGAATGCCGGTTTCTCCTGTGCGTAGATGTGGCGCAGCAAGTCGAATGACTCGCGCACCGGCAGTTCGCCCCACAGTTGCGAGCGCTGCCCGAACACTACGCCGATGCGATGCGCCAGCGCCGTCCTGTCACGCCATGGGATCAGGCCGAGTACCGCAGCCGATCCCTCCGACGGCTCCAGGATGCCGGTAAGGATCTTGAGCGTGGTGGACTTGCCGGCGCCATTCGGTCCGATGATGGCGATGCGTTCGCCAGCCGAGACGTCAAAGCTCAGATCGTCCAGCGCGTCGATCGTTTGGTAGTCGGGAAAGACCGCAGCCAGCAGTCCGCCGGATCTAGCGTAGCGATAGCGCTTGCGAAGATTGCGGACTGTGATGATGGGTGACATGGCACGGAGCTTTTTCGGAGTTGCGACGAACGGACAGTGTATTCGCTTGCGATGCAAGCGAATTGCCGGCTGCGTTCGTCATCCGAAATCGCTGGTCCATCATTGCGCTATAGCGAACAGACGCCGGGGCGCACAAGAGAAAAATCGTCTGCCCACAGTTCATCACAGTCCGCGTCGACTGCGAAAAGCGCAGCGACGAAGCAATCTCGTGCCCGATTCGAGCCGGCGCTTACTGGACCGGCATTGCCGGGTCGCAGCGCTGCCCGCAATGCCAGGCGGCCGCCGCGCGCTATTCCTTCGGCCGCCGATCAACCACCCGCCGCGCCTTGCCCACCGACCGCTCGATCCCACCTGGCGGCTCCACCACAACGCGCGTGGTCAGCCCGATGGTGTCCTTGATGCGCGCCACCACCACCTTCGCCTCCGCTTCCAGCAACACCGGATCGAAATACTCGGGCCGAGCCTCCACGTGCACCGCGACATCGTCCATCCGGCCCTCGCGAGTCAGCACGATCTGATAATGCCCGGTCAGCGCCTCGCTTTTCAGCAACTGCTCTTCCACCTGCGTGGGAAACATGTTCACACCGCGCACGATCACCATGTCGTCCGACCGGCCGGTGACCTTCTCCATCCGCCGCATCGTCCGCGCGGTTCCCGGCAGCAGGCGAGTCAGATCGCGCGTGCGATAACGCACCACCGGCATGCCTTCCTTGGTCAGCGTGGTGAACACCAGTTCGCCGCGCTCGCCTTCCGGCATGACGGCGCCGGTCTCCGGGTCGATCACCTCCGGATAGAAGTGATCCTCCCAGATATGCAGCCCATCCTTCGTCTCGATACATTCGTTCGCCACACCAGGTCCCATCACCTCCGACAAACCGTAGATATCGACGGCATCCATCTTGAATCCGTCCTCGATCTCGCGGCGCATCGCGTTGGTCCACGGTTCGGCGCCAAAAATCCCGATGTTCAGCGAACACGCGCGCGGATCCAGCCCCTGCCGCCGGAATTCGTCCAGAATCGCCAGCATGTAACTCGGCGTCACCATGATCACGTCGGGCCGGAAATCGGTTATCAACTGCACCTGGCGTTCCGTCATGCCACCCGACACCGGCACCACCGTGCAGCCCAACCGTTCCGCGCCGTAATGCGCGCCCAGACCACCGGTGAACAATCCATAGCCATACGCCACATGCACGATCATCCCCGGCCGGCCACCCGCCGCGTAGATGGAACGCGCGACGACATGCGCCCAAACCTCGATGTCCTTCGCCGTATACCCGACCACTGTCGGCTTGCCCGTAGTGCCGGACGATGCATGTACGCGCACCAGCTTCTCGCGCGGCACGGCGAACATGCCGAACGGATAGTTCGCGCGCAGGTCCTGCTTGCTGGTGAACGGAAACCTCGCCAGATCGTCGAGCGTCCGGAAATCGTCGGGATGCACACCGGCGCGATCGAACGCGGCGCGGTAATGCGCTACGTTCGTATAGGCATGGCGCAACGTCCACGCCAGCCGCTCGCATTGCAATGCGGCGATCTCGTCGCGCGACGCGGTTTCGATCGGATCCCAGCCGGCCATCTATCCCTCCGACTTTCCGCGAATCGTGCGCGTATGCCCCCGGAACTCGGCCACCAGCTCGCCGTCCGCAGTGCAGACGCGCACATCGTAAATCCCCGAACGGCCAGCTTGCATCCGTTCCACCGCGTCAGCGACCAGCATCTCGCCCACGCTGCCCCGGACGCACGAAGGTGATCGCGGCATGCTGCGCCACCGCGGCCTCACCACGCGGATTGGCCGCAAAGGCCATCGCCGAATCCGCCAGCGCGAATATGAAGCCGCCATGGCAAATGCCGTGACCATTGGCCATCGCCTCGGTGACCGTCATGGACAGGCGCGCCCGGCCCGGCGCCACGTCATCCAGTCGCATCCCCAACCCGGAGCTCGCGCGATCCTCCGCCCACATCGCCTCGGCGCGCGCCCGCACCGAGATCGTTCATGCGCGCCCCCGAAACGCCGGCGCACGCTTCTCCAGGAAAGCCTGCACGCCCTCCGCGTAATCCGCACTACGCCCCGCCGCACCTTGCAGGTCGCGCTCGAGGTCCAGTTGCGCATCCAGCGTGTTGGTCGCGGACGCGGCGAACATGCGCTTCATTGCCGCCAGCGCATCGGTCGGCTGCTTCGCCAGATGCGCCGTCAGCGTCTCGGCTTCCGCCTGCAACGCAGCGTCATCCACAACCCGCCAGATCATTCCCCAAGCCTCGGCCTTTGCCGCGTCCACCGGCTCGCCAAGCATCGCCAGCGCACGCGCCCGAGCGTCGCCAATCAACCGAGGCAGAAAGAAACTCGCACCCGAATCCGGCACCAGCCCGATCTTCACGAATGCCTCGATGAACTTCGCGCCGCGTGCCGCCAGGACAATGTCGCACGCCAGCGCATAACTCGCCCCCGCGCCGGCCGCCACACCATTCACCGCGCACACCACCGGCAACGGGATGCTGCGCAGCCGGCGCACAAGCCGGTGATGCAGATCGACCACCTTGACCAGATCAGGCGGCCCGTCCGCTGTCGGCAACACTTCCGCCCCCAACTCCTGCCCGGCGCAGAACGCGCGCCCCTCACCCGTCAGCAAAAGCGCGCGGCAGGCGTGATCCGCCTCCGCCTCATCCAACGCCGCCAGCAGCGCGGTCAGCAGCACAGCATTCGCGGCGTTCAACTTGTCTGGCCGGTTCAATACCAGCTTCCGCCAGCCATCGCGCCGCTCAACGCGAACCTCGTCGCTCATCGACTCCCTCCGCCAATCCGACCACGTCACGCGACCAAGCTCCGGCCGAGGCGTGTCCGGGAGCTTGGCAATGTACTCCAGGGAATTACCGTCCGGGTCATCGAAATACACGCTCGCCGCCGGCATCCAGGCCAACACGACAGGTTCATCGACCGGCTCGCCATCAGGCGACCGAGGCACAAGGCCCGCATCGCGCAGTCGGGCAACCGAAGCGAAGACGTCCGCCAGATCGACGGTAAAGGCGGTGTGCAATCGCATCCGCAGTGGCGAAGTGCCGATCGACCACAGACCAAGCATGCCCCGCTCCGGAGTGGGCACCCAGAAGAACGCCACCTGGCGCTTGGGTATGCGGTACGCAACCGGCAAGCCCAGCACGTCGCGATAGAACTTGACCGAGCGATCCAGGTCGCCGACGGTCAGATGCGCCTCGAACAACCCCCGGATCGGTACGATCGTCATGGCGAATCCTCCGCTCCCACTCTCTCCGGCGCCACCGTACTCCCGCGCACAACTCATGCGCGCCACCGCATCCCGACGGTAACATCCAGTCGCCGCAACGACCTTCGGCGCAGCTTCGGGTTCTATTTCGCCAACTCCCCGTGCGCGCCTTCGCCTCACATGGCAACATCGCCCGCGCAAGCCTAAGTTCTAGAGACGCTTCACCCGCCTCCAAGCGGAGAGATGATCCAAGATGGATATCGGTCTCGGCCCCACCGCGCCACGCCGCCCACCGGCACCACGCTGGAAAGCCGCTTCGTCGATCTCGACACCCCGATCCTGCTCACCGGCATCCAGGCGCTGGTCCGCGTGCTGCTGGAGCAGGCCCGGCTCGACCGCGCCGCCGGCCTGAACACCGGCGCGCTGGTGTCGGGCTATCGCGGCTCGCCGCTGGGCGGGCTGGACCGGGAACTCTGGCGCCGCCAGACGCTGCTCGACGCGCACAACATCCGCTTCCAGCCCGGCGTCAACGAAGACCTCGCCGCCACCATGCTGTACGGCACGCAGCAGCTCGACGCCTTCCCCGGCAAGCGCGTCGATGGCGTGTTCGGCATGTGGTACGGCAAAGGCCCCGGCGTCGACCGCGCCGGCGACGCGCTGCACTGCGGCAATTTCATCGGCACGTCGGCACATGGCGGCGTGCTGGCTGTGGCCGGCGACGACCACGGCGCGCATTCGTCCACCTATCCGCACCAGACCGAGCACGTCTTCGAAGGCGTGTTCATCCCCGTGCTGAACCCCGCCTCCGCGCAGGACATCCTCGATCTCGGCCTCGCCGGCATCGCGCTGTCGCGCTTTTCCGGCCTGTGGGTGGCGCTGAAGACGACCGCCGAGACCGCCGAGCAGGCGGCCACGTTGATCATCCCCTCGGTACGCAACTTCATCACACCCGGTGTTCCCGGTGCCGCCGCACGGCCTGAACTTCGACCCAGGCCTGCGCTTCCCCGCCGACCGCACGGAACTGGAACGCCGCGTGGTGCAGGAGCGCATTCCCGCCGTGCTGGCGTGGGCGCGCGCCAACCGCCTCGACCGCCGCGTCTTCGGCGGGGACGATGCACCGATCGGCATCGTCACCGTCGGGCGCGCGCACGAAGACACGATGCACGCGCTGCGCATGCTCGACCTGGAAGACCACCCGCAGATCGCGCTCTACAAGGTCGCGATGACCTGGCCGCTGGAAACCGTCGGCCTGCGCGAATTCGCGCGCGGCAAGCGCGCACTGCTGGTGGTCGAGGAAAAGCGCAGCTTCGTCGAAGCGCAGATCCGCGACGCGCTGTACAACCTGCCCGCCGACGAGCGCCCCGAGGTCAGCGGCAAGACCGATCCATCCGGCGCGCCACTGCTGTCGCCGCTGATGGAATTGTCGCCGGAAGCGGTCGCCGTCGGCCTCGCCGGCTTCCTGCGCTCGGCCGGCCTGAACGTCGCCGATCCGCCGGCACCACGCATGCCGGATCGCCCGCCCGGACTGCTGCGCCGCATCCCGGCTTTCTGCGCCGGCTGCCCGCACGGCACGTCGACGCGTCTGCCGGAAGGCAGTTTCGCCACCGCCGGCATCGGCTGCCACTTCATGGCGCTGGATGACGGCGACCAGACGCGCACCTTCACCCACATGGGCGGCGAGGGCGCGCCCTTCGTCGGCATGGCGCCGTTCACCGACACGCCGCACATGTTCGCCAATATCGGCGACGGCACCTACACGCATTCCGGCATCATGGCGATCCGCCAGGCGGTCGCCGCGAAGCGCGCGCATCACCTACAAGATCCTGTTCAACGACGCGGTGGCGATGACCGGCGGCCAGCCGGCCGAGGGCGGCTTCCCGGTCACCGCAATCGCCGCACAGGTCGCCGCGGAAGGCATCTCCCGCATCGCCCTCGTCGCCGACGAAGAAGATCGCCTGCCGCCGCCGTCTGCGCTGCCGACCGGCACCACGCGGCACACGCGCGACGGAACTCGACGCGGTGCAGCGCGAACTGCGCGAGTACGACGGCGTCTCGGTGCTGATCTACGATCAGGTCTGCGCCACGGAAAAGCGCCGCCGCCGCAAACGGGGCAAGATGGCGCAGCCGACGCAGAGCGTCGTGATCAACGAGCAGGTGTGCGAGAACTGCGGCGACTGCTCCACGCAATCCGGCTGCATCGCGATCGAACCGGTCGAGACCGCACTCGGCCGCAAGCGCCGCATCAACCCGACAAGCTGCAACGTCGATCTGTCCTGCCTGAAGGGCTTCTGCCCAAGCTTCGTCACCGTCGCCGGTCCGCCGAGTGCGCCGGACGCCGATCCGCATTGGCAGGCGCGCGAGGATGAACTCGCCGCCACGCTGCCGCAGCCGACAGTGCCCGCGACCGACAAGCCATGGCGCGCGCTGTTCGCCGGCATTGGCGGCGGCGGCATCGTCACGTCCGGCGCGATCCTGGCGATGGCGGCGCATCTGGAAGGCAAGGCGGTGCGCACGCTCGACTTCACCGGGCTGGCGCAGAAGAACGGCACCGTCGTCGCGCATGTGCAGATCGCCGACGAGGAGTCGGCGCTGGACGTGGTGCGCGTCCCGCTCGGCACCGCCGATGTGATGATCGCCGCCGATCTCGCGGTCGCCGCGGGCCCCGGCGTGCTGGAGCGCAATGCGGCGTCCGCCGCGGTGATCGGCAACCTCGATCTCGCCGCCACCGCCGCGTTCAAGCACGACGCCAATCTGCCGATCGACGCGGTGCTGCATCGGCGCACGATCGAGCGCGCGACCGATGCGCGACGCCTCGGTCTATCTGCATGCCGTGCGTCTGGCCGAGCATCTGTTCGGCAACGCGCAGGCGATGAACACGCTGCTGCTGGGCTGGCGTGGCAGCGCGGCCTGGTGCCGGTGGGCGAGGCGGCGATCCTGCGCGCGATCGAGCTGAACGGCGCCGCGGTCGCGCTGAACCGGCGCGCCTTCCTGTGGGGCCGCATCCTCGCCGAGCGGCCCGCACTGGAAGACGAAATCCTGATGCATACGCTGGAGACGCCGCCCGCGACAGCTCGATGCGCTGATCGAGGCGCGCGCCGCGGCACTGGTGGCGTATCAGAACGCCGCGCTGGCAGCGCGCTACCGCCTGATGGTGAACGAGGTGATCGCCCGCGAGACCGCGGTATTCGGCAAGCCGGGCCGCCTGTCGCGCGCCGCGGCCGAGGGCCTGTATCGCGTCATGGCATACAAGGATGAATACGAGGTCGCGCGCCTGCACGCCGCAGCGACGTATGGCGAAAAACCGGTGTTCCACCTGTCGCCGCCGCTGGTCACGCGGATCGATCCCGCCACCGGCCGCCGCGGCAAGATCGCGCTGCCCGGCTGGCTGGCGTTGCCGCTGTTCCGCGTGCTGCGCCATGGCAAGCACCTGCGCGGCACGGCGCTGGACCTGTTCGGCCGCCAGCAGGAGCGCCGCATGGAACGGGCGCTGATCGAACAGTACACCGGCGACCTGCGTACCGCGCTCGATGCGCTGCGGCCCGATACGCTGGAGGTTGCGGTTGCTCTGGCGGAGCTGCCCGACATGATCCGCGGCTTCGGCCCGGTGAAGGACGCGAACCGGCTGAAGGCAGAGCAGAAGCGCCGTTCGTTGCTGCTGCAACTAGCTGCGGCACCGGTGGCGCTGGCGGCGGAATAGCCCTGGCACTGCGACAAACGTAACTACAAGTGTCAATGCGAGCGCTGCAACCGTGACGTCTCGTGGCGCGTCGCTACGGTCCTCGCAATGCCATCACCCGCCTACGCTATCTGCACCGATTGCACCGCCTCCTCCAGTTCCACGAATGACGGCATGTGCTCGGTGGGCACCATCTTGCGCCCGGATTCAACACTGACCTGTGGCGCATTGCCATGCAGATGCGTTACCAGAACGGCACGGATCACCTCGTAATATTTGGCCTCCTCCTCGACCACACTTTTCAGACGGCTCGGCAAACGGCCCGGCCAGACCATACGCCAGCAGCACGCCAAGAAAGGTGCCGACCAGCGCGCTGCCGATCATCGCACCCAAAATCGCCGGGGGCCGGTCGATATGCGACATCGTCTTGATCACGCCGAGTACCGCCGCGACGATCCCCAGCGCAGGCAGGCCATCCGCCATCGTCTGCAGCGCGTGCGCGCCATGGAGTTCCTCGTTCAGCGTCTTCTTCAGCTCGCGCGCCAGCACGTCCTCGATCTGATTGGGATCGTCGGCGTTCATGCCCACCATGCGCAGATAATCGCAGATTATGGCTGTGGCGAAATGATTGGCGAGCACCTTGGGAAACTTCTGAAATGCCGGACTATCCTCGGGCTTCTCGATATGTGGCTCGAGCGCCATGTTGCCCTTGGTGCTGGCGAGCCGCGCCAGGAAGTACAGCAGACTCAGCAGGTCGACATAGTCGGTCTTGCTGAACGCGGCGCCCTTGAAGATCTTCATGAAGCCAGCCGTGGAATGCTTCACATCGTGCAGGCTGTTGGCCATGACGAAAGAGCCGATGGCGGCACCGCCGATCGTCCACATTTCGAATGGCAGCGCTTCCGCCAGCACGTCGATGCTGCCGCCCGAGACGACATAGCTGCCGAACACGCAGGCGAGCAGGAAAACGAAGGCCCCGATCGTCAGCATGACGGCGGCTCAGTGACCTTCCGTCGTTTGTGCCGACGCAGCCTGGCCCGATATGGCCGCAGCGGGCGATGGCACGCCTGTTGCCGGGACTTGCGGCGCGCTGACGGCGGACGAGGAGTTGCCGCGAGATGCGCGTACCGACCGCAGCACCGTAATGGCGATGCGGCGGTTGGCGGCGGCCATCGGATCGGCTGGAAGCAACGGGTCGCGATCGGCGTTGCCGGTCACGCTACGAATGCGGGTCTGCTGCAGGCCGCCTTCGATCAGCAGCCGCCGCGTGGCGTTGGCGCGGTCCGCGGACAACTCCCAGTTGGTCCGGCCAGGCCCCGCAAACGGCGCCGCATCGGTATGGCCGGCAATGGAAATGTCCTGCGTCAGCCGCGCCAGGACGGGTGCCACTTTTTGCAACAGCAGCCGCGCTCGATCGTTCGGCTCCGCCGACCCCAACTGGAACATCGGCACGCGGTCGGCGTCGAGGATCTGGATGCGAAGGCCTTCCGGAGTCAGGTCGATCGCCAGCTGGTTGGCCAGATCGCGCAGATCCGGATCGTTGCGCACGGCATCGCGAAGCTGCTGCGCAGCCTGATCGAATGCCTGCGTTTCCCGCTTCACGAGTTCCGCCCGCAACTCGGCTTCGGTCGGCGGTCGCGGCACATCACCATCAGACGCCGAAGCGACGGCAACCGGACCGGCGACTTTGACAGCAACCGGACCGGTGATTTTGACAGCGACTGGTCCCGGAACCGCGGCAGCGGACGAAACCGGAACCGCCGCAGCGGTCCGGGCAACCATCACCGCAGCACCAGCATCGGACGATGCGCCCGCAGGTTTTCCCCCGAGATCCGGCGCGCTGCTTTTGGTGTCGTCGCGAGTCGGTCGGGGCTGGGCGATGACGTCAGTATCGTCGTCGTCGACGTGGTCAACCACGGGCTGCTGTCCCTGCGTGATCTGCACGGCGCCCAGATCCGAAACCATGGCACCATCGGCGAAGGCGGTCCGGCCACCGAATGGCTGCCCGATCCCGGATGATGAATGGCTGAGCACATTGTTCGGGCTGAAGTAGTCGGCGAGGCCCTTCCGCTGCGCTTCGGTGGTCGCGTTCAGCAGCCACATCAGCAGGAAGAATGCCATCATGGCGGTGACGAAGTCGGCGTACGCGACCTTCCAGGCGCCACCGTGGCCGCCGCCCATGATCACCTCCTCCTTGCGGATGATGATCTGGACTTTGCCGTTCTTGCCAGCCTTCCCGCGCATGCGTCCACATCGTCTCCGCTACCAGGGCAGATTGAGCGTTCGTATTTAATTCCAGGCTAAGAGCCGCGTGCGACCAAGGTGATCGGTTGGCTCGTGATCCGCTGGCTCGTGATCCGTGATCGAGCATCCGAGGCCGACCGGTTGCGACGCGCGCCGAGGTGGGTTAGGGCGGCCGTTCCTTTCAGCATGTTGCCGGTCGGCGATGCCATGAGCGCTCAGAATATCTACGACGACCCCGACTTCTTCGCCGGGTACACCCGTCTGCCGAGGTCCGAGCAGGGACTTGCCGCGGTGTTCGAATGGCCGGCGTTTCAGCGACTGCTGCCCGCCTCGCTGCACGACATGCGCGTGCTGGATCTCGGCTGTGGCCTGGGCTATTTCGCCCGCGAGGCCAGGGCGCGCGGTGCACGGAACGTCGTCGGCGTGGACATCTCCGAACGCATGCTGGACCAGGCGCGCCAACGCTCCGGCGATCCGGGCATTGCCTATGTTCGCGCGGGCCTGGAGGAATTCGCGGCAGACGCGGCGTCATTCGACCTCGTCGTGTCATCGCTGGCGCTGCACTACATCGCTGACTATCCGGCCCTGGTGCGGCGTGTGGCTGGATGGCTGGCGCCAGGCGGACGCTTCGCGTTCTCGGTCGAACATCCGATCTACACCGCGCACGGCAGCAGCGACTGGCACAAGGATGCAGACGGTAGCGTGCTGCACTGGCCGGTGGACCGCTACCGCGACGAGGGCGAGCGGCGCACGCACTGGTTCGTCGATGGCGTGGTGAAATACCATCGTCCGGTCGAGACCTACGTGAACGGTCTGCTGGACGCTGGCCTTCGCCTGGTGCGCCTGGAAGAACCGGAGGCGGAGGACCCAGTGTTGCTGGCCGAGTACCCTCAGTGGCGCGACGAACGCCGCCGCCCTCCATTCCTGCTGCTGGCTGCTGACCGCCCGCAATAGGGACACCCCGCAATAGGAACACAACGAACCATTCGTGCCAAACGGTCCTGTGGCACCAAACGGACCTGCGGCGCTAAAATCGCGTCCGTTCAACCGCCCGCAAACCGACCGACACACGGCCGGACGCGACCCGCAACAACCACCCCCGCCGCAATAACCTGAATAACAGCCGCGATCAGGAACGGCAGCTCATACCCGCCGGAGATCTCTCGGAGCACACCAAAGATCGTCGGGGCGAACGCAAAGACCGCCTGGTTGATCGCAGTCACCAACGCGACGATTCGCGGCAGCTCAGCCGCGGCAAACTCACGTTGCGCGATCAGCGGCGGCAGCGACAACAGGCTGCCAAGGCCGAGTCCGAACAGGATGCAGCCCGCAGCAAGCACGACAGTAGTCGAGCCAAGTGCGAGCAGCACCACACCGCATGCCTGCATGGCAATGTTGCCCGCGGCGACCATGCGTCGATCGGCATCACCCAGCAGCATGCCAAGCAGCACCCGCCCGCTGATAGCCGATGCGGTGGCGAGGCTGACGCCACCGGCCGCGCTCACTGGTCCAACCAGCGGCGCCAGGCGCGTGATGAGATGCGCGATGACGCCGACCTGGGAGAACATGGCGAGCGCGAAGGCAGCCGAAAGCGTGACGAAGCCACGGTCCGCGAGCAAAACGACAAACCGCGCGGGTGTTTCTTGCGCACGCAAGGCGGAATGCGCGCGCGACTGCACGAGGTCGCCATCCGGTGCCACCCCCATGCTGTCAGGTGTTGGACGAAGATACCGCGATGCCAACGGCCACAGGATTGCGATGGTCGCACAGCCGATGACCACGACCGCCTGCGTGAATCCGATCGCCCCGATCAGCATGACCCACAGCGGTGCAAACAAGAATCCCGCCGAAACTCGCCCCGTTGAGTGCATGCCCCAACGCCAGCGCTCGGCGCCGATCGAACCAGGGTGATACCATCGCGATGATCGCGGCCCCACTGGTCGCGGCCCAGCCGGCACCGCTCAGCATCGCGGCAACGAACAATTGCCACGGCGCCACCGCCAGCGACCAGCCGATCATGCCGATCACCAGTGCCGCAACGCCCGCCTGCGTCACCAACGCTAACCCGAACCGCCGATGCGCGGCAGGCAGGCGTATCACCAGAACGGCACTGACCAGGAAATGCACCGTGACGGCGATCGAAATGACCGACACCGGCCAGCCGCGTTGCTGGTGCAGCACGTTGAGAAATACTGATGGTCCGTAGTAGCCGATGCCGAAGGTGAATGTCGCGATGGTGAAAGCCGCGGCGACAACCTGCCATCCAAAGAACACCGTCCGAAGTGCTTTCAGTCGTATCATCGCAGGTCCGCGATCGGACGACGCCAGATTACCCATAAGCGTGCGCGCTCGCGAAAGCCCAGCCGCTGATACAAGGCGACCGCAGGATTGTCGGCGAACACATGCAGGAACGGGATGTCACCGCACGCCAATGCCATGCGCGCGAGATGCGACGTGATGCCGGCGCCCAGGCCGCGCCCGCGCGCATCGGGGTGAACGCCGATGGCACTCAGTTCGGCGAAGCCGGGCAAGCGAAAACGTTCGCCGCCCATCGCCAGCAGCCTGCCGCACTTGCGAAAACCCCTGCCGCACTTGCAAAACCAATGTAGCGGCCGAGCAGGTAGGTGCGCGCACCGAATGGACCCGGCTTGGCGATTTCGGCGAGTTCCAACATGGCGCTCGCGTCATCGGCACCGAGTACCGTGAAGTCGCCGAGAGAAGGATCGTGCGGTGGTTCGATCGCATCGGCGACCATCTGAATGATCGGCCGGCTGCTGATGGTCTGCCACCCGGGTGGCGTCGGCTCATCCGTCGGCCGAAACAGGCGCGCTTCAAGGCCACGCGGCAGACTCGCTGCGAGGTCCGCGTACGCGACGGCACTGGCTTCGGCAATCGCGGAGAACGGTGCGACATCGCGCGGATACTGGCGCGCCAGTCCATGACCATTCGCGAGTTCCGCATGCGGGCCAATGAGCGCGTACCAGGCTGGATTATCGAGTGCGTGTTGCATAACTCGCTTTCTCCATGCGACGCATTGCGTGTAGCGTGGTGCTTCGCCTCGGCGCTCGCCGGAATTGGACTTCATCGCCGGACCACACCGATCCCCAATGGAGCGGACGACATGGAGCAGACGACATGGAGCAGACGACCATGATCGATGCAACGGAATGCGACCACGCACGGCTGGCACGCGATCCTGCCTACGATGGCCGCTTCTATACCGGCGTTCGAACGACGCGCATCTATTGTCGCCCGGTCTGTCCTGTGCGGCCCGCACAATCGAGGAACGTGCGCTTCTTCCCCTCGGCTGCCGCAGCCGAGGCCGACGGCTTCCGGCCGTGCCTGCGCTGCCGCCCGGAGACCGCGCCGTTCTCGCCGGCATGGAATGGCTCACGCACGACCGTCGCGCGCGGCCTTCGCCTGATCGTAAAAGGTGCATTGGATGGCAACGACGCATCGGTCGTCGCACTCGCCGCCAAACTCGGCGTCGGCGAGCGGCATCTCGCTCGACTGTTCATCAGGCACCTCGGCGCAAGTCCGAGCCAGGTTGCCCGGACAGCTCGTGTGCAACGGGCGAAGCGACTGCTCGACACGACCGAACGGCCGATGTCGCAGATTGCGCTGGATGCGGGCTTCGGCAGCCTGCGTCGATTCAACGCAGTGTTTGCCGAGGTCTATGGCCGGCCGCCAACGGAACTGCGGCGGCGAACCGGCACACGGAACTGATCACCGATGCGAGCGTCCGCAGCGATCAGGCCGCATGCGATCAGCGCCTGAGGACAGGAGCTTGCGACCAGTGTCAGCCGAGTGCGGAACGGCAGCTTTGGAGAAGTGGAGATTGAGTTGCTGCCGTTCGCGCTGTCGGTCGGTCGGTTGCCGTTGATTTCGAATGAACCACTTTACCAGCGGATGCTGTGCGTTGTTCCTTTCAAATTACCGCTGCTGCATGTCGTCAGCTGCAATATTCGTCGTGCAGCCGCACCCAGCTCATGGTACCGCCGGTTTCGTTGCGGCCTTTGGGGGCAAGGTCGAGCCAGTTAAGTGCGCCCATCAGCAGTTCGGTACCGCGATGATGGGTCGAATAGCTGTGAAAGATGGCCCCCTTGTCGTCCGTCACGAAAATGCTCGTGCCGAACATGTCCGGGCTGTTACGGATGACTGTGCCGTAATTGTAGATGGCCCGACCCGCGGCGATGTCCTCGGGCGTGAACGACACACGGTAATCGAAGTTGAAGTCGCTGCCCTGCGAAGAAACCCAGGGGAAGGTCCAGCCCATCCGGCTCTTGACCGCCTCGATCCGCTGAAGCGGCACACGCGAGACAGCGGTGAACGCCAGATCTGCCTGCTCGAAATGCTGCCGCGCCGCGTCGACATGGTCGACGGTGAAGGAACAGCCCCGGCAGATATGATCCGAGCCCGGCGTCAACATGAAGTGATAGACAGCGAGTTGGCTGCGGCCGCGGAACAGGTCGCCGAGTGTGCATTTGCCCTCAGGTCCTTCGAAGACATAGGACGTCTCAACCTTGACCCAGGGCAATTGCCGGCGCTCGGCGCGGAGTGCGTCAAGCTCGTGTGTCATGGCGCGCTCCTTCACGAGAAGAGCCTTGCGGGCGTTGAGCCACTCTTCGCGCGAAACGACGGGATGCTGCATGGTCAGTCTCCTTCAGTTTTGGTTCGTGGGGCAGTTCTGGTTCGTGGGGTGGCTGAGCAGTCGCGCACAGTCGCAAGCAAGCTTCAGCCAGGGCGACACATGGAAGAGGCTCATCAGTAGGTACATCCGGGCCATGCCATCCATCGGCAGCATGTCCGAAGTCGAAGAGCAGATAGCGATCGCGGGCGCATCGGTCGCCGCGATCCACGCCATCACGGCAAAGGTCGGCGACGCGGCGAGGCCGAACCAGCCAGCCGCATCGCGCGGCCGCCACCACTCCGTTCGTGTCCCGGTCTTGTGGTCGGTCATTGTTTCTCTTCTTTGGTCAGAGCGGCTTTATTCCCAACTGTCGAGCTTGATTTCGTTCGGCCAGGGAGCGCCATTGCCGGTTTCGAGAAGCGACTTCAGGCTCAGCAGAAAGACGCCCCACTTCGTGCTGCAGTGGTGCATGAACTCCACCGGCTCCTTCCAACCTTCGTGTTTAAAAAGGACGATGGTCCAGTCGCCTCTCTGATCGAGATCGAAACTTACAGTCGTACCGATCCATTCTTCGGGGCCGTCAACCACCTGCCACACCACGCGCCTGGCGGGGTCAAGTTCACGAACCTTCATGGCGAAACCGCCGTTGCCAAAGCGGAACCGAAGCATGCCGCCGATTTTGCTTTCCCCTTCCGTGGTGGTCGTCCACCATCCGGAAAGACCCTCGATCGCGGTCAATGCCTTGTAGACGTCAGCCTGGGACGACGATCTAATTCCAACTTTGTGCAGAATATCAGGCATATCCGGTTTCTCCTTCTGATGTAATTGTCGGTCGCGAGACAGATTTAGTGCCGAAACTCGAACCGGTCAGAGTGACAAGTGTGACGGGATTTCGATGGACTCGCTGATCACGGCTGCGGCGCAGGCACTCGCGACTGGCGATCCGCTAACGGCGCTGAAGTGCGTCGCGTTGCGTGACGACGCACCGGCGCTCGCGCTGCGTGGCATCGCAATGGCCCAGCTCGGCGAGTTCGCGCGTGCCAAGGAGCTGTTGCGGAGCGCTGCCCGCGCCTTTGGTCCGCAAGAGCCCATCGCGCGCGCGCGCTGCGTCGTCGCCGAGGCCGAGATTGCACTCGTGTCGCGTGACCTGGGCCGGCCCTTACAGGCGCTTAATGCGGCGCGGGCGACGCTCGAAGCGCATGGCGACACCGCAAACGCCGCTCATGCCGGCTATCTCGAGGCCAGGCAGCTTCTACTGATTGGGAAGCTCGACGAGGCCGAAAGCACGCTCGAGGGGCTTGATGCCGATGCGTTGCGCCCGGCGTCGCGGGCCGGGTACGGCCTGGTCGCTGCTGGCATCGCGATGCGGCGTATTCGTACAAAGCCGGCCCGAACCGCGCTCGATCACGCCGCGCAGGCCGCGCGCGAGGCGGGGATTCCCGCATTGGTGGCCGAGGTCGACCGCGCGTCGCGCGCGCTCGAGGCGCCCGCTGCGCGACTGATCGCGCGCGACGGGGAGCGGTTGCTTCGGCTCGAAGAGGTGGAGGCGCTGCTCGCATCGGACGCACTCGTTGTCGACGCCTGCCGCAACGTCGTGCGTGCCGGGCCGACGATGGTTCCGCTCGCCAGTCGCCCAGTGCTGTTCGCGCTTGTTCGTGCGCTCGCGGAGGCGTGGCCCGAAGACGTGTCGCGGGAAACGCTCCTCGCGCGCGCCTTTCGAGCGCGGCATGTCGATGAATTGCATCGCGTGCGGCTGCGCGTGGAGATCGGGCGGCTCCGCGAGATCCTCCAGCCACTGGCGGGGCTGAACGCGACGAAGCGGGGCTTCGCGCTGGAGCCGCGCGGAGCGAATGCAGTCGCCGTGACTGTGCCGCCCGTCGAAGGAGACCATGCCGAGGTGCTCGCCCTGCTCGCGGACGGCGAGGCGTGGTCAAGCTCGGCGCTGGCGCTGGCGCTCAGCGTCAGTCCACGCACCGCGCAACGAGTGCTTGAAGCGCTCGCAGCCACAGGCAAGGTCGAATCATTCGGTCGAGGGCGGGCCTGCCGCTGGATTGCACCGAAAGTGCCGGGATTCCCGACAAGCTTGTTACTCCCGGCACCATTGGCGAGCGGTTAGGATGAAGGCATGAAACACACAGCCGCCGAAATCGTCCGCGAATATGGCCCCTTTCCCGGAATTGATGGCGTGCACGGGGTCAGCTTTGACAGGCGGCGGGTCTGGTTCGCCAGCGGCAACAGGTTGAATTCCCTCGATCCGGAAAGCGGCGAGCTGCTGGGCGCGATCGAAATTGCCGCGCATGCGGGAACCGCATTCGACGGACGGCACCTATTCCAGATCGCGGATGCCGTGATCCGAAAGATCGATCCCGAGACCGGCGAGGTGCTTGCCACGATCCCGGCGCCCGGCGGTGGCGGGGATTCGGGGCTCGCCTGGGCCGAAGGGACGCTCTGGGTCGGCCAGCACCGTGGCCGCAAGATCCATCAGGTCGATCCCGAAACCGGCGCCGTGCTCCGAACAATTGAATCCGACAGTTTCGTCACGGGTGTCACCTGGGTCGACGGCGAACTTTGGCATGGCACATGGCAGGACGAGAAGAGCGATGTCCGGCGCATTGATCCCGCGACGGGAGAGGTGCTCGAGCGCCTTGATATGCCGGCCGGAACCGGCGTTTCGGGACTTGAATTGGATGGCGGCGACCGATTTTTCTGCGGCGGCGGAACCAGCGGAACGGTGAGAGCCATCCGCCGACCAAGAAGCGTCGATGCGGTCTGCTGAATGACGAATGCCGAGCTTACCGAAACATGTATTCAACAGCCGGGGTTGGGCGCGAAGCAGCGCATTATTCGGCTCCTCGTCGATGACGAGGAGCCTGACCACTTCAGATTATTGTTCCCCCGGCCAACGGCAGTGCATCTTCGACGGCCACGCCGAGATACCTCACTGTTTTTTCGTTGTATGGCCGAGCACAATCCGATCCGCGCAAAGTTTGCCGGTGGCCCTGTAGGTGATGCAGGCTTTGGTCGGGCGTAACGAGTGCGTGCCATATTCTTCGCACCGCAATCCGATGCCGGTCACCCACTCATCGACCAGGCGCCTCCCCACTCATCCACCGGTCACCGCCAAGACGGCTTCGCGGATCTTCGCCTGGGCGAACCGTCCGATCTGGCCGAGGTCGACGTGCGGCAGGTTGGGCAGTTCGTGGGTCGCCACGACCGCATCGACGATCGCCGGGCCATCGCAGGCCAGGGCCTCGGCGATCGTGGATCGCAGCTTGTCGGGCTGGTCGACCTTGAAGCCTCGCCCGCCGCAGGCCTGGGCGAAGGCGGCAAAGTCCGGGTTGGGAAACTGAATGCCCTTCTCGAACGGCGCCACGCCGATCGACTTTCCGCCTCGAGGCGGATCAGCCCGAAGGCGGAATTGTTGTAGATCACCACCTTGACCGGCAGCTTGTGATGCACGGCGGTCATGAACTCGCACATCAGCATGTTGAAGCCGCCGTCGCCGCAGAGCGCGATGACCTGGCGCGAACGGTCCAGGGCCTGGATGCCGTTGGCCTGGCCGAGCGCGGTCCCGACGGCCGCGTTGTTGAACGAGCCGATGATCCGCTGCGATCCGCTCTGACGAATCCAGTTGGCCGACCAAAGCGTGTTGAGCCCGGTGTCGAAGGTGAAGACCGCGTCGCGGCGCGGCGAGATCTCCGACCATCCTCGCCACCGCCTGTGGATGGATGCGATCCTTGCTGCGGGCCGGATCGGCCTGCCGGTCGAGCATCTCGTCCCACTTGCGGCGCGCCTTGGTCACCTCGTCGAAGAACGCGGTGTCCGTCCTTCGTCCCGACCCGGCCCAGCAGCAGCTTCAGGGTCGGCTGCACCGAGCCAACGGCGCCGAGGACGGTCGGCGCCCGTCGCCCGAGCACCTCCGGGCGATCGTCGATCTGGACCACGACGGGCTTGGTCGGCAGGAAGTTCGAGTAGGGGTAGTCGGTGCCGACCATCAGCATGAGATCGCAGTGCATCACTGCATCGTAGACCGGCTTGGTGCCGATCATGCCGATGCCGCCCATCCAGCGCGGATCGTCGTACGGCATGATGTCCTTGCCCTTCACCGAGTGAATCAGCGGCGCTTTGAGACGGTCGGAGAGATCGACGCAGCTCGTCCGCCGCGCCGTGGCAGCCGGCGCCGCACATGATGACCACGCTTTTGGCCCGGTCGATCAGCCGAGCGATCTCGGCGACATCGCTCTCATTGGCGGCGATTTGCGGGCGCGGTTTCAGCGTTGCGACGCTGGACACTCCGCCCTGGGCCTTGGCGCCGATCACGTCCTGCGGCAGCGTCAGATGGGCGACGCCGCGGCCGCGCGTAGGCGGCCGCGATCGCCTGATGGATCACCGCCGGCGCCTGGCCGGGCGAGGAGATGGTCTCGGTGTAGAGCGCGACGTCGCGGAACAGCAGATCGGGCTCGGTCGCCTGGATGTAGTCGGTTCCCTGGAACTGCCGCGGCATGTCGCCCGACAGCGCCAGGACCGGTGCGTGATCGCGGCTGGCCTCGTAGAGGCCGGCGACCAGGTGCGTGCTGCCCGGACCGGTGGTGCCGGCGCATACCGCCAGGCGCCCGGTGAGCTTGGCCTGGCCGGAGGCGGCGAGCGCCGCGCCCTCCTCATGGCGGACGCCGATCCACTCGATCGAGCTGCGGCGGACCGCATCGGCCAGCGGATTCAGCGAGTCGCCGATCAATGCGAAGATCTGCTTTACGCCGATCTGTTGGAGCGTGCCGACAAGAACGTCAGCGACAGTTTCGGCCATCTTCGCCTCCTGCAGTGTTTGCTGGCGGTGGATTCCCCACCACACGGATGGATCGGCTCAGGCATTGCCCGAATACATGATACCAACTTTCGTGATTGGTCATGGAGACGACAGACATCCAATGCTTACCGATCTCCGCCAAGTTGAAAAGGACCCTTTACGGGGGTCGGATTCGCGAAGCTTCCCCAAGCGCGAATTCGGAATCGATCCGCGCTTTCAGTTTCGGCACTCTGCGGAACTCTGTGTCCGATACGTCGAAGACCGCGGGCGTAGGTCATCGGGCGGCGACCGGTTCAGCATACTGCATACGCCAGTTCCAGGGCAGCAGCGCGTCGAGGCACAAGGCGGTATGATCACCACCGCAATCGCGCGAGCAGAAGAGCATCGCCGCCGGGCCAAACGTTGGGCAGCGAGTATGTGGCCAGTCCGGCCATCCCAGGACGCGACCCAGATCGGACGCGCCCTCTGCAAGATCTTCCCCGGATAAGCGACGGTCGGATGAACGACGTTGGGCCTGCCGCGTTGCCGCCGGGAATACCGCAGCGACTATCGCGTGAGCGTCGTTCTGCCTGACGTGGTCGGCGTGTTCGAAGATGGTGGAGGGTGTCCAAACCCTCCACCATCTTCGCGGTGACTTATTCGGCGGCCAGGTTCGGGGTGAACTCGAGCGGCAATCCCTTGTGACCGGTCAATTTCTCACCTTCCTCGTACATCTCGAAGGCCCGCTTCTTCAACGCCGGAAGGACCGAGGCGATTTTGTCCAGGTCCAGGTCTGCGGCGATCCCCGGGTAACCGGCGCGCTCGATCATCGGGCCGAGTTTCCTGTTCTCGATCTGCTCGAAGGTCCACTCCAGCGGATCGTCGATGACTGTCAGGTCCCAATTGATCCGGTGGTTTTTGTTGCGCGGACCATAATGGTAATGCGCGCCCTGCCAGAAGCAGTCGAACGCCAGAAGCTCGGTTTCTTCGACGTATGCCTTGCCTTTCGATCCGCCCACGTCGCCAAGGACGTGAAGCGCGAGGCCGCCGTCACCGTTCTTCTGCCGCCGCATCTCGAGGCCAAACCGGATATTGCCGGCCTCGAACATGTCCGTGCCACGGTTGTGTTTGACCGTGTTCCGCTTGGATACGAACGTCTCTCTGGCGCAGGCCTCCACGTCGGGGAGGACGCCCCGCACGGTGCCGAGGTCGGTCGCCTTCGCAATTTCTTTGTATCCGGCCCGGTCCAGCATCTTCGGGAGTTTTTGGCTAAGGGTTCGGATGGTCCAGCCGATGGGATTGCCATCGGTGAGCGGGTCCATCCGGCAGTGTACGCCCATGCCGCCGCCGACACGGTCAGGGGTCGTCAGTTCGGGATTTTGAGGGCCGTAGACGTAGCTTTTCTCGATGTCGAAGCAGTTGAAGCGCAACAGCGCGGTCTCCTTGCCGCCAACATCGGCCGCCACGTCGATGGATACACCCTGGTCCGAATGATCCTCGACGTTGCCGTCCCACAATTGGTGTCTGACGATGAAGGTCAGCGGTTCGGCGGTAAATCTGGTTCCTTGCGAGTGTGGCATGTCAGCGTGCTCCTGTTGGAGGAATTCTACTGAAGCCTAAGGAGGAGGCGCGGTGATCGCAAGGGTGGCTGCCGCGGAGCGCAGGCAAATCTCTTGCGACTTCGGAATGAACACGCCCGCAAAGTGCTCTCGGCGACAAGCCGACGACTGTTCTTGTAGATTGTCGATGGCAGGTAACGACCACGGCCGAATGGCACTTGCCCTCGCCGGGGCGAATAGCTCAGCGCGCGGCCCACTCATCACACCGCCGCGCGACCGCCATCGACGAATAGATTGACCCCATTGATGTAACGGCCGGCGTCGGAGCACAGCAGCATCGCAGCACCCACCAAATCGTCCGGCCGGCCGAGGCGACCGGCAGGGATGCGTTGTGCCAGGGTCTCGCCCTCGACGGCCATCTGGTCTCGGTTCCGCGCCGTCAGGATCGCGCCGGGGGCAAGGTTGTTCACCGTCACGCCCTGGCCGCCGAACTGGCGTGCCAGGCTCAGGGCCCAATTGAGTTGCGCGGCTTTGGTCCCGGCATAGACAAACATCGCAGGGTGCGGCCGCTCTTGCTGCACGCTACCGATGGTCACGACGCGACCCCAGCCGCGGTCGGCCATCGGAGGCACCAGCATTTGCAGCAATTCCATCGTGGTCCGCAGGTTGACGGCGATCTGCCGATCGAAGCGGTCGCGGGTAATGGCGCGGAAGTCTTCCGGCAGTTCGATGGAGGCGTTCAGCACCAGGATGTCGATCGGCGCCCATGCGGTGACGGCGGCGGCCAGATGTTGGCCGGCGTCGTCGTCGGTGAAATCCTGGCCGAACGCGGCGGCCTCTCCGCCCATGCCCTGAATTTCCCGGACCACGTCGGCGGCATCGCTGCGTTCCTCGCTCGTGCCGGCGTGATGAATGGCCAGGCGCGCCCCCGCGCCGGCAAGACCCAGGGCGATCGCGCGACCGATTTCGCGCCGGGCGCCGGTCACCAAGGCCGTGCGGCCAGTCAGGCGGAACGGAGCGAAGGGATCGAACATGCCGGGACTCCAAGGACGCGGTCGAGCAGTCGACATCTCGCGGTCAGCGACGGCAAGTGCGCGCGGATTTGTTTTCGACTTGTCAACAGGCGAACTGCCGGAAGTAACGCCGAAGGACGACAGATAGCCGATTGGCTGGATGGAAATGTGCCGTGCGACGCGCACCGCAAAATGACCGCATCGGTTCGCCAAATGAGCGCGAAGTACGATTGGGCTCAGACGCAGCAGATACTTCTGCCCGTTCGACGCCACCCTCGCATTCCGGAAAATTCAGCAGGAGAGGCCTGATGAAATACGCAGCGCCTGCGCAGAAATTTCGAATTGCGTATGACCTGATGGGTTCTGGAAAGCCGGTCGTCCTGTTGCATGACTGGCCCGGCAACCCGACCGATTACAATGCGCTTGCGCCGATGTTATCGCTCCTGACCTGCGGGGGTTCGGTCAATCGTAACCGTCCGCGGAAGGCCCTTCGTGGTACACTGGCGCCCAGAGTACGTCTGACTGGGGAGACGGTCGCATGATCAGGACAGAGTTTCCGCGCACGGTCCGGGAGATAGAGCACACACTGATCCCGCTGCGGGATGGCGTCCGCCTGGCTGCTCGTCTTTGGCTGCCAGTCGACGCCGACGAGAGGCCTGTTCCTGCAATACTTGAATATCTTCCCTATCGTAAACGCGACGGCACCCGCGAACGCGATGCGCTTGCACATCCCTACCTTGCCGGATTCGGCTATGCTTGCGTTCGCGTCGATATCCGCGGCACCGGGGAGTCGGACGGCCTGCTCGCCGATGAGTACGCGCAGCAGGAGCAGGATGACGCTTTTGAGGTCATCGCATGGCTGGCGGAGCAGCCCTGGTGCACCGGGGCTGTCGGGATGATGGGAATATCCTGGGGAGGTTTCAACGCGTTGCAGGTCGCCGCGCTGCGGCCTGCGGCCCTGAAGGCCATCGTAACGGTTTGCTCGACCGACGATCGCTACCGCGACGACGTCCATTACATGGGCGGAACACTCCTGAAGGACGGACTGGACTGGAGTGATTTCCTGCTTCGCGCGACAGCCCATCCGCCCGACCCTATGCTTGTTGGCGATCGCTGGCTGCCGATGTGGCGGCAACGCCTGGACAACATGCCGCTTTTTCTCGAGACCTGGATTCGGCATCAGCGCCGGGACGCCTATTGGATGCACGGGTCGGTGTGCCAGGACTACGCCGCGATCCAGTGCCCGGTATTCGCGGTCGGCGGCTGGACCGATGGCTATACAAACGCTGTCCCGCGCCTCCTGGAGCACCTGCAAGTGCCCAGGAAGGGACTGATCGGCCCTTGGGCACATGGCTACCCGCATATTGCGCTCCCGGGACCGCAAATCGGCTTTCTCCAGGAGATCCTGCGCTGGTGGGACCACTGGCTCAAAGAAGTGCCGAATGGGGTGATGGACGAGCCTATGCTGCGTGCCTGGATCTCTGAAAGTGTCGCACCGGCGGCCGACCATCGATGCCTTCCCGGACGATGGGTCGGGGAGGCTACATGGCCCCCAACGGAAAGCCTGAGTTGCGAATTGTTCCTGACCGATGATGGCTTGAGCATCGAAGAGACATTTTTGACGCCCAGGGTGGTCTGTTCGCCTCAGGCCTTGGGCAGCCATGCGGGCGAATGGTGCCCCTTCGGGAAGGGCGGCGACCAGGCCGATAACCAAGCCGACGACGACCGGAAATCTCTGGTTTTCGACACACCGCCGCTCGACGCGCCAATGGAAATTCTAGGTGCGCCCGTTGTCACACTCGAGCTCGCATCCGACCGGCCAATCGCGACGGTTGTGGTCAGGCTGTGCGATGTCCGCGAGACAGGAGAAGTATTGCGTATCAGTTATGGTATTCTGAACCTCACCCGCCGCGAAGGTTACGAGTCGCCCTCGGCGCTCGAGTCCGGCCGCCGGTACCGCGTGAGCATTCCCCTCAATCATGCAGGCGCGGCGTTGCTCGACAAATCATCGGATCAGGATCGCGCTATCGACCACCTATTGGCCGTTGATGTGGCCGAGCCCCGAGCGAGCGACGGTCACGATCTATCGGGGATCTCTCGCTCTGCCGGTACGTCCTTCCAAGCCGGCTGATGCGCTGCTGCGAATGCTGCCCGAGCCCGAGACGGCAGTGCCCGAGCCGGTGACGATCACCGATACCGGCGCCCTGCGCTTTGAGCGCATCAACCTCGACGTGTCATCGGCGCGCAACTCCCGCTATGACATTGAGGACGATGACCCACTCAGCGCAGTCGCTGAAACACAACACGCCGAGACACTCTCGAGAGGCGACTGGAAAGTCCGCATCGAAACGACACTGCGCCTGAGCTGCAGCCGCAATTCGTTCATGGTGCATGCGAGGTTGCGAGCCTGGCACGGCGAAAATGGCATCTGCGACCGCACCTGGGATCGCGTCATCCCTCGGGACCTGATGTGAAGAATGGTGGATGATACCAACCGGTGGCGAGATGGGTTTGCCTGCCCCGATTGCCGAACGGCTGGAGAACCGTCCTGTTTCGCCAACCGGCCTGGGGTTCTGCGCTGCCGCAAGCGCCGCCACGACGTTGGCGTTACGGCGGGAACAGTCATGCAGCGCAGCTATTTGCACCAGCCGATCAATGAGCAATCGAGAAGGAGACCTTCATATGCGACCCGACATGATTCCAGGGGCCACCTTCCCCGACTATGAGCTGTCCGACCACACCGGCAAACACCGGAAGCTCTCAGAGCTGCAGGGACCGCACCCGATGGTCCTGGTCCTGAGCCGCGGAGGTTACTGCCCCAAGGACCGCCGCCAGCACGAAGGGCTTCTTCAATTGCATCGTGAGGCCGAGGTCGGCTATTGCCGGCTGGTCACGATCAGTACCGACAACATCACCGAGACCAATGAATACCGCACAGGAGTGGGCGCCCACTGGCCCTTCCTGTCGGATCCGCGGCGTACCGTGCAGAAGGACCTCGACATCGCCGAATACACCGACCCGAACCACAATCCGATGATCCCCTACACGATCGTCCTCGAACCAGGTCTTGTCATTTATAATATCTACAACGGCTACTGGTTCTTCGGCCGGCCCACTGTGGAAGAACTGCGCCAGGACCTGCGTGCCGTGACAAAGAAATGCCGGCCGGACTGGGACATCACGACGCCCGAACTCAAGGCGGCATGGCAGCAGGGCCGAAAGGAACTCTTCTACCCGTACGGAAAGACGTACGCCCAAACGATCGGTGAACAGGATTAGCAGCGGGATTTCGAATTGCGTATGACCGAATGGATTCTGGAAAACTGGCGATCACGATGCAGGTAGGCGATTACGATTTGGGGACGACTCCATTGTCCGGCTCCAGCACGCTGATCCGGGACAAATCGGCGATCGCCTGGCCCGTATCGTCCCGCCGCACCGTTTCGGCCAAACGCATGCCGAACCGGATGTGATCCGGTCGATAGCTCTTCACCTCGTAGACCGGTGCCTTCGGAGGCCCCGACACGAACCAAGGCGGCCACTGACTCACCGGCCCTGTTTCCTCTATGCTGCATCGCAGCATGTTCCCCGCAGCGAAGCGCACCAATGCGCCAATCCCACCCCTTCCGTCACCGCACCAACGAGCGAGCGTCCGACACGATGGCAAAGCATCAGTTCCACCTCTCCTGGTTCCTATCGCAGGGCTATGGTCCGAAAACCTGGCGCGGCAATTGGCCGGGCAGCGACGTGGCGCGCTGGATGATGCCCGACCTGTTCCTCGACCTCGCGCGTGGGCTGGAGCGTGCCTGCTTCGATTACGTCATCATCGAGGACTCCTCGATGGTGCCGTATACGTTTCAGGGCTCGCACGACACCTATCTGCGCTATGCCGCCAGCACGCCGAAGCTCGACCCGGCCGTGCTTGTCCCGTATCTCGCGCAGGCCACCAAGCACCTCGGCCTCATCCCGACGCTTTCCGTCACCGAATATCCGCCTTTCCTGCTCGCCAGGCTGGTCAACTCGCTCGACCACGTGACAGAGGGACGCATCGGCTGGAACTGCGTCACCAGCAGCAACGACGGCGCCGCGCAGAACTACGGCCACGCTGCGCCAGCCGCCGCATGATGAACGCTACGACCTGGCCGATGAATTCGCCGACCTGGTAACCAGGCTGTGGGATGCGTGGGAGCCGGACGCCGTGGTGATCGACCGTGATGCACCGATGTTCGCCGACGGCAGCAAGGTCCATCCGGTGAATTTCGAGGGCAAATATTTCCGCTGCCGTGGCCCGCTGAACGCGCCGCGCTCGCCGCAGGGCCGTCCGCCGATCTGCCAGGCCGGCGGGTCGCCGCGCGGGCAGGAGTTCGCCGCGCGCTGGGCCGACACGATCATCACCGATGCCGGCAGCGTCGAGGCGATGAAGGCCTACCGTGCCGACGTGCGTCGCCGCGCCACCGCCGCCGGACGCGACCCCGACACGGTCAAGGTGCTGTTCCTGGCCTACCCGCTGGTCGACACGACGATGCAGGCCGCGCAAGAACGGCGGCGCCTGATGCAGGAGGACGCCAACCGGCATCTGGACATGCAGCTATCCACCATGTCGCGGCTGACCAACATCGACTTCTCGAAATTCGATCCGGACGAACCGCTGCCTGAACTGTTCACCAACGGCCATCAGTCGTCGCTGGCCAAGTGGATCGGCAAGACGCCGCGCGAGGTCGCGGTGAGCCAGTCCACCGAAGATGGGCATCGACTTTACCGGCACGGTCGATCACGTGGCGGGCATGATGCAGGAGATCATGGAGGAGGTCGGCGGCGACGGGTTTCTGTTCTTCAATGCCTATTTCGACCGGCGCTATATCATGGAAGTGTGCGACGGACTGGTGCCGGCGTTGCAACGCCGCGGACTGACGCGGACGCGCTATGCGCACCAGCACCTCAAGGACAATTTGATGGAGTTTTAGCGCGGGGTCCTGTCGGACCGGCGCCGGCAAAACCTGCGGCGATACCCAAATCTTGCGGGGATACCCAAATCTTGCGGGGATACCCAAAACCTGCGGCGATACCCAAATCTTGCGGGGATACATGGTACGCCATATATTGGCATGTCATCGGTCTGGTGATGCCATGAAGCACCGTCGGCAGCAGCTTCGCGACAACTTCGGGTCCCTGGTGGCCCGCGCGGCCCGGCAATGGCGGCGCGCCGTCGATCGCCGCCTGCAACCATTCGGCCTCACCGAAGCCACCTGGCTGCCACTGATCTATCTCGCCCGCGCCCCGGTGCCGATGCGCCAGAAGGATCTTGCTGCCGCGCTGACACTGGACGGCTCCTCGGTCGTGCGTTTGCTCGATGCGCTCGAGGCGTCCGAACTGGTCGAGCGCCGCGAAGAAGACGGCGACCGCAGGGCCAGGATCATCGTTCCAACCAAGCGCGGATTGTCCATCGTCGAGCAGGTGGAAGCCGTCTCGCGCGAGGTACGGAACGCCACGCTCACCGGATCTGTCCGACGACGAACTCGAAATCGCCACCAGGGTGCTGGAGCAGGTCTGCCTGAATTTGGCGAAGCAGCAGGACCAGGACGCGTGAGTGCGTCCGGGGCGGAATCGCGCAAGTCCGCCGCGGCCAGCGCGAGCACGATCACACTGCCGTCGCCGGTCCCGGCAACACCGCATGCTGGTGACGGTCTGCACCATCCTGGCCACGCTGATGCAGTCGCTCGACAGCACCATCGCCAATGTCGCGCTGCCCTACATGCAGGGCACGATGTCGGCCAGCCAGGACGAGATCAACTGGGTGCTGACCAGCTACATCGTGGCGGCGGCGATCATGACCGCGCCCACTGGCTTCCTCGCCGCGCGCTTCGGCCGCACCCGCCTGTTCGTCACCGCCGTCGTCGGCTTCACCGTCGCCTCCGCGCTATGCGGCCTGGCGCAGTCGTTGGGCCAGATCGTGATCTTCCGGGTGCTGCAAGGCATGTTCGGCGCCGCCCTGGTGCCGCTGTCGCAGTCGGTGATGTACGAACTCTACCCGCCGGAGCAACGGGCCAAGGCGATGGGCCTGTGGACCATGGGCGTGATGATGGGTCCGATCTGCGGCCCGATCCTCGGCGGATGGCTGACCGAAAACTACAGTTGGCGCTGGGTCTTCTACATCAACGTCCCGTTTGGCGTGCTGACCGCGATCGGTCTGCTGACCTTCCTGAAAGAAAGCTCGCAGAGCGCAGCGGCCAAGCTCGACTGGCTCGGCTTCGGCGCCTTGAGCCTGGCGATCGGCGCGTTCCAGATGATGCTGGACCGTGGCGAAACGCTGGACTGGTTCAGCTCCCGCGAGATCATCCTGGAAGCCTGCATCGCAGGACTCTGCTTCTATATCTTCCTCGTCCAGTTCTTCCTGGCGCCGCGGCCGTTCCTGTCGCCGAAGCTGTTCGCCGACCGGAACTTCACCGTCGGCGCTCTGCTCTACGCCATCATGGGATTGATCATGTACGCGTCACTGGCGCTGCTCGCGCCCTATCTGCAGACGCTGATGGACTATCCCGTGCTCACTGCCGGCGTAGTGCTGGCGCCGCGCGGTGCCGGTCTGATGGTCGCCGCGCTGATCTGCGGCCGGGTGATCGGCAGGGTGAACGCGCGCCTGCTGGTCGGCGCCGGCTTCATGATCGGCGCTTATGCGCTGTACCAGATGACGTTGTGGACCCCTGACATTGCCGCAATCGAGTGTGGTCACCGCAGGCTTCATCCAGGGCCTCAGCATCGGCTTCCTTGCCATACCGATCAACATCATTGCCTTCGCGACGCTGCCGGCGGCGATACGGACCGAGGCCACCAGCATCTATAGCCTGATGCGCAATCTCGGCAGTGCCATCGGCATTTCCATCACCGGCGCACTGCTGCAGACCAACACGCAGGTCAATCACGCGATCCTGGCCGCCGATGTGAACCCGTTCAATCGCGCCCTGCAGGCGGGCGCCGCCGCGCACTTCTGGAACCCCGGGTCGATGCACGGTGTGGCTATGCTCAACGAGGAAGTGACGCGGCAGGCCGCGATCATCGCCTACATCGACGATTTCAAGCTGATGCTCGTCCTTGCCATCGTCGTTACCCCGCTGCTGTTGTTAACGCGTGGCTCGCAAGCGCGATAGCCTCGTTTCAAGGCTTACTGGAATCGTCGTGCCCAGGCCTGGTCCACCTTGCGTGCCGCGTATCGTCAGCGCGCCATGCCAGTCGCCCCGGCCGGCACGTCATAGAACGCAAGTGTCATCGAAACGCTTGAATAGTGCCCCATCAAGGTGATCACGTCGGTGATGCCGACATGGTCGAGTGCCTTGACTGCGCGGTCGTACAGGCCCCGCGGCACCCAGCGCGCATTGGCGAGCGTTATCGCCATCTCGTAGACCACCTGCTCGCGCTCGTCGGCAAATGACGTTGGCAGGCCGGCGATGATCGCTTCGACCTTCTCGGCCGGCAGTCCGACTTCCTTGCCGCGCCGCTCGTGCGCGTTGGTCGGATAGGCCGAATGGAATTTGCTGGTGATGATGCAGACTGCGATCTCGCGCTCGCGCTCCGTGAGCGAGTAATGGCCGGCGTGAAAATGCCCACCGAATGGCCCAGCGACTTTCGCCAGCTTCGGATTATGCACCCAGATCTTGCTCGGTCCGGGCAACCCACCGCGAGTCTCGATCATGGAGCGATAGCCTTCCTGCTGCTCCGGCGTCATCTGGTCATAGGGGATTTCAGCATAACGACCGAAGGTTGGCGTATCGGACATTTCGAGTTCCTTCCCAGGTTTGATTCCTGACGCATCCTGCGACGGCCACGCGGCGCTGTCGACCATGATGCTGTAGACTTTCGACACCGCGCGTCCGAAGTCGTGAGTTGCCGGTCTGCGCCAGCCATGGCACAAGTGTGGGGCCGCGCTGACCAGACGAACAGTGGAGAAGACGATGAAAATCCTGCTGACAGGAGGGGCGGGTGATCTCGGCCAGACTTTGGTGCCCAGGCTGCTGGACCGAGGCGATACACCCGTCGTTCTGGATATTCGTGCGCCAGCAGGTTTGCCACAGGGGACGGTGTTTATCCACGGCTCTGTGCTGGATCGGTCAAATTTGCCGGACTCCTTTCGCGGCTGCGATTGCATCGTTCACATAGCCGCCTGGCACGGTATCCACGAAGCTCGTGGCGAGAAAGATTCTTACGAGTTCTTCGACCTGAATGTTCGTGGCACCTTCGAGGTTTTTGCGGCAGCAGCTGCTCTCGGTATCGACAAGATTGTATACATTTCCACTACCAGTGTTCACCGGCCAGACACGCTGTATGGGCGCAGCAAGATTCTGGCCGAGCGCATTGCCGACGATTATGCAAGGCTCAGCAATATGAACGTGATCACCTTGCGGCCCAGAGGTTTTATTCCCTTCTGGAACCGCGACGTTTACACAAAATACAGTGACTGGGCTCAATGGTTTTGGCGGGGTGCCGTGCACATCGACGATGTCGCTTCAGCGGTCATGCTGGGTGTCGATCTGCTTTGCCGTCAGCAACTTGGAGAGCACCTCATACTGACGCTTGATAGTGCCTATGAATACACAGATGCCGATCTGGAGCACTGGGATGCTGATGGCGCGGGTTCCACATTCAGGAAACACTATCCGGAATATTACGATCTGGCGGTGTCTTACGGGCTCGATCCGAGCTGTGAAGCCGAACAAGCTGGACATTGCTGAGACGGTTCGTTGGCTGGGCTATCGCCCATCGTTTAGTTTGGCGAGCTTGTTGGCAGAATTGGCAGCCTACGGCGATAGTGGACCGCCGCGACTTAGAACTTTGTCGGGCTGACGGAGAATACTGTCATTGCGAGCAGCGAAGCAACGCTGCAATCTCCCACCCGATTGGGCCGGCGCTCACTGGCACGAGATTGCTGCGTCGCTCGCTTCTCGCGATGACAGTGGGACATTACGATACCGCTTACAGGCAGATTCCTTGTTCAAGAACGGAACGACGATGATGAAGTTTGGCTGGCTTACCCTCGCATTGTCACCATCGCCGGATGAGGACGCCATCCGCATCGACGACCAGATCGAGCAGGTTTGCGCCGCCGAATTGTTGGGGTTCGACGATGTGTGGCTGACGGAGCATTATTTCACCGGGGAAAGCGTCTATAACGATGCTTTGCTGTTCGCAGCGGCCCTGACAATGCGCACTACCCGGATTCGTATCGGGTTCTCCGTGCTTCAGATGCCGTTTCATCATCCGGTCCGCCTCGCGGTGCAACTATCTTTGCTCGACAATCTGAGCAAGGGCCGGATCGACGTCGGCATCGGCAAGGGATCGGTCTACAACGAATACGAATTCGTCGGACATGGTCTGCGCAGCGACGACAGCCGCGCGCGCATGGCAGAAGCGGTCGAAGTTCTGGAACGCGCGTGGCGCGAAACACCTCTCGTGTACGAGGGGACGTATTTCAACTTGCGAGTACCGGAACTGCGGCCCAGGCCCGTGCAGCAACCGGGGCCGCCAATCTGGCGCAGTGTCATCTCGCCCGCCTCGTTCACGGAATGCGGCCGCCTTGGGATCCCAATCCTGACAGCGCGCCTTCCGGTTGAGCGCATCAAGGAACGGTGGGCGCTTTATGAAGCGGGAATCGCGGATGGTGGCCATGACGAGAGCGCGCGTGAGCGACTGCTGGGTCAAGCCGCTCTGTGGCGGAACGTCTACGTCGCGCAGTCCGATGCCCAGGCGGAAGACGAATTGTCGACGCTGTTGCTGCGGACCCGCGTGCACATGATGCATGTGCGTCACGCGTACAATCCGGTCGATTTCCATATCGACCCCGTCATGCTGAACCCGTGGACCAATCCCGCGGTCGGCGATGCCGAAGCGCTGGCGTTCGTGTTGGCGACCGGCTCGCTGTTCGGTTCGGCCGCCCGGGTCCGCGAGCAGGTCGCGGCGCTGCGTGACGTGGGCGTGCGGCATCTGCTGTGCCAGACCGGATTCGGCGACATGGGTCACGAGCAGAACCTGCTGTCGATGCGCCGGTTCGGCGAACAGGTCATGCCGGCGTTCCGGCTATGATAAGAATTATGCCAGAGCATTGTCGGGTTGGCAGAGGAAGCTCTCACTGCGAGAGGCGAAGCGACGCGGCAATCTCCCGCCAGTCGGAACTCGCCCAAATGGGCCCGGGATTGCCGCGTCGCCGCGCTCCTCGCAATGACAGTCGGACGCTATTTCGGCTGGTCGATTTGTTCCATCAGCGCCAGGCCTTCCATCGCCAGCCCGTAACCAAGCAGATCCTGCATGCGCTTTTTCAGATATTCCGTGAACATCAGCCGGGTATAGCGCAGCAGAAGAGTGGGCTTCGCCGCGAGGGCTTCCGCGTGTTCCCAGGCACGCGCGAGAACCTTGTCGGGCGGCAGGATCTCCGCCACCAGACCGAGATCCTTTGCTTCCTGCGCTGACAGGGTTTGACCGGTGAGCAGGAAGTAACGGCCGCGGTTGATGCCCAGCAGCAGAGGCATGACGATATGCATGCCGTCGCCTGGCACCAGGCCATTCGGGAAATGTGCGGAGTTCCTGAAACGCCGCCGTATCCGCGGCGAGCACGATATCCGACAGCAACGGAATTTCACCGTGTCGCCACGCCGGGCCGTTGATCGCCGCGATCACCGGCACCTCGATGTTCAGCAGGTTCATCAGCAAGGCGCGACCTTCCCAGTGCACGCGGTCGAACGTATTGGACGTCAGGCCAGGACCGATCGCGCTCTGGCCCGGCGTCGCGCGGACGCCGGACCATTCGTCACCGGTTCCGGTCAGGATCACCACCCGGTTGTCGCGGTCGCGTGCGACATCGGCGAAGGCATCGGGCAGTTCGCCGTGCGGCCCAAGACCCCAGCGCAGCGGTCCGTTGTCGGTATGGAACCGCATTTCCAGGATGCCGTTTTCCCGGCGCATGTGGATGCACGCGTATTTCGTCGCGTAATCGTCGAACCGGCTCATCGCGATTTCTCCCGACGGTTCAGGGCGCAGTCAATCGATATACCTTCGCAGCGGTGCCGCCGTAGAGCGCGGTCTTATCGTTTGCCGATGCATTGGCGGTGATGCGTTTGAACGCGTTCCACAGTTCGGTGTAGCCGCACGACTGCTTGTCCGGCGGGAAGTTGCTCTCGAACATGCAGCGGTTGACGCCGAACGCTTCGATGCAGGTCTCGATGTACGGTCGCCACGCGCCGGCAAGTTCTTCCGACGACGGCGGGATGTCGCGCTCGTGGAAATCGAAACCGACCGACACCATGCCGAGGCCGCCGAGTTTGCAATATACGTTGGGGCATTTGGCGATTTCGAGAATGTCCTTGCGCCAGCCGGCGAGAACCTCCTGTCGGTGGCCGTTATAAGGCCCGACCCCGAGAATCCCGCCGACATGATTGAGGATGATGGTGGTGTCCGGAAAGGCGCGTGCGAGGTCGGTCGCATCCGGTAGTTGCGGATGATACTGCCATGATTCGAAACTAAGGCCGAGCGGCGCGAGCTGAGCCAGGCCCTCGCGGAATTTCGGATCCATCACCTGGTGCAGCGGCACCTTGCGTGATGCGAACGTGCTGACCGCCTCGTGGGTGTCCCATGCCACGCCGTGGCGAAGACCGCGCAAGCGTCCGCCGGCCGCGGTGATCTCGGCTTGCAGCAACTCGCGCACGCGCGCGCCGATGCTCAGGTCACCGCCGCCGACGATGCCCTCCGCCACGCGACACGCGCCGTAGCCGCCGGAGGCGCTCATTGCGGCGATACCGGTGACGAACTCGACCTCGCCCAGTGCGGCCATCTCGCGTGGGCCGTCCTTGCGGTACATCGCGCGACATTCGAGGAAGACGGTCGAGACTATGTTGTGCCCACCACCGATGTCGGCGAGGAGTTCGGGCAGCAGGTAGCGGCCGCGATGCGCCATATCCCAGAAATGATGGTGCGGATCGATGATCGGCAGGTTCGGCTCCAGCGCGGCCTCGGCGGGCCGCTTCGCGAGCCACGCCTTCAGCGCGGCGTCATCGCGGTAGACGCCGCCGCGGTATTCGCCTTTGGAATCTCCGACCTGTGGCATGTTTGTTTCCTCCGTTGGTGTCAGGGGCCTGTCGCGTGAACCGTGAGAGCGCATTCTAGCCGGTATCCCCGGTGTCTTGTCAGTACGCCGCCTCCAGCAGCCGCATCGCGTCTTCGATCTGTTCCCGCGGCGAGCGTTCGCCCGCGTTGGCGTTGAAGTTCTTCACCGTTTCGTTGGCGATGTTGCGAAGGTCGTCGCGCGGGATTTGAAGCTGGCGCAAATGCGTCGGCACCCCGATGCGCGTGTAGAGCGTCTCCAGCATGTCGGCAACGGCGAGTGCGGCCTGTCTTGCGTCCATGCCGTCGCGCCAGACATCGAGTGCTTCCGCGACCTGCCGCGCCGATCGCGCATCGACCGCTTCAAACAGCCGTATTTTCGCGGCATGAACGACCGAGGTCGACTCACCTTGTCCGACGTGCGGATAGCGCACATGCAGCGCCGTCGAGACCGCGTAATTGCCTGCGAACGCACCGCCACGCAACCGGCGGGATCCATCATCCTCGGCGCGGTTCATCAGGAACGCCGCGATGCAGAGATCGATGCGCAGGGACGGGTTGTGGCGTTCGTCGACTAATCGCGGATAGGCGCGGTGGGCCAACCGGAACGCATGGTTCCGATCGCCCTCTGCCAGCGGATTCATGTCCGTTTGCGCCATCGCGCCGACCAGGCCGGCGAACACCGTTGTCGCGGTAGAGCGGATCAGGTCCGGCGGCGCGCTGAGCAATGCCTGTTCGTCGAGGAAGATGGATTGGGGGCGTGTCCTGGGGTCGAAATACTCCATGCGATGGTCAAGGTCCGGGTTCTTCAGGCCGGTGCCGGCGCGATTCATCGCACTGTTCGGCGTGGTCGGAATGTTGATGATCGGCGGCTTGGGTGCCAACAGCCGCGGGCTGTAGGCCGGCCTGCCTTCCGGATACTGGGTCATGATCTGGAACGGGTCGCCAGGTTCGGCCATGAAGATCGCCACCGCGCGCGTTGCGACGATGACGCTGCCGCCGCCGACCGCGATCAGCAGATCGGCCGCGGCGTTGGTCGCGGCATGGGTGGCGGCGCGCACCGATGCGTAGGTTGAGTCTTTCTCGATGCTGTCATGGACGCCAGCGTAGCGGTCGCCGAGTACCGCTGCGATGCGCCGCACAGTATCCGTGCGCCGGTTGACGGATGGCGAGCAGACGACGAAGGCGCGCTTCGCGCCGGCGCGTTCCACCGCTTCATTCAGGGACTGCTCGATGACGTTGCGGCCGCAGTACAGGCGCCATGGGTAGCCGGCTGCTCGGAATGTGGTTTCGGTCATGGTTTCACCATTGGTCATGGCTTTTTCGGTTTGTCGCGGTCGAGATGCTTTGTATATCCCATTGACATATACCAGCGATATCCTCAACTGTTCCGGCCAGGAGTTTTGCCATGGTTCGTACCACGATATTCTACTCAAACCGCTCGCAGGCGGTCCGCTTGCCGAAGGATGTCGCGTTTCCGGACGACGTGAAACAGGTGACGGTGCTGCGTGACGGCGCGCGGCGTGTCATTGTGCCCGCAGGTTCGCTTTGGGATGAGTTTTTCGACGCGCCCGGCATCGACCTGGGGCCACGCGCGCAACCGCCGGCCCAGACACGCGAAAGTCTTTGATGCTGCGCTACCTGTTGGACACGAATCTCTGCATCCGCGTCCTGCGGGATCGCCCCAGGACGTTGCGTGACCGCTTCAACAATGCAGCCGACAGCCTGTGCATCTCGACCATCGTCTTGATGGAATTGCTGCACGGTGCAGAGAAATCCGCACGGCCAAACGACAACAGGCGCGAAGTCGAGCGCTTCGCGGCACGATTGGAGGTGTTGCCATTCGATGTCGCCGCGGCCGGTCACGCCGCCGACATCCGCGCCACTCTTGAACGGCGGGGCCAGACGATCGGCGGTTACGATTTGCTGATCGCTGGTCACGCACGCAGCCGCGGGCTGACTGTGGTGACGGGCAATCTTGCCGAGTTCAATCGTGTCGAGGCACTCCGATGCGAGGACTGGCTGGCGTAGGCTGATGACGCTGTGTGATTTAGGCTGACAGACCACCCCGCCGCGTGAGTGTCCATGGGGCATGCGAACGATGCGCGCCCGTGCAAATCTTAATCCCCATGCCAGTCCGATGATTGGCGCGATAGCGGTGCCGGTTTGCCGCAGCATCGCGACGCACGGATAGTGACGGTCGCGCCATCGAAGCGGCGCCATCGAAGCGAAGGAAGTTTCATGAGCAAGGTCCTCGTCGAACACAACGGCCCGGTCAGAACCATCTGGATGAACCGTCCGGAGAAGCGCAACGCTTTGGACCGCGACATGCGCCGGGACCTGACGGACGCACTGCGCGCACCGGTTGCGCCCGACGACAGGGTCGTCGTGATCCGCGGCAAGGGCGACGTGTTCTGCTCGGGCCTCGACATGGCGGAGCGCCGCGCAACCGCCGAGAGCGGGGAGGCCAGCGGCATCGAGGACATGCTGCGCGCCATCGAACTGTGCCCGCTGCCGGTTGTCGCCGTGGTGCAGGGCGACGCGATCGCCGGTGGCAACGAACTGGCGCTGCACTGCGATCTGGTGGTGGCCAGCGAGACGGCCCGCTTCGGCATGTCGCTGGCGCAGGTGGGTCTCGCGCCGAACTGGTTCCTGGCCAAGAAGCTGATGGAGGTGCTGGGGCCTGTGACAACCCGTGAAATGCTGTTGCTGGGCGATCCGCTGCCCGCGACCCGCCTGCATGCCCTCGGCTTGATCGCGCGCTGCGTGCCGGCCGATCAGCTGGAGGCGCATGCGACGAAAATGGTCGATCGGCTCGCCGCCAACGCGCCGCTGTCGCTGAAGGCCATGAAGGCGATGACCGTACGGCAGCTTGAATTCCGCGACGGTATTCCGCATGACGATGTCGATGCTCTGGTGCGCGCGGCGCTGAGCAGCGAGGACGCGCGCGAAGGCATGCTGGCACGGCTGGAGAAGCGCTCGGCGCGGTTTCATGGCAAATAGAGCAACACCGACCAAGGACCGAACCGCGATGACCGAACCCTCCGGGCCGCTGAAAGGCTTCCGCATTCTCGATCTGACGACGGTGCTGTTCGGCCCGTTCGGCACTCAGACACTCGGCGACTGGGGTGCCGAGATCATCAAGATAGAAAGCCTGACCGGGGATACCTGGCGCACGTCAGGTCAGTTCCGCAACCGCGGCATGAGCGGGCAGTTCATGGCGGCGAACCGCAACAAGCGCAGCATCGCGCTGGACCTGAAGCACCCCGACGGCAAGGCGGTGCTGCGCCGGCTGATCCCGACCGTGGATGCGCTCGTCAGCAACATTCGCCCGGCCGGCTTGGCGCGGCTTGGCTTCAGCTACGATGTTTGCCGGGAGCTCAATTCGTCGCATCGTCTATGCGGTGGCGACGGGCTTTGGTCAGGACGGTCCGTGGCGTGCGCGGCCCGCGTTCGACGAGATCATCCAGGCGGCGTCCGGTTTTGCCTCCGCCATGGGCACCGATGACGAGCCCGTCTTCGTCCCCAGCCTGATCGGCGACAAGATCTGCGGCATGGCGCTGACCTCCGCCGTGACAGCCGCGCTGCTGCATCGCGAACGCACCGGCGAGGGCCAGATTGTTGAAGTGCCGATGCTGGAAACGCTGGCGGCCTTCAACAGCATCGAGATGTTCGGCGGCATGGCGTTCGTGCCGCCCATCGGGCCGTCGGGCTACAAGCGCATGAAGGCACGCCGGCCGGTGCGGACCAAGGATGGCTGGCTGACCATGCTGCCCTACTCGGGCGCGAACTGGTGCGCGTTCTTCGAAGCCGTGGGTCATCCGGAATGCATCGATGAGTTTTCGGTGCGTGACCCAGTGGCGCGCGCACGCAATATCGACCGTATCTACGATCGTATGCGCGACATCGCGCCAAGCAGGACGACGGCGGAATGGGAGGAACTGCTGCTGCGGATCGACGTGCCGCACACCGGATTTGCGAAGCTGTCCGAGGTGATGGAACAGCCGCACCTCAAGGCGGTTGGATTGTTTCAGGAGCTGGACCATCCGACGGAAGGAAAAATCCGCCAGGCGCGTCCTCCGGCGCGCTTCTCCGGCAGTCCCGCAGGTGTGCATCGGCTGGCGCCTCGGCTAGGCGAACACACGCGGGAGTTGCTGCATGAAGTGGGATACGCAGACGCGGAGATCGACGCGCTGGTGGAGGTGAAGGCAGTTGGGGTGGGGTGACGGGCGCATCATGTATCAACAATGTTGACACATCAATTGAGTCGGTCTAATAAACAGCGCCTGCCGTACAGGAGCATCCAATGAAGGTTGTCGTAAAGAAATGGGGAAACAGCGCCTCGGTGCGCATTCCGGCCTCTGTCATGGCTGCTGCCGCCCTGTCCCTCGACCAGGCCGTCGATGTGCGGGAAGAAGCCGGCCGGATCGTAATCGAACCGATCCGCGAGGAGGCATTCGACCTCGACGATCTGGTAGCCGGCATCACCGACGAGAATCGCCATGACGTGGTCGAAACCGGCGCCCCCCGGGGACGGGAATTCTGGTGAGGCGACGCGGCTTCGTACCCGACGCCGGGGATGTAGTATGGCTGGAATTCGATCCCCAGGTTGGCCACGAACAGGCCGGACATCGGCCCGCAGTGGTTTTCGAGTCCCGCGAATTACAACGGCAAGACCGGTCTGATGGTCTGCTGTCCGTTGACCACGCGGATCAAGGGATATCCGTTCGAGGTAGTGCTTCCCAGCCAATCGGGCAGCGCCGTGCTGTCAGATCAGGTCAAGAATTTCGACTGGCGCGCACGGAGGGCCACCCGAAAGGGTCGGGTTACGGACCTGGAATTGCGGCAGGTCAGAGCGAAACTGCGTGCGCTGATCGGATAACGGATGGCGACCGGCTTCGCGTCCAACTTCACGCGGTTCGATGCGTCACCACCGCGCAGGCGCAAAGGTAGGATCGTCTGAGTGCATCTCACACCCCCCTGAACTTACCCTTCCGCTTCTCCACAAACGCCCGCCGCGCCTCCTTCGCATCCTCGGAATTCTGCAGGATGCCGCCGGCGTTCGATGTCAGCACCATCGTGGTCTCCAGCGTGCTGTCCAGCGCGGCACGCATGACGCGCTTGCTGACCCACTGCACCAGCGGCGGCCTGGCGATGATCTTCTCACATAACGCGCGCGTGGTTTCTTCCAGCTTCTCGGACGGCACCAGATGGTTGAGCATTCCCCACTCGTATGCCCTCTCGGCGGTCAGTTCGCCGGTGTAGGCAAATTCCAGTGCGCGGCCCAGGCCGACCATCTTGGGAAGATAGTCCGAACCACCGTTCTCGATAATCTGTCCGGCATTGTGATAGGCGATGAACCGCGTCTTCTCGCAGCCGATGCGGATGTCGCAATGCAACGCCATGTCCATACCGGAACCGACCGCGGCGCCGTTGATCATCGCGATGGTTGGTTTGCGGATCAGCGAAATGTCGCGATGCAGCGCGGTGAAGCCGTGGAAGAAGTGCTGGCGCGCACCATCGGGCCCTTCATGCGGTGCACGATTGCCGACGAAGTTCTCGCCGGTGATGTCCGCGGTCGCCCTGGATGCGAGATTGGCACCTGAACAAAAGCCGCGCCCCACGCCGGTAAGCACGATGACGCGCACACTCGGATCGTCATCGCCCGCCCGCATATATTCGCCCACCTTCGCGACGGTACTGTTCTCCTCGGCCGTCCCGACCAGCGCGTTCATCCGCTCGGGGCGATTGAACCTGATCCACAGGATGCCGCTGTCCTCCGGTTCGTACTGCAGATGCTCTACAAGCCTTGGTCCCATGATCGCCTCCCGACGGACTATGCGAATGACTCGGTCATCGCCGAGTAGACCAGTGTGCGGAGATCGCGACGCAGCGTCAGCCGCGTGTCACTGCCGATGACCTGCGTCATGAACACCACGGCGAGTTCTTCCTTTGGGTCGATCCAGAATGCTGTCGCAGCGGCACCGCCCCAGAAGTATTCACCCAGCGTTCCCGGCAGACGCGTCTTGGCGACGTCGATGTTCACACCGCAACCGATCGAGAATCCGATGCCGGAATAACCCGCCTCGCTGAACAGGCCCGGCGGCGCCATGTCAGCCAGCTCCTGGTTGCCGGGCAGATGATTCAGGCTGAAGAGCGCGACTGTCTTCGGGCTGAGAATCTGCACGCCGTCGAGTGTTCCGCCATGCACCATCATGCGGCAGAACTGCATGTAGTCGTGCGCGGTCGACACCATGCCGCCACCGCCGGACTCCAGGCCGGGCGGCGCAGCGTACGTGCTCGCCCCTGCATCGTCCTGCAGCTTGATGCCGCCACCTTCCTTCGGCATGTAGCACGACGCGAAGCGACCGATCTTCTCCGGCGGACACCAGAATGCGGTATCGTGCATGCCCAGCGGCTCGAACAGCCGCGTGCGCAGGAATTCGCCGAAACGCATGCCGCTGAGCTTCTGCACCAGGTAGCCCATCACATCGATCGAGACGGAGTAGTTCCACGCAGTTCCCGGTGAGAATTCCAGCGGAATTCCGGCAAGCTGCTCGATCATCGCGTCGAGCCCGCCCTCGGCGTTGAACTCGGCTACATGCGCGCGACGATACGCACGATCGACGCTGGTGCGGTTCATGAAACCGTAGGTCAGGCCCGAGGTGTGCGTCACCAGGTCCACGATTTTCATAGGCCGCAGAACCGGTGTCGTCAGGAAAGTCGGCTCGCCGGTGGCCACAAGGCTCGGTAGACCGGTGGCGTAAACGCCAAGGTTCTTCCACGACGGAATATGCGTGGCGACATCATCGTCCAGGCCGACAGCACCTTCTTCGACCAGCATCATCAGCGCTACCGCCGTGATCGGTTTGCTCATGGAATATATGCGGAAGATTGCATCCTCGCGCATCGGCTTGTCGCGTGCGAGGTCCATGCTGCCGGACATGCCGGTATGGGCAAGCTTGCCGTGCCGATACACCATGGTCAGCACGCCTGGCAGGCGGCCGGTGTCCACATAGCGGCGCTTCATCACATCATCGAGGCGCACCAACCGCGACGCCGACAGCCCAACTGCTTCGGGTTTCACGACCACACTCCTGCTCCGGTTAATCGCAGAGGCTACTAACCGGCGAAGCGGTGCTGCTTGTCAAACCACCCGCCAATCCTCAGTACGGCTCCCGCACAAAGATAAATGTCGTCCCCGTCACGATCGGCGCGCTCGCCCCGACGAACGACACGTTGGCATCCTTCACCTGCCGAGACCCCGCCCGCCCCGATGCCTGCAGCGCGCCCTCGATGATGTGCCACAGCCCATGGATGCGCCCGGTCCCTAGGCTGCCGCCAAACGTGTTCAGCGGCAGCTCCCCATCCAGCTCGATCCGCCCGTCCTGGATGAAATCCAACGCCTCACCCTCGCCACAGAACCCGTAGGATTCCAGCCCATAAATCACCGACGCCGAGAACCCGTCGTAGATCTGCGCCACGTCGACATCCTTCGGCGAAAACCCGGACCTCTCCCACGTCAGCTTCGCCGACGAACTGCCGCCTTCCATGTAGCTGGACAGGCTGCCGATGCGGCCCGCCACCTCGAAGTGCAGCCGCTGTCCATACCCAGCGATATACGCAGGCCGAGGCTTCAAATCGCGCGCCCGCTCTGCCGTCGTCAGCACGATGGCGACCGCGCCTTGCACCGGAATGTCGCAATCGAACAGGCAGAACGGATACGCAACCATCCTCGACGCGAAATAGTCCTCACGCGACAGCGGCGTGCCGTAGAAATACGCGTGCGGATTGTGCTGCGTATGCTTGCGCTGCGTCACCGCGAGCGTCGCCATCTTTTCCCGACTTTGCCCATTTCGTTCCAGCCAACGCGTGTAGGCGACCGCCATGCCCTGGCCCGGTCCGCCGAAGCCATACGGTGCGGTGAACTGCGTCGCCCCCTGCGCATACGCCCCGGGAAGGTTCTGGTAAGTGCCGCGCGGGTTATGCATCGCCCGCCACACCACGGCATATCGACACACCCCCGCCAGCAGCGCATTCACCGCCTGCTGCACGGCGCCACCGATATTCGTGGTGCCCACCTGGATGTGCCACGTCAGCGCAGGCAGCTTCAGCATCGCCATCATGCAGTTGACGGACACGACGGAGATGCCGTCCACCTCCGCATGCCCGGTCGCCGGCAGTTCGGGATAGGTCGCCAGACCGTCGATGTCGGACATCTGTAGCCCCGAGTCCGCGACCGCCTCCTTCACCGCAGTCAGCGCATGGGCAGCGAGCGGGATGTCGGCCGAGCGCGTGACTTTGGAATAGCCCACGCCGCTGACGGCGATCTTGCATCGGTTGTCCCACATGCGATCTCTCCTCCTATTCGGCGCGCGCGAGACGAAACTGCGGCAGCGTGATGTCGTCGTTCAGCTTCTCGAAGATGACCTCGACGCGGCGGCCGACCTTCGCCTCGGTATACGGTGCTTCCAGCAGGTTGCCGGCGAGCAGCGCGCCGGGCGCATCGTCCAGCTCCACGATGATGCTGGCGTAGGGCACCGCGGATGCGAAGCGTTTGTCGCCGGTGTGGTACATGATTGTGTAGGCGTAGATCGCGCCGGCGCCGCGCACGGGTTCGAACTGCAAGTCCGTCCCGATGCATTGGACGCAGGTCGCGTACGGCGGGTGCTGGAAATGTCCGCAGCTCTGGCAGCGTTGCAGTTCAAGGGCGCTGCGTTTGGCGGCATCCCAAAATGGTTTTGTCCATTCGTTTGGAACGGGGATCGGCCGGGTCACCTTGCTCCAGTCGTTCATGCTATTCGCCTTGTGCCTGCGGTTCGGTCTGCAACCTGCGGGGACACCGCTGACGCGGGGTCGGTTGCGGCATAGTAGCGGGGAATCCGGCAAACAAAACCGGGGCTACCGGGTGACGACCAGGCGAGGCTGGCTGTTGCACCAAGGCCGATCCGGTCCTGCGGTTTCTGCTCGGTCGGCCCGATCTGTGATAGCGAACGTCCGGCGGGGTTTCTTGTCAGGCGCGGTGGCCGCACTCCTCGGCTCGCCACGCCTTGGCTCGCCACGACTTGGCCCTCCACGGCGGTTCGAGCAGGACATGACGATCAGCTCAATGCGACGTCACCGCGTCCAGCCCGGCCTTCGCCGTCACGCCGTCCTGCGTTGCGATACCACCGCTGGCACCGATGGCCCCTACCAGCTTGCCGTTCACCACAATCGGAAAGCCGCCCTCGGAGGCGACCGCATGTTCCGGCACCAGCAGGCTGAGCGCGGCGGGCGAGCCGCCGTTGACGGCATCGAACCATACCTTGCTTGGACGCCGGAACGCTGCGGCGGTGCGCGCCTTGGCCTGTGCGATGTCGATCGAGGCGTACTGAGTACCGTCCATCGTGACGAGTGCGACCAGTTGTCCGGCTGGATCGACCACGGCGATCGCCATCTTCCAGTTGTGTTTCCTGGCTTCCGCCATCGACGCCGCAATGGCCTTTTGCGCGGTGTCGAGATCGATCGGCGTGCCATAGGGAATGTCGAACGGCATGGCCTCGGGAACCGGCGCGGGCGCTGGGGTCTGTGCCCGTGCGGTGACCAGGCTGCCGAGTACAACGGCGGCGGCGCAGGCGAGCGGAATCGCGTGGCGTGTCAGCATGGCATTGTCCCCCTTACGGTGCTTCCGGCATATGGCGGTTCCGGTTCGACGCCCACTGGTGCCGGCTTATTCCCGGTGCGCCAACGCCAGCCCGATGCCGGCGCCGATCAGGAACCCACCGGACAGGCGGTTGCGCAGCCGGCCGCGGATCGCCAGTACGCCGCGCACGCGCCCCGCGAGCAGCGCCCAGCCACAGTCAAGCCCTACCGCGATGGCGAAGAAGGTCAGCGACAGCCACGCGACCTGCGGCGCAATCGGCGCATTGGGCGACAGAAACTGCGGGAAGAACGCGCCGTAGAACAGCAGCGTCTTCGGATTGGTCAGCGAAATCAGGAATCCGCGCATCACGAGCGCCTGGAACGAACGCGGCTGCGGACGCGTGCGGGTTAGATCGACCGGCGCCGCTCGCCATTGGCGGATGCCGAGAAACAGCAGGTAGATGACGCCGACCCAGCGGACCCACTCGAACCAGCCGGCGAGCATGCCCAGTGTCGCGGTCAGGCCCAACGCGGTGAAGGTAAGTTGCACGACGATGGCGGATGATGTGCCGGCAACGGTGAGCAGCCCGTAGCGCGTGCCATAGGCGATGGAGTTCGCGACAATCAGCGAGACGTTGGGTCCTGGGATCAGGATCAGGATGACGGCAGCCACGACGAAGCCGAGATAGAGTTCCAGGTGCATCGGATTTGGCCTTTGATTCCGGGGCAAGCGGGTGAATGGGGACTGGTGGCCTGCCATGCGGGCAGCGCGGCGACCAACCAATATCGGGCGAATTGCGCGCCCGCAATGGCAGCGAGATTGCTTCGCTCCGCTCGGGATGACAGCGAGATTGCGTGGCTCCAGCTCGGGATGACAACGAAAGCCGCGCCAATCGGCATCTTTCGCGGCCTCCCCCAATTCCTTTGCGCCCCGCCTTTACGCCCAGCCTGTCATCACTGCCAGGCGCAAGGTCGCCGGCACGCGTCCGTTCTCCTCCGGCAGGGCGCCGAGCGCCGCGGGAAACAACGCACGCGGCGGTGCACGTCGATCGCGTTCGCGCAATGCGTTCGTCTCGCCTGCCGAGCGCAGGTCGCGCAGCAGCGCAAACGGATCGGCGTAGAGCAGCCGCAACTCCTCGGCATCTGCCACCGGCAGCGCGAAGCCGGCGCGCTGCAACAGTGCGGCGCAGTCGCGCAGATCGGCGAACGGCGAGACGCGTGGCGCGGCACCACCGGTCAGCGCGGCCTCTGCCTCGGTCAACGCACGACGCAGTTCGCCAAATGTACCCAGTGCCGGCAAGCTGGCCAGCAGCAGCCCCTCCGGGCGCAATGCCAGGCGCAACTGGATCAGCGCGCCAGGCAGGTCGTTGACCCAGTGCAGCGACAGGCTCGCCACCACCAGGTCGAAACTCGCCGGCCCGAACGGCAGGAACTCCTCATCCGCCGCCACCGCCATCCCGCCATTCAGTGCCGCCATCGCAGAAGAAAGATCGCAGCTCACGACCTCGATGCCGCGGGCGCGCAGCAGAGGCGCCACCACGCCGCGCCCACCGACATCCAGCGCATGGGTGAAACGTCGCGTGGTATCGTCGAGCCGGTCGACCAGGCGCTCCGCCGCGTCGCGCAATACGTCCGCAACGCTCGCCACGGTCAAAGCGGCGCGGTCGCGATGGCGACGCACGGCGCGCCGGTCGAATATCTCGATAGCCGGATCCATCACACTCCATGATGTCGCACCAGGATCGGCGGATTTCCAGCCAAGTGATCAAGCCTGTCACGGATCACGCGGATTGAGCTTGATTGCTTCCTGACTGCGCCTGGGCCAAGCCACGCGGAATTCCTCTCGTATGCCTGCTGCGCGGCGTTGCCAAGCCTTCGCCGCCATGCGTAGGTTCATCGAGGATTGCCCCATTTGGGCGTAGAGCCCCCACTTGGGCGTCAAGCGAGGAACCGCCGCATGAAACGCATTACCGCGAGCACGCTGCATTCCTGGCTGCTGGACAGCCACGAACTCGCCCTGCTCGATGCCCGCGAGGACGGCGAATTCGGCACCTCGCACCTGTTCTGGGCAGTGCCGTGTCCGTTGTCCCGCCGCGAAATTCGCGGCCGTGCGCTGCTGCCGCGGCTCGACGTTCGCATCTGCTGCGTCGATGATGGCAGGGGCGTCGCCGAACAGCTTGCGGCTTGGCTGGAAGGCATCGGCTGCACCGATGTCGCGGTATTGGATGGCGGCACGAAGGCATGGGCCGCCGCGGGGTACGAGCTGTTCTCCGGCGTCAACGTGCCGTCGAAGGCGTTCGGCGAATGGGTGGAACACCACTACGGCACAGAAAGCGTCGATGCCACCGACCTGAAATCCTGGATCGATACCGGTCGTGACATCGTGGTGCTCGACAGCCGCACGCATGAGGAGTTCGTGCGCATGTCGATCCCGACCGGCATCAGCGTGCCGGGCGGCGAGCTGGTGTATCGCATCGGCGACCTGGTGCCCGATCCGAAGACGTCTGGTGGTGGTGAACTGCGCCGGGCGGACGCGCAGCATCATGGGCGCGGAAAGCCTGCGTCGCGCCGGCATTCCCAACAAGGTGGTGGCGCTGCGCAACGGCACGATGGGCTGGGAACTGGCGGGACTGCGCTGCGATCGTGGCCGCACCGACGAAATTCGCGCCCGGCACGCCGAAATCCGCGGCGACCGCATTGCAGCGTGCCCAGGCGTTCGCGGAAAGCTCCGGCGTCGGCGTGATCGGCGCCATCGACCTTGCCCGCTTCGAAGATGATCCGGACCGCACGCTGTATGTGCTGGACGTGCGGGATCCCGCGGAATATCGCGCCGGCCACCGGCCAGGCAGCGTCAGCGCGCCGGGCGGACAACTGGTGCAGGGCACCGACCAGTGGGTCGGCGTGCGCAATGCACGCATCGTGCTGGTGGACGACACCGGCGCGCGCGCCCGCATGGCCGGCGCTTGGCTGCGCCAGATGGGCCATCGCGACGTGTTCGTGGTCGAAGGCGGCCTGGACGCGATCCGCACCACCGGAACGGAACGCCTGCCGGTGCCGGAATTGGCGGCCGCCGCACCCAGGATCGACGTCAGCGGGCTGGTCGGTCTGCTGGACAGCGGCGCGGGCACGTTGGTGATCGATCTGGCTCGCAGCATCGACTTCCGCGAAGGCCACATTCCGGGCGCGCTGTGGGGCGTCCGGACACGGCTGGCGGCGTTGGCCTCGCAGCTTGCGGCTGCGAAGCATGTGGTGATCACCTCGCCCGATGGCATGGTCGCGCGGCTTGCGGTGCAGGAGGTGCGGGATCTCTGCAAGGCCGAGGTGCGGGTGCTGGAAGGCGGCAACGACGCCTGGCGTGCGTTTGGCCGGCCGCTGGTAAAGGACCGCACCAGTCCACCCGATGAAGCCTGCATCGATTCCTATCTGCGTGCCTATGACCGCAATTCCGGCGTCGAGGAGGCGATGCAGGCCTACCTCACGTGGGAGATCGAGCTGGCGAATCAAATCGGGCGGGATGACACGGTGGCGTTCGGTGTCGGCGAGGCATCCCATAGCCATTGAATCCAGCACGCTTGCGCCGCTGCGGTTTATCGCGGCTGGCGCGCAGCAGGTCGGGCGTGCGCTGCTGGACCTGGTGCTGCCACCGCACTGCGTGGCATGCGACGAACCGGTCGACAGGCCCGGTCTGCTCTGCGCCGACTGTTTCCGCCTGACCGGCTTCATCACCGAGCCGTTCTGCACGTGCTGCGGCGTACCGTTCGCCTCGGCCGGACTTGGCGGCACGGACCATCTATGTCCGGGCTGCCGATCCGCCCCGCCGGCATTCCATCGGGCGCGGGCCGCGCTGCGCTACGACGCACAGGGCCGCCGGCTGATCCTGCCGTTCAAGCATGGTGATCGCACCGAGATCGCAACCGCGCTCGCCCCGCACATGGCGCGCGCCGGTGCGGCGCTGCTGCAGGAAACCGAGCTGCTGGTGCCGGTGCCGCTGCATCGTGCGCGGCTGTTCCACCGGCGCTATAATCAGGCCGCGCTGCTGGCGCAGGCGGTTGGCCGCATCGCCGGTCGTCCGTGCTTGCTGGATGCGCTGCAGCGCCACCGTGCCACGGCTTCGCTGGGTGAGAAATCCGCGACCGAACGAGCAGCCGAGATGGCGGATGCCATCGCTGTTCGTCCGTCCCGCGCGGGTGCCGTGGCGGGCAAGCGGGTGTTGCTGATCGACGATGTGATGACGTCGGGCGCGACCGCCAATGCCTGTGCTGGCGCTTTGCTGTCCGCTGGCGCTAGCCTGGTCGACGTGCTGGTGGCCGCGCGCGTGCCGGACCCGCGGATGAATTGACGCGCGCAACGCAATCCTTCCCCACTCCTTGTGGGAGGAAGTAGGGGAGGGGTGACGCGCCCGCAGTCGGTGAATGTAGAGCACTCCCCCCACCCCCAGGGCAGGGGACGGCAGGGGAAGGACGTAGCAGGCATGACAGGCGCAAGGGAGGTTCCCGATGGACGCAATGACCGACCGGATATCCAGCCGCCTCTGGCCGGCAGGCCTCACCCGCGTACCCTATTGGGTCTACACCGAACAGGACGTGCTTGCCGCGGAGCAGAAGCGCATCTTTGAAGGCCCGGTGTGGAACTATCTCTGCCTGGAAATAGACCTCCCCAACAATGGCGACTATCGCACCACCTTCGTCGGCAGCATGCCCGTCGTGGTGACGCGCGCCGAGGACGGCGAATACTGTGCGATTCGAAAACCGCTGCGCGCATCGCGGCGCGCTGATCTGCCTGGAGGATGGCGGCAGCGTGCAGGACTTCCAGTGCGTCTATCACTCCTGGCGCTACGACCTGCGCGGCAACCTGCGCTCGGTCGCGTTCAGCCGCGGCGTCAATGGCAAAGGCGGTATGCCGCCCGACTTCGACATGTCCTGCCACGGCCCGCGCAAGCTGCGCGTCACGACGTTCTGCGGCATGGTGTTCGGCACGCTGTCGCCCGACGCGCCCGAGTTCGAAACCTGGCTCGGCCCGGAGATCGTCAGTCGGGTGCGCCGCGTACTCGGCAATCGCAGGCTGGAGATCATCGGCCGCTTTACCCAGGCGCTGCCGAACAACTGGAAACTGTATTTCGAGAACGTGCGCGACACCTACCACGCGAGCCTGCTGCATCTGTTCTTTGCCACCTTCCGCATCACCCGCCTGAGTTCCGGCGGTGGCGTGCTGGTGAGTGAAACCGGCGAGCATCACGCATCGGCCACGCGCGCCCCGCCGCAGGGCGCGGACAGCAGCTACCAGGGCATGCGATCCGACAAGGAGAGTTTCCGCCTCGCCGATCCAAGCCTGCTGGGCATGCACGACGAGTTCCACGACGACATCCAGTTGCAGATCCTGTCGATCTTTCCCGGTTTCATCCTGCAGCAGGTGCACAACGCGATCGCGGTGCGGCAGATCGTGCCGCGCGGTGTCGATACGACCGACCTCAACTGGACCTATCTCGGCTTTGTCGACGACACGCCGGAACTGCGCGCGCACCGACTGAAGCAGAACAACCTGGTTGGGCCGGCGGGCTATGTATCGATGGAGGACGGCGCGGTCGGCGGCTTCGTGCAGCGCGGCATCGCGGCGGCGCCAGACGAGTTGTCCGTCGTTGAGATGGGCGGGTCCGGCGCCGAGACGCAGGAGACGCGTGCGACCGAGGCGTCGGTACGCGGATTCTGGAAGGCGTATCGCATGCACATGGGTCTGTGACCGCGATGGGTGACGCCGATACGCTGTTCCGCCTGGCCGCGTTGAACACGGACTATGCGAGCTGCATCGATGCCGACCGGCTGGAGGACTGGCCGGACATGTTCCTGGAACACTGCCTGTACAAGATCACCACGGCCGACAATCACCGTCGCGGCTATGCCGCCGGCGTCGTCTACGCCGACTCGCGCGCAATGCTGACAGACCGTGTCGCGGCGCTGCGCGAGGCCAACATCTACGAGCGGCAAACCTATCGCCACATTGTCGGCATGCCGGCGCTGCGTCCGGCCGAGCCCGGCGAGATCGCCGCGGAAACGCCGTTCCTGGTGGTGCGCACGATGCGCGACGGGCGCATGGATCTGTTCGCCGCCGGGGTCTATCTCGACCGGGTGCGCGAGGACTCCGGCCGGCTTCGCTTCGCCCAACGGCTTGTCGTGTGCGACAGCTCGCGTTTCGACACGCTGCTTGCCATTCCGCTGTAGCGCGTTTCCCGAGGGGTGCGCACGACCGTGGTCGGTGGGTTCTGGCCGCCTCGCCAATCTTGCCCGCTGCGGAATTTCTGCCGGATGATACACGGCCTCGTCGAGATCACCCGAGAAACGGGAATGACAATTTCGCCCCACGGTATCAGAAGATGCCCGCCGCCATCCCCATCGCCAAAGTCGCACCGATATCGCGGCAACGGTCCAGATCGACCGGAGCGATGACCTTCGGTGCCATGATCGCTTCCGGCGTCTGCGCGTGGGTGCAAATGATCAGCGGGTCGGCAACGGCGCGAAGCCGCCAGCCGGTGGCAATGCGCGCAATCTGACGCGCCGCGTTCTCGCCATCGCTGCCGGCGCAGATCAGCATCGCATAGGGCCGGCCGTTGATGCGCTCCAGCACGTCGTAATATGTCCGGTCGAAGAACTCCTTCATCTGCCCGGCCAGTGCGGCGAGGTTCTCGGGTGCGGCGAAGATGTAGCCATCGGCCGCCAGCATGTCCGCCCCCCGCACTTCCGATGCCGCCAGCAGACGCACGTGCATGCCTGGTTCGAGTCCGGCACCGCATGCCGCGGCCGCCGCCATCTGCCTAGCGCCGCCGGTACGCGAATGGAACACGATCAGCAGTGTCGGCATCGGCGTTCGGCCTGGTCAGCCCGCGAGCACTGCGCGTGCCCCCGCAAGAGACAGGTGAACCGGCAGCACGGCGTCCTCCGACCATCGGCGTTCGCACGCCGGCGCCGCGGCGGCTTCAGGGCGGCCTTTGAGCGCGATAATGGATTCGGACATGACCGACAGGCTAACCCGGTCGCGCGTGGAACAGAAGCGCAGCTTAGACCAGCGCGCGGCCTGCGAGCCGTTCCAGCACGCGCAGCGGCGAACGCTCGGGGTGTGCCATGGTGGCGACCGGCAGGTGGAAGGTCTGCTCCAGCGCGCAATGGCCGGCGAGGGCCGCATGCAGCACCTGATCGGTGAAGCAGAGCCACGTGGTTCCCGCGGCGAACGTCACATCGGCTTTCGGCGCGGCGGACTGGTAGGCTGCATCAAGTTTCCCGGCATCATGCAGGCCCAACATGATCCGGTCGTATTCGCTGCGGCGCCCCTTGGTGATGCCAAGCCGTTCCAACAACCATGCACTGCCCGGCAGCGCCGCGCGCGTCCGTGGCAGGAACTGCTGCGCGAAGTCGGGGAACGGTTCGCCGACGCGCCAAGACCGCGGCGCACCGTCGCGAGCGACATTGCAGAACACGCGCAGGATGCGATGTCCACGCATCGGCCGACTGGGAAACGCATCGACATGCAGCAGCCGATCGTCGTGCCGCGGCGAGTACTCACGACCGGCGATCTCGGCGGGACGGAAACTGGTACGAGCGCGCTGCAATGCCGCTGCATAACCGGGCAGCAGATCGCGCAGCATCTGTTCGGCCGCATCGCCGAAGCGCCGCATCATCGTGGTCAGCTTCGCCGTCTCGGCAGTATCGAGAGCGGTATTGCTGATCGCGGCGATGGCCGGATCGAGGCTGATGTTCTTCCGCTCGCTTCCCATGATCCGGGGTGCGAGCAGGAACACCTCGTCTGGAGCGACGCGGAACGGCAGTTGTGCCAGCAGCACGCGACCGGCTTCCAGTGCGTCGATCGCCTGGGTCCGCAGCGCCGCATCGAATGGACCATGCCATTCGCTGATCGGCAGTTGTTCGATGACGTCGCGCGCATCCATCTTTATTCGTGCACCAGCACCCAGTCGTTGATGAAACTTGCCAGGCCGTTGGCGTGGAAATCCCGCCGCAGGGCCGCTTCATCGTAGTCCTCGCGCACCCAGTCGAGGAAGGGCTTCTTGCCCTCGGCCTCGCGCGCGTAGTGGTGGAAGAACGCATCCAGGATGCCGGTGCGCGCCTGGCGGATGTGGCCGAACCGCAACGAAAGCTGCTGCAACGCCTCGCGCGCGGTGCCGCCCTCGAACAGCACGAACAAACCGGCGGCAAGCCCCGCCCGGTCCGCGCCGGACTTGCAATGCATCAGCGCGGGCGCGCGCATGTCGCGGAAGATGCCGTGCAGCCGCAGAATGCGCTCCCGCTGCGGCGCGCCGCGGCTTTCCAGCGCCATGTCGATGAAGTCCAGGCCCAGGCGCGCCGCCGCGTCGCGGGACAGGGCGTCCGAGCCATTGTGCGTCTCGCCGCGCAGATTGATCAGCGTCTTCAAGCCGTAGCGGCGGGTCAGTGCGGCCAGGCGCTGCGGTGTGGGGTGGTTGCAACGATACAGCCGCCCGGGCGCGACGGCGGCGCAATTGCTCCATGCCAGGCGGAACACCGCGTGGTCGATGACCAGCGCATCGAGCCAGGCAAGCGCGCGCCCGCTGGCGGTGGTGACATCGCCGTTGAATATGCTGTTCATCTGGTGCGTGCGTTGTGGACGAGACGATGGATATGGCCATGGCAGCGGCCCGGGCGCAACAAACCCTCCCCTGGCCAGGGCAATCGGGTGCATGTGACAAACTCGAACCGGCTCGGCTGAGATTGTTGTTGTCGTCGCCGGCGGAGCAGGCAATCTCGGGCGAGTGAGGAGCGCACACCGTGACCCAGATTGCCGTGTCGCTGCGTTCCTCGGAATGACACGACAGCCCCGACTATCCGCCACTCACCCGGTTGCGGGACGGGTAGGGAACGCGCCTACCGCGGTACAAGCGCCGCCACATCCTCCCGCCCTTCCTCTGCCAGACCATCGACAACCCCCGCGCGGTCCTGCGCCGGGCGGTTCTGGCTCATTTTCCACTTGCCTTCCAACCGCACGATCGGCAGCGAAAAACCGACGATGCCCTTCAGCATGAACTCGGTGAAGTCCGCCGGCGCGTCGGTGACCGCCCACGGATCGGCCCGGGTCAACTCCTGCCGTTCGGTCAACCGCGTGACGATGGCGCGCAGCCGCTCGGTGTCGCTGAAGAATTCCACCGGCCCGTAGGCGTGGATGGCGACATAATTCCAGGTCGGCACCACCTTGCCGGTCTCCCGCTTGGTCGCATACCACGAAGGCGTGATGTAGGCGTCGGGCCCCTGGAAGATCGCCAGCGCCTGCACCCCTGGCACTGTCCCGCGCGCCTGTGGGTTCGGCCGCGCGACATGGCCCAGCAGGGTGCCATACGGCGCCGGTTCGGTATCGAGCAGCATCGGCACGTGGCTGGCGATCAGCCCGTCGGTGCCCAGCGTGACCAGCGTCGCCAGCCCCGTGCGGCGAATCTCCGCATGCAGCACGTCGATGCGGTCTTCCTTGAACAGCGGCGGAACGTACATGTCGATCTCCAGCCAGGGTATCTTGGCGAGTGGATGCGCTGCCGCGGGCGCGGCCGCCAGGACCGAAACGCGCATTCGCGGCCAGTCCACGCCGGTGCGTCACTGTAAGAGCGGCGGTAACGGGCGCAATTGACGCGATTATGCCGCAGCAAATTCTCAGACGTTCGCTGGACTGCGCGCCGCCCGGATCGCCGCCGCCCTGACTTCGTCGCCCACCCCGGCCTCGAACGCGGCGAAGTTCTTCTCGAACCGCCCGATCAGCTCCCGCGCCATCCGGTCGTAAGCCGCCTTGTCCGCCCACGCTTCCCGCGGATCCAGCACCTCCGCCGGCACGCCCGGGACATGTTCGGGGATCGACAGACCAAAGAACCGCTCCTTGCGGAATTGCGTCCGCGCCAGGCTGCCGTCCAGCGCGGCCCGCAGCAGCGCGCGCGTGTGGCGGATGCTCATGCGCTGGCCGACGCCGTACTGCCCGCCGCTCCAGCCGGTATTCACCAGCCAGCAATCCGCCGCGTGCCGAGCAATCAGGTCCGCCAGCATGCGGCCGTAAACCTCCGGGCGGCGCGGCAGGAACGGCGCGCCGAAGCAGGTGCTGAACGTTGCCCGCGGCTCGGCGCCGAGACCCTTTTCCGTCCCGGCGACCAGCGCTGTGTAGCCCGACAGAAAGTGGTACATCGCCTGCGCCGGTGTCAGCTTGGCGATCGGCGGCATCACGCCGAACGCGTCGCAGGTCAGCATCACCACATTGCGCGGCTGGCCACCGCGCAGCGACAGCTCGATGTTGGGGATGTACTCGACCGGGTACGCCGATCGGGTGTTCTCGGTCAGCGACTGATCGGTGAGGTCCAGCCGGCCGTACCCATCGGCCACCACATTCTCCAGCACCGTCCCGAAGCGGTGGCTGGCGGCCCAGATTTCCGGTTCGTGCTCGGCCGACAGGTTGATGACCTTGGCGTAGCAGCCGCCCTCGAAGTTGAACACGCCGGTTTCGCCCCAGCCGTGCTCATCGTCGCCGATCAGCTTGCGATGCGGGTCGGACGACAGCGTGGTCTTGCCGGTCCCCGACAGACCGAAGAACAGCGCCACGTCGCCGCCGCCGCCGATATTCGCGCTGCAATGCATCGGCAGCACGCCGCGCGCCGGCAGGATCCAGTTCATCACGGTGAAGATCGACTTCTTCACCTCGCCGGCATACTCGGTGCCCGCGATCACGATGACCCGCTGTTCGAACGACAGCGCGACGACGGTGCCGCTGCGCACGCCGTCGGTCGCCGGGTCCGCCTGGAAATGCGGTGCGTGCAGGATGACATAGTCCGGCTGGAAGTCAGCCAGTTCCTCGGGCTTCGGACGAATGAAAATGTTGCGAGAAAACAACGTTTGCCAGGCGCCCGTGCTGACCAGGCGGACCCGCACGCGATGCGTGGGATCGGCGCCGGCATACAGGTCCTGGGTGAACAGCTCCTGGCCTTGCAGGTACGCCTGCACGCGCGCCTTCAGCACGGCGAATTTGTCCGGCGCGAGGCGCTGGTTGACCTTGCCCCACCAGATGTCATCGGTGACCGACGGTTCATCGACCACGAACTTGTCCTGCGCCGACCGCCCGGTGTGCACGCCGGTCACCACCACCAGCGCGCCATCGACCGACAGACTGCCTTCGTCGCGTCGTACCGCTTCGGCAACCAGCGCGGGCGCGGTCAGGTTGGCGTGTACCGGACGCGAGGCATGGATGCCGGTACGGGCCAGCGCGTCGACGGCGAGCGCCTTCCAGGTTTTGTGCTTGATGTGCGGAATATCGGCGGCAAGCGTCAACGGTGTGGCTCCTGCTTGGGTCTCTGTATGGCGTCTCGGGGACGAGGAATGACGATGATAACAGTAAATTTGTGCAACGATCCAGCGGTCTTGCACAACTTTGAATTGTGCGCTGCACAAATATGCCGCACAATCATCAGGGCAGCGCGATGCGTAGTCCGTCGTGCCCCAGCAGGACCTTTCCGGAGAAATCTTTCGCCACGTCCTGGCGCATCTGTTCCAGCAGTGCGTCGGACTTTGGCCGGTGGTGGGTCAGCACCAGGGTCCCGACCCTGGCCTCGGCCGCGATGTGTCCCACCGTGTCGGCGCAGGCCAGGGTGTAGTCGGCCAGCCGCCGCGCCTGTGGGGAGGCGATTTCGCTGCGCGCGAGGTAGCAGCATTGCACCAGGATGTCTGCGCCTGCCGCCAGCCGGCGCAGGCCCGGACAATCGACGGTGTCCCCGCTGAACGCGATCACGCCCTCGGAGCATTCGAAGCGATAGCCGAGACAAATCCAGCGCTGGCGGAACGCGTCCGGAAAGTCGAGCCGGCTGCCGTGGTCGACAATCTCCGCGGTAATGCGCCAGTCAGCGCCTTGGCACACCGGGCCCGCGAGGACGTCGGTGGTCTTCACCGGTTGTCACGGCACGTTGCCGGCTTCGTGGACGCGGAACTCGATGTCCTTGTCGTAAACCTGGTGCAGCAGCGTATCCACAATGCGCCGGGTTTCCGGCGGGCCGAACAGGCGAAGCGGCCGGGTGCGCCCCATCAGCCACGACGACAGGATCACGTCGTGCAGTTCGCCGATGTGGTCGTAGTGGTGGTGGGTGATCAGCACCGGATCGATGCGGGACAACGGAATGTCCAACGCGGCGAGCTGCCGCACCACGCCACGCCCGGCGTCGATCAGGATGGTGTCGTCGCCGGTTTCGATCAGCAGTGCGGTGGCGCCGCGGGCAACGTCGGGGCGGGGGCCGCCGGTGCCGAGTAGGGTGATGGATCGGGTCATGGCGTTAGTGGTGAAGGATCGCAGGTGGCGGGTGTTGGCGTCCAGTCTCGGCCGTGTTCCGTTTCCTGATCTCTGCACGGAAAATCTTTTGCGGGCATTTCGCAACGAAATTCCGCAATGTCCAGATCATTGATCTTTCAGCGGCACCTGCCGGATGGTTCAGGTCGAGTCGCTCCGGTATGGGGTAGCCTGGTCCTTGTGGCATGGTAGCATCTCTGGATGACTCCGGAGGCCGCCATGAACACGACCAGTCGGATGGTGTCGGTCGAGGCAAAGCCCTCCCGCATCACCATTGACCTTGCGAAGACGGCAGTGCTGGTGATCGACATGCAAAACGATTTCGGCGCGACTGGCGGCATGTTCGACCTCGCCGGGTTCGACCTTACGCCGATCCAAGAGGCCGTGGCTCCAACGGTGCGGGTTATCGCAGGAGCACGGACGGGGGGTATCCCAATTGTCTATGTCAATGAAGCCCTTCGCGCGGATCTGTCAGACATTGCCAGTATCGAGTCACCGCATCGGCGAATGTCGCAGCGGATGGGCTTCGGAAACACCGTTACAGTCCCGAACGGTAGAACCGGACGCATTCGGATTGAAGGCACGTGGAATACCGAAAATCTTGCCGAGCTTGTGCCGCAAACGAGCGATATCATCGTCACCAAGCGGCGATGGAGCGGGTTCTACGAGACGGAACTTGACGCCAAGCTGAGAGCGCTCGGCGTGCAGTATCTGATCGTCACCGGCTGCACCACGACGGTGTGCGTTAATTGACCATCCGGGACGCAGCCTTTCGCGACTACGCATGCTTGCTGCCAGCTGACTGCACCGGCCAACCCGCTGTCGGCGACCCACGGACCAGCACGCATGACGCGTCCCTGTTGATGATTGCTCGGCATTTTGGTTGGGTAACGACCTCACAGGATATTCTGGCTGCCCTCGCTTCGCTGTAGAATTCTTGCGTTTCGCGCAGGCGCCATGTGCTTCGTGGCTTAGGTAGAGAGCGGCGCCGATGCGCGGTATAGGTTCCGCGTAGAAGGAGTGCCCGCGAGGTGGCGCAGACGTGAAGGATGATCAGATGACGCATGTTTTGTTCGTAGGGCAGCAACCGGAAACCGTGGATTTCACTGACCCCATACTGCCGCCCGGCACGAACGCCGGGAAAATCCATGCCGGCATTGCCTTGGCCCTGGAGCATATGGCCGAACGCGGATGGCGCGCAGACTTGTGCCTGATCAAGCCTGATGAAACAGCCGGACCCGAGGTAGAACGGACGCTCACGGCCCAAGCTTACGACTGTGTCGTGATCGGGGCTGGCATTCGACTGCCACCCCGCAGCCTGTCGATGTTTGAGGCCGTGATCAATGCGGTGCATAGAGCCGCGCCGGGCGCTGTCATTGCCTTCAATACACGTCCAGAGGACAGCGCAGACGCCGCTGCTCGCTGGCTTCAGGCCAGCTGAACAGCAAGGCATCGGGGGGCGACCTTCCCGGTTGCCGCTACTGCCTCCGGGTTTGTCGCGTAACATGGAAACGCTCCGCCGACCAGTGAGCGTGGTGTAGCTGGCTACGTCTCCATTACGGTCATATCTTTCGGGAAATCCGGAGCTTTTGATATATGCGCAGACGCCTGGCGGGGTGCTGAAAAGCAGCGTTCTTGGCCGGTTGCAGCAAGGCCGCGCACCGCCGCCGAGGTCAGCTTGCCGGTGTGGCCCGTGGCGACGGGAAGCTGCACGCCTTGGCTCGCGCAATGCGGTGGATCGCCGGGGCGAGAGCAGTTGATTTCGGCGAACACGCTCAGGCTGGCGTGGAGCTGCCGGGCACATCTGCTCGGCCGCGCGCGGTGCAGGTCGCGACCGCCTCGGCCTTCTCGTCGGGCTTCGTTACCGCCTCGCCGGTATCCCGAGCGAGTGCGATCCCGAGCTTTCCACCACCCCGAGCTTCCCACGACATCGACCATCCAGATGTTGCCGTCAGGGTGGATCACTAGGTGAAAGTTCAAAAGGTGCAGTAACCATGTTCTGTGCAAACCACTCATTCCATGTAACCGTGGGCAAGATTTCTGTTGCGCAGGTAAGATCGACGTAGTTGCCTCCCGTATTGCTATTATACCGCGACGCCAAACATATTAAATTGACGGCTACCTACGGCGCCACTGAGATGGTTATCGCCGTCAGGCCATACGGTGTACTGAAGCCACCGATAGTATGAACTGGTGCCTCCCCCAATTTTCACTTGTGGACCAGTCCACGTCACCATCTTGCCTACTTCTGTCATCGGAGCGAGGACGGGGTAGCCTCCCTCATCAAACTTGACCCATGGCGTGCCATCAGGCTTGCGAAAGAAGATTGCTTGGATCCCATAACGTATTCCGTACCAAGGGTGATTTGCTATCCCCCCCAGCACGAGCGTTCCGGTGCAGGTTCTTTGCAGCATTGTCTCAAGGATAGGCGACTTAACCGGATCGTTCATTATGGTGAAGGGGCTCTTGGACAATACGGGCGTGTAACCGGCAGCCACCGGCTGATCGTGCCGGTGCGCCAGGACGTAGTGCAGCGAAATGTCTATATCGGCCTTCGGCTCGCCCTCCGGAAACGGCCGCACGAACCCCCCGCGGAACAGCGAGTTGCCCGCCGTGTCGAGCGAGCGCGATCCCGAGCTTGCCACCACATCGACCGTCGATATCCTGCCGTCAGGGAGGATCACCAGGTGGACTTTGACAGTGCCACCCTCATCGCTGTTCGACGCGTGTCTGGGATAGTAGGCGTGCGCGTCCCACCATGCCTGCAATTGCCTCATCAAGTCGCGGCGCGCCGCGTTCCCCGACTCCACCTGGTTCGTTATGCTGAAGTCCTGGCACAACGCGGGTGCGTAGCCGGTGGCCACAGGCGTCAGAACAAAAGCTGCAGCAAGGGCAGATGAAGCGACCGACAACCGCATCGAGTATTCTTCCCTTTTTAGATCAACACCAGCCTTCCGCTGCAGCGAGGCGACCGGCAGGAGCATTGGCCCGTGCCGGACGCATGTCCAGGATTTTCTGCACGATCGACGTCATTCTGCCTGCGCAGAATACCCGATGAATATCGGTATCTCGTGTCGGGAGCGGTGTTGTTTTCACCGGGCCCTGGGGTTGCATCGGATGCACCCATCCACCACATCGACCATCCAGATGTTGCCGTCAGGGTGGATCACCAGGTGAGAGTAAGCCCTGGTCTGTGCAAACCAATCATTCCATGTAATCGCAGGCAAGACTTCTGTTGCGCAGGTAAGATCGACTGATCCTCGCATTTTGATTATACGGGACGCCAAAATTATCAAAGAATACGGCCACCTATGGCGCCACTGAGATGGTTATCGCCGTCAGGCCATGCGGTGTACTGAGGCATAAAAACTTAAACAGTCTCTCCCACAGGGCTGCTCTTCAGTCGACCGGTCCACTGCACCATCTTGCCTACTTCTGTCACCGGAGAGAGGCTGAGCTTGCCCCCCTCATTAAACTTGACCCATGGCGTGCCATCAGGCTTGCGAAAGAAGATTGCCTGGGCCTGATAATGCTGTTCCGTACCAGGGGTGATTTGCTACCCCACCCCTCACGACCGTTCCGGTGCAGGTCCTTTGCAGCATTGTATCAAGGATAGGCGACTTGACCGGATCGTTCATTATGGTGAAGGGGCTCTTGGACAACACGGGCATGTAACCGGCAGCCACCGGCTGATCGTGCCGGTGCGCCAGGACGTAGTGCAGCGAAATGTCTATATCGGCCTTCGGCTCGCCCTCCGGAAACGGCCGCACGAAGCACATCGCGGAACACCGAGGCGCCCGCCGCGTCGAGCGAGCGCGATCCCGAGCTTTCCACCACATTGACCGTCCAGATCCTGCCGTCAGGGCGGATCACCAGGTGGACTTTGACAGTGCCACCCTCATCGTTGTTCGACGCGTGTCTGGGATAGTAGGCGTGCACGTCCCACCATGCCTGCAATTGCCTCATCAAGTCGCGGCGCCCCGCGTTCGTCGGCTCCACCTGGTTCGTTATGCTGAAGTCCTGGCACAACGCGGGTGCGTAGCCGGCGGCCACAGGCGTCAGAACAAAAGCTGCAGCAAGGGCCGATGAAGCGACCGACAACCGCATCGAGTATTCTCCCCTTTCTTAGATCAACACCAGCCTTCTGCTGAAGCGAGGCGACAGGCAGAAGCATTGGCCCGTGCCGGACGCATGTCCAGGATTTTCTGCACGATCGACATCATTCTGCCTGCGCAAAATACCTGGCGTGAATATCGGTATCTCGTGTCGGGAGCGGTGTTGTTTTCACCAGGCCCTGGGGTTGCATCGGATCACCCGCCGCTGTCCCCCGGGCGGTAGTGCAGCGTCACCACGACATCAGCCGGCTGCGCGGGCGTGCCCGGCGGGAACGGCGGCAGATGGGCGTTGCGAAACACCGCTACCGCCGCCGCGTCGAGCACACTCAATCCCGAGCCTTGCACCACTTCGATCGACGTGACCTGGCCGTCAGGGGCAATAACGATGTGGACTTTTACGTTGCCACCCTCATTGGTCTGCGACGCCTCCTTAGGATAGAAGGAGTGCTGGTCCCACCACTGCTTCAGCTTCCCCATCCAGGCGGCGCCATTGTTCGCATCGCTCGCGCCGCCAGCGGCATTCTGCCCGGCCGGCGCGTGCGCAGGCGCCCCCGCCGGGTTGACCGAAGCCCGGGCGGCGGCACGCTGTGGCAGCGCCCGCGGCGGGTGCACCTGCGCAACCGGCGGGGGTGGCGGCGGAACAGGCATTGGCGCGGGCGTCGGCGTTGGTGGCGGTATCTCAGCTTGCTGAACCGGTGGGGGTGGGGGCGGCGGCACGTCCGGCGCGGGTGCCGGCGTTGGCGGCGGTATCTCGGCCTGCTGAACCGGCGGGGGCGGCGGCACGTCCGGCGGGGGTGCTGGCGTTGGCGGCGGTATCTCAGCTTGCTGAACCGGTGGGGGCGGCGGCATGTCCGGCGCGGGCGCCGGCGTTGGTGGCGGTATCTCTGCTTGCTGAATCGGTGCGGCCGGCGGCTCCGACGTCGCCTCTGCCGGCCCTTCCCCCATAATAACGTCCACCGTGAGCGACTCCGATGCACTTGTTGGTAGCTGCGTCGGTGGAATTATCAGCAACGACAGCAATAACGTCAGGTGCAGCGCCAGTGAAAGCAAGACCGGCCAGCCCAGCGTTTCGCGGTGGTGCACGCGCACCGCCATTCGTCGGCTGCTGCTTAGCATCGATCGAACCGGACTGAGCGGTGTTTCACCCCAGGATGCACCACTGTGCGAGATCGACGATCTGAGCGGAGAGACGGAGCCGATCACTATCGGGCATGGTGGTGCTTTCCAATCGCCGCAATGGCAGGCCGTCTTTCCTACAGGTCGACTGTTAAGACCTGCAACTGGCTGCCTGCCGATTTCAAGTGCTTGCTCCTGACATCCCCTGGACGCAGATCGCCGCTATAGGCAATCTGCTGCGACATGAATAACAGCGCGCCGACGTGGCGGCGACGTGGAACATCGTCCAGGAGCACCTTGCGCCCCTTGCTGCCGCGATCGACCGATTGATCAAGAGGGCTGAACGGCAGGAACCAGGGGACCAGCCGAGTAGCACCTGATCCCTTCGCGGTAGCACCTGATCCCTTCGCGACGGGACGACAGAGACGGCCCAGGCTCGAACGCTCACCTGCGGGACGTGATCTTGAACGGCCGCCCCGTGACCCCCGACCCCACCTGCGCTATGACGCGGCGAAAGGAGACCGCCCGACGTGAACCAGCCCTTCGGCGTCAACAGCCTGCGCAACGGCCCCGACGGCCGCGGCCGCTTCGGCGAGTTCGGCGGCCGCTTCGTCGCCGAGACGCTGATGCCGCTGATCCTGGAGGTCGAGCAGGCCTACAACGCGGCGAAGGCCGACCCGGCGTTCCAGGCCGAACTGCGACGCCTACCTGAAGCACTATGTCGGCCGGCCCAGCCCGCTGTGGTTCGCCGAGCGGCTGACCCGGCACCTCGGCGGCGCGAAGATCTACTTCAAGCGCGACGAGCTGAACCACACCGGCAGCCACAAGGCCAACAACTGCATGGGCCAGATCCTGCTGGCCCGGCGGATGGGCAAGACGCGGATCATCGCCGAGACCGGCGCCGGCCAGCATGGCGTCGCCACCGCGACGATGTGCGCGCTGTTCGGCCTGCCCTGCACCGTCTACATGGGCGCCACCGACGTCGAGCGGCAGAAGCCCAACGTGTTCCGCATGAAGCTGCTGGGCGCCGAGGTGAAGCCGGTGACCTCCGGCGCCGGCACGCTGAAGGACGCGATGAACGAGGCGCTGCGCGACTGGGTCGCCAATGTCGAGGACACCTACTACCTCATCGGCACCGTCGCCGGGCCCGCATCCCTATCCGATGATGGTGCGCGACTTCCAGTCGGTGATCGGCGACGAAGCCAAGGCGCAGTTGCAGGAAGCCGAGGGCCGGCTGCCGGATGCGGCGGTGGCCTGCATCGGCGGCGGGTCGAACGCGATGGGGCTGTTCCATCCGTTCCTGGACGATCCGTCGGTGCGGCTGATCGGCGTCGAGGCCGGCGGGCACGGCATCGAGACCGGCGAGCACGCGGCCAGCCTGACCGGCGGCCGGCCTGGCGTGCTGCACGGCAACCGCACGTATCTGCTGCAGGACGACGACGGGCAGATCATCGAGGCGCACTCGATCAGCGCCGGCCTGGACTATCCCGGCATCGGGCCGGAGCATTCCTGGCTGCACGATATCGGCCGCGTCGAATACGTGTCGGCGACCGATCGAGGAGGCGCTGGCTGCGTTCCAGCTTTGCACGCGGACCGAGGGGATCATTCCGGCGCTGGAACCGGCGCACGCGCTGGCGCATGTGACGAAGCTGGCGCCGACGATGGACAAGGACGAGATCATCCTGATGAATCTGTGCGGGCGCGGCGACAAGGACATCTTCACGGTGGCCGAGCATCTCGGGGTGAAGCTGTGATGCCTGGTGCGACCGCATGAGCCGCATCGCCACCCGCTTCGCCGCGCTGAAACGCGAAGGCCGCGGCGCGCTGATCCCGTTCGTGGAGGCGTGGGATCCGGACGCCGCCACCTCGATGGCACTGCTGCGCGGCATGCCCGCGGCCGGCGCCGACCTGATCGAGATCGGCATGCCGTTCACCGACCCGATGGCCGACGGCCCGATCATCCAGGCCGCCGGCAAGCGCGGCGCTGAAGGCCGGCGTGAAGGTCGCGCACGTGCTGACCATGGTGCGCGACTTCCGCCGCGAGGACGACGACACGCCGATCATCCTGATGGGCTATCTCAACCCGATCCTGTCCTACGGCCCCGAACGCTTCTGCGCCGATGCCGCAGCGGCCGGCGTGGATGGGCTGATCATCGTCGATCTGCCGACCGAGGAAGCCGACATGCTGCTGCCGTACGCGCAGGCGCACGGCCTCGACATCATCCGCCTGGTCGCGCCGACCACCGACGACGAGCGGCTGCCGCTGGTGCTCGACGGCAGCTCCGGCTTCGTCTATTACGTCAGCATCACCGGCATCACCGGCACGCGCAGCGCGACGGCCGAGCACCTGGCCGCGGCGATCCCGCGCATCCGCCGCGCCACCGACCTGCCGATCGCCGTCGGCTTCGGCGTGCGCACTCCGCGCGCAGGCGGCGGAGGCGGTGCGCGTCGCCGATGCGGCGGTGGTGGCTTCGGCGCTGATCGACACGCTGGCGGCGAACCTGGACGCACGCGGGCGCGCGAAACCCGGACGCGGTGCGCACGGTGCTGGACCAGGTGCGCGACCCTGGCCGAGCGGCGTGCGCGGCGCATCGCAGAGGTGCACGCATGAACTGGCTCACCGAATTCGTCCGCCCGAAGATCCGCACGCTGTTCGCGCGGCGCGAGGTGCCGGACAATCTCTGGCACCAATGCCCGGCCTGCCAGCAGATGATCTTCCATCGCGACCTGATGGCGAACCTGAAGGTCTGCCCGCATTGCGGCCATCACATGCGCGCCGGCGCCGTCGAGCGCCTCGGCTGGACCTTCGACGATGGCAGCTTCACCCGCATCGAACTGCCGAAGGTGCCGCTCGATCCGCTGCGGTTCCGCGACAGCAAGCGCTACACCGACCGGCTGAAGGAAGCGCGCGACAAGACGCACCTCGACGACGCGATCGTCGTCGCGCACGGCAGCATCGACGGCCACCAGGCGGTCGTCGCGGCGATGGAGTTCGAGTTCATCGGCGGCTCGATGGGCGCCGCGGTCGGCGAGGGCATCGTGGCGGCGGCGCGGCTGGCGGTGCTGCAGGAGGCGCCGCTGATCGTGTTCACCGCCTCGGGCGGCGCGCGCATGCAGGAGGGCGCGATCAGCCTGATGCAGATGCCGCGCACCGTGATCGCCACGCGGCTGGTGAAGGAGGCCGGGCTGCCGTACATCGTGGTGCTGACCGATCCCACCACCGGCGGCGTGACCGCGAGCTTCGCCATGCTGGGCGACATCCAGATCGCCGAGCCCGGCGCGCTGATCGGCTTCGCCGGCGCGCGCGTCATCGAGCAGACGGTGCGCGAGAAGCTGCCCGAGGGCTTCCAGCGCGCCGAATACCTGCACGAGCACGGCATCGTCGACATGGTGGTGAAGCGCACCGAGCTGAAGGCGACGCTGGCGCGGCTGATCGCTGCTGCGCGTGAAGGATCCGGCGCTGCTGCGGCGTGAGGGAAGTCCAGCTCGCCGAGGCGGCGGATCCGACGTGCAGCTCGACGCGCCAGCCTGAGCCGGATCGCTCCGCCAGCGGACGGCACGGCCAGCGATGTCCGCCGCATCGACGGCATCGTCGCGCGGCTGCACGGGCTGCATCCGCGGCTGATCGACCTCAGCCTGGACCGGCTGCAGCGCCTGCTCGACAAGCTTGGCCATCCCGAGCGGCGGCTGCCGCCGGTGATCCATGTCGCCGGCACCAACGGCAAGGGCAGCACCTGCGCCTTCCTGCGCGCCATGGCGAGGCGGCGGGGCTGCGCGTGCACGTCTACACCTCGCCGCATCTGGTGCGCTTCAACGAGCGCATCCGCATCGCCGGCGAACTGGTGTCCGACGACGCGCTGGCCGACGCGCTGGAGGAAGTCGAGCGGGTCAACGCCGGCGCGCCGATCACCGTGTTCGAGGTGATCACCGCCGTCGCCTTCCATCTGTTCGCGCAGACGCCGGCCGATCTGTGCGTGCTGGAAGTCGGGCTCGGCGGCCGCGGCGACGCGACCAACGTGATCGCGCAGCCGGCCGCCTGCGCGATCACCTCGATCTCGCTCGACCATCGCGAGCTGCTGGGCGACACGCTGGAGCTGATCGCCGCCGAGAAGGCCGGCATCATGAAGCCCGGCGTGCCGGTGGCGATCGGCGCGCAGCCGGCAGCGGTGCTCGCAGGTGCTGCTGGCAGCGGCCGCGCGCGTCGGCGCGCCGGTGCGGCTGCGCGACCGCGACTGGCGCGTCGAGCCGCACGCGCGACGGCTTGCGCTATGCCGATGCGAACGGCGCGCTCGACCTGCCGCCGCCGTCGCTGCCCGGTGCGTTCCAGTTCGACAATGCCGGCATCGCCATCGCCGCGCTGCGTGCGTCGGGCCTGGCGTGCCGGATGCCGCGATCGGCGCGCGGCATCGCCGCCGCGGAATGGCCGGCGCGGCTGCAGCGCCTGCACGGCCGGCTCGCCGCGACTGCTGCCGCCGGACTGGGAGCTGTGGCTGGACGGCGGCCACAATCCCGGCGCCGGCGTGGTGCTGGCGCGAGCATCTGCGCTCCTGGGCGGACCGGCCGGTGCATCTGATCGTCGGCATGAAGACAGGCGAAGGACGCGGCGGAGTTCCTGCGCCCGCTGCTGCCGCTCGCGACGACGCTCTGGGCGGTGGCGGAGCCGGGGCAGCACGTCGCGCTGCCGGTCGAGGCGATCGTCGCGGCCTCCGGCGGCGTCGCGCGGCCCGGGCCGCACGTCGCCGACGCGCTGCGCGCGCTGCCACGCGAGCACGCGGCCCGGCGCGCGTGCTGATCTGCGGCAGTCTGTATCTGGCGGGCGAGGTGCTGAAGCACAACGCATAGCCTGCCGCCCATTGTCGCGGCTGGGCGTGTCCTGCCATCACCCACCGTATTCGGCGATGGACGCCGGATACCGCGCGTGTTCAGGTGACTAACCTGAGCCGCGCCACAGGATGCAGCACAATGGCGAACGCAGACCCCGACAGGCCAGCAGCCGATCAACGCCGGAGAACCGGCTGCTGGCGGTGATGCTGGGTGTCGCCGACACCCAGCTTATCGGGTTGGCAGCGCAACTCGATATTCCCGACCTGTCGAATGACAGCTCCAAGTCGATCGATGCGCACGCAGAGGCTACGGGCATGCGGAGGCCGGGCTTCTCCAAGTGATGCGCGCGTTGGTCGCGCTCGGAATTTTCGCGGAGCGCGACCAGCCATTGTGCATTACCACCCTGCGAATTGCTACGAACCGGCACGCCGAACCGTTGCGAGGCTACGCCATCATGCCGGCGAGCGGCATGATGTTGCGGGGCTGGGCAAACCTCCAGCACGCACTGCGGACAAGCCAAGGCGCTCTTGATGACGCCCTGGCATGGAAACCTACGCCTACCTGCAGCAGAACAAAATTGAGGCTGCTGTGTTCGATGCGGCGATGCCCTCCGTGTCAGGACAGGAAAGCGTTGCCCTGCGCGACGCTTACGACTTCTCGCAGTTCGCACTCTGGTCGATGTGGGTGGCAGCCGCGGCCTCGTCTTGGCGGGCCTTCTGGATGCCCGTCCAACCCTGTATGGGGCGCTGTTCGATCTGCCAAATGTGGTGGCGGGTGCTCGCGCGCTGCTCGGCGAGCATGTCGCTGGCGGGCGATGCCCAGATCGAGGGCGGCGACTTCTGTGCCGACGTGCCGCCTGGCGGCGAGTATACTCGCTCAAGCGGGTCCTCGTCGTGCTTGACGACGACCGGTCTGGTCACGTTCTTCGAAACTGCCGCAAAGCCATATCGCCCGGCGGCCGGCTGCTCGTGGCCGAGCCGGACCCCTCATCCCTCTATGAGACGGCTGCCGACGTGTTTACGTTGATGGCACACGGCACGCGGCTTCGCTCCGAGGCGGCGATGGGGAAGCTGCTCGCTCATTCCGGGTTTATGTCGATGCGCACGATCGGCACACGCTCAGCACTGCGTTTGTTTGAGAGTGTGCCAGCTTAAAATACTCTGTCGTCCGCATCACCGGCGCTGCTGATGCGGACGGTGGCATCCGAATCAGGCAGTAGTTTCAGGTGAAATGCCAGCGAGAACGTATGCATCTGCGCAGTGCCAGTCGCCGGAGTTGCACGGCCCGCCGTCGGTCGGACCATCAGCAACCGGCGCACCGGATGAAGGCAACAGCAGCCGCAACACCACCATCCAGGGATAGCGCGTGTCCAACACGACCCCGTCCGGTGTCGCCAGCTTGCCGTCCGGCGTCACCGGCACGTGCTTCATCGTCACCGCATCATCGACATTGCCGCCGACCACGCTGATCTGTCCCGGCACCGAAGTGTCCACCACGATGTCGCAATGCCCCGGGAAATGTCCCGGCCGGCAGATCGTCGATAGCGCAGCGTCGCGCGCCCCGCCGCGGCCGAGGCAGATCAGATCGCCTGGCTGCGGCGCGTAGGTCTCCGGCCGTTCGGCGGTGATCAGCCATCCGCGACGTCCGATCCGAGCGCCTGCTGCTTGGCGATGTTGATGTAATCCGAATGGCTGGCGGAATATGGGAACCGCGCGCCGGCGCCGGCGATCCGCATGACGTAGGAAACGAACGCGGCCGACCAGGCGTAATTGCCATCCTCGCTCGGCCGGAAACACGCTGCCGTTCGCGTCGTGCTTGCCGGTCCAGGCGGCTTCCGGCGCACCGGCGTTCAACGCCAGCCACCAGTATTCGCCGACACGCTGCCACAGGCCTTGCTGCCGTTCCGGCTTATCCTGCGGCGTGGCGGGGTGATAGGTGCCGGGCGGCGCGCTGTCATCCACCGGCGAGCCGAACAGCCGCCATTCGCGCAGCGCGATCGCCACCACCGCATCGCGCGAAATCGGCTCGTAGGGAACGCGCGCGAACGGCGGCACATGCGCGTCCGGCGGCGTTACTGCCTGCGGCGCCGCACAGGCGGACAGCACGACAACCACCAGCAGCCAGGCCAAGCGCATCAGCGTCTCCCCGCGATCGCGCGGTTCTCCAGTCGGCTCAGCAGCCGCACCACCGGCCACAGCAGCACGAAATAGATCACCGCCGCCACCACGATCGGCGTCGGATTGTAGGTGACGCTCTGCGCCTGGCGCGCCTGATACAGCAGTTCGGGCACGGCGACGACACTGGCGATCGAGGTGAGCTTCACCACTTCCAGCGTGTTGGACAGCAGATCGGGCAGCACGTTGCGCACCGCCTGCGGCAGCACGACGTAGACCATCGCCTGCAGCCGCGACAGGCCGGTCGCTGCGCGCCGCCTCGATCTGGCCGGCCGGCACGCTTTCGATGCCGGCGCGCAGGATCTCGCCGTAATAGGCGCCGGTGTTGAGGAAGAAGCCGATCGCCACGCAGCCGAAGCGCCCAGCTCCAGGCCGGCGAACGGCAGGCCGGCGAACAGCAAGATCAGCAGCACCAGCGGCGGGAAGGCGCGGAAGAAATCGACCCACGCCATCAGCGGCCAGCGCACCCAGCGGATGCCGCACGGTGGACAGCACCGCGATCAGCCGCGCCGCCCACCGACGCCCAGCGGCACCACCAGCAGCGACAGCAGGACCGTGTTCAGCAGGCCCTGCAGCAGGATCGGCCACGCGGCGACGACGATGTCGACATTGAAGAATGTGTCGATCATCGCTTCCACGCGAACCGCGTCTCGATCCAGCGCGCCCAGCACCACCACCGGCAGGAACAGGATCAGATACGCCGCGGCGCCCAGCATCAGCGGCGACGGATTGTAGCTCAGCGACATCGCCGACGACGCCTGCGACAGGATCTCGCGACAGCGCCGACCACCGAGCCGAGCGCGGTGCCCTTGGTGATCGCGATGGTGCGGTTGGTCAGCGGCGGGATGGTGAGCCGGATCGCCTGCGGCAGCACGACCGACTCAGGGTCTGCCAGAAGTCAGGCCGGTCGAACGCGACGCCTCCCACTGGCCCGCGGCACCGCGGTGATGCCCGGCCCAGAAAATCTCCTCGGCGAACGCCATCAGCACCAGGCTGAGGCTCACCCAGGTCGTGATGAAGCCCGATCGGGCGAGAAGCCGGCCGACGGCAGGCCGAAATACAGCAGCACGATGATCACCAGCGGCGGCAGCGAGCGGAACAGATCGACGACGAAGATGATCAGCCAGTTCAGCGGCCGCACGCCGAGCGCGCGCATCAGCGCGAGCACCAGGCCCGGCGGCGATGCCGGTCGACCACCACCAGCACCGCCAGCTCGATGGTCAGGAAGATGCCGTCGATGATGTCCGGCAGGTATTTCGCCATCACCGCGTGTAGTTCGAGGAACGTTCGGCGAAGCGATCCCAGCGAACGTCGATCGCCGAAGGTCACGACGCGCCACTCGAGTCGGCTCGACATCAGTGCCGCTGGATCTGGCCGATGAAGGCGCGCGTGCGCTCTTGGCGCGGCGCGGTCGAAGATCTGCGCCGGCGGGCCCTGCTCGACCATCAGCCCATCGTCCATGAACAGCACGCGGTCGGCGGCGGCGCGGGCGAAGCCCATCTCATGCGACTGACCACGATCATGGTCATGCCGCTCTCGCGCAGCTCGCGCATCACCGCGAGCACCGCGCCGACCAGCTCCGGATCGAGCGCGCTGGTCGGCTCGTCGAACAGCATGACCCGCGGTTCCAGCGCGATCGAACGCGCGATGGCGACACGCTGCTGCTGGCCGCCCGAAAGCTGGCTCGGCGTAATGGTCGGCGCGGTCCGCCAGCCCGACGCGCGCCAGCGCCGCGCTGGCCGATGTCTCGGCCTCCGCGCGCCGCTTCCCCGCCACCTTGCGCAACGCGAGCGTGACGTTGCCGAGCGCCGTCATGTGCGGATAGAGGTTGAACGACTGGAACACCATGCCGATGCGCTGGCGCGCATGGTTGATGTCGGTGCGCTTGGTCCAGCATGTCGATGCCATCGACCATGATGCGAGCCGGAGCTGGGTTCCTCCAGCCGGTTGAGGCAGCGCAGCAGCGTCGACTTGCCCGAGCCCGACGGGCCGATGACGAACACCAGCTCGCGTTCGGCCACCGCGAGATCGACGCCCTTCAGGACGTGCAGCGCGCCGAAATGCTTGTGGATGCCGCGCGCTTCGACGATGGGGCTGTCATCGGCACTGGCCATCAGCAAGTTTCACCGCAGAGGCGCGAGGGGCAGAGGGGCGAGATGCATCCGCGCGCTGCGCGCCACGAACAATCTCTGACCGGCGTCATCTGCGCCCTGGATGACGGCTGCTTGTACTTGCTGCAATCCGGATCGGGCGCGTTCGGCTCGTAGCCCGGCATGCCGGGAACGCCGTAGCCCGGGCGTGACGTTCTCCAGATCATCCGGCGCCGGTTTCTCGCCGAACCATTTCTCGGACAGCTTCGCCACCGTGCCGTCCTTCTTCATGCAGTTCAGCACGTCCTGCACCTCGCCGCGCAGCGCTGCTTCATCCTTGCGGAACGGCGCCGCCCAATGCGCCTTGGTATCCTTCAGCACCAGGTCGGCGACGAATTGCGGGTTCTTGCTGGCGGCGTACTTGATCACCGTGTTGCCCGCCGAGAGTGGCGTAGGCGCGGCCCGACAGCACGGCCTGCACGGCGTCGGGCTCGGTGTCGAAGGTCTGCACGGTGAAGCCGTACTGCTCGCCCATCTGCTTGCGCCAGCGTCTCGTACGGCGTGCCCTTGTTCACCGCCACCACCTTGCCCTTCAGATCCTCCCAGCCCTTCAGCGGCGGCGTGCCCTTCTTGATGCCGAACTGGAAGGCGGTCCACAGATAGCCCGCGGTGAACAGCATGTTCTCGGCGCGCTCCGGGTCACCGTGGTCGGCGCGGCGAGGAAGTCGTAGCGGCCCGACTGCAAGGCCGGGATCAGCCCGCTGAAGCTCGCCGAATTCGATGGTGATCTTGCGGTGCATGCGCCGCGCCACCTCGTTGAACAGATCGATCTGGAAGCCCTGCATGCCGCCGCCGAGTTTCGGCATGGCATGCGGCGCGTAGGTGCCGTCCACGCCGGTGCGCAGCGGCGGCAGGTCCTGCTGGGCGAACGCACTACCAGCCAACAAGGCGAACGCCGCTGCCAGCAGCGGTCGGCGCAAATCATCATGGGAACTCCTGGAACTGCCCGGGCGAGCACTATGCAAGCACGATGCCGCGCCGCAGTTCCGCGCCGACACCGCAGGGGCCGGCTCATGATCGGCTGTTATCGCGACGCGGCCATTCCAGCCCTGTGCCGCACTGGCCCGAGGATTGCCGCGTCGACTGCGCTCCTCGCAATGCACACCTGGGTGCGTCACGTGCAAATCGCAGAGACACGGGCTCACGCACGCTCCGGAAACAGCGCCGCCAGCCCTCGGCACTGGCGTCGCAGCGGCCCGCGCTCGGTGATCAGCCCGGTGACCAGCCGCGCCGGCGTCACGTCGAACGCGGGATTGGCCGCCGGGCTGTCGGCCGGCGCGACGCGCACCGTGGCGATCGTGCCATCCGCGGTCCGCCCGGTGACATCGGTCACCTCGGCCGCGCTGCGCTGCTCGATCGGGATTTCCGCAACGCCGTCCGACACCGTCCAGTCGATCGTGGTGGACGGCAGCGCCACCCAGAACGGCACGCCGTTGTCGTGCGCCGCCAGCGCCTTCAGGTAGGTGCCGATCTTGTTCGCGACGTCGCCGCGGCGCGTCATGCGGTCGGTGCCGACGATCACCAGGTCGACCTCGCCGTGCTGCATCAGGTGGCCGCCGGCATTGTCCGCCACCACGGTATGCGCCACGCCGTGCCGGCCGAGTTCCCACGCGGTCAGCGCCGCACCCTGGTTGCGCGGCCGCGTCTCGTCCACCCACACATGCAGATCGATCCCGGCATCATGCGCCAGGTAGATCGGCGCCAGCGCGGTGCCCCAATCCACCGTCGCCAGCCAGCCGGCATTGCAATGCGTCAGGATGTTCACCCGCTGCTCCGGCCTGCGCCGCGGCGGCCTGCTCGATCAGCGGCAGCCCGTGCCGGCCGATCGCCTCGTTCTGCGCCACGTCCTCATCGGCGATCGCGGCGGCTTCCGCGTAGGCGACGCGCTCGCGCTCCGCCGCCGGCGTGTTGCGCAGCCGGGTCAGCATGCGGTCCAGCGCCCAGCGCAGATTGATCGCGGTCGGCCGCGTCGCCGCCAGCAGCGCCGCGTCGCGCTCCATCGCGTCCGATGAAGGATCCTGCCGCACAGCCGAGGCACAGCCCGTACGCGGCGGTCGCGCCGATCAGCGGCGCGCCGCGCACCTGCATCGAACGGATCGCGTGCGCCGCCTGCGCCACATCGGTCAGCCGCACGATCTCCAGCGCCCACGGCAGCTTCGTCTGGTCGATGATGCGGACCGACCAGCCATCGTCCGGATCGACCCAGATGGTTCGGTAGGGCACGCCGTCGATCCGCATGATCCTCAGACCCTCTGGTGCAGCACGCAGACCAGCGTGAACAGCCGCCGCGCCGTGGCGAAATCGATGGCGATCTTGCCGTCCAGCCGCTCGCGCATCAGCGTCGCGGCTTCGTCGTGCAGACCGCGGCGGCCCATGTCGATCGCCTGGATGCGCTCGCCGCGGCCTTCTTCCACCGCCTTGATGTGGCTGTCCACCAGCAGGTGATAGTCCTTGATCAGCCGGCGGAACGGCCCCAGCGCGAGGCCGACGACCGCCAGCCGCATGCCGTTGTCGCGGCGGATGTCGAACACCAGCCGGCCATGCTGCACGCGTCAGATGCAGCACGAACGGTCCATGCGGCGGCACGGCCGGACTTGACGGTCAGCGGCGCGAAATGGTTCTCCGCCGCCAGATCGGCGACGGCCTGCGCGCGATCGGCCTCCAGCGCCGGCGGCAGGGTGGAAGAGATCTCCCCGTCCAGCACCACGCGGGACAGGCGTCCCTCGCACCAATGCCGGCCGGCGGTCGGGTCATCCGATTTCGGCGTCGGATTTCAGCATGTTGAAGCTCAGCATCAGGCCGACCGTAGCACCCTTCACCGGGCGCAACAGTCCGATCGCCAGGACCACCGTCAGCGGCACGAAGATCGCCGACAGCACCAGGTTGGACGGATCGTACAGCTTTTGCGTGATCAGCATCGCCGGGATCACGATATGCCCGACGATCAGGATGGTGAAATAGGGCGGCGCATCGTCGGCGCGCGCCAGGCCCAGCGGTGCGCCGCAGTGTTCGCATTCCGGCACCACGCGCAGGAAGCCGTCGAAAATCCGGCCCTTGCCGCAGGCCGGGCAGCGTCCCATCAGGCCGCGGCCGATGCGCGGTGAACAGTGAGGGAACCGGCCAGGGCGGCGGCCGCGGCGTTCGGTCGGGCTGCCAGCGAATCGGGGCCATCGGGTCGGGTCCTTGCGGAAGCGGGGTAGGCTACTGATCCATATCGGCCTTCTTGATCGCGCCCGCCAGAGGACCGACACTGTCCGCATGGCACGTATTCTGGTGGTCAACCCCAATTCGTCGGCTGCCTGCTCCGCCGGCATCTCCGCCGCGCTGGCGCCGTTCCGCCTGCCCGGCGGGCCGGAGTTCGAGGTCGCGACGCTCGCGGAAGGACCGCCGGCGATCTACGACTGGCGCGACTGGCACGGCGTGGTGGAACCGCTGTGCCGCCTGATCGAGCGCGAAACGGCGGACGCCTACGTGATCGCCTGCGCCTCCGATCCCGGCATCGAGGCAGCCCGCGCGGTGACCCCGCGGCCGGTGTTCGGCGTGTTCCGCTCCGCCGTGGCGGTTGCGGTGGCGCGCGCCGAGCGGTTCGGCGTGATCGCGGTGGTCGATGCATCGAAGGCACGACATCTCGCGGCGTTGCGGGCGATGGGTCTGGAAAGCCGGCTCGCCGCCGAGGTGGCGCTGAACGTGACGATGGAGACGCTGCTGCAGCCCGCGGCGGCGCGCGCGCGCCTGATCGCCGCCGCGCGCGAGTGCGCCGCGGCCGGTGCCGGCACGATCATCCTCGGCTGCACCGGCATGGCGCATCACCGCGCCGCGGTGGAGGATGCCGCCGGCGTGCCGGTGATCGAACCATGTCAGGCCGCGGCCGCGATCGCACTGAGTGCGATCCAGCCTTCAGCCGTCAATCCGTTCGTCTCGGAGCAGATCGCCGTTTGAGCGACAGAGGCCTGCTTACGCCTTGATGTTCACGGTGCTGGTTCCCGCCGCGATATCCTTGGCCCGCTCGGCGGACGTCTGCGGCTTGCTGACGCCGTGATCGCCGTTACGATCGACGGTCTTCGCAGCCTGCGTTGCAGCCTGGTTGATCTGTGTCGCCCAGGCTTGCCGAATCGCTGGCGGTTGCCGGCAATCGCGTTGGCCCCGCCGGCGTTGCCGGCAATCGCGCTGATCGAACTCATGGCGAATATTCCTTACGTTGGTTTCGCGTCCTTTTGCCGCTGTCTGGCCGCGACGGAGTCGCCGGCCAGTTGTACTCCCAGAATGACGTTACGATCAGGCTAACGGCCGCAATCAGGCGCTGACGTTCAGCTTGTGGACCTCGGGTTCGCTGATCTCGGCTTCAGTCGCCTTTGAAGGTCGCTCGCGACGCGGGCGAGAATCCTTGCCATCGTCTCGCCGCGGCTTCTCGCGCGGATTCGGACCCGGTTGGATCGCGGCACTGCTGGTGACGGCGTGAACATCGCTCATCATGAGGCCCTTTCAGACATACTCGCGCCGAATGCTGCCGCGCGCGTCCTTATCAGGCGGTTAATGCGACGACGAAATCATGTCGGGTCCCATGACATGACGCACATTGCTGCATGCAGGGGAGCTGCCATTCCATGTCAACCTCGGGAGCAGGCCAGCCCCGTTGCCAGGGCTGGCCCATCTCCTACCTATGGCGTATACGGACCTTGATCGAGATCGAGATCCGTACCACTATCCACGGCAGGAGACTGCGATGAATTCGACTCATCGTGTTCTCCCTCGGAACGCCGGTCGGGCCTATCCCGACCGGCGTTTGCCGTTATCGGGGTTCATAATGTCCGGACGGTTAAGTCGGGTTGGCCGCTCGCACCGTCGGCACGACGCAACGCATCATTCCGCCGCGCGCTTCACCCATTCCGCCGGTTCCACCGCGCCCACCTGATCGGTGATCCGCGCGTACGCCTCCGGCCGGCGATGCCTGTCGAACGCGAAGATCGTCGTACGACCCAGCTTGCACATCTCCAGATTGCAGTCGGCCGTGATCAGCTCATCGTCCCAACTCGTCGCCATGGCGATGATCTCGCCCTGCGGATCGACGATGATCGAATGGCCGAACAGTTCGCAGCCATCCTCGGTGCCGGCTTTCGCCGTCGCCACCGCGAAGCACGCGTTCTGGTAGCAACCTGCCTGGATCGACAGATGCGAATGGAACACGCGCAGGTGGTGCGCCTCGAATCCGCCCGCATCCATGTTCAAACTCGGCGTGTTGTAGCCAAGCATCACCAGCTCGACGCTTTGCAGCCCCAGCACGCGCCATGCCTCCGGCCAGCGGCGGTCATTGCAGATCATCATGCCCATGTTGATGCCGGCCAGCCCGCCCATCGGCGCACGGATTACCGGGAAGCCCAGGTTGCCCACTTCGAAGTAGCGCTTCTCCAGATGCTGCACCTTCCGTCGCGGATCGAACGCCGCATGCCCCGGCAGATGCACCTTGCGATACTTCAGCATGACATCGCCGTCCGGGTTCACCAGGATCGACGTATTGAACCGCCGCCTGCGCACCGCACCGCTCCCGTCCGGCTCCTCGGTAATCTCCGCGTAGCCGAGATGGAAGCCGATGCCGTATCGGCGTGCCGCGGCGAATAGCGGCGCCGTTTCATTCGATGGCATCGCCGTCTCGAACCAATGGTCCGCCTCTGCCACATCCGCATGGTAGTGGCGCGGGAAGAACGTGGTCAGCGCCAGTTCGGGAAACACCACCAGCTCCACGCCGCGCCGATGCGCGCGTTCCATCAGCCGCACCATCCGCTCGACCGCGACCGAGCGAGGTTCGGACTGCTGGATCGGCCCCAATTGCGCGGCGGCGACGGTGATGCTGCGACTGGTCACTGCATACGCTCCCATATCAGCACAGGCTGGACGCTCACGCTTACTTCATGGCTCCGGTGGTCCGCCGTCAACCGGCTGATGTAATGCACGATGCCCGGCACGTGCTGCCCGCGGGCAATGCGTGCGGATCGATCCCGCCCAGACTCGCCTCGCAGACAAAGCGGAACCCGACGTAGCCGCCGGCGGTCGTCTGAATATTCTCGATCGTCACACTCGGCGGCAGCTTGAAACGCCCGGTCAGGCTTTGGCGCACCAGCGCCAGCGTGTCGGGATCCGAGCAATCCGGCGGCACGACATGAGTGCGCAGCCAGATCACGCACCCCACACCGAACGCCAGCACGGCGCACGCGATCAGCCCCACCGCAAGCCGCAACGCCGGCCGCTTGCGGGGCCGATGCAGCGCGCTCAGTGCGTCTGTCGCCGTTGGAACCTGCCCGTGCCCGGCCGCGCCAGCACCGTTGCGCCATCCCAGATCAGCCTGCCGCGCAACCATGTCGCGGCGACCCGCGCACGCATCGTCCGCCCATGATACGGCGACCAGCGCATCTCCGGCCGATCCTGGATGCTCGCTTCATCGAAGCTGAAGTCGCCGCGCTCCAGCACGCACAGATCGGCATCCGAACCGACCCGGATCGCGCCCTTCTTCGGCCACAGCCCATGCAGCTTCGCGCTTCGCTCGGCGCAATAGGTCGCCATCAGCGTCGGCGACAGCCCGCGCTCGTCCAGCAGCGAGAACATCAGCGGCGCGAAACTCTGCAAGCCGGTCAGCCCGGCGCCGTAGGCGAAGATGTCGGGCAGCGTCTTGCGCTCGATCGGCCACGGCGCATGGTCGGTCGAGACATAAGCGATCTTGTCGGCCAGCAGACACTGCCACATCCGCTCCACCTCGGCCGCGGTGCGGAACGGCGGATTGCACTTGCCCTTGCCCGCCAGGCGAACGATGTCGTCCTCGGTCATGCAGAGATACTGGATGCAGGCCTCGCCGGTGGTCTGCGCACCCATGCCGCGGAACGCTTCGGCGAGCTCGAAGCCGCGCGCGAGCGACGAATGCGCGATGTGCACGTGCGCGCCGGTCTCCAGCGCCATCTCGAAAATCTCCAGATCGGCCATCGTCTCGGCCAGCGGCGGGCGCGTGCGGCAATGCATGATCGGCTCGGTGCGACCGGCGGCGCGCGCCTCCGCCGTCAGCATCTCGACCAGTTCCTGATCTTCGTTGTGGATCGCCACCGGCAGCCCGGTCTTCGCGATTTCGCTGAAACGCGGCCAGCATCGTCGGATGGTCGATGCGCGGAAACCGCACCGCGTCATATTCATAGGTGGAAAGCTTGAACGCCGAGATGCCGCCCGCCGCCAGTTCGGGGATCGCATCGACGACGCCGCCGGTCTTCGTGATCGTGCCGTACAGCGCCATGTCGACATGCGCCGTGCGCTCCACCCAGTCGATCTTGTCGGCCAGAAGCGCCGCATCGGTCACCGGATGCGGCACGTCGTACGGCATGTCGACGCAGGTGGTCACGCCGCCGGCGGCTGCGCTCTGCGTCGCGGTCTCGATGCCTGGCCAGCCGGTGGAGGACGAGGTGTGCATGTGACCGTCGACCAGGCCGGGCAGAATCAGCTTGCCGCTGTGATCGATCGTGTCGCCGCGGGCGGCGGTGCGCCCTCGCCGATCGCGGCGATGGTCTCGCCGCGCACCGCGACGTAGCCGTGCGGCATGATGGCATCGGTGGTGACCACGCTTGCCGATGATCACCCGGTCGAATGGTGCTGACACTATATATATGCATCCCGTTTGTATCTCTGGCACGAAGTTGCGCGCGGTGCGCTTGCCGTTGCGAAGCCGCCATCTTACGAAGGACGGCAGAAAGGCTAGACCGCGCACGAACGCCAGCCAAGCCTGCCGTTCAGCGCCCCATAGGTCGTCGGCCCGTGGGTCGTCGGCCAGGGGTCATCGGCCTGGAGTTATCGAACGGAGGAAATGCATGATCCTGCACGACGTAAGAGTGCATCCGTCGAAAGCCAACCTGAAGCGCGAGGATCAGCTCGCCTGGAAGATCGCCGGCGTCGCCGCCGACAAAGTCGCCGGTGGACAAAGATGTCGCGGCGATGATCGTCAACCGCATCATCGACAATGCCTCGGTGGCGATCGCCGCGATCAACCGCCACGCCGTCGTTTCGGCGCGCGACATGGCGCTGGGACATCCGCGCAAGAATGCCGCGACGGTGTTCGGCGTGCCGTCGGCAAGACCGTCAGTCCGGAATGGGCGGCATGGGCGAACGGCACGGCGGTGCGCGAACTCGACATGCACGACACGTTCCTCGCCGAGGACTATTCGCATCCCGGCGACAACATCCCGCCGATCCTCGCGGTCGCGCAGACCATGGGCAAGTCGGGCCGCGACCTGATCCGCGGCATCGCCACCGGCTATGAAATCCACATCGACCTGGTCCGCGCGATCAGCCTGCACAAGCACAAGATCGACCACATCGCCCATCTCTGCCCGGCGCAGGCGGCCGGCATCGGCACGCTGCTCGGGCTTGAAGCAGGAGGTGATCTACCAGGCGGTGCAGCAGGCGGTGCATGTCAGCTTCACCACGCGCCAGTCGCGCAAGGGCGAGATCAGTTCGTGGAAAGCCTATGCGCCCGCGCATGCCGGCAAGCTCGCGGTCGAGGCGGTGGACCGCGTCATGCGCGGCGAAGGCGCGCCGAGCCCGATCTATGAAGGCGAGGATTGGGTGATCGCCTGGATGCTCGACGGCCCCGAGGCGCATTACCAGGTGCCGCTGCCGGCGCCGGGCGAAGCGAAGCGCGCGATCCTCGACAGCTTCACCAAGGAACACAGCGCCGAATACCAGTCGCAGGCGCTGATCGATCTGGCGTTCCGCATGCGCGGGCAGATCGCCGACCTCGAGAAGATCGAGAAGATCGTCATCCACACCAGCCACCACACGCATGCCGTGATCGGCACCGGCGCCAACGACCCGCAGAAGATGGATCCGAAGGCGAGCCGGGAAACGCTGGATCACTCGATCATGTACATCTTCGCGGTCGCCTTGCAGGACGGGCGCTGGCATCACGTCGACAGCTACACGCCGCGCCGCGCCGGCCGCGCCGACACCGTGCGGCTGTGGCACAAGATCGAGACGCGCGAAGATCCGGAGTGGGAGCGGCGCTATCTCTCCACCGATCCGAACGAGCTGGCGTTCGGCGGCCGCGTCGAGATCCTCATGCAGGACGGCAGCCGCATCGTCGATGAAATGGCGGTGGCCAACGCCCATCCGCTTGGCGCCAGGCCGTTCGAGCCGCGACGACTACATCGGGAAATTCCCCACGCTGACCGACGGCATCATCTCCGCCCGCGAGGCGAACCGCTTCCTGGAGGCGGCGCAGGATCTGCCGCGGCTGAAGGCGGGCGAACTGCACCGGTTGAACGTCGCGCTGCCCGCGGGCACGCTGGCTGTCGGCAAGCCGGGGATTTTCTGACGCCGCTTAGGCACGCCTCCTGTCATCGCGAGTAGTGCTGCGACGAAGCGATCTCGGTCACACGGTGCGCGCATCTGCACGGGATTGCTTCGTCGCTGCGCTGCTCGCATGACATAGGCTGGCACCAGGCGCCCTGCCGACTCGGCCGCAAGACGATCAGGACCGAGCCGTGACGATCAGGACCGAGAAGGAGACACACATGAGCGACACCACAGCCATTCCGAACCGGGCGAAGAAAGGCGTCGGCCTGTCCGGCGTCACCGCCGGCAACACCGCGCTGTGCACCGTCGGGCGCACCGGCAATGACCTGCACTACCGCGGCTACGACATCCTGGACGTCGCGGAGACATGCGAGTTCGAGGAAATCGCCTATCTGCTGGTGCACGGCACACTGCCGACGCAGGCCGAACTGACCGGCTACAAGGCGCGGCTGCGCGCCTGGCGCGGCCTGCCGGCGGCGGTGAAGCAGACGCTGGAAGCGCTGCCGCCGGCGGCGCATCCGATGGACGTGATGCGCACCGGCTGTCTCGCGCTCGGCTGCGTGCTGCCGGAGAAGGACGACCAGAACCTGCCCGGCGCGCGCGACATCATCGACCGGCTGATGGCCTCGCTCGGTTCGGTGCTGCTCTACTGGTTCCACTACGCGCATAACGGCAAGCGGATCGACGTGGAGACCGACGACGACTCGCATCGGCGGCCATTTCCTGCATCTGCTGCACGGCAAGCCGCCCAGCGAGATGTTCGTCCGCGCCATGCACACCTCGCTGATCCTCTACGCCGAGCATGAGTTCAACGCCTCGACGTTCACCTGTCGGGTGGTCGCGGGCACCGGCGCGGACATGTATTCGGCGATCACCGCCGGCATCGGCGCGCTGCGCGGGCCGAAGCATGGCGGCGCCAACGAGGTCTCGTTCGAAATCCAGAGCCGCTATGCCGACGCCGGACGAAGCCGAGGCCGACATCCGCAGGCGCGTCGCCAACCGCGAGGTGGTCATCGGATTCGGCCATGCGGTCTATACGATCGCCGATCCGCGGAACAAGGTGATCAAGGAGGTGGCGCGGCGGCTGTCGAAGTCGGCGGGATCGATGAAGCTGTTCGACATCGCCGATCGGATCGAGGCGACGATGGCGGACGCCAAGAAGATGTTCGCCAACCTCGACTGGTTCAGCGCCATCTCCTACCACATGCTTGGCGTACCGACGTCGATGTTCACTCCGCTGTTCGTGATCGCGCGCACCTCCGGATGGGGCGCGCATGTCATCGAACAGCGCATCGACAACAAGCTGATCCGGCCTACTGCGAACTACACCGGCCCGAAAATCGTGCCGTTCGTGCCGATCGACAAGCGCGGCTGAGTCGATTCACGACGTCTGAACACACCGCCGCGACAGCGATGTCGCGGCGGTTTTGTGTGACATCGATGCATCGTATTGCATCGTGCGCGCATTTTTTTCATCGAACTTGCGACGAAACGGTTGCTTTTTGTTGACATGCCATGGGCGAGACGCGGAATAGCGGATTCGGTGTGCGCGAATCCGATTCGCGATCGAGTCCGATGCGTCGCACGCGACAACAGAAGGACGGTCCATTGACCGCAGCCTCGTCCAGGTGAAGCAAGGCCGATCGAGCATCGACGTCGGATGCAGAATTGCAGAAGCGGCGAAGACAGCAGCGCAGCAGATAACGTGCGCCAGGTCCCTTCGTCGTGCTGCTGGACATGTGCGGCACTGGCACGCGTGGAAGACACAGTCCCACGCTGGATCGCCGGCCCGATGAAGCTGGCCTGCCTGCATGCTTCGATCGCTGCGGCGGGTCTGGTGCGGAACCGGCTGCATGGGCGGCCGTTGGTCAACCGCGCGACAAAAACCAACGACACCAGAAGGAGTTCCTACAGGTGAGCAACGACGAAACCACCACCACCGAACAGCCGCGCGCTCAGGCGCTGGCGATGCGTGCCGGCGGCAAGAAGAAGGCCGCGCCGAAGAAGAAGGCCGGACGCAAGGCCGCGCCGAAGAAGGCTGCTGGCCGCAAGACCGTCGGGCGCAAGAAGGCCGCGGGTCGCAAGGCCGCACCGAAGAAGGCAGGCCGCAAGGTCGGCGCGAAGAAGAAGGCCGGTGCGAAGAAGGCCGGCGCGAAGAAGGCTGGTCGAAAGAAGGCGCGGCGAAGAAGGCGGCTGCCCGCAAGACCGGCGGACGCAAGAAGGCTGCCGCTGCCGCGGCTCCGGCAGCGGAGTCGATGCCGTCAGGCAGCTCCGAGTTGATGAACTGAAGTCACGGAACTGAAGTCACGCCGATCCCGGTCCCACGCGCTGGGACCGGGCCGGACGCGCAGAGGGCGCCGACAGGCGCCCTTCTTGTTTACGGTGGTGATCACTACCGCGAAGCGACGCCCATCAGCCGAACGTCGCCAGCAGTTCGTCCACCTGGCGCGGCGTCAGCAGACGCGGCGTCGTGCCGCGCAGCAGCAGATACAGCTTCGCGGCCTCCTCCAGTTCCTCCGCCGCATAGACCGCATCGGTCAACGTCCTGCCCGACACCACCGGCCCATGATTGGCCAGCAGCACCGCGCGCGCATCGCGCGCGGCGGCGTGGATCGCCGGCTCCATCGCCGGATCGCCGGGCCGGTAGTACTCGACGATCGGCATGCTCCGCCCGACGCGCATGACGAAATACGGCGTCAGCGGCGGGATCGGATTGGCCGCATCGACATCCGGCAGACAGGCGACCGCGGTCGCCATCGTCGAATGCAGATGCACCACCGCGCCGGCATCCGTCGCGCGCGCGATAGAACGCGCGGTGCATGAACACCTCCTTTGACGGCTTGTCGCCGCCGACATGGCTGGAAGTCGGCATCGAGCCGCGACAGCCGCGCCGCATCGAGCCGGCCCAGGCTGGAATTGGTCGGCGTGATCAGATAGCCATCGTCCAGCCGCACGCTGATGTTGCCGGCGCTGCCGACGGAAAAGCCGCGGGCGAACAGGCTGGCGGCCAGCTCCACCAGCAGTTGCGCGGGTTTCGTCTTCGGTCATCGTGCAGCACCTCGAACGCCTTGAGGAAGAAGTCGCGGCGCGCCGAAATTGCCCGACTTCAGCGCCAGCAGCAGCGGCGTGGCCGCCGCCTTCGGCATAGGTCCACGGCACGCCGGGATCGATCTCCGCGCCGATGCGCAGGCTGCGCACGCCAAGCCGCGACACCACCGCGCCCGCGGTTTCGCCGCCGGCCACCACCAGTCGCCGCACGCCGCGCGCGACCAGCTCCTCGGCGATGTCCGCCAGCGTCTGTTCCATCAGCGCGCCGGCCGCATCGCGTCCAAGCTGCTGCTGCAGCGCCGCCACCTTGTCGGGCGGCGCCGAGGCGGCGATGACGACCGGCGTCGCGCCGAGCTTGTCCGCCAGCCATCGCGCGCCGGCCGCGGTCAGCTGCGGCGGCGTCGGGCGTGGCGAGCGGATCGAGTTGCAGCACCGGCACATGCTCGCGCGCGAAGCCAAGCTGCGCCGAGCGTCGCGCGCGAACAGGAACCCGCCAGCACCGCGGCGTGGCCGTCGACATCGGCAGCAGCGCCGGCATCGCTCCGTTCCGGCAGCAGCCCGCGCGGCGGAAATTCGCCGGCAGCCCCATCGCGACGCCGGAGCCGCCGGTGATCAGCGCGTGATGCTCGGCGGCTTCGCCGATCGCCACGCAGATGCGCGTCGCTGACCGCATCGACGATGGCATAGCGGCGGCCCTGCTCCTTCAGCGCGGTCATCGCCTGGCGGATCGCCATCGGCGCCCTGCTCGACCGTCGCGTACGGCACCAGGCCGACCGTGCCGTCGGTCTGGCGCGACAGCACGCGCACCAGATTGGCGTCGGTCATCGGCGTCAGCGGATGATGCTCCATGCCGCTCTCGTTCAGCAGCACGCCGCCGACGAACAGATGGCCCTGGTAGACGCTGCGCGCGTTGGCCGGGAACGCCGGGCAAGCAAGTGCGAAGCCGCAGCCCAGTGCCGCGATCAGCGCATCGGCCACCGGGCCGATATTGCCCGCGTCGGTGCTGTCGAAGGTGGAGCAGTACTTGAAGAAGAACTGCCGGCAGCCGGCGTCGCGCAGCCACGCCAGCGCCGCGAGGCTTTCGTCCACCGCCTGCCGCACCGGCGCGGTGCGCGACTTCAGCGCGACGACGACGGCATCCGCGTCCGGCGCGGCTCGTCCGGACGCGGCACGCCGATGAGCTGCACCGTGCGCATGCCGCCGCGCACCAGCATGGAGGCGAGATCGGTCGCCCCGGTGAAATCGTCGGCGATCGCACCCAGCAGCATGGCGTCATCCTCCCGGATGGCAACGCCAGTATGTCGCGGTGACCGATGCGGATGGCAAGCCTTGCCCGCATCGCCTGGCGCAGCCGCGCCTCCTGCCAGTCCGCGATGGCGCGGCTGTGCGAGGGCTGCGCGTTGCGCGCGGCATCGGCGGTCGCCATCGATCAAGGCGCGCTGCATGCGCAGCGCGGCGCGCGGCACGTGCCAGTCGGTCGGAGCCGATGCGGTCACGAAGCCGCGCGCCGCCAGCGCGTTCAGCGCGAACGATGGCGCCGCCAAGCCGAGTGCCGGTCCGAAACCTTTGTCGCGCCGCTGGTCGCGGCGGAAGGCCGCGCGCACCAGTGCGTCGTTGCGGATGCCGCGGCTGCCAGGCATCGCGACCATCGACTGTCAGGCAGGCGAGGAACGGCACACGCAGCGCGTCGAACAGCCGGCCGAGCCACGCCGGAGACACCAGATCGAGCAGCGCGCTGCACAGCACCGCATCCGTCTCGGGCAGCGCCATGGTCATGACGGGACCGCGTCGGTCAGATCGCGCCGCACCGCCTGCATGCGCCACAGCCCGCGCGGCGTCGAGACCAGCAGCGCGTCATTCGGTGCGGTGGCAGCGAAGCCGTGCCGCCGAGCCCAGGCGGCGGTGCGGCCGAACGCATCTTCCAGCAACGCGGCGTCGGCATCCATCAGGATCCAGTCCTGCCCGCGGCCGATGATCGGCGCCAGGAAGCGGAACAGGCTGCCGGTTCCCGCGCCGAGATCCAGCAGGCGCGGCCGCGCCGGAAGTCGATCGGCCAATCGCCGCGCCAGCGCCACGCTGCGCGCGGCATGGTCGAACGGTTCGCGCAGCGTAAGCCAGTCCGCGTCGAAGTGCTCCGTCACTACCGCCAGCGCCTGCGCGAACTCCCGCGCCTGCGTCTGCCAGTTCGGCAGGGTCTGGCCGACCTGCCACGCCGCTTCCGCCATGTCGTGGCGCAGCGCTCGCATCGAAGATCAGCCGGCGCAGCGCCTTCGACAGATTGATGTGATCGCCGGGCGGACAGACCACGCCGGCTTCCGGTGTCACCAGCCTCCCGGCGGCGCCGCCCGAACACGACCGCCACCGGCAGCCCGCGCTTCAACGCTTCGGCGACCGCCATGCCGTAGCCTTCCCAGTTGCGTCGCCAGCGCGAACAGATCAGCCTCGCGCCACAGCTCTTCCAGCGCCGCATCGATCGACCTCGCCGGCAAAGCGCACGCGATCGCGCAATGCCCAGTTCCTCGGCGAGCGCCACCAGCGTGCGCGCATGCACCGGATCGCGATCCGGCGAACCGACGATGGTGAGCTGCCAGTCGAGATCGAACAGCCGCGCCAGCGCGCGCAGCAGCACGTCATGACCCTTGCGCGGCACCAGCGTGCCGACCGAGATGATGCGGCAGGTCGGCCCCCCGGATCCGACGCTGCGCGGCGCATCATCGGTGCCCGGCACGACCACCGCGATGCGTTCGGGCGCAACGCCGAAATCGGCGGCGAGCCGTTCGCCGGTCGTCGCGCTGGTGACGATGACACGCGCCAGCCGCGGCAGCAGCCGCTGCTCGATCGCCAGCAGCGCAGCCCGGTCGCGCTTCGCTGAAGCCCGGTCTCCAACGCGGTCGGATGATGGATCAGGCCGACCGCGTCGCCGTGCCGCCAGCGCATCGTCCATGCCGGCGAAGGCCGGCAACGCCAGGCCGTCGATGATCGGGCGCGTTGTCGTCGGGCAGTGCAGTCCACGCGGCGCAGGCGGCATCGCGTGCGGCGGCGTCGGCCAGCGGATGGCTGCCCGCAAGTTCGACGACCTGCACGGTATGCCCTGCCTCGCGCAGGCCCGCGACGATGCGGCGATCATAGGCGTAGCCGCCGGAGACGGCATCGAACGGCGCCGGCACGATCAACGACAGCATGCATCAGTCGATCGGCCCCTCGTAAGCCGCCCAGGCGTTCGGGCTTTCGCGCAGCAGGATCTTCAACCCCGTGACGGCGCGGCCGCCTTCGCCAAGCCGTCCGTCGCGGCAGGCGGCGGCGAGCAGGCCGTGAATGTGGAATGCCACGTGTTCCGTCGTCGTGTTGACGCCGTTGAACGTCGGGTTGTCGTCCAGGTTGCTGTAGTCCAGCGCATCGAGCACGCGACGCAGTTCGGTCTTCGCCAGGCCGATATCGACCAGAAGCTGCAGATGGTCGAGCTTCGGGGCGCGGAACTCCGCCTCCACCGCGAAGGTCGCGCCGTGCAACCGCTGCGCCGGGCCGAATTCCTCGCCGTGGAAACTGTGGGCGATCATGATGTGGTCGCAAACGGTCAGGCTGAACATTCACTCGCCCCCGTAGGTGATGACGTGACACAGGCCGCCCGGCGCGAGAATGCGCGGCATCGCCGCCGGCATATCCTCGAACCGCGTCGGCCCGTCCAGCAGCGCGTCGTAGGCGGGATCGGCCAGCAGTTCGAGCGCCAGTCGCCAGCCGTTCGCGCATGGCTGCGCCGGCCGCGCATCGCCGGCGCGACGGCGCCGACCTGGGTGGCGATCAGGCGCAGCCGGCGCGCGTGGAAAGCCTCGCCAAGCGGCACGGCGGGCGCGTGATCGCCGAACCAGCTTGCCTCGATGATGCGCGCCTCGAACGCGGCGCAGGCCAGCGCCAGCCGAAGGCCGGCTTCGCTGGCGGAAGCGTGCACGATCAGTTCCTGCTCGCTGCGGCGCCTGCTTCGGGCGCGGCGAAATCACAGCCGAAGTGCCGTGCCAGCACCTCGCGTGCGGGATCGATGTCCACCACCGTGACCCGCGCGGCCGGAATGCGCGCCAGCAGCGATGCAGTCAGCAGTCCGACGACGCCGGCGCCGATGACCAGCATGCGCTCGCCGGCCAGCGGCGCCGCGTCCCACACCAGGTTCAGCGCCGTCTCCATGTTCGCCGCCAGCACGGCGCGCGGCGTCGGCACGGCGTCGGGCACCGCGATGCACATCGCGGCCGGCGCGAGGAACACGTCCTGATGCGGATGCAGCACGAAGACGCGCTGCCATCGCTGCCGCGGCCGACGGCGCTGTAGCCGTATTTCACCGGGAACGGGAACTGCCCGCCCATCAGCGGCGCGCGCATCGCCTGCGTACTGGCTGGCCGGCACGCGGCCGGCGAACACCAGCGCCTCGGTGCCGCGCGACACGCCGCTTGCCAGTGTGCGCACCAGCATCCGATCCGCTTCCGCGGCAGGCAAAGTCTCGTCGCGAATTTCGCCGCTGCCCGGCGCCGATGGTCCAGAACGCGCGCGCTGTCGTCATGCGTGATTGCCCGGCCGCGCCCGCGACAGCGGAATATCGAGCAGCAGGTCGGCGCCGAGCCGATGCACCGACCAGTCGAAGCGCAGGCTCTCGGTCAGCGTCGCGGCTTCGGGCAGGGTGAAGGCGGGAATGCCGGAGCCGATCAGCAGCGGCGCGATGGTCACGTGCAGCCGATCCAGCGCTCCGGCGGCCAGGAACCGCGATACCGTGATGCCGCCGCCTTCGACGAACACGCGCCGCAGCCCGCGTGCCGCCAGCGCCGCCAGCACGGCGGCAATGTCCAATCCCTCCCGCGCACGCGGCAGGCGAAGCACCGGTGCCTGGCCGATGCAATCCTCACCTGCGGCATCGGCGCACACAGCAGCAGCGTTTCCGGTGCTTCGCGGAACACGCGATACCGCGCGTCCAGTCTGCGGTCGGTGTCCAGCACCACGCGCACCGGCGACGGCCCTTCGCATTCGCGCGTGGTGAGTTGCGGATCGTCCGCACGCACGGTGCCGGCGCCGACCACCACGGCATCGAACAGCGCGCGCAGACGGTGGGTGTGGACGATGTCCTCCTGCCCGCTGATCCAATGCGACGAGCCGCTGGCTGTCGCGATCCGGCCATCCAGCGACTGGGCGATCCGGCCGAGTACGTAGCAGCCGTCGGTTGCCATCGGTGGATCGAGCAAGGGGCCGTAGAGCTGCGACAGGCCTTCGTCAGCCGATGCGCGGCGCAGCAGGCGGCGCCATGTCTCCGGTGCCAGCGTGGTCATGCACCGGCAGTATCATGCTGACGCCGCCACCCCAACCCTCCCTCGCTTCACGGGTCGGCGTGGAGCTTCAGCGCCACGCCGGCGTAAGTTGCTTCAGGCGGGGCTTCAAGCGGGGCTTCAGGCCCGGCCTCAGGCGCGCGCTGACAGCGCGTAGGCGGCCGGCCGGCCGGCATGGCAGCTTCGGCCGCGCGCGCCATATCCCGACGGTGCGACCACCGGTGCGGCGGCGCGCGCAATCACACCGATCACCCGGCCCTGCACGATAATGGCACGCTCCAGCAGCACTCGGTTCTCTGCCGCCAGCGACCGCAGGCGCTGCGCCAGGTGTTCGGCGGCTTGCCGATGTGCGGCGACAATGGGGGACGCCTGCACCGCAATGAACCTGGCAGCCGCGTGCTGCTTGCCGGCCAGCATCGCGGCGGCGCGCGGCAGGTCGAGCGCCGCCAGCGCTACGTTTTCTTCCGCGAGCGTCTCCGCCAGCACGCCGGCAGCCTCGATCAGCTCTTTGCTCATTTTGCCTGCTCCTGTGCATGCAGCATCGCGTTGAATACCGGTACGGCGAGGCCGAGGCCGCCATGTGCCGCCATCTGCTTGCCGATCGCATCCACCAGCATCGGCTGCCAGGTGGCCTCCGCGTCGCCGCCACCGAACGTGGAATGCGCGGTGTCGACCGTGTCGAACATCGGCGCCAGCAACTGGCCGAGTGCCATGGCCTCGAAATCCTTCGCGGACTGCCAGATCTTCGCCACCTTCTCCGGCGGCAAGGTGCTCGCCGGCAGCGGCGCGGCGGCCGGCAGGATCTGGCCGCTCATCAGCGGACCACCAGATCGGCCTGCAGCGCGCCGGCTGCCTTGATCATCTGCAGAATGCTGATCATGTCGCGCGGACCGACACCCAGGGCGTTCAGGCTGGCCACCAGATCGCGCAACGTCACGCTGCCCTGAAGGATGCCCAGCTTGCGGTCGTGCTGGTCGTCGATCTGCACCTGGGTGCGCGGCACGACGGTGGTGGTGCCGTTGGACAGCGGGCCGGCTGGCTGACCTCGGGCGTTTCGGTCACCCGGATGGTCAGGTTGCCCTGGGCGATCGCCACGGTGCTGATGCGGACATTGGCGCCCATGACGATGGTACCGCTGGCTTCCTCGATCACCACGATCGCCGGGCTGTCGGGCTCGACCCGCAGATCCTCGAGCCCCGCCAGAACGTCGATCGGATCGCGGCCGTTGAGGTTGAGCGAGACGGTACGCGGGTCGGTGGCCTTGGCGATCGGACCCAGCGCCGTGTTGATCGCCATGGCAATGCGCCGCGCGGTCGTCAGGTCCGAGTTGCGCAGGCCGAGGCGAAGGACGTTCGACTTTTCGAGCTGGAAGGCAATCTCGCGCTCGACGGTCGCGCCGTTGGCGATGCGCGCCGAGGTGGGAACGCCGCGCGTGACAGAGGTGGCGGCGCCCCGCGCGGCGATGGCGCCGGTGGAGAGTGCGCCCTGGCCGACCGCGTAGACCTCGCCATCGGCCGCCAGCAGCGGGGTCACCAGCAGGGTGCCGCCGGTCAGGTTGGTGGCATCGCCGAGGGCCGAGACCGCGACGTCGATCCGGCTGCCGCTGCGGGCGAAGGCGGGCAGTTCGGCGGTGACCATCACCGCGGCGAGGTTCTTGGTGGACAGGTTGGAGATCTGGTCGCGGGTGTTGACGCCGAGCCGTTCCAGCATGCCGACCAGCGATTCGCGGGTGAACACCGTTGTTGTTCAGCTTGTCGCCGGTGCCGTTCAGGCCGACCACCAGGCCGTAGCCGATCAACTGGTTGTCGCGAACGCCCTCGACGTCGGCGATGTCCTTGATGCGGACCTGCGCGGCCGCCGGCAATCCGGCGGCGAGCGAGGTAAGCAGGGTCAGCAGACGAACAAACCAGATCACGGCGGGTCCTCGGCGGTAGCGGGGTCTTAAGGAGTTTCGGGCCAATCTCCCTGAGGTAAGGGCAAGTGCCGTGCCACGACCGGAACAGCGCAATCAGCCGATCTTGCGGCATCGGGACCAGGCAGATGCTGCCGACCGGCACCCACCGCCGGCACAGGGGCCGGCACTGAGAGTAAGAACAAGGAGCGGGTGCATGACGGCGATCGAGGGTGTCGGACGGCCTGCCACGTCCCGGATTGGCGGGCGCGCCGCATCGGCCGCGGGCGTCGGGGTTTGCGATGCCCTCGGAGACCGCTGCCGCCGACCACGCATCGGCTCCCGCCGCCGCGCAGCCGGCATCGCTCACGTCCATGCTGACCCTGCAGGAGCTGGGCGGCGAAACCGTGGAGGACCGGCAGGCGCGCCGGCATGGCCAGGACTTGCTGGCAATGCTGGCCGAGTTGCAGCGCGGTCTGCTGGCCGGCTTCGAGGATGGCACGACGCTGGAGCGTCTGGCGGAGCTGGCTGCCGCAGTGCCGCGAGCCACCGATCCCCGGCTGGCGGCCATGGTCTCGGCTATCATGCTGCGCGTCCGGGTGGAGCTGGCACGCCGGCAGCCCTGACCCGCGACAAAACCGTTTCGTGGCAAGTTGTTAAAGCTGCGTCATGCACACTTGGCGGCGCTGGCAGCCATCGCTATAAGCCCGCGCAAGTGCGATCCAGGACGGGCCAGCGGGATCCGCGGCTTCCGAAATGTCCGAGGCGGGAGCGCAGCGAGAGGAAAGGCAGGACCGGCGCGCCATGATGGTTACCCTACCCCCGGATTACCGGCCGACCGAGGATGAGGATTTCATGAATCCCATCCAGGTCGAATACTTCCGCCAGAAGCTGCTGCGCTGGCGGGGTGAGTTGCTGAAGGAAGCCGATGGCACGCTCGCCAGCCTGTCCGAAGGCGGCATCCACGAGGCGGATATCACCGACCGCGCCAGCGTGGAGACCGACCGGGCGCTGGAACTGCGCACGCGGGATCGGGCTCGCAAGCTGATCTCCAAGATCGATCAGGCGCTGATCCGCATCGAGACGGGCAGCTACGGCTATTGCGAAGAAACCGACGAACCGATCGGGCTGCGCCGCCTGGAGGCTCGGCCGATCGCGACGCTGTCGATCGAGGCGCAGGAGCGCCACGAGCGGATGGAGCGGGTGCACCGCGACGATTGAGGCACCGGCCGCCGCGTCAGGAGTTGGCGCTGTCTCGGGTCGCAGGCCAGCAGTCGCAGGGTAATACCTGCCGGCCGCAATCGGTGCGATCGGCGGCGGCGATGGCGGTGGTTGCCCACCTGCGCTCATCGCGGCGGCAGACATTCTTCGCCCCTCTCGATCCACCCGCTTTGAACGCCAGCATCACGATGCCAGCCAGCGATGGTCGAGCCCGCGCGTCTCCCCAGCGCGTCTCCATTGTGCCGTTGCGCACTCTCGCGCAGTCTCCGCCCAACGCCACACTCCGGACGCCCCGCCATGGCAAAGAGCTACGAAACACTGCAAACGACGGAACCCCAGCCCCACACGCTGCTGGTCACGCTCAACCGTCCCGAAATCGCCAACGCGATGAACACGCAGATGGGCCTCGACCTTCTCGGCCTGTTCGACTCGATCAATGCCGCGCCCAACAAGCAGCGCTGCATCGTGCTCACCGGCAGCGGCCCGCGCGCGTTCTGCGCCGGTGGCGACCTGAAGGAGCGACTGGGCATGTCGGATCAGCAGTGGCAGGACCAGCACCTGATCTTCGAACGTGCCATCCGCGCCATCATCCAATGCCCCGTGCCGACCATCGCCGCGGTCAACGGCGCCGCCTACGCCGGCGGGATGGAAATCGCACTGTGCGCCGACTTCGTCTACGCCGCGGAGCATGCCCGCTTCGCGCTGACCGAGGTGACACTCGGCATCATGCCTGGCGCCGGCGGCACGCAGAACCTGCCGCGCGCGGTGGGCGCACGCCGTGCCAAGGAAATCCTGCTCACCGGCAAGCCGTTCACCGCGCAGCAGGCGTTTGAATGGGGCATGGTGAATCGCATCTGTGCGGCGGATACGCTGCTGGCCGAGGCGCTGGAAACCGCCGCAACCATCGCCGCCAATGCGCCGATTTCGACGCGGCAGATCAAGCAGTCGGTGAACTACGGGCTCAACATGGACCTCGCCAGTGGCATGATGTTCGAGATCGAGGCGTATAATCGCATGGTGCCGACCGAGGATCGCCGCGAAGGCATCCGGGCCTTCAACGAAAAGCGCAAGCCGAATTTCCAGGGACGCTAAAGTGCCCGCAAGGTATGCTCAAGGGACGCAAATCAGGCTCAGGAAACCACACGAGCAACGACACAGGGATTTCAGGAGAACGCGACATGAACGTCATCACCGACATCGCATCCCAGGCGCTCACCCGCGCGCTGTCCGAGCAGGCACGCACTCTGACCTACGCCGACCTGCCGGACGATGTGCGCGCGCTCGCGCGGCAATGTGTGCTGGATTATGTCGCCTGCACGCTGGCCGGCGCGAAGGAGGAACTCGCCGAGATCCTGCTGGCGGAAATGGCCGAACAGGGCGGCACGCCGATCGCCACCGTGATCGGCCACGCCGATCGCCTGCCGGTGCTGTCGGCCGCACTGGTCAACGGTGCGGCGTCGCACGCACTCGATTTCGATGACGTCAATCTGTCGATGACGGGCATCCTTCGGTCGTGCTGCTGTCGGCGCTGCTGGCGCTGGCGGAGGAACGCGGCAGTTCGGGCGAGGCTGTGATGACCGCGTTCGTCGCCGGCTATGAACTGCAATGCCGGCTCGGTCTGCTGCTCGCGCCTGGCCATTACAACGTGCTCGGCTTCCATGCCACCGGCACCCTGGGCAGTTTCGGCGCCGCCGCGGCGTGCGCGCATCTGCTGGGGCTGGACGCGGAGCAGATTCGCCACCGCGCTCGGCATCGCCGGCACGCAGGCGGCCGGGCTGAAGTCGATGTTCGGCACGATGTGCAAGCCGCTGCATGCAGGCAAGGCAGCCTATCACGGGCTGCTCGCCGCACGCCTGGCGCAGCGCGGCTTCACCAGCCGATCCGATGTGCTGGAATGTGCGCAAGGTTTTGCCCGCACGCACAGTCCCGACTTCAATCCGGCCGATGCGCTGGCGACGCCTCCGGGCGGCTTCCACATCCGCAACAATCTGTTCAAGTACCACGCCGCCTGCTACATGACCCACGCGCCGATCGAGGCGGCGCGAAAGTTGCGCGAACAGCATGGACTGACGCCGGACCGCATCGCGCGCATCCGGCTGAGCCTTGACGAAACCTGCGACCGCATCTGCAACATTCCCACGCCGCGCACCGGGCTGGAGGCGAAGTTCAGCCTGCGGCTGACCACGGCGATGGCGCTGGCCGGCGTGGATACCGGCGGGCTCGGCAGCTACTCGGAGGAGACCGCGGCCGATCCCACGCTGATCGCCCTGCGCGACAAGGTGGAGTTCGATTTCACCAGCCGGCGGCCGAACACGATCGCCGATCTGGAACTGGTGCTGACCGACGGCAGCCGTGTCGCGACACGATATGATTCCGGTATTCCCGCACAGGACGTCGCCGAGCAGGGGCGGCGGCTGGAGGAGAAGTTCGCCTCGCTCGCCGAACCGATCCTGGGCGGCATGAAGGCGCGGGACCTGCTGGGCGAAATCGGTCGGTTCGAGGCGCTGCCGGACTTGCGCGCCATGATGCGTTTGTGCGGCGCATAGTTTTCCGCTCTCTGTCCCATGGCTGTCATTGCAAGCGGAGCAAAGCAATCCCGGGCGAGTTGGGCGCGCACCGTGACCGGGATTGCCGCGCCGCTGCGCTGCTGACCCAAAGAAATACTTGCCGCCGCCAGGATCGGCAAACCGCGGCAGTCCTCGGTCTTTCATCCAGCGCCGATCGGCCAGCGGCCGGCACGGAACTCGCAATGACGCCCGCGATGACAGCTGTACCGCCCGCGCGATGACAGCACTCAAACGAACGTCGCGAAGATCTCCTCCAGTGCCTTGAGCTGACCGCCCTGCGTGGACGACGGCACGATCACCGGCGTGCGCACACCGGCCGCCTGCCATGCCGCCATCCCTTCGCGCACCCGCGCCGCCGGCCCGAACAGCGACACATCCGCCAACCATCGATCCGTCAGGTACTTCGGCACGTCGTCGCGCCGGTTCTCCGCGATTGCTTGCTCGACTTCCGTCATCTCCTCGACGTATCCCGCTTCCTTCCAGTAGTTGCGGTAGTTCGGCAGGAACACGTAGTGGATAAGCGTGCGTGCGGCACACCTCCTTCGCCGCGTCGATGTCGTCGCTGATGCAGGTCGGCAGCATGTTGCCGATGAAGAACGCCGCATCGTCGCGCTTGCCCGCCGGCAGCGCCGCCAGCGACTCCGCCATGTGCGAACGCGCGGCGTTGGCGAACACCACGCCCTCGGCAATCTCTCCAGCCAGCGCCACCATCTTCTGCCGCAACGCGGCGATGATGATCGGCGGAAACTCGCCGATCCCTTCCACCGCGCGCAGCTTCTCGACGAAGGCGCGCGTGTCGCCGAGAGGCTTGCCGACCGTCACGCCCATGCGCTGATGGCCCGGCGCGTGCGCCACGCCGATGCCGAGGCGGAAGCGGCCGCCGGAGACCTCGTGCATGAACGCGGCACTCTGCGCGAAGTCCAGCACCGTGCGCGCGTAGATCGGCGCGATGGCGGTGCCGAACGGGATGCGCTCGGTGTTCCAGGCCATCGCCTCGCACTGCGACATGTTGCCGAACATGCTGGGCGTGTAGATGCCGGAGAAGCCGCGTCGCTCGATGTCGCGCGCGAGGTCGATGGTCAGGCGGCGGCGGCCGGGGACGGCAACGAGGGAGATGGCGGGAAGGGGCATGGCGTTCCTGTGCTTTGGCCGGCAGACGGCTTTCGATGCAGGCTGCTTTATGAACATTGTACAGGATGCGCGATCTCGAACGGATAGCCCGCGGCCAATTCGCTGCATGCCAGGCGCAACGGGCCGCGCGCGGCATCGCCGGCGACTTTGCGCATGCGCCTCCTGTCGACGAGAATCTGTCGCCAGTGCTGACTTCGCGATCTGGCGCGACGCGCACGCGTCGCCATGAAACCACGCACGACACCGCTGAGCACAGCTTCGCCGTGCGTAGCACGCGACGCGCGCCGAACCACCGCGCTCGCGCAACGTCGCGCCGCCTGCTAATGCCCGCCACCGCCATGCGCATCCTGTTCGTCACCTCCAACCGCCTCGGCGATGCGGTGCTGTCCACCGGCCTGCTGGACCACCTGATCCACACGCATCCGGACGCCCGCATCACCGTCGCCTGCGGCCCGGTGGCCGAGGGCGTGTTCGCGCGCATGCCGAACCGCGAGCGCACCATCGTGCTCGACAAGCGTCCCTACAGCCTGCACTGGCTGCCGCTCTGGGCCAGCGCCGCGACCACGCTCTGGGACCTCGTGGTCGACATCCGCGGTTCGGCGCTCGCCTGGATGGTGCCGACCCGGCGTCGCGCGGTGATGCGCCGCCGACCGGGCCACAAGATCGGCGCAGCTCGCCGCGGTGCTGGGCCTCGATCCGCCGCCGCTGCCGGTCGCCTGGACCGCGGCCCGAGGACCGCGCGCGCGCCGCTGCGCTGTTGCCGACCGGCCGGCCGATCATCGGGCTGGGGCCCGACCGCGAACTGGGCGCCGAAGATCTGGCCGGCGGACCGCTTCGCCGCGCTGTTCCATGCGCTGCAAGCCGGCCCGCTGCCGGGCGCGGTCCCCGCCGTGTTCGCCGGCCCCGGCGAGGAAGAACGCGCGCTGGCCGCGCCGTTGCTGGCCGCGCTGCCCGATGCGATCGATCTCGTCGGCCAGCTGACGCTTGCCGGAAGCGGCCGCCTGCCTGGCGCGCTGCGCCTGTTCGTCGGCAACGATTCCGGCCTGATGCACCTTGCCGCGTCAGCCGGCACGCCGACACTTGGCCTGTTCGGCCCGACCTCAGCGGCACGAATACGCGCCGGCCGGACGCAACGCGAGCGGTGGTGATGTCGTCGAACTCCCGAATGGCAGACCTGTCGGTCGATGCCGCGCTCGCCGCCGCGTCGCGTCTGCTGGTTACCGCCGATGCCGCCTAAGGCCGTCCGCCACACACCGACATCGCGTGCCGGCGCACACCGCACCGACCGCCGGCCAACACGACGCGCCACTCACACGACCTCGTCCAGGTCCGCGCCCCACATCTTCTCCAGCGCGTACATCGCGCGCGCCTCGGGCTTGAACAGGTGCACGACGATGTCGCCGGCATCGATCAGCACCCAGTCGGCGCCGCCGGCGCCTTCCACCTGCACGCGCTTCAACCCCGCCTCGTGCAGCTTCTCCGACAGATGCTCCGCCATCGCGGCGATCTGCCGGTCGGCCAGGCCGGTGGCGATCACCATGCGGTCGCAGAACGACGCCTTGCCGGCGAGATCCAGCGTCACGACGTTCTCCGCCTTGTCGTCCTCCAGGCTGCCGACGATGACCTTCTGCAGCCGCTCCAGCGCGCGACGGCTCGGCCTTGCGTCCGCGGCGCGGTGCGGCCGGCGCGTGGACCGGCGGCGATCGTCTTCTTGCGCGGCGTGCCGGGCGTCTTGCCGGCCTCGGGCAGCGTCGGCTTGGCGATCTTCTTGCGCGGGGCGGCGCGATGCCGCGCGGGCGAGAACGGTTTCGGCGGCTTGGCTATGACTCTGCTCCTTTGCTGGCGCGGATCGCGCTCGCCGAGGCGGCGTGCTGCGGCACGCACAGAAAAACCCAGGCCGGCGCGGCATGTCCGGCAAGCACCGCCGCCGATCGCGCCGGCCGTCTTGCATGGGCGAGCCGACGCGCCGCGTGACCGGCCAATGCGCGATGATTGTAGCTGGGGCGCGGCAGAACCGCGAAGGGAATGCGGCGCGCGATGTCCAGCCAGCGGCGCCAGCGCGGCAGCTGCTGCAGGATGTCGGCGCCCATCAGCCAGACGAAGTGCGCGCGCGGAAACCGCCGCAGCAGGCGGCGCAGCGTGTCGATGGTGTAGCGCGTGCCGAACACCGCCTCGATCGCGCTGGCGACGATGCGGCGTCCGTCGGCGATGCGGCGCGCCGAGGCCAGGCGCTGGCCGAACGGCGCCATGCCGCGTTGCGGCTTCAGCGGATTGCCCGGGCGAGACCAGCAGCCACACCTGGTCGAGCCGCAGCCGCCTGCCGCGCGACGTCGATGATATGGCGATGGCCGGCATGCGCCGGATTGAACGAGCCGCCGAGCAGGCCGATGCGCATGCGCCGCCGGTCGCCGAACCGCGGGATCGGATCATGCGAGAGCGGCGCGTTCAGGGACGCACCTGCCCGGTGCCGGTCACCAGATAGCGGTAGGTGGTCAGTTGCTCCGGCCCGACCGGGCCGCGCGCATGGATGCGGCCGGTGGCGATGCCGATCTCGGCGCCGAAGCCGAATTCGCCGCCGTCGCAGAACTGCGTCGAGGCGTTCCACAACGCCACTGCGCTGTCCACGCCGCTGAGGAATTGCTCGCGCCGCTGTCGCGTCTTCGGTGATGATGGCGTCGGTGTGCTCGGAGCCGTGGCGCGCGATATGCGCCAGCGCCGCATCGACGCCGTCGACCACCGCGACCGACAGGATGGCGTCCAGCCATTCGGTGTCGAAGTCGGCTGTCGCTCGCCGCGGCAAGGTCGGGCACGATGTCGCGCGCCGCCGCATCGGCGCGGAAGTCGCAGCCCAGCGCACGCAGATCGGCGATGATCGGCGGCAGCAACGCGGGCGCGATGGCGCGGTCGATCAGCAGTGTCTCGGTGGCGCCGCAGATGCCGGTGCGCCGCATCTTGGCGTTCGCCACGATGCTGCGCGCCATCGCGGGGTCGGCGGATGCGTGCACGTAGGTGTGGCAAAGTCCTTCGGCGTGCGCCAGCACGGGCACGCGCGCCTCGCGCTGCACGCGCTCGACCAGCGATTTGCCGCCGCGCGGCACGATCAGGTCGAGCAGTCCGGCCGCTGCCAGCATCGCCGCGACATAGGCGCGGTCGGCGTTGGGTGCGATCTGCACGCAGGCTTCCGGCAGTGCCGGCGGCGCGCAGACCGGATATCAGTGCGGCGTTGATCGCCCGTGCGCTGTGCAGGCTTTCCGAGCCGCCGCGCAGGATCACCGCGTTGCCCGACTTCAGGCAGATGCCGGCGGCATCCGCGCCGACGTTCGGCCGGCTTTCGTAGATCATGCCGATGACGCCGATCGGCGTGGCGATGCGCTGGATGCGCAGGCCGTTGGGCCGCGTCCAGTCGGCGAGCGCGCGGCCGAGCGGATCGGGCAGTTGCGCGATGTCTTCCAGGCCCGTCGCCATGGCTTCGACCGCGTGCGTCGTGAGCGTCAGCCGGTCGCGGAATGCGGCGGTGCCGGTGTAGGCGGCGAGGTCGGCGGCATTGGCGGCGAGGATCTCGTTGGACTGCGATCGCAGCGCCGCGGCCATGGCACGCAATGCGGCGTTGCGGTCCGCGTCCGGCGTGCGCGCGAGGACATGCGAGGCGGCGCGCGCGGCGGCGGCGGCGCGTTGCAGATGCTGGGTGGCTTCGGTCTCGATGTGCATCTCTGACGTTCCTCTGATGTCAGTCTGCCGTCGCAACGCGGTTCAGGGCAAGTGACCGATGGTTGCGGCCGACATTGACTGCTCAGTGATGTCGATCGCCTGATTGCGACACCACTTACAGCAGCACGAGTCGTCGCGGTGGATGATCTCGTCGCGGCCGCGCCAGCCCAATATGGCCTCGATCTCGTCCGAGCGGTGACCGGCGATGCGTTCGGCGTCGGCGCTGGCGTAGGCCGACAGCCCGCGCGCCAATGCCTGGCCGTCCGGCCCGCGCACCACCACCGGGTCGCCGCGTTCGAACGTGCCTTCGACGCCGCGCACGCCGGCGGGCAGCAGCGAACGGCCGGCGGCGAGCGCGCGCGCCGCGCCGGCATCCACCACCAATGCACCGAGCGGCGCCAGCGCGCCGGCGATCCAGCGCTTGCGCGCCGAACGGCCCTCCGGCGTGGCGAGGAACCAGGTGCAGCGCGCGCCGTTCTCCAGCGCCGCGAGCGGATGTTCGGTATGGCCGTAGGCGATCGCCATCGCGCAGCCTGCCTGGGTGGCGATGCGCGCGGCCGCCAGCTTGGTGCGCATGCCGCCGGAGGAGTAGCCGGGCGGCGGTTCGCCGCCCATCGCCTCGATCTCCGGCGTGATCGCCGGCACCAGCGGGATGTGCGCGGCGGCGGGATCGCGGCGTGGATCGGCGGTGTAGAGGCCGTCGATGTCGGACAGCAGCACCAGCTGGTCGGCCTGCGTCATCTCGGCGACGCGCGCGGCCAGGCGGTCGTTGTCGCCGAAGCGGATCTCCGCGGTCGCCACGGTGTCGTTCTCGTTGATCACCGGGATGCAGCCGAGGCTCAGCAGCGTGTTCAGTGTGGCGCGCGCGTTGAGGTAGCGGCGGCGGTCCTCGGTGTCGTCGAGCGTCAGCAGAACCTGCGCGGCGGTGAGGCCCTGGCCGACAGCGCTTCGCTCCAGGCCTGGGCGAGGCGGATCTGGCCGACGGCGGCGGCGGCCTGCTGCTCCTCCAGCCGGAGCCGCGCGCTGGTGCAAGCCGAGTGAACGCCGCGCCAGGGCGATGGCGCCGGAGGAGACCACGATCACGTCCACGCCGCGCGCGCGGAGCGAGGCGATGTCGGCGGCGACGCCGTCGAGCCAGGCGGTGCGGGGCGCGGCCTCGTGCCTGATCGACCACCAGTGCGCTGCCGATCTTGACCACCAGGCGCTGGGCGGCGGCGAGGGAGGGGGTCACGGCTGGGTCGCAGTGGGACGCCTCCGCTTCTCCTTGTGGGAGGGCTCGCGGGAGGGGTCGCCACCGCATGCTGGCACTCGTCCCCTCCCGCCAACCCCCTCCCGCAAGCGGAGGGGGAGTTCCTTCGCGCGCTGTCACGCTGCCTGCTCCAGCCTCGCGGCATTGATCATCGACTGCAGCGCGCGCAGCACCTCCGGCACGCCCTGGCCGGTGACGCCGGACAGCAGCATCACCGGCCGGCCGGATGCCTTCGCCAGTGCCGCCTTGCGCGCCGACGCCTCGCGCGGCGTCATCGCGTCGATCTTGTTCAGCGCCGATCAGTTCCGGCTTGTCGGCCAGGCCGCCGCCATAGGCCGCCAGTTCCTCGCGCACCGTGCGCCAGGCGCGCACCACGTCGCCGGCGGCGCCGTCGACCAGATGCAGCAGCACCGCGCAGCGCTCGACATGGCCGAGGAAGCGGTCGCCCAGGCCGGCGCCTTCGTGCGCGCCTTCGATCAGGCCGGGGATGTCGGCCAGCACGAACTCCTCGGTGGCGGACAGGCGCACCACGCCCAACTGCGGGTGCAGCGTGGTGAACGGATAGTCGGCGATCTTCGGCTTTGCCGCCGAGACCGCGGCCAGGAACGTCGACTTGCCGGCATTCGGCAGGCCGACCAGGCCGACATCGGCGATCAGCTTCAGCCGCAGCCACACCCAGCGTTCCTCGCCCGGCCAGCCCTTGTCGGCGCGGCGCGGCGCCCGGTTGGTGGAGGACTTGTAGTGAGCGTTGCCGAACCCGCCGTCGCCGCCGCGCAGCAGCGTCACGCGCCGGCCCGGCGTATCCATGTCGGCCAGCAGGGTCTCGCGGTCCTCCGCCAGGATCTGCGTGCCGACGGGCACCTTGATCACCACGTCCGGCGCGCCGGCGCCGGTGCGGTCGGCGCCCGTGCCGTTGCCGCCCTTTCTGGCCCGGAAATGCTGGGTGTAGCGGAAGTCGATCAGGGTGTTCAGGTTGGCCACCGCCTCGAACACGACGTCGCCGCCCTTGCCGCCGTTGCCGCCGTCCGGGCCGCCGAACTCGATGAACTTCTCGCGGCGGAACGCGCACACGCCGTCGCCGCCGTTGCCGGAGCGCAGCATGATCTTGGCCTGGTCGAGGAACTTCATGGGTTGCTTCCAAACGAAAACGGGGGCCGGCTGGCGCCGACCCCCGTTCGCCACGCAATAGGGTCCGGCGCCTTACTCGGCGGCAGCCGGCAGCGGTGCCACCGACACGTGCACCCGATCGTCCGCCCGGCGCTTGAACTCGACCTTGCCATCGACCAGCGCGAAGATCGTGTGGTCGCGGCCGAGGCCGACATTCTGGCCCGGCTTCCACTTGGTGCCGCGCTGGCGAAGGATGATGTTGCCGGCGATCACCGCCTCGCCGCCGTATTTCTTGATGCCGAGGCGCCGGCCTTCGGTATCGCGGCCGTTGCGGGAGGAGCCGCCTGCCTTTTTGTGTGCCATCTGGGTCTACTCCTGCGGCGCGGCGCCGGCGTCGGGCGCCAGTTCGACGTTTTCCGGGTTTTCGCCGGACACCACGGCAAGCGATTCTGCCGCATCCTGGGCGGCGGCTGGAATCGGCTCCGCGTGTTCGGCCAGCTCGGGGTGGCCGGTTGGCGCGGGATGGCCGGTCGGCGCCGCGTGACCGGCGGGAGCGTCTGCCGGGGCGATGGTTGGCGGTGCGACATCTACCGGGTTGACGTCTGCCGGGTCCTCGCCGGAGACCACGGCAAATGACTTCAGCTGCGTCCTGCGCGGCTGGCGCAATCGGCTCTGCCAAGTGGGCCGGTGCGGCTTCGACCAGTTCCTTGCCATCCAGCCCGATGCCGCCGACCCGCAGCACGGTGATGTGCTGGCGATGGCCGTTCCTGCGGCGGCTGTTCTGCCGGCGGCGCTTCTTGAAGATGATGACCTTGTCCAGGCGATCCTGCGCGACGACCGTGGCGGTGACCGAGGCGCCCGCAATGGTCGGCGCGCCGACCGTCAGGGCGCCGCCGTTGCCCACAGCAAGAACGTCGGTGAAGGTGACGGTCGAGCCGGGCTCGGCCTCCAGCTTTTCGACCTTCAGCACCGCGTTCGGCATCACCCGGTATTGTTTCCCGCCGGTGCGGATCACTGCGAACATCACACGAATTCCCAAAGCATCGCGGGCCGCAAGGAACCCCAGCGGCCGGAGAGCGGGGGTTATAGCGGGCGGGGGACGCCTGTCAACGCGCGGTGACGCCCACACCGCCCGGCATTAGCGGGACAGGCTTTCAACCGTGGCGCAGATTTCTGCACTCAATGCGCACTCCCAGACCTGTGAAACAGGCGGAAGATACGCCGGCCGCCACGGTGCGCGGCCATTCCGGGCGTTCGCAAATCAATCGACGGCGCGCGCATCACGGATGCATTTGCGGACGCCCGGCGTCGGTGGGCCTGACCAACTGAAATTCATCTGCCAAAGCACAGACGGCTATTTGACTTCCACGATCGCGGTGTCGTGCGAGGTGGCCTTAAAATTGGTTACATCCCAATCGAATTGATCAACACCCAGGAAGCCAGCCGACGGAAGATACCAGACGGAGATCCCCTGATAGGTCCTCCCGGTACAGTCCGGCGATCCTTCGCGGACATTGGTCACCGTGCTATTCCCGGGGCGAACCGTCACGGTGCCGTGGGCTGGCTTGGTGCGCAGCACGACCTGTGGTACGGCGTCAGGCGAGCAGTCGTCGTGCCAGCGCGCGTAGGTGAACACGCGGAGCTCTGTGCCTGCCTCGGCTGAGCGCCGGAACGTCTGCTCCCGCGGCATGACGTGCGGAGGCCCGGATTGCCCGAAGGCGGGACCGACGACGACACCGAGCACCAAACCCGCGAGCAGCGCTCGCATAACGACTCCTTTCAGCAGCGTCGATGGCCTCAGATCAGCACATATTGCGCGCGTTCACGAGGCGCCGAGGTCGATTGAGATCGACCGTCGGGGCGAATTCGTAGATCGGCACCACAGTCATCCCTCTAAAGCCCGGCGGCGGAGAGACAGCGCCGAACGGTTCCGGAGTCAAGACGAATGTCACGAGAAGCCGCCATCAGTTGGGCGCATTAGAATACAGACGACAGATGGACGCCCACTGGGCCAACAGCAAACCACTCTGCGGGCCCAGCATGGCCGACTCTCCAACGACCGACAGAAATCGTCATGCGCGCGTTCGACTCGCATGACGCCATAACCATGGCATTCTACGGAGGGCATCAGAAACAGCACATGAAGCCGAGGCCGATCATGCCAGTCCGCAGCGACGAACCCGGTGAACGTCCGAGAAGGGGTAAGTTGACGTGTACATCGCGACCCATCATCGCACGCTGATTGCCGTCGATGAGCACACCGGTCTGTTACGGCAGGTCAAGGAGTTGCCGACGACCGGCAGCAGATTGGCGCTTATCGACATATCGTCAAACGATCCCGGCGCATTCATCGACGCAAGTCCTTTGGCCGGATGTGAGTACGTGGCATCGACCGACCAAACAACATTCTCGTTACGCAAAGCTGGGTTCTTTGCCTGTGCGCAGCAGGCATCCGACGATGTCATGTTCCAGGCAACGATCGCAAACGCCTGGGAAATGTTCCACTTCATCTCCCACGACGAAGCGGCAGTACCCCTTCATCCAATCCAGAACGCCGATGCGTTCGCCGAAAACGTGCGGGCACTGATTGCTCGCGGCAAGCCCGTCTGCCTGCATTTCGGTTGTGGGCCGCGGCGGATTGATGGCTTTCTGAACATCGACAAGCAGCCCTATCTCACGCACGCCGCCGATTACTTCAATTTCGATTTTGCCGAACGCGCATGGCCAATTCCGGATTCCTGTGTGGATTACATCTACAGCGAAGATTTCATTGAGCACATTCCTCAGAAGAACCAGTTGGCATTTCTGGCCGAGTCATATCGGGTTCTGAAGGTGGGCGCCTTCAACAGGGTAAACACGCCCTGCCTGCGCGCTTCCATGCAGCAATCGGATTTCGCCAGGGGATTCTCGGGAGTCTATTTCGAGGAGTACGACAAGTGGAGCCACATCGCCCTGTTCACGCCGGCATCGCTGCAGGAAATGGCATCCATCATCGGCTACAGGCATGTGTTCCTGACCGCAAAAAGCCACGGCACATCAGCCCACGCCGTCGCCGATACCCGCCCCGGCGGCGACCGCAACGAATTGGTAGGAAACATCTTCGCCGATCTTCTGAAATGACCATGAACGGTCGGATGCATATCGCTCCAATCCGAAATCGGCTGACGTCTGAAAGACCCTGAGATCACCGGGTCGCTACGCCGCCAGTTCCCGCATGATCGTGTAGAGGTCGCTCTTCCCCTCGAAGCCTATGCCGGGCAATTCGGGCAACGTCACTACGCTGTTTTCCACCCGCGTGCCATCCGGAAAGCCGCCATAAGGCTGGAACACGTCCGGATAGCTTTCGTTGCCGCCGAGACCCAGGCCCGCGGCGATCGCCAGCGACATCTGATGCCCGCCATGCGGGATGCACCGCCGCCACGACCATCCGGCGTCTTTCAGCATCGCCAGGGTCCGCTGGTATTCGCACAGCCCATAGGACAACGCGCAGTCGAACTGCAGCCAGTCGCGATCGGGCCGCATGCCGCCGTGCCGGATCAGGTTGCGCGCGTCCTGATGGCTGAACAGATTCTCACCGGTTGCCATCGGCCCCGGATAGAACTCCGCCAGTGCGGCCTGCAGCTGGTAGTCCAGCGGATCGCCCGCTTCCTCGTACCAGAACAGCGGATACGCCCGCAGCATCTTCGCATAATCGATGGCGGTCGCCAGATCGAAGCGCCCGTTCGCATCCACCGCCAGTTGCGCGTCCTTGCCGATCTCCCGCAGCACCATCTCGATCCGCCGCCGGTCCTCATCCAGCGTCTCGCCACCGATCTTTATCTTCACCACGCTGTAGCCGCGGTCGAGATAGCTGCGCATTTCGGCGCACAATGCCGCGTCGTCCTTCCCCGGATAGTAATAGCCACCGGCGGCGTAGACGAACACGCGCGGATCGGCGGTGATGCCGTGCCGCTCCGCCAGCAGCCGGAACAGCGGCTTGCCCGCGATCTTCGCCACCGCATCCCATACCGCCATGTCGATGGTGCCAACCGCCACCGAGCGGTCGCCATGCCCACCGGGTTTCTCGTTCGTCATCATGCAGGACCAGATGCGATCCGGGTCGAGGTTGTCCCCGGTCGCATCCAGCAGCGAACGCGGATCGGCTTCCATCACGCGTGGCGCGAACCGCTCGCGGATCAATCCGCCCTGGCCGTAGCGACCGTTGGAATTGAACCCGTAGCCCACGACGCGACGCCCGTCGCGCTCCGCGTTCGTCACCACGGCGACCAGGCTCGAGGTCATCTTGGAAAAGTCGATATACGCGTTGCGGATCGGCGAGCTGATCGGCTGAGTGATCTCACGGATATCGGTGATGCGCAGTGGCATGGCATGGGCCCCTTTCGACAGCTCTCATTTGCGAGCAGCGCGGCGACGCGGCAAGCTGCCACCGGACGCGCGTTACACCGAAAGCTTGCCGCGTTGCCGCACTGCTCGCAAATGACAAGGGGCACCATGCCAAACCCGACCCGCGTTCTGCTCTGGACCGACGCCGCCGCGCCTTATGTCCAGGCGATCACCGCCGCCGGCCTCGCGGATCGCGTGGCGGTAGAGGCTCTGGCGCGCACGGACAAACCGACGCAGGCACAGCGCGCGGACACCGAGGCGATGCTCGCCTTGGGCGCGCCGCCTGGCCTGCTGTCGCAGATGCCGCAACTTCACTGGGTACAGGCGCTGACCGCCGGTGTCGAAGGTTGGCTGGCACTGCCGGACCTGCCGCCGAAACTCACGCTGACCTCCGCGCGCGGCACGCACCGCGAGTCAATGCCGGAGAACATACTCGGCGCCCTGTTCCATCTGACCAAGCCGTACGCCGCGATCGTGGATGACCAGAAGCAGGTAAAATGGACGCAGCGCGTGGCGACGCCGCTGAACGGCAAGACACTGGGCATCCTGGGTTTGGGTGCCATCGGCCAGGACGTGGCGCGACTGGCCAACGCGCTGGGGATGCGGGTGATCGGCACGCGGCGGCGCGGCGCACAGTTGCCCGGGCTGGCGGAGGTGCTGCCGCCCGAGCGCACCGCGGATGTTTTGGCGCAATCCGACTTCGTCCTGCTGCTGCTGCCGGCGACGCCGGAGACCGAGAACTTCATCAATGCCGAGCGGCTTGGCCGGATGAAGCCGACTGCATGGCTGCTGAATTTCGGCCGTGGCCAGCTGATCGCCGATGCCGACCTGATCGCTGCGGTGAAGGCAAAGCGCATCGCCGGCGCGGTGCTGGACGTGTTTCGTCAGGAGCCGCTGCCAGCCGAGCATCCGTTCTGGACAACGGAACGAATTCTGGTGCTGCCGCATATCGGCGGTCCCCACCCGACGCGCGACACGGTCGTCGCGCGGCTTTTCGCGGAGAATCTGGGACGCTATCTCGACGGCCGTGAGCTCAAGGAGGTGGTGGACCGGTCGGCGGGGTACTGAAGCATCGCCGGCAAACGCTTTACCGATAAAATGTTTCACATGAAACATTCTCGCGCCATGGCTGGTGAAGCCGTGAATAGCGACCGGAACGGGCCCAACCCGTCGGCCACCATGGCAATATCGCAACGGCCGGTCGGTCACGCCCGACGGCGGTGTGGCGCGACCACCGCGGAAATCCCCAGCAGCAACCAGCCCAGCATCAGCAGCATCCCACCGATTGGCGCCAGCATCCCCAGCCGGACGCCGAACAGCCCCACGGCGTAAACCGCACCGCAGAACAGCACCAATCCCGCCACGAACGCCGCCCCCGCCCAATCGACCAACCGGCCGCCGCGCGGCGCCCACAGGCCACACGCCAGCAGCGCCAACGCGTGCCATCCATGCATCTGCAGCGCGTTCCGCACCATTTGCAGCGCCGCCGGATCCAGCCGCTCCAACCCATGTGCCGCCAGGGCAGCCATCGCCACCGCCGTCAGCCCGGCCAGTGCGCCGCATCCGATCCAAACCCGTTGCATGCCGAGAGTCCCTGTTCCACCACGCGCCGCCTGCCTATACCATTGCCCACCATGCCGCGTGGCGACCTGTATCCCGAGATCGGCCCATTCGAGACCGGCTATCTGCCGCTGTCCGCGAACCACGTCATGTATTGGGAGCAGGTGGGCAACCCGCGCGGCCGGCCGGTGCTCTTCCTGCACGGCGGCCCGGGCGCCGGCGCCGGCGCCGTGCATCGTCGCTTCTTCGATCCCGATTTCTGGCGCGTCATCATTTTCGACCAGCGCGGCGCGGGGCGGTCGCGGCCTCTCGGCAGCCTGGAGGACAACACCACCCAGGCCCTGGTGTCCGACATCGAGACCTTGCGGCGCCATCTCGGCCTGGACCGCTGGCTGCTGTTCGGCGGTTCGTGGGGCTCGACTTTGGCGCTTGCCTACGCGCAGGCGCATCCGCATCGCGTCATGGGCTGCGTGCTGCGCGGCGTCTTCCTGGGTCGCCCGCCGGAGGTTGACTGGTTCCTGCACGGCCTCGACGCGATCTTCCCGGACGCCCACGCCGCCTTCGTCAGCTTCCTGCCGGAGCAAGAACGCCACGACATCCTCGGCGGCTACCTCAACCGCCTGACCGACCCCGATCCGTCCGTCCACTTGCCGGCAGCCCGCGCTTGGTCGGTCTACGAAGGTTCGTGCAGCACGCTGCTGCCGAGCCCGGAAACCGTCACCTCGTTCGCGCAGGACCGCTCGGCGCTCGGGCTGGCGCGCATCGAGGCATACTACTTCGCGCACCAACTGTTCCTGCCGCCAGCCGGGCTGCTGGCCAACATGGCACCGATCGGGGCCATACCGGCGGAGATCGTGCAAGGCCGCTACGACATGATCTGTCCCGCGCGCACCGCCTTCGAGCTGGCCGCTGCATGGCCGGCGGCACGGCTGTCGATCGTGCCGGATGCCGGACATTCGGCGCTGGAGCCAGGTATTCGCCGCGCACTGGTGGCCGCGGTCGAGCGCTTCCGGCAAGGGAGATAAAGCCATGAAGGTCGCGGTGATCGGGCTGGGCACCATGGGTATGGGCGCGGCGCTCAACCTGGTGCGCAAGGGGCACGACGTAACCGGCTGCGACGTGCGGCAGGTCGCCCGCACGGAACTGGCGGCGGCTGATGGCGCCGCGGTCGCCAGCGCGGCGGACCTCCCGGCCGATACCGAGGCTGTCGTGGTGTTCGTGGTGAACGCGGCGCAGACGGAAGACGTGTTGTTCGGCGCGCAAGGCTGCCTGGCGAAGCTGGCGAAGGGCACGGTGATCCTGTGCTGTGCCACGATCGCTCCCGAAGCCGCGCGCTCACTGGATGCGAAGATCAGCGCTGCAGGTTTCCTGATGCTGGATGCGCCGGTATCCGGCGGGAAGGCCGGCGCGCATGGCGGCACGATGACGGTGATGGCGTCCGGTTCCGACGCGGCTTTCGCAAAGGCGCAGCCGGTGCTGGATGCGGTCTCCACCAAGGTGTGGCGGCTGGGCGATCGCGCCGGCATCGGCAGCACCGTGAAGATGGTCAACCAGTTGCTCGCCGGCGTGCACATCGCGACCGCTGCCGAAGCATTGGCGCTTGGTATTCGCGCCGGTGCCGATCCGCGCACGCTGTACGAGGTGATTTCATCGTCCGCCGGCAGTTCCTGGATGTGGCAGAACCGCGTGCCGCATATCCTGGACGGCGACGACACGCCGCTGTCCGCGGTCAACATCTTCGTCAAGGACCTCGGCATCGTGCTCGACCAGGCACGCGCCCTGACGTTCCCCCTACCAATGGCCGCCGCCGCGCACCAACTGTTCCTGGCCGCCGCCTCGCATGGCGATGGCGGGAAGGACGACGCGTTCGTCATCCGCGTGTGGCAGGCGCTGGCGGGAATCAAGCTGCCATGAAGCCTGTGCAGCGCCTCGATTACCAGGCCAGCATCGATCGGCCTCGCCTCGCATTGCCGGACGGCAAGCGTGTCGCGGTGTACATCGTGGTCAATGTGGAGAACTGGGACATCGAGCGCGCCATGCCGCGGCAGGTGCTCACCGCGCCGCAAGGTGCAGCGGTGGTGCCCGATCTGCCGAACTGGGCGTGGCACGAATACGGCATGCGCGTCGGCTTCTGGCGTGTGAAGGCCGCGCTCGATGCACACCACATCGCGCCGTCCATGACGATCAACGGCACCGTCCCCGCAGCGTATCCGCGCGTGACGCAGGCGGCGCGCGATGCGGGCTGGGAGTTCATGGGGCACGGCTTCCGGCAGATCGCGACGCATCTGGTGGATGACCAGCGGGCGATGATCCGCAGCGCGATGGATGCGCTGCGCGAGGCTGCCGGTCACGATGTTGTCGGCTGGTTGGCGCCCGGACTGACGGAGACACTGGAAACGCCGGACCTGCTGGCGGAAGCCGGCATTCGTTATTGTGCCGACTGGGTGGTGGACGATCTGCCCTGCACGATCCGCACCGAGCACGGTCCGCTGCTGACCATGCCGTACAGCGTGGAGCTGAACGATATTCCAATGATGATGATCCAACATCATCGCGCCGTGGAACTGTTTGCCCGGACTGTGGCGCAGTTCGACCGGCTGTATGCCGAGGCGGAGACGCAGGGCGCGAAGGTGATGGGCCTCGCGGTGCATCCCTACATCAGCGGTGTGCCGCATCGCATCGGCTGGTTCGAGCAGGCGTTGGCATACATGGCGGCAAAGCCCGGAACGCTGTTCTGGCAGGGGCGGCAGATCATGGACTGGTACTTACAGGCAACGGCATGAACTGGGGCACGATGAGCCGCGCGGAGCGTGACGCGGCGTACAACAACCCGGCCGCGGTGCCCGCGAGTGCGACGCTGCTGGCCGAGTGGCGCGCGGCGTCGCAGGCGTTCCGCACCGCGCATCCCGAACATCTGGATCAGCGCTACGGGCCACTCGAACGCAACACCTGGGACCTGTTCCCGGCGGCCGACCCGAATGCGCCCTGTCTGGTGTTCATCCACGGCGGCTATTGGCAGCGCAACAGCAAGGACATGTTCGCCAATGTGATCGCCGGTCCGTACGCGCGTGGCTGGGCCGCGGCACTGCCCGGTTACACGCTGGCGCCCGACGCAACGCTGGCGGGGATCACCGCGGAAATCCATGCGGCGTTGGACTGGCTGGCGGAGTATGGCCCAGCGCACGGCATTGCCGGCCCGATCGTCGTGTCCGGCTGGTCCGCCGGTGGTCATCTGACGGCGATGACGCTCGGTCATCGCAGTGTGGTTGCCGGTCTCGCTATATCCGGCGTGTTCGAGCTCGGACCGTTGCGCGACACCTATCTCAACGAGAAGCTCCGGCTGACGGACGAGGAGATTGCTGCGTTGTCACCACTGCGTCTGCCGGTGGTGAACAAGCCGCTGGTGATCACCTACGGCACCGCGGAACTGCCGCCGCTGGTGTCCGATAGCCGCGACCTGCACGCGCGGCGTTCGGCGGCGCATGCACACGGACCGTTGCTGCCGGTGCCCGGCGCGAACCACTTCACCATCATGCTTGAGCTGCAGGATCCGGCCGGCCTGCTGACGCGACAGGCGTTGCTGCTTACAGCGTAGCCTCAACCGCCGCGGCAATGGCAAACAACCGGGCGTCGCCCATCGTCTCGCCGACCAGCATCAGGCCAACAGGCGGTTCGTCCGCGCGCTGGCAAGGCAGACTGATCGAGCAGCGGTCGAAGAAATTGCCCAGTGCCGTGTTGCGCAGAATGTGAAGGTTGATCCGGTTGTATTCCCGTTCGTCGTCAAGATCGGCGATGCGCGGAGCCACGATCGGCACGGTGGGCATGATCAGTGCGTCGAATTCGTGCGTGCGTGCATCGAAGCCGGCGATCAGCCGCTGCCGATCGGCAACGAGTTCCAGATAATCGACAGCCGTCATCCGCTCGCCGCGTTCGATGCGCAACCGGATGCGCGGATCGTACTGCGCACCCTTTTCGGCCAGTAGGGTGCGGTGCCATGCGTATGCTTCGGATGCAGCGAAGCCACCTTTGGCATTCACGGCGGGGATTTCGTCGAACTCGGGCACGCGCATGTGGACCCCGCGTGCGCCCGCCTGCGACAGCGCAGCGAGTGCCCGGTCGAAGGCTTTGCTGACGCTGGCATCCATTCCGTCCAGCACGACATTGGTCGGCACGCCAAGGCGCAGTCCGTTCAGGTTGGCTGGCACCGGCAGTGTCGGTGTCTCGCCGGCCAGCACCGCATCGATCACCGCACAGCAGGCGACACTCGGCGCGAGCGGCCCGACTGAATCGAGGCTTGGCGCCAACGGCAACACGCCGCTGATCGGCACGCGCCGCGCGGTCGGCTTGTAGCCGACGATGCCGCAGAACGCCGCGGGGATGCGGCATGATCCGCCGGTATCGGTGCCGAGACCCGCCACCGCCATTCCGTCGGACACCGACACCGCGGTACCGGACGAACTGCCGCCCGGAATGCGCCCCGCCGCACGGTCCCAGGGCGAGCGCGGCGTGCCGTAATGCGGATTGATGCCGAGACCGGAGAAGGCGAATTCGGTCATGTTGGTGCGACCCATCGGCACAAATCCGGCCGCCAGCATGCGTTGCACTACGGTCGCGTGCGCCGTCGCCGGCGGCGCTTCGGCGAGCGCGCGCGAGCCTGCTGGCGTCGGTTCGCCGGCGATGTCGAACAGGTCCTTCAGGCTGATTGGAATCCCGGCATGGCGGCTGGGCGCGCGCCCCACGCGACGCAGCGCGTCCATCGCATCGGCCATCGCGCGTGCCTGCTCGGTGTGCACCTTGATGAATGCGCGCGCGCCCTCGCCGTTCGGGTCGGCAATGCGGGCGAGACAGTCTTCCACCAGCGCGCGGCTGGTCGTGCTGCCGTCGGCCAGTGCCTGGGCGTATTGCTCGATCGTACGCATGAAGCGGCCTCCGCGGGAAAGCGAAGGATGCACAATGTGCCGCGGACCTGCAAAGGCTGCACCATTGTCGTTTTTGGTAACGAGAAGGCAGCCGCAGCCGCAGCACGAACCCGCCCTTGGGTGCGCGGCGCGATCGTGCAAAAGATGTGGTCGTCACACCACGTTGGAGAATGCACAATGGCCGACCGCCCAGCCAAGCCGATATTGCTCACCGGCGCCTCCGGCAATCTGGGTCGCGCGCTGACGAAGGCGCTCGCCGCCGAAGGCTGGACGCTGCGGCTGACCGACATCGCGCCGTTTCCCGATGCAATTCCCGCGAATGCCACTTTCACGCGGGCCGACCTGAACGACGGCGTGACAATCCTGCGCCTCGCGGAAGGTTGCGGGGCGATCGTCCATTTGGGCGGCGTGTCGGTGGAACGACCGTTCGAAGAGGTGCTGGGACCCAACATCCGAGGCCTGCACCACATCTACGAAGCCGCACGGCGTGAGAAGGCTCGCGTGGTCTTCGCATCGTCCAATCATTCGATCGGCTTCCACGAACGCAGCGAGGCAATCGCGGCCGATACGCAGTTTCTGCCAGACGGGTTCTATGGATTGTCAAAGGCCTATGGCGAGCTGATGGGACGGCTGTACCTGGTACAAGCACGGTGTGGAGAGCGTTTTCCTGCGCATCGGCTCGTGTTTTCCGGAGCCGACCAATGCCCGCATGCTGGCGACTTGGCTGTCCTATCCGGATTTTTCCCGCCTTGTCGTCGCGCTGCGTGCTTGCCGAACACGTGGGATGCAGCGTCATCTGGGGCGCTTCCAACAACCAGCGCATGACCTGGTGGAAGGACGATGCGCGCGGCAAGCTCGGCTGGCAGCCGATCGACAGCGCCGATCCGTTTGCCGGCCAGCTCGCAGGCAAGGTCAGCGGCGATCCGGTGGAGGAGCGCTACATGGGCGGCGGGTTCTGTTCCCTCGACTATTCGCGCGATGTACCTGCGCCACAGAAGTTGTTTGACTGAGGAGTGACCGCGATGCCAGACGGCCGCCTGTACATTGGCAACCGCCGCTATTCGTCCTGGTCGATGCGCGGCTGGTTGGCGGTGCGGCTTGCTGGCCTCGACGTCGAAGAAGTGATGATCCATTTCACGCGTCCGGGCCCGACCGACGCCATCGGTAAGCTGTCGCCCAACGGACTCGTGCCCGTACCTCGAACATCGCGGTGCGCGCGTTTGGGAATCGCTTGCGGTGTGCGAGTACTGCGCCGAGTTCGCACCGTCGCTATGGCCGGCGGATCGCGTCGCCCGCGCACATGCGCGCGCTATCAGCGCGGAAATTCATGCCGGATTCACCGGCTTGCGACAGGCGATGTGGATGAATCTTGGACGCGATTTTTCCGGCCTCGGCCGCACGCCCGAAGCACTGGCCGATATTTCCCGGATCGAGGCGATGTGGACCGAAACTCGCAAGCGTTTCGCCGGCAACGGCGGGTTCCTGTTCGGAGCCGATTTCACCGCCGCTGACGTGATGTACGCGCCCGTGGTGACGCGGCTTCTCACCTGGCAACCCGAGATCACCGCAGCGACACGCGCATATTGTGACGCGGTGCGTGCCCATCCGCTGGTGGCCGCGTGGTATGACGGTGCCGCTGCCGAACACACGGACTGGCTGCTGCCGGATTACGAAAACGCCACATGAGCGGAGTGACGCTCGACCATGTCGGCGTGGTCACGCGCGATCTCACCGCGCTTGCGGGACAATATGAGCACCTCGGTTTCACACTCACGCCGTTTGCCCGTCAGACGGATGGCCGTATCGGCAACCGCTGCGCCATGCTGCGTCAAGGCTACATCGAGCTTTTGGCGGTGGTCGATCCAAAAGCCGGCAGCGCCACGCTGGACCGTTTCCTGGCGCGCTACGCCGGGATCCACATCCTCGCATTCGCCATTCAGGATGAGTTGTCAGTGTTCACCAGGTTGCATCGCGCCGGCATCGCTGCTGCGCCCAGCATTCGATTCGACCGCGCGATCGACGACACGGACCCGGATGGCCTGCGCGCCCGCTTCTCGCTCATTCAATTGCCGGATCAGCCGGAGGGACGCATCAACCTGGTGCGCCACCTGACGCCCGAGGCGTTGTGGCAGGAGCGGTTCCTGCACCATCCCAACAATGCGGTCGCACTGGCCGACGTGCTGATTGTCGTCGACGATCCCGCGGCAGCGGCGGCGCGGCTTTCACGTCTCGTCGGATGTCCCGTGGTGCCCGATCCGGCGGGGGGTCTTGCGTTCGATCTGCCCCGAGCGCGCGTGCGCCTGGTGACCGACACGGCGCTGTCATCGATGGCGCCGCGCATCATCGGCCTCGCGGTTCGCACGAGCGATGGAAACGAAGCAATCGCTCGCCTGCTCGTCGAACGGGGCATCGCACATCGACGCCTCGGCGATTCGCTGACGGTCGATGCCGATGCGGCAGGCGGCGTCGCCTTGCGGTTTGTTCCGTAGCCCGACGCACCTGGCGACAAGCCCCGCCAGCAGTAGCGGCACCGTGTCAGGTCAGTTGCCCATCGGGGCTTTCTGACGCTGGACGACTGGTTTAGGGTCCCGCCCGCTATGAGTTCGACATCCGATCCCGCCACAGGTCGCCCCGGTGGCGCAAGACCGCCCGCCTGGACCTTTGGCGTAATCGGTCTGCTGATTGCGGTGCTGTTGCTGGGCACCGGCGCGTTTATTTGGCTGAGTGGCGGGGGCACCGCCTCGCTGATCGGTGGACCGTTCGTGCTGGAGGACAGCAACGGCAAACAGGTCACCGACCGCGCCTTCCTCGGCAAGTACATGCTGGTCTATTTCGGCTACACCTACTGCCCCGATGTCTGTCCCACCACGCTGAACGACGTGGCTGACGCGCTCGATCGCCTCGGTCCGGAAGCTGCCAAGCTCCAGCCGATATTCATCACGGTCGATCCGAAACGCGACACACCCGCTGTGATGAAGCAGTACACCGCCGCCTTCACACCGCGTTTGATCGGCCTGACCGGCACGCCGGAACAGATCGCCGACGCGGCAAAGGAATACCGCGTTTACTACGCCGAACATCGCACCGGTCCGGGACCGGACGACTACTCGATGGATCATAGTTCCATTTTATATCTGATGGGACCTGACGGAAAATTCATCGCACCGATCCGTGCGGACGAATCCGGTGCGCAGATGGCGACGGATCTGGCAAAGTTGATGTCCTGACGCGCTCCACGCGATGCTTCGGCAAACCCCTCTCCCATAGACAAGAGCAAAGGATCAGCCGCATGCGTCATCTCGTCCTGGGCACCATGTTGTTCGCCGTGCCGGCCATCGCGCTGGCGCAGCAGAATGGCATTCAGATCGAGAATGCGTGGTCACGTGCGGCGATGGCGGGTCGTACCGGCGTGGTTTACCTGACCATCACCGACACCGGTGCGCCGGACAGTCTGACGGCCGCCAGCTCGCCGGTCGCCAGCAAGGCCGACCTGCACGAATCCTTCACCGATAACGGCGTGGCGAAGATGCGCGATGTCACGGCGCTTCCGGTGCAACCAGGCAAGCCGCTGACGCTGTCACCGGATGGCTACCACATCATGCTGACGGGCCTGAAGCAGCCGTTGAAGCAGGGCGATACATTTCCGCTAACGCTGAGTTTCGCAAAGGCCGGTCCTGTCACCACAACAGTCACGGTGCAGAAGCCCGGCGGCGGCATGTCCATGCCGGGCATGCCGATGCACGGCGGTGACACAACAAAGTAATTGCCTGTCGTCGCCCATCGATCACGCGACCGACTTGCGCCGGTCTGAACCTGTGCAACGGTCACGCCGTCGTGCCGCCGAATGCGAACATGCGGGACAAGGCACCGCGCCGTCCGCTATCGGTGACCGTCCAGTGGTCGCCGAAATGCCGCTCCAGCCGACGCTGGATCAGCGTCAGGATACCGGTCAGCACCAGGTACCAGATGCTGACCACCGACAGCACCTCGAAATACCGGAAATTGACGCTGTAGATGTTGGTGCCGGTCGCGAAAATCTCCTGCACGCCGATGGTGAACAGCAGCGACGTCGTCTTCAGCATGCTGATCACCTGATTGCCCGTGGGCGGAACGATCACCCGCAGCGCCTGCGGGATCACCACCAGTCGCTGCACCTGCCAGACCGACAATCCCAGCGACCGGGCGGCCTCGCGCTGGCCGTGTTCCACCGCACCCAACCCGGCCCGCACGATCTCCGTCATGTAGGCGCCTTCGTTGACCCCGAGTGCCAGCACGCCCGCCGCCAACGCCGGAAGGTTGATCCAGTTGCCGGTCAACTCGGCTAGTGCGTCATACCAGAACACGATTTGCACCAGCGTCGGCAGGCCGCGGAACACCACCACATAGCAGCGCACCGCCACGCGTACCGCACGCAGCGATGATGCAGCGGCCAATCCGCCGACCAAGCCGAGTACGATGCCGATCGTCATGGCGGCGAACGTCACCCAGACGGTGATCCACGCCGGGCGAAGGAATGCGTCGGAGAACAGCAGATGCCAGAAGACGCCGGCATCGAAGCGCATCGGCGCGCGTCAGCCGGCCTTGCGGATATTGCCATCCTGCAAGCCCCATTTGGCCAACAGCTTGTCGTAGGTGCCATCCGCTTGCAGCAACGCCAGCGCCTTGCCGATCGCGTTCTTCATCGCCGTGTCGTCCTTGCGCAGCATGATGGCGACGCGGTGACGCGGCTGCCCGGATCCGTCGCCCGACAGGATCGGGCTGGCGACCGCGAAATCACCTGGGTTGCGCTCCACGATATCGGCGACCGGCGCCCAATCCAGGAACGCCACTTCAACCGTGCCCTTGCGAAGCTGCTCCACGATCTCGTTGTTGGTAGGCATGATGCGCGCATCGATCTGCTTGCCCGCGGGGCAGGCGTCCTTGTACTTTTCGATGTCATGCGCCTCGACCGAGCCGGCCAACACGCCAATGCTGTGTCCGCAGACCGCTTGTTCGTCCTTGAAGTAAAGTCCGCTGCCCTTGCGAACCACCATGCGGATGCCGCCGAAGAAATACGGCACGAAGGCGAAGCTCTGCTCGCGCTGCGCGGTGATGCCGATCCCGGCGACCGCCGCATCGAACTTTTTCGCATCGAGCCCAGGGAACAGGCCGGCAAATGCCAACACGGTATAGGCCGGCTTCAGACACATCTGCCCAGCCAGAGCTGCCATCAGATCGTACTCGAAGCCGACCTGGTTGATCGGCGGCATGTTGGCGGTGGGCGGCGGCGCGATGACACCGAAACTGAGCTGCCCGGAACTGGCGAGGTCCGTCGGCGCCGTCACGGGGCATGCGGCCCGCGCGGCGTGCGTTGCGACGGCAACAAGCATCAGCGCACCCAGCGCGCGCGCAACAACGGATCCCATCGCGTTTCCTTTACCTGCGTGGAACTTATCGTCCCCTACCGTTCCACGCACATCGCCACGCCCATGCCGCCGCCGATGCACAGCGTCGCCAGGCCCTTCTTCGCATCGCGCTTCTGCATCTCGTGCAGCAACGTGATCAGCACGCGCGCACCCGACGCGCCGATCGGGTGACCGATGGCGATCGCGCCGCCGTTCACGTTCACCTTGTCGGTGTCCCAGCCAAGATCCTTGTTCACCGCCAAGGCCTGCGCGGCAAACGCCTCATTCGCCTCGATCAGGTCCAGGTCGTCGGTCTTCCATCCCGCCCGCGCCAGCACCTTGCGCGTCGCCGGGATCGGGCCGGTGCCCATCACCGCGGGATCGACCCCCGCAGTGGCGAAAGCCGCGATCCGCGCCAGCGGCTTCAGCCCGCGCTTGGCTGCTTCCGATGCGCTCATCAACACCAGCGCCGCCGCACCGTCGTTGATGCCGGACGCATTGCCGGCGGTGACCGTGCCGTCCTTGCTGAATGCCGGACGCAGCCGCGCCATGGTTTCCATGCTGGCATCGTGGCGGATGTACTCGTCGTCGCTGACCACCACGTCGCCCTTGCGGCTCTTCACCGTTACCGGAACGATCTCATCCTTGAAGCGTCCCGCCTTCTGCGCCGCGCTCGCCTTTTGCTGCGAGGCCAGTGCGAACTGGTCCTGCTGCTCGCGCGTGATCTGGTATTTGGTCGCGACGTTCTCCGCCGTGTTGCCCATGTGATAGCCGTGGAACGCGTCCCACAGGCCGTCCTTCAGCATCGTGTCGATGAACTCCAGCCCGCCCATCTTCTGGCCCGCGCGCAGATAGGCGGAATGCTGCGACAGGCTCATGCTTTCCATGCCGCCGGCCGCGACGATGGCACTTTCGCCGGTGCGGATCTGCTGTGCGGCCAACGCCACCGCGCGCAGGCCTGACCCGCAGACCTGGTTGATGCCGAACGCGGTCTTGGCATCCGGCAGGCCCGCGGCGCGAGCCGCCTGGCGCGCCGGATTCTGCCCTTCGCCCGCCGCCAGCACCTGGCCCAAAATCACCTCGTCCACGTCGCCGGCTTCGACCCCGGCGCGCTCGAACGCGGCCTGCAGTGCGATGGTGCCCAGCGCGTGTGCGGACAGCGTGCCCAGCGCGCCGCTGAAGCTGCCCACCGGCGTACGGGCGGCGGAGACGATGACGATGTCGTCCATGTCTGGCTCTCCTGTTGCGGGCGGGCAGCCTAGCGCCGCCCGGCCTGCCCTCTGGCCATGTAGGCGGGAAGCGGCACAATATCAGCCCGACAAGAATGCATGGGAGCACGTCCATGACGGAGGCTGCACCGAGTTACGTGCACGGCGCCAGCGACGTTCCACTGCTCGGCGAGACGATCGGCCAGAACTTCGACCGCGCGGTCGCGCAGTGGGGCGATCGGCCTGCACTGATCGTGCGCCAGCAGGATGTGCGCTGGAGCTATCGCGAGCTGGGCGAGAAGGTCGATGCATGCGCGGCCGGACTGGTCGCGCTGGGTTTGCGGCCGGGCGAGCGGATCGGCATCTGGTCGCCGAACAACGCGGAATGGGTAGTGACGCAGTACGCGACCGCCAAGGCCGGGCTTATCCTGGTGAACATCAATCCGGCGTATCGGCTGACCGAGTTGGAATATGCCCTGAACAAGGTGGGCTGCCGGGCGCTGATCACCGCGACGTCGTTCAAAACGTCCAACTACATCGGCATGGTCAACACGTTGGCGCCGGAATTGCGCAGCGCGCCGCCGGGACGGCTGAAGTCGGCGACGCTGCCGGAGCTGGAGATGGTGATCCAGATCGCGCCGGAGCCGGCACCGGGAACCATTCCGTTCGACAGCCTCTATGGCATGGCGGAGGCTTCGCATCGTGCGACGACTGGCGGAGCTGGGACCGCGCCTGCAATTCGATGATGCGATCAACATCCAGTTCACCTCCGGCACCACTGGCGCGCCGAAGGGCGCGACGCTGACGCATCACGGCCTGCTGAACAACGGCTATTTCATCGGCGAGGCGATGCAGCTTACGCCGGACGACCGGCTGTGCATTCCGGTGCCGCTGTATCACTGCTTCGGCATGGTGCTGGGCAATCTTGCGTGCACCACGCATGGGTCGGCGATGGTGTATCCTGGCGAGGGGTTCGATCCGCTGACCACGTTGCAGACGGTGGCCGATGAGCGTTGCACGGGGTTGCACGGCGTGCCGACGATGTTCATCGCGCAACTGGAGCATGCGGATTTCGCCAAGTTCGATCTGTCGACCCTGCGCACCGGGATCATGGCGGGCGCGCCTTGTCCGATCGAGGTTATGCGCCGCTGCATCCGCGACATGCATCTCAGCGAGATCACCATTGCCTATGGCATGACGGAGACCAGCCCGGTCAGCACACAGACCACCACGGATGATCCGGTGGAACGGCGGGTCACCACCGTGGGCCGCGTGCAGCCGCATATCGAGGTGAAGATCATCGATGCCGACGGACGGGTCGTGCCGCGCGGTGTGTCGGGTGAGTTCTGCACCCGCGGCTATTCGGTGATGCTGGGTTATTGGAATGACAAGGAACGAACCGATCAGGCGATCGATGCGCCACGCTGGATGCACACCGGTGATCTGGCCACGATGGATGATGAGGGTTATTTCAAGATCGTCGGGCGGATCAAGGACATGGTGATCCGCGGCGGCGAGAATGTGTATCCGCGCGAGATCGAGGAATTCCTGTATCGCCACCCGAAGATCCAGGACGTGCAGGTGTTCGGCGTGCCGGATGAACGCTACGGCGAGGAGCTGTGTGCCTGGGTCAAGCTGCGTGGCGGCGAGGTGCTGACCGCGGAGGAGGTTCGCGAATTCTGCCGCGACCAGATCGCGCATTACAAGGTACCGCGACACATCCGCTTCGTCGAGGAGTTCCCGATGACGGTGACCGGCAAGATGCAGAAGTTCATCATGCGCGAACGCATGATGACGGAACTGGGCGTGAAGGAGGCGGCGACCGCGTGACGGCGGCGCCATGCAACGGCAGAAGAGGAACACGGCAATGCGCTGGGCACGCTTCGAGCAGAATGGTAACCCGACCTATGGTGTGGTCGAGGGTGACGCGATCATCCCGGTGCGCGGCTCGCCGTTCGACAGTTGGGAACGGATGTCAGCCAGGCTGAAGCTGTCGGACGTGACGTTGCTGACACCCGTGGAACCACCGACTTTCTACGCCGCCGGCCTCAATTATGCCGACCATGTGCGAGAAGCCGCGGAGAAACTCGGTCTGAACGTGCAGCTGCCCAATAACGCGGACGCCGGGTATCGCGCCAACAACGCGCTGATTGCGCACGGCGCGAACATCGTCATTCCCAAGGATGCGACGGATCAGGTGCAGTACGAGGGCGAGCTGGTGGTGGTGATCGGCCGCCAGTGCAAGCACCTGACACGCGACAATGCGCTGTCCGCTGTGCTGGGCTACACGATCGGCAACGACGTCAGCGAGCGAACCTGGCAGAAAAGCGACCGCACGCTGTGGCGAGCGAAGAACACCGATACGTTCAAGCCGATGGGGCCGTGGATCGAGACCAATCTTAAGTTGGACGATCTGATCACCAAGGTGCGGCTGAATGGCAAGGAGATGGTAGCCTTCCCGACCAACCACATGGTGTTCGGCGTGGTCGATTTTCTGGTGGCGATGACGCGATACCTGACGCTGTATCCCGGTGACGTGCTGTGGATGGGCACGGAAGGCGCCACCGCGAACATGAAGCACGGCGATGTCTGCGAGATCGAGATCAGCGGCATCGGCACGCTGCGCAATCCGGTTGTACGGGAGAACTGACATGGCCATGCAGCGCGAGGTTGTCGTCGTGTCCGGTGTGCGCACCGCGATCGGCGATTTCGGCGGCGGATTGAAGGATGTGGCGCCAACCGACCTCGGCGCCCAGGTGGTGCGCGAGGCGCTGTCGCGTGCCGGTGTCGCCGGTGACGAGGTGGGACAGGTGGTGTTCGGCAATGTGATCCACACCGAGCCGAAGGACATGTACATGGCACGCGTCACGGCGATGAACGCCGGCGTGACAAAGGACGCGCCGGCGCTGACGCTGAATCGGCTCTGCGGTTCAGGCTTGCAGGCGATCGTGTCGGCGGCGCAGACCATCATGCTCGGCGATACCGATATCGCGGTGGGCGGCGGCGTGGAGAGCATGAGCCGCGCGCCTTATCTGGCGCAGGGTGTGCGCTGGGGCGCGCGCATGGGCGATGCGGCAATGGTCGACATGATGCTGGCCGCGCTGCACGACCCGTTCGACAACATCCACATGGGCGAGACAGCCGAGAACCTGGCGGAGAGTCACCAGATTACGCGCGGCGCCCAGGATGCGCTGGCCGTGGAATCGCATCGCCGTGCGGCGCACGCGATTTCGGAGGGTCGGTTCAAGCAGCAGATCCTGCCGATCAAGTTGAAGACGCGGCGCGGCGAGACGGTGTTCGATACGGACGAACACGTGCGGGCCGATGCGACGGCCGAGGACCTGGCGAAGCTGCGTCCGGTGTTTCGCAAGGACGGCACGGTGACTGCGGGCAATGCGTCCGGTATCAACGACGGTGCCGCCGCGGTGGTGCTGATGGATCGCGAGACGGCGGAAAAGCGCGGTGCGAAACCGATGGGGCGGCTGGTCGCGTACGCGCTCGCCGGAGTCGATCCGAAGATCATGGGCATCGGACCCGTTCCGGCGACGCGGCTGGCATTGCAGCGCGCCGGGTTGGCGTTGGCAGATATTGACGTGATCGAAAGCAACGAGGCGTTCGCCGCGCAAGCCTGTGCAGTGGCAAAGGACCTCGGCTTTGATCCCGCGAAGACCAATCCGAACGGATCAGGGATTTCGCTCGGCCACCCCGTCGGTGCGACCGGCACGATCCTGGCAGTGAAGGCGCTGTACGAACTGGAACGGATCGGCGGACGCTACGCACTGGTCACGATGTGCATCGGCGGCGGCCAGGGAATCGCTGCGATTTTCGAGCGGATCTAGCCAGGGCGGAACAGCGCACCGTATTCCGCCCTACACGGCCGGTTTCCACCAACCCATCCGCGGCATCGGCAATCCCAGGTTCTCCCGCAGCGTCGCGCCTCTGTAATCTGTCTGAAAAATCCCCCGCCGCTGCAGTTCCGGCACGACGAACCGCACGAAATCCTCGAACGTGCCTGGTATGTGGGTGCCGCCAACCACGTACCCGTCGCACGCCCGCTCCACAAACCACTGTTCGAACCGATCGGCGACCTCCTTCGGCCCACCGACGATCGCTTCACGCGGACGACCGCGCCGCGTCACCTCAAGGAAATCGCGCACCGTCGGATTGCGGCCGATGACACGCATCACCCGATCGCGCATCGCCTGCATCCCCGACATGCCCTCCAGTTCCTCGTCCGTGAAAGCCTGGTCCATGCCCTTCGTCGAGAAGTCGAAGTTCAGCGCCTCCGACAGCAACGACAACCCATCCACTTCGCGATACAGCGTATCGATCAGCGCCATCTTGTCCTCGGCCTCCGTCTTTGTCGCCGCTACAACCGGATAGGCAATTGTATTGACCGTCACCGCGTCCGGGTCGCGCCCCAGCCGCGCCACGCCCTGCTTGAATTCAGCATATCGCCGCTTGCCCTCATCCAGATCCGGATATGCGACGAACACCGTCTCCGCCCAGCGTTCCGAAAACTGCTTCCCGCGGTCGGACGCACCCGCCTGGATTACCACCGGATGACCCTGCGGAGAACGCGGCACCGTGAACGTGCCGCGCGAGGTCAGGAACTTGCCGCGATACTCCATGCGGCGCACCTTATCGGGATGCGCGAACAGACCGCTCTGTTTGTCCACGACAAGCGCATCGTCGTCCCACGCATCCCAGCAGCCAAGTACGATCTCCATGAACTCGTCGGCACGGTCGTAACGCAGGTCGTGTGCAAGATGCACCTCGCGGCCCATGTTATGCGCTTCGCCGTCGTTGACCGATGTCACCACGTTCCATGCAGCCCGGCCACCCAGCATGTGATCCACAGTTTGGAATCTGCGCGCCACGTCGAACGGCTCGTAATAAGTCGTGGAAGCCGTTGCACCGATGCCAATCCTTCGCGTGCCGAAGCCCATCGCCAGCAGCGTCGCCACTGGGTCGAGCTTCACGACACGCACGCCGTTCGCCACAACTTCCGCCGGATTGCCGCCATAGATGTCCGGCATCGCCAGCCTGTCGTCGAAGAACGCAAGCTGGAATTTTCCCTCCTCCAGCACCTGTCCGATCTTCTGATAGTAGGCCGCCGACGTGAAATCGCTGCGTGACTCCGGATGCCGCCACGAGCTCGCCAGCGTCGTGCAGTTCTGCGCTTGAAGGAAACCCACCAGGACCATCTGACGCATCGCATGTCGCTCCATTACCGCAGACCGCTCAAATCACGCCCCACCGCTTCGATCACCGCGTCCCAGTCGCCCGGGCTTGGCTGGCGGTACAGCCGCATCGTCGGATACCACGGACTGTCGATCCGGCCCAGCAGCCAGCGATAGTCGGGGCTGAACCGCAGCATCAACCAGACTGGCAGCCCAATTGCGCCCGCAAGATGCGCTACCGACGTATCCACCGTGATCAGCAGATCGAGGTGTGACAGCAGCGCCGCGGTATCAGCGAAGTCATGCAGCGTCGCACCAGTTGCACGAAGTTCCGGCGTCGCCTCGATGACAGCACGATCCGCATCGCGCACGTCGCGCTGCGTAACCACGAATGTGCAGTCAGGCACTGCGAAAAGCGGTGCAAGGCGGGCAAGCGGAATGGAACGGCTGCGATCATGCGGATGCGCCGGATCGCCCGATACCGCCAGGCCCACGCGCAATCCGTGCGACGCGCCCAGCCAAGCTTCCCAGCGTACGCGACGATCCGCGGTCGCGGTCAGATACGGCACATTTGCCGGAACAGTGGCGAGTTCAGTCGCGAACGTGAGCGGCAGGCTCAGCAGAAAGCACGCAGCGTCGCAGGCGGGCGATGGATCACTCGGCGCAATCAGGGTCACACCCCGCATGCATCGGAACAGCGCGTGCAATTCGGGCTGTGCTTCCAGGATCACCCGTACGCCATGATCCACCAGCAGCGGGACATACCGGCTATACTGGATCATGTCGCCCAGCCCCTGCTCGGCCAGCAGCAGAACCGTGCTTCCCGCCGGCAGCGACAGCAAATCCCGTGGCCGGCACAGCGGTACATCGAAGCGGCGCCGATAGGTCGCCGCCTTTGCCGGCATGTCGCATCGCGCTTCGAAGCAACGCCATCCCTCCGCGAACGCACCACCCATCAACAGCGCCAGACCCAACGAAAACTCGGTATTGGCATAGCCAGGTCGCCACCGGAGAGCAGTGCGATAGAGCTCGATCCCCTCCTGCAAGCGGTTCTGTGCGACAAGCACCGTCCCCAGATTGGCCGCCGCCTCGGAAAATTCAGCGCGCAATGTCATCGCTTCGCGATAGCAGCATTCGGCGTCCCGCGGCTGGTCGTCCGCGAGCAACCGGTTGCCTTGTTCCAGCAGTGCGTTGGCAAGTTGCACACGCATGGCGGGAGAATCCGGCTCAAGCGCGAGTGCCCGGCGGAGTACCGGAACCGCTTCCTCCGCTCGGCCATTCTCCGCTAAAATCTTGCCCAGATTTACCGAAGCCGGCAGGCAATCAGGCTGCAATGTCAGAGCCGTGCGAAACCGTGCGATCGCCTCGTCCACGCGACCCACCATTGCCAGAACGCTCCCGAGGTCATTCATCACGCCGGCATCCGGGCGCGCCCCGGCGACAGCATGCAGCAGCGGCACAGCATCCGCGGCTTCATGCCGGCGCACATGCACGAGACCAAGCAGATGCATCGCGTTCAGATCGCGCGGATGACGCATCAGAATATCGCGACAGACACCGGCCGCTTCGTCGAACCGTCCCTCGTCGTACAGGCGCTGCGCCAGGTCCTGCACGACGGCGTATCAGGTCAGAACTGATAGCGTCGCAGACCACCATCGACCGGGATCACCGTACCCGTGACGTAGCGGGCGAGCGGTGACTTGCAAGGAACACCGCCAGCACCGCAAGGTCCTCCGGTTCGCCCCAGTAGCGCACCGGGATTTCCGTCTCGGCAAATGATTTCCGAAAATCCTCCGGGTAGTTGCGGCGGATCTGCTCGCTCATGATGCGGCCTGGCGGAATCGAATTTATCGTGATGCCGAATTGCCCGACCTCGCGTGACAATCCCTTCGCCCAGGCATGCAGCGCGGCCTTGGCGGAGAACGCGCCATTCAGATGTTCCGGTTCCGACTTGCCCGTGATGTTGATGATCCGCCCCCAGCGATGATCGATCATCTTCGGCAACAGCGCATGCGCAAGCTGCCGCTGACGGGTGAAGTTCAACGTCATCGCCTCTTCCCAGCGTTCCTCGGCCGCATCGATCGGCAGCACGCGACTGCCGCCGGCGTTGTTCACCAGGATATCGACGCGCCCGAATTCGGCATAGGCCACGTCGCGCAGCAACTGCGCCGCATCCTCCATCATGATGTCCTGACGGATCAGCACCGGACGCGTCCCGCCGGCAGCCACCACCTCGTCCGCCATTGCCTCCATCAGTTCCATGCGTCGCGCCACGGCAGCAACGCGCACGCCTTCAATCGCCAGCATCTTGGCGATGGCACGTCCGATCCCCATGCTGGCGCCGGTCACCAGCGCCGTCTTGTCGCGCAGTTGCAGGTCCATCCGTCGGTCCTAGCGTCCCTTGAATACCGGCTTGCGCTTTTCGATGAACGCTTGACGAGCCTCTTGCGCGTCCTCGGTTTTTGACAGCATACGGTGATGCCCTGCTCGAAGCGGTAACCGTCGCGTGCCGGCATGTGCATCGTGGTGTTCATCGACTGCTTGGCGTACCGCATGCCGATCGGGCTCTTCGATGCGATTTCAGTGGCGATCTTCATCGCCTCCGGCATCAACTGGTCCAGTGGCACGCAGCATTCCACGACGCCGGTGCGATACAACTCGGCCGCCGGAACGCGCCAGCCGGTGTAGAACATGCGCCGCGCGCGCGAACGGCCGAACAGCGTCTGCAGCATCGCCGCACCGCCTGCCAACCCGACATCGATCTCCGGCATGCCGAGTTGCGCGTTATCGGAACACAGGATGATGTCGCACGCCGCCACCAGACCGACGACCCGCGCCGAGTGCGGGGCCGTTCACCGCCGCGATCACCGGCTTGGCGCATTCGGCGATCGCGTTGAAGCCTTGCGCGCGCCAGGCGGTTGAACTCCAGTATTCGCCGGGATGTCCGGATCCGGCCGTTCCTTCATGTCGGCGCCGGCAGAGAACATCCGTGCCGGTGCCGGTCAGGATCGCAACACGCACATCGTCCCGATCGGTCAACGAATCGAACGTCGCCGATCATTCCTGGCGGAATTCCGAGTTCTGCGCATTCACCGGCGGCCGGTCCATGACCACCGTGGCGATGTAGTTCTGCACTGTCAGCTTGACTGATCCCGCCATGCTGCTACCCCGATTGGCATTCTTGTTGCGCGTGATCGTTACGCTAGGCGAGGGTCCAGCACGTGCAAGGACAACGCCGTGTCCATCTACGAACAGATCCTCGATCGCACACCGGCGAATCATGTGCCGCTGTCGCCAGTTTCATTTTTGGTGCGCGCCGCGCATGTATATGGACCGCGCGTCGCGGTGATCCATGGCGAGCGGCGCATCACCAACGCGCAATTCCTCGATCGTGCGCGTCGGCTGGCATCGGCGCTGGCGCAGTTCGGCGTCGGCAAGGGCGACACCGTGGCGATCATGGCGCCCAACATCCCCGAGATGCTGGAGGCGCACTACGCCGTGCCGATGCTGGGCGCCGTGCTGTGCCCGATCAATTTCCGGCTGGATGCCGGCTCGATCGCGTTCATCCTGCGCCACTCGGAAGCCAAGGTCGGCTGGTGCCGATCGCGAATTCAGCGCGGTGATGGCGCACGCTCTTGCCGCAGCTCGGCCACAAGCCGCCTGGTGGTCGACATCGACGATGCGCTGGCCGTCGGTGGCGAGCGCATTGGCGCAATGGACTACGAAGCATTTATCGCCAACGGCGATCACGGCGTTTCCGGTGCGGCTGCCGGATGACGAATGGCAGGCGATCTCGCTGAACTACACGTCGGGCACGACCGGCAATCCGAAAGGCGTGGTGCTGCACCATCGCGGCGCCTACCTGAACGCCTGTCGGCAATGCACTGATGTTCGGCCTGTCGCCGCGCAGCGTCTATCTGTGGACGCTGCCGATGTTCCATTGCGACGGCTGGACCTATACCTGGGCGGTCACATTGGCAGGCGGCACGCATGTCTGCCTGCGCCGCGTCGATCCCGCTCCGATTTTTGCTGCGATCGCGAGCACGGCGTGACCCACATGTGCGGCGCACCGGTGGTGCTGAACATGCTGATCCATGCGCCGGACGATCGCACGCCGCGCATTTCGCCACAGACGGTGCAGATCGCCACCGGCGGTGCCGCGCCGCCGATGGACGGTGATCGCACGCATGGAGGCGATGGGGTTCGCCGTGACGCATCTCTACGGACTGACGGAAAGCTATGGGCCCGTCCACCGTTTGCATGTGGCAGCCGGGCTCGATACGATTGTCGATCGAACAGAAGTCCGCCTTCATGGCGCGGCAGGGCGTCAACACGCCGATGCTGGAAGACGCGACGGTGCGGATGCCGCGACGATGACGCCGGTGCCAGCGGATGGCGCAACGATCGGCGAACTGATGCTGCGCGGGCAACACCGTGATGAAGGGCTATCTGAAGAATTCCGTCAGCCAGCGCAGAGGCTTTCGCCGGCGGCTGGTTCCACACCGGCGACCTCGCGGTGCATGCATCCGGACGGCTATGTGGAGATCAAGGATCGCGCGAAGGACATCATCATCTCCGGCGGCGAAAACATCAGCTCGCTGGAGGTCGAGGAAGTCCTGTACCAGCATCCAGACGTGATGGAAGCCGCTGTCGTTGCGCAACCGACGAGAAATGGGGCGAAACGCCGCATGCGTTCGTGACGCTGAAGCCTGGACGCGCCGGCGTGACCGACGCCGACATCATCGCCTGGTGCCGCACGCACCTGGCGCACTTCAAGTGCCCGCGGTTCGTGACGTTCGGGCCGCTGCCGAAGACCTCGACCGGAAAGATCCAGAAGTTCGAACTACGCGACAGTCGCCAAACGTAGGCGGAAGACGTAGCTATTCCGCCACGCGCGCGGCGCGGATTGCCTAGCCAGGTAGAGGTCGGAAGGCTGTTCGCTTTCCGCCCTACGCCAACCGCCTTACTCCGCCGCCAGCCTTCTGCACCGGGATATCCGTCGAATACCGCAGATGCACCGGCGCATTCGCCTCCCACGGATCCTTCAGCCCCAGCGACTTGCCGTGCTCGCGCACCGCCGGCATCACCTCCTTCACCAGCAGTTCGATGCAGCGGCGGCGATCGTCCCTCGGCACCGTGCCGTCGTTGCCCCAGATGCCCATGATGCCCGGCCGCGTGTGCTCGATCAGGTGCTTCAACTGCGCGATCACCTGGTCCGGCGTGCCGGCGATGATCATCGTGTCGGCGACCTGCTCCTCGAATGTCGGCTGCCGCGCGGGTTCTTCGCCCGTCCCACCGCGAACTCGACGAACCCGCGGCGACCGGACGGCGAGAAGTAGCCCGACGGATTGGCCCACACCGGATGCGCCAGTCCGGTGAACTCGCCCTGCATCCACATGAACTGCCGCGCGTTCTGCAGCGCCTTCTCTTCGGTGTCCTGCACGTGCACGCGGATCAGGTAGCCGAAGTTCTCCGGCCCGGCGGTATAGCCTACCTCGGCCGCCGCCTTCGAATACGTGTCCCAGATCGTCTTGGTCGCATCGATCGCGGTGTTCAGCGCGATGTACGGATAGCGCTGCTGCGCGGTCCAGATCACCGTCTCGCGCGACAGCACACCCGGTATCCACACGCGCGGATACGGCTTCTGTATCGGCACCGCCCAGGGGTTCACCACGCGCTGCTGGTAGTGCGTGCCCTCCCAGCGGAACGGTCCGGGCTGGGTCCAGATCTTGGTGATCAGGTCATGCGCCTCGATGAAGCGTTCCCGGTTGTACGCAGGGTTCACCCCGTTGGCCAATTGCTCCTGTCCGCCGCCGCGCACGAACCCCGACACCACGCGTCCCTTCGAGACCATGTCGATCATCGCGATCTCTTCCGCCAGCTGCATCGGATTCTCCGACAGCGGCAGCGGATTGCCCAGGAACACGATCTTCGCCCGCTTCGTCACCGCCGCAAGGATCGCGCCGAACATGTTGGTCCGGGACTGCATGCAGAACGGCGCATTGTGGTGCTCGTTCAGCATGATGCCGTCGACGCCCCATTCGTCGGCCATGATGTATTCTTCCAGGTACTCGTTATACAGCCGGCTGCCCTCCACCGGATCGTAGTGCGTGTTGGAGAAGGTCAGCGCGGTCGCGCCGTAGTCCAGCCCCTCCTTCGCGTCGTAGGCGCGCCATCGGCTGCTCGGTGAAGTACATCAGGTGCATGGTCTGCTCCCCTCGAGGGTGTGCGATCAGTTGCGGTACGAACGCCGTGACACAGCTTCGCCAGTTCGTCCGGCTTTTCCATGTCCACATAGTGCCCGCAAGCGGGGACGATCTCCAGCCGCGCGTTCGCGCAGCGCCTTCACGTAGGCGTCGCCCGCACTGCGCGGCACGTGCCGGTCGTCGTCGCCCCACACCACCAGCGCCGGCGATCGCACGCCGCCCAGCAGATGCGGCAGCGTCTGGCTGTACATGTACGGCTTCCACGCGGTGCGGAAGCACATCTCGCGCGCGATGTCCCAGGCCTCGAGCTGGTCCGTGATACATCGCCCATAGACGCGGGTGAACGCGGCGCGATCGTGGAATCCGGCCTGCGGGTAGTCGAGATACGACACGATCGCCTGATCGGCGATGTCGCCTTCCGGCGGCTTGATGCCCATCGCGCCGACCAGCACCAGCCGGCGGAACGCGGTCGGCGCCTGGCTCGCCATCTCCGCGGCGATCCAACCGCCGAAGCCCAGCCCGACCAGCGAAACCTCGCGAGGCCAAGATCGGTCAGCAGCCAGTTGTGCATCGCGGCGATGTCACGCACGCTGCGCAGCCATTGCGGCCGCTCCGACTTGCCCCAGCCCGGATGATGCGGCACCAGCACGTCGAAACTCTGCGCCAGCGTGTCATAGAACGGCAGCCGATCTGGTGTGCCGATGTCGTGATGCAGCACCAGCACCGGCCGACCGCTGCCGCCGCGTGTGAGATGCAGCTTGCCTCCGGCGATGTCCATCGCGCTTTCAGTTCCAGCTCGGCATCCACGCCCCCTTCGGCACTTGCTTCCCGCACAGGATACTCATCGGTAGCCCCGCTTGTCCAATCGGCCGCCCCTGCCGTAAAGCGAGACGCGACAATTCAATTGTGGAGCAGGCGCCGATGCAAACGCTGACCGGAAAAGTTGCAATCGTCACGGGCGCAAGCCGTGGCATCGGCGCCGAAGCAGCGCTCGCGCTGGGTGCTGCCGGTGCCTCCGTCATGCTCGCGGCGCGGGATGCCACGCAGATCGAGGCGAACGTGCAGCGCATCAAGTCGGCCGGCGGCAACGCACGCTTCCATGGCATGCGACGTGTCCGATTACGCCGCGTGCCAGCGTCTGGTGCAGGAAACCGCGCAACGCTTGGGGCCGCCGGATGTGCTGATCAACAACGCCGGCGTCATCGAACCGATTGGCGTGGTCGCTACGACCGATCCCACGGTATGGGCGCGCAGCATCGAGATCAACCTGATCGGCGCGTATTACGCCATCCATGCCGTGCTGCACGGCATGCTGGAACGTGGCCACGGCGACATCATCAACGTGTCGTCCGGTGCGGCGCTGCGCCCGCAGGAAGGCTGGAGCGCGTATTGCGCCGGCAAGGCTGGTCTGGCGATGTTGACACGCTCGATCGATCTGGAACATCGCGCCGCCGGCATTCGCGTGTTTGGCTTCCAGCCTGGCACCACCGACACCGACATGCAGGTGCTCATCCGCGCGTCGGGGATAAACCCGATCAGCAAGATCCCGCGCGAACAGCTTACGCCGGTGGCACATCCCGCACGCGCCATCGTCTATTTGTGCAGCAAGGCGGCGGACGATCTCGCGGGCAAGGAATTCAGCCTGCGTGACGACGAGTTTCGCCGTCGCATCGGGCTGGCCTGAACCCGGTGTCCCACTCGTCCCCTCTGTTCGCCGCAAAGACCGTCGAATTTCGCGGGCAGGGCGCTAAACCATCGTGAGGCCGCCGGAGACACTGATCGTCTGCCCGGTCATGTACCCCGCATCGTCCGATAGCAGGAACGCGATCATCCCGGCATAATCGTCCGGTTCGCCCAACCGCCGCAGCGGAATGGCGCGCGCCAACGCATCGCCGATGGATGGTGATGCCGCGCGGAAATTGTCGAACAACGGCGTGTCGGTCGGGCCAGGGCAGACCACGTTCAGCGTGACGCCCTTGCGCGCCAGTTCGCGTGCCAGCGTCTTGGTGAATGCGATGATGCCGCCCTTGCACGCCGCATAGACCGCCTCGCCCGACGATCCCACTCGCCCGGCATCGGATGCGACGTTCACCACGCGGCCGAAGCCGCGCTCCGCCATGCCGCGCACGACGACATGGTGCATATTCAAAGGCCCATACAGATTGATCTGGATCACCTTGTCCCACAGTGCGCGGTCGGTATCCAGGAAGGCGCGCGGCGTATCCCATCCCGCGATATTCGCCAGCCCTTGCACCGGACCGCACGCCGTCTCGAACGATACCATCGCCGCGGCGATCTGGTCGCGATCGGTGATGTCGACGCCGTAGGCCTGCGCACCCGCACAACGTGCCGCCGTCTCGCGCGCACCCGCTTCGTTGAGGTCGAAAATCCCCAGCACGCAGCCTTCTGCCGCCAGGCGCAGCGCGGCGGCACGTCCGATGCCGCTCGCGCCGCCGGTCAAAATCACACGCTTGCCGTCCAGTCCGCGCATGGTTACGCCGAATGAAAGGCAATCGTGCGCAACTCGATGCTTTCCCGCGGCAGCACGTCAGCCGCCGCGGTCGGATCCTCGAACGCACCGTGCGGCGACAGCACCGCTCGGCCATCGCGCGCGGAGTCGTAGCACTTCAGCAGAAGCGTCTCATCCGCACGCATCGCGGGAACATAATACCACCGCTGCTTCGGATTGTAGTTCATCAGGTAGATCTCGCCTTTGCGGTCGCGATAGATCAGATCCGATGCCACCAGATCGCCGGCCGAGACAGAGCGCGCATCGCACATTGCCAGCGGCGCGTCGCGCAGCGGACCACGGATCGGCCGCCAGACATTGATGAACTCGTAGCGCCGTCGCAGCAGGGCCTCCGCATCGTCGCCCATCAGGTCGCGGATGCGCTGCGGTGCGGAAACTTCGGTGTAGTCGTTGTGCACGCGCGTGGCGGGTTGGCGCGGAGCGCCCGCGGCACGATCTTCGGCACCCCATTGGCGGCGACGGATCGTGTGGTCGAAGATGATGACGCGGTCGGCACCGGTGGCTTCGGCAACCAGATGTTCGGCCTCCGGATAATACACGCGGCGCAGCTCGCCCTCGTCGTAGAAGTCGCGCACCGCGCTGTGGTGGTCGATCAGTTCGAAGCCCTCGCGGTCGAGCGATAGGTCCCGCGCGATCGGCCTCGCATCGTGCACCCTCACGCGATGCGGCACATTGACGGTGTTGGTGCGCGGCACGTTCGGTGGCGGATCGTAGGTGTAGCTATGCGGCCTTTCCGTCATCGGCGCGAGATAGACAAGATCAGCCTCCACGCCCGCGAGTTCAGAGATTGTTGTGCTCTGCTGGTCCATGTTCCTCACCTTTGTGCGCAAGCAAACGCCACAGCTTGGCGGCATCGCAAGATGTCCGATATTGCCCGTTCAGGTCGCCTGTTCAAGCGCGGCGATTGCATCAGCGAGTGCAACAATCTGGCGGGCACTCTCGACGTGCAGGTTTTCAATCAGCTTGCCATCGACGAGTACCACGCCCTTGCCTGCGTCGACAGCTTCGGCATGTGCGGTGATGATGCGCCGTGACCACGCCACCTCCTCCGGCGACGGTGCAAAGGTCGCGTTCGCAGCGGCAATTGTCTTGGGATGGATCAGCGTTTTGCCGTCGAAGCCGAGTTCCCGGCCCTGACGGCATGCCGCGAGAAACCCTGCATCATCGGCTAGATCCAGGTAGACCCCGTCGAGAATCGCCAGCCCGTAGGCCCGCGCAGCCAGAACGCAAAGTCCAAGCGCCGTCAGCAATGGCGATCGATCGTGTGCGGGCAGCACCCGGAGATCCTTGGCGAGGTCGGACGTTCCCATCACCAGCCCGGCAACACGACTGCTCGCCGAAGCGATCCTCTCGGCATGCAGAACGCCCAGAGGCGTCTCCACCATGCACCATATGGCCAGCTGCCCGGACGCACCGGCCTGGGCAAGTGCGGCCTCGGCCTGATGCACGGTACTGGCGTGCTCGACCTTGGGCAGCAGTACGGCGTCGATCGGCATTGCCGCAGCCGCGACAAGGTCGGCAGCTCCCCAAACGGTCGTGGGCGCGTTGACGCGCAGCATGACCTCCCGCCGGCCATAGCCGCCGGTGGCCAGCGCCCACGCGACAGTATCACGCGCCGCAGCCTTTGCGTCGGGGGCGACGGCGTCCTCCAGATCGAAAATGAAACCGTCGGCGGCAAGGCTGCGCGCTTTCTCGAGCGCACGCGGATTGGATCCCGGCATATACAAAACGGAGCGGCGAGGGCGCGGTGATGCCGGCATGCTTATCTCTTTGGCTGGAATGAACGTTGCCAGGTCGCCATCGCCAGGCCGCTGGCCGGATCGAGCTCCTGGCGGCGCTCTTCGCGCAGGCCATGGCTTGCCAGCACTTCCTCCGGGGTCCGCAACGGCACATCCGGAAAAACCGGTCGCCCGCAGGGAAGTCGCACGTTGGGCGCCCGCGTGAGGTGGAACAAATCATACCGGTCCAAGAACATCCCGAACACCTCCGTGCCGCCGATAATGCCAACTCTGCCGTTCGGGGTGCCGATCGCAGCCAGCGCCTGCTCGAACGAAGCGCCGGCCGGGTTCCAGAACAGCGCCTTGTCATTCGATGGGTCCGCCGTGATGGCCGGAACCTGACGGGTGACGATCAATCGCCGTCGCATTTCTGACCGCGGCTGCCGTTCATGGGAATGCCGCCCGTGCACGACGACATCCATCCCATCCAGCGCCCGTTCGAAGAACCGCTGATCGGCCTCGAATATCAACAAGTCCGGCATGATGCCGCGGGCATTCGCGAGCATCCCATCCTCGGAGACGATGGCGAAACCTTCGATATGCGCGGAACCGGACATTGGCGGTCAACCTATCATCGATCAGTCAGCAGTTTGGTGCGCCAGGCAGCCCAGTCCAGCCGAATTTGTGGCCTTGTGATGGGCACGCCGCTGCCGGCCCGCCGCATCGTTGAGAGGTCGGCGTCCCAATGCAACAATGCGGCATGAAGCAATCGCGTGAGCAGGCGGCGCACCAGGCATTCCGTTCCGGTATCGACTTGCACCGTCAGGGCAGGCTGGATGAAGCCGCACGGCATTACGCGATGGCGCTGCAGCACCATCCCGGCCACTTCGACGCGCTCAACAACCTTGGCACGATCCGTGCTCAAAAAGCCGATACAGCCGACGAAGCCGTATCGCTGTTCCGCCGGGCGATCCAGATCAATCCGCGTGTCGCCGACAGCCATAACAACCTGGCCAATGTCCTGCGATTGCTGCACCGGTATCAGCAGGCGGCAGAGTCCTATCGCGCGGCCATCGCCATCCGCCCTGACCTTGCCGACGCTCACAACGGACTTGGCGTGTGCGCCGAGATGCTGGGCCGGCACGAAGCGGCAATTGCGCATTACCGGCAGTCGCTTGCCATTCAGCCGCGGCGCGGAGACGTGCTCAACAATCTTGGCAACGCCTTGATCAATAGCCAGCAACCCGCTGCGGCGGCGGCGGCCCTGGAGCAGGCAATCGATGCGCAGCCTGGACTGGCCAGCGCACACAATAACCTCGGACGAGCGCTGAAGGATCTTGGACGGCTCGAAGCGGCCCGCGCCGCAATCGAGCGAGCCATCACGCTCGATCCTCGGCGCCCGCAGTTCTACCGCTGTTTGGCCGATCTGAAGCGTTTCACGCCCACCGATCCGCATCTTGCGGCCATGGAAACGCTGGCGGCCGAGACCACGGCGATGACCACGACAAATCAAATCGACCTGCACTTCGCCTTGGCGAAGGCCTATGCCGACACCGGTCAACACGAACGGTCGCTTCGCCATCTGCTTGAGGGCAATAAACTCAAGCGTGCGGAGGTGGTTTACGATGAAGCGGCATCTCTGCGGTTTTTCGAGCGTATCCGCCACACCTTCACACCTGCGCTGATGCGCGAAAAGGCCGGCCTCGGCGATCCATCGACAGTGCCGATCTTCATTCTCGGCATGGCGCGTTCCGGCACCACGCTGGTGGAGCAGATCCTCGCCAGTCACCCATCGGTCTTCGGTGCCGGAGAGCTTGCTGCCTTCAACAATACCGCGAAGCGTTTGGGCGAGTCGACTGCCGTGCGTCAGGAATATCCCGAGATGGTATCGCACCTCAACGGCGCGCAGCTTCGCTCGCTTGGTGCGGACTACGTCGCCGCGATACAGGCCAACGCACCGACTGCCAAATGTGTCACCGATAAACTGCCGGCGAATTTCCTGCTCCTCGGGCTGATCAACCTGGCGCTGCCAAACGCCCGCATCATCCATACGACGCGAGATCCGCTCGACACCTGTCTGTCCTGCTTCGCCAATCTCTTCGCGACGCAGGCCTTCACCTACGATCTTGGCGAACTCGGCCGGTATTATCGAGGCTACCAAGGGCTCATGAAGCACTGGCACGATGTCATGCCCGCTGGCGTGATCCTCGACGTGGAGTACGAGCAGGTCGTCGCCGATCTCGAAGGGCAGGCGCGCCGCATCGTCGCCCACTGCGGCCTCGAATGGGACCCCGCGTGCCTGACATTCCACCTGACGCAACGCCCGGTAACGACAGTGAGCGCGGTGCAGGTGCGACAGCCGATCTATCGGTCCGCGGTCGGCCGGGCGAGGCCCTATCTGCATCTGCTGCAATCGTTGATCGACGCTCTGGCGGGCGATCCATCGCCGGCGTGACTCCCGACGGCAACACAACCATGCAGCAGCCGCGCTCGCGTCGGAGAGCCGCGTTTGCGACGGGACGTGTTGCAACCATGCGACCGACAGGCCACCATGCGGCAACACGGGATCCCGACCTTTTTGGAGGAAACCATCATGGCGAAGCGCGTGTCCAGCGGCCAGCCGCAAACTGAAACCGTCCACACTCGCGAACGTCTCGGCACGCCCACCGACCTGACGGCCGACGCTACCCGCGATATCTGCGCGGGAGTGAATGGGCTGCTGGCAGACGTGTTCGCGCTCTACATGAAGACCAAGAATTTCCACTGGCACATGAGCGGGCCGCATTTTCGCGATTACCATCTGCTGCTTGACGAGCATGGCGACCAGATCTTTGCGATGACAGACCCGCTGGCCGAGCGGTGCCGCAAAATCGGCGGCACCACATTGCGATCTATTGGCCATATCGCGCGTCAGCAGCGCATCCCTGACAACGACGCCGAATATGTCGAGCCGAAGGATATGCTGGCGGAACTGCGCGACGACAATCGGAAGTTGGCGTCCGAGATGCGCGAAGTACACAATGTTTGCGATGAGTATGGCGACGTCGCGACGGCCAGCCTGCTTGAGGTCTGGATCGACGAGACCGAGCGGCGCACATGGTTCCTGTTCGAGGCAACACGAAGCGAACCGGGCGCCAACGCCTGACTGAACAGCGGTTCGAGTGGCACTGCACGTCCAAGCTCGGCAGCTGGCTTGATATGGCCGAATCCGAACTCGACGTTCTGTCCGCGCAGTGCCTCGATCGCCGCATACCGAACAAGCCGCGTCGATCGAAGAAGTCGCCGCCTCGGTGGCCAGCCGAAACCAGAACCACGCCAAGGCAGATTGGCAGTTCGCCACAGCCGATGCCAGGCCGAAGCTCGAGAGGCTATACCCGGCGTTATGAGCAACTCGGGCCACTAGTACCTTCCGCTCAGAGATTTTGACAGGTCGCGGGGCAACGCGGTCTTCGTGCTCCGGGCCCTCCGTCAGCCGGGACGGGCCCTGGGGCGTTTGGCTGCAATCGAGCCAAGTCAGAGGCTCAACGAGGAGTTCTCCCATCCCCGATAACAGACGTTCCTCAACGGCCGCCGACTGCAGCCCCACGCTCATTCCGGCCGCTTAGCGGCTGGCTAACGAGGTCGGAGTTCTGAGAATGCACCTCTTCCACTCTCGCGCCCCTCAGGCGTATGATTTATTGAGATTGCTGCATGTAGCAATCTCGTGAAACTGCTAGTGTCGTTGTCTTACTGAGCGGACGAGAGCACAAATGGTAGACTTGAGTATTCGTGAGGCCTCGAGCAGGTCGGTCGAGGCCAAATCCGAATTCCCGCATTTCAGAGGGGGTTTGTTTGGGAACCAGAGCGGGTAGCTTATCTCATGGACAGCATTTACAAGCGGTTTCCGTTTGGTTCCCTGCTTTTTTGGCGCACCCGCGAGGTGCTCAAATACGATCGGACGCTTGGCCCCTTTAAACTGCCGGCTCCGAAGGCTGACTACCCAATCGACTACGTTCTCGACGGTCAGCAGCGCGTGACATCGATCTATGGCGTCTTCCAGTCGGACGTGCCACCCCCTACCCCGCATTTCTCAAACTATGTCGGTGCATTGGGGCTCTGAAATCGGCGAAAGTTCTTCTGCGACAAAGCCTTTTGTCGAAGCAGAGGAGTTCCCCAATGCCGACAGAGTGTAACCCGGAATTGTTTGAATTTGCACCTGTTGAAGGACGCCGGGTTGTGGCGGCGTTCGATGGCGGGGCAATCACCTCGGACGCCGGAGCGCTGCTGCTGGGTCAGGCAGATCGAGCGATCCGTCTGACCGAGCGATTTTCGAGGTGCTTCACCGACACGCGTGCGGCGGAACTGGTGGAACACAGCGTCGGCACGATGCTGATGCAGCGGGTGATCGGTATTGCACTCGGCTACGAAGACCTGATCGACCACGACGAACTGCGGCACGATCCGATACTGGCGGTGCTGGCCGGCAAACTGGCGGCGCACCGGTCGGACTGCGCACCGCTGGCGGGGAAGTCGACGCTGAACCGGCTGGAGCTGAGCCGCCCCGAGCCGACGCGCTATCACAAGGTGAGCCACAACGCAGCGGCGATCGAGACGCTGTTCGTCGATCTGTTCCTGGCGGCACATCGGCGTGCGCCGGAGCAGATCATCCTGGACCTGGATGCCACGGACGACCCACTGCACGGCCAGCAGGAAGGGCGGTTCTTCCATGGCTATTATGACTGTTACTGCTACCTGCCGCTTCTGTAACGGGCCCTCCTGTGTCAATCCCTTTCGAGTGTGATCCTGTCGCCGGTGTCTTGCTTCTGTCCGGGGTCGGCGCGCGGCCGCCACCTGATGGGGTCTGATGAGGATCGGTCGACCAAGCTCTAAAACGCGCAGTCCTCTTGCGAGCTGCTCCGGCAGGTGCGGCCTGACCTGATCCATCGTCCCGGCGACGGGACCTGCTCCGGGCGTTTGGTGCGTGTCCGCCCGAACTCGTGATCTTTCTCCTTGTCTATGCTCTGGCGGCCGCCCTGGCAGCGACGAACTCGGTTCCGTCGACCAGCATCCGGTGCAAGACCACGGCGAGCTTCCGGGCGAGCGCCACCTTTGCCTTGCGCATGCCGGCACGCTTGGCCACCCGCATCGCCCAGCTCTTCAGCGATGAACCTTTGACCGGCCTGGTCAGAATGACGTTGGCTGCCTCGTAAAGCACAGTGCGCACGCTTGCATCTCCGATCTTGGAGATCCGGCCGGTGACGTCCGTCTCTCCTGACTGATATTTCCTTGGCGTCAGTCCGAAATGTGCGCCCGCGGCTTTCGAGCTTTTGAACCGTGCGGGGTCGTCGATCGCGGCGACATAGGTCAGCGCAACAAGCACGCCCACCCCCGGCGTCGACATCAGCAGCCGTGCCCGAGTGTCCTGGCGAGCAAGCGACACCAGGCGCTTCTGCAACCTGCCCAGTTGCTCGGCGATACCGCACGAGCCGACAGCAGGGCGTCGGCCACCGCGAGCAGCGTGACATGCCCATCGGTCAGCTCACGGACACGGGCTTCGAAGCTGCGCGGTGTGGTCTGCCCCACCTTCAACCCGAAGCCCCGCAGGATGCCCCGAAGGCTCATCTCCAGATCATGGCGCTTGCTCTGCACCAGCTTGCGGGCCGTCAGTATCGCACGGAGTTCCTGGGCCGGCAGCGATTTGCAATGCACAGACCGGAACCAACCCAGCCGCATCAGTTGCGCAATACCCCGCGCATCAGTGCGATCCGTCTTCACCGGCATCGCCTTGAACGCATCACGTACGTGCCGTGTTTCCAGCAGCTCAACCGGAAGCCCCGCCTCCCGCATGCCCGCATACAACCATTGCGACAGAGGGCCTGCCTCCAGGCCGATCCGTGTCGGGGTGACCTGCAACATACGGAACCAAGCAATCAAGGCCTCAGGCTCACTCGCGACCTTCACCTCGCGCACAATCCGTCCATTTCGCATCTACGACACAAATGCTCGCGCTTTCCAGCGACACATCGATCCCCGCATACTGCTCCATGGTCGTCCCTCGATGATGTTCGGAGCAGGGACATCCTGACTCCGCCAGTGACACCATCACTCTGAGGGACGGCCACTCAAACCAGCTAACCTGGCGCCGGCCCGTTACCCCATCTCTACATCTTCTGCGGCCGTCACCTGCTGGCGGCGAAGCTGCGCCGGTCGAACATCGACGGTGCTGCCGGAGCGGTCGAGGAAGTGGCCCGCATTGTCGCGCAGATCCGCCGGCGCTGGCCACGGGTGCGCATTCTGCTGCGCGGTGATTCCGGCTTTGCCCGCGAGGCGCTGATGGCATGGTGCGAGGCGAACCGTGTCGACTTCCTGTTCGGCCTGGCGCGCAACGAGCGCCTGGAGGAGGCGATCAAGTCCGAACTGATGACCGCGGCGCTGGAGAGCCTCCGGACCGGCAGGCCGGCGCGGTGCTTCAAGGACTTCACCTGGTCGACGCTGGACAGTTGGAGCTGCCGCCGTCGTGTCGTCGGCAAGGCCGAGGTGACCCGAGGCGAGGCCAATCCGCGGTTTGTCGTCACCTCGCTGAAGCCAGCCGAGGTCGGTGCCCGGTCTCTCTACGAGACGGTCTACTGCGCCCGCGGCGAGATGGAGAACCGCATCAAGGAATGCCAGCTCGACCTGTTCGCCGATCGCACCTCGACCGCGACGATGCGCGCCAACCAACTCCGGCTGTGGCTCGCCTCGATGGCCTATGTGCTGCTCTGTGCTGTGCGCCGCATCGGGCTGGCACATACGCAGTTCGCCCAGGCCACCTGCGGCACCATCCGGCTCAAGCTGCTGAAACTCGGCGCCCTGGTGCGGGTCAGCGTGCGACGGATCACGGTGGCACTGGCCTCAGCCGGTCCGTATCAGAACGAATTTGCCCTGGCCCATGCCCGGCTCAGAGACGCGGCCGCAGCCTGACACGAACCAGACAGCGCACAGCAGACCGATATCCCGACAACGCGATCAACACGCTCGCGAGGCTCGATCTCGGCCGAAACTGCCTGCTATGCCACACCGTCTGCCCCAGGCCGTATATACACCGGCTTGCCGCCGGTGTTCACATCGCTGGCGCTACGTGGTTTGAGAAATGCGGGCTAGGCCCGAGGACAATTGGCTTTCGATCTATTTCGATCTTACTGCCCAGCCGAGCGCTCAGGAGAGCCAATTCGTGGCGCTCTCGTCAGACAAAATCGACCCAGAGAGACACTTCCCACTTTCTACGCTTTTTAACACTGTCGCGTACCGAAAGGCCAATGCTAATCGGAAGGATGAAGTAATCGCACATATAGACAGAATGCAGGAGATATTCAAAGAAGCGAAAATCCCTGTCCAAACGTCGGAAACTGATGATAGAGCAACCGTCGCAATCATCTTCGAGCGGGTAAATCGGCAAGGCGTTAAACTTGATACGTTGCAACTGCTTTCAGCCTGGACCTGGAGTGAGGAGTTTCAGCTTCAGGACCAATTTCAGGAACTTGCCGACGAGTTGACGCCATTTGGGTTTGCGGAACTCGGCGACGATACGAACCTGTTGCTTCGGTGCTGCTCCGCAATCCTAAAGGGAGACGCCTCTCCACAGGCCTTGATGAGCCTGAATGGCGCAGACGTCCGAAGAGACTTCGAGAAGGTGATCAACGGAGTAAAATATGCGGTCGACTATATACGCCGTAACTACCATGCAGAGAAGCTTAGTAATCTTCCTTTCACGACCCTGCTGGTGCCGTTGTCAGTATTCTTCTCGGTAACTGGCACGAAGGAGGCAAAATATACGGATGCTCAGCGGAAGCGAATCGACCGTTGGTTTTGGAGGTCATCCTTCTCGAAACGATACAGCTCCGCCGTGTTACGCAATCTAAATACTGATATCGCCGAGATGCGGCTTCTGAGGGATAATGGCGATAGCAATTTGGGTGAGTTTTCGGCCGATCTCTCTGCTGACTATTTCAAAGCGAATGTCTTTGGACTGGGTAGCGTGAATACGAAAACATTCGTGCTGCTTCTCGCCTCGAAGCGACCCCGATCCTTTATTTCGGGCCAGCTTGTCGATTTGGCGAATACACTGAAGGTGGCTAACCGTACCGAATTCCATCATCTTATGCCGCGCGCATTTCTGAAGGCCAATTATAAAGGGGACCTGAGCGATAGCGTCCTTGCTAACTTCGCGTTTCTATCTCGGGCGGATAACAATGAGATAGGTGGAATAGCGCCTTCTGCGTATAGGCCAAAGATGCCGGCGGACGTGGGCCCGATTCTCGAGAGTGCCTTCGCTTCAGAGACGCTCTTCACCGACGACTATGAGCAATTCGTGGGGGAACGGGCGCATGGACTGCTTGAGGCGGCAAAGGCGCTGTGTGATTGATCGTATCTTCCACCCACCGCCAGTGAGCAAGCTCCCGAGGACAAGGCCGGCTGCTTGTGGCCAGCCCCCCTGAGCCGAAAATCCATTTACCACTCGTCCTTGCCCGCAAGCGGACCGTCCGCAATCCACCCGTAGCGGTCCTTCGACAGCAAGCCGATCCACCTTATCGAGACTGGGCATTTGGGGCTTCGGGCGGCCAGGAAGAACGCTCTGGCAACCTGTCAGAGCCTCTGTGACGAGGCACTAGCTACCTGGACCGGCCCCTTCGTTTGCTCGCTACCCTGTCGCCCCAAGCTCGCTACAAGCCTATCCCCCCAAGCTTGCACCCCCCCACCCCCGCCGCTATACACCCGCCCCTGATCGCGCGTCCGGGCCTGAAATGGGCATGCCCGGCCGCGACCGGCTGCGCTCGCCGCAAGCCGCCGCCAGAAAGGAGAACCAAATGCCCAAGATGAAGACCAAGTCGTCGGTCAAGAAGCGATTCAAGATCACCGCGACCGGCAAGGTGAAGGCTGGCCCCGGCTTCAAGCGCCACATGCTCTCCGCCCGCACCCAAAAGGCCAAACGCAGCAACCGCCGCATGCAGACGCTCACCGACATGGATGCGCGCACGGTGAAGCAGTGGGCCCCTTACGGGCTGGATTGAGGGAGCAGGCACATGGCACGCGTCAAACGGGGCACCACAACTCATGCCCGCCACAAGAAGGTCCTCGAGCAGTCGAAGGGCTTTCGCGGGCGCACGTCCACCACCTATCGCGCGGCGAAGGAGCGGCTGGAGAAGTCGCTGCAATACGCCTACCGCGACCGGCGCAACAAGAAGCGCGATTTTCGCGGTCTGTGGATCCAGCGCATCAACGCCGCGGTGCGCGAGCACGGCCTGACCTACAGCCGATTTATCGCCGGACTGAAGAAGGCCGGCATCGAGATGGATCGCAAGGTGCTGGCCGCCATCGCCTATGACGATGCCGCGTCGTTCGCGGAAATCGTCAAGAAGGTGCAGGCCGAACTCTGAAGACGATCGCTCGATCGCTCCCCTCCCTTGCGGGAGGGGTCCGGGCGAGCGGGGCCGGAACGGTCTGAACTCAGGCCCCCAGGCCCAGCCGCCTCCCGCAACGGGAGGGCGAGTTCCGATGCGAGAACCCATGACCGACGATCTGCAAGCTCTGAAGGCCGAAACCGAAGCAGCCCTCGCTGCCGCCAGCGACCTGCGCGCCTGGGACGCCGTGCGCGTCGCCACACTCGGTCGCAACGGCCGCCTCACCGCACTGTTGCGCGACCTCGGCAAGACCCCGCCCGAGCAGCGCCGCGAACGTGGTGCCGCACTCAACCAGCTCAAGGACGCGCTGACCGAACTCATCGAGGCCCGTCGCGCAGCACTCGACCACGCCCAGCTCGACGCGCGCCTGGCCGCCGAACGGCTCGACCCCACGCTGCCGCCGCGTCCGCGCGAAACCGGCCTGATCCATCCGATCAGCAAAACCATGGAAGAGATCGCGGCGATCTTCGGCGCCATGGGATGCACCGTGTCCGACGGGCCGGACGTCGAATCCGACTGGTACAATTTCGGCGCGCTGAACATCCCGGCGCATCATCCCGCGCGCGCCGACCACGACACGTTCTACCTGCCGCCGCGCGGCAACAAGCCGGCGCCGGTGCTGCGCACCCACACCTCGCCGGTGCAGATCCGCACCATGCTCAACCAGCCGCCGCCGATCCGCACCATCGTCATCGGCCGCACCTATCGCGCCGACCACGACGCAACCCACTCGCCGATGTTCCACCAGTGCGAGGGCCTGATCCTCGATCGCGACCTGACGCTTGGCCATCTGAAGGGCACGCTGATCGACTTCCTCCGTACGTTCTTCGGCATCGCCGACCTGCCGGTGCGGTTCCGCTCCAGCTATTTCCCGTTCACCGAACCGTCGATGGAGGTGGATATCGGCTGGAACCGCCGCACCGGCGAACTCGGCCATGGCGGCGACTGGCTGGAAATCCTCGGCAGCGGCATGGTGCATCCGCGCGTGCTGGCCAACTGCGGCATCGACCCGCGCGAGTGGCAGGGCTTCGCCTGGGGCATGGGCGTCGAGCGCATCGCCATGCTGAAGCACGGCATTCCCGACCTGCGGCCGTTCTTCGAATCCGATATTCGTTGGTTGCGCCACTACGGCTTCAGCCCCTTCGCGCCCACCATGCTGCACGAGGGAGTGTGAGCGATGAAATTCACTCTCTCCTGGCTGAAGACGCATCTGCAAACCGACGCGACGCTTGCAGCAGATCACCGACACGCTGACCCGCATCGGCCTGGAACTGGAAGATGTGCGAGGATCGCGGCGCCGCGCTGGCGCCGTTCCGCATCGCGCGCGTGGTCGAGGCGGTGCAGCACCCGAACGCCGATCGGCTGCGCGTGTGCAAGGTCGATACCGGCGATGACAGGGTCTTCGTGGTGTGCGGCGCGCCGAATGCGCGCACCGGCATGAAGGGCGTGTTCGCCGCACCCGGCAGCTTCATTCCCGGCACCGACACCACACTGAAGGTCGGCGAGATCCGCGGCGTGCGCAGCGCCGGCATGCTGCTGTCCGCTGCGCGAGATGGGTCTCGGCGAAGACCACGCCGGCATCGTCGATTTGCCGGACGACGCACCGGTCGGCATGCCGTACGCTCGCTGGGCCGGGCTCGACGACCCGGTGATCGACATCAGCGTGACACCAAACCGCGGCGATTGTTTCGCCGTGCGCGGCGTCGCGCGCGATCTTGCCGCCGCCGGCATCGGCACGCTGAAGCCGTGGCAGCCGGCGAAGGTCGCACCGCAATTCCGCGGCGGCCCGCGCTGGCAGATCGACTATCCCGAGGCCTGCCCCTGGATACTCGGCCGCACCATCCGCAACCTGCGCAACGGTCCCAGCCCGCAATGGCTGCAGGACCGGCTGGCCTCGATCGGTCTGCGGCCGATCAACGCGCTGGTCGACGTCACCAACTTCTTCACCATCGACCTCGGCCGCCCGCTGCACGTGTTCGACGTGGCGAAGCTCAACGGCGACGTGCTGACCCTGCGCCCCGGCCGCGGCGAGACGTTCCGCGCGCTGAACGGCAAGGACTACAGCGCCACACCCGAGGATTGCGCGATCGCCGATGCGGCCGGCGTTCAATCGATGGCCGGCGTGATCGGCGGCGAGGCCACCGGCTGCGACGAAACCACCACATCCGTCTTCATCGAATGCGCGCTGTTCGATCCGATCCGCGTCGCGCTGACCGGCCGTCGCCATCAGATCGTGTCCGACGCGCGCCAGCGCTTCGAGCGCGGCATCGATCCCGCGCTGATGCCCGACGCGGTGGAAGCCGCCACGGCGATGGTGCTGGAACTCTGCGGCGGCGAGCCCGGTGAGGTGACCGAAGCCGGCAAGCCCCCCGCCTGGCAGCGCACCGCAACGCTGCGCTTCGAGCGTATCGCCGGACTTGGCGGCTCCGACATCCCACCCGACGAAGCGGTGACATCGCTGGAACGCCTCGGCTTCACCGTGCAAGAGTCGCGATGCGGACACGCGTCACTGTCGCGGTGCCGTCCTGGCGCAACGACATCGCCGCAGCGATCGCGCTGGAACAGGCGGAGACACTGGACCCCGCCATCGCGGCAAAGGCCGCCGAGGGCTGCGCCGAAATCGAACCGGAATGTCGATCTGGTCGAGGAAGTGCTGCGCCTGCGCGGCCTCGACGCGGTGCCGCCGGTATCGCTGCCGCGCATGTCCCCCGTGCCGCTCGCCACACTGACCCCGCGGCAGGACCGCGTCGCGCTCGCCCGCCGCACGCTGGCCGCGCAAGGCCTGGCCGAGTGCGTCACCTTCAGCTTCATGTCCACCAGCGAGGCCGCGCTGTTCGGCGACACGCCGGAGGCGCTGCGCCTGACCAACCCGATCGCAGCCGATCTCGACCAGCTTCGCCCGACTCCGATCGCCACGCTGGCACTCGCCGCAAAGCGCAACGCCGCGCGCGGTTACCCCGACGTGGCGCTGTTCGAGGTCGGGCCGGAATTCGCCGAAGCAGCACCGGATGGCCAACGCCTGATGGCCGCCGGGCTGCGCGCCGGTGCTACGCCGCGCAACTGGCTGACGCCGGCGCGCCCGGTCGATGCGATGGATGCCAAGGCCGATCTCTGGTCCGCCATGGCGGCGATCGGCGTGCCGCTGGATGGGCTGACGCTGACGCAGGATGCACCTGCTTTCTATCATCCCGGCCGATCCGCCACAGTGCGCCAGGGGCCGAAGACCGTTGCTGGGACGCTTCGGCGAATTGCATCCGCGCGTGCTGGCGGCGCTGGATCTCGCCGGCCCGGTTGCCGTGTTCGAACTGGATCTCGATGCCGTCGGCGATCCGAAGCGCCGCCGCAGGCAGCCGCCCGACCTGCCGCCATTCCAGCCGATCCGTCGCGACTTCGCGTTCCTGGTGGACAGCGCGGTGACCGCCGATGCCGTGCTGCGCGCCGCCAGAGGCGCCGACCGCACCGCTGATTGCCGCGCGTGTCGCTGTTCGACGTCTACCAGGGCGACAGGCTGCCGCCGGGCAAGCAGTCGCTGGCGATCGAGGTGGTATTCCAGCCGCGCGAACGCACACTGACCGACGCCGAGATCGAGGCAGCGTCTCAGAAGGTCGTTGCAGCGGTAACCAAGGCGACGGGCGCCACGCTGCGCTGATCGTCAGCGCAGCGTGGCGTGGTGCGTCAGAGGCCGAGTGCCTTCATCGGTCGCGCTATCCACATGGCCGGTCGGCTTCAGTTGGTGCTGGCTCTGATAGGACTTCAGCGCGGCCGTGGTTGCCGGGCCCGACTTGCCATCCACCGTGAGCTGCGCGCCGTTGGCGTTCAATGCCATCTGCAGCTTGGCGACGCGTTGCTGCGCGGACGACAGGCCGGAAGGCATGGCCGGCGGCGGTGGCGGCGTTGGCGCCGGAGCGGCCACCGGTGCGGGCGCGGGGGCAGGCGCCGGCGGCGGGCTGGAGTTCGATGCGCAACCGGCGATGCCGACGGCCGCGGTGACGCAGACAACAAGGCCAAGTGTACGTTTGATCATGAGGATCCTCTGGGGCGGCGTGAAGGGCAAACGAATCGGGCTGTAGACCGACTATCGTGTCAGCGTGCATCCTGTGACACAGCGGCGCAAGCGCACGAGAAATGAAATACCTGAAATGTTTGCGGCGCTACCCAAGGCCCGTTGGAGGATACTGCCATGCTGCGCGAGGAACTGGTTTTTGTCGGCACCTGCGACATCGCCGGCCATGTCCGCGGCAAGGGATTTCCCGCGCGGGAAATCGATGCGCGGCGCCGCAAGGGGGTCGGCTGGACGCATTCCAACCTGATGCAGACTGCGTTCGGCCCGATCCTGGATACGCCGTTCGGCACCGCCGGCGATCTGATGATCGTGCCCGATCCCGCCGCGGAGGTGCGGGTGGATTTCGGCGATGGATCGGCCCCGGAACACTTCTTCCTGGGCGACATCCGCAACACCGACGGCTCGCCGTGGGAGTGCTGCCCGCGCGAGTTCCTGCGCCGCGCGATCGCCGCGTTGGATGCCGCATCCGGGCTGCGCCTTGTCGCCGCGTTCGAGCAGGAGTTCGTCTATACCGGCAACCAGCAGCGCGATGGCGATGCCTACAGCCTGAACGCGTTCCGCCGCCAGGGTCTGTTCGGTGAAAGTTTTGTGGCGGCGATGCGCGCGGCCGGTGTGGTGCCGGACTCCTTCCTGGCGGAGTATGGCGCGCGACAGTTCGAGGTGACGGTGGCGCCCGCCGCCGCGCTGACCGCCGCCGACCACGCGGTGATCACCCGCGAGATGGCGCGCGCCGCGGCGCATCGGCTCGGCCATCGCGCATCGTTCTCGCCGATGCCCGACGCATCCGGCGTCGGCAACGGCGTGCACATCCACATGAGCCTGCAGGATGCGTCCGGCGCGCCGCTGACCTATGCCGCCTCCGGTCCGATGGGCCTCGGCATGGAGGCACAGCATTTCTGCGCCGGCGTGCTGGCATCATCTGCCGGCGATCTGCGCCATCACCGCGCCGTCACCGGTATCGTATCTACGGCTGACGCCGAATCGATGGGCCCCGACCGCGATCGACATCGTGCAGCAGGACCGCGGTGCGGCGATGCGCGTCTGCCCGGTGTTCGCCGCCGACGCACCGTCCGACATCGCGCGTCAGTTCAACGTCGAGTTCCGTGTGTCGGACGGTGCCGCGAGCCCGTATCTGGCGCTGGGCGCCGTGATCTTCGCCGGCGCCGATGGGCTGCGCCGCAAACTCGGCTTGCCGGCATCGGCCGACAGTGCGGCCCCGTTGCCGCATTCGCTTGCACGAGCGCTCGATGACATGGCGGCGAGCGAGGCGGTGGCCGGCTGGTTCGGTCCGGTGTTCCGCGAGGCGTATCTGCGGCACAAACGGTCGGAAGTGCACCACGTCGCGGAATGGGCGGTGAACGAACTCTGCGCGCGGTACCTCGAGGTCTACTGAGGTTATAGCTATCCTGAAGGGCGCTGGCACGCGTGTACATCGCACGAGGCATTCGACCCGCGCATTCCGCGACCAGTTCCACCTGACGCCGGACGCAGTGCGTGCGCAGCGGCATCTCGACAACATCGAACTCCTGGAGCCGATCAAAATGGATGACACTCTCATCGTCGATCTGGAACCACCGCGCTTCGAAAACGGCGCCGCCCTGCTTATTGCCGGGCTCGGCGAGCGCTATACCTTCGAGATCCAATCAGGGCATCCCGCGGCAGTGGCTGCGCTTCGCGCCGTACATTGGCAACATACCTGGCCAGATCGGGCGCACGGCCTACGGCGTATGCTGCAACGGCGATGGCACCGGCAATTTCGACTATATCGCCGGTGTCGAAGTCGCCAGCTTCGACGACATGCCCAGGCGAGTTCGCCCGCATCCGCATTCCCGCGCAGCGCTACGCCGTATTCTCCCATCGCGGCCATATCTCGACGCTGCGGGCCACGGTCTACACGATCTGGAACAAGTGGCTGCCGGCGTCAGGCCATGCACATGCCGATGCGCCCGACTTCGAACGTTACGATGAGCGATTCGATGCGGAAAGCGGAACCGGCACCGTGGAAATCTGGCTGCCGATCAACCCGTGACCGATGCGCACGGCCGCCGTCGCGGCCAGTGTCCGGGTGATGCCGTGTGGAAGACCACAGCACCTGGTGCTCGACCGGAATGATGCGACGTGCCGCGTTCCAGGACGATCGGCGTGACTGTCAGGACCCCGCAATCGGCAGCTGCCCCGTGCACACGAAGTGCGGGTTTTCCCAGCCCGCCTTGCCGTAGCCCAGTTCTTCACCGTCGAATGTTCGCACCGTCCCGCCGGCCGCCTCCAGCACCGCCTGAGGCGCGCACGTATCCCACTCCATGGTGCGGCCGAAGCGTGGATACAGATCGGCAATCCCCTCCGCCAGACGGCAGAACTTCACGCTCGACCCGAAATTGATCAGCTTCGCCACGCGCTTGTCGCGGAGAAAATCGTCCAGCCGCGTGCTGTTGCCGTGATAGCGGCTGGCGAGCACCGTCAAGCCTTCTTCCGGCGGCAACCGCGTGTGCACCGCTACCTCGTGCGATCCCACGCGCTTCCACGCGCCGCGCCCGACAATGCCGCCGAACAATTCGCCGGCCGCGGGAATACCCACCACGCCCAGCACAGGTCGGCCGTCGCGAACCAGACCGATATTCACCGCGAACTCATCGTTGCCGGCGGCGAATTCGCGCGTGCCGTCCAGCGGATCGACCAGCCAGTATGCCGGTCCGGGTGCGGTGATGCGGCCGCCGGCGACTTCTTCCTCCGCGATCACCGGGACGTCCGGTACCGCCTTGCGCAGGCCGGCGACAATGATCGCCTCTGCTGCGTGGTCCGCCTCGGTCACCGGCGAGCGGTCCTCCTTGCGCACAACATCGAAGCCGCGCTTGCGCACCGCGAGAATGGCCGCGCCTGCCTCCAGCGCCAATCCGGCGGCAAGCGAAATCAATGCATCATCGTTCATTCACCGGTCATACCGGCCGCACGCGATGATGGCAACGCACGACGGCACTGGCAGTCGGTCGGTTGAATGTCCGCAAAGGGAGAGCCCCTGCAACCCGACAATCCGATCAACCACGCTGATCTGGCACGTCGTGTGTTTTCGGGTTACGCGCGCCCCACTCGGCGTCCCCCTCACCAGGGTTCAACGTTCGGAACGGGCCGTTGGCCGACGTTGACCCATTGCCCCGCTATCCGACCGGGCCCGCTATTCGACCAGGCGGGCTAGTACCTCGGCACAGAGAATATGACAGGTTGCCGGAGTATATTTCTTGCCGCCCGAAGCGACAGTCGCCGGTTTTGGTCAGAAGCATCGGCCTGCTTCGGAATGACCGCCATGGGTGGACTCCGGACCTTCCCGACGGCCACGCCGGGGAACTGACGCTGCCTACCGTGCGACGGCGTCGGCGAGCGTACGTAGGAGGCGCGGCCAGCTCGCGACACCTCCCTCGCCGCGGCCCACGCGCAGCACCACCATGTCGTTGGCGGGCGAGATCAGCAGGATCTGGCCGAAGATGCCCTGCGCGAACGGATCGGCGGGCCCATCACGGCGCGTCAGGCCCCACCACAGCAGGCCGTAGAACATGTCCTTGCCATCGCTCCACCCGGGCCGCCGCGGGGTCGGCGCCGTCATCTCGGCGACCCAGTCCGCCGGCAACACCCGTGTCCCATCCTCGGCCATACCGTGGCGCAGGACGAGTTGGCCAAGTTTGAGAAAATCGATCGGGCGGGCATTGATGCCGCTCTCCATCTTCTCCATATCGCCGCGCCGGCTGTCGATGGCCCAGGAGGCTGGGAACTCGGCGCCCATCGGCTGCCACAGCACCCGCGCCAGCGCGGACGTGACCTGCTCGCCGGTCGTGTCCTCGAACGCCATGCCGAGTAGGATCGCGTTGCGGTCGTCATACTGGAACTCGCTGCCCGGCGGGTAGCGCAGCCGCGCGTCGACCGCGGCGGCACGCAGGTCGGGGGCGAAGTTCATCAGCATGCGGTCGCCCCACGGCGCGCGAAACAGCCGGGGCAGCCAGAATTCGTCGATGGCGAAGCCCGGGGTCATGTCGAGCAGGTCGCGCAGGCGGATGCCGGAGCCGTGGAGCACCGGCATTTCGTGCAGCACCGTTTCCGCCGGCGTGTCGATCGGCGGCATGCGGCCGGCGGCGATTGCGTCGCCGATCAGCATGGCCAGCACCGACTTGGCCATCGAGAAGGAGGGGACGGCTTCGTCGCGGGTCGCGCCGTTGAAGTACTCCTCGTACAGCAGCGTGCCGCCGCGCAGCACGATCAGGCCGGTGGTGCCGGCGCGGGCGAGAAACGCCTCCATCGTCTCGCCCGGCGGCGCCTCGGCCGGCGCGATGTGGGCGAACGCCGCGCGGACCTTTTGCGCGCCGGTTGGATCGACGGGGAAGCGCACGGGGTGCGAGGAGGCCGCGAAGGCGCGCACTGGATAGCGCGTCACATCCTGGGGCGCGGGCGCGCGCCAAACCACGACGCGCCAGACATACTCCGGTCCGTATTTCCAGGCCACCACCGCCAGGTCAACGACGGCGGCGAACGCGAGCAGAGCAGCCAGCAGCAGGGTCGCCCGCAGGATCGTTCGTATCACTTTAAACCCCGGCTCTCCTCAAGATATGCCACCACCGCCTCCCGAAGCACAGCCGAGAGTTGCCGCCGGGCTCGTTGGCGAACACGCACCGCGGCCACAGCGGAAGGACGGAACAAGCCTCGCCGCCCGGTCATTGCCGGAGCACACCTTCTTCGCCAGCGGGCCCGGTGGCCAGGTCGACAAACTCAGCGTCGGTCAGCGCCTCGATCGAACGAACAGGTCCGCCATGGCTCGAGACCTGCCGACAACGGGTCACGATCTACACCGGATGCCGCGCGAGGTGGGCCAGCATCAGGGCGTTGACCTGTTCCGGGACCTGATCAGCCGCGTAATGGCCCACGCCGGCGAGCGGGGCGAACGTGTAGGGAGCCGCGATGAACTCGGCGGTGCCTTCGGCCGCCATGCGGCCGACCGTGTCGTCGGCATCGCCCCAGATAAGCAGCGTCGGCACGCGCGTGGGACCCACCGGCGCATGCCCCGTGCCGCGGGCGCGGTACCAGCCGATCGCGGCCGCCATCGCCGGACGGTTGCCGATAACCGAGATGTGCTTCTCGATCGCCGCCTCCGGCACCCCGTTGCGGCGCAGCCGCGCACGCACCCAATGCGCGTCGTCCGCCAGGACCTTGTCCTCGGCCGCGGGCTCCAGCAGCCATTTGTGATGCGCGGAGCGTGCCGGTTGCTCCGGATCCTCCCGCATGGCGCGGTTGAACGCGAGCGGGTGCGGACGCGACAGCATCGTGAGCGAGCCCAACCGCTCGGGCCAGCGCTCGGCGATGTTCCACGAAAGGCTGCCACCCCAGTCATGCCCAGCGAGGTGAAAGCGGCGCTCGCCATGCCCGAGCCCGGAGACGATGGCCATGGCGTCGCCGATCAACACGTCGATCATGTAGTTGGCATGCTCTGCCGGGTCCGGCCGTGCACCGGGTGCGTAGCCGCGCTGATTAGGGGCGGCCGCGAAATAGCCGGCCTCGGCAAGCGCGACCGCCTGCGCTTCCCAGTAATGGCGGGAGACGCAGAAGCCGTGCAGCATCAATACCAGCGGCCGGCCGGGATCGCCGGCGACCGAGACGTCGAATTCCATCCCCGGCGCTGTCCGCACGATGCGTGTCTCGATCGTCGTGGTCATCGTCGTTTCCTTGCCTTGCCAAAATCCCCGCGTGCAAATCTGCAACAGCAGCCGCTTCGTTCGCATCCGGCCGTAGTGCGCGACGCTCAGTAGGGACGGTCGCCACGCACAAGCATCCGATACAGGCGGCGATGCTGGCTGTGATCGTAATCGAAGCCGGCTTTATGCAATGACGCGCGGTCATCGATGATCAGCAGGTCGCCCTTCTTATACTCGTGCGCATAGCAAAATTGTGGCTGCGTGATCTTATCGGTCAGATCCTGGAGAAAATCCTGGGTTTCTTCGGGTGACATGCCAGTGACCGTCTCGGTCTTGCCCTTATGAAACCACACGGCCTTGGTGCCGGTCTCCGGATGGGTGCGGACCAAGGGATGCATCGTCGGCGATTTCTTTGCCTCGAGCTGGGCCTTCACGACATCCGGATTGCCTGTCTTCATCCGCGCGCTGCTGATCAGCGTATTTTCAGTTTTCGCGTCGGTGATCTTCAGTTTCACGTCGTCTGGGAGCGCTTCGTAGGCCGCACGCGCGTTGCAAACCGATGTCGCGCCACCCTTATCCGGCACGGCTACCGCATAAAGTATGGTGAACTTGGGCGGCAATTCCTGGTTGGTGTGGTCGGTGTGCCACGTGGCGTTGACGCCAACTTTCGCGACCTGGCCCTTGCTGTCTTTGTTACGGTTGTCGAGCACACTGATCAACGGAAATCCGTCAACCAGATAGCGCCGGTTCTGGTCCTCCATTAACTCGCCAAACATTTCTCCCGCGGCTTGCACCTGGCCTGGGCTGAGATGCTCTTGCCCACGAATCACAAGGACCACATTTTCGACAACAGCGTCGTAGAGTTTCTTCTGCGTCGCGTCATCGATGGGATGCGCAAGGTCGATGCCGGTCACAATGGCGCCGATGTGCTCCTTAACCTTGGCAATCTCCATAGACTGTGTGGGCATCCTCGATGCGGCAGCGCTCATGATCTGGCTCCTCCTGTCCCGACCCGCGGATCGCGGCGGGCGCGGGTGGCATTTCCGGAAAACACTCTCGCCGGTAGGATCGGCCGACTGTTCGCATCTATCAAGCGTCGCCCGATAACCATGTCGCGTCCGGCAATCCCCGGGTCGTCAGATAGTTGCGCCGGCCGAGCCGTCCAGCGCAGGCGAATGGCCGCTTTCGGGGAACTCTTCCGGGTTCAAGAGCGGCGCGGTTGGATCCTCTGCCGCCCCGGCCATTCAACGAGTTGCTCGGCCGTGACCTGAAAGGGGAGCCCACAGACTGGCAGCAAACGCCAGCTCAGGGTCGACTGCGGCCGTCCGCCCCGGCGCCCATTCGGACTGACGGCGCGGCACGGAGACCGCCTCGCCCCGCGACCTGTCAAAACCTCCGTACCGAGGCACTACTCGACCGGCACTGACGCAGCCTGCCGACGACGATTGCGCTTCGACTTCGTGTCCGGCGCCGTTGGCTCCGGCACTGCCGATATGGCGGCATCTTCGGTCAAGGCGTCAGGTCTGTTGAGCACTGCGGCCCCCCCCCGATTGCATCCATCTCGCCGCGGAGGGCTGCTGCGTGGTTGCCCTTGCTGACGCAGCCCACCTCGTCGGCGATGCGGATCCAGCTGTCGCCGCCATCCTCGCTCATATGCACGGTGCCCTCGGTGTCACCGACGAATAGCTCGTAGCCGCCGGGCCAGCACGCCATGGTCAGCGCCTCGATATTGGCGCGAGGCGCCACGGCGAAGCCCTTTGGCTCGGTGTCCCAGCTGCGGCCGTGATCACGGCTGCGCCCGATCGTGGTGTCAGCGACATGCGTGCCCATCCAGAAGCCGGGATGGAACTTCGCGCCCGACATGAACAGAATTGTCTCGTCGGGCGACAGCGTCATGTGGTCGGGATAGGCCAGGCGGAACTCCTCGCCGGTCAGCCGCTCCCAGTGATCGCCGCCGTCGCCGCTCCGATAGAGGCCGACGCCTGTCGTCATGAACACGGTGTCGGGCCGCGACGGCAGCAGCATCACCTGGTGGACGTCGTGATAGGCGCCGTCGTCGGGCTTGGAGTAATCGGCGAGCTCGCGCCAGGACTGGCCGCCATCCTCGGTCTTGAGCAGCGCGCCCTGCTCGATCGCGGCGTAGATACGCTGCGGCGTGCGCGGATCGATCGCCATCATCTTGGTGTGTGCGATGTGCGGCGGCTCCGGGAAGGTCCAGTGTTCGGTGCCCGGCACCTGGCGCAGCGCCGGAAGTTCGCTCCAGCTTTGGCCGAGATCGCGGCTCTTGAAGAGCGCGGCAGGCTGCGTCCCGGCATAGAGCGTGATGCCGTCTGCTTCGGCTATCGACGCGACGGTATAAACATCCTTGTTGGCGAGGCCGGAATTGCGCTCTTCCCAGCGCGCGCCGTCTTCGCTGAAGAACACGCCATCGCCATGCGTGCCGACGAAAATGCCGGGCCGGCCCGGCAAGGTCGTCACGCTCGTCGCGTGCAGGCCGGCGAGCGCGGCGCCGGCCTTGCGCCACGCGCCGGACGGTTCGCGCCCCAGCGTTGTGACGCCGCTCGAGGTCGCGACCAGCAACCTGTCCGGCGCGGCCGCGCCGTCATAGCGGTTCATTCCATTGGGGGAGAGACAGACCAGCATGATCGCGCCTCCTCGCTCGGAAACAATCTTGCACGGCGCCGATCGCCATGTTAATCCAACTGTCCGGTCGGAAAAGATATGCGACTGACCAGTCGGAAAAGCAAGAGGCTAATTTTGACGCGGAAAAAAGAGATCGATCGCGACAGGATTTTAGATGCGGCCGAGGCCGTGATTCTTGCATCCGGCGGCCGGAATTTCACGCTCGACGCCGTCGCCGCGCGTGCCGGCATAAGCAAGGGCGGTCTCGTCTATAGCTTCGCGACCAAAGATGACTTGGTGCACGCGGCGCTCGAAAGGGAAATGGCACGCTTTCAGGACGCCGTGCGCCGCCGGGTCGGCGGCGGGCCGACCGATGCTGTCGAACTGGTCCTGGCCCATATCGAGGAAGCACTCGACGAGGATGACGCCTCAACGCAAAAGGCTGCTTATCTCGTAACTGCGTTGGTGCACGCCCCTGACATGCTGGAGCCGGTGCGACGCTATTACCGCGCACTGCTCGATCCACTTCGATCGGACGGTGGTGATATGCAGGAAGTCCGTCACGCACTGCTCGCCGTTGAAGGAATTTTCCTGCTCCGAGGACTTGGCTTCGTCGAGGTCTCGGCGGACGAACAGAAATCCGTCCTGCTCCACGCGCGCGATATCGTCGTCGCGGTGTTGGCCAGGCACCGAGCGTGCGCGCCCCACGTTCCTGGACCAAAATGACACGTTCATTTCACCCATGATGAGATGAACGAATGCCCGCTTCAGAGTGCCTTTCAATTCCGCCAAACAAAGGAGTGTCGATAGCTAATTAACTTGTCCGGTTTATGTAGCACACGAGTTGTCCGCTCGTTCCTGGTTCGTCCGCCAGGACCATTTCCTGGCGCCGACCTGCTGTCGTCAGAGCGCTGCGCGGGGGGGCCGGGTTGGCAGCGGTAGGCCTCACACGGTCACGGCGCCCACGCAAGGATTGATTGACCACCAGGGAATACGCGGCGGAGCGACAAAACCCCGATCATCCTTTCTCCTCGAATACTTCCGTGGCAATGCGTGCCGCCGTCATCGACGCGGGCCAGCCGGAGTAGAAGGCGAGGTGTGTGATGATTTCGCTGATCTCTTCCTTGGTGACGCCGTTGTCGAGAGCGCGCGCCAGATGGCCGCGTAGCTGCTCAGGCCGGTAGGTGGCTATGAGTGAGGCAACGACGATAAGGCTGCGGTCGCGCTTGCTGAGCCCCGGCCGCTCCCAGATGTCGCCGTAAATGACGGTCTCGGACAGCTCAATCATTTTGGGCACGGTCCCGCGTACGAGTTCGCGCGCCGGTGACGGTCGTACGGCCATCGTGGGTTCCTCCGTTTCGTCGGAGCCGAGAGTGCCATGGCAACGGACTGAGGACTACTGGGAGCGCTCAGCCCCGGGCCCAGTTATTTCGTCCTCTCTGCGTCGACTGCGGCCGTCCGCCCAGGCGCCCATTCGGACTGACGGCGCGGCACGGAGACTCTCCGTGCCGATGCACTACTCGACCGGCACCGACGCGGCCTGCCGACGACGATTGCGCTTCGACTTCGTGTCCGGTGCCGTTGGCTCCCGCACTGCCGATATCGCGGCATCTTCGGTCGAGCTGTCTGGTCTGTTGAGCGCCAATTCGGCGACAGCCCGCTGCGCCTTCGCGCGCGTGCGGCCACGCTTTCCCTTCTCCGGCCCACCAACCACAGGCGCGACGACCACCGGCGGTTCAGGCTCGACCAATGTCTCCCCGATGCGCCGTGCGATCTGTCGGGCGAGAAAGACCTCCGAAACCTCCTGCACCACGGTTGGCTCCAGACCCTGCATGCAAGCATAGTTGCGCGGACAGTCCTCCATCCGCGCGAGGTAGCACGGGCTGCACGTCATATTCCGTCGCAGTGCAACGGCGCGCTTGCCGATCGGTCCCCATTCGATGGCGTCCACCACACCCGAATGAATGCCAATCGTCGGCACGCCAAGCGCGGCGGCGATGTGTTTCGGGCCGGAGTTGTTGCCGACGTACAGTGCACAGGCGCTCAGCAACGCCGGCAGATCGCGCAGCGACGTCCTGCCGGCCATTGAAACCACCGCCTCACGATTGCCGACCATGCCCAGCACGTCCTGCGCCAGTTCCGCCTCCTCCGGTCCACCGATCAGCACCACGTTGACCGCGTTCTTTTCCACCAGCAGATCGATCAGCGACGCAAAATGCTCCGGCGGCCATTGCCGCATGGCGTTGCCGACCCCTGGATGCACGGCAACCACGCGCCTGGCGAACAACGCACGCGCATCAGCCGGCAAGGACGCCGGTGGTTCCTTGTCGGGCACCATCAGGTCCAGTTGCGTACGATCCGCCGCGCACGCAGTCCCGATCGCTTCGACCAGATTGACCAGATCATCGGTGACATGGCTGCGCTTGCGCGCCAGCGTCTTGTCACCCTCCCATTCCAATGCAATGTCGAGATAGGGGAACTGCCCCATATAGTCATAGCCGGCCAGGAAGCGCGCCGGCGTATAGCGCAGCACGTCGCGCGTATCGAGGTGCTTGCGCAGATCGACCGCGATATCGAATCGGTACGGCGTCAAACGGGCGCGGAGAGCCTGGTATTCCTCCTGGCTGACCTGCTTCTGGCCAAGCCCCGATACCGCATGGAAGAATTCGAATTCGATGAACTCGTCTATGCAGTCCTCGATCTCGGCGAAGGCGCGCGCGGCCCGACTCGCCAGCACGTGGATAGCCGCGGCAGGAAACAGCTGCTTCAGGCGGCGAATGGCCGGGATCGCGGTGATGAAGTCGCCGATATGATCAACCTTCACCACCAGAATTCGCTTGATATCGGCGTGGCGGAACAACGGATGCCCGGCGAACACGGTTTCCACCGGTTCGTCATCCGGCCGATAATCGTCTGAATGGCGCGTCAGGCGCGGACTGAAATAGGGATCGCCGGCAGCGAACAGGGACTTCCACCGTTGCTCGAACTGGCTGAAGTCGAACACGTCCTTCAGTCGTTCGCGGCTCACCGCCTCATGATGGATCAGTGACGCATGCGGCGTGAACACCACAAGCTTGCCCGCACTGTGCGCGCGCAGGCAAAAATCCAGATCGTTGTTGATGATCTCGTGCGCCTCTTCGAAGCCGCCAAGCGCCTGATAGATGGACCGGCGCATCAGCATGCAGGCGCCGGTCACCGCAATCACGTTGCGCTGTGTCAGCGCGAGCCCGAAATACCCGGGTTCATCGGCTTGCGCGAAACGGAATGCATGGCGCGCAATGCCCGGTGTCGCCAGGAACATGCCGGCATGCTGCACTTTATTGTCCGGGTACAGAAGTTGCGGCCCGACCACCGCCACTTCGGGCCGCTGAACATGTTCCAGCAGTGCGTCGAGCCAATCGGGCCGCACCACTTCGACGTCGTCGTTCAGGAACAGCAAATACTCGCCGGAAGCCGCGTCTACGCCACGATTGTTGAAATACGACCAGTTGAACGCGTCCGGCATCGGCACGATTTTATCGGCATTCTGCCGCAGCCAGATCTTCCATGCGACCTGATTGTCCGGAATGTTGTCGACGCAGATGATCTCGAAGTTGCGATACGCCGTGCGCTCGCGCAATGTCTTGATGCAGTTCTCGACATAACCGCGCGCCGCACAGGTCGGAATGATGATCGACACCAGGCCCGTCACCGGCGCGTGCCGCCTGACACGCCACGTACCGGCCACCGCGCCGGCCAGCACATCGGCCGCAATGCCGCGCCGAGTGACAGCCCGTGCCAATGCCGCTGCCTCGGTCTCTGCATCGTCGATCTGCTGCGTACCGCGCAGGCACAGCAGTTTCGGCACATGGTGGATCAGCGCCGCATGCTCGGTGCAACGCAGCACGGCATCGTACTCGCCGGTTTCCAGCAGACTGCGCACCGTGACGCCACACCGGCCAAGCAACGCCGTCGAGGCAAACCAGGGCCGGCCGATATAGTTGGTGGAGAGCAGCAGGTCGGGCGAGAAATCCGGCTTGAAGAACGGTTCGCGCTCGCGGCTGGCCGGACTGATCCTGACCTCATCGCCGTAGATCAGGTCCGCATCGCGATGCAGCCCGCTGGCCAGCGCGATTTCCAGCAGCGCGTCGCAGCCAAGCTGATCGCCCGGCAATAGCAGGCCGACCAGCCGAAGCGTTGTCGATTCGGCAGGATTGCCGACAAGCTCGTTGAATGCCGATTGGTCCGATGGATCGATCACATCGATCCGCGCGGCAAGATCGTCCGCGGCTTCCTCGATCAGCGCGCGAACCGCGCTGCCGGCATCGGCGTCACCTGTCAGGATTTCCAGTCGCCAATCCCGGTACACCTGGCTACGCAAGGACGCGAGCGTCGCAAGCAGTTGCTCGCGATCGAGCGCCGATCCCTGACGCAGCAGCAGGCGAAACCCGGGACGATGTCCCAGGCTGTTCAGCACATCGTCCGACACATCCGCTTCCACCTGCGTCATGCGCCGGCGAATCGTGATGCCGTCCTCGAATTCCTCGGACTTCCTGACCACGATGGTAAAGCGATGTTCCAGGACCTCGCCGCTTTTCGCGCGCACTTTGAGCTGCACGACGTGCTCGCCGTTGCGCAGGCTGCGCGGCGGGCAATGGAACGCAAAGCCGCTGCGCAGCGAATCCGTCCAATCAGGGAACGCGGCCCCGACATCCTGCCGCGCCAGACCATAATGCGCGTCGCCCAGGCGTTGCTCATCGAGCAGCACCTCCATGCCCATGATGCCCGAGCGGGCAAGCGCCCAACCTTCGATGGTCAGCCGTCCGGTAACCAGTTCGACCACCGTGCCCGCGACCACGGTGGGGTTGTCGATCTCCAGGCGAAACTGCGCCAACACCGATGGCGGGGGCGGCGGCGGTTCGGCGCGTTCGATCAGAACAGTGCGGACGTTCTCCTGCATATCGTCGAGGCCGTTGCGCAGAACCACCCGCAGCAAATGCTCGCCCTCGGGCACGTCGCCAAGATCCCTGGCGAAGCGAAAGCCTGCATAACGCGCCATCGGAATATGCCGGTACTCGTCGCCGACATCGTCGCGCGGCAGTCCCAATTCGGCATCACCCATCGCCTCGCCGTCGAGTTGCACCGTGATGGCCGAAATTCCGGTCGCGCAGACCGCCCAGCCCGCCACCTTCAGATGTCCCTCGGCATCGAGCTCCAATGCGTCGCAAAAGAAGCGGATTTCCCGCCGCGGGTCCTGCGATGGCGGAGCAATGGCGGTTGACGTCGGGATCGGCGTGGCCAGCAGCGACGACAGGCCGGGGCCGAGATGGAATTCCGCGACCATACGATACGTCGGCTGCTGCGCTGCAAAGCCCGGCAGCGCCGCCGATAACGCCACCGCCTGTGGCGGAGCCCCGGCCGCCTGCGGCAGCACATCGGCCGCCTGCGCCAGCACCAACGAACGAACCCGCTCCACCGGGAGCACGATCTCGTGCGAAAACCCGTGGAGGCTGACTGCCTGCGCGCGTATCGCGGACACGCCATCGGTCGATCGCGTGCTGTCGCTCGACAGCGAAAAGCCCGACGTGCGCGCGTTCGGATAAACTGGGAACGCATGACCCACGTCATCACGCTGGCCGCCAAGCCGTGCGGCGCCGATGCGCTCCTCATCGAGGAACACCAGAACGGTCACCATGGCGGTCAACGACACGGCCCAGCCGTGCACCAGCAATTGCCCGCTGTCGTCCAGCGCCGCCCGCTCAACATACAGCACGACCGGCGGCCGCACATGCTCATACGTCAGTGACGAGAGCGTACGGCCCGCGGTGACCGTGACCGGCATTGCGTCGGCCGGGTCAACCGCAAGTTCGAAAGTCTCCTCATGCTCGTCGTTCTCTTGCGAACGCACCGCGATGACGCAGCGGCATATGCGGTGCGCCTCCTCTCGGCGCAGAGCCAGGCTGATGTGAAACACGTACTGCGTGCCGCTGCTGCCGTCCGGCAGGGTGCCTTCCGCCGCCTGATCCGCCGCGCCGTACTGCACCACACCGACCGTCACGCCATCCAGCCGCATGGCGACCGCTGTGACCGCCACGCTCGACACGACCCGACCGCGGATCAGCAGGTCGTAGCGGTCATGGATGTAGCCGGCGCTGATCGCCGGATCGATGTCGATCTGCATCCGTGCCTGCATCCGTGCCTGCATCCGTGGCTGTATCTCTGGCGGTGCCCGCGCAGGCTCGGACGCGGCATGCGCTGCCTGCCCTCGATCGCCCCCGAGCCCATGCCCACCTGGCGCTGGCGGTACCGTCTCGCCCACCGCGGGTGGCCCTGGCATCTGCCCCGCCGGTCGATCGGTGTCAGCCTCCTGCTCCGGCGTGACGCGCTCCTGCGCAGGGTCCGCGCCAACCGCCGGCGACTTCCGCTCGCCACCGGCAGGCCGTCTGCCTGACGCACGTCCTCCAGGCATCCGGCTCATGCGGAAACTCTCGTCACGCTGTTCGCTGGTGAGACGAACTGTCTCGGCCGGAATGCAATAATGCTTCTCCGCTCAATGCCGGATTGCCTTGGCGCAAGCCGTCTCGGCGTTGACATAACAGGCATTGACCGGGAAGCCCGCTCGCCCCGCACGGCATATACGCTCCAAGCCGCAAGCGCCTAAACCGCGTACGGCAGCCGACCTTCCCGATAGCCGTCCTCGGCGAAATGCTGCTCGCCGGAACTCACGACCCCCTTGCGGACGCTCTCGGCGACGTCCGGATTCTCCTCCAGATACCACCTTTCGTCGACCGGCATCGGAAACGGCAGCCGGCCCTCGAAATAGCCGTCGTCCATGAAATGCTGCTTCGCCGATTCCACCGATCCGTCCCTGATCGCCTGGGCAATATCCTCATATTCCCGCAGATACCATTCCTCATTCACCTCGATCGCGGCAATCATCATGCGCAGCAGGCGAATGAAATCGTCATAGGCGACGCCGACGCGCAACTCGCCCTTGACCGTGGAAATCTCCACGGAGCGACGGATCAGATCGAATGGCGGAAGATACTTCACGGCGCCTCCTGATTGCCCGCAACGGCGGTCGCTTCGACAACATTGGCAGGACCGCAAAATAGCGGCAAGTCCCACCTGTTGGAACTCGTTCCACCCCAGGAGCACGGATATCATCGCAGCCGTTGCACATCCCCGCTTGCCCTGTGCTACCAATCGCCAACGCAATCCCGTGGCAACGGCCGCCAGCCACGCGGCTTGTCCAGCCGGATCAGCGGTCTGAAACGGTCAGGGTATCATTGCATGCGTAACGCAGTGCCGCGCCCGGGCGATACTGAACTGGCGGATATCGTCCGCCGGTTCGCCGATGCGCGCGTGCTGGTACTCGGCGATGTCATGCTCGACCGCTACGTCACCGGCACCGCGAGCCGTCTGTCGCCCGAAGCACCGATCCCCGTGCTGCGCCCCAACGCCAGCCGGGCAACACTGGGCGGCGCGGCGAACGTCGCGCTGAACGTCGCGACACTCGGCGGGCACGTTTCGCTGGTCGGCGTGATCGGTGACGACGCAGCCGGCGCCGAGGTGACGCGCCTGCTGGCCGCGTCCGGCGCCATCGTTCCGCACCTCGCAGTTGCGCCTGGCCGCCCGACCACCGCGAAAACGCGATTCATGGTCGGCGTCCACCAATTGCTGCGGCTCGACGAGGAAACCACCGCCGCGATCGACCAGCCGACCGCCGCGGCGTTGTTGGCACTGTTCGCCGACGCGTTGCGCGACCGCCGATGTCGTCGATCCTGTCCGACTACGCCAAGGGCGCGCTGAGCGACGCGGTACTGCAAGCGCGCGCTGGCGCAGGCCCCGGCGCTCGGGCGCATGGTGATCGCCGATCCGAAGCGCGACGACTTCGCCGCCTATCGCGGCGCCACCGTGCTGACGCCGAACGAGCATGAGGTGCGCCAGGCCACCCATATCGAGGCCGCCGATGACGCCGAAGCCGACCGCGCCGGCCGCCGTGCGCTGGACGAAACCGGCGGCGACGCCGTGCTGGTGACGCGCTCCGCCCATGGCCTGACATTGGTGCGGCGCGACCAGCCGGCGCTGCACCTGCCGACCCGCGCGCGTGAGGTGGCCGATGTGTCCGGCGCCGGCGATACGCTGGTGGCCGCGCTGGCGGTGGCGCTGGGCGCCGGCGCCTCCCTGCCGGAGGCCGCGATGCTCGCCAACATCACGGCGGGGATTTCCGTCGGCAAGCAGGGCACCGCGACCGTCGGCCGCGACGAGCTTCTTGGCGTCCTGCACCTGGAGGATCTGGTGGCGACCGACAGCAAGGTGGCCACGTGGCAGCATGCAGCACAGCGAACGGCCGGCGTGGCGCGCGCAGGGGCTGCGCGTCGGCTTCGCCAATGGCTGCTTCGACCTGATCCATCCCGGCCACGTCCGGCTGCTGACAGAGGCGCGGGCGCGCTGCGACCGGCTGGTGGTGGCGCTGAACACCGATGCCTCGGTGAAGCGGCTGAAGGGCCCGTCCCGTCCGCTGCAGACCGAGACCGCGCGGGCCACCGTGATGGCCTCGCTCGCGCCGGTCGATCTGGTGGTGCTGTTCGACGAAGACACGCCGTTCGAACTGATCCAGGCGCTGCGCCCCGACGTGCTGGTGAAGGGCGCCGACTACAGTGTGGACCAGGTGGTGGGCGCCGATCTGGTGCAGAGCTGGGGCGGGACGGTGCTGCTTGTCGAACTCCAGCAGGGCCACAGCACGACGGGCACGATCAAGCGCATGGGCAGCCCGACGACCGCTTAGGCCGGCACACCCGGCCTGTTCGACACTGTGACCAATATGTTCCGTGCGGCGATCGAATTGCCGCGGCGCGATGTGTGTCACCAGCTAGGGCTACGGGGCCGGCTGTGAAATGCGGCGCTCAGAGCCTGCGCCGAAAGAGATCAAACCGTAAAGATTCAGTCGAGCAGGTGCTGTCCTGACTTCCCCCTCGGTGTCCTAAGTTGGCGGAGCGGGTGTCCTAGTTCCGCTCCGCCTCGTAGGCGGCCGTGACATGGAAGAATCTCCTGCGCCTCCTGTGGCGTCATCTTCCGGATTTGGTCCTCAGTGTAACCCTCAGCCAACAGCTTCGCCTTCTGGTCCTGCGTGATCATAAAGGGAATACTTGGTGACTGTGATTGCTCCGGCGCCGAATTATTCGGCCGCTTTACCGTATCCGTGGGCCGCAGCAGCAGCTTCAATGCACTAATCGCGCGCACCAGATCATCAGCCACGTCCGGCGACGTAATTTTCGCGGCGACCTCGAACCTGCTTCCGGTAAACGTAACGCGGAAAGGTTCAGTATCCGAAGGCGGCGTGTACGTCGCCACCGCGACACCATCATGCGCCTTGGCGCACGTGTGGGACGCAATTGTGCCGCCCTGCATGACGTGATGATGCGCGATCTGCCAGTCTCGTTGATCGAGCTAGACGAGCTTTGGGCCTACGTCGGCAAGAAGCAGCGCAAGGTGCAGCCGACTGATGGCGCCGATGTTGGTGATCAATACACATTCATCGCCTTGGACGCGTCGAACAAGGCAATCATCTCTTACCAAACCGGCAAGCGAAATGCCGACAACACCGATGATTTCGCCCTTGATCTTCGTTCCCGCGTCACTGGCACACCGCAGATCAGCAGCGATGCATGGCCCGCGTATTTCATGGCTATTGCTCGCGCGTTCCCGAACAAAGGCGCGGATTACGGGCAGATCGTCAAATCCTATCAGGGCGAGCCGCCAATCAACGCTGCGCGCCGCTACTCGCCCGGCTGGGTAGTACGCGTACGTAAACGCGTGATTTTCGGAAACCCCAGCAAGCGGCTGATTTCCACGTCGTACGTCGAGCGCAACAATTTGAACGTGCGCATGGATTGCCGCCGTTTCACGCGACTAACCAACGCCTACAGCAAGAAGCTGGCACACCACGAAGCAGCCGTGGCGCTGTTCATCGCCTGCTACAATTTCTGCCGTGTCCACAGCACGATCAAGGAAACACCAGCGATGGCGATCGGTCTGACGGATCGGCCGTGGTCAATCGCCGAGTTGATGGATGCTGCCGAAGCGGCTGGCCAGAGTGAACCGGAACCTTACGCGCCGCCTGCCACGCCTCCAATGCCGATGCCGGCCCCAGTGCCGGAACGGCCTCGGTTTACAGTGATACAGGGAGGACGACAGTAAGCGGCAGCTATTTCTTTTGAAGGGGCGGCGCCATTTGCTGCTGGAGATATTCGGAAACAGCCGACTTAACTACGTCTCTCGTTGTCACTCCAATTCCGAACCAGGTTTGTCCATACGCTAGAACGCCAACTACTAAGGCGACCGCACCTAATCCAGTGAGAATAACAGTCGCCTTCAGTCCGGATGTGGTGCGCTCCACCCCATCGATCCTGTCTTTGAGCCCATCTACCTTGCCGTCTAGACTAGCAAAGCCAGCCTTTATTTCTCCTAGCAACTGCGCCACTTTGGTGTCGGAGCGCGCCTCCGCTGCCTCTAAACGGGCGGCTATCTCATCGCGAGAGGGAGGGTCGCTCATTTCTTTAGCCCTAAGACTCAGATGCGAAAGAAACAAATCCTCCTGCGAAAGAACTTTTGCCAATCGCCCCTGAATGAGAGAGAGATTCTTGCGCGGTCCCTGTGACTGGAGCGGCTCGGTTAAATAAAATGTTTGGCCTAAAGGCGTGCCATCGGCCATCACCATTTGAGCGCGATCGTCTAGGACCATGCCGCTCGATAGGAGGCCGCACTCACTTCTTCTCCTCGGACTCATCTCTTTGTCTTTTAGCGAGTGTAGCAAGATCAGCAGAGAGTTCCTCAGCATCTTCCAAAGGCATAACAATTGCAAAGGCATAGGTTGTATCGTCTCCATTCCCTTCGCCGAAGGCAATACGGATATATCCCGGCCATACGGTTGTGTAATAGGCGTCCGCGAAGATTGCCTGCAGACTCCATGCGCGCTTTCGCAACGCCGAATCCAGGGCGTCATTAGGAGCATCTTCCCTCGCCTTTGGCTCATCATTCTCTGCCATGTCGCGCTCCCTCCCTTTGGCCGAGGGAGCCTAGCGACCTCACCTTGGTGTGACCATACCGTCCATCCAAGGGTCCGCAAGAAACGCCAGTTTAAGTGTCCTAGTTTCATGGGAGGGGATGTCCTAGTTCGGACAGGACCGTCGAGCCGGTAGTTTCTCCGTTTGAAGGAATATTTTCCAAGCACTCGCCTAGCCTCTGAATGTGGAATGACTTGCTTCCATTACGGGAAGCGGTGATAGTCGGCGCAATCCATGGGGAGGTATTCATGGCAAAAGCGCAGGGAAGCGGTATCACCGTAAATCCGTCCGACGTTCCCTTAATCTTGGGCATGGTCGCACGCGGTGATCGGCGGCACGACATTGCGGCTTGGTTCGGGTTGAATCAGGGACGCATCAAAGAGGTCGAAGACGGCAAACACGGCACTCCATCCATGGCTGCTGCATCAAGCCTGCCACCGTCCGGTTCTCCTGGTCCAAGGCACGCGCGCTGAGAAGAGCCATTAGGAGGGCGTATTTATCGTTGCAAAAGTCTCCCCCGGACACTTCTGCCGCAATGCAGGAATTAAAGAAAGCGACAGATCAATTCGATAAGAATGAATAACTATCGGTATCGTTGGAGGCACTCGATTTTCTAGCTTTTCGTGGCAACGTTGGGGTCTCGTAGTCGCCGCGTCTTTCTAGGCTTTTGCGACAAGGTGGAACCCACATCAGATGCGGCGTAAGCGCGGGCAGGCGCTTCTCCCAAACGAACCATGCATATCCAGTAGCCGTAGATGCTTTGTCATCCAGGCGCCCCCTGACCATGGGTACCCGGCTCGACAAACTGGGCAAACTTGCTTGGTGGCGTTGTCTGGAAGATGGTGTTGTAACGCCCCGCGCTTTCAAGGAAGACGGTGCGCGCCAAGATGGGCTACGCCAACTCGCGCAATCTTTAGACTGAGCATGAGGAAGTCTTCTGCCAACCGAAAAGGCGGATTGGTAATCACCCAGTCAAATAGATCTGGCTCGGGCGGCCGCTCTACAAAATCTCGGATCTTCCCATACCCATAGCTGTAGGCATCAGAGCATTCCACTTCGCCGAAGTATTCCCTTAGCACCTTTGCCATGTGACCGGCGCCACAAGCTGGCTCCAAACAAGTTTGTGTAGCAAGGGACCTCTTCGTAGAAATTATATGCTCGATCAGGGCGCGGGTTGCCCATGGTGGCGTCGGGAAATCGTCGGGACTGTCTTTTGCTTCGATGCGCTGAGACATTACCGCATGTGATGTATTTTGCATTTCACGCCTTCCCGATCCGCTAAAAATGATAGCAGAATCAGTAGCTTAGTAAAGCGGGAAATAAATGAGTTTTTTGAGTCGACTTCAGAGTTTGTCTCGAAACGCGGCCGGAGGGGGCTTGAATCCCACGAATTCGAGGGAATCTACGCGCTCCCCCATTTCTGGAGTCCTCGATGTGGACCGCCGAAACCCGGGCAGAGCATGACCGGGACGAACTGCGCTACCCCAGCGATCTGACCGACGCGGAATGGCAGATACTGGCACCTCTGCTGCCGCCACCCGCCGAGACTGGCCGACACCGGTCCTGGCCGATGCGCGAGTTGATGAACGCGATCTTCTTCGTGCTGCGCGGCGGCTGTCCCTGGCGCATGCTGCCGGAACATTTCCCGCCGCACCAGACGGCCTATCGTTGGTTCACCCGGTTTCGCGATGACGGCACCTGGGAAAACCTGAACCACCGACTGGTGATGCAGGATCGCGAGCGTGTCGGGCGTGAGGCCAGCCCGAGCGCGGCGGTCATCGACAGTCAGAGCGTCAAGACCACCGAAGCCGGTGGTCCGCGCGGTTATGATGCCGGCAAGAAGATCAACGGCCGCAAGCGTCACGCCATGGTCGATACTGATGGCCGCGGGTTGATCCTGCATGTCCATGCGGCCTCGGTCCAGGACCGCGACGGTGCCATCCCATTGCTACGGGCGTCACGTCAGTGGTTTCCATTCATAGAGCGGGCCTTCGCCGATAGCGCCTATGTCGCCGAGCGAGTGGCAAACGCGACCAGGATCATCATCGAGATCGTGCGCAAGCAGGCTGGTCAGATCGGCTTTGCCGTGCATCCCCGGCGTTGGGTGGTCGAACGCTTCCTCGCCTGGCTCGGCCGCAACCGCCGTCTGGCCAAGGATTTCGAGGCAACCGTCGCCTCAGCAACCGCCTTCCTTTATGCCGCTTCCGTCTTGCTGCTCACACGACGGCTGGCTCGTTCCTTATGAGATTCGAGTTCGGACTCTTAGCCATGTCGTTGCCGGCTTCTTATGCCGCTTGCTTCTGCTGTTGCGCTTCCCACTCCTCAATCATCCGTACCAGATCAACCACATCCCACAGATGCTCTGTCACGCCAGCGCGCATCGCTGGGGTCATTCGCAGGGTCGCGTGGATACGAACGAAATTGTAATACATGAAGTGCGGCGCGACCTTCCGGCGTCCGACCGACGGAACATCCCACTGGCAAGACCCAATGCACCGGAAAATGCCCCACATCGCAACACCGACGAGGCCCGAGTTCTTCCACGCGGCGCACCCTGCCGACCAAAACCCCATGCACCTATTCGCACCCACAGGCCGCCCGCCCGCCTGCGCAGCGAAAGGCAGCGCCCTGGCAAGACCCCATGCACCGTGGAAAATGCCCCACATCGCAACACCGACGAGGCCCCAGTTCCCCACGCGAGCGCACCCTGCCGACCAAAACCCCATGCACCTATTCGCACCCACAGGCCGCCCGCCCGCCTGCGCAGCGAAAGCCAGCGCCCTGGCAAGACCCCATGCACCGTGGAAAATGCCCCACATCGCAACACCGACGCGGCCCGAGTTCCCCACGCGGACGCACCCTGCCGACCAAAACCCCATGCACCTATTCGCACCCACAGTCCGCCCGCCCGCCTGCGCAGCGAAAGGCAGCGCCCTGGCGAAGACCCCATGCACCGTGGAAAATGCCCCACATCGCAACACCGACGAGGCCCGAGTTCCCCACGCGGACGCACCCCGCCGCCAAAACCCCATGCACCTATTCGCACCCCCAGTCCGCCCGCCCGCCTGCACAGCGAAAGCCAGCGCCCTGGCGAAACCCCATGCACCGTGGAAAATGCCCCGCATCGCAACACCGTCGCGGCCCGAGTTCCCCACGCGGACGCACCCCGCCGCCAAAACCCCATGCACCTATTCGCACCCACAGCTCGCCCGCCCGCCTGCACAGCGAAAGCCAGCGCACTGGCAAGACCCCATGCACCGTGGAAAATGCCCCACATCGCAGCACCGTCGAGGCCCGAGTTCCCCACCCGGACGCACCCCGCCGCCAAAACCCCATGCACCTATTCGCACCCACAGTCCGCCCGCCCGCCTGCGCAGCGAAGCCAGCGCCCCGGCGAAACCCCATGCACCGTGAAAATGCCCCACATCGCAGCACCGCCGAGGCCCGAGTTCCCCACCCGGACGCACCCCGCCGCCAAAACCCCATGCACCTATTAGCGGCCAGCAACACCGCGCCGGAAAAGCGACGCTATCTCATCCACCATCTCACTGAGACGCCCGTGAGACTACAGACCCACACCCCCGGCCCCACCAACCCTCGGCACCCCCCTCACCGATACACCAGGAACCCCAAAATCGCGTCCACCATCGCCTCCGGCTCGTCGCGACCGGATCGAGTGGCTGCTCCCCTCGAACACCCGCAAATCCGACCCCGGCATCAACCGAGCGATCTCCTCCGAAAACTCCACCGGGCAGATCCAGTCGTGCCGCCCCGCCAGGATCAGCGTCGGCGCCGTGATCCGCCCCAGCTCGCCCCGCAGGTCGAACCGCCGCAAAAACCCCTCCGGCCCGAACGCCCGGTTCAGCGCTTCCGGTGAGTAGATCGCCCGCCCGCGCCCCGCCGCGCCCGCCGCCGGATCGTGCCGCCGCGCATACATCGGCCCCATCACCGCGTAGTAATGCGCCATCTCCTCGGCGCTGCGGAACGCCCCCGCCCACAGCATCTCGCACGCCGCCTGCTGCTCCGCCGTCCCGCGCTCCCGCACGATCGCCTGGGCCCGCTCGATGAACCCGCCATGCGCCGCGGTCACGATCAGCACCAGGTGCGACACCGCATGCGGGATAGCGCGCGGCATGCGCCATCGCCACCATCCCGCCATAGGACGTGCCGATCGAGACGATCGGCCCCAGCCCCAGGTGCCGCCGCAGCGCCTCCATGTCCTCCACGTTCTCGTCCAGCGTGTAGGTCGCGGGATCGGCGGCGGCAGACCTGCCCTGCCCGCGATGGTCGAAATAGACCAGCTGCAGCCGCGCGGACAGCGGGCTGAATGCCGGCTTGAACCCGCTGTGGTCGCCGCCCGGCCCGCCATGAATCACCATCGCCACCGGCCGCTCGCGCATCGCGGCGCCGTCGGGCACCAGTCCCATGCCCTCCACATCGAAATAGATCCGCGTGCCCCGAACGGCTGCGAACATGGCCCCCTCCCAGCTTCACGCCACCCAGCCTACACTACTCGCCTCACCGCCAGGAGGCCCGCAATGCCCCGCGACACCCATCCCCTGCGCCCGATCGCCACACTCGGCTTCATCGGCCTCGGCGTCATGGGCGAGCCGATGTGCGGCCACCTCGCCCGCCGCTCCGACTGTCCCGTGCTCGCCCACGACCTGCGCCCCGAACCGCTGCAGCGCCTCGCCGCCGACGCCGTCACGCCCGCGCAACCCGCCGAAATCGCCGCCCGCTGCGACCTGATCCTGCTCTCCCTGCCGGACGGCCGAGCGGTCGCCTCGGTCGTCGCCACGCTCCAGCCGCTCCTCCAGCCCGGCCAATGCGTGGTCGACACCTCCACCTCGTCCGTCCCGCTTACCCGGACAATCGGCGCCCAGCTCGCGGCGGCAGGCATCGCCTACGCCGACGCCCCCGTCGCGCGCACCCGCGAAGCCGCCGCCCGCGGCGAACTCTCCATCATGGTCGGCGCTACCGATGCGGTGTTCGCCCACATCCGCCCGGTGCTGCGAACCATGGGCACCGACGTCACCCATTGCGGCCCGATCGGCTGCGGCCAGGTGGCCAAGGTGCTGAACAACATGCTGGTGTTCCAGAACACCGCCGCCCTGGCAGAGGCCATCGCGATCGGCCGGCGCAACGGCGTGCCGCCCGAGGTGCTGCTGCCGACCATCGCCAAAGGCTCCGGCGACTCCTTCGTCCTGCGCAGCCACGGCATGAAATCGATGCTGCCGCGCGACTTCCCCGAACGAGCATTTTCAACGCGTTACGCCATCAAGGACCTGTCCTACGCGCTGGAAATGGCAGCCGAGGCCGGCCTCGACGTGCCAGGCGCGGAACTCGCCATGCAGCGCCTGAAGGCGTCGGAACTGGCGGGCAACGGCGAGAAATACCACCCCGCCGTACTCACGCTGATCGACCCGCCATGACCGCCTGGCCGTCAGCCGACCTCTGGCACGCCGCCTGCGCCACAGACCCGGTCCTGGCCGCATGGCGCGGCCCCTGGTCCGTCGCCTTCACGATCGAAAGCGACACCACCGCCACCAATTTCGCCTTCGCCGACGGCCGCCTGCAACCCGGCGGCGCGCCGCAATTCACCCTGGCCGCCCCCGCCGCGGTCTGGGCGAAACACCTCGCCGCAATCCCGCCGCGGCATCATCACGCGCTCTTCGCCTTGCTGGCCCGCGTCCCCGAATGCACCGTCCGAGGCGACCAGCTGCCATTCCTCCAGCACTGCCACATCGTCCGCCGCGTGCTGGAGATCGGCAAATGGCTGGCCCTCGGCCACGCCGCCCCGGCGCCGGTATCGCTGCATCCGCCCCTGAGCACGCCAACCCCAGCCCCAGCCGTCACCGGCCGCTACATCCCGGTCACCGCCGCGGGCACCACCTACCAAATCTATGCCGAGACAGCCGGCACCGGCCGCGACCTGCTGTGCCTGCACACCGCCGGCGCCGACGGCCGCCAGTTCCACCGCCTGATGGCCGATCCCCGCATCGCCGCATCCCATCGGATGATCGCCTTCGATCTGCCCTGGCACGGCAAATCGCCACCGCCCGCCGGCGCGATCCCCGGCTCATGGCGGCTGAACACCGACCTCTACGTCGCGCTGATCATGGGCTTCGTGCAGGCCGCCGCCCTGGACCGCCCGATCGGTACTCGGCGCCTCGATGTCCGGCGAAATCTGCCTCGAACTTGCCTACCGCCACCCCGAAGCCTTCACCGGCATCGTCGCCTGCGAGGCCTCCGAACGCATCGAGCGCCGCCAGACGCCGTACTCGGCGCACCCCCAGGTCAACGCCGGCACCTTCGTGCCCGAATGGGTCCGCGGCCTGATCGCCCCGCAAAGCCCGGCGGAATGCGCGGCCGAGATCGCCTGGCACTACGCGCAAGGCGGCCCGGCGGTGTTCTTCGGCGACATCGAATTCTACGCCGGCGACTGGGATGCCCGCGAACGCGTCGGCCGCATCGACACCAACCGCTGCCGCCTGTTCATGCTGACCGGCGAGTACGACTACTCCTGCACGGTCGAGCACTCGGCTGCCACCGCGGCGAAAATCCCCGGCGTGCGCTTTCAGCCAATGCCCGGCATCGGCCATTTCCCGTTCGCCGAGAACCCCGCCGCTGTTCGCCGACTACCTGCTGCCGATCCTGCGCGAACTCGAAAGCTGACCCGCGGCCAGTTCCGCGGCCACCGTCGCCGCCACGCTCGCCCAATCCCCCGCCACGTCCTGCCGGAACAGCCGCATCGTCGGATACCACGGAGTGTCGTCGCGGCCGGCCATCCAGCGCCAGTCTGGATTGCCCGGCAGCAGCAGCCAGACCGGCAAACCCAGCGCGCCGCCCAGATGCGCCAGCGACGTGTCCACCGAGATGACCAGCTCCATCAGCGAGATCAGCGCCGCGGTCTCGGCGAAATCGCGCGACACCGCGCTGTGGTCGCGCACCGCCGGCAGTCGATCCAGCACCGCCCGGTCGGCCGGCCGCACGTCCGTCTGGATGACGTGGAATTCGCAGCCGGGCACATCCAGCAAAGGGAGCAGTGTTGCCAGCGGGATGGACCTCTCCTGGTCAGCCTCATTGGCCGGGTTGCCTGACCAGACGATGGCGACACGCAACCCTGTGGGCGGACCAAGACGCTGACGCCACGTCGCGATCAGCTCCTGCTTGGCGTGTAGATACGGGATCTGAGCCGGGATGCCCGCCAGGTCCGTGCGGAATGCCAGCGGCAGGCTCATCAGCGGACACTGGACATCGAACGGCGGCAGCGCCTCATTCAGCGCGAACACGCCGGCGACGCCTGCGAGATCGCGGAACAGCGGCATCAGCCCGGAATGTCCCTCCACCAGTACCCGCGCGCCGCGTTCAACCACCCAGGGCACGTAGCGAACGAACTGGATCGCATCGCCATACCCCTGCTCGGAATGCAGCAATATCGTCTGCCCGGCGATGTCTTCGCGACCAAGCCAGCGCGGCCCGGGAATATCGCGCCGCGGGCGGATGCCGGGCCGGGCGATCAGCCGTGCCTCGTATTTAAGCCAGCCTGCCACGCAGGCATCACGCCGCAGCATCTCCATGCCTTCGGTCATCACTGCCAGCGCGAGTTCCTCGTCCCGCATCCAGCTGTTCATCAACGATGCGAATGCCGCCTGATCATGCCCAAGCGCAAACAGCGCCAGGCCCAGGTCGTTGTGTGCCTTGGCGTTGGTCGCATCCATCGCGACCGATTGACGCAGCAATTCCGCTGCCTCGGTGTAATTGCCGCGGCGATATGCCATGTGTCCCAAGCCGTATAGTACGAACGCATCGCGCCCGGACGCGCCAAGCACCGAACGCAGCAGGCTTGCCGCCGACGCAAATCGCCCCGCCTCCGCTTCCGCCACCGACAGGTCGATCATCAGTTCGCTGTAGCTGCTCATCGGATCGATCAGTGATCGGCGCCGGCGCCTCTCGTCAAGACGCGATCATCGCGTCATGTTGCGGGGCGCACAGCAGGAATCCGCGACATGCCCCAGCTCACGCTTGAACAGGCCCAGACCATCATCATCACCGCACTCCGGCACGGCACCGAGCACAAGCTCCAGCCGCTCGCCGTCACCGTGCTGGACGGGCGTGGCGTGCCGAAGGCATTCGCCGCACAGGATGGCACCAGCCTGCGCCGCTACGAGATCGCCAGCGGCAAGGCACATGGCGCGCTGTCGTTCGGCATCGGCTCGCGCGCGCTGGCCAAGCGGGCCGCGGCGTCACCGCAATTCATCGCTGCTGTCACCCATGCCGTCGGTGGCTCGCTGATCCCGGTGCCGGGCGGCGTGCTGATCCGCAACGCCGACAAGGCGATCATCGGCGCGGTCGGCATCTCCGGCGACAATTCCGACAACGATGAAGCTGCTGCGATCGCTGGCATTACGGCTGCGGGACTGGTCGCCGATCCTGGCGAGGGGTAAGCACGACCGCGGGCATTCTGCGACCTGTTGCCGCTGCCGCTACGACCCATATACCATCCGCGGCAGCCACAACGTCAGCTCCGGCACGTACGTGATGATCCCCAGCACGATCAGCAGCAGGACCAGGAACGGCAGGATGCCGCGGATCACCTCGCCCACCGGCGCATCCGAGATGGTGGACAGCACGTAGAGGTTCAGTCCCACCGGCGGGTGCACCAGCCCGACCTCCATGTTGTGCGTGAAGATGATGCCGAAATGCACCGGATCGACCCCTAGCGGCACCAGTGCCGGCGCCAGGATCGGCATCACCAGCAGCAGCGTGCTGACCACTTCGAGAAAACAGCCGATGATCAGCAGCAGCACGTTCATCGCCAGCAGGAATTCCCACGTCGCAAAACCCTCGTGCGCGGCGAAGTCCACCAGCCTGCCCGGAATGCCCGAACCGGTCATCCAATGGCCGAACACCAGCGCCGTCGCGATGATCAGCATGATGACGGCGGCGCTGCGCAGCGCCTCGGCGATCACCTCCAGCGTGCGCGTCCACGGGAAGCCGCGATACACCACAAGGCTGACCACCAGTGCGGTGACCGCGGCGAGCGCCGCCAATTCGGTGATGGTCATGAAGCCGCCGTAGATGCCCATCAGCACGACGAACGGCACCGCCATCGCCGGCAAGCGCGCGCGCGCGTGACGCGCAGCCGCGTCCGCATCGACATCGCCGGCTCGCGCGGAAAGTTCTTGCGCCGTGCGTAGTACAGCACCCACACAAAGAACGCGCCGGCCTGCAGCAATCCAGGCAGGATGCCGGCAAGGAACAATCGCGGCACCGACTGCTCCGTGACGATGCCGTACAGGATCAGCGCAAGCGACGGCGGGATGACCACGCCGATGGTGCCGGAAGCACCGATCACGCCCAATGCGAAACCGCGCGGATAACCACGCTCGATCATCGCCGGCAGCAGGATCGTGCCCATCGCCAGCGCGGTCGCGACCGACGAACCGGAGATCGCGGCGAACAGCGCGCACGACACCACCGCAACCAAGCCGAGTGATCCCTTGATGCCGCCGAGCCATGCCGTGGACAGATCGACCAGCGCCTGCGCCACTCCCCCGCGCCGCATGAACGCCGCAGCCATGACGAACAGCGGCAACGCCATCAACGTGGTCGAATTCAACTGGTCGATCATGTTCTGCGCCAGGCCGATCATCGGCTGGCCGGACACGAAATAGAGGATCGCCGCGGATGTTCCGAGCACCAGGAAGATCGGCATGCCCGCTGCGAGCAGGCCAAAGAACATCACCAGAAAGCCGACAGTCCACATTGCCCGCGGTCGCTATTCGGTGAGTGGTATTGCAAGCTCGGGCGGTGCCTCGTGCGAGATCGCATGGCCCACCGTCATCGTCGCCGGATCGAACAGGAATGCGTAGCGGACCAGCCGGATGATATAACGCAGCAGCATCAGCCCGCCGCCCACCGGCAGCGCGGTGTAGTAGATCCAGATCGGAAATTGCAGGTCCGATGAACTGCGCTGGTCGAGCAGCATCGCGGTGCTCACCACCACCCAGCCGTACCACACCATGCCGAAGGTGAAGGCGATCGCCACCAGGCAGTTGAACATCTCGACCCAGCGCTGCACCCCCGGGCGCAGCAGGCGCAACACCAGGTCCGGCCGCACATGACCATCTGTCTGCACCAGGTCGCTGGCGACGATCATCACCGCCCATACGGCGATATAGACGATGACCTCTTCGGCCCAGTTGATCGCGCGCTCGGGATCGATATAGCGCCCGAACACCTGAAGCACGGCGATCACCAGTGCAAAAGCGCCGAGCAGACCGACTATGGTCCGCTCGATCCAGCCCCAGACGAAAATGATGCGCGCAGCTGTGCCCTGCGCGCGCGCCGGTTCAGGCGCTGACATCCGCCATGACCAGCTCGACCAGCTTGGGTGAAATGTGCGCCTCCGCCACCGCCTTGTCCTGCACCTTCACCAACGCGGCGTGCGTGGCATCCAGCTCCGCCTGCGGCACGTCGACAAACTTGACGCCCTGCTTTTCCAGCGCCGCGCGGCCGGTCTGTTGTGTCTTGAGGGTGTTGACGCGCCAGGTGCCGATGTTGTCCGCCCACAGCTTGGTCATGGTCTCCTGCAGCTTCGGGCCGATCTTCTGCCAGAAGTCGGGATTGACCATCGGCACGTAAAGTCCCATGCCCTGGTTGTCCTGCAATGAATAGCGCAGACCGGAGTCGAACAGCTTGGCGCTGTTCGCGCTCTCGTCGCTGCTGATCAGCCCGTCGAAGGTGCCCTGCGACATCGCCAGCGGCACATCCGGCCAGGCCGTGACATTGGCGATGCCGCCGAAGAAGCGGATGCGGAACGAGTTCAGCACGCCGCCCGGGCTGCGCAGCTTCATGCCCTTCAGGTCGGCAACGGAGTTGAGCGGCTTGCGGGTCGAGAACCACTCGTTGAAGCCCAGATCGAACCACGGACCCAGCACTTCGACTTTCAGCTTGCTGGTGATCTCGGCGTTGACGAACTTGCCGCCCGCGCCATCCGCTGCCTTGTGCACGACGTCGATCGGGCGGCCGTAGAATGCCGGAAGCTGCGAGAAGTCCGCATCGGCCACGAACCCGGTGATCGTCCAGGTGCCCGGGCATGCCATCTCCACCTGGTTCTGCACCAGCGCCTTCACCACCTGCAGATCGGGAAACAGCGAGCCGCTCTCGAACAGCTTCGTCTTCACCTGGCCGCCGGAAGCCGCCTCGAGCTTGCCGAGGTAATCGCGGATGGCAACGTTGCGCGGGTGCGACGGCGCGGTGTCGAGCGAAACGCGCAGTTCCAGCGGCGCGTCGCCCCTGGCGTGGCGCAGAATGGCAAAGCTGCCCAACGTAGCAACGGACGCGCGCCCCAGGGCGCGACGAGTAATACCCTGTTTCATGGGCGTATCCTCCGGTGTTCAAAGATAGCGCGGCGATATGACGACGCCAGTCGGCCCCGTCAAGGGAGCGCCGGCCGCCAGGCATCGGCAAAGCCGCGGACACGCGGCAGCAGAATCATGTCCCACGGGCTCGGCATCGGGCCGACCGGCACGTGCACCAGCGCCGGCGCATCCAACGCGAAGGCCTGGCGCAATGTGGTTTCCAACGCCTCCGGCGTGGTCGCGCGAAACGCCGCCATGCCGAAGCTTTCGGCGAATTTGACGAAGTCTGGATTTGTCAGATCGCAGGCAATCAGCCGGTTGCCGTATTGCTGCTCCTGGATGCGGCGCACGTTGCCGAACGCGCCATCGTCGAACACCACCACCACCACCGGCAGCTTGTGCCGCATCGCGGTGGCGAGTTCGGCGGCCTGGAACATGAAGCCGCCGTCGCCGGTCGCCAGCACGACCTTGCGGCCCGGTGCGGCGGCCTGCGCGCCGAGCGCGGTGCCGTAGCCCCAGCCCAGCGTGTCCTGATAACCCGGTGACAGAAATGTGCGCGGCGCATGCACCGGAAACGCCAGACGGCTGGCGAAACCGACCTGCGTCACCTCCTCCACGTAGATGCCGTCCTCCGGCAACGCGGCGCGGATCGCGCGCAGGAAGCTCATCGGCGGTTCCTGCCGCGCCAGCCGTTCGGCGAAAGCGGCGCGCACGCCGGCGAGTTCCGCATCGCGCTGGCCGCGCGCGATTATGCGCCGGCAGTTCCGCAAGCAATGCGCGCAGCACTGGTCGCGGCATCGCCGACCAGCGCGCAGGCAGGACGGCGGAAGCGATTGATCTCCTCGGGATCGATGTCGAGCCGCACGATCGGCAGGCTGTCGTCCACGCCCCAGTCACTCTGCTGCCAATAAAGCCGCGTGCCGATCGCCAGCACCGCGTCGGCGTTCTTCCACAATGCGTGACCTTCGGTGAACGACACGGCCAGCGGATGCGTCGTGGGAATGACGCCCCTGCCGCGACGGAACGAAGACACCGGCGCCTGCAGTGCCTCCGCGATCGCCTGCACCTCGCGCGCCGGCACCCAGCGCGCCGCCGCCGACCACGATCAGCGGACGCTCCGCCTGGCCCAGGATTTTCGCCGCGCGGGCCACCGCATCGGCATCGACCGGCGGCAGCCGTCGGCGCGGCGATGTCGGGAAACTCGACCGCGCCGGTCACGCCCCAGGTGTCGATCGCGCATTCCAGCGCCACCGGTCGCTGCCGCCCGCTGCACGCGATGCGGATCGCGTCGGCCACCAGCGCGGGCGCTTCGTGCGGTGCGCGGATGCGGGCGGCGTGCTTGGTGATGTGGCGCAGCAGGCCGAGTTGGTCGTGGATCTCGTGCAGATGCCCATGTCCCTGGTCGATCGCGAACGACGGAATCTGTCCGACCAGCGCGATCACCGGCGCGCCCATGCCATAGGCGGTCAGCAGCGCGGCCGACGCATTCAGCAACCCCGGCCCCGGCACGACGGCGAAGGCCTGCGGCTTGCCGGTCACCAATGCAGCGCCGAGCGCCATGTAGGCGGCGGTCTGCTCATGCCGCGGATGCAGCACGCGGAACCGGTCCTGCGCGCGATGCGCGGCATCGAACAGATGGTCGTTGTGCACGCCGGGCAGCGCGTACAGCGTGTCGATGCCGTGGCGGATCAGGCTTTCGATCACCGCGTCGGCGGTTCGCATGTGCTGCATGGGACGATGCTTCCTTGTCGCAGTGTCCGGCTGTCAGTCCAACGCGGGTCGAACGGCCGGTGTTCGACGCATCTGCGCGGCGCCGCGCAACACCTCGAAGCGCGTCGTGTCACCGTCACGCCAGAAGCGGATGTCGAAGCTGCGCCGGCCAAGCCGCAGATCGAGCAGCGTGATGTCCGGCAGCCACGCAGGCAGTGCCGGATCGACGAAGATCCGGCCGCGCGGCGCATCCGGCCGGATGCCGAGGATCGCCTGCAACAATGCGAAGACCGAACCGGCCGCCCAGGCCTGCGGCACGTTGGCGCCAAGGTATTGCACCGGGAAATCGGTCTCGCCGCGCTGCACGCCGGAATACAGTTCCGGCAACTGGTTGAGCAGGAAGTGGCCCGCCGCGCGGGAAATGTCGCGCGCGATCTGGCCGACTTCGCGCGACGAAGCCGTAGCGCTTCATGCCGAGCGCGATCAGGCTGTTGTCGTGCGGCCAGACCGAGCCGTTCTGATAGGAGTAGGGATTGAATGCCGGGTGCAGCGCCGACAGCGTGCGGATGCCCCAGCCCGAGTTCATGTCGGGCGCCATCAGCCGCGCGACGACGCGCGCGGCGCGGTCCGGCGGCACGATGCCGGACCACAGCAGTTGACCGGGATTGGACGCGACGCTCAGCACCTTGCGCTTCTCGCCGTCCAGCATGTAGGCGTAGAAGCCGGTCTCCTCGTCCCAGAACGCTTCGTTGAAGCGGCGTGAACAGCGTCGCCGCCTTGTCGCGCAGCGCAGCCGGCGCGTCGGGCTTGCCGAGTTCGTCGATACACCTCGGCCATGCGCAGCCAGGCGTCGTAGACATAGCCTTGCAGTTCGCAGACCGCCTTCGGACCCTGCACCGGCGTGCCGTCCGCATAGGTCATCGAATCGCCGGCATCCTTCCACGACATGTTCTCGTAGCCGACCGGCGACCGCGTTTGGTACTCCTGGAAGCCGTCGCCGTCGCGATCGCCCCAGTCGTCGATCCAGGACAGGCAACCCTCGGCCACATCGAGATAGCGTTCCAGCAACGCTCGGTCGCCGGTGGCGCGCCAGGCGGCGTGCAGCGTGATCAGATAAAGCGGCGTGGCATCCGCGGTGCCGTAATACGGCGTGTGCGGAATCAGCTTGAAATGCGCCAGTTCGCCATAGCGCAGTTCATGCATGATCTTGCCAGGTTCGGCGTCGCGGTAGTCGTCGCGCTCCTTCGCCTGCCAGCGCCCCAGCACATCCAGCGCACCGCGCGCGAATTCCGGATAGATCAGGATATTCTGCAACGACACGATCAGGCTGTCGCGGCCGAACGGCGCCATGAACCATGGCAGCCCGGCGGCGGGTACGAACACCATGTGGTCGGTGCCGGCGATCGGCAGGCGCAGCGCCGCCATGTCCTCGATCGCCTGGCGGTAGCAGCGGTAGAACTCCTCGTTGCTGGTGCGGATCTTCAGCACCGTCTGCTGCCAGTCGGTGTGCGCCTCGGAATGCCTCGCGGCATCCGTGCCATGCGTGCACTCCTCCGGACCATGGAAATGGCGGTTGCCGTCGATCAGGTCGTAGATCAGGCAGCAATGCCAGGTCTGCCCGGGGTCGATGCCGCACCTCGAAGCTGAGCCGACCGTTGGCGTAAGCGGCACGCTGGTCCTCGTGCCGCACGCCGACATGGACCGCGCGCAGGAAATCCTGGTTGCGGTAGGTGGTGCGCAGCTTCTGATGCGCATCGGACCACTCGGTGGTGATGCGGCCGCGCCGGACGATGCGTCCCGACTTCACCTCGAACACGTCAGCGAAATCGCAGCGAATGGCGATCTCCAGATTGAAGCGGACATGCTTGCGGTCCATGGTTGGTGATGTCGAGGTCTTCGTGCATGCCGCCGGCAAGCCTGCGGGCCGAGTGACGAAGCCCAGAGTGTGCGCGGGTATGATGCCGTCCTCGGTCAGGAAGCCGCGGTTCGTCAGGAAGATGCGCGCGGTGTCATTGGTGACCGCGCCGCCATTCAGCAGGTCCCATGGCTCGCCGTTGGCATAGATCGCCCAGGCGCTGATCAGTCGCGTATCGAAGAAATACAGCCCCTTGTCGGAAGGCCAATCGACCTGGCCGTCGGGATTGGTGACCAGCACGGTCTGCGCCTGGTGGATGGCGATCTGCGGTGGGCCGACCTGGACCTTGAACGGCATAGTTCTGAAATCTCCGAGACAACGATGATGGTGGAGGGAAGCTGGCTTGGCGCCGTGACACTGCACGGTATAGCCGAGGTTGGCCGCGCGATCACGTGCCGAGCGGGCTGACGTGCGCGGGTGGGATACTTGAAGACGCAGTCCGGGCTGTGTAGATCGAATACGATTTATACACATACGCCTTCCTGATGCGCGTCAATATCGAGATCGACGATGCTGTGCTGGCAGAAGCGAGGGGAGCGACCGCGAATTCGACCCGATGCGCATTCATCGCGAATTGCAGGCAATCGGATTGCAGGTGGTGTGACCGGCTTCGAAGCATGCGGGGAATGGCGATGCTGCCGCTGACCGATGCTCTGGGCTCCTGGCATGAATTCTACACGCTGCTTGGTACGGCTTCGGCCACGATGGTCGGGCTGCTGTTTGTCGCAGTATCCGTCGGCGCCGGCGTTTTCAGCAGCGACAGACGCGCGCCGCTACGGGTGTTCGTGTCCGCCAGCGTCGTCCATTTCAGCAGCGTTTTGGTGGTGTCGCTGATTGTCCTGGCGCCGGTGGGAAGTTGGACGTTGTTCGGCGTGCTGATCCTGGCTTGCAGCTATTCGGCCTGGGCTATTCCTGTTTCGCCTGGCGCGACACCGTGCGGGACGGCCTCAGCAAGCGGATCGAGTTGGATGACCGGGTCTGGTACGTGCTGTTCCCGGTGGTTGGCTACCTGTTCGAGGCAGCGTCGGGCATTGCATTGACATTGCGATCGGACCTGGGATGCGCGGCGCTGGCCTCGGCCGCGGGAATGCTGCTGCTGATCGGCATCCATAATGCATGGGACATCACGGTCTGGGCCGTTACGCGACGCCGGGAATGATCCGGGGTACGGCGCCCAGGCCGCCACTCCTGCAATCGCCGCGTCTGCGCGCTGCGTCCGGCAATACATGCCTGCCGTCCGTCGCGCGGGATACCCAGGCCGGCAAGTCGTGGCTATGCTCCGGGCCGAGGATAACCGGCCACGCGGGGAGAAGCGCCATGAAGATCACCGAAATCCACACCGACATCCTGCGCATTCCGGAAGACGACCCGCTGGCCGACATGCCGGAGGAAGCCGGCCGCCTGCGTCCCATCGTCATCCTGCGCATCCAGACCGATGCGGGGATCGAGGGCATCGGCCTTACCTTCTACGGCGGCGCGATGACCGGCACGTTGCGCACCGCGGTCGATGAACTCGGTGCGCTGCTGATCGGCGAGGACCCGCTGCGGATCGAGGCGATCGTGCGCAAGCTGCGCCTCGCCGCCGGTGATTCCTGCGGTCCCGCCGGCATTTTCACGCTCGCACTGTCGGCGATCGATGTCGCGCTGTGGGACATCAAGGGCAAGGCACTGGAACAGCCGCTGTGGCAGCTGCTCGGCGGCACGCGCGACCGGGTGGCGACGTACGCGTCGGGTTCGCTGCGCCGCGGGCTGACCGACGACAAGGCCGCCACCGCCGCGCGCCGGTTGGTGGCGAAGGGCTTCGTCGAGATGAAGACGCAGATGGCGTTGCCCGGCAATCCGTCGCCGGCCGAGGAAGTGCGGCGCGTGCGCGTGGTGCGCGATGCGATCGGACCCGACATCAAGCTGATGTGCGACATCAACCAGCGCTGGCGGGTGGAGCAGGCGATCGACATCGGCCACCGCGCCGCCGACGTCGGGCTGTTCTGGCTGGAGGACGTCACCACCTGCGACGACTACGCCGGCCTGGCACGGGTGAACGAGGCGCTGTCCACGCCGATCGCCGGCGGCGAATATCTGTGGGGCATCACGCCGTTCCGCCAGATGATCGAGGCGCGCTCGGTCGATTACGTCATGATCGATCTGTGCCGCGTCGGCGGCGTGACGCAATGGATGAAGGTCGCCGGCATGGCCGAGGCGTTCAACCTGCCGGTGGTCAGCCACGTGATGCCGGAGATGCATCTGCATCTCGTCGCGGCGGTGCCGAACGGGCTGACGGTCGAATACATGCCGTGGATGCTGAAGCTCTACGAAGAGACGCCGGCGATCGAGAAGGGCCAGTTGGTGCTGCCGACGCAAGCCGGGGCTGGGGCTGAAGTTCGACGAAAAGGCGGTCGCGGCGTATCGCGTGGCTTGAGATCCGGCAGCGAGAACCGATCGCCGCGGTGCATTCCAGGCCATTTTCGGCATGCGCCCGGCGATCTGTGCGCGGTGTCGCGCCAGTACCCGGCGTCATTCAATTCGAGCCGCTACCGCCCGGCACCTGGTCAATCGGCAACGCCATGCAGTCCGCGAATATACGATCCCTGAATGCAGGATCGACCGCCAACAAATCGACGATATCGACCTGGTATGGCAGATCGGACTCCGAAAGCGCCTCGGCGATCTGCCCGATCAGATCCAATCCAAGGGGCCGCTTCCATTCGAGCGCAAGGTCAAGATCGGAATAGCGTCGCGCCTGCCCGGTGACGCGCGATCCGAACACGAAGGCCCGCGTGCCGGCAGGAAGATGTTGCCGCAGAATGTCGCGCACTATGGTGGCGTGGTCATCGCGGATGTCCAAGGCGGCGGTCACGCCAGACGCTGCCGCAACTGGTCGCGTAGGTACGTGACCTCCGCCAGAAAGTCGGGAATGCAGCTGGCCACCTGCTCGGCGACCGAAGCCGCATAGGTGTGGCTGGTTCTCGCGCGCATGTCCCGGTAACGCCGCCATTCCGGCCAATCGGCTCGCAGCAGGCCCTGCTCGTTGCCACGACGCACAAGTTCTTGAAACGTCATCTGATCGAAGGCTTCAGGCGACGCCGAAATCTGCCGCAGGTACCGGTGCAACATTCGATGGCTCAGTTCGTAAGTGAACTCGAACCGCTGGATCAAACCGTCACGCAGTTGCTCGTCACCAGGCTCCCGCCGATGACGCTCCAGGCCCTCCCGCAGCCGATCAACCGCATTTCACCAGCGGACTGATATCCAGCCGCGTGCCAGTCAGATCTTTCCGCTGCGGGTTATCTCCGCTGACCAGAGCGTATTCTCCATCAACCATTCGGCAGCAGTGAGCTGACCCCCTACTCCGCCGCCAGCTTCTCCGCGTCCTTCGCCGCCTTCAATTCCTCGGCCTTCGCCTCCACCAACTCGACGATGTGCTCCACCATCGCAGCGCCATCGATCGTGTGGTCGGTCTTGCCCGCGCGATAGATCATGTGCCGCCCGTTGCCGCCGCCGGTCAGCCCGATATCGGTCATCAGCGCCTCGCCCGGCCCGTTCACCACGCAGCCGATGATCGACAGCGTCAGCGGCGTTTCGATATGCGCCAGCCGATCCTCCAGCGTGCGCACCGTCTCGATCACGTTGAAGCCCTGCCGCGCGCAGGACGGGCACGAGATCACCTTCACCCCGCGATGCCGGATGCCCAGCGTCTTCAGCAGGTCCCAGCCGACCCGCACCTCCTCCTCCGGTTCATCGGACAGCGACACGCGCAACGTGTCGCCGATGCCGGCCCACAGCAGCGAGCCGAGACCCACCGCCGACTTCACCGTGCCCATCCGCCGCCCGCCCGCCTCGGTGATGCCGATATGCAGCGGGTGGTCGCACACCTCGGCAAGCTGCTGATACGCCGCCACCGCCAGGAACACGTCCGACGCCTTCACGCTGATCTTGAAATCGTGAAAATCGTGCTGCTGCAGGATGTTCGCGTGATACAGCGCGCTCTCCACCAGCGCCTCGGGGTTCGGCTCGCCGTATTTCTCCAGCAGGTGCTTCTCCAGCGATCCGGCATTCACGCCGATCCGCATCGAGCAGCCGTGGTCGCGCGCGGCCTTCACCACTTCCTTCACGCGCTCATCGCTGCCGATGTTGCCGGGATTGATGCGCAGGCAGGCCGCGCCGCTGTCCGCGGCCTCGATCGCGCGCTTGTAGTGGAAATGGATGTCCGCGACGATCGGCACGTTCACCTCGTGCACGATGTCCTTCAGCGCCAGCGCGCTCTCCTGGTCGGGACAGGACACGCGGACGATGTCCACGCCGGCGAGCTTCCGCCCGCCGGATCTGCGCGATGGTGCCGGCCACGTCGGTGGTCAGCGTGTTGGTCATGGTCTGCACGGTGATCGGCGCGCCGTCGCCCACCGGCACGCTGCCGACATAAACGCGGCGCGACTTCCGCCGGATGATCTCCTGGTACGGCCGATAGCTCATGAGGTCGCTCTCCGTATGCTGCGGCGCGGAACGCCGCTCGCCCTAGAATGGGGTTTCCGTCGCCGCGCCGCTACTGGGCCGTATTGGGGACTGGCTGCGGCGTCGCGGCGTGCGGCAGACCGGCCACCGACTGCCCGGCAGCCAGCTTGCCGTCCTTGATCAGGTCGGGGTCCAGCGGCAGATCGCGCCGCACCGCCCCGTTGCCGCCCAAGCGAGGCGGTTGCCACGCCGTCCACCAGCAGATCGGTGCCGCCGGCGTTACCGGTGGTCAGCAGCAGATTCGGCTTGGGCGGCACCTGCCAGGTCTCGCCGGGGTGCAGGATGCGGTTCAGCAGCACCGGGCCGGCGCGGTCCCGCACCTGCACCCAGGCGTCGGCGCTCGCCCGCAGCACGATGCGGGACTGGTCCGACGGCTCGGGACCGGCAGCCAGCACGGCGGCGGGTAACCGGCGCGGCCGCGGCCGAACTGGGCGAGATCGCCGGCACCGGCGGTGCCGCCTCGGCCGGCTGGCACCGGCGCCGGTGCCGTCGGGCGCCGACGCAGCCGGCAGGCGCCGGCGGCCAGTGGCGGTCGGCAGCGGGCGGTCGGCGGCGGAGTGGTCGGCGGCACGCCTGCTCGGCCAGCGGCGCCAGGCGCACGGCACCTGCGGTACTGGTTTCGGCCGGCAGCCGGCCCTCGCCCGACAGCCGGTACCAGCCGGCATAGGCGCCGACCGCCAGCACCACGCCAAGCAGCACCACCGCCCCGGCCGGCACGCCGCGTTCCGGCACCGGCACCGGGAATGTCAGCTCGGTCTTCTGGTTCACCGTCGCCGCTTCGGCCTTGAAGCGGCGGGCGATCTCGTTGGGATCGAGCCCAAGCGCGCTCGCATAGGTCCGCAGGAAGCCCAGCGCATAGGCGTTGCCGGGCAGCTCTCGAGCCGTCCCGCTTCCAGTGCTTCGAGGTACGGCAGAGCGGATGCGCAGCGCCGCCGGCCATGTCCGGCAACGTCCAGCCGACCCGCTCCCGCGCGGCACGCAGATCCGCCCCCGCCCTGGGGGCGAGCGGCAGCGCGTCCGTCGCCGTTCGATCGCGGTAGACATCATGCTCCGGCTTTCCGCCAGTCTTGATCTGCGCTCATGCAGCACGGTGGCCCCGTTTCCGCGAACTGGTTGTCCTGCCTACGCCCACTAGAGTGCACTCGGTTCGGCCGACGCAGTCAGAATCGTCATTGCGAGTCGTCCAAGCAAAACGTAATAGCGCAGTTGTCAAACCGGCTAGCCCCTGTTCTCGCGCCCAGAGTGCTGATCGGCTCGCGCAAGCTGGCCGATCCGGAGGTGTTGCCGCGGATCGCCGACAGCACCGGCCGGAACGCCGCGAGGTCGAGCCCGGCCAGCAACGCCTTGACCGGCAGGATGCCCGATGCCGGCATCGACAGGCTCGTGAAACCCAGCCCGACCAGTGCCATCGCCTCCAGCGGCCGCGACGCCGCCTCGCCGCACAGCGAAACCGGCACGCCGGCGCCGCCTTTGGCTGCGCGAGCGGCCAGCAACAGTTGCTCCAGCAGACCCAGCACGGGCTGCGACAGCAGGTCGTAGCGGCTGAACAACGATGGCGTGCCGCGGTCGGCGGCGAACAGGAACTGCAGCAGATCGTTCGAGCCGACCGAAACGAAATCCACCTCGCGCAGCAATTCATCCAATTGCCACATCAGCGCCGGCACCTCGAGCATGGTGCCGATCGGCAAGCGTCTCCGGCGCCGGACGCACCCGCCGCGCCTCGGCCAGCAGCAACGCCGCGCGCGGCGCGGAACTCCGCGACCGTCGCGACCATCGGGAACATCACCGACAATGGACGGCCGCCCGCCGCCAGCAGCAGCGCGCGCAACTGGCGGCGCAACAACGCCGGCCGATCCAGCCCGATGCGCAGCGACCGCCAGCCCATCGCCGGGTTCTCCTCCTCCGGCGCATCGCCCGGCAGCAGCTTGTCGGCGCCGAGGTCGAGGGTGCGGAACAGCACCGGCCGTCCGGCCGCGGCATCCAGCACGCGCGCATAGCTCGCCGCCTGCTCCGCCACATCGGCGATCGACCCGCGCGCCAGCATGGCGATTTCGGTGCGGTACAGGCCGATGCCCTCGGCGCCGGTGGTGTCGAGCTGCGCCACCTCCATGTTGAGCCCGACATTCAGCATCAGGCTGACGTGAGCGCCGTCGGCGGTGACCGCCGGCCGGTCGCGCAACGGCGCCCAGCCGGCCTCCATGGCGCTTCGTGCTTCCAGGGCGCGGACATAGGTCGCCCGCACCTCGACCTCGGGGCGCAGCACGAGCTGGCCCTCCTCGGCGTCCACCACCGCTTCGTCGCCAGGCTCCGCCGCGTCCAGCATGCCGCGCGTGCCGCCGACCGACGGCAGGCCCAACGCGCGTGCCAGGATCGCGGCGTGGCCGGCCGGGACTGGCTTCCTCGATCGCCACGCCGCCGATGCCGGCGGCGTGCCAGTCCAGCAACTCGGCCGGCCCCAGCCGGCGGGCCAGCAGGATCGCGCCGGGCGGCACCGACGGGCGCGGCCCGTCACCGGCCAGTGCCGCCAGCAGCCGGCCCGCGAGATCCTCCAGGTCGGCCAGCCGTTCGCGCAGATAGGGATCGGTGATCCGGCGCATGCGGTCGTGCAGTTCGCCAGCCACACGCTGCACCGCCGCCTCGGCCGACAAACCGCTGCGGATCACCTCGGCGACGCGTTTCAGCCAGCCGGCATCGGCTGCGACCAGGCGATACGCGTCCAGCACCTCGCGTGAGGCAGACACGTCCGCGCCGCTCGCCAGGCCATCGGGCACGCCGGCGATCAATTCATCGAGACCCTGTTGCATGCGGTGCGTCGCATCGTGCAACCGCACCAGCTCCGCATCCGCGTCGTCCGCCAGGAGACGCAGCAGGCGTCGCCGGCTACCGTGCAGCACCACCGGCCCGATGGCGATGCCGGACACCAGGATGGTGCCGGAAAATACCCGGGGCACCGTCGCGCCAACGCCTTCCTCCGGGCCGTCGGACGCGCCGCTCGCCGCCAGCACCTCCGCCAGCAGCATTGCCACCGTCTCCAGTTCTTCCACTTCGTCGTCGGCATAGAGACGAGGACCCTCTGAATTGCGCGTTCCTTCCAGAATTCGACAATCAATCTTGGGGTTGAGGATCAACCCCAAGGCGGCCAATGCAAAGACTGTAAGATGAAATAACAGTTATGATTTCCTGCAGGAAGTGGATCGGCGTACAAGTCCGGAAAAGTCGCCGCGTGGTTCGATCGGAGTTGACTTTGGGAGGTCGGTCCGATGGCCGCGCTAGAACGGACGCAACGCTCTGGTGACGGGCACCGGAAGCGGATCAGCGAGGCAATCGCGGCCGCACTCGTGGAGCGTGGCGTGCATGTCACGCTCGCGGACATTGACGGCGAGGCCGTTGCCCAACTGGCCGGGACACTTGGCCCGCTTTCGCTCCCCCTCAAGCTCGATGTTACGGATCATCCCACAGCTCGATGGGCTTCTTAAATCGATCCCGCCCGAATTCCGGCCGATCGACATTCTTATCAACAACGCTGGCCCACAACGTTGGCGGCCGCACGGACTTTGCCAGTGGGCCTGCCGACGACTGGACGAGCATCCTTGATGTCAATCTGACCGGGGATGGTGCGCGTGACACGGGCGGTGGTACCGAGCGGAAATGATCGAACGGAATTCAGGCGACATCGTCGACGTCGGTTCGATCAGCGCCGTCAGGACTTGTGCCTGAAACGGCGGCCTACACCACCAGTAAAGCGGGCGTCAGGGCGTTCAGCGACGCACTGCGGGCCGATCTCGCGGAGACAGCCATTCGCGTCACTGAAGTGCTTCCTGGCCTTACGCGGACCAATATCAATCTCAAGCGTCATCGCGGCGACCGTGCGCTCGAAAAGGCCTATTTCGATCAGGCCCGATTTACCCTAGACCCGGAAGACGTCGCCCGCATGGTGCTGTTCGCGCTTGAGCAGCCGGCGCATATGCAAATCGCCCAACTCTTCGTCCTACCGGTCCAAGCCGGTGGTCAGCCGCGGTCCTGCGAGCCCCGGATGTCGCGCTTGGCCCTAAGAAGTAGGGAAGCGCTGGCGATCTACGCGCCACTGCGCCTTGTCGCTGAGCAGTTCGTGTCGAGCGCGCCAACACCTGCGAGCGCCGCCCAGAGTTCGATCGCGCGCTTCGCTGTCTCCCTCGGCGTGGACCGGCTGGATGCAGACCTGATTGGCGCCGGCTTGCAAATGCGCCGTGAGGCCACGCGCGATCGTCGCCGCATCGCCCCAGAGGACCATCGCATCGATAGAATTTATCGGAACCGCCATCGGCGAGATCGGCTTCGGTGAAGCCGATACGCAGCCAGTTGTTGCGATAATTGGTCAAAGTCATATAGCGATGCAGCTCTCGCCGGGCGTTGCTGCGCGCGGACAACTAGATCCATCTCGAGGCAGACCTTCTGTTCGACCGCCAGTAGCTTATAGTGGCCCCAGGGCTGACTCTCGCTTCACGTGTGTGTCCTGGGGGTCACGTTATAGGGGACGACGCCGCCAGTGCGCTCTGCGGCGAGTTTCAACATCAATGGTCCGAGCGCCGCGATCACGACAGGCCACTCCGTCGTGTTTGACGGATCTCTCATAAAGACACGTCGAGATACGGCGCATGGTCGGTACGGGCTTGTCATAGACGTGGCCGCGGAGTTTCTCGACCATCGGCGCGTAACTCACGCCGAGGCCAAGGATTGCAAATCGATCGTCGTAAAGGCTGGACAGCGTGCGCAGCCCTCGTCGCGCGGTGAAAGGGTCGCGAGCGTAGATATTTGCGATGGAGCTGCCCACGATGAGCCGCTCCGTGTTCGCCAGCATAAAGCTCGCGATGGAGAGGGGATTGTATATCCAACCGCCTCTGGGTACCAGAACGTCGAATAGCCGAGGTTTTCGACCGTTCGCAGCAGGCGCTCAATCCCCGCTGCGCTCCAAGCGGTCGATCGGATACCAAACGCCCAGCTTTCCCAATTGCCTTCATAACTCGAACTCCCGAATGCGCCGCGTCGCATATACGGCGTCAATAACGATGCGAGACATAACGCGGTCATCAAATGAGCGTGAAACGTACCGCGCGGGACTGCGCCATTTTTGATCGGCGACTTATTGATCTGCTCGCCGCTCGATTGCATCTGGGTTACAGATACCACATCTCTTTATAACAGCCTCACACAAGCTCGTGCAAGCTCACAGAAGCTTAGCGTTTGCACTGCGATATCAACGAGCTTAGATGTCCCTTAAATACGGGTGTAAGACCCTCGCATGAAGCTAGCCTATTTGTTGAAGACCGGGTTAGAGAAGGGAGAGCGCGGTGTCGGGAACGGGAAGAACGCGCGGGCCAGGTGCTGTTCTTGACTGCGCGGTTCATGGAATTCGCTCAGAGCGGAGGCTCGAACCGTATCGAATGGAAGGAACCACACGCCCGTCCGTTCTGGCCCCTGCGCGTCGCGCCGACGGCGTGAAGTATTTCGACCGATGTGCGTATCGCATCAAAGGGCTCCTCCCGCGGTCGCAGCGAACCACGATCCTGGGGCCGCTACGGCGATCGTGGCAACATTGTTTGATGAGGCGCGCGGTCCGCCAGCTGGCGGACCTTGTCAAAGACGGCCCAGGGAAGGGCAAGAGACCTAGATTGCCGATGAAGAGGCGGATCGTGACGCCAAGGCTCGGGCGATGACGCTGGGCGCGCTCCCTGGAGCTTTTTATATCAAGCCGCCGCGTCACCAATCGGTTGCGATCCGCGAGCAGACGTCGAAAGCATTCTCCGTCGTGTTCTGGAACCCTTGGCGTCGATGCCGGCCGCCGATGTCAAGACGGCGCGATCTTCTGCTCCTTCTCGAAAAGATCGCAGCTCGTGGTCATGTTCGCGCAGCTGGGCATGCTCGGACGCTGATCGGCGGATTGTTCAAATGGGGCCTGTCCAAGGACTATCCTGGAGAACGATCCATCGCGCGCGTTGCCATCGTACGACCAGGGCACGCCGCGCGATCGCGTACTAGACTCCCGATGAAATTCACTCGTTCTGGTTCTGGCTCGAAAGGCACTCGCGCGCCTGTTGTGCGCGATAGCGCTGCGGGTTCAGTTAGCTTACTGGCTGACAGAATTGGTGAAGTCGGTGGTTTGGTGATCGCGGAGATTGACACTTCCCCAAGTGGCTATGGACGCTGCCGGCGGCGCGCTCGAAGAACAAGAAGCCGCGCGTTATGCCTCTCATTGGCGTCGCTCGCACGATCATCGAGGAGCGCATCAAGGAAACATTCAAGATGGCATTCTATTCCCGTCCGAGAGCAGGCAACGTCCATTGACTGCAATCCACGATCGGAATAGAGACAGCTTAACGCGCGCCGATATCGATTGCCGATCGCTACGTTCAAGTCGCACGATTTGGACGCACGGCGGCGAGCCTGATGTACGAACTGGGGATCGCGAAAGACGTCATCGGCGCAATTGTCGGGCATGGCGGCGAGGACGAAAAAAGCGCGCGCGTGCTCATTCGGCATTATCTCAAATCCGATCTGATTGCGCGCAAACGTCAGGCGCTGGAAATTTGGGACGCCCACCTGCGGGCCATCATCTCTGGTCAAGTTCCTGTGGATAACGTTGTTCCGATGCGGGCCTAATAGCGTTGCCTCGCCACATATGCGATTGCATGACTATCGTTTTATGGCAGGCATGGCTCAGATCGGGCGACGGGTAGCGCGTTGCCATAGCAGGCAGTACTAAAGGCTCCGGGTCATGCCCCGGTCGATCCGAAGGCCGGATGGGATGCAATCTAGGCATCCTTGAGCTTTGGGGTGGATAATCCCTCTGCTGACGTTCCGTAGCCAACCCACAACAGGCGAACGCTGCGATCATCCTGAAATCAAGCGGCCCCGAGCGGGCCGCAGGAGATCGCCGTGGTTAAGAGAGCTGTTCGCCAAGCTGAGCCCAATCCCGATTTCGAGCTCAGGGAATTCGTCAGAGCCATCCTTGACGACGAGCTCAAGCCAGCGCCGATTCGGGCCGCCGTTGCCGCGGCGCGCCGCGTCGATCCCCGAGCGGGCGAAACAGGTCGGCCTGGGCGAAAGCACCCTGGAAGGCGAGATTCGGGAAGGCCGCCTCGAAGCCTTCAAGGTCAACGCGCGCACTTTGATGACGACGAGGCTTTCGACCGCTGGCTGGCGACCTATTCAATCGGCACCGTCGCCACCGCCGGCGCAACTCTCCGGCCTTAATCGAACAGGCAGCGGCGGCGCTGGCTACAGCAACCACTGCAGCTGAAGTCCTTGACGCTAAGACGGCCAGTTTCGCCTACACCACAGCCAAAGCGGCAGCGCGATTCGCCGAGGCCAAGAACGCTCACGACACCATCGTAACGGCCTGCCGCAAGGCGATGGGCGATGCACTCCTTATCGAGACGACCGCACAATGCCGCCTAGCCGACGAGTACGACGCGGCGCAAAATCGCGGCGAGGTGCAGAAGCCAGGTGGAGATCGAAAGTCGATCAATGTTCCAATCGAGAACAATGATATTCAGACCGTCGAGGACATCGGCCTTACCCGCAAACAGGTCCACGAAGCCCGCGCCGTTCGCGATGCGGAGAAAAAAATCCCGGCCTCGTCAAGAAGACCATCGAAGACAAGCTGAAGGCAGAAAAGATGACACGGGCAGACGTCAAACGCGCAGTAGCGCCCGCGCCCACGGCTGCTCCAGCACCCGCCACGCTTCCCCGCGTCAGCATCAGCGAGGTGGTCAAGAAGGTCTTTCCGTTGATCTTGCGGCTCAAGGCTACCTACGTTGGGGAGCACGGCTACGGCGTACTATTCATCGACCATAAGAGACTGGCGAAGATCGCGAACGACGCCAAGAGCCTGCTAGACGGATGGGCAGACGAAGGCTGACTGCGAAGCTTGGCCCGCTGTTCGACGCGGTCAGGAACCTGTCGAAGGGCGTTGCCCAAGGCGACCTCTGACGCAGCGAACACAGCCGCTCCGTCGTTGTGGCGCTCCCGTGTAAAACTTGGCGCGTTAGCGCATCTGGAAACCGCTGGATACGATGAATGCCGATGAAGCAGCAACCCGCACGCTCAAAGAAATTCGGCGCAACGCGCGCGTGTATTTTGGCGGAGCTTTTCGCGGCGCATTGTTTGACGGGCAGCGCATCACGAGCGAGCCGAGTAGCCTTCTTACTTGTCCTGGAGCAGGCTCTGCATGACGTGCCTCCTTGGCTTATGTGCATCAGGCTATCCGACCGATTGTTCGTCGATCCGCATTGCCCTCGATGGTTGCGCGGAGATTGCACTGTGGTCTGCAGCCCTTTTGACCGCAATGTTTGCACAATCTGTACAAAACACCTTATCTTCGCCCTATGGAGTTGATTAACGCAACTAAGCTTGCGGCAGAATATTCGACCGCGACCGATAAGACCGGTCGCGAATGGCTTATTGTAGTGGCCAAAGCAACGTACGGATTTCCATCTGCACTTGCTTCTGAGCCGGTCCTGTTGGACGACCAGGTACCGCTGATAATGACCGACCAATTTACAGGCGAGGCAGGTTTTTCTGGGTAAAACCGCGTCTCATTTAGCCGTCCAGACTGCGCTGTGATATCCTGTTGAACGGTAGTTGCTATGCACCGCATGGACGGCCGGCCAAGCAGGTCACGGTTGGTGTTCGGGTTGGCCAAGTCTTAAAGGCATTTAGCGTCGTAGGTAACAGGATCTGGCAATCAGGGGTGCTCTTCGGGGTCGCGCCAGGAGAGCCTGCCCCGTTCACTGTGATGCCTTTGTCATATGATAATGCCTATGGCGGTGTAGATCAACCGACACCAGATCCGGCAACTCATCGCTGGTATCTTACGAATCCCGCCGGTCTGGGTTTTCGTCCTGGCTTAACAGGTTCCAGTTGAAAGGGCAGCGCCTTCCGAACACGGAGCAAATTGGCAATCCGATTACACGCCCTAACGGCGATTACAAACCAATGGCGTTTGGTCCGATCGGTCGGTCGTGGCAGCAGCGTATCAAGTGGGCCGGCACCTACGACGATCAATGGATGAGACATCAGTACCCGTTCCTACCGAACGACTTCGACGAGCATTACTTTCAGGCAGCGCCGGAGGATCAGCAAACCCATCATCTGGTGGGTGAGAAGTTGTAGTTGGTAAATTTGAGCCCCAACGGTCGTGTTCAGTTCACGCTGCCCAAACTGTCAGAGCCTGTGACCGTTCACTACAAGAACGGGAACAGCAAGCGACTAGTCGGGACCGTCGATACGTTGGTGCTGGAACCAGACCTCGGACGCTTCACGCTAACATTGCGTACATCTGTTCAATTACGGCGCAATCTGCACGAACTTCGCCGTGTTGAGTTGGGCAAGGTACTTCCGCAACCA